>JBQDTF010000001.1:0-78357 GCA_052099095.1 Pseudoclavibacter sp.
TCGAACCCACGACCCGCGGATTAAAAGTCCGATGCTCTGCCAACTGAGCTACAGGCCCCACAGTCGCTTGGCGTGCGGCGACCGTGGGAGATCCTATCGCGAATCGCAGCCGAGAACGGTCCTCCCGAAGCGAGCGGTTTGTCGGTGGCCGGGTCCATAATCTCGTCATGGCAGAAACAAAGACAAAGCCGTCGGACGTCTCACCCGATCTCCTCATCGACCAGGCCGAGCCTGCTGGTCGGCGAGAGGATGCGCGCGTCCTCAAGGAGATCATGGATCGAGTCACGGGCGAGGAAGCCGTCGTGTGGGGGCCGACGATGATCGGGTACGGCGCCTACCACTACACCTACGAGAGCGGCCACTCGGGCGATGCGATGATCCTCGGCTTCGCGCCACGCAAGGCATCGATGTCGATCTACGGCCTCCAGATGTGGGCACCGGAAGGCCTCATCGATCAGCTCGGCAAGGTCAAGCTCGGCAAGGACTGCATCTGGGCCGGTCGATTCTCGTCGCTCAACCTCGAGGTGCTGGAAGAGCTCGTTCGGATCGCCTGGTCGAAGCGGAAGGAACTGCAAGCAATGTTTCCGGAGGATGCCTGAGCGACAGCACCCCGATGATCCGCTCGAGCGGGCCGACCCCGAGGTACCGACGCCAGAAGATGGCGAACAGCATGCAGACGATTATGATGGCGACCATCGTCAGGACGCCCTGCGGCTGCCGGTAGACGAGGCCGGGGCCAGCCAGCCAGTTCTCCTCGCGGAGCAGCAGCTGCGACCAGATCGCCGTCAAGATCAGCACGTGCAGACAGTAGATGCTGAACGCCATCGTGCCCATGTCGGCGAGCGGCCTCGTAAGCCGGTTGAACCAGGTGCGCATCCGCTCACCCGAGAAGTCACCCAGTAGCTGGATGCCCGCGTAGGCGAGCAGCGCCAACCCCAGGTCGCGGGCCTCGTCACCATACGAGCCGGACTGGGCGATGCCCGTCGTCGCCTCCTCCAAGCGGCGCATGAACAGCGAAACCCCGAGGAGCGCTGCTCCTCCACCGAACACCCACCCCGTGCGGCGCAGGTTTCCGAGCTGCCACCGGGCCAGCAGGAACCCGATCAACAGCATCGGCAGGAGGTTCGTCAACCGATAGGCCGAGCCGAGCACCGTCCAGTTGAGCAGCAGCGCCGTCGGGTCGAACATCGACGTCGGAGAGAACGCCGACGTGAGCGCCCAATTGCGCGCTGCCTCGTTCACGAGCGGTGCTGCCGCCAGGAATACCAGGGCCGCACCCGCCGACCATGCCGCCGGGAGGAACAAGAACGGCGTCGCCACGAGCATCATGATGCCGAGGAAGTCGAGCACGACGAGCACACCAGAGAAGTTGATGCTCAGGAGCAGGCCAACGAGGATCAGCACGATCGCCTTGATCACCCAAGAGATCGCGAAGAAGCTCTTCCGGCGGGAATCCCAGCGCGAAACCTCACGCAGCTGGTAGCCGGCAGTCACACCGATCACCAACGCGAACAGCGGCGAAGCGGCATCGTTGAGGAACTGGAAGAGCACTTCGAGCATCCGCGGTTCACGGTCGTCAAGGAACACGACCGTGTGAGCGATGATCATGGCGAAGATCGCGAAGCCGCGCACCACATCGAGAGAATTGAGGCGCATGCGTCGATCTTCGACGGCCCCGAGCCGACGGTCAAGCGCGGCGAGACGACTCGCCGCACACGGGCGATAATGGACGCGTGCTTCCCACCTTCGTGATCTTCCCCGTGCTTGTCGCCTGCGTGCTCATCGCCAGCGGCGCCCTGAAGCTCCCGCAGCGCACCCGCACGCTGCAGTCGTTCGCAGCCTTCGGCGTTCCGGCTGCGCTCCGAAAGCCCTGGACTGCGGTCGCCCTTCCCGTCGGCGAGATCATCCTCGGCGCCGCGCTGCTCCTCCTGAGCGGACCCGCCTACCTCGTCGCCGCAGGCCTCTCCGTGCTCCTCATGGCCGCCTACCTCATCGTCGTCGCGCGCAGCGTCGCCAAGCGTCAGGCAGTCGACTGCAACTGCTTCGGCGCCCTCAGCACGGAACCCGTCAGCCAGATCACCATCTGGCGGAACGCCGGCCTCACCCTCGCCGCCATCCTCGCGCTCGTCCTCCCTTGGATGTGGCTCGGAGTCCCGATCCAACTGGCGCTCTTCTCCCCCTCCGACTGGATGTGGCTCCTCGCGGTCGCAGTCGCCGCCGTGATCGGCATCGTCGCCAACCTGGTCAAGACCTCGGCAGCGCCCACGACATCGACCAGCAACGGCCCCTCGGTCCAGGACTTCGAACTCATCGAGCAGGGCCCCGACCTCATCTCCGACCCGAGCGCACGCGACGCGATCCCCCACAACCTCGAGCTCGTCTCCGGCGAAGGCTCCCCCGAACTGCTCTACAACCTCGTGGTCGTCCCCCAGAAGACGACGATCCTCATCTTCGCGAGAGTCGGATGCGGCTCCTGCGGCCCCGTACTCAGCCAGATCGGCGACTGGTCGCGGCGACTCGGCGACGACGCGCAGATCATCGTCGCCACGTCCTCCAGCCGCGCCTCGATCAAGAAGAGCTACCCGAGCGCGCTCCCCTCCACCTACTTCGGCGCGAAGGCTGTGACCGACTACTTCGACGTGGAGGCCACCCCGGCGGCTCTCCTGCTCGCCGCCGACGGCACCATCGCATCCGCCCCCGAGTACGGCAGCGACATCATCGCCGAGCGCGTCGAACAGCTCCTCGCCTCGTTCGACGCACAACGCCAGGCTCAGCCGCAAGACTGACCGAAGCGGCGGCGCTCCGCAGCAATTCAGTCTCGCGGCCGAAGCGCCGGGAGACGTTCTGCTCATACCGTGAAGGGGTCGGGATGCACCCCGGCCGAGCAGTGGAGGTTCAACATGAGTGAGCAGTACGTCGTCATCACCGAGACCGTGAGCATCAGCGCGGTCGGCACGAAGCTCGGCCACTCAGAGCCGGTCGGCACCGAAGCAGAGGGGCTCGAGCTGCTGGAGCAGGTCGCCCGAGGCGTCTTCCCCGACTTGCACACGCCCCTGCGCCCCGGCCGCACCTTCCGAGTGAGTGAGACCGAGTACGTCGACCGGCGCGAGGGCAAGGCGCTCCCGAAGAAGCAGACCCGCATCTCGTTGGTCCGAGTCGTCGCCACCCGCGACTGAGGAAATGCGGTCGCCACCCGCGACTGAAGAACCACCGTCGCCACCCGCGACTGAACGACACCGCGAATGCACGGCCCCCGGCGGCATATCCCACCGGGGCCGTTCCCGTGCGCAGAACATCACACATTTGAAACAGTCGCGAAACCAGGCCAGCCGAGACTGACGGCACCCCGTCGTCCCCTCACCGCAAAGGTCTCCGTTGCCACACAAGCCAGCATTCCGCCGCATCACCCAGATCACTGCCGCCACCGCCCTCTGCTCCGGCCTCGCCCTGAGCGCCGCGATCACAGCTCCCTCCGCGTTCGGCGCCCCCAGCAACGATGTCGCTCTTGCGGCAGCACCCGAAGTGGTGAATTTGAGCATCACGGATGCGCTCGCGCTCCTCGAGGCAGGCAGGACCACCTCGGTGGACCTAACGCAGCGCTACCTCGACCGCATCGCGGCGTACGACGACCCCTACGGTGACCAGCCAGGACTCGCAGCCGTGATCCTCGCGAACCCGGAGGCGCTCACCACGGCTGCGACGCTCGACGCGGAGCGCGCCGCAGGCAGTCTGCGTGGCCCGCTGCACGGTGTCCCGATCCTCGTGAAGGACAACTACGCGACGTTTGACATGCCGACCACCGCCGGCAGCGCGTCCCTGCACACGTACCAGACGGAACTCGACTCGACGGCAGTGCAGCGACTGCGTGACGCGGGGGCGATCATCATCGCCAAGACGAACCTCTCCGAGTTCGCGTGGCACGGCACCTACACGCTGAGCTCCGAGCGCGGGCGCACCAACAACCCGTACAACCAGGCGAACAGCGCAAGCGGCTCGAGCGGTGGAACCGGTGCCGCGGTCGCGGCGGCCTTTGCCCCGGCCGGCCTCGGCACCGACTCCTGCGGTTCGATCGTCGGCCCAAGCGCCCACCAGA
The DNA here is from genome assembly GCA_052099095.1 of Pseudoclavibacter sp. Lineage (GTDB taxonomy): Bacteria > Actinomycetota > Actinomycetes > Actinomycetales > Microbacteriaceae > Pseudoclavibacter. The sequence continues at coordinate 4,094 of JBQDTF010000001.1, forward strand.
GCCTCGTGGGCTACCGCCCCACGATGGGCCTCACGAGCGTGACCGGCATCGTGCCGCTCTCGCTGCGGCAGGATGTCTCTGGCCCCATGACCACGACGGTCACCGATGCCGCACTCCTCCTGGAAGTGCTCGCCGGCTACGACCCCACCGATCCGCAGACCGTCATCGCGAACGAGCAGGCCACTGACTCGTATGTCGCGGGCCTCAGCGACTCCGCGCTCGAAGGGCAACGCATCGGCTACATCCGCTGGGACTACGAGGAGGACCCGGACCGCCCCGGACTCGACGAGACAACTGCCCTGATCGACCAGGCGGTTGAGGATCTCCGCGCTCAGGGGGCCGAAGTCGTCGAGGTGCCCACCTTCACGAGCGAGTTCCTCTCTGGCACGCTCAAGAGCGGCGGCTGGATCGACATGCGCCCAAGCATCGACTCGTTCTTCGCGAACACCGCGGCTACCTGGCCAGAAGGACTCGCCGCTCTCACCGGTGATCCCGATGAGCTGACGTTCGCCGACGTCATCGCAGACGGGAAGTCGTCGATGACCCAAGACGACATCGACTACTTCCTCAGCAACGAGGACATCCCCAACACCGCGTATGACGCTGCCGTGGCCGAGCAGGACGCGGGCAAGGCCGCCATGGACCAGTTCTTCATCGACAATGACCTCGACGCCCTCGCGATGCCGACAAGCGCGACCTCGGCCACCCCGGACTGGGCAGGCACGACGTTCTGCGACCTCGGCGCCAACACGGGCATCCCGACCGTCTCCCTGCCTGCCGGGTTCACCTCCACAGGAGCAGCCGTCGGGCTGGAACTCGCCGCACCACGCAGCCAGGACGCTGCCCTCCTCGCCATGTCGTACGACTACGAGCAGGCGACGCTGCACCGAGTCGCGCCTTCGACGACGCCCGAGCTGTCCATCAACCTGCCCACGCCCACCCCGACCACTCCGCCGGTCGAGACGACGGCCCCACCGACCGTCGAGCCCACTGCAGAACCAACCGCGGAGCCGACACCGGGAACGACGCTCGCGCCCACAGCATCCGCTGTCCCACCCGTGGTGCAACCGACGTCGACTGCTGAAGCGGGCGGTACGCCCGTCCTCGCCCAGACCGGCGCTGCCGAGGCATCCTGGCTCGTGACGCTGGCAATCACGCTTCTCGCGGGAGGCGCGGCAGTGCTCGGCATCACCGCGATACGAAAGCGCCGGCCACAGGCGTAGCGAGCGAAGGACGCGGCGTCGCGCCCCCAGCTCCGCTCACGAACGTGCACGCCCCAGCGAGTGCGGTCTTGTGATGTGGTCGTCAAAACTCGATCTTGACGGCCACAACACCGCCCTCGACCTAGGGGGCACAGAGCTGCAGCACCGCATACACGCATCGCGGATCCGGGAGCAACAACGAAGGGCCCGAGCAGTTCATCGAACTGTTCGGGCCCTTCGCCGTGAGTGCGGCGCTAGACCGCCGGGTTCTGACGCTCGGCCTGCTCGACCACGTTCTCGAGGAGCAGCGCGCGCGTCATGGGGCCAACGCCACCGGGGTTCGGCGACACCCAGGCGGCAACATCCCAGACACCAGGGTCGACATCGCCCGCGACCTTCGACTTGCCCGTCTCCGGGTCCTCGACGCGGCTCACGCCGACGTCGAGCACTGCGGCGCCGGGCTTGACCCACTCCGGACGCACGATGCCGGCAACACCGGCAGCGGACACGATGACGTCAGCCTCCCGCGCAAGCACGCCGATGTCCGGCGTGCCCGTGTGCGTGAGCGTGACCGTCGCGTTGTTCTCGCGGCGAGTCAGGAGCGGCCCGATGGAGCGACCGACCGTCACACCACGCCCGATGACGAGCACGTGCTTGCCGTTCAGGGAGATGTCGTTGCGACGCAGCAGTTCGATCACGCCGCGAGGCGTGCACGGGAGCGGCGTCACGATCGGATCGTTGGCGTTGAGCACGAGGCGACCGAGGTTGGTCGGATGCAATCCATCCGCATCCTTCGACGGGTCGATGCGCTCGATCACGCGGTCCTGGTCGATGTGCTTCGGCAAAGGCAGCTGCACGATGTACCCGGTGCACGCTGGATCGGCGTTGAGGCGATCGATCTCCGCCTCGAGCTCCTCCTGCGTGGTCTCCGTCGGCAGGTCGACGCGAATCGACTCGATGCCGACCTCGGCGCAGTCACGGTGCTTGCCCGCGACGTACCACTTGGAGCCGGGGTCCTCGCCGACGAGGATCGTGCCCAGTCCAGGCACGACACCTCGCTCCGCGAGCGCGGCTACGCGCTCACGAAGCTCGGCTTTGATCTCAGCGGCGGCCTTCTTGCCGTCGAGTGCGGCAGCCGTCATGCTTCGCCGAGGCCCGGGTAGAGCGGGAAGGCGTCGGCGAGCGCCTTCGTGCGGGCACGGAGGGCCGGCACGTCAGCGTCAGGGAGCAGCGCGAGGGCGATGACGTCGGCGACCTCCGTGAACTCGGCGTCGCCGAAGCCACGCGTCGCGAGCGCCGGCGTGCCGATGCGCAGACCAGAGGTGACGAGCGGCGGGCGGGGGTCGTTGGGCACCGCGTTGCGGTTGACGGTGACGCCCACCTCGTGGAGGAGATCCTCTGCCTGCTTGCCGTCGATCTCGGCGTTGCGCAGGTCGACGAGGATGAGGTGCACGTCGGTTCCGCCGGAGCGGACCGAGATGCCGGCACCGGCGACGTCTGCCTGCTGGAGGCGGTCGGCCACGATCTTCGCGCCGCGCAGCGTGCGCTCCTGGCGGTCCTTGAAGTCGTCGCTCGCGGCGAGCTTGAACGCCGTCGCCTTACCGGCGATGACGTGCATGAGCGGGCCACCCTGCTGGCCGGGGAAGACTGCCGTGTTGATCTTCTTCGCCAGGTCGGCGTCGTTCGTGAGGATGAAACCGGATCGCGGGCCGCCGATGGTCTTGTGGACCGTGCTGGAAGTGACGTGCGCGTACTGCACGGGGTTGGGGTGGAGACCCGCGGCCACGAGGCCGGCGAAGTGCGCCATGTCGACCCACAGGTAGGCCCCCACCTCGTCTGCGATCTCTCGGAACTTCGCGAAGTCGAGCTGACGCGGGTACGCGGACCATCCGGCGACGATGACCTTGGGCTTGTGCTCGAGCGCGAGCTCGCGAACCTGCTCCATGTCGATCTGCGAGGTCTCGGCGTCGACGCCGTAGGCGACGATGTTGTAGAGGCGGCCGGAGAAGTTGATCTTCATGCCGTGCGTCAGGTGTCCGCCGTGGTCGAGCGAGAGGCCGAGCAGCGTGTCGCCGGGACGCGCGAGGGCGTGCATGACAGCGGCGTTGGCCGTGGCACCCGAGTGCGGCTGGACGTTCGCGAACCCGGCGCCGAACAACGACTTCGCGCGCTCGATGGCGAGGTTTTCCGCGATGTCGACGACTTCGCATCCGCCGTAGTAGCGACGCCCCGGGTAGCCCTCGGCGTACTTGTTGGTGAGGACGCTGCCGGTCGCTTCGAGGACGGCGCGCGGGACGAAGTTCTCGCTGGCGATCATCTCGAGCGTGGAGCGCTGGCGGTCGAGCTCCTGCTCGAGGACCGCGGCGATCTCGGGGTCTACTTCACTCAGTGGGGCGTTGAACGTATCGGTCACGAAGACTCCTTCAGGAAACCGGATGGCACGGCGAACATGTGGTCGTGAACCGGCGAGCCCAGGCGAACGGCTCGAAAACCCGAAGAGCCGCTCCCCGGTGGTGACCCACCTGAACGCCAGTCGCGGCCGTCAGGAGTCTATCGCGACTTGGCTGACCAGCGCGAGAGCAGCGTCACGAGCCACGTGAGGGCGACCCCGAGGACGACGAGCCCGATGATCGTGATCACGACCGGGCCGTAGCCCTGGTTCGTCGGGTTCAGGAACGGGTACGGGTACCAGCCGTCGGCGTTCCCTCGCACGATCGAGAGCGCCGCGTATCCGGCGGGGAAGATGAGCCAGATGAGCGCCGTGCCGAATCTGATGCGCTTCTTCGGCCGGTCGATCAGGATATCGAACAGCATGACAACCGGCATGACGTAGTGGAGCACGATGTTGTTCCATGGCACCGCTGTGAAGGCCACATCCGTGAGGCCGGAAAGCAGTACGGCGAACCCGATGCCGACGATCAGGATGTAGACGGCAACGGCCGCACGGAATGCATTGATTCGCGCGCCCTGCGCGTTCGCAGCCGTAGCGACAGCGCTGATCAGCAGGGAAAGGACCACGAGGATATTGGTCTCGATCGTGAAGTACGCGAAGAACTGATCAGGTACCCACGTGCCGCGCTCTACGACCGTCGCGATTTCAGACACGATCGAGGAGAAGGCGAGCAGACCGAATCCGATCTTCGCGGTGACAAGTGCTGGGCGGTGAATCGAAGAGGCCACTTGGAGTCCTTCTGTCTGCGGCGGGGAAGCGAGCTGCGCTGCTCGCTACGCTCTGCGGCAGGATCACCGCGCGCGCAAGAGCCGCACGGATGAGGCTACGCGTTCAGGAGCGATCTTTGCGGTAGTCAGCCGGTGTCATGCCGAGTCGCGTCAGGAAATGTCGACGCATCGTCGTCCCGTCGCCGAACCCAGCAGCAGCAGACACCTCACTCAGCGACAGCCGCGGTTGCTCGACCAGGAGCGCGGCCGCCGTCTGCACCCTCCTCGCCGCGATGAGCCCAGCGACGCCGTCGCTTCCATCGGCGAGGTCGCGGTACAGCTTTCGCCTGCTGATGTGCAGGGCGCGTGCGATGCTGTCCGCGTCGAACCCACGGAGGACGTGGTACTTCTCGATGAGGTCGTGGACCGCCGCCTTCAGGTGCAGCGACTGCTGGGCCGGCGTCATCGTCGGGGGCGCGATCTGCATGAGTGCGGCGCGCAGCAGGTCGTACAGCACCGGTTCCGCGCTGACCGGAATGCGCTGTCCTCCCCTGGCAGTTGTCGTCGTCTCGACCAGGTACCGGCCGATGAACGCGAGGAACGCCGCCGTGAGTGCGGTCTCGGGGAGCCGGGCGGGCCAATCGGCGACCGAGAACCGCGCGTCATGGGCGATGTCGTCGATGGGGACAGCCATGCCGAGTGTCTCGACCACACCGATACCTGCCGTGGCCAGCGAATGCGTTGAGTTCACGACCAGAATTTCCCCGGGGCTCAGCACACCCGACTGCTTTCCGTCGCGGAACTTCAGAGAGCCCCGAAGCACCCCGATCGCGACGAGTCTCTCCCGCGAATCGCGGTGAGAGTCCTCGCGCTCTCGATCGGCGCCAGAGCTTGTGCGGAGCGTGCCGAAGAGCCGCACGGAGCCCACGCAGGTGCTCAGCGTGTACGCGTGAAAATCAGCGGCAACCGCAGCACTTGCAGAGTTCGCTTGGCCGTTGAATTCCGCCAGACCCAATTCCCCGTGGAATTGCTCGAACGTCCCTGGTGCCAACTCATCCGCGGAGAAATAAGCGAACGACTCCCCCGTGTGCGCGATCCTCGCGATCCACGCGCTGAGATCCTGCTTCGAACTCCCCAGCACTGAATACCCCCGAAAACAACCCGCTGCCTCTTTCCACCAGGATACCGAGGATGAGTCGACGAGCGAATCGAAGGGTATTCAGTCGGCGTCGATCAGCGAGACAGAAGGCCCTCGGTGAGGCCATTCGGCGTGCCGAATCTATGCGCCGTAATAGATACCGCCTGCTCGCGCAGGAATGGCAGCATTTCCACGCGACCTGATTCCGTGACAGCACCGGAATAGATCGCGAGATCGACACGGCCCTCGACTGCACGAGCCAGCGCAACCGCGTCGCCGCCGATCAGGCGCATCCGCCCGGCTCGGAGCGAACCTGCACTGTCGAGGAACGCGGCGTCCGTCTCTGCCCGCATGGGCACACCAGCCCCGGCGAGAGCCGCCTTCGCGGAAGACGGCAGCTCAACCCCGGTCGAGACCCGAAGTCGGGCACCGGCGACGAGGCCCGCCGCGACCACCCGAAGCAGGTCGGCGACGCGCGCATCCTCGGAGAGGCGCACGGCGATCTCACCAGGGAACGTCAGGTAGCGGAACACGTTGCGCTCTGCATACAGCGACTGCACATCGCGATCTCGCCCGAACTCCTCTGCCCATGCGTGCGCGTCGCTTCCGAGCGATCGCTCGAGCACGGCCGCGTCGTCGCTCGTGAGCGCGGCCGGCTGCGCCTTCGCGACCGCCCTCGCCGCGTCGAGGATCGACTGCGCCGCCTGGTGCGCGACGGGCGCTGAGACGGCCGCAGCCGACCGCTCCCACGTGCCAAGACCGACCAGGTAATTCGGCCCTCCGGCCTTCGTCGTGCATCCGACCACCGACTTCTTCCAGCCACCGAACGGCTGCCGCTGCACGATGGCCCCCGTGATGCCTCGGTTCACGTAGAGGTTGCCCGCCTGGATCGTGTCGAGCCACTGCGACACCTCGTCACGGTCAAGCGAGTGGATGCCCGAGGTGAGCCCGTAGTCGACCTCGTTGACGATCTCGATGGCTTCCTCGAGCGTTTCAGCCGTCATGATGCCGAGGATCGGCCCGAAGTACTCGACCAGGTGGAACTCGGAACCGCGCTGCACGCCCACACGGACGCCAGGGCTCCAGAGCTTGCCGCTCTCGTCGAGCTGACGAGGCTCGACAACCCAGCGCTCCCCCGCGCCCAGCTTCGTGAGCCCGTCGAGCAGCTTGCCGGAGGCCGGCGTGATGATGGGCCCCATCTGCGACGCCGCATCCCACGGGTACCCCACCGTGAGCGAGCGCACCGCGTCGAGGAGCTGCTCGCGGAAGCGACGCGAGCGCTGCGCCTGCCCGACGAGCACCACGAGCGACGACGCGGAGCACTTCTGTCCGGCGTGCCCGAAGGCCGACGCGACGACATCCTTCGCCGCGAGGTCGTAGTCGGCGCTCGGTGTGACGATGATGGCGTTCTTGCCGCTCGTCTCCGCAAGCAACGGCAGCTCGGGGCGGAACGAGCGGAACAGCTCCGCCGTCTCGATCCCGCCCGTCAGGATGACTCGGTCGACCGAGGGGTTCTTGATGAGCTCACTGCCCAGCTCCCGATTCGAGAACTGCACGTACTGCAGCACCTCGCGCGGCACGCCGGCCTCCCAGAGCGCCTCGACCATGACCGCGCCGCAGCGCGCCGCCGGCCGCGCCGGCTTAATGATGACGGATGCGCCCGCCGCGAGCGCCGCAAGGGTCGAACCTGCCGGGATGGCGACGGGGAAGTTCCACGGCGGCGTCACGACGATGACCTTCGAGGGCACGAACGACGCCCCGTCGATGTCGTCAAGACCGCGCGCCAGCTCCGCGTAGTAGTGGGCGAAGTCGATGGCCTCGGAGATCTCGGGGTCTGACTGGTCGAGGGTCTTCCCCGCCTCGGAGGCGGCTACCTCCATGAGGTCCGCGCGGCGGCGCTCGAGCGCGTCCCCGGCCCGGTGGAGGATCTCCGCGCGCGCAGCGCCCGAGAGCGCACCCCACGATTGGCTGCCGGTCACGGCACGCGTGACCCGGGCATCCAGTTCGCCGAGCGACCCGACCGTGTTCGCCGCGATCGTCTCGGAACCCAGGACCGACGACTCGGAGCGCTCCCTGATCGCGCGAGCCCAGGACTGGTTGGCGGGCAGCGAAGGATCGGTGTCCGGGGTCTCCTCGAAGCGGTCGGCGGGAAGCGCGACGGGCTCGGCCGTGCGATCCTGCACGCGGTTGCTCTCGGGCACAACACGGTCGAGCGCGTCGAGGGACGCCACGAAACGCTGCGACTCACGCTCGAAGAGCTCCTCGTTGTCGGCCAGCTCGAACACCGCAGACATGAAGTTGTCCTGGCTCGCACCCTCCTCGAGGCGACGGATGAGGTAGGCGATGGCCACGTCGAACTCCTGCGGGTGCACAACGGGCACGTAGAGGAGGAGCCCGCCGACCTCGCGCTTGACGACCTCGGCCTGGCTCTGCGCCATGCCGAGCAGCATCTCGTACTCGATGCCGTCCGTCGCACCTCTGCGCTTCGCGAGCAGCCAGGAGAACGCGACGTCGAAGAGGTTGTGGCCGGCGATGCCGACCCGCACGTTCTTGACCCGCTCAGGGGTGAGCGCGTAGTCGATGACGCGCTTGTAGCTCGTGTCCGAGTCCTGCTTGGTGCCCCACGTCGCAAGAGGCCAGCCGTGCAGCGACGCCTCGACGCGCTCCATGGGAAGGTTCGCACCCTTCACGAGACGCACCTTGATGGGCGCGCCCCCACGGGCGACGCGTTCCGCCGACCACTCCTGCAGGCGGATCATCGCTGAGAGCGCATCCGGGAGGTAGGCCTGCAGCACGATGCCAGCCTCGAGGCTCAGGAACTCGGGGTCGTCGAGGATGCGCGTGAAGACCGCCATCGTCATCTCGAGATCCTTGTACTCCTCCATATCGAGGTTGATGAACTTGCGGGTCCGACTGTTCACGGCGAGGCGGTAGAGCGGCGTGAGCTCCTCGACGACGTCGGCGACGGCCTCCTCGAAGGCCCAGGGCTGGTGCGGCGCGGTGGTCGAGGAGACCTTGATGGACACGTAGTCGACGTCGTCGCGCTCGAGCAGCTTGGTGGTGCCATCGAGACGGCGAGCCGCCTCCTTCTTGCCGAGGACTGCCTCGCCGAGGAGGTTCATGTTGAGGCGCACGCCCTTGCCGCGGATCTGCTCGATCGCCGGGCCCAGCTTCGCGTCCGTCGCGTCGATGATGAGGTGGCCGACCATGTCGCGCAGGACCTTGCGCGCGGCCGGGACCACGATGCCGGGGAGCACGGGCGCGACGGCGCCGCCCACGCGCACGGCGCTCTTCATGTACCAGGGCAGGAAGCCGGGAACTTTGTCGGCGATCGAGCCGAGCTTGCGCGCGGCGACCTTCAGGTCCTCTGGCCGCACGACCCCGTCGACGAAGCCGACGGTGAAGTCGAGGCCCTGCGGATCCTTGAGGACGCCGGCGAGCTGCGCCGCGGATGCGTCCACAGGGATCTCGGCAGCCTCCGTCAGCCAGCGGCGCACCAGCGCAACGGCCTCCGGCGCAAGGTCGGTGAGGGGATCTGCGGGGAAGACAGGCGTCACGGTGGCGGTCATGTGACCCAGTATCGGCACCCGGCTTCGATTAGGTAAAGTGAAGGAAATTGATCTTTTTTCATCAGCTCGTGTGATGATTGACCATGCTCGACGTACGCAAGCTCCGACTCCTCCGCGAAGTGCAGCTCCGGGGAACCCTGGCCGAAGTCGCCAAGGCACTCAACTTCTCACCGTCGGCCGTCTCGCAGCAGCTCTCCGCCCTCGAAGCCGAACTCGGCGTCGAGCTCCTGCGCAAGCACGGAAGGCGCGTGCAGCTCACCCAGCAGGCAGAGATCCTCGCCGGCCACACCGCCGAGATCCTCGAACGGCTGGAGATCGCCGAACAGGAGGTGCTCGCCTCGACCAGCCGCGCCGTCGGCACCGTCCGCCTCGCCGTCTTCCAGTCCGCTGCCCTCACCCTCATCCCGCCACTGCTCCGCGTCCTCGAAGAAGAGCACCCCGGCCTGCGCATCGAGATGGTGCAGCACGAACCGGAATCAGCGCTCTTCGACACCTTCGCGGGCGACTTCGACGTCGTCGTCGCCGAGCAGTACCCGGGCCATGCGGCACCACACCATCCCGGGCTCGACAAGCAGCTCCTCACGGGCGATGCGCTGCGCCTCGCCGTGCCGATCGACTCCCCAGTGGCCAGCCTCGCCGACGCCGCAGGCCACGCCTGGGTCATGGAGCCGCAGGGATCCGCATCCCGCCACTGGGGCGAACAGCAATGCCGCGTCGCAGGCTACGAACCTGACGTGCGCTACGAGACCGCCGACCTGCAGGCGCAGATGCGCTTCATCGAGACCGGGCACGCAGTGGGGATACTCAACGACCTCACCTGGGCCCACGCGGCACCCAACGTGCGATTCTTCCCGCTGGCCGGCGAGCCACGACGCGAGATCTTCACTTCCATCCGCACCGCGAGCGCGGCATCGCCGACGATCGCCGCGGTTCGCGACGGACTCCAGCGAGTCGCCGACGAGCTGAGCTCGACCGAGCTCAGCGTGTCTCGCCTCAGCTCGTCTGCTGCAGGGGGCGCCTAGCCAGCACAGCATCGAGCACCAGCGCGCTCACGAGGCCGAGTCCCACCATCGCCAGGAAGAACACGGGCAACGCGACCAGGCCAGCAGCATCCAGCAGCAGACCACCGACAAGCGCGCCGGAGCCGATGCCGAAGTTGAAGCCGGACGTGTACAGCGCGCTCGAAAGGTCGCGGTGGCGCGACGGGGCCGCGTTCAGGATGCGCGACTGCAGCAGCGGCGGCAGCACACCCATCCCGAGCCCCCAGATGACCAGCGCCACGAGCGCAACCGTCGTGTCGTGCGCGAACAGCAGGAGCGTCACCGCGGCAAGCATGAGCAGGTACCCGGTCGCGAGCCCGACACGAGGCCGCACCGTGAAGACGACGCCCGCGAGGGCCGTACCACCCGCAGACGCGATGCCGTAGGCGAAGAGCACAAGGCTGAGCGTCTCCACCGGGAAGCCGATCACGTCGAGCGCGTACGGCGAGATGTACGAGTAGAACGCGTACTGAGCAGTCATCGTGATGAGCGTGATCACGCACAGCAGGATCACCGTCAGCAGCGAGCGCTGCGCGAAGCGGATGCGCTTGGCCGGCACCGCAGGCTCGTCCGAGTCGTCCGGGAGCGCGATAGGGCGCGTGTAGAACGAGTCGTCGAGATGATTGACGCGCGGCAGCAGGAACCAGAGCAGCACCGCGACAAGCAGCGTCACGACCGCGAGCGATCCGAACGCGAACCGCCAGCCGAACGCCTGTCCAAGCGCCGTCCCGATGGGCACACCGAGGACATACGCGATCGCCCCACCGCCGAGCGTTATGGAGACCGCACGAGTGAGCAGCTCCTTCGGCGCGATGAGCGAGATGTACGAGGCGACAACCGCCCAGAACACGCCGTGCGCGAGACCCGTGACGACACGCGTCACGACAAGCCACGCGTACGTGGGCGCGAACGCCGAGGCGATCGACCCGATCGCGAAGACCGCCAACACGATGACCAGGAGCGCGTGCCGAGGAACGCGCTTCGTGATCGCCGTCAGCGGCGTGCTCGTGAGCACCACGGTGAACGCGAAGATCGTCATGAGCCAGCCGATCTCCGCGCGGGTCGCGCCGAGATCGACGGTCATGAGCTCGAGAAGGCCAGTAGGCAGCATCTCGATCGTGACGCTGATGAACGTGGAGAACGCGAGCGCGATCAGTGGGACGAGCGGCAGCTTGGGGGCAGACGTCATCGGAGGAGCAGAGAGAGAAGTCATTCGCAGGATCCGAACGGCGCACTCCGGGCGAGCGGGAAACCTCGTCAGGGAGTCGACTGCGTGCGTACCGGCACGCCGGGGGCCGAGCGATACGCGCGACCAATGATGAGTCTATACGTCCACGTCAAGACGGCTACCCTGATGTGGTGATTCAAGAAGCAACTCGATGGGTGCTCACCCTCAACTGCCCAGACCAGCCAGGCATCGTGCACGCCGTCACGGGAGCCATCGTCGACTCCGCGGGCAACATCGAAGAGCTCCAGCAGTTCTCCTCGACCGACACCGGTCGGTTCTTCATGCGCGTCGACATCCGCACCGACGCCAGCCGCGAGGAGCTCCTCGCTCGCCTCGAACCTGTCGCCGAGCGGTTCAGCGCCGAGGTCTCCCTCGACGAAGCTGGCCGGCCCGTGCGCACGCTCATCCTGGCGACGAAGGCGGGGCACTGCGTCAACGATCTCCTGTTCCGCCAGCGCTCAGGACACCTGCAGATCGATGTGCCGCTTGTCCTGGCGAACAACGAAGCGCTCAAAGAGCTCGCCGAGTTCTACCAGGTCCCGTTCGAGTACCTGCCCGTCACCGGACCGGAAGAGAAAGCGGCCTTCGAGGCGCGCATCCTCCAGGTCGTCGAAGAGCAGCAGATCGAGCTGGTCGTGCTCGCCCGCTACATGCAGATCCTCTCCCCCGAGCTGTGCGCGGAGCTCGCCGGCCGCGCAATCAACATCCACCACTCGTTCCTGCCCGGATTCAAGGGCGCGAACCCGTACCGTCAGGCGCACGCCCGCGGAGTCAAGCTCATCGGCGCCACCGCCCACTTCGTGACGAGCGACCTCGACGAGGGCCCGATCATCGAGCAGAACGTCGTGCGCGTCGACCACACGCGCGCACCGCAGGAGCTCATGGCCATCGGCCAGGATGAGGAGTCACGAACCCTCACACAGGCTGTCAAGTGGTTCTCCGAGCACCGCGTGCTCCTCGACGGGCAGCGCACGATCATCTTCCACTGATCTGAGCGGCGCGGGTCGGCCTGCGCGGCTCAGGTCGCTCGGACCGGCTTGGATCGCGCTAAGCGACCTGAATCGCGCTCCGGAGCGGCCTCTCCGGAGGCCGTCAGCAACCCCTGTCCAACATCGGTGCACTATCGCCGCTCTCGACGCGTGAAGCGCCAGATACCGCAAGAATTGCACTGATGTTGGCCTGGCGACTCCCGCACCGACTGCCTGTGGACAGGGCGTTGTCCACAGGAACAGCATCCGCCGGTCGCGGAGGGGCTTTGCGCGATTCAGTGAGGGCATGCCGAAGAAGCTGCCACCTCAGCCGTTCACACCACCGCCCGGCGGCGTTTTCTCGAGGAAAGAATGGGACGAGAGCGGCAATATGCGCCGCTCGCTCGAAGCGCTTCTCCGAGAAGGCTCTGTCCAGCGACCCGCACCCGGCTGGTACTCGACCACAGGGGCGTCGGTGCAGGCGATTCGGGCCGTGAGACTCCGCGCTCGCCTCACCTGCTCGAGTGCCCTGCGCGTGCATGGCGTCTGGACACCACCGGACAGCAGCCTTCACGCCAGAATCGCCACGGGAGCCCGCGGCGTGACGACCTCACGCACCTCACCCGGCGACCCGACTGTCATCTGGCATCGGTGCGCCCGCAAGCGCGGCGGGGCTCTGACTCTGCGCGCGATCGACGATGTTGCGCTATCCCTGAGCTGCGCCCTCACGTGTTTGCCGGTGAGAGACCTCGTCATCGTCGCGGACTCGGCGATCCAGCTCGAAAAGATCGACCACGGTGAGCTGAAGCTCCTGGCGGAAGAGCTTCCGTTGCACGCCAGGAAGAAGCTCGAGTTCGTGGACGGGCGCAGCCAGTCCGGCACGGAGAGCAGAGTTCGTCTGTGGTTTCAGCTCAGGGGGTTCACGCCGAGACCGCAGGTGTGGATCTCGGGCGTCGGGTTCGTCGACCTCGTCGTCGGGGAGCGCCTGGTCATCGAATGCGATTCCCGCGCTTTCCACGCAGACGAAGACCACTATCGAACAGACCGCGAACGCGACCTCGTTCTGAAGTCCGTGGGCTACCGCGTGCTGCGACTCACCTACGAGCAGATCATGTTCCGCTGGCCAGAGGTTGAGGCAGCGCTGCTCGCCCTGCTAGCGAGCGGCGCGCATCTGGCTACCCGCTCGCGCCGACGCAAAGCCTGACCAACATGAGTGCAATATCCGGCGCTGGAGCACCTGAGAGCCCCAGAACGTCGAAATTCGCACTGATGTTGGACACGCCGGGCTCCGGCGACGCGGGTGACGAGCGCGGCAGGGGGGCGAAGCACAGGGCGACGCGGGGGACGCGGTTAAGTGACTGAGGCGGCAACTGCGGTGACCTGCGCGGCGAGAATCGACCGGCGGTCGGCATGATCTGCTGTCCCGTCGAGCATGATGTCGCGAAGCTGACCGAGCGTCCACCAGCCGTTGACGAGCGTGACGACGCTGAGCAGCACGTGCCGCGACTCCGCCTCGCTCATTCCGGGGCAGGCCGAGCGAATGGCGGCAGCTTTGCCGGCGCAACGTGCGATGCGCTCCTCGAGCGCGAGTCCGCCCTTGACCTCGAGGCCCTCCCACGCGAGCAGGCGCGGCAGTTCCGGATGCTCGTCGTAGCGGTCGAAAAGGGCCGCAGCGTATGCCCCCACCGCCTCCGGCCCCTCCCCCGTGAGCTCGGCCGCGTCGAAGATGCGGAGCAGCGCATGCTGGAGGACGCTCCCGAACAGCGCCTGCTTGTCGCCGAAGTACTGGTAGATGCGCTCCTTGTTGACCCCCGCATCCCTGGCGATCGCATCGACCCGAGCCCCGGAGCAGCCGCGCTCGCTGAAGTGGGTCGTCGCCGAGTCGAGGAGGAGCTGCTTCGTGCGTTCCGTATCCCAGGCCATAGGCCCCATGGTACCAAGTCCAACTGTCTAGTTGCTTTTTCTCAGGCCGCCCCATAGGCTCCATCTCCAACCGAACGTTTGGAGTACACATGCCCCCGATCTCAGTCCACGAGCGCGCCTTCATCACCTGGCTCGCGATCTTCCCGCTCGTCTCGATCGTTGGCGCCCTGCTCGCCGCCTTCACGAGCACCTGGCCCGGCCTGCTGGCCACGGCGCTGCTCACCGCCATCGTGGTTCTCCTCGCCGTCTACGTCGTGGTGCCACAGCTCACGAAGCTGTATCTCCGCGTTGTCCGACGCGGCCGCGAGGCCGGCGGCACGGGCCTCGCTGTGCCGCCGGCAGAGCCAGCCGCGTGAAGGCCCTCGTCGTCGGAGCAAGCGGCGCCGTCGGCACCAGCATCGCAAAGCTCCTGGAAGCGAACGGGCACGAGGTGACCCGCGCTGGCAGGCGACCACGGCCAGGCAGCGTCCGGGTGGACCTGGCGAGAGATCTCGAGAGCTTCGCACGGCTGGCCGCGCAGAATGATGTGGTCATCAACGCGTCCGGCGTCGAGACACCGGCCGTCGCTCGCCACCTCGGCAATGCAGCTCTCGTCGACATCTCCGCGACCGGTGCCTACCTCGCAGCACTCCGGCACACCGCCGACGAGGTCGGAGCCTCAGTGGTTCTCGGCGCAGGCCTCACGCCCGGCCTCAGCACCGCGCTCGTCGGCGAGCTGGACGCGCGAGACGGCGACGAGATCGACGTCGCGGTCATGCTCGGCTCCGGCGAGAAGCACGGAGCGGCCGCCGTGGCCTGGACGCAGTCGCTTGCCGGGTCCGAGGTCATCTCCCGACCGGAGGCGGACGTGGTCATCAACTTCAGGGAACGGCGGACGCTCCGAGGCGGCGACGGCAGGCGGCGCGCCTACCTGCGGGCCGATTTCCCGGACCACACGCTGCTCGGCGGTCGCTACGGTGTACGCAGCTACCTGGCGCTGAGCTCACGCCCGGTGACCGCCGCGCTCGCGCTTGTCGGTGCCATCCCGCAGCTCTCGCCCCTGGTCAGCGCGGCACCCGCCATCGGAGACGACTCCTGGGCGCTCGCCGCGATCAACCGGCGAACGGGCCAACGACGGGGTGCATCCGGACGCAACCAGTCGAGGGCGACCGCAGATCTCACGGTCGCGCTCGCCGAGCGTTCGGCAGCTGCGCGACCACACGGCAGCGTGACCGCCCACGATCTCGCGACCTCCGAGGAGCTCATGGCCGCGCTCAGCGCTCGCCTCTGACTCGCCCTGGCCAGCTTGCGTGATGAGAGCTCGCAGATCGCACGCGAACTCACCGGATCGAACCATCCATCACGGAAGTTGGCCAGGAGCGCCGACAGGACACCGTAGCGATCGCCGCCGCATGACAGGCCACAACTCCGGCCCGGGCGGTAGCGAGCCCGGGTCGCAGCTCGGAAGGCGGCTCAGCTCGCGGTCACGCGCGCTGGGATGCGCTCCATGACTGCCTCGATGATGCGCTTGCCCGCCGAGTCCCGCAGCGTCATGAGCGACTCGGGGTGGAACTGCACGGCGAAGATCGGCAGCTCTCGGTGCTGGATGGCCATCGGAATGCCGTCGTCGTCCGACGCGACGAGGACGAGGCTTTCCGGCATCGTCGCTGGGTCGATGTGCAGCGAGTGATAGCGACCCGTCACGAAGCGCTCAGGGAGGGCGTCGAGGAAGCCGGGGTTGGTGACGATGACCTCCCGTTCCTGCCCGTGGAGCGGGTACCCGAGCTGCCCGAGTGATGCGCCGAAGTACTCGCCGATGGCCTGCTGACCGAGGCACACGCCGAAGACGGGAAGCGAGCGCTCGACGATCTCATCGAGCAGCTCAGACGATTTGAAGTCGCTCGGCGCCCCGGGCCCTGGCGACATGACGACAAGCGAGGGCTGCTGCTCATCGAGGATGCGTGCCATCTCCTCGCGTCCGATGCCGCCCTTGGGGATGCGCACCGTGCGCACCTCGGCGCCGGTCTCACGCATGTACCCGGCGAGCATCTGCACGAACGAGTCCTCGTGATCGAGGAAGAGGATGCGGTGGCCGATGCCGCTGCGTGCGGGCTCCGCCGCGACGACGGGCTCTGCCGCGGCGGATGCAGCGGAGGCGTCGAGCGCTTCCAGCAGCGCGGACGCCTTCATCTCGGTCTCGAGCTCTTCTGCGGCAGGCGTCGAGTCCATGAGCAGCGTGCCGCCAGCACGCACCTCGGCGATGCCGTCTCGGATCATCGCGGTGCGGATCGTGAGGCCGGTGTTGACGTCGCCGTTGGCGAGCAGCACGCCGATGGCACCGCCGTACCAGGTGCGCGGGCTGCGCTCGTGTTCATCGATGAAGCGCATCGCCCAGATCTTCGGGGCCCCGGTGACCGTGACGGCCCACATGTGCGTGGCGAACGCATCCAGCCCATCGAACTCCGGCCGCAGCTTGCCCTCGACGTGATCGACCGTGTGGATGACCTTCGAGTAGAGCTCGACCTGGCGCCTGCCGATGATCTTGATCGATCCGGGCTCGCAGACGCGTGACTTGTCGTTGCGGTCGACGTCGGTGCACATCGTGAGCTCGGAGCGGTCCTTGTCGCTGTTGAGGAGCTCGAGGATGCGGTCGGCGTCTTCGATCGCGTCGGCGCCGCGGGCGATGGTGCCGGAGATGGGTACCGTCTCGACGCGGCTGCCCGCGACCCGCACGAACATCTCAGGGCTGGCGCTCACGAGGAACTCCTGCCCGCCGAGGTTCATGAGCGCGCCGTATGGCGCGGGGTTGTTGCGCTTCAGGTAGGCGAAGACGTCGGCCGGGCTCGTCCGGACCGGGCGGCGGAAGGCCTGACCAGGGACGACCTCGAACAGGTCGCCGCGCGCGAACGACGCCTTGGCCGACTCGACGAGGGCTGCGTACTCCCCCGGTTCGTGATCGCGAGAGGGCTGGGCGGATGCGGCGGGTGCGATGAAGGGACTCAGCACCTCGGTGCGGGGCATCCCCACGGTCGTCGTCTCGCCGTCGGCGAACTCGAAGTCGTATCTCGTGGCGTCGCCGCGCTGCCGGTCGACCGCGAGCACGGAGTCTGGCAGGAACACGACCAGGTCCCGCTGGTCGCCGCCGTTCGGGGCTTCGAGCGCTTCGATCTGCCGGACGAGGTCGTAGCCGAACGACCCGTACAGGCCCAGGTGCGGCACGTCATCCGGCATGGTCTCGATGATCGCTCGCAGCACGCTGAAGCTCGACCGCCTGCGAGTTCGCTGCTCTTCCGGGATGATCTCGTCGCGCTGCGAGGCGACGTCGATCTCGACCTCGCCGTCGGCGAGCACCCGAACCGTGACTCCGTCGAGCCGCTCGAAGGCCTCCGTGAACGCGCGGAGGGGGATGCCGCCGCGCTCGTTGAGGGCACGCATCCGCAGGGCGAAGCCTCGACCCTCGATCATGAGCGGAGGATCGATGAACCCGATGTCCCATCGCGTGTACCTGCCCGGGTACTCGACGCCGGACGAGAGGACGACACCGTAGCGGTCGTTGAGACCGGTCTGGATGTCGTCCATCTCCTCCGGGCTGGCAGCACGGGAGGTGTGGGAGATCGTGAGCACTGGGTTCCTAGGTCTGGTTTCGGTCAGAGGCGTTCCGCGATGGCGGCAGTCGCGGTGCGCCACGCGTCTCGCGTTGCCGGCTTGAGGCTGGAGACGCTCAGCTCACCGCCGCCGACGAAGGCGTGGTCGTACGGTACCTCAACCACGGCCCTGGTGAGGCGCTCGAAGTGGTGGTGCAGGCGCTCGGTCAGCGCCTGGTCCTCCTTCGCGGAGGGGCTCGAGAGGATAGTGACGGCGTTTTCGAGCTTCTCGCCGAAGCCTCGCTCGCGGAGGCCGTCTGCGAGCCAGGCTGCGGATGCGGCGGTGTCCTCTCGCGCGGTGGAGACGATGACGAGCTGGTCGGCGACGTCGAGCGCCGCCTCCCAGTTGCTGGCGCGCATGTTGTTGCCCGTGTCGACGACCAGCACTCGGTAGAAGCGGCTCAGGGTGCGGTGCATCCTCGAGAAGGCTTCCGCGTCGATGATCGCGGCCGAGGCTGCGTCGTCGTCGGAGGCCAGCACGTCGAACTGGGCGTCGCCCTGGGGGCGAACGAAGCGGTCGACGTCGGCGATCGTCGCGCCGCCGGAGACCTCGAAGCGCGGCAGCTGCCTGAGGAAGTCGACGGCGGTGTTGCGGTGGTTGCCGGCGTGCGAGCGCCAGCCGAGCGTGCCTCGGGTCTCGTTGTTGTCCCAGGCGAGCGTGTAGCCGCCGCGGATCTCACCGAAGGTGGCGGCGATCATCAGCGTTGCGGTGGTCTTGTGCGCGCCGCCCTTGGGGTTCATGACGACGACGGTCCGCGACCCGTCGAACTGCCGCTGCACTCGGCGGATCTCGTCGCGCTTGACGCGCTCCGCCTCGCCTGGACCGAGCTTGATGAGCCCGCCGGTACCGACACGGAGCGCGCTGCGCCAGCCCTGCTGCGCGGGAGCTTCCGGTGCGGCCTGCTTGTCGACGAGGAGGTCGGCGAGGGTCGGCGCAGAGGTGTCGCTCTTGCGACGCTCGGGTGCGGTGGCGGATGCGGCCCTCGAGACTGCTGCGGCCGAGGCAGCTGCAGCAACCGGTGCCGTGTTGCTGGGCTTCGGCGGCAATCCGGGTCGCACGACGTCGCGGGGACCGGTCTCCACGTTCTCGATCTCGTCGAGCTCGCGCTGCGCTCGAGCATCGCGAGGGAACCGCGGCTGCCACGGCTGCGTGTCCTCGAGGCCGTCCTCGTCGATGCGGTCCTCGAACCACACGGGAGGCACGTCGGCTTCCGTCGCGCCCTGGCCCGCATCGCCGGGTTCGAACTCGGGTTCCGGTGCGGGCTCGTGCTGCGGAGCTTCGAGCTGCGGGGCCTCGAGCTGCGGGGCCTCCTGCGCTGTTGGCACGACCTCGTGGTCGAGGGCGTGATGCATCATCTCGACGCGAGGGATTCGGACCGTCTCGTGCACGTTCCCCTGAGGGAGGAACCCGTCGCTGCTCGCGCCCACCGACGCCTCGTAGCCGCCGTCGGCGTGCTGCTCTTCGACTTCGGCCTCCCCGCTCCCGATTCGGTCGGTCAGCTCGTCCTCGCCCGGTGCGAGCTCACCGACGTCGCCGGTCTCGACGAGGCTGCCGTCAGGCGAGACGCGGAGCGGGAAGACGCCGTCGATGTCGATCGTGCGGAGATCGATCACGATCTGCTCGCGGGTGGCACGGTCGACGACTCTCGTCATGATCTCCGAGCGGAGCTCGTCCGCGTCGGCCGCGATGATGCGCTCGACCGAGTCGCCTTCCCGAATCTCGCCGACACCGTCGCGACGGATCAGCACCTCCAGTGCGAGGATGTCCGGTTCGGCAGTGGTCATTGCAGCTCTTCTCACTTCAGGAGGTCGACGGGATGAATCCCAGACCGACAACGCTATCGCGTTC
This sequence comes from Pseudoclavibacter sp., assembly GCA_052099095.1. Taxonomy (GTDB): domain Bacteria; phylum Actinomycetota; class Actinomycetes; order Actinomycetales; family Microbacteriaceae; genus Pseudoclavibacter. The sequence continues at coordinate 23,793 of JBQDTF010000001.1, forward strand.
GGCTTCGAGGTCGGCGACTGTCGCCGCGAGGCGCGTCCGCGTGAGCTCGCTGAGGTCGAGCCCCTGCACGACCTCCCATTCTCCGCCAGCCGATGTCACGGGCACGCCGGCGACGAGGCCCTCGGGGATGCCGTAGTCACCCCTCGATGGCAGGGCCGCCGTCGTCCAGGTGCCCTCAGGTGTGCCGAGCACCCAGTCGCGCACATGGTCGACCGCGGCCGAGGCTGCCGAGGCCGCGGAGGAGGCACCGCGTGCTGTGATCACAGCGGCGCCCCTCGTCGCGACGGTGGTGACGAACTCTCCGTCGATCCAGGCATCGTCGGCGATGCGCTCCCGGACCGGGACGCCGCCGATCGTCCCGTGATCGACATCGGGCACCTGGGTGTTGGAGTGGTTGCCCCACACGTGGATGCGCGAGACCGCGCCAGCGCCGACGTTCGCCTTTGCGGCGAGCTGCGCGACAGCCCGGTTGTGGTCGAGGCGCATCATGGCGTTGAAGCGCTCACCTGGCACGTCGGGTGCCGCTGCTCTCGCGATAGCGGCGTTCGTGTTGGCCGGGTTGCCGACGACGAGCACCCGAATGTCATCTGCCGCGTGCGCTCCGATGGCCCGGCCCTGCGGCGCGAAGATGCCGCCGTTCGCCTCGAGCAGGTCGGCGCGGTCCATGCCATCGCGTCGTGGCATCGAGCCGACGAGCAGCGCGATGTTGGTGCCGTCGAAGGCCGCACCGGCCTCGTCGAACACATCCACTGATCGGAGCAGAGGGAATGCGCCGTCGGCCAATTCCATGGCAGTGCCCTCCGCGGCCTTGACGGCCTGCGGGATCTCCAGCAGCCGCAGTTCGACGGGCGCGTCGCCCAGCATCGAGCCGGATGCGATGCGGAACAGGAGCGAGTAGCCGATGTTGCCGGCTGCTCCCGTGACGGTGATGCGGACTGGCGAGGTGCTCATGCATCCACCCTATTCGCCCGACGCAGAAGCCCCGCACCCTGCCGAGGCAGGAAGCGGGGCTTCCGGGTTCAACAATCCCTACGGGACGTCGAGATTCGCTTACGCGGACACTCGAGCGGCCAGGTTCTCGGCGATCGAGTTCATGAAGTCGTCGGTCGTCTGGTACGGGGTGCCCTCGCCGACGAGCGCAGCCAGGTCCTTGGTCATCTTGCCCGACTCGACGGTCTCGATGACAACCTCCTCGAGCGCCTGCGTGAAGTCGATGAGCTCCTGGTTGCCGTCGAGCTTGCCGCGGTGCGCGAGGCCGCGCGTCCAGGCGTAGATCGAGGCGATCGGGTTCGTCGACGTCGGCTTGCCCTGCTGGTGCTGGCGGTAGTGGCGCGTGACCGTGCCGTGCGCAGCCTCAGCCTCGACGACCTTGCCGTCCGGGGTCGTGAGAACGCTGGTCATGAGTCCGAGCGAGCCGAAGCCCTGCGCGACGGTGTCCGACTGGACGTCGCCGTCGTAGTTCTTGCAGGCCCAGACGTAGCCGCCCTCCCACTTGAGCGAAGCCGCGACCATGTCGTCGATGAGGCGGTGCTCGTACGTGATGCCAGCCGCGTCGAACTTCTCCTTGAACTCCGACTCGAAGATCTCCTGGAAGATGTCCTTGAAACGACCGTCGTACTTCTTGAGGATCGTGTTCTTCGTCGACAGGTACACGGGGTAGCCGCGCGTGAGTCCGTAGTTGAGCGACGCACGTGCGAAGTCGGTGATGGACGCATCGAGGTTGTACTGCACCTGTGCGATTCCGTCACCCGGGGAGTGGAAGACCTCGAACTTCTGGGGCTCGGAGCCGTCGTCCGGCGTGAACTCGACCGTGAGCTTGCCCTCGCCGGCGAAGCGGAAGTCGGTGGCCCGGTACTGGTCGCCGAATGCGTGGCGACCGACGATGATGGGCTTGTTCCAGCCCGGCACGAGGCGTGGGATGTTCGAGATGATGATGGGCTCGCGGAAGATGACGCCGCCCAGGATGTTGCGGATGGTGCCGTTCGGGGAGCGCCACATCTGCTTGAGGCCGAATTCTTCGACGCGGGCCTCGTCGGGGGTGATCGTCGCGCACTTGATGCCGACGCCGTGCTTCTGGATCGCGTGAGCCGCGTCGACCGTGATCTGGTCGTCGGTCTCGTCGCGCTTCTCGATGCCCAGGTCGTAGTACTCGAGGTTTACGTCGAGGTACGGGTGGATGAGCGTGTCTTTGATCTTCTGCCAGATGATGCGGGTCATCTCGTCGCCGTCGAGCTCGACAACCGTTCCCTCGACCTTGATCTTCGCCATAGAGTTCTCCTTCTGCGCGCGGTTTGCCTACAGCCTACCGGGGCCGCATTCGGAGAAATACTCAGACGGACCGCTACTCTGCATCCATGAGCGAGCTGTATATCGAAGAGCTGTCCGCCGACAACATCGTCGCCGCCAACACGCTCACCCTGAAACCAGGCCAGGAGGCGTTCGTCGCGCCCGTCTCGAACTCCATCTCGGAGGCCTACGTCAACCAGACGACGTCGTGGCCGAGGGTCGTCGTGCTCGACAGCCGCGTCGTGGGCTTCGTCATGGCGAACTTCGACGAGGACGCTCCGGACGAGCTGTTCCGGGCCACGATCCTGCGGATGAACGTCGACGCCGACTTCCAGCGTCGAGGCATCGGATCGTTTGCGGTGAACGCGATCCTCGACGAGGCCGCACGTCGCGGATTCGACAAGGTGACCGCGATCTGGGAAGAGGGCGACCTGGGGCCGGGCGACTTCTTCCGTGGTCTCGGCTTCGTCGTGACCGGCGAGACGCAGTACGGCGAGACGGTTGGTGAGCGTGAGCTGACCCAGCACGGCACCGGCTCGCTGTAACGCCCTTCGACCGAAATCGCTGCCCGGCGTTTCACCCTCTTGCGGGACCGCGAGAGGGTGAAACGCCGGGCAGCGATCGTGGTGCAGTCGGGCCTGCGGTCGCGGCTAGTAGGCGCGTGCCGAGAGGCAGGTGACGCCGCCCTCGAGCTTCTCGAACTCTGAGATGTCGAGGGTGACGACGTTGTAGCCGAGGCGCTTCACGAGCTTCGCCGTCGCCGGGGCGGAAGCGGACACGAGGACCGTGTCGGAGTCGAGTGGCAGGACGCTCGCGCCGAGCAGCTCAGGCGCCTCGATGTAGCCGCCGAAGAGCGAAGGCTGCTCGAGTGCAGGCGTCCACGCGATCACGGTGCCATCCGGCAGCGCAGTCGCGACGGTCTTGAGGTGCAGGGCACCCGTGATCGGCACGGCCACGACCCGGTAGCCGAGATCGAGCGCGATCTCGCGGAGCGCGCGGATGCCCTCCGCGTTCGTGCGCGTCGAAGCGCTCACGTAGACCGTGTCGCCGGCGAGCAGCACGTCGCCGCCGTCGAGGGTCGCCGGGGCCTCGATCTCCATCGTCACGAACTCCGTCTCGGCGAGCGCCGCGCGCACACCGGGAAGCTCGGCGCGTCGGGATGCGGCGCCGCTGCGCCCGAGGATCGCGACCTGTCCGAGCACGATGACCTGGTCCTCGGTGAAGACCGAGTCCGGCATGGTCTCGGCAGCAGGCACCTCGCGCGTCTCCCAACCGTGCTCGTCCAGCAGAGCGACGTAGGACTCCCACTGCTCGTTGGCGAGATCCCTGTTGACGTCAGCGCGCTCCTGGAACGTGACCTGAGCATCCTGCGGGTTCGCGGCGGGGATGCGCACGAGCGCGAGCTTGCTGTTCGACTCCGCGAACCGGCGAAGCTCCCCGGCATGCGCGACGCGACCGGACACATCCCGCAGCATGTCAGCCACCTGGCGGCGGAACAGGGCAGGGCCCACGATGGCCGTATAGACCGTGCCGGAGACGAGGAACACGAAGTTGAGTCCGAAGAACTCCGTGAAGATCGCAGACCAGGTCTCGCCCGTGAACTCGGCGCCACCCGTCGCGAGCCGGACGACGTAGCCGATCGTGCCAGCGAGAAGCGCGAGCACGAACCCGGCGATCGCGGCGATCCACCAGTTTCGGAGCCACCCGAGCCAGCCCACGAGCGTGACGAGGACAAGCAGCAGCAGCACCGGCAGCGAGTAGAAGTCGAACGTGTCGGTGAGCGTCGTGAGCGGCGAGATGACGCCCGTCAGGTCTCGCTCGTTCATGACGACGAGCGAGGTGAGGAGCGTCGCCAACGCGACGCCCATGGCCGCGACGAGCGCGGCGTTGAAGCGCGTTGCGCCGTCGAGCTCGCTCACACGGGTGACGGGCTGGGGGTTCTTGGTGCTCACTTGCTGCTCTCGTGGTGTCGTGTGCGGTCGAGCGGGGTCAGCGCTGGTTCGCGCTGACCCGCGCGAATCAGTGGAAGAAGTGGCGCTCGCCGGTGAAGTACATGGTCACGCCTGCCTTCTCGGCGGCCGCGATGACCTCTTCGTCGCGAATGGACCCTCCTGGCTGCACGACGGCACTGACGCCAGCTTCGAGCAGCACTTCGAGGCCGTCAGCGAAGGGGAAGAACGCGTCGGATGCGGCAACTGAACCGGCGGCCCGTTCACCCGCACGCGAGACGGCGAGGTGGCAGGAGTCGACGCGGTTGACCTGGCCCATTCCGACGCCGACGGATGCACCGTCGGAGGCGAGGAGGATCGCGTTCGACTTCACGGCACGGCAGGCGCGCCAGGCGAACTCGAGGTCTTCCACGGTCTGGCCAGCGGCCGGAGCGCCGGCCACGAGCGTCCAGCTCTCGATGAGCGACGCGTTCGGCTCGAAGCGGTCTGCGCTCTGCACGAGGAAGCCACCTGAGATCTGTCGGACCTCGCGCTCCTCAGGGGCAGGATTCGCAGGAAGCTGCAGCAGGCGGATGTTCTTCTTCGCGCTCAGCACCTCGAGCGCCTCCGGCGCGAAGCTCGGCGCGATGACGACCTCGGTGAAGATCGTGGAGAGCGTCTGCGCCATCTCGAGCGAGACCTCACGGTTCGCGGCGACGACGCCGCCGTAGGCGCTGACCGGGTCGCAGGCGTGCGCGCGGCGGTGCGCCTCGGCGATGGCCTCAGCGGGCGACAGGCCCTCCGGCGCCACCGCGATGCCGCAGGGGTTGGCGTGCTTGATGATCGCGACGGCAGGCGACGTGTGGTCGAACGCTGCGCGAAGGGCCGCATCAGCGTCCACGTAGTTGTTGTAGGACATCTCCTTGCCGTGGAGCTGCTCGGCCTGGGCGATACCCCGCCCGTCTCTCCGACCATAGACGGCGGCGACCTGGTGCGAGTTCTCGCCGTAGCGCAGCGTCGCGAGCTGTGTGCCCTCGATCGTGAGTGAGCTCGGCAGGGCGTCAGAGGCGGACGTCGGCACCGAGCCCGCAGCCTCGACATCGGCGATGTGCGACACGAACCATGCTCCGACCGCCCGGTCGTAGCTCGACGTGTGCTGGAAGGCGGCCGCGGCGAGGGCTCGACGCGTTGCCAACGTGACTCCGCCGCCCTCGATCTCGCCCAGGACCTTGGCGTAGTCGCTCGGCGAGGTGACGATCGTGGCGTTCGCGAAGTTCTTCGCGGAGGCACGCACGAGCGCAGGTCCGCCGATGTCGATCTGCTCGATGATCGCAGGCGCATCCGCCCCAGATGCCACCGTCTCCACGAAGGGGTACAGGTTCACGACGATGAGCTCGAACGGCGCGATGCCGAGTTCCTCGAGCTGGCGCACGTGATCGGAGATGCGACGGTCGGCGAGGATGCCGGCGTGGACTCCAGGGTGGAGGGTCTTGACGCGGCCATCGAGCGACTCGGGGAACCCGGTGACCTGCTGCACGTCGGTGACGTCGTAGCCCGCCTCGCGGATGGTCTTCGCCGTCGACCCGGTCGAGACGATCTCGACGCCGGCGGCCTTGAGGCCCGCGGCGAGGTCGATGAGGCCGCTCTTGTCGCTCACGGAGACGAGCGCGCGCTTGGGCTCGATGCGCTCGAGGGTGACCAGCGATCCGTGGGAGGATCCGTGGGAGGCGGGGGTGCTCATGCGGTGGCTCTTTCCTCGAGTGCGATTTCGCCGGAGGCGACGCCTCTGACGGTGTCTTCCAGCAGACGGCGCTCCGCGACCTTGATGCGGCCATGGAGCAGCTCCTCGGTGTCACCGGGGAGCACGGGGATGCGGACGCGATCGATGATCGGTCCGGTGTCGACACCGTTGTCGACGATGATGATGGAGGCGCCCGTCTCTGCGACGCCGGCCTCGAGGGCGTCTCGCACAGCGTGGGCACCCGGGAACTCGGGCAGGTATGCGGGGTGGGTGTTGAGGAGGCGCGGGGAGAGCGCGTCGACGACAGCGGGAGGCACGAGTCTCATGAATCCCGAGAGCAGCGTCAGGTCGGGATCGAAGCGCTGGATCTGCGCGAGTAGCTCGTCACCCCAGGATGACCTGTCCGCGAAGTCCTTCGGCCGCACGACGAACGACGGGATCCCGAATTCCTCCGCGAGCGCGAGGCCGGCCGCCGACGTATCCGCGCCGATCGCGACGATCTCAGCACCCATGGGCGACCCGGCGTCAGCGGATGCCCGGAGTGTCTCGAGGAGCGCACGCAGGTTCGAACCCGCGCCGGAGATGAGGACAACTACCTTGAGCACCGGGTCAGTCTAGTCGAGTGGCCATTCGAGTCGTCGCTCGAGCGCCCATTCGAGATGGCGGTCAGTCGTCGATGTCGATATCTGCGTAGATATCAGGCTCGTCGTCGTAGCGCGGGTTCTCGACCTTAAGCCGCTTCGCGCGGCGGATCTCCGAGGTCTGCCGCTCAGCGGGCGGATCATCCGCCCTGACCTCGAGCGCGGTCCCCGGCTTCTGCTCGGCTTCGCCAGGATCCTCGAAACGCTTCGAGACGGCATCCGCGACCCAGGGACGCTCGTCTGCGCTGTCGCGATTCGAGCGGCGCTTGGCCGCGCGCGAGCTGGCGGCAGTCGCTGTCTCGCGCAGCGGCATGGCGCTTGCCTTCGTCTTCGCACGGGAGCCAGCGCCATCCGTGCGTGCGCTGCCGCGAGCGTCGGACCGCTCAACGTCGTCGGACGGCTCGACAGCTTCTGTCTCCTCCTCGTCGTCGAACTGCTCCGCGGTGAGCGGCACAAGCGCACCGACCAGGGCGCCGAGGGCGAGCGTGCCGAACGCGCTCGCTCCGGTGAGCAAGGGGAAGGGGCCGACATCCGCGAGTCGACCGGGCCCAGCTGAGCCTCCCGCCACGAGCGCGAGCACTCCGATGACGACGGCGGCAGCAGCAGCGGCCGCAAGCGCGATCGAGATGCGCGACCACACCTCCCGCGCGGCTCCAGCTGGGGCGTTGATCCGCACACCGACCATCGCCACGATACCGACGAGAACTGGAACGGCGATGATCGAGATCGCGAGCAGCGGGGGCGAGACGGAGATGGCGCCGAAGAGGGGCAAGACGGGCATGGGCCCCACGAGCGTCTCCATCGGAGTCACCTGAGACCCCGTGCCGATCGCGAAACCGGTGCCGAGCATCCACGCGGCAGACCAGACGACGCCGTTCACGGCGATCACCAGCTGGCTCAGACCCACGACGATCGCGCTGGTCACGTCGAGAGGCAGCGACTGGAAGAGCGCGAGGATGCTCGCGAGCCCCACGACGACTGCGACGACGAGGAGCACCGCGCCGGCACCAAGCACACCTGTGATCATGATCCCGGCGGCCCTGAGCCCCTGCGTGAGCAGAGCTCGCCCGCGCTCGCCGAGGCTCGAGACAGCGGAGTCGAACGGCGCGACTTGCCACCCCCTCGCGCCGACGAACGCGGAGCCGAGGAAGATGACCGCGCCGACGATCACGGTCTGCCACACGCCGATGTCCAGGCCGCGACCGCTTGAGGCGATCGAGACCCCAGCGGCGCAGGCGGCGAACACGCCGGTCGTGAAGAGGAGACCGGGCCAGATGACATCCGATCCTGCGCGGATGCGCACCCCGGTCACCCGCGCCAGCCACACCGTGATGAGCGTCAGTCCAAGTGGCATGATCCGCAGCGTGAACGCCACCGCCTCGCTCCCGGCTGGCAGGAGACCGGAGCTCGGATCGATCACTGCGCCGACGAAACCGCCGAGCGAGAGCGCCCAGATGGCGGCCGCGTAGCCGAGGCCCGCTACGAAGTCGCTACCGAAACCGGTGGTCGCCAGTTGCACCGCGACGACTGCGACCAGTGGGACGCCGAGGCCGACCGCGGCCGCGACGAGCGCGTCGACGGCCGAGTACAGGTACGTGATCGGGCGAGGCATAGCACCCCGACGATAGCCGCTAACCTGCCGGAATGACTGGATCAACAGGCCCGCACGAGATGACCGACATCCGCGACGCGATCGACGCGCTCGACACCAAGATCGTCGCTCTCATCGGCGAACGCCAGCGTTGGGTCGAGCGCGCCGGCGTTGCCAAACGTGGCCAGGACACCGGTGCCGTGCGTGCCCCCGCCCGCGTCGAGCAGGTCATCGACAAGGTGCGTGCCCTCGCGCAGGACGCGGATGCGTCGCCCGCGGTCGTGGAGGCCACCTACCGCGCCATGATCGGCGCGTTCATCGAGCTCGAGCTGCGCGAGCACGGCGGACAGGGACCCGCTGCTCCCGGCTCCGGCTCCAACGTCGAGGCGGCTTCGGGCGCTGTCTGACCAACTTCAGTGCGATTTCGACCTGAATCGGCCCAGAAAGCCGTGAATGAGGTGTTTGAGCACTGAAGTTGGTCAGTGGGAAGCACAGCGGATGGCCTTGATCACGAGGCCGGCGCTGCGGGCGCGGAGACTCGTCAGCGTTCGAGAAGATGCTGGAACGGGCCGCCGGCAACACGCAGCTGCTCGGGCGAGCCGATTTCGACGATGCGCCCCGCGTCGAGCACCAGCACACGATCCGTGTCGCCGAGTGCGTCGAGGCGGTGGCTGATCTCGAGGATGCTGCGACCGGCCGTCCACGCCTCGAGTCGTTCGCGCACGATCTGCTCGGTCTCGCCGTCGAGGGCGCTGGTCGCCTCGTCGAGTACCAGCACCTCAGGGTTCGCGAGGACGGCGCGAGCAATTGCGACGCGCTGACGCTGCCCACCAGACAGTCCTCCACCCCGCTCCCTGACCGGGGTGTCCAAGCCCTTCGGCTGCTCGCGCACCCACTCATCGAGGGCGGCCACTCGCAGCGCGGCGAAGATCTCCTCGTCGCTGGCGTCAGGCTTTCCGAGGGCGACGTTCTGCCCAACGGTGCCGTCGCTCAGATAGGGGCGCTGGGAGACGAGCGCCGTGCGGGTACGCAGCTCGTCGAGCGGGATGCGAGGCAGCAGCTCCAGTGGACCGGCCGATCCGCGACGCAGAGACACCGAGCCTCCATCCGGGTCCCAGAAGCGGAGAGCGAGGGACGCGATGGTCGACTTGCCGCTCCCGGACGGGCCGACGACGGTGAGGTGCTCCCCCGCTCGCAGTTCGAAGGAGACGTCCTCGAGCACGGCCCGGCTCGCCGCGCCGTCCGCTGCAGGGTCGGCGCCCCCTCCGGCCGGGTAGGCGAACGTGACGCGGGAGAACGCGAGAGCCACCGGACGCGCGCTGCGTGCGTCAGGCCCAGCGTGGGTCTCGCCCTCACCGAGGGGCTGTGCGTGCGCATCCGTCACGAGTGGAGACCGCTCGATGACCTCGTAGAGGCGAGCCGCGCTGGCGAACGACGCGTTGAGATCGGTGACGAAGCTCTCAACCGCGCGAGTCGGCACGAAGAGTCCAATGGCGACGGCGAGCGCGACGAGCAGCTGCGTCCAGGTCAGATCGCCGTCGACGACTCCCCTGCTGCCAACGACAAGCGCCGCGAGGACCGAAGCCCACTGAAGCAGCACGACAAGTGCCCCGCGGAAGGCTGAGATCCGGGCCGCGATCGCCGACGAGCGGGCCCCGGCGTCACTGCGAGCATCCATGTCGTCGAGGCGATCAGCGCCGTGCTCGAATGCGAGCACCTCGCGGGCCCCCTGCACGGAATCGCTGACGTGCTGGGCGACGATTCCCTTGGCCGCAACGGCCTGCTGGGAGGCACGCCAGCTGGCGGTGCCGCCGAGCGCGGGCACGACCAGCACCACGAGGACCACGAACGGGGCGATCGCCAGAGCCAGCACTGCACCCTGCGTGACTCCAAGCCAGGCGAGAGCTATGGCTGGGACCAGAACTGCGGAGATCGCTGGCGGCGCCGTGTGCGCGAAGAAGACCTCGACGCGGTCGATGTCTCGTGTGGCCCGCTCGCTCAGCTCACCGCTGCCCGCACCTTCCGTGGCCGCAGGGGCCTGAGGAGCGAGCCGAGCGTAGAAGAGATCGCGCAGCCGGGCGAGCGCCGCGAACGCCACGAAATGGCCGCTGAACTGCTCGAGGTAGCGCAGCACCGCCTTCGACAACGCCAGCGCCACCATGCTCCAGACCAGGACGCCGAGCGGAATGGATCGGGAGACGCCGAGCATCGCGACGATGAGGATGGCGATGCCCGCGAGCTGGCCGATGACTCTCAGCACGGTCGCGATCGCAAGCGGCCAGAGCAGCGGAGCGGTCTGACGCAGCAGCCACGAGACCAGCTGCGCTCTGCTCGGTCGCGTCAGCTCCACTTGAGTTGGTGCGACGCTCACGGGCGCTCCCCCGTTCCACGGGTCTGATCCGTGCCGAGGCTTATGACCCTGTCGGCTGCGAGGATGCTCGTGGGCCGGTGCGACACCATGACGACGGTGCGCCCCTCGGCCAGCTTCGTGAGCGCGCTCGTGATGAGCCGCTCTGAGCGCAGGTCGACCTGGGCCGTCGGCTCATCGAGCAGCAGCACGCTCGCATCGCGAAGGAACGCGCGGGCGATCGCGACTCGCTGCGCCTGGCCACCTGAGATGGCGAGGCCGCTCTCCCCGACCTGCGTCGCGAGGCCGTCGGGTGCGCGCTCGAGGTCGTCCCTGAGCTCGGCGGCGTCGAGCGCAGCCCACAGCTCTTCGTCGCTGGCGTCCGGCTTGGCGACCCGCAGGTTCTCCGCGATGGTCCCGGTGAACAGGAAGGTGCTCTGTTCCACGACGGCGAGCTCGGCACGGGCAGCTGGGCTCCCAGCAGGTGATCCTGCGATGAGCACAGTGCCATGGCGAGGTGCCAGCAGGCCCTGTGCCAGGGTCAGCAGCGTCGTCTTCCCCGAGCCGCTCGGGCCGGTGATGACAACCCGCTCGCCGGTCTCGATGCGGAGAGAGTAGTCGGAGAGGACGGGCCGCGCCCGTTCGTAGCCCGCGGTGACGCCCACGAGCTCGAGGGCGGCGTGCCCGTCTCCACCAGCGGCGGCTGCCTCCTGCGCCACCCGCGCTGCCGGGCGCCCGTCCGGTCGAGCCGCGATGGCAGCGCTCAGCTCCCGCTCGGCGCTGCGGCCGGTCATGCCGATGTAGAAGAACTGGCCGACGATGTCGACTGGCCCCGTGAGCAGGGTCGAGAGCAGCACGAGCGCCGCCGCTTGCCCAGGAGTGATCGCGCCGTCACCGGTGCGCCACACAGCGAGTCCTGCAGCGCCGGTGATCATGGCGAGCGAGAAGACGGCGTCGACGGCGAGGATCAGGACCTGGTTGCCCGCCAGCAGCCGCATGACGCGGCGGCGGTTCTGCTCGCCTCGCGCTCGGAGCTCGTCGCCCGTGCGTGCGGCAGCGCGGTTCAGGGTCAGCGTCGTGAGGCCCTGGACGGCGCTGAGGAATGCGGCGGAGAGCTGCCCCGCGCTGCGCCGGTACGCGCCGGTCGAAGAGCGGAACGCGCGCTGAACCCCGACGATGATGAGCGGGATGAGGGGAACGAGCAGCAGGAGCAGCCCGGCGGTGAGCGGGTCGATGGCGACGGCGATGACTGCGAGCACGAGGAGCGGCGTCGTGAGCGACGCGATGATCGGCCCGAGGAAACCCGCGCGGTAGGCGGATGCGCGTTCGACCGATGCGGTGGCGCTGCTGACTATCGAGCCTGTGCGCTCTCGCCCGAGTGCGAGTGGCCCGCGGTTGAAGAGCTCGCCGACGAGGAGCCTGCGCAGCGCGCGCTCGCTGATGTCTTTGCTGCGCTGCACGAGGAGGGTCGAGGACGCCACTGTGGCCGCGGCGATGAGGACCAGGGCAGCGAGGAGCGCAACGGTTCCTGCACTCGGCGTCTCACCCGCGAGAACGCCGTCGAGCACGCGGCCGATGATGAGGATGGCGCCAGCGAGTGCGAGGGCCTGCAGCCAGCCAAGCGCGAGTGGCGCGGCGATCCTGGCCTTCGGGGTCGCCCCGACGACTCTCGGGTCGAGAGGAACGGCCGCGGCGCCCGGGCGCCCGCCGGGATGACCGCCAGGTGACCCGCCGGGATGTCCCCCTCCCTGCGCGCCGGGGTGACTGCGCTGTCGTGCGGGGGCCGACTCGGGTCGAGGCACGTGCATCCTGTCGCTGGTCTCAGAGCGCCAGCGGTGCGCTGGCGGGAGGTTCGGGGGTTCGCCGCGACGCGGGGAACGTCGGGTCGAGCGGAGACGAATGGGCTGCAGCCCGTGTCTTCACGGGGCTGCAGCCCACTTCGTCGTGTGCAGAGTCGCTGCTCTGCGCTGGTTCCGAGGCGCCTGGCGGCGCCCAGCTGCTCGCTAGAGCGCGGCGTAGACCTCGCGGAGGAGGTTGGCGGTCTCGGTGGGGGTCGTGCCGACGCGAACGCCTGCAGCCTCGAGGGCCTCCTTCTTCGCCTGCGCGGTGCCAGCGGAGCCTGTGACGATGGCGCCGGCGTGGCCCATGGTCTTGCCCTCTGGAGCGGTGAAGCCTGCGACATAGCCGACGACGGGCTTCGTCACGTGCGCCTTGATGTACTCGGCTGCACGCTCTTCGGCGTCTCCGCCGATCTCGCCGATCATGACGATGGCCTTCGTCTCGGAGTCAGCCTCGAACGCCTCGAGTGCGTCGATGTGCGTCGTGCCGATGACGGGGTCGCCGCCGATGCCGATTGCGGTCGAGATGCCGAGGTCGCGGAGCTCGTACATCATCTGGTACGTGAGCGTGCCGGACTTCGAGACGAGCCCGATGGGGCCAGCGCCCGTGATGTTCGCGGGCGTGATGCCGGCGAGCGACTTGCCGGGAGAGATGATGCCGGGGCAGTTCGGCCCGATGAGGCGCGTCTTGCCCACGCTCTGCGCGTGCGACCAGGCCTCAGAGGAGTCCTTGACCGGGATGCCCTCGGTGATGGCGACGGCAAGCGGGATCTCAGCGTCGATGGCTTCGATGATGGCGTCCTTAGCGAAGGCCGGCGGCACGAAGATGACGGTGACGTTGGCGCCGGTGGCCTCGATGGCCTCCTTCACGGTGCCGAAGATGGGAAGCTCCTTGCCCGCCAGCTCGAGCGTCTGCCCGGCCTTGCGGGGGTTGGTGCCTCCGACGATGTTGGAGCCGGCCTCGAGCATGCGCGTCGCGTGCTTCGAGCCCTCAGAGCCGGTGATGCCCTGAACGATGATCTTGGAGTTCTCGTCGAGGAAGATCGACATTGTTGTTCCTTCTCTGCTTTTCTTCGGGCGGCTCAGGCGCGGGCGGCGAGTTCGGCGGCCTTGTCGGCTGCTTCGTCCATGGTGGCGACGACGGTCACGAGCGGGTGGTTCGCTTCGGCGAGGATGCGACGTCCCTCCTCGACGTTGTTGCCGTCGATGCGGACGACGATCTGCTTCGTGGCGGCGTCGCCCAGCGTGTTCAGCGCGCCGACGATGCCGTTGGCGACGGCGTCGCACGACGTGATGCCGCCGAAGACGTTCACGAAGACCGACTTGACCTGCTCGTCGCCGAGGATGACGTCGAGGCCAGCGGCCATGACCTCGGCCGAGGCTCCGCCGCCGATGTCGAGGAAGTTGGCGGGCTTCTGTCCGCCGTGCTTCTCGCCTGCACCCGCGACGACGTCGAGCGTCGACATGACGAGGCCTGCGCCGTTGCCGATGATGCCGACGGAACCGTCGAGCTTCACGTAGTTGAGGTCGTGGGCCTTGGCCTTGACCTCGAGCGGGTCGAGTCCGCCCGCTGCCTCGGCGAGCGCGACGTGCTCTGCGTGACGGAACTCCGCGTTCTCGTCGATCGTGACCTTGCCGTCGAGCGCGACGATGTCGCCGCCCTTGGTGAGGACCAGCGGGTTGACCTCGACGAGCGTCGCGTCTTCCTGGTTGTAGACCTCGTAGAGCTTGACGAACACGTCAGCGACCTTGGCGACGAGCTCTTCTGGGAAGTTCGCGGCGCGCGCGATCTCCTCTGCCTTGGCTGCGTCGATGCCGCGGATGGGGTCGACCGCGACGCGCGCGAGAGCCTCGGGCTTCTCGACTGCCAGCTGCTCGATCTCCATGCCGCCTTCGACGCTCGCCATTGCGAGGTACGAGCGGTTGGCGCGGTCGAGGAGCACGGAGAAGTAGAACTCCTGGTCGATGTCCGCGCCCTGCGCGATCATGACCTTCTCGACGATGTGGCCCTTGATGTCGAGGCCGAGAATGGCCTCGGCTGCGGCGAACGCCTCATCTGGGGTCTTCGCGAGCTTGACGCCGCCGGCCTTTCCGCGGCCGCCGACCTTGACCTGAGCCTTGACGACGGTCACGCCGCCGATCTTCTCGGCTGCGGCCTTCGCCTCCTCGGGCGTGTAGGCCACGAGTCCCTGGAGAACTGGAACACCGTGGGCGTCGAATACATCTCGCGCCTGGTACTCAAAGAGATCCACGTTTCATCCCATCCGCGACGCGTCGTCGCGTTCGTTCGCCCGAGCCTTCGGATTCTCGCGCTCGAGCCTTCAGAATTTGCAGAGCGGACCGCATCGCCGGCAGGCAGTGTGTGCCCGCCGCCCGGCAAAACACGTCCGTCGTCCAGCCTAGTGCCAGCGCGCGCCTCAGTTGGTCAGCTTCTCGATCGGAGCGAGTTTCACGAGCAACTTCTTGCGCCCCGCGCTGTCGAAGTCGACCTCCGCGATTCGCTTCGCCTCGCTGCCGAGGATCGCGCGCACGGTGCCCGCTCCGAAGTCGACATGCGTGATGCGGTCGCCGGCGACGAGTTCCATGCCGCTGTTGTCGCGCATCTGTCCCGTGACCTCGTTGATCCACTTCTGCTTCGGCTTGGCCTTCGGCGCGGTCTCTCGACCGGCATCGGAGTCGCGGAAGCGGACAGCGCTGGAGAATCCGGCGCTGCCCGAATCCGTCGCGCTCCTGCCGTAGCCGCCTGCCGTTCCGTAGCCTTCGCTGCCGAGCGGCTTGCGTGCGGAGGTGACGGAGCGCTGCTCGTAGCCGCCACGTCCGCCGGCGGACCCCGGCGACACCCGCCATTCGATGAGCTCGGCTGGGATCTCCTGCAGGTAGCGGCTCGGCAGCGACGCTGCGGTCTCGCCGAACTGCGAGCGCATCATGGCGAGCGACAGGTGCAGGCGCTTGCGGGCGCGGGTGATGCCGACGTAGAAGAGCCGTCGTTCTTCCGCGGGGCCTCCCGGCTCGTCTGCGGCGATGCGGTGCGGCAGGAGCTCTTCCTCGACGCCCGTGATGAAGACCGAGTCGTACTCGAGCCCCTTCGCGGTGTGGAGCGTCATGAGCACGACGGCCCCGGACTCGTCGATGAGGTCGTCGGCCGCAGCGACCAGTGCGACGTCGGTGAGGAAGTCGATGACGGAGCCGCCCGCGTTGTTCTTGTCGAACTCCGCCGCGACCGAGATGAGCTCCTCGACGTTCTCGGCGCGTGCCTCGTCTTGGGGGTTGCCGGTCTGGAGCAGCTTCTCGAGGTAGCCGGTGCCCTTCACGATTGTCTTGAGCGTCTGGCTGACCGTCTTGCGCCCCGTCGGCGAGTCGATGTCGAGCCCTGCCGTGGCGTCGTCGAGCAGCTTCGCGAGCTGCGCGATCGCGCCGGTGACCTTTGGCCCGAGACCGAGCTCGCCGGCCCGTCGCATGGCATCGCGGAACGTGATGTCGTACTTGTTCGCGAAGTCCCAGATGGCGGTCTCGGTCGCGGGGCCGATCGAGCGCTTCGGGGAGTTCAGGATGCGCCGCGTCGACATCTCATCTGCAGGGTTGACGAGTGCCGTCAGGTACGCGATGAGGTCTTTGATCTCGGCGCGCTCGTAGAACTTCGTGCCGCCGACGAGCCTGTAGGGCACTGCGGAGCGGATGAAGATCTCTTCGAGCGCACGCGTCTGCGCGTTGGTGCGGTAGAACACGGCCATGTCGTTGTAGCTCTGGCCAGCATCACGCAGCTTGTGGATCTCGTCGGCCACGAACTGCGCTTCGTCGTGCGCCGAGAAGCCCGTGAAGCCCACGATCTTGGCGCCCTCGCCGCCGTCTGACCAGAGCTTCTTGTCGACCCGGTCGAAGTTGTTGCGGATCACGGCGTTGGCGGCCGAGAGGATGTTCTGCGTCGACCGGTAGTTCTGCTCGAGCAGCACCACCTTGGCGTTCGAGAAGTCTCGCTCGAACTCGCTGATGTTGCGGATGTCTGCGCCACGGAACGCGTAGATCGACTGGTCGGAGTCGCCCACGACGGTGAGCGAGGCGCCGGGGATGCCGCCTCGCTCGTCGAGCTCCATGCGGGTGTCGTGCGGCACGTGCTGGGGCTCGACCGGCCTCGTGAGCTCGCGGATGAGCGAGTACTGGGCGTGGTTCGTGTCCTGGTACTCGTCGACGAGCACGTGGCGGAATCGACGCTGGTACTGGGCCGCGACGTCGGGGAACGCCCGGAGCATCCACACCGTCTGGGAGATGAGGTCGTCGAAGTCGAACGCGTTGGCGCGGCGCAGGGATTGCGTGTACTGCCGGTAGATGTCGAGGAACATGGCGTCGCGGGGGTCGCTCATGTTGGCCTGACGCGCGAAGCCGTCGACATCGGTGAGCTCGTTCTTGAGCTTCGAGATGCGCGACTGGACGCTCGAGACGGTGAACCCGAGCACGTCGGCTTCGAGCGACTTCACGATGCGCTTGATGAGCGCCTTCGAGTCGGCGGAGTCGTAGATCGTGAAGCTCGTCGTGAACCCGAACTTGTCTGCCTCGCGACGCAGGATGCGCACACAGGCGGAGTGGAACGTCGAGATCCACATGCCGTCCGCCGCCCCTCCCACGATGTGCTGGATGCGCTCGCGCATCTCGGCAGCGGCCTTGTTGGTGAAGGTGATCGCGAGGATCTGGCTCGGCCAGGCCTCGCGGGAGGCGATGAGGCCGGCGATGCGGTGCGTCAGCACCCGAGTTTTACCCGACCCGGCGCCGGCCACAATGAGCAGCGCGGGGCCGCGATAGGTGACGGCTTCCTTCTGTTGCGGATTGAGTCCGTCGAGGAGGTCGTTTTCAGAGGGATCGAAGACTGGTGGCAGTAGCGTCATGACTCGTTGATTGTAGGTGCGGCCACCGACATCGCGGGGCCGCGGAAAGGGAATCACCTTGACCACGCAGCTCTCCCCCGCCCGCCGCTCGCTCGGCCCGGCGCTCTCTGTCTCCCCCGTCGCGCTTGGCGGCAACGTCTTCGGCTGGACGGCCGACCGCGACGCATCGTTCGCGATCCTCGACGCCTACGTCGAGGCCGGAGGCAACTTCATCGACACCGCCGATGTCTACTCGGCCTGGATCCCCGGCAACTCGGGGGCCGAATCGGAGACCATCATCGGCGAGTGGCTCCGATCGCGCGGCCGCCCTGACGATCTCGTCATCGCGACGAAGGTCGCGCAGTACGCGAAACGTCCCGGGCTCAGCGCCGACAACGTGCGCGCAGCGGTCGACGACAGTCTCGAACGACTCGGCGTCGAGCAGATCGACCTCTATTACGCGCACCGCGACGACCCCGAGACCCCCATCGACGAGACGGCAGGCGTCTTCTCCGAGCTCGTCGACGCCGGCAAGATCACGGCGATCGGCGTGTCGAACTACGCACCAGCACGCCTGCGCGAGTGGCTTGCGGCTGTCGAGAAGGGCGGACTCCACAAGCCTGCGGCGCTGCAGCCCGAGTACAACCTGCTCGAGCGAGGCATCGAGAGCGAGCTGCTGCCGCTTGCCCGCGAGGCAGGCATCGGGGTCGTGCCGTACTTCGCCCTTGCGCACGGCTTCCTGACCGGCAAGTACCGCAAGGACACTCAGGTCGACTCGGCCCGTGCCGGTTCCGTCGAGCAGTATCGGAACGACCACGGCTACGCGATCGTGGATGCCGTCGCCGCCATCGCGGATGCCCACCGCACCCAGCCGGGGACCGTCGCGCTCGCCTGGCTCGCGGCTCAGCCAGGCGTGGTGGCGCCGATCGCGAGCGCCCGCACCGCCGAGCAGCTGCCCCTCATCACGGAGGCGTTCGCGCTCGAGCTCAGCGAGGAAGAGCTGACCACCCTGGATCGGGTCTCCGCGACGGCCTAGGTCCGGCCCAGGCGCTCTTCGGAGCGAGCCGCACGAGTGCGAGAGATGCACCCTCCTGGAATCAGGGGCCCGCATCTCTCGCACCTCGTCCGCCTGCTTCGACCGCTAGTGCGAGGATCCCTCGTCGATGACGGCGCGGACGCGGCCGGGGTCGTCGGCGAAGACCCCGTCGACGCCCGTCTTGAGGATGCCGCGCCAGTACGCCTCTGGCTTTCCCGCGAGTGCGGGCGGCAGGAACTCGTCCTCCGGCCTCAGCGTCCAGGTGAAGACCTGGAGGCCCAGAGCGTGTGCGCGCTCGACGAGCTCCCTTCCGGCGCGTGGGTGCGCGGCGCTGGCGTCGTCCGACACGCCGAGGAGCAGGTGGCTGGGGCTGATGCCGTCCGCCCACTGGGCGATCGCTCGCAGCCCAGGATCGGTCAAGTCGCTCGCGTAGTCCCGCGCAGCCGCACCCTCGCGCGCGAGCCGGTCGTGAGGGGAGCCCTCGCTGTCGATGAGGTAGACCAGCTGCGCCCCCTCGGCGAACCCCCGCCGCCGCACCTCTTCCAGCACCTCGCCCTCAAAGCTCTCGAGCACGAGGCCGTCGAGCGCGGGGGTTCCCCACAGCCCCGACAGCTCGTGTTCGAGCAGTTCCGCCATGTCGAACCCGAGCTCCCGGAACCAGCTCGCGTGCTTGAGCTCGATCACGAGCCGGGGGCGTGCTCCGGTCAGCGTGCGCTCCTCCCCGACGAACTCGACCAGCTCGCGGAGACGCAACAGCGGGAACGCCCCGTCGTGCGCAGTGTTGGCTGGCCGGATGCGCGGTATCCGCTCGACGGCTCGGAGCGCGCGCAGCTGCCCCCACGTGTAGTCGTGGGCGAACCAGTCCTCGACGGCCCCCTCCGGTGTCGCTGCCTCTCGCGCCTGCCCGAAGTCGGCGGCGCGCGAGGCGATATCGGTGCTCGCTCCGAGCATCGGCTCGTGGCGGACGAGGAGCACGCCGTCCCTGGTCGGAACGACGTCGGGTTCGAGCGCATCCGCGCCCTGCCGCAGCGCGAGCACATACCCGCCGATCGTGTGCTCCGGCAGGGAGGCGGGCGCACCGCGGTGTCCGATGAGCAGGGGCGAGGTGGGACGAATGGGCGCGTTCACGCGCGTAGTCTGCCGCACCCCGGCGTAGCGTTGGTGTCATGCGGCGAATTCGTTCCATCTATCGCGCTGGCGGCGGCTACGCGCTCCCGCTCATCGTCGATCTCCTCCTCGTGGTGGTGTTCGCGATCATCGGGCGCATGAGCCACTCCGAGGGCGTCTCCCTCGCCGGCATCGTGACGACCGGCTGGCCGTTTGTCCTCGGGCTGCTCATCGCCTGGGTACTCGTGACGCTGTTCCGCTGGAGGCCGTGGCGGCCGTTCCCCGCGGGCGTGTTCATCTGGATCGTGGCCGTCGGTGGCGGAATGCTGCTGCGGCTCGCGATCGGAGACACCGCCGAGGTCGCCTTCATCGTGGTGGCCGCCATCGTGCTCGGTGCGTTCCTGCTCGTCCCCCGCCTGTTGCTCGGCACGGGACGGGATGCCCGAACGAGCTCCGCCGCGACCGGTGGCATCCGCTGAGGGCGCACACCTCCAAGCTGTTTTCACGAACTCTTTCGCTAGAATCCCGGGAACCCCGTCTCTGGCGGGCATCTTGACCTTCGAGACAGAACGGACTCACGGACAGCCATGGCGAATTCCGCGCTAGAACGCAACCCTTACTTCAACGGGGAGGCACGCAGGCAGCACGGCCAACAGTTCGGCCAGGCGCCCACCGCTCCCTCCTACGGTCAGCAGCCTCCCGCACCGCTCACGGCCGAGCAGCTGAACGCCCAGTTCCAGGCACCGCCCGCGAGCCCCGATCAGATGGATCGGATGTCCTACGAGGACACCATCGCGAAGACCGCTGGTCTCTTCGGCATCGTGCTCGTCGCGGCGGCCGTTGCCTGGTTCGTCCCGATGCTCATGATCGTCGGCGCGATCGGTGCGCTCGTCCTCTCGCTCGTACTGGCGTTCCAGCGCGAGCCGAAGACAGGCCTCATCTTCGCGTTCGCCGCAGCCGAGGGCCTCCTCGTCGGTGGACTCTCCAGCATCCTCGAGAACCAGTTCCCTGGCATCGCCATGCAGGCCGTCCTCGCGACGTTCTCCGTCGTGGCCGTGACGCTCGTGCTGTTCCGCTTCGGCAAGGTCCGCACCTCGCCGCGCATGACGAAGATCGTGCTCGTCGCGATGCTCGGCTACGCGCTCTTCTCGCTCATCAACTTCGGCATGATGATGTTCGGCTTCGAGAGCGAGGCCGGTCCGTGGGGCATGCGCTCCATGGAGGTCTTCGGCATCCCGCTCGGCGTCATCCTCGGCATCTTCGCCGTCCTCATGGGCGCGTACATGCTGGTCATGGACTTCGAGCTCATCAAGAACGGCGTCGACGGCGGCGCTCCCCGCAAGTACGGCTGGATCGGCGCCTACAGCCTCGTCTCCACCGTCGTGTTCATCTACGTGGAGATCATCCGCGTCCTGGCGATCCTGCGCGGCAACAACTAGCGCAGCAGCGACAGACGGAAATGGCCGCTCCTTCCGGGGCGGCCATTTTCGTCTGCCTCTGTTTGCAGCGGTACCGTCGTCACCGGCGGATCGGCAGCGTCCGATCCTCGAAGCCCGCCTCAGGATCGACGTCGAGAAGATACAGTTCGTCTTCGCCCACGAGCTTGTTCTTGACCGCGTAGTCGACCAGGCGTGCACGCCGGTTCGTCGCGTACGAGCGCGCTCCCCCGCGGAGCCCCTCGACGCCGACGCGGTCGAGCTTCTCGCACACGTTGTCGAGCTTGCGGTTGAACGCCGTGACCGTCCATCCGAGACGCTCGGCGGCACGCGCGCTCGTGGGGATGTCGCCAAGTCCGTGCTCCCCTCGCAGCAGCACCGACTCGCACAGTGCGAGCAGGAGCAGCCGCTGAGCGGGCGTCAGGGCGATGTGCGTGGCCTCGCGTCCGGTGGTTGTCTCCGACCCGCCGCCTGCGGCACCTCCCGGCAGGTCCATGTACACGGGCGAGGCGGCGTGCACCTTCACCTCGTACTGACGCTCACCCGCTGCGAAGTGGATGCTCGTGCGCTCGAAGACGATCGGCAGGCGGCCACCGGGGAGGAGCCGAGCCTGCACCCGACCAGATCCGTCGACGACGCTCAGCGTCATCCGTGTACCGATGTTCGAGACGAACCAGATGCCGTCCTTCGCGGCGATGCGAAGGAGCTTGCGGTGCAGGAAGGGGTTCGCGTCGAGGCGGATGTCCGCGTCTCGGCCGATCTCGATGCGCTCACCTGGCATGACGGACACCCACTGGCCCTGGTACTCGACGGAGAGTCCGTGCTCGGGATTCACCTCGAGCAGCTGGCCGGCCGCATCCTGCAGCAGCTCGTGGTCGACGATCTGACCTGGCTGGGGCTCGTCCCTGGGCAGGGTCGGAATGAGTCCGGTCTCTGCGGGTACCTGGGGAAGGGGATCTGCGGGAAATCGTGGTGCCATGTCGCGAACTCTCTGAGCGGGGAGGTGACTCTGCAAGTCGAGGAACACCCCAACCATGCCACTACCCAGCGAGCTTGGCCAGTCACGTTTTGCGCCCCTAAACAGCCCTTTTTGTCCCGCCGCTTGCCGGAGGATCCCGATTCTGCGAGCCAGATTCCGGGCGACAGGAACCGAAAACCTTTCGACTGCTCCGTTTTGACCTCTACTACCAGGCCTTTATGTCCGGGCCGAATTGTCCGGAGGATTCCGCTCCGTGACGGCGACCCCGAGGACCGGCGTGAGGATGACGCGAAGCGTCTCGCGAAGTCTGCGCAGATTTCACTCGGGTTGGCACAGAATGCACGAACGGGGATGCACATCGTGCATCCCCGTTCGTCTCAGTCGTCGCGGACGACTACTCCCACTCGATGGTTCCCGGCGGCTTCGACGTCACGTCGAGCACAACACGGTTCACGTCATCGACCTCGTTCGTGATGCGGTTCGAGATGCGGGCAAGCAGGTCGTACGGCAGGCGCGTCCAGTCGGCCGTCATCGCGTCCTCGCTCGAGACGGGGCGCAGGACGATCGGGTGGCCGTAGGTGCGGCCGTCACCCTGCACGCCGACCGAGCGCACGTCGGCGAGCAGCACAACCGGGCACTGCCAGATCTCGGTGTCGAGGCCGGCAGCGGTGAGCTCCTGACGCACGATCGCGTCAGCCTCGCGGAGCAGGTCGAGCCGCTCCTGCGTGACCTCGCCGATGATGCGGATGCCGAGACCCGGCCCCGGGAACGGCTGACGGGCCACGATCGGCTCCGGAACACCGAGTTCCCGACCGACAGCTCGGACCTCGTCCTTGAAGAGCGTCCGCAGCGGCTCGACGAGCTCGAACTGCATGTCTTCCGGAAGCCCGCCCACGTTGTGGTGGCTCTTGATGTTCGCGGTCCCCGTGCCGCCGCCGGATTCGACGACGTCCGGGTACAGCGTGCCCTGCACGAGGAAGCGGATGCGCTCCCCCGACTCCTGGGCCTCCTTGATGAGGTCGACCTCTGCCTGCTCGAAGCTGCGGATGAACTCGCGGCCGATGGTCTTGCGCTTGGCCTCCGGGTCTGTGATTCCTGCAAGCGCCGTGAGGAACTGCTCGCGGGCATCCACCGTCACGAGGCGCACGCCGATCGCGTCGACGAAGTCCTCCTCGACCTGGCGTCGCTCGTCCTGGCGCAGCAGGCCGTGGTCGACGAACACGCACGTGAGCTGGTCGCCGACGGCCTTGTAGACCAACGCCGCGGCTACGGCGGAGTCGACGCCACCCGAGAGGCCGCAGATGACCTTCGCGTCGCCGATCTGCTCGCGGATGCGCGCGACCTGCTCATCGATGACGGACGCCGGAGTCCAGTCGCTCGGAATGCCGGCGGCACGGTGCAGGAAGCCCTCGATGAGCGCCTGGCCATGCTCCGAGTGCAGCACCTCTGGGTGCCACTGCACGCCGTACAGGCCGCGCTCGGTGTTCTGGAACGCCGCAACCGGGGTGTCCTCGGTGGTGGCAAGCACCGTGAAGCCCTCAGGCGCGCGGGCAACGGAGTCGCCGTGGCTCATCCACACCGTCTGCTCGTCAGGCTGGCCGTCGAGCAGGCTCGACTCGCCCGCCTCGAGCTTCACGGCGGTGGATCCGTACTCGCGCCTGCCGGTCTTCGCGACCTCGCCACCGAGCTGCGTCGCCATGACCTGGAAGCCGTAGCAGATGCCGAGCGTCGGAACGCCGAGCTCGAGGATGCCGGCGTCGAGCGACGGAGCAGCCTCTGCGTACACGCTCGAGGGGCCGCCGGACAGGATGATCCCGACTGGGTTCTTGGCGGCGACATCCTCTGCCGAGATCGTGTGCGGCACGATCTCCGAGTAGACACTCGCCTCGCGAACGCGACGCGCGATGAGCTGCGCGTACTGCGCGCCGAAATCGACGACGAGGACTGGGCGCTGATCTGTCGACTGCTGGTGAGTTTCGGCCTGCGGGTCGGTGGTTGCCATGGACACCTTTCGGGTGGTGCGGAGAGAACTCGGCGCGGCTGGGATGGGTGGTGTGAGGCGCTACTTCGTGCGGCGCTGGTGCTCGGCGAGCGACTGCTGCACATCGCTCTCGAGCTGCTCGCGCTCGGACTCGCTCAGGCTCGCCTCGAACTCGCGGAGCTTCTGCTCCTCGCCGGCTGCCGCGAGTCGCTGCTCTTCGCGGAGCACGAGGTCACGCTTCGCTCGACGCGACATGAACCACTCGGTGATGAACGACAGGAACGGCACGATGCCGCCGGCCGCCATGGCGATGAGCCAGACGATCGGCCAGCGCATCTGCTGCCAGAGCACGTAGGAGGCGATGAGGTAGACGACGTAGAACCAGCCGTGCACGATCAGCACCCACAGGCTCAGGTTCACTGCCGTCGTCGTGTCTTCCTGGACGAGGGCGATGAAACCGAACGGGCCGAACGCCTCCACCTCGAGGTGGAAGACGTACTTGAGGAACATCTCGACGCACAGCAGGAGCAGCAGCACGCCGGTCACGTAGGCCGTCACCTGGTAGAAGCGGAGCGCCCGTCGGAAACCGGGGTTGGCATTCAGGAGGGCGTCGTGAGGCATGGCCTCTAGTCTAGGCGAACGGCCTCGCCCTTCGTTCGCTCGTCCAGCATGGCCTTGAGACGGTCGCGCTTCAGCTGCTCCGCCAGCACGCTCGGCGCCTCAGCGGCCTCCCGGCGCTCCTTCTCGAACTCGTCACGTGCGAGGCGCCACCACATGAAGATGGCGAAGCCGGCGAAGAGTGCCCACTCGATCGCGTAGAAGATGTTCAGCCAGTTGAGCTGCGGCGCCTCGAGGGCCTGCGGCGTGATCGCCTGGATCTGGTCACCGCCAGTCGTCGAACCGATCACTGCCTGCATCGAGGCCTCATCGAGGCTCACGTAGACGCCGTAGTTCTCCGCTGCAGGATCGGCCCAGCGGTTGATGAGATGCGTCGGCGCCATCGCCGTGAGCGCCTGCGGGTCGTCGCCCCGATTGACCTGCGGAGCCTGCCCGTACTCGAGGCGGCCGGCGAACTCCAGTTCGCTCCCGCTCGCCGCGCTCTGCAGGCGGGTGGCGAGCTCGCGCGCCGAGCTCGCATCCTCGGTCCACCCGACTGCGACGGCGAGGCCGGGTGCCGCATCGACGGCAGCGGATGCTCCAGCCTCGTCGTCCGTGACCGCCACGTGTCCGATGACCCAGTACCCGAGTAGCTCGCCTTGGAGGCGGTCTGCGACCACGTCGAAGTCACGCGCATCCACGACACCCTCGAACGTCACCTGGCGGCCGACCGCCGCGTCCGCGACACGCTTCTGAGGCTGCGCCAGCTCACCGAGGCCCACGGGCGGCTGAGTGGCCTCTTGGGCGACGGTCTGACCGTGCTCCAGCGAGAGGAACGCCGACTCCAGCTGCCAGCGGCCCAGCCACGCGAAGATCGAGGCGATGACGAGAGCGAGGGCAAGCACACCCAGCCATTTGGGGCGTACGAGCACTCGAGCCATCGACGGTGACGCTGGCTGGGCGCGGGCGGCTGCGGACATTACGACTTCTGGGCGTCCTTCGACTCGGCCTTCACGGTCGCGGCCTCGACGTCTGCCGTCTCATCGACCTCGATCATGGGGAGGGCCGGAGCCGTTCCGAACGGCGTGTTGTCGCCAGCATGGCCGAGCACCGAGTCGATGTCCGGGGCCTCGAGGCGGATGCGGTCGGCCGACTCGTCGTCCGGCTGCTCCTGGCTCGCGAGCTCAGCCGCGACGCGCTCGACATAGGTGTCGATCTCTCGCTGCGTGCGCTCCTCGTCCCAGCCGAGGGCGTCCGCCATGAGGCGTGCCGCGACGGGAGCCGCCGAGATGCCGCGGTCCCATGCCTCGATCGAGATACGCGTGCGACGGGCGAGCACGTCGTCGAGGTGCAGCGCGCCCTCGTGCGTCGCGGCGTAGGTGATCTCGGCCTGCAGGTAGTCGTCTGCACCCGGCATCGGCTCGGCGAGCTTCGGGTCCTGGCGGATGAGGTCGAGGATCTCGTCCGTCAGCGTGCCGTAGCGGTTGAGAAGGTGCTCGATGCGAACGCGGTGCAGGCCGAACGCGCGGGCGATCTTGCCGCGACGGTTCCAGGCGGCCTTGTACCCGACGGCACCGAGCAGCGGGATGTCCTTCGTGGTCGACACGGGGATCTTGCCGTCGAGCGCATCCGCGGCGGCGTCGATCGCGTCCTTCGCCATGATGCGGTACGTCGTGTACTTGCCACCGGCGATGAGCACGAGGCCAGGCACGGAGTGCGCGACCATGTGCTCACGGGACAGCTTCGAGGTCTCGTCCGATTCGCCGGAGAGCAGCGGGCGAAGTCCGGCGTACACTCCCTCGACATCGGCGCGCGTGAGCTTGACTGCGAGGACGTCGTTGACGTGCCCGAGGATGTAGTCGATGTCGGCCGCCGTGGCAGCCGGGTGCGCCTTGTCGAGCTTCCAATCGGTGTCCGTCGTGCCGATGATCCAGTGGCGACCGTTCGGGATCACGAAGAGGACGCTCTTCTCGGTGCGGAGCAGCAGACCGGATGCCGACTGGAAGCGGTCGCGGGGCACGACGAGATGAACGCCCTTGGACGCACGGACGCGGAACGATGCACGTTCACCGACCATCTTGTTCGTGTCGTCGGTCCAGACGCCGGTCGCGTTGACGACCTGCTTGGCGCGGATCTCGAAGCGCTCACCGGTCTCCAGATCGATCACCTGGGCGCCGACGACTCGCTGGCCGACCTTGAGAAATCCCTCGACGCGGACGCGGGGTGCGACGTGCGCGCCGTAGAACGAGGCAGTGCGGGCGAGGACCGCGACGAAACGAGCATCGTCGACGCCTGCGTCGTAGTAGGTGAGGCCGCCGGAGAACGCGTTCTTGGAGAGCCCGGGCGACATCTTCGCGACCTGGCTTCGCGTGTAGTGGCGGTGCATCGGCACACCTGGCTTGACCTCGCCCGTCTTCGCGAAGAGGTCGTACATGAGCATTCCGGTGCCGATGTAGAAGCGCTCGAGCGGGTTCTTCAGCGGGTAGAGGAATCGGATGGGCTTCACGAGGTGCGGCGCGAGTCGCTGCAGGAGCAGACCGCGCTCGAGGAGGGCCTCGCGCACGAGTCCGAAGTTCATCTGCTCGAGGTAGCGGATGCCACCGTGGATGAGCTTCGACGAACGGCTGGACGTGCCGGACGCGAAGTCACGGGCCTCGACCATGCCGACGCTGAGGCCACGCGTGACCGCGTCGAGCGCTGCACCCGCGCCGACGACGCCGCCACCCACGACAAGCACGTCGAGGTTCTTGGTCTTGAGGGACTCGATGGCCGCTGCACGTTCCTGCGGGCCGAGCTTGTCGCTTCGAGAGACGCTGTTCGCCATAACCTGCTCCTCGTTCTCAGTTGCTGCTTGTGGGTGAAGTCTGAACGCCCAACCTTCGGCCGAGCCGTCAGCCGGCTCCGCGAGGGTGGGACTAGGCCGTTGGCGTGTAGGGCGCTACGACCATCTCGGCCCGCTGGAACTCCTTGAGCTCCGAGTAGCCGGTCGTCGCCATCGAGTGGCGGAGCGCACCGGTGAGGTTGGAGATGCCGTCGGCGCTGTCTGCGGGACCGGAGACGATCTCCGCCATCGGAGCGACCTGGCCGACCTGCACGCGGTTTCCACGCGGGAGCTTCTCGTGGCGTGCCTCTGCACCCCAGTGCCAGCCGCGGCCGGGTGCATCCGTCGCGCGTGCCAGCGCCGCGCCGATCATGACGGCGTCGGCGCCGGAGGCGATCGCCTTGACGAGGTCACCAGAGGTGCCGATGCCGCCGTCCGCGATGACGTGCACGTAGCGTCCGCCTGACTCGTCGAGGTAGTCGCGACGAGCGCCCGCGACGTCGGCGATGGCTGTCGCCATCGGCGCGTGGATGCCGAGCACGCGACGCGTGGTCGAGGCAGCTCCCCCGCCGAAGCCGACGAGCACGCCAGCCGCTCCTGTGCGCATGAGGTGCAGGGCGGCCGTGTAGGTCGCTGCTCCTCCGACGATGACGGGCACATCGAGTTCGTAGATGAACTGCTTGAGGTTGAGGGGCTCCTGATTCCTGGAGACGTGCTCTGCCGAGACCGTCGTGCCGCGGATGACGAACAGGTCGGTGCCTGCTTCGAGCACGTCGTTCATGAACTGCTGAGTGCGCTGGGGCGAGAGGGCGCCGGCGACCGGCACTCCCGCCTCGCGGATCTGCTGCAGGCGCTCCTTGATGAGCGTTCCCTTGACGGGCTCGCGGTAGATCTCCTGGAGCTTCGCCGTGGCCTGCTTCGCGGGAAGGTCCGCGATCTGGGCGAGCAGCGGGGCCGGGTCGTCGTACCGAGTCCACAGGCCCTCGAGGTCGAGCACGCCCAGGCCGCCGAGCTTGCCGAAGCCGATCGCGGTCTCCGGCGACATGACCGAGTCCATGGGGGCTGCGAGCAGCGGGATGTCGAACGTGAACGCGTCGATCTTCCACGTGATGGAGACGTCCTCCGGGTCACGGGTTCGCCTCGATGGCACGATCGCCACATCGTCGAAGGAGTACACGCGGCGGGCTCGCTTTGCGCGGCCGATCTCGATCTCAGTCACCTGCCTAGCCTAGCCCTCCCCCGTAGTCGCTGCTGCGGCGCGGCGGCGGGGAGCCCGACGCGCCGCGCCGTCAAGAGTGCTAGCGGCGGTAGTTCGGTGCTTCCGAGACCATCTGCACATCGTGTGGGTGCGACTCCTTGAGTCCGGCAGGCGTGATGCGAACGAAACGCCCCTTCTCCTTGAGCTCCGGCACCGTGCGGGCACCCACGTAGAACATCGACTGTCGCAGGCCCCCGGTGAGCTGGAAGACCGACTGGCGAATCGAGCCGCGGTACGCGACCTTGCCCTCGATGCCCTCCGCGATGAGTTCGTCGTCGCTCGGCACGTCCGCCTGGAAGTAGCGGTCCTTCGAGTACGAGGTGCGCTCGCCACGCGACTGGAGCGCGCCGAGCGAACCCATGCCGCGGTAGCTCTTGAACTGCTTGCCGTTGACGAAGATGAGGTCGCCTGGCGACTCGTCGGTGCCCGCGAGCAGCGAGCCGACCATGACGGCGGATGCGCCGGCGACGAGGGCCTTCGCGATCTCACCCGAGTACTGGAGGCCGCCATCGGCGATGACCGGGACGCCGGCCGGGGTAGCCGCGAGCGAGGCTTCGTAGACGGCCGTGACCTGCGGGACGCCAACGCCGGCGACGATGCGCGTCGTGCAGATGGAACCGGGACCGACGCCCACCTTGACCGCGTCAGCGCCTGCATCCACGAGCGCCTGCGCGCCTTCGCGCGTCGCGACGTTGCCTCCGACGACCTGCACGTGGCCCAGCACGGGGTCGTTCTTGAGGCGACGGATCATGTCGAGCACGCCGGCCGACTGGCCGTTCGCCGTGTCGACGACGAGCACGTCGACACCTGCCGCCACGAGACGCTCCGCACGCTCCCAGCCGTCGCCGAAGAAGCCGATCGCGGCGCCGACGCGCAGGCGTCCAGCGTCGTCCTTCGTGGCGTTCGGGTACTTGTCGCTCTTGTCGAAGTCCTTGACCGTGATGAGGCCGGCGAGCTTGCCCTCTCCGTCGATGAGCGGGAGCTTCTCGATGCGGTGCTTGCCGAGGAGCTTGTAGGCGTCGTCACCCGAGATGCCGACGGGCGCCGTGACGAGGCCCTCGCCCGTCATGACCTCGTGCACGCGGGTCGTGCGCTTCTCCGACTCGGGGACGAAGCGCATGTCGCGGTTGGAGATGATGCCGACGAGCTTGCCCGTCACCTCGTCGACGACGGGCAGACCGGAGACGCGGTACTGGCCGCAGATCTCGTCGACCTCCGCGACCGTCGCGTTCGGCGTGGTCGTGACGGGGTTCGTCACCATGCCGGATTCGGAGCGCTTGACACGGTCGACCATCTCGACCTGGTCGTCGATCGACAGGTTGCGGTGCAGGATGCCCATGCCGCCCTGGCGTGCCATGGCGATCGCCATACGAGCTTCCGTGACCGTGTCCATGGCCGCCGAGACGAGCGGAACGCGCAGGCTGATGCCGCGCGTCAGCTGCGTCGTCGTGTCGACTTCAGACGGGATGACGTCGGTATGCCCTGGAAGCAGCAGCACATCGTCGTAGGTCAATCCGGTGAAGCCAAAGGGGTCCGACTCGGTCATTACGCTCCAGGAGGTATCTGGGATACGCCGTTCGGCGGCATCCGCGTGGTTCGGGAAACAGCTCAGTGGTGGTGGAACAGCTCAGTGCTGATGGAACCGCTCAGGCCCCGAACGCATTCCCGGGACCCTGGACTCCTCAACCTTCGAGTCTCAACCTCGTGTCGGCGGACCGAGTTCGTCCGCCACCGAGGGAATCTTGGCGCCAAGTCTAGCCGTCCGCACGAGATCGATCGTGAAGAGGATGAGCGCAACCCAGACGATCGCGAACCCGATCCAGCGCTCGAGCGGCATGGGCTCCGAGAAGACGGCGACGGCGAGCACGAACTGCAGGATGGGCGCGATGTACTGCATGAGTCCGAGCTCGATCAGCCGCAGTCGCCTGGCGGCCGCGGCGAAGAGCAGGAGCGGCACGCTCGTGACGACTCCGGCGAAGACCAGGATGCCCGTGTTGACCGGTGAGATCGTGCCGAACGTGACCCCGCCACCGAACAGGATCGTCCAGACGAGGCAGATCGCGCCGATGGGGAGAATCAGGGTGGTCTCCACCGCGAGACCCGAGAGGGCGTCTGCTTGGACGCCGACCCGCTTCTTCACGAGGCCGTAGAGGCCGAAGGTCATCGCGACGCCGAGGCCGAGCCACGGGATGCGGCCGTAGCCGAGCGAGATGACCAGCACCGCGACGAGCGAGAGGCCGACCGCGACCCATTGCAGGGGCCGCAGCTTCTCGCGGAGGAAGATGAGCCCGAGCGCGACGGACACGATCGGGTTGAGGAAGTAGCCAAGCGCCGCATCCAGCGTGTGCCCTGTCGCGACGGCCTGCACGTAGAAGAGCCAGTTCGCGGAGACGAGGATGCCGGCAACCCCGAGGCCAAGCACGACTCGCTTCTTCGAGATGAGCTCCCTGAACGGCCGCCACGCACGCATGACGAGCACCCCGAGCAGGCAGAAGACGACGCTCAGGATGATTCGCCAGGCGATGAGTTCGACGGGAGTCGTCGGCGCTGTCGCGACCACGTAGAGGGGCATGAACCCCCAGAGCGCGTATGCGCTGAACGCCAGCCAGAGGCCGGACCGAGGAGATTCCGTCACCTCGCGATCGTACGCCCGCGATGCGGGGCCGGAAACACGAATGGCGCCCAACCCGGAGGGTGGGCGCCATTGCGCGGGTGGGCCCGGAAGGACCTGGCAGTCTCAGTGGAGCTGGAGACTAGACGATCTTCGCGAGGATGTCGCGAGCGGAGAGCACAAGCAGCTCTTCGCCGCCGTACTTGACCTCGGTTCCGCCGTACTTGGAGTAGATGACCTTGTCGCCGACCACGAGGTCGAGCGGCACGCGGTTTCCGTTGTCGTCGATGCGGCCGGGGCCGACTGCGACGACTTCACCCTCCTGGGGCTTCTCCTTGGCGGTGTCCGGAATCACAAGACCCGAAGCCGTGGTCTGCTCGGCTTCGACCTGCTTGATGACGATGCGATCCTCGAGCGGCTGAATGTTCACCGACACGGTTGACCTCTTTCTCAGCGATAGGAAGTTCAGAATTAGCACCCTCCCCATGAGAGTGCTAACTCCGAGTGTAGGGGCGATCCGGCGGCGACTGCAACGCGGTGACGCCTCGTGGCGTACGCCGGTAGCGTAGTGACGGTGCAACGCGAAGAACTCCTGGCCCTTCTCACGCCCGAGGCGATGACGCTGCTCGACGATGCGCCCGCCGTCGAATCCTCCGCCGATGCCCTTGCGCTCGTGACGAGGCTGCGGGCCGCGGGCGGTTCACCCGAGGTCGTGGCCGCTGTCGTGACCCAGTCGAAGCTGAGACGCCGCGCTGTCGCCAAGTTCGGTCCGTTCGCCGAACGGATGCTGTTCACCGATGCCGGCCTGCAGCAGGCCACACGCCTGCAGGTCGCGGCCCACCACGCCGACAGGTTCCGGCAGGCTGGTGCCGTGACCGTCGCCGATCTGGGCTGCGGCATCGGCGCTGACGCGATGGCGTTCGCCTCGCTCGGCCTCGACGTCACGGCGTTCGATCTCGACGAGGTCACGGCGGCGATCGCGGCCCACAACCTCGCGCCGTTCCCCAACGCCCGCGTCAAGCACGGACCGGCGGAGGAGGTCGACCTTGCGAGCTTCGACGCGCTCTGGTTCGACCCGGCTCGGCGCACGACGAGCGGCGGGAGCACGGCACGGCACTTCGATCCGGCCGATTGGAGTCCGTCGCTCGACTTCGTCTTCGACGCCGGCCGAGACCGGCCGACCGGCATCAAGCTGGGCCCCGGTATCGAGCACTCGTATCTGCCGGAGGTTGCGGAGACGCAGTGGGTTTCTTCGAGCGGCGACCTTGTCGAGGCGACGGTGTGGATGCACGATGCGGCGAGAGTCGGTATCCGACGTTCCGCGCTGGTCATCGGCCAGCACGGCGCCGCCGAGCTCACGACCGGCGAAGACGTGCACGATGCGGAGCTGGGCCCTTTGGGTGGCGTGCTCTACGAGCCGGACCCTGCGATCATCCGCGCGCGCCTCATCGGCGACCTCGCGCGCTCTCTTAAAGCGTCGATGATCTCCGAGACCATCGCGTGGATGTCTTCAGACGAGTTCACGCCGACACCGTTCGCGAGCGCGTTCACGGTGCGCGAGGTGCTGCCGCTGCACGTGTCCTCGCTCAAGGGCGAACTGCGGAAGCGTGGGATCGGCGTGCTGGAGATCAAGAAGCGTGGAGTCGACGTCGATCCCGCGGAGTTCAGGCGCAAGCTCGCGCTGAAGGGCAGCGCATCAGCGGTGCTGATCCTGACGAGGGTCGGGGACAAGCGGGTTGCGGTCTTGGCTGATCGTTTGAGCTGACCGCGGTCGGCTGTTGCTTGACGGCGCAACGCAGACAGGCTCGTTCTAAATTGGGAGCCGCTGGACTGCTCTTGTTCGCACCTGTCCATCGCTGGCCGCGTCCGGACTAGCAGCTTGGCAGGACCTGACCATGCTCAGCCACACGGGCGGTACATATCGGGCGGAGCGTCCAGCCGTTTCGCGATCGGCACCGTTAGGTAAGACGCGGGTCGCGGTGTGGATGCACGCAAGCACCACACCTGGGCAAGATCCGTCTCATCCTAGAGTCAACCTGAAGTTCGCACCGTCGCCAACTGGTAGCGCGAGCGTCAGCAGATGCCCCATACACAGCACCAGCCACATGCCGAGCATCCAGGGGGTTTCGGGGGTGAAGCCAACTAGAACGACGGTAATCACTGCCGGTGCCACAGGTCCCGACAGGACGACCAACCGCTCGACGCGCCTAGAGCACACCCGCCGCACGAGATGGCATTTGAGCCCGTCCGAGACGAGAATTCCGTGCGCGCCGCGTGGCGCCACCGCGCGAAACGCTACGACGTGGCCGAGTTCGTGCACCAACAGAGAGCACAAGAACATTGCGAAGAACACCCCAAGAGCCACGATGGAAGGCAATTCTAAATATACGCCTGCAATGCATAGGAGAGCGGACGCCGCGAACCAACGTGCCATTCCAAACAGGTTGTGTCCGAGCGACTGCGCCGATGCAACGAAGGCAGAATTATCTAGCACAAGAGCCCGACTCCGAGGCAAGAGCAACAGACTCAACCATCCCGACCCGAACCTTGAGACTTCACTTGCAAGACCCAAATCCAGCATCAACCTTCGCCAACCAGGCTCCCCGCAAGGAATCTGCAACCCGAGGCCAATGCAAGTGCATGAATAGCCATCGAATACCACCCCCGGAGTGAGGCGCAGCCCTCCCTCCATGAAACTAGGCCTGCACAAAACGGCGACCGTGCGTCACCTGCATAAATAGGGCGAAAAACAGAGTGAAGACCATCACATAGACGACGAGCATCCTACCCGGCCCCATGGAGACGACCCCCAAGTCAACGAGGGCGGAAATTGGCAGCACAAGAAACACAGTGAGCATACCCGAAAAAAGTGATGAGATGGATTGCTCCTCGCTATATGGAACGACCGCACCACTCAATAGTGCAGCACTATAGACCAGAATGACACGCCCAGCAACTTCCGGGAGTTGAGACGCGCTGAGCATCCCCAGCTGAAACTCAAAAGTGACCACCAACACACTCAGCGAAAGCGAGACTAGCAATGTTGCTATGACTTTGGGCGCAATCCACCACCCCCCTTCCCCCACTAACAATTTTCCTATCCACCTCATGTTCATTGTCCTGCCGACGGAATGCAGCACAAGCATCGACGGAATCACGGGAATGCTCATTTTCAGAACGTCGGCAAGCTGCGAAATAACCGAATGATCCTGGAGCCACTTGGCCACAAGAACAAGAGGCAGGAGCGAGACGCTCGTAAACACAAACTGCGGCGTGCGAAGCGCGATGATGCCTTCAAACCAGAGCGAGGCTCTAAACCATCCCACCCCAGGAGCAACACCGATGAAGAGCACCGGGTACCGAGGCCCCGTTTCCTGACGCTGAACGAAAGCTCCCAGACAGAAGATCGCTCCACTGATCAGCATCCATGCGACCAGAACGAGAGTCGAGAAAATCTGATTCCGCTCACTTATTAACTCTGTGACGACACGATGAAGACTCAAGTCGCGAAGATCGAAAGACTCCACACCAGGCACTCCGTACGTGAGCATGTCACTGGAAAAGAACAACAAACTCAAACCCATGGATGAGAACGCCGCAATACCGAGCGCGTACGCCTGTGGGATCCGCAGGTACTGCACTAGGAATGCATTTGCTATCTGAAATACACCCAAGACGAAGACTAAGGTGATAACAATCGCGATAAACAACATCAATAAACCCGAGATCAGGAGCCAAGGATCTTGCAACAACCTGATCATGACCATGATCGATGCAGCAGAAAGCACCGTGCTTGCAACGAAACCCGCCACGAAAAGCGGGGCGAACTCGCCAATGCGAGCATTCGTTCGTGAGATCGGCAGGAGATCCAGCAACGTCCGCAACGAGGTACGCGCCGGCAGCGTCAGACTTAGCACTGTCACAACTAGCCCAGAGATCGTCAACGAAGAGCCAATGGCTGCTCTGAGGATGCTGGTTGTGAGTTCGACAGGAAGGATTCCACCTAGCTGACTGGAACTCACCGATGCAAGCAAAAAGCCGAACAAGACTGCGAACACCAGCAGAACCCAGAGCATGAATACGATCATCCGGGACGAAACCCGGAGGTTCGCAGCCAACTCTCGCACCCACATTTTGGTTGCCGCTTCAGTAACCATCCAAGTAGAACTACGCACCGTCATCCTCGGCAGGGCGCCGCAGCCGAGCGCTAATTCCAAGCGATCCCCCGACATATGCCAGCGCAATTGCAATCACGACGATCGCCATTCCGGAAAAGTTTGGAGCGAAGTTCATCGCTGGCAGGCCGTTCTCTTGAGTGAACCAGGCTCGAAAAACCCCAGGGAGGTACACCTCTCCATCCGATGTGAACGCGAACGACGATGCTGCCACGAGACCGAGAAAGAGAACAGAAACCCCCA
Source organism: Pseudoclavibacter sp. (assembly GCA_052099095.1). Classification (GTDB taxonomy): domain Bacteria; phylum Actinomycetota; class Actinomycetes; order Actinomycetales; family Microbacteriaceae; genus Pseudoclavibacter. The sequence continues at coordinate 59,265 of JBQDTF010000001.1, forward strand.
AAGCCACACCCGCACAGCAGCTCGCGATCAACTTTGGTACAGAACCCACGTAGTCACCTCTCTATTCATTGACCCCATCACCATCTTGCCCATTTGGGTCAAAGATTCCCTGCGCAGCAGCGGCACGCAGCTCGTTCTTCGGCATGAGTCCCGTAAGCGACAGGAAAACCTCCTCAAGCGTCCCGCTCCTCGCATGCGCTCTCACGAGATCACGCGGCCGACCCGCTGCCACGATGGCCCCTCTATTCAGGATAGTAACTGTGTGGCAATCACGTTCGGCTCGGAGCATGTCATGGGTTGCCACGAGCACCGCGCGGCCACTCGCGGCAAACTCCGAAAGTAGACTGCGTAGGCCCAATGAAGCGTCAGGATCCAAGCCCCGGAAAGGTTCGTCCAGAATTAGCAATTCAGGCTGGTGCATCAAAGCCGCTATTATCTGAATTTTGCGCTTCATGCCATGGGAGTACTGAACTATCTGACGACCCATATCCTGCCGAATACCAAAAAGGTCCACCAGTAGACTTGAACGCCAATCGTCATGTCGACCCCGGATCGAATCGTGAAATTGGAGATACTCCTTCCCTGTGAGAAAAGCCGGGAGCTGAAGATCGTCGGGTGCGAAACCCAGATACGCTCGCGAAGATTTGGCCCGGATGGACCGGCCACACACCACGACAGTTCCAGTGTCAGCGGGGACGAGCCCGGAGATGACGTGCAGCCCAGTTGATTTCCCCGAACCGTTGGGCCCGAGAAGTCCATGCACCTCGCCCCGCGCAACGCTTAGGGAAAAGTCACGTAGCACCAGGTTCGCCCCATAGCGCTTACAGACGCCATCTACGTTCAGTATCGATTTCAAGGGAAACCCCGTTTTCTACTCCTGATCAGGATCGGCAATATGCTTTCCAAGTACCACCGGTACTGAAGTTGGGCATGTCAAAAGCTGGATACATCCCCTTGTTTTGGCAAACGATCCACCACGCAGCACCGAGCCCCACAGCGGCCACAAGCGCGATCGCGATAAGGACCACCACAACCCATCGATCGGCTCTTACTTCGCTCAACTGAGTCTCCAGGACCCGTGGAAGCACCAGGGCAGAAACAGTCCCCCTCATCAGCAAATTGCTCATTTCATCCTCTTCTCTTTTCGTGCACCACAGTGGCGACTCACGATGACTCACCCTCAGAGCCTCACTCACAGTGCAGGAAGCGTGGGCTCCACCTGCGATACCGACGATCGACTTTTCAAGGTCCTCGACAACCGAGAACTTTGTTGAACAGTGTCTAATAATTCGTGGAAAAGTTACCACACGATCGCCCCGTCCACAACTGGAGTGCGTCGGGCCGAAATCACGGGCGGCAATGGTGCACTGCGACAGGCTCGCCAGCCAGAACCCACGCTGAGCGGGATCGCGGCCCAATATTCGGGTCGAGACATGCGCAGGGGCCCGGCGCAAAGTCATGTTCTCGTGATGCTGGAGAACTGATCTGTAGCGCCTGCTCGTCAATGGGCATGGTGAGGCGCCGTCGGGGATCATGGGTCCTGGGCGACGCCTCGTGCTTAATTGCTCGTCGGGTTTGGTGAGCGCGTCTGTTCGACGCGCGGTCAGGATGGATCATTCATCCATGACCGCCAATGACCAGCACCAGCCAGCGAGCTCGCGTGCGATCGCGATGGCCGAACGCTTCTTGCGCTGAACGAACCCGACCCAACGGTCGTGGAGGCGATGCTTGCCGAGATCCCCGCGAGCCCGAGTAGCCAGCGTCGCGGGCTCCCAACGCCCCGCATCACGGCGCCGACGTGATAGATGCGCTTGTGATGCCAGGCCGCCTCGACCAAGAGACCACGCGCGTGCCCGTTCCCGGTCTTCGTGCTCGACCCCAGCGAACGAGATCGCCCGAACGAGTACTCGGCTGGAACCCAACCTACGAACGCCCCGATGCTGTTGCCCGTGAACCGCGTCCAGCCACCGACCTCGACCCCGAACGCCGCCAGCGTCGAGACCCCGCGCAAGCAACCCAGGCGACGAGCGATCGGCGTGAACTCACTAGCCCCGGGTTTGTGAGAGGTCTCGGTGAGACCCGTTCCATCTGTGTGACGGCGGGCGCTCGTGAGGCGAGGAATAGCTCCTCGACCTCGATGGGTGGCCGATGGTCGAGCTCGCCGTGGAGGCTCGGCGGTTGTACCAGTCGATGTATTCCGCGACCGCGATCTCGAGGTCGTTGATGCCCCGCCAGGGGACATGGTTTCGGACGAGCTCGGCTTTGAAGAGCGAGTTGCATGCCTCTGCCATGGCGTTGTCGTACGAGTCGCCCTTTGAGCCGACCGAGGCGACGGCCTCAGCTTCCTCGAGGCGGTCGGTGTAGCGAACTACTTGATATTGGACTCCGCGATCGGAATGATGAATCAACTGCGAAAGATCGCGACCAGCGCGCCCTCGCGTCCAGATCCCCATCTCGAGCGCGTCGAGCGCAAGGTCCGTGTGGAGGCTCGTGGAGAGCTGCCAGCCAACGATGCGTCTCGAGACCACGTCGAGCACGAACGCCGCGTACACCCACCCCTGGAACGAGCGGACCTAGGTGATGTCCTCGACCCAGAGACAATTCGGAGCCGGCGCGGTGAAGCGCCGATCCACGAGATCATCCGGTCGCCCGGAGAACGGGCCAGGAACTGTTGTCTTCGGCCCTTTTCGTCGCGAGATGCCCCGCAATCCCTCGCGGCGCATGAGCCGCTCGCCCGTGCAGCGAGCGACCTGTTCCCGTCACGTCGCAGCTGCGCGTGGACTTTCCTCGCCCCGTAGACGCCGTAGTTCGACGCGTGAATGTCGTGGATCTTCACCGCGGTTTCGGTGTCCGTGATGGAGCGTTTCGAGGGTGGTCTGTCCTTCGCCGCGTAGTACGTCGACGGGGCGGACTGCAACTCGCTGCAGACCGGATCGACCCCGAACTCGTTCTTCTTGGCGTCGAGGAACTCGACCATCAGCGCTGTGGGCGGTCGAGCTCCGCCGCGAAGAAAGCCGATGCCGACTTCAGGATTGCGTTCGCTCGCCGAAGCTCACGATTCTCCCTCTCGAGTTCGGCGAGCCTGCTCGCATCGTCGCTCTTAGTGCCAGGCTTGGTCCCGGTGTCGATCTCCGCACGCTGGACCCAGCCACGCAACGTATCTGCCGGGATCCCGAGCTGATGCCCAACTCTCGTGCAGACCCCTCGACGTCCGCCTTGCTCGTCGCGAGCATCAAGCACGAGCCGCACAGCCCGGTCCTTCAGCTCCTGCGTATCCTTCCGCTTACCTGTTGTCATGGTTGCGTCCCCTTCCAGGGAGTCAGGAACCTCCATCAAACCCGGGGCGATTCAGTAAGCGAACGCGTTGTCCGAGATCACCCGATGGATGCGCGTGGTGCCGTGGTCCGCGAAATAGGCCGCCGCCCGGGTGAGGAACCCGGCGGCTGTGGCGCCTTGCTCGTCCGAGTGGATCTCGGCGTAGGCTAGCCGGGAATTGTCATCGACCGCGGCGTGGACGTCGTCAAACCCGACCCGCGCCCGGTCAGGGCGTGAGCGGTGATTCGAGCGCAAACCGCCGTGCGCGCGCCAGCCCCCGCCGTCCGGGATTCGCCCGAGCTTCTTCACATCGATGCGCTCGGATCGAGGCCCCGGTCACCGGGTCCAACCACGCCAGCGGCGCAACCCCGTGACGGTTCAAGATCAGCGAGATCGTCCGGGCAGCAACGCCGGTCTCGACCGCGAGCCGGGCCGGGCCGAACCGCAGCCGCTCTCGCGCTTCCAGCACGCGCGATTCGGCTTCGGCCGGAGTCTTCGACGGTGACCGGTATGGGCGGCTCGATCGATCGACCAGACCCGTCAAGCCCTCCGCTCGAAAGCGAGCGACCCAACGATGCGCGCACTGCCTCGACACCCCCAGCCCGCGCGCGACATGAGACGCGGGGCGACGCTCGAACACGATCCGCTCGACCAGCAACCACCAACCGTGAACAGTGAGACGGGCATTAGCGTGGGACATAGAGGCCTCCTGGCGATGGCAGAACTAGACAGCTCCATCAAGCCAGGAAGCCTCGTCACGTCACAAGACCCGAAGTGACACCAACGTCACGGCCGAGTACACCTAGACGACGGCGACGACGATGAGCGTCGCGAGCGCGACGAGCACTGCGAGCCCACCTGTGATGAGTCCGACGATCGCGAGCGTGCGGCCGAGGCCCTTGGGCGCTCGAAGGCCGGCGATACCGAGGCCTGTCGCGCCGAGGCCGAAGACGAGCGACACGATGTATGCCCATCCGGGGAGCAGGAGGAGCAGCAGCGCGAGCGCACCGAGCGCGACCGCGATGATGCCGAGCACGGGCGCTGGGGCCTTCGGCTGCTGGCCGTAGCCCTGCACCCCGAACTGCTGCTGGCCGTATTGCGCCTGCTGCGCCGCGCCATACTGCCCCTGTTGAGGGGCACCGTACTGGGGCTGACCGTACTGGTCCTGCTGCGGGGCACCGTACTGGGGCTGACCGTACTGGTCCTGCTGCGGCTGGCCGTAGGACTGCTGCGTCGGCGCTTGCTGGGCAGATGGGGCCCGCTGCTGACCGTAGCCGCTCGGGTAGCCGGGTTGCTGCTGCCCGTACCCGACGTCGCCCTGTCCGTATCCGGGTTGCTGGCCGTAGCCTGCGGACTGCTGGCCGAACTGCTGTTCGTTGTTCTGCGGCTGCTGACCGTACTGGGGCTGCGACTGTCCGTACGCGTGCTGGCCGTACTGGGCTTGGCCGGGCTGCTGCGCGCCGTACGGGGGCTGCCCGTTCTGCGGCTGGCCGCCTTGGTGGGGCTGCTGCGGGTACTGGGGGCCGTTCGGGTCAGACATGGTGTCCTTCTCAGTCGTCGACAAGGCTGCAGGTGCTGATCAAGCTTAGAGTGCGGGCGGATGCCTCCGCCCGCACTCCCGCCGGTTCTGTCAGCTGGAGATCAGTATCCGTATCCGGACATCTCATTGAGGAAGACCGCGGCGAAGATGATGCCGATGATGCCGATGACGGCCGAGATGACGATCGCTCCGATCGAGACCCAGAACCCGGCGACGCGGATGCCACCAGCCTGCGGTTCGCGCTTCTTCGCCATGATCGCGCAGATGAGGCCGGCGATGCCGAGCGGCAGTCCGATGTAGAACTGGCCGAACAGCCCGAGGAGCACGCCGACACCACCGAGCGACAGGCCCACGATGCTGAGGGTGCGTTTCGGGGCCGTCGACTGCGCGGGGTATCCGGGAGTCGCATAGCCCTGCGGTGCACCGTAACCCGGGGCCTGGCCCTGCGTCTGCGGGGCGCCGTACCCCGGGGCCGCACCGGCGGGTGCCTGACCCGCGGATGGAGCTTGGCCGTATGGGGCTGCGCTGGGAGCTGCCGCTGGCTCGCTCGGCGGCGTGTAGCTCACGGACCCGGATGCGGCTGGTGCCGTGTAGCCGGAACCGGACGCTGCGGGAGGCGTGTAGTCGGTGCTGCCCGCCGAAGGCGCCGAGTAGTCGGTGCCAGACGCCGAAGGCGCCGAGTAGTCGGTGCCCTGCGAAGCCGGGGCAGAGTAGTCGGATCCGGAGACAGAGGGGGGCGTGTACTCGGAGCCAGCCGCAGCTGGTGCCGAGTAGTCGACGGATTCTGCGGGAGGCGTGTAAGCGGCAGGCGCCTCGTACTGCGGAGGCGTGCCCCCGTCTTCTGGAAGCTTGGGCTTGTCACCTGGGACCTGGTTGCTGTCGCTCATTGCGGAGCTCCTTCCGGTTCACCGATTTCGCGGCGGTTGTGGCTGGTGTTCACGTGCGTGGAGCAGACGACGCTCGCTGGCGTCCGCCATTCCCTAGGTTCCCAGGGTTTGACTGGGAACCGTCACACAAGGTGCGAGTTGCTGGTGTGCTCAGTACGAGCTGAATCCGCCGAGCAGTCCGATTCCCCCGAAGAAGAGCAAGGCGAGGACGATCAGGAGCAGGAGCCCGAACACGGAGATGAAGCCGAGCACGATCGAGGTGATGGCAAGTGCACGCCCACGGGGTTCGCGGCGGAGAGCGATGAATCCGCAGACGATTCCGGCGATTCCGACCATCCACCACACGAACTGGAGGACGGGGATGAGGGCGACGAGGAACGAGCCGCCGCTGAGGCACAGGGCGACGACGCTGAGCGTGAGCGTTCCGGTCGACGACGGTCGCGGCGCACTGTACGGGGCCTGCACGTAGGGAGTGACCGGGTAGGCGAGGTGCTGCGAGGGAACGCCGGGCGCCTCGTTCGCATACCCCTGGCCGAAGCCGGCCGAGGCGGGTGCGCTCGTCGGGTAGCGCGGGTCCGGGTAGCCGGGCTCCGGGTAGCTCGACTCGGGGTAGCTCGGGGCGCGCAGCGCTGGGGCTGGATCGCCAGCCGTGCCAGGTCCCGGTACGGAGCCCGGGGCACCCTCGCGCACATCTCGAAGGTCATCGGCGGGGCGTGCACCCACGTTGGGGGCGGGAATCCGCTCGACGGGGCCTTCTGGTGCTGACCAGGTCATGTCCGCTCCTTTCGAAAGGGCTTGGGATGCTCCCACGTTACGGCGGCAGGCGTGACCGCACGTCATCCGCGCGGACACGGCACCGTCATCCCGCAGGATGACTTCGCCGACGCGACGGCGGCGCCTGCCGGAAGCTGGACTCAGGCGACGACGAAGGCGAACCCCATGCAGCCGACGACGACAGCCGCCGCGAGCAGGAGAGCGACGACCCAGCCCCGGTGCCGACGAGCGAGTATCGCGAGCAGCACGGCGACCGCGCCGACGCTCGCTCCGAGATAGAAGGGCCAGATCGGCGACGGCGTCGCCGAGGCCGAGAGCACGGCAGCCGAGATGCTCGCCGCCAACGACAGGAGCACCGAGACGATCAGTGCGACACGGCTGAGACCGAGGCCAGCGGGCTCTTGGGTCGGCTTCGGCCGAGCTGCGGAGGATGTCGCCGTGGCCTGGACGTGCGCAACAGCAGGGTCGACCGCTGCCGGAGTGGGCTCGGGGCTCACGGGAGGCGCAGCGGTCTCCGGCCGTGCCGAGGGTTCGTCGACCCGAGGGCGGGGCGTGAGCGCCGAGTAGGCCGCGTTGCTGGTGTCGTCGACCGGCGTGCGGTCGATGGGCGGAAGGTCGACCGGCTTGCGCGGTGGGAGCTTCGGCTGGTCTGGCATGGTCATGCGGGGTCCCCTGTGGCTCGTGCCTCCTGCGACACCTGCGGCGTCGCCACCGGCAGAGTCGAGTCTGCCGCGAAGTCGAGTGGCGCGGGCGGCTTGCCAGCAGCGACGAGCATCGCTCCAACCGCGGCGATCATCGCCCCGTTGTCGGTGCAGAGCCGCAACGGGGGGATGCGGAGCTCGATGCCGGCGGCCGCACAGCGTTCCTCAGCAAGCTCGCGCACACGCGCGTTCGCGGCGACGCCGCCACCGAGGACGAGACGAGGCACGCCGAGCGCGGTGCAGGCCGCCACGGCCTTGGCCGTGAGCACGTCCGCGACAGCCTCGCGGAAGCTCGCGGCGACATCCGCGACAGGAACCGGCTCCCCCGCGTCCTCTTTCGCCTCCACCCACCGCGCGACAGCGGTCTTCAGGCCAGAGAACGAGAAGTCGTAGCGATGCTTCTCGAGATCCTTCGGCTTCGTGAGCCCGCGTGGGAAGCGGATGGCCTTCGGGTCGCCACCAGCTGCCGCCTTGTCGATCTCCGGTCCACCCGGGTATGGCAGACGCAGCAGGCGAGCGACCTTGTCGAACGCCTCGCCAGCGGCGTCGTCGATGGTCTCGCCGAGCAGCTCCACATCATCGACGAGGTCACGAACGTGCAGGAGCGACGTGTGACCGCCGGAGACGAGCAGCGCCACTGCGGGCAGCTCGAGCTGTCCGACGTCGTCGCGCAGCACGTCCGCCGCGACGTGTCCCACGAGATGGTTGACGGCGTAGAGCGGGATGCCCGTGGCAACGTGCAGAGCCTTCGCGGCGGCCGTTCCGACCATCAGCGCGCCGGCGAGACCCGGACCCTGCGTCACGGCGATCGCGTCGAGCTCCTCGAGGCTGACTCCTGCCGCCTCGAGCGCTGCCGCGATCGTCGGCACGATGGCGTCGGCATGCGCGCGCGCAGCGATCTCGGGCACGACCCCGCCGAAGATCGCGTGCTCGTCCATGGACGACGCGACCTCGTTGGCGAGCAGCTCCCTGCCCCGGACGATGCCGACGCCCGTCTCGTCACAGGATGACTCGATGCCGAGGACAAGTGGTGCCTTCGAGGCTCCTGCAGCGACGCGCGCCTCGGCAGCAGCCCGGACCGCTGGGAGTTGTCCGCGCATCACGATCGCATCCACACCCTCTCGTGGGTAGTACTTGGGTCGGCGACCGATCTCCTCGAAGCCGAGCCCCGAGTACAGCGCTCGTGCCGCGTCGCCGTTCTCACGCACCTCGAGGAACACCTGCCTCGCGCCGCGCCCCTCAGCCCAGGCGAAGAGCTCTGCCAGCATTCGAGTCGCCCAGCCGCCGCGCCGCAGACGCTCATCGACGGCGATCGTCTGCACATCGGCCTCTCCACCGCCCTGCAGCGCCATGACCCCAGCCGCCGCGAGGATCTCACCAGTCGTGGAATCCTCGACGACCACGTACCGGGTGTGCTGGCTCTTGACCTCACCCGCGAGCATGGCTGGCGACCACGGATCGAGGGGGAAAGCAGCCTCGTCGAGCCGCACCATCGCGGGAATATCGTCGTGGACCGCGTCTCGCAGACCGACGCGCATCAGCCGGTCACCCGCTTTGGCCCGTTGGAGGGCACGGCGTCAGCGCCCCGCAGGTAGATGATCGTATTGCCCTCTGCCTCGAGCCCCCGCACCTCCCGGTCGAGCCAAGCGAGTGCCAGGTGCGCCGCGGAGATCGTCCTCGTGTCGAAACGGTGGTCGGACTCAGGAACGTCGTCCGGCCTGTGGAGCTCGCACGAGCTCGCGACCAGCAGACCCTGCTCGTACCGGGAGCAGGCGAGCTCCCCACGGCGGGCATCCGTCGTCACGAGCAGATCCCCGCCAGCTTCCGGATGCGCTGCCCGCCATTCGTGCGCGGCCGCATCGTGGCTCGGCATCGGGATGAAGCGCACCGCGCGCGCGAACGCGAAGGTCCTCGCCGCCGCGACGCCGACGCGGAGGCCCGTGAACGGGCCGGGGCCCATCCCTCCGACGACCTGCGTGATGTGCTGTGGCGAGAGGCCGGCGTCCGCGAGCACCTCCGCGATGGCACCGCCGACTGCCTCGGCGTGGTGCCTGGTGTCCGCGCTGCGCCGCTCGGCGAGCACGCGACCGTGCGGGGTGACGATCGCGACATCCGTGCCCGCTGACGTATCGATCGCTAAGAGCATGAGACCGATTCTACGCGGGTGAGGCGCCGAACTCGGCGCGAAGGGCGTGCCCAAGCGCCGCCGCGACAGGGCGATCCCACGCTCCGATTGCCGTGAGCGTCAGACGGCGGGGGTCGAGCGGCTCGTCGTCGCCTTCGTCACCGTCGCGCTCGCTTCCGTCGAGCCCGTCGAGAGCATCCGGCGCGCTGAGCGACGACGCCGTCGATCGGTCGATCGTGGCCTCAAGCCAGCGGTCGGTGATGAGCGGTACCGCCTCGCTCCCCCACTCGACGACTGTCACGCTCGCGGCCAGATCGAGCCCGAGATCATCGAGCTCAGCCGGGTCTCCGAGCCGGTAGGCGTCGACGTGGATGAGCTCGGGCCCGCCGACCAGAGACGGATGCGTCCGAGCCAGGACGAACGTCGGGCTCGTCACCGGGCCTCGGACCCCGAGAGCCGAGCCGAGTCCGCGGGCGAACGTGGTCTTGCCCGCACCCAGTGGCCCCGTCAGCACGAGGACGTCGCCGGCAGACAGCTGCCCACCGACGAGCTCGCCGGCCCGCACCATGTCATCCGCAGTCGCGAGGACGACGGAGACTCCCGAAGTCAGCTCTGCCCCCATCAGCACCCTCCCGTCATTCCGCGTGGCGCTCTCGCCGCACGACGCGTGGCCCAAGCGCGGCGACGAAGGCCTGCGGCTCCACGCCAGACCACGATGCCCATTCGCGCAAGTGGATGTCGCGGGGCTCGGATCCGAACACCGAGACCGGCATTCCGATCCAGGCTTCCTGGTCCTGCAGATCGATCACGACCTGGTCCATGGCGACGCGCCCGACGATGGGTCGCCGCTCCCCGCCGACGACGACTTCGCCTCGACCCGCCACTCGACGGGGAATCGCGTCGGCGTAGCCGAGCGGAACCAGCCCGAGCGTGGTGGGTTCCGCAGCGACCCAGTCATAGCCATAGGAGACCCCGTGTCCCGCCGTCACTCGCTTCACGTGCACGAGCTCGCTCGTGAGCGAGACTGAGGCCTTGGCGTTGGGATCATCGAAGCCATAGACCCTGCGGCTTCCGGCATCACCGGCCCGCTCATGGTCGACCAGCGCGCTGCCGCGAGCCATCTCACCGACGTGCACGAGATCGGCCTTCGTGGCGACCAGCGGGAGGAGTCCGTACTCGAGCGCCAGATCCGCGACGAGGCGCGCTCCGTGCCCGTAGGCGTCCGCAGACACATCCACGCCGAAGATCCTGGCCGCGTGACGGGCCCCCATGCCGGCTGCGAGAGCCTCCGCGAGCTCCCGTGCTCGGTCCCCCATGCGGGTGCGCAGCAGTTCGACGTCCACCGTGAGGTCACGGCGAGGCGCGAGCGCGTACCCGTCGCGCAGTTCCGCAGCGTCGGTATGGTCAGCGGCTGACGCCGCCACGGTGCCTGAGTAATGGCGAGGGATGCGCGAGCTGAGTCGCGTGACAACCTCGTAGTTGATGGTGCCAGCGGCCGCCGCCCAAGCGTCGGCGCTTGCGGAGCGCGCAGCGTCGATGACCAGCAGGCGAGGCTGCACCTCGGTCTTCTCGAGACGCGACGAGGCGGCGATGGCGCCCTCGAGTGGTTCGATGCGCAGTTCCAGGGAGCCCACCGAGGCCACTCGCCATCTGCCTCCGGTGTCGTCGGCAAGCTCGAGGGAACCTGCGTCGACCGGTGGAAGCCCGACGGACTGGCCGACATCGACGCGGAAGCCCCGTCGATCCTCGCAGATCGGCGCGCTCAGCGAGAGGGCCGGCCGCAGCGCCACGGGACACTCGGTGCCTGCCGCGAACGGCGAGAGTCCGTAGAGCGAGACGCCGAGACGCACGAGATCGAAGCGTGCTTCTGGCAGTGACATCGAGCCCGCCGTTGCTGCGAGGTGACGAACGGAAGGAGTCAAGCCGCACCGTTCGGCCAGCGCAAGCGCCCGCTCGAACGACGCCAACTGGGCGAGGTCGGCGTCTGCTCCGGCCCCGGCGAGGTGGCTGAACAGCCCCTCGAGACGGATGAGGCCACGACGCTCGAGCTCAGCGGCTTTCGTGAAGGCCGATTCCCACTCGATCGCGCTGATGCCGTTGCGCCCCAGGCCGGTATCGAGCTTGAGGTGCACGACCACGGAGCGATCCGAATGCTCCAGCCGCCCCAACCCGATGTCCAGGAGCTCGAGCTGCGCGAGCGAGGAGATGCCGAGTTCGATGTCTGCATCGAGCGCCGCGAGCCAATCGGTGCGAGCGCCGTGCATCCACGTGAGGATCGGAGCCGTGACGCCAGCCGCGCGAAGCGCAAGCGCTTCCCGCAGGTCGACGACGCCGAGGCGCTCAGCACCGCCCTCGAGCGCCGCCGTGGCGACTTCGCTCGCCCCGTGTCCGTAGGCGTTTGCCTTCACGACAGCGAGAAGCGGTGTACCTGTGAGCTCGGCGACGGCTCGCACATTCGCTCTGACAGCGTCCAGGTCGACCTCGATGCGGGCGCCGCTCACGAGTCCCCTCCCACGGGAACAGCTCGCTCTGCGATGACGAACGCCGTCGCCGTCGTGCGTTCGTGAGTGAGCGACAGGTGCAGGTGGTCGACACCGACCTGCGCGAGATGCGAGCGGAGCGCAGGCGTCAGGGCGAACTCCGGCCGGCCCGCCGGTCCGCTCTCGACCTCGAAGTCGAGGAAGCTGAGCGACCCGATACCCCCGAGCGCCTTCACCGCCGCCTCCCGCGCAGCGAAGCGCGCACCAAGAGAAGCCAGCGACCGCTCGCGCTCAGCCGGCGCGAAAAGACGTTCACGGAGTCGAGGCGCGCGCTGCAGAGCCCGCGCGAACCGCGCGAGCTCCACAGTGTCGACTCCGATACCGACGATCACGCTCTACTACTCGACGGTGACGGACTTCGCCAGGTTGCGCGGCTGGTCCACATCGAGACCCTTCGCCGTCGCAAGCTCGATGGCGAAGATCTGCAGCGGAACGACCGCGAGGAGCGGCTCGAAGAAGGGCTCCGTCGGCGGGACGGCGATGACCTCGTCTGCGTACGGGAGGACTGCGGCATCGCCGACCTCGCAGATCGCGAGCACGCGCGCACCGCGCGCCCGGATCTCCTGGATGTTCGAGACGATCTTCGGGTGGAGCGTGTCGTCGTGGCGAGGGCTCGGCACGATGACGAACACGGGCTGACCAGGCTCGATGAGCGCGATCGGTCCGTGCTTCAGCTCACCCGCGGCGAATCCCTCCGCGTGGATGTAGGCGATCTCCTTCAGCTTGAGCGCGCCCTCGAGCGCGATCGGGTAGCCGACGTTGCGCCCCAGGTACAGCACCGAGCGGGTGTCCGCCATCCAGTTCGCGAGCTCGTGGATGCGCTCGCGAACGCCGAGCACGGTGCGCACCTTCTCCGGGATCGTCTGGAACTCCGTGAGGAGCTCCTCGCGACGCTCGTCGGTCATGGTCCCGCGCACGGTCGCCGTGTAGATGCCGAGCAGGTAGAGCGCCGTGATCTGGGCGAGGAACGCCTTCGTCGATGCGACGGCGACCTCTGGGCCGGCGTGCGTGTAGACGACCGCGTCGGACTCGCGCGGGATCGTCGCTCCCTGCGTGTTGCAGATCGAGAGCGTCTTCGCGCCGCGGGACATTGCGTAGCGAACCGCCATGAGCGTGTCCATCGTCTCGCCGGACTGGCTCATCGAGACGATGAGAGTCCGCGAGTCGAGGACGGGGTCACGGTAGCGGAATTCGTGAGCGAGCTCGACCTGCACCGGCACGCGGGCCCACTTCTCCATGGCATACGCGCCGACCTGCGCGGAGTAGGCGGCAGTTCCGCACGCGACGATGATGATGCGGTGGATGTCGTTGAAGAAATCGACGCCGAGAGCGTCGAGGTCGGGCAGATGCACGCGTCCCTCGACGATGCGTCCGCGGAGGGTGTTCGCCACGGCCTCCGGGTCCTCGTCGATCTCCTTGGCCATGAAGCTCGGCCATCCGCCCTTCTCGGCGGCAGACGCATCCCAGGACACCTCGAACGCTTCGGCGGTCGCCGGCTGCCCGTCGAACGTCGTGATCTCGACCGAGTCTGGGCGAACGAGCACGATCTGCTCCTGGCCGACAGCCAGTGCACGAGGCGTGTACTCGACGAACGCGGCGACATCGGATCCGAGGAAGTTCTCGCCATCGCCGAGGCCGATCACGAGCGGCGAGTTGAGACGCGCGCCGACGACGAGGCCGGGCTCGTTGGCGTGCACCGCGAGGAGCGTGAATGCCCCATCGAGGCGCTGCACGACCGCGCGGAAAGCCTGCTCGAGGCTGCCGACCTCCTGGTACACGTGGCCGATCATGACGGCGGCGACCTCCGTGTCGGTCTCCGACTGGAAGGTGTAGCCGAGTTCGACGAGCTCGGCCTTCAGCTCGGCGAAGTTCTCGATGATGCCGTTGTGGATGACCGCCAGCTTGCCGTCGTCGGCGAGGTGCGGGTGCGCATTCGCGTCCGTAGGGCCACCGTGCGTCGCCCACCTCGTGTGGCCGATTCCCGTGTGGCCGTCCGGCAGCGGGTGGCGTTCCAGGTCCTCGCGCAGCACCTTCAGCTTGCCCGCGCGCTTGCGGGTCTCGATCTGTCCCTCGTCGTCGATGACCGCGACACCCGCGGAGTCGTACCCCCGGTACTCGAGTCTTGCGAGGCCGCCCATCAGGATGTCAAGGCTCTCTCGTGGACCAACGTAACCAACAATTCCGCACATACCGGCCATCTTAGGGGCACGGCTCATGCGAGGCCGGACACCGCACTAGACTCGCGTTCTATGTCCGCAACTGGCCAGATTCCGCGCAGCAGGGGCGACTCTCCCTTCGTCGAGATCCTCCGCCAGGACTGGGCCGACCTCGCCCCGTCGACGCCCATGTCGCTCGACGAATCCGATCTCATCAGGCTCCGCGGCCTCGGCGATCACCTCGACCTCGATGAGGTCCGCGAGGTCTATGTGCCGCTCTCCCGCCTCATCAACCTGTACGTCTCAAACGCACGTTCTCTGCACCGCGCGACGAGCGGCTTCCTCGGCGAGCGCAGCGCATCCACCCCGTTTGTCATCGGCGTCGCCGGTTCCGTCGCCGTCGGCAAGTCCACCGTGTCTCGACTCCTCCGTGAGCTCCTTCGCCGGTGGGAGGACACGCCCCGTGTGGAACTCGTGACCACCGACGGCTTCCTCTACCCGAACGCCGAGCTCGAGCGCCGCGGCCTCATGGAGCGCAAGGGGTTCCCTGAGTCCTACGACCAGCGAGCCCTGCTGCGCTTCATCACGAAAGTCAAGAGCGGCGCGGCCGAGGCGCGGGCCCCCTTCTACTCGCACCTGAGCTACGACATCGTGCCGGACGCGGAGATCGTCGTGAACCGCCCGGATGTCCTCATCGTGGAGGGGCTCAACGTCCTGCAGCCCCCGCGCGCTCATTCGCTCGCGGTGAGCGACATGTTCGACTTCTCGATCTACGTCGACGCCCGCTCTGAGGACATCGCCCGCTGGTACGAGCAGCGCTTCCTGTCGCTGCAGCGCGGAGCGTTCACGAACCCGCGGTCGTACTTCCGGCGCTTCGCGGACCTCAGCACCGATGAGGCCCTCGAGCATGCCCGCAGCATCTGGTCGCGCATCAACGGCCCGAACCTGCGAGAGAACGTCATGCCGACTCGTTCGCGTGCGCAGCTGGTGCTCCGCAAGGCCAGCGACCACACGGTGCGCAGCGTCCTCCTCCGCAAGGTCTGAGCCCCGCTCCCTGCCCTCGGGCTACCCCGGAGCTTTGTCGCGCGCCGCGCGCCGCAGAACACGGTCGCGCGCCGCCGAGTCGAAGTTTCGGGATGGCAACCTCGCTTCGTTGCGGGAATCTTCTCGCCAAAAAGAGAAGTTTCCACCCCGAGACGACGTGGAACCGCCGGGGGACGGACAGCAGGAAGCCCCTCCCGAGTGAGATCGGGAGGGGCTTCCTGCTGTGCGCGGTTCGGACGCTACGCGGCGGCGCGGGCCGCCTGCGCTTGCGCGACTTCTGCGACGACCGCCGCGAAGAGCGCACCGCTCTCGAGGCCGGTGACCTCGCGAGTGAACGTCTCCGCGTCGAGCGTCGCGAGCTTCTGCTGAAGCTCGACACTCTCCTGGTCGGCTTCGAAGTCGAAGCGAAGGGCGGCGCCGATCGCTCGCACGAGCGCGTCATACGACAGACCTGCCGCCGCGGCCTCCGACGCCGGGCGCACGAAGCGCTCCTTCGCAGAGAGCTTGCGCAGCGGCTGACGGCCGACACGTGCGGGCTGGTCGGGAAGATCCCGGTTGGCGAAACGCGAGAGCGTCGTCGCGACGTACTCCGCGTGGTCGTCCTCCGAGAAGCCGAACTGGGACACGAGCACTCGGCTCGTCTCACCCAGCACTGCCTCGACCTCCGCAGCGACCGCAGGAAGCGCAAGCGCGTCCTGCATGTTCGAGGCCCCTGCGACGAAGCCGTGGTAGGCGATCGTCGCGTGACCCGTGTTCACCGTGAAGAGCTTGCGCTCGATGTAGGGCTTCAGGTCGTCCACGAAGTGGGCGTCCGGGATGCTCGGCTCGGCCCCCACGAAGGGAGTCCGGTCGATCGTCCATTCGAAGAAGTCCTCGACGGTGACGTCGACGCCTTCGACTGCCTGCTCGGGAACGATGCGGTCAACCGCCGTATTGGCGAAGACCGCACGGTCGGAGAGTTCCTCAGCGCCGTCGAGGACAAGCCCCTTCAGCGTGTCGGAGGCACCGATCGCGTTCTCGCACGCCATGACCGCCAGCTTCGGCGCGTCAGCCGCGCGGGCAGCGAGGCCCTTGCGGATGACCGGCGCGATGAAGCGCAGGACGTTCGGGCCGACGGCGCACGTGACGATGTCGGCAGTAGCGATCTCCTGCACGACCTCGTCCTCGTGCGTCGCCGAGTTGATCGCCCTGAAGCGATCGACCACGTGGCTCTTGGCAGCGGGCCCGACCTCGTGCACGGTGTAGGTGTCGACGGCCTGGAGCGCGGCGATGAGGTCGGCGTTGACGTCGGCGTAGACGACCTCGTACCCGGCTTCATGCAGGACGAGCCCGATGAAGCCGCGCCCGATGTTGCCCGCTCCGATGTGAACTGCCTTCATTACTCGTTCACGTCCCCGAGGAGCCGCGCGAGCTCTTCCGGCGTTTCCGCCTTCAGGAGAGCATCGACGTTGTCCTCGTCGCTGAACACGATCGCGACGCTCGAGAGGATCTCGAGGTGACCGCCATCCTTGCCAGCGATGCCGATGACGAAACGGGTCTCGTTTCCGCCCCAGTCGATCGGCTCGTCATACCGCACGACGGAGAGCGCGGAGCCGAGGATGGTGTCCTTGGCTTCGTTCGTTCCGTGCGGGATGGCGAGATAGTTGCCCATGAACGTCGAGACGCTCTGCTCGCGGTCGTGCATCGCCTGGATGTAGTCCTGCGTCACGGCGCCAGCCGCGACAAGCAGCTCACCCGCTTCCGTGATGGCTTCCTCACGCGTGCGCGCGGTTCCGCTGAGACGGATGCTGTCAAGGCTCAGTACGTCTGCCACTTCAGGGTTCCTTTCGTTGGGTGTCCGATTCTCCAGCAGCTCAGCTGTTGGAGAGTCGAGCCACGACTTCCTCGTACCGGGGGCTGTTCATGAAGTTTTCCACGGAGACGTGGATGGCTTCTGGGGACTTGAGCTTCGCCCGGTCCGTGAGGTCCTGGTGGGTGACGATCAGGTCGGGCGTGTTGTCGAGGTTCGCGATGGAGACGTTCTTCACCGTCACGCCCTCGATTCCTGCCTTCTTGATCTTGTTGCGGAGCACCGAGGCGCCCATGGCGCTTGACCCCATTCCCGCGTCGCACGCGAACACGATGTTCGTGATCTGCCTGGTGTCGGTCGCGAGACCGCCACCAGCCTGCGTCGCCAGGCCAGAGAGCGCGTCGGACTTCTTGCCCTTGTTCGCCTCGGTCTGTGCGACTGCATCCGCGAAGCTGTTCGCACCGGTCGCCTCAGCAGCGAGGTCCTTCTTGCGCGAGGCGAGGAGGATTGCCGCTGCGATGGCGAAGGTGACGGCCGCCGAGAGGATGACCGAGAGGATGACACCGAGGTGGCTTCCCTGCGCGGTCATGATGAGGATCGCGAAGATCGACCCGGGAGACGCCGGGGCCACGAGGCCCGACTGGAAGATGACGTTCGTGAGAACGCCGGTCGCGCCACCGCCGATGACGGCGAGGATCAGAGCAGGCTTGGCGAGCACGTACGGGAAGTAGATCTCGTGGATGCCACCGAAGAACTGGATGATGACTGCGCCAGGGGCACTGGCGCGTGCGACGCCGACCCCGAAGAAGCAGAACGCGAGGAGCAGTCCGAGGCCGGGGCCCGGGTTCGCCTCGAGGAGGAACAGGATGCTCTTTCCGGCTTCCTCCGACTGCGCGACACCGAGGGGCGTGAGCACACCCTGGTTGATCGCGTTGTTGAGGAAGAGGATCTTCGCGGGCTCGATGAGGATGCTCGCGAGAGGCAGGAGTCCGGCTTCGACCAGGAAGTCGACGCCCTCGCCCAGACGCTCGGTGAGCCAGGTGATGATCGGAGCGATGGTGAAGAATCCGGCGATAGCCAGGAGCATCGCCAGGATGCCTGCCGAGAAGTTGTTGACGAGCATCTCGAAGCCGGCACGGATCTTGCCGTCCCAGATGCTGTCGACCTTCTTCATGATCCAGGCAGCGAGTGGCCCCATGATCATGGCACCGATGAACATCGGGATGCCCGCGCCCACGATGACACCCATGGTCGCGATCGCGCCGACGACACCGCCGCGCGTGTCGTAGATCATCTTTCCGCCCTGGTAGGCGATCAGGAGCGGAAGGAGGTACGTGATCATCGGCCCGACAAGGCCCGTCGGCGCTTCACCGTCCTCCGTGAGCGCCCAGCCGCCGAGCTGCGACCAGATTTCGGCGCCGCCGGGGAACAGTTCGTTCAACCATCCGGTCTGGATGAACAGGGAGGTGATGAGGCCCCAGGCGATGAACGCCGGGATATTCGGCATGACCATGCCGGAGAGGAAGGCACCGAAGCGCTGGACCCCGACTCGGGCGCCCTTCTGCTGGGTTGCCGTAGTGGCTTCTGCAGTCATTGTTGCTCCAAGCAATCCCCATGCGCGGGGATAGGAGGGGATACGTCAGCGTGACCGTTCCCGGATTTCAAGAATTGGCCGAGCGGCCGTGAGCGCGCGCAGCGGCTCAAGCGTCGTGGTCGGTCTCCAGGAGCGCCACGAGCTGGTCGGCGACAGCTTCGTCGCCATCAACGGAAAGGGTGATCTCGTCTCCCTTGGAAACGCCGAGCGAGAGCACTCCGAGGATGCTGGCCGCGTTGACGCTCTTGTCGCCCTTGGCGATCGTCACCGGGACGCCGGCTTCGGTTGCTGCCTGCACGAAGATCGCTGCGGGACGTGCGTGAAGGCCGTGCTCCGAGGCGACGGTGATCTTGCGTTCGATCATGGAGAGCTCCTTAGGATTGGCGGGATTTCCGCGTGTTGAGCATATCCACGCGGGAAGCCCCAGATGCGAGATTGACACCAAAACTTTGCCTCGGTGTTTGTTTTGTTCGCACACTGGGATGAGCTCACCTCGCGAAAGGCTCCCTGAGGGTGCCGGGCGCGACACGGTGAAGGCAAGCTGTCTCCCGTAGAACGAGAACGGGGTTTCGCCCCCCCGGGGGCCGGTGTGGCGAAACCCCCGTCATGGGGGCCCGTCGCGGAGACC
>JBQDTF010000001.1:78367-94442 GCA_052099095.1 Pseudoclavibacter sp.
CCTGGGGTTTGCCACCACCTCGCTCTGGGCTCCCGGGGGGGGGGGGGCGCCACGGGGTTCTGCCTGGTTGCCCCCTTTATACCTTCCTGGGGTTACCGCCACACCGTGGACCGGTGTGGCGAAACCCCGTTCATGGAGTCCGTTCGCGAAGACGCCGCTAGAGCGCCAGACGCTCACGCACGACGGCAGCCAGAGCCTCGGCGTGCCGTTGCGCGGTCTCCTGCTCACCGGCCTCGATCATGACGCGCACGAGCGGCTCGGTCCCCGACGGGCGCAGCAGCACTCGTCCGGTTTCGCCGAGCTCACTCGCCACCTGCGCGACGGCAGCCTGCAGCGGTTCGTCGCTGGCGCAGTCCTCTTTGCGCACGCCAGGCACGTTGATGAGTACCTGCGGGTACACGCGCATCACGGATGCGAGCTCGGCAAGGGTCTTGCCTGTGCGCCGCATCTCGGCCGCGATGTGGAGGCCGGTCAGGATGCCGTCACCAGTCGTCGCGTAGTCGGTGAGGATGACGTGCCCCGACTGCTCGCCACCGAGGGCGAGGCCCCGTTCGTTGAGCTCTTCGAGCACGTACCGGTCACCGACCTTGGTCTCGATCATGCGGATGCCAGCCTCGCGCATCGCGATCTTGAGGCCGAGGTTCGACATGACGGTGGCGACGAGCGTGTCCTCACGGAGCGCTCCGCGCCGGCGCATGGAGACCGCGAGGATCGCCATGATCTGGTCGCCGTCGACGACGTTTCCGTCGGCATCGATCGCAAGGCACCGGTCAGCGTCGCCGTCGTGTGCGATGCCGAGGTCCGCCCCGAGCTCGGTGACGGTGCGAGCCAGTTCGCCGAGATGCGTCGAGCCGACACCGTCGTTGATGTTGAGTCCGTTCGGGGCATTCCCGATGACCGTGACCTGCGCACCCGCATCCGTGAAGACCTCAGGCGAGACTCCGGCCGCTGCGCCGTGCGCGCAGTCGAGCACCACGTGGAGTCCGCGAAGTGGCGACGTGCCGTCCTCGCGCAGAGGCAGGCTTCGCAGCAGGTGCAGCGCGTATCGATCTTCTGCGTCGGCGAACCGCTCGATGCTGCCGACACCAGCGCCGGTCGGCGTGAGCTTCTCGCCACCGAGGAGCGCTTCGATCTGGTTCTCGAGGTCGTCGGCGAGCT
This sequence comes from Pseudoclavibacter sp., assembly GCA_052099095.1. GTDB lineage: Bacteria > Actinomycetota > Actinomycetes > Actinomycetales > Microbacteriaceae > Pseudoclavibacter. Next base: position 79,526 of record JBQDTF010000001.1, read on the forward strand.
TGCGCCCGCCGCGAGCGAAGAACTTGATCCCGTTGTCGGGAGCGGGGTTGTGAGAGGCCGAGATCATGACACCGAAGTCGGCACCGATCTCCGCCGTGAGAAACGCCGCTGCCGGCGTCGGGATGACCCCGGCATCGAGCACGTCGACGCCGGAGGAGGCGAGCCCGGCCGCGACAGCCGCCGAGATGAACTCGCCTGAAACCCGCGGATCGCGGGCTAAAACAGCACGAGGCCGCCGCCCGTGCTCGCGAGCAGATGTCGCGAGCACGATGGCAGCGGCCTGGGCGAGGCTGAGGGCGAGCTCGACCGTGAGGTGGTCGTTCGCAAGCCCACGAACCCCGTCCGTTCCGAAAAGCCTAGGCATTCGAAATGTCTGGACTTAGCGCTTCGAGTACTGAGGCGCCTTACGGGCCTTCTTGAGTCCGGCCTTCTTGCGCTCCTTGACGCGAGCGTCACGAGAGAGGAAGCCGGCCTTCTTGAGCTCCGGGCGGTTGTTCTCGCGGTCGATCTCGTTGAGAGCGCGCGCGATGCCGAGGCGAAGTGCGCCGGCCTGGCCCGAGGGTCCGCCACCCGAGATGCGTGCGATGACGTCGTACGCGCCACCGAGGCTCAGGATCGTGAACGGGTCGTTGATGAGCTGCTGGTGCAGCTTGTTCGGGAAGTAGTCGGCGATGTCGCGGTCGTTGACCGTGATCGTGCCGGTTCCCGGGATGAGGCGCACGCGGGCGATTGCCTGCTTGCGACGTCCGACGGCCGCACCTGGGACGGTGAGGGCCGGACGAGGAGCCTGGACGGCCGCCTCTGCCTCGGGGGTTTCGGTCGAGTAGCTCTGGGGCTGCTCGATGGACTCTGCGATGGTTGCCACTGTGTTCTCTTTCCTAGCTCGGGCCGCTACTGGGCAACCTGGTCGAAGACGTAGGCCTTCGGCTGCTGGGCTGCGTGCGGGTGCTCAGCACCTGCGTAGACCTTGAGCTTCTTGAGCTGGTTGCGTCCGAGCGTGTTCTTGGGGAGCATGCCGCGGATCGCCTTCTCGACGGCGCGCGTCGGGTGCTTCTCGAGCATCTCGGTGTAGGAGGTCGCCGTGAGGCCGCCCGGGTAGCCCGAGTGGCGGTAGGCAAGCTTCTTCTGGAGCTTGGAGCCCGTCAGAGCAACCTTCTCGGCGTTGATGACGATGACGAAGTCACCCATGTCAACGTGCTGAGCGTAAGTTGCCTTGTGCTTGCCGCGGAGCAGAGCTGCCGCGTGGGTCGCGAGTCGGCCGAGAACGACATCAGTCGCGTCGATGACAACCCAGTCATGGGTGATGTCACCGCCCTTTGGTGTGTACGTGCGCATGAATGTGCACCTTTCGTCGAAATGAGGAGGTCGTGAATCCCGCTCGGTCGTGATGGTTGCGGTTCGGCCTCCGAGAAACCGTCTCCCGGGGAGGCCCAGCCACGAACGTCACAGTCGAGGGCTCAACTTCGAAGCCGACACCGGAGTGCAGACAACTTGAGTAGCTTACGTCAGCAATGGCCCGCGCGCAATATCAGGCCGAGAAGGCGGCGAGACGTTGGGCACGAACCCTCCTGAACCGGGCCGCCGCACCGAAGACGCCCACGATGAGGAGCGTCCCCACTCCCCCGGCGATGAGCGATGCCGAGAAGAAGAACGACCCGAGGAACACATCCGGGATCGTGGGGTCGAGCGCCGGCATCATCATGCTGAGCATGCCGTAGGCGGTCACGAGGATCGCTATGCCGAGCGAGATCCAGGCTCCGATGGCGCTCGCGCGGGGCCAGAGCTTCGAGGTCAGGCTCAGCAGGATGAAGACGACGACAGGCAGAGCCAGCGCCGCGTACCCAATGAAGTCGACCATGAGTCCAGTCTGGCTCGTCCGGCGTTCCTGGGAATCAGTCGAGAGATGTAGATCCGGCGTCGACCGTTGCCGGTCCGGTCAGCGGCTCGACGAGACGGAGCGCAGGTCGCTGCGCCCGCGTCACCTGCTGGCGCCCGAGGAGTTCGTGGTCTGCGGGGTACCCGACGCCCGTGAGCGTGAGCCCTCTCGCGGAGAGAACGGGGAAGACACCGCTCCGTTCGGTCGCCTGCAGCAGGGACGGAACATCGGCGAGTCGGATTCGTCCTGCACCGGCCTCTGCGCACATCCCGACGAGGGACCGCACCATCGAATGGCAGAACGCATCCGCCTCCAGCTTGGCGACCAGCACGCCGTGCTCGTCTCGCGTCCAATCGAACCGCTGCAGGGTGCGGATCGTCGTCGAGTGCGGGCGGGGCCTGCAGAAGCCCGCGAAGTCGTGCAGGCCGATGAGCTTGTCCGCAGCCGACTGCATGACCCCATGGTCGAGCGTGCGGGTGACGACGGCCGTCCTGTGGCGCTCGATGGGGTTCGGCGGGGTGAGCCGGTCCGCGATTCGGAACTCGTAGCTGCGAGAGACGGCGGAGAAGCGCGCATCGAAGCCGGTCGGTGCCTCCGAGACGCGGCAGACCACGACATCGCTGTCCCGTCCGAGCACCCCGTTGATCCGCCTGAGGAGGATCTCGGCGACGTCGTCGTCGGATCGACGCCGCACGTTCTCGAGTCCGCGCTCATCGAGGTCGAGGTGCGCGACCTGCGCCGTGGCGTGGACACCGGCGTCGGTCCTCCCAGCGACGGTCAGCAGCGGACCAGGCGGAAGCTCGCGAGCGACGAGTCTGATGGCGTCCTCGAGCGCTCCCTGGACGGTGCGAAGTTCGGGCTGTGCGGCCCAGCCGCTGAAGGCAGTCCCGTCGTAGGCGATGTCCAGACGGAACCTTGCCATGTCTCGTCCGTGCCCCATATCCACATCCTCCCTCACGCACGCCTGATTTGCTGCGACACGACGAAGCCCCCGAGCATTCCGTGTGGAACGCTCGGGGGCTTCGTGTGTCAGGTTCGACTACTTGGCGTCGTCTGCCTTCTCGTCGGCGTCCGACTCTGCAGCGTCTGCCGCGTCGGCTGCCTCGGAAGGCTGCGTGCCACCGTCGGCCGTCGGCTCGGAAGCCTCGGTGTCGCCGGCGGATGCGTCGACCTCGTCAGCTGCGACCTCGTCGACCTCTGGCTCGGCAGGAGCCGCGGCTGGCGCGGTCTTCACTGCGGATGCCTTCGGGGTGACGGGCTCGAGGACGAGCTCGATGACTGCCATGGGGGCGTTGTCGCCCTTGCGGTAGCCGGTCTTGATGATGCGGGTGTATCCGCCATCGCGACCTTCCATCTGGGGCGCGATCTCCGTGAAGAGCTCGTGCACGACGGTCTTGTCGGTCACGATCTGCAGCACGCGGCGGCGAGCGTGGATGTCGCCGCGCTTTGCGAAGGTGATCAGGCGCTCAGCGAGCGGGCGAAGGCGCTTGGCCTTCGTCTCGGTCGTCTGGATGCGCTTGTGGGTGTAGAGCTGCGCCGCGAGCGTAGCGAGCATGAGGCGCTCGTGTGCGGGGCCGCCTCCGAGGCGAGGACCCTTGTTGGGCTTAGGCATTCGTCATTCTCTTTCGTGTGAAGTCGGTCTGGCGGGCAGGTCTGTTTAGACGTACTCGCCGGTGTCGTCGCCGGCACCGTAGAAGTGAGCGCCCTCGAACCCGGGAACCGAGTCCTTGAGCGAGAGGCCGAGCTCGGTGAGCTTGTCGCGCACCTCGTCGACCGACTTCTGACCGAAGTTGCGGATGTTCATGAGCTGGGTCTCGCTCAGAGCCACGAGCTCGGAAACCGTGTTGATGCCCTCGCGCTTGAGGCAGTTGTACGAGCGCACGGACAGGTCGAGGTCCTCGATCGGCATCGACAGCTCGTTGGTGAGGACGGCGTCGACCGGCGCTGGGCCGATCTCGATGCCCTCAGCCTGCTCGTTCAGCTCGCGGGCGAGGCTGAAGAGCTCGACGAGCGTGCGACCGGCCGAAGCGATCGCGTCGCGCGGCGAGATCGCAGGCTTCGTCTCCACGTCCACGACGAGGTTGTCGAAGTCGGTACGCTCACCGGCACGGGTCGCGTCGACACGGTAGGTGACCTTGAGAACCGGCGAGTAGATCGAGTCGATCGGGACCTGGCCGGCCTCGGAGAACTCGTTGCGGTTCTGGGTCGCCGACACGTAGCCACGGCCGCGCTCGATGGTGAGCTCGAGCTCGAACTTGGCATCGTCGTTGAGCGTCGCGATGACGAGCTCCGGGTTGTGCACCTCCACGCCGGCAGGCGCGGAGATGTCAGCAGCCGTCACTTCGCCAGCCCCGGTCTTGCGGAGGTAGGCCGTGATCGGCTCATCGTGCTCGCTGGAGACGACCAGCTGCTTGATGTTGAGGATGATCTCGGTGACGTCTTCCTTCACACCTGGGATGGTCGTGAACTTGTGGAGGACACCGTCGAGGCGGATGCTCGTGACTGCAGCTCCGGGGATGGAGGACAGCAGGGTGCGACGCAGTGAGTTGCCGAGGGTGTAGCCGAAGCCGGGCTCGAGCGGTCCGATCGTGAACTTCGAGCGGTTCTCGGAGAGGCTTTCCTCGGTGAGCGTTGGACGCTGTGCGATAAGCACTATGGGTTCCTTTCGGCAAAGTGTCCGCTATATGACACTTGGCGATTCAGCCGACGCACGTCGTCGACCGGGTGTGGAGTTCGAGCGGGGACGCCGAACATCCGCCACAAGGCTCCCCCTTGCGGGAGAGCCTCGCAGCGGACGAGAGGCTAGACGCGGCGACGCTTCGGGGGGCGGCAGCCGTTGTGTGCCTGGGGGGTGACGTCGTTGATCGAGCCGACCTCGAGGCCTGCGGCCTGAAGCGAGCGGATCGCGGTCTCGCGACCGGAGCCCGGTCCCTTGACGAAGACGTCGACCTTCTTCATGCCGTGCTCCTGCGCCTGGCGAGCTGCTGCCTCGGCTGCGAGCTGTGCGGCGAACGGGGTCGACTTGCGCGAGCCCTTGAAGCCGACTCCACCGGAGGAAGCCCAGCTGATGACAGCGCCGGACGGGTCGGTGATCGACACGATCGTGTTGTTGAAGGTCGACTTGATGTGGGCCTGGCCCACTGCGACGTTCTTCTTGTCCTTCTTGCGCGGCTTACGAGCGGCGCTCTTTGGGGTAGCCAATTTTCTCTCCTACGAAATCTGCGGGCGCTGTCGCGGCGGCGACTAGCGTGCCTTCTTCTTGCCGGCGACCGTGCGCTTCGGGCCCTTGCGGGTACGAGCGTTCGTCTTCGTGCGCTGGCCGCGCACGGGAAGGCCGCGGCGGTGGCGGAGACCCTCGTAGCTGCCGATTTCGACCTTGCGGCGGATGTCAGCTGCGACCTCACGGCGGAGGTCACCTTCTACCTTGAAGTTGCCTTCGATGTAGTCGCGGAGCTGAACGAGCTGCTCGTCGTCGAGGTTCTTGACGCGGATGTTGCCGTCGATGCCGGTGTCCTCGAGTGCCTTGAGGGCGCTCGTGCGGCCGACGCCGTAGATGTAGGTGAGTGCGATCTCAACGCGCTTTTCGCGTGGGAGATCGACGCCTGCGAGACGTGCCATGGGATTTCTCCTGTGGGTTGAGGTGTGATGCACCGGATGGGCCCCGGCCTCGGTCCGAAGGTGTCCCCGCCTGGCTTTGACTCCGGGCGGTTCTTACTGGTGCTGTTTCGTATTCAGTTGTGACGTCGGGTGCCTGAGAACCCAGGGGCTTCTCTCACGTCGAACCTGCACGTGAGAGAGGAGCCCCGAGCGATTAGCCCTGGCGCTGCTTGTGGCGCGGGTTCTCGCAGATGACCATGACGCGACCGTGACGGCGGATAACCTTGCACTTGTCGCAGATCTTCTTGACGCTGGGGTTGACCTTCATTGAAGTTCCTTCTGTGATCGCTGGCCTCGTGCTGGGCATGCGTATGCCCAGCCGTTCCTTACAGCGTGCCTACTTGTAGCGGTAGACGATGCGGCCGCGGGTCAAGTCGTACGGGCTCAACTCCACGATCACGCGGTCCTCAGGAAGGATGCGGATGTAGTGCTGACGCATCTTGCCCGAGATGTGAGCAAGAACCTTGTGTCCGTTCGAGAGCTCTACGCGGAACATTGCGTTTGGCAATGCCTCGACAACCGAACCCTCGATCTCGATGACGCCGTCTTTCTTGGCCATAGCCTCACTGTCGTTTGCTATTGAATGCACGCTGGTCGTGCGGATGGACGGTGACGACGCGCGCGAAATCGCAACGCAAAAGACACCAAGCGTCAACTCTAGGTGGTCTTCCCGTTGAGTGCAAGTGCGGACTATACTCCCGCGCCGGCGAGCGGGACGGGGACGACTCCGAACGGTGCGAGACCTGCCGCTCCCCCGTCGTGTGCTGTCGAGACCCAGATGCCGTCGGCGTGAACGAGGATCGTGTGCTCCCAGTGCGCACCGAGCGTGCCGTCTGCCGAGCGCACGGTCCAGTCGTCGTCATCGATGACGACGTCAGGACCGCCGAGCGTGATCATCGGCTCGATGCAGATGGCGAGGCCTGGCTTGACGACCGGTCCTCGTCCGAACACACGGATGTTGTGCACGGTCGGCTCCTCGTGCATGCTCCGGCCGATGCCGTGGCCCGCGAAGTCCTCGAGGATCCCGAAGTCACCTGACTGCTCGATGGACTCCTCGACGGCCGCACCGACCTCCGCGAGATGCCTGGCCGTCGAGAGTTTGGCGATACCAGCCCAGAGGGAGCGCTCGCAGGCGTCACTGAGTCGCACCCCGTCTGCCACCGCAACCGCGCCAGCATCGCTTCCCGGGACGACGAACGTTCGTGCCGAGTCACCGTTCCAGCCCTCGAACATCGCGCCGGCATCGATGGAGACGAGCTGCCCTGCCCTGAGAGGCACGGCGTTCGGGATGCCGTGAACAACCGCGTCGTCGACGGACGCGCAGATCGTGTGGCGGTAGCCGGGGACAAGAGCGAAGTTCGGCACCGCGCCGTTATCCCGCACGACTCGCTCCGCGATGGCGTCGAGCTCCAGCGTCGTCACACCGGGGCGGATGGCCTCGGCGACCGCGTCGAGCGCGAGGGCGGTGACACGGCCGGCTGGCACCATGGCCGCGAGCTCAGCAGGGGTCTTATAGATGCTCTTGCGCATCACAAGAGTCTACGACCAGGTCTGCCGTGCTTTGGCGGAAGCGGCCACCTGGTGGAGCCTTCTGGCCGGCGATCGCCGGCTCAAGCGAGCAGCATTTGGAGGCCGACCAAGCCCCCGAAGACGAGGCCCCACCCCACAAGGTCGGCGAACCAAGAACTCAGGACCAGCGGGACAAGCATCCACAGCGCCACGATCGCGGAGAACACGGATGCGATGACGACCACACGCGTCAGCAGATTCAGGCGCTCGTGCAGGAGAGGCTCCCCCACCGAATCCTCGAGTTCATCGTGTGTGCGCATCCGGACCTCCAGTAACCGCAGAACACCCACGATCTGCAGGCACTCATCGACGCTAGCCCGGCACCTCGCCCGACAGCGGGCGCAGGGGACAACACTTCTGCAACACGGGCATTTCTAGGGTCACGGTTGCGTAACCGGGGAGCTACCGCCAGTCGACGGACGCACCCGCTGACCCAAGATCTGGTGACGGATGTCCGTACCCCGCCGGCGTCCGCGACAGGTGGATGGGGTTGGCTGTCGACCGCACCGATTCCCCCGCTCCCCCTGCCAGTTCGACAACGGGCTCGAGGCCAAGCGCCTCCGCGAAGTCGAACGCCTCGGCGACATCGTTCACCAGGCCTGCGGGTACCCGAGCTTCCGTGAGACGCACCACCCAGTCGCGAGCGTCCCGTTCACCAAGACGAGCGACCAGCAGCGCTCTGAGCTCCGACCGGTGGCGCACGCGGAGCTCATTCGATGAGAAGCGGGCGTCGCGGGCCAGCCCTGGGCATCCGAGGGTCTCGACGAGCCCAGCGAACTGCCTGTCGTTGCCAACAGCAATCACGAGCGGTCGGTCGCGGGCCTCGAACAGCTCGTACGGGGCGATGCTCGGATGCGCGTTGCCGAGCCGCGCTGGAGCATGTCCGGTCGCCAGCGTGCTCGATGCCTGGTTCGCGAGCGCAGACAGGAGGCTTGTCATGAGATCGACTTCCACGCGCTGCCCCCCACCCGTGCGATCCCGCTCGCGCAGGGCGAGCAGGATGCCCGTGACCGCGTTCAACCCGGTCAGCACGTCGACGAGGGCGACGCCGACCTTGCTTGGCTCACCGTCCACCGGCCCGGTGATGCTCATGAGGCCGCCAACTGCCTGGACGAGCAGGTCGTAACCGGGCAGCGCGGCACCTCCGCCCGCACCGAACCCAGTGACGGAGCAGTACACGGCTGACGGATTCTCGACTCGCACGGTCTCGTAGTCGAGACCGAAGCGAGCCATGACTCCGGGCCGGAAGTTCTCGACCACGACGTCAGCGTCGACGGCGAGGCGCCTCGCCATCGCGAGATCGTCAGCGAGCGTGAGGTCGAGGACCAGCGAACGCTTGCCCCGGTTCACGCCTCCGAAATACGTGGACTGCCCACGCGCATCCACGGGCGGCGCCCAGGCGCGTGTCTCGTCACCAGCCGGCGGCTCGATCTTGATGACGTCCGCGCCGAAGTCGGCCAGCATCATCGTCGCGTAAGGTCCGGCGAGCACCCGAGAGAAGTCTGCGACTCTCACTCCGCTCAGCACGCCGTCGTTCCCGGAAGTCCGCAGCACGGGTCACCGCCTACCTGAAGGCCGGGATGCCGGTGAGCTTGTTCCCGAGCACGAGCGTGTGGATCTCGTCGGTGCCCTCGTACGTGCGCACCGACTCCAGGTTGTTGGCATGGCGCAACGGCGAATAGTCGAGCGTGATGCCGTTCCCACCGAGGATCGTCCTCGCCTCGCGCGCGATCGCGATGGCCTCGCGCGTGTTGTTGAGCTTGCCAGCCGAGATGTGGTGCGGCTGGATGCGACCAGCGTCCTTCAACCGCCCGAGCTGCAGGGCCAGCAGGAAACCCTTGTTGATCTCGAGTGCCATGTCGACGAGCTTCTGCTGCGTGAGCTGGAACCCGGAGAGCGCCCGGTTGAACGGCTGCCGTTCTCCCGCGTAGGTCAACGCCGCCTCGAAGCTGTCCCTGGCGGCTCCCATGACGCCCCAGGCGATGCCGTAGCGGGCCTCGTTGAGACACTCGAAGGGCCCGCGCAGGCCCCGCGCGCCCGGCAGCATCGCATCAGCAGGCACCCTCACCTCATCGAGGACGATGTCGCACTGGACCGAAGCGCGCATGGAGAGCTTGGGTGAAATCGGTGTCGCCGTGAACCCGACGGATTCCGTCGGCACGATGAAGCCGCGGATGCCCTCGTCTGTCTGCGCCCAGATGATCGCGATCTGTGCTAGCGAAGCCAGCCCGATCCAGCGCTTCGAACCGCTGATGACCCAGTCGTCGCCATCGCGCCTCGCGTGGGTGCCCATCGTCCCAGGGTCGGAGCCCGCACCCGGCTCGGTCAGCCCGAAGCAGCCGATCACCTCGCCGTTCGCCATCCGAGGGAGCCACTCGTCCTTCTGCTCCTCGCTCCCGTGCTTCCAGATCGCGCTCATCGCCAGGGAACCCTGCACGGAGACGAACGTCCGGATCCCGGAGTCACCCGCCTCGAGCTCGGAGGCGACGATCCCGTACTCGACTGCGCTGCGACCGGCGCATCCGTATCCGCTCAGATGCATACCGAGCAGGCCCTCGCTCGCGAGCACCGGGATCAGCTCTAGAGGGAACACCGCGGCCTCGTACCAGGACGCGATGTTGGGCCGGATGTGTTCGTCCACGAGAAGTCTCACTCGCTGGCGAAGCTCCAGCTCTTCAGCGGTCAACAGCACATCGAAATCGATGAGGTCATGGGGCTCAGCTGCGGGCGAGGACATACGCGTCTCCATTCCTGGACAACCTTGTCAACAGGGGTTCCTGCGGCCCTCGTCGGGTGAGAGCGCCGCCAGGGTCACGCTAGCGGAGACGAACTGCGCAGAGCCAGGGACGAAAAGCCTCCGCCGTATCGGCGTGAGTGCATTCTGCCCACACGCGGCAAGGGCCCGCGCGGAGTGCTCTCCGTGCGGGCCCTTGCTCGAGCGTTGTTTGAGGACTACTTGCCGCTCAGGCGGTGCAGCGGGTGGCGGAGGCCGCGCTGCTCGAGAGCTGCGAAGATGCGGTTGCGAACCTCGTCGACAGTACCGAAGCCGTTCACGGTGACGAGAGCGCCGCGGGCCGAGTACGTCTCGAGCAACGGCGCAGTCTCCTGCTGGTACACGTTCTGGCGGTGACGAATCGCCTCTTCGGTGTCGTCCGCGCGACCCTGCTCGAGGGCGCGGCGCCGAAGTCGCTCAACGACGCTGTCGATCTCGACCTTGAGCTCGATGACGGCGTCGATCGCGGTGCCCTGGTCTGCGAGGAGCTGCGTCAAGAAGGCGACCTGCTCGAGTGTGCGCGGGTAGCCGTCCAGCAGGAAGCCCGCTGCCGTGTCGGCCTCGGTCAGACGGTCACGGACGAGTTCGTTCGTGAGGGAGTCCGGGACCAGGTTGCCGCTCTCGATGATCTCGCGGACCTGGATCCCGAGGTTCGTGCCGTTCTTGATGTTGGCCCGGAAGATGTCGCCAGTGGAGATGGCAGGGATTCCGAATGCCTCGGCGATGCCGACGGCCTGGGTTCCCTTGCCGGCCCCTGGAGGCCCCACGATGAGCAGGCGGAAGGTCTGGTCGTGATGTGTCATCGGAGAAGCCCCTCGTAGTTGCGTTGTTGGAGTTGAGCGTCGATCTGCTTCACCGTCTCGAGGCCGACACCGACGACGATGAGGATGGAGGCGCCGCCGAACGGGAAGTTGGCGTTGGCGTTGACCGTGGAGAGTGCGATGAGCGGGATGAGCGCGAGCACACCCAGGTACAGCGAGCCAGGGAAGGTGATCCGCGTGAGCACGAAGTTCAGGTACTCGGCGGTGGGTCGGCCCGCGCGGATGCCCGGCACGAAGCCGCCGTGCTTGCGCATGTTCTCCGCGACTTCCTCCGGGTTGAAGGCGATCGCCACGTAAAAGTAGGTGAAGCCGATGATGAGGAGGAAGTACACCGCCATGTAGAGCGGGTGGTCGCCGGTCGTGAAGTTGTTCATGACCCAGGTGACCCATTCAGGCGGGGTCTCCCCCGCTGCGGGCTGGTTGAACTGCGCGACGAGCGCGGGCAGGTACAGGAGCGACGAGGCGAAGATGACCGGGATAACGCCGGCCTGGTTCACCTTGATCGGGATGTACGTGCTGTTGCCCCCGTACGTGCGACGCCCGACCATGCGCTTGGCGTACTGCACCGGGATGCGACGCTGCGACTGCTCGACGAACACGACGGCCATCATGATGAGCAGGCCGATCGCGATGACGATGACAAGCGTCGTCATTCCACCGGTGCCGGCGGCGATCGCGCCGAACGCGGACGGGAACGAGGCTGCGATCGACGTGAAGATGAGCAGCGACATGCCGTTGCCGACGCCGCGCTCGGTGATGAGCTCGGCCATCCACATGATGACTGCGGTACCGGCGGTCATCGCTGCGACCATGAGAACAACGCGCACCATGTTGATGACGGCGTTCTCCGGCGTCGCGGCCGACTCGTTGAGCATGTCGAGGACGTTCTCGCAGGCAGCGTTGCCCGTTCCGAACAGTGTCCCCGACTTCGCGACTGTGGCGAGCGTTGTCGCCTGCAGGATCGCGAGGGCGATAGTCAGGTACCGCGTGTACTGCGTGAGCTTCGACTGACCGGCCTGACCCTCCTTGTGGAGCGCCTCGAAGTGCGGGATGACCACACGCAGCAGCTGCGTGATGATCGACGCCGTGATGTACGGCATGATGCCCAGCGCGAAGATCGACAACTGCAGCAGCGCGCCACCGGAGAACAGGTTGACCATGTCGTAGAGACCGGCCATCTGCGTACCCGTGTCGAGACACTGCTGCACATTGACGTAGTTCACAAAGGGGCCAGGAACCGTGGTGCCGATCCGGTAGATGGCGACCATAGCGAGCGTGAAGAGGATCTTGCGACGAAGATCTGGAGTCTTGAACACTCGTGCGACGGCACTGAACACTACGTTCCTGCTTTCATTTCTCGTGAAAGAGACAAGCGGGGGTCGGCAACCGCCGACCCCCGCTTGGAGTTGCTACTTGACGGAACCGCCGGCGGCAACGATCTTCTGCTCTGCTGAGCTGGAGACCTTGTCGACCGCGACGTTCAGCTTAACCGCAATCTCGCCATTGCCGAGCACCTTGACGGGCTCGTTCTTGCGGACTGCACCCTTTGCCACGAGGTTTGCGATGGTGACATCGCCGCCCTCGGGGAAGAGCTCAGCCAGCTTGGAGAGGTTGACGACCTGGTACTCGACGCGGAACGGGTTCTTGAACCCGCGCAGCTTCGGCGTACGCATGTGCAGCGGCATCTGGCCACCCTCGAAGCCGATACGCACTGTCGTGCGTGCCTTCGAGCCCTTGGTGCCGCGACCAGCGGTCTTGCCCTTGGAGCCCTCACCGCGGCCAACGCGCGTCTTGGACTTCTTGGCACCGGGAGCGGGACGGAGGTGGTGGACCTTGAGCTGAGGCTCGGAGGTCACGTCCTTCTCGTTCTCGTTCTTGCTCATTCGGAAATCTCCTCAACTGAGACCAGGTGAGCGACTGTCTTGACGTAGCCACGGTTCACCGAGTTGTCCGGCTTCACGACGGTGTCGCCAATGCGCTTGAGGCCGAGCGAGCGCAGGGTGTCGCGCTGGTTCTGCTTCTCACTGATCTTGGACTTGATCTGGGTCACCTTGAGACTCGCGGCCATCAGGCACCAACCTTCTGTGCTTCGGCTGCTGCCTTGGCCGCGTTGGCCTCGGCGCGCAGGATGCGCTGCGGGACGACCTGGTCGACAGGCAGGCCACGGCGAGCTGCGACGGCGCGCGGCTCCTCGAGCTGCTTGAGGGCCGCAACGGTCGCGTGCACGATGTTGATCGTGTTCGACGAACCGAGCGACTTCGACAGGACGTCGTGGATGCCCGCGCACTCGAGTACGGCGCGGACGGGGCCACCGGCGATAACACCGGTACCTGCAGCGGCGGGACGGAGCAGGACGACGCCTGCTGCTGCCTCACCCTGCACGGGGTGCGGGATCGTCTTCAGGACGCGCGGGACGCGGAAGAAGTTCTTCTTCGCCTCTTCGACGCCCTTGGAGATGGCCAGCGGGACCTCACGGGCCTTGCCGTAGCCGACGCCCACGAGTCCGTTGCCGTCACCGACGACGACGAGTGCGGTGAACGCGAAGCGACGACCGCCCTTGACGACCTTGGAGACGCGGTTGATGGTGACGACGCGCTCCAGGAACTGGCTCTTGTCATCGCGGGAGTTGCGGTCGCGACCGCCGCCCTGGCCACGCTCGCCGCGGCCGCCGCCACGACGGTTGTTGTCGCGGCCGCCTTCGCGCTGTGCCGACTCACTCGACGCGGCCGTCTCAACGGGCGTGTCGGTCATGTTGTCGGGCGTGTTGGTGTCGATTTTCTCGGTCACAGGTTCAGCCCTGCCTCTCGTGCTCCATCAGCGATGGCCGCGACGCGACCGGCGTACTTGTTGCCGCCGCGGTCAAAGACCACGCTTTCGATGCCGGCGTCCTTGGCGCGTGCGCCGACGAGCTCGCCGACACGCTTCGCCTTGGCGGACTTGTCGCCCTCGAATGCGCGCAGCTCAGCTTCCATGGTGGATGCGGATGCGAGCGTGATGCCCTTGGTGTCGTCGACAACCTGGACGAAGACGTGACGCGCTGAACGCGTGACGACGAGACGGGGACGCTGTGCGTCGCCCGAGACCTTCTTGCGAAGGCGGACGTGGCGGCGACGGGTCGCAGCCTGCTTGCTCTTTCCTCGAGTTCCGAGTCCCATGGTTACTTACCTGACTTTCCGGCCTTGCGGCGGATCTGCTCGCCCTCGTAACGCACGCCCTTGCCCTTGTAGGGCTCGGGGAGGCGGAGCTTGCGGATGTTCGCTGCGACCTCGCCGACGGCCTGCTTGTCGATTCCGACAACCGTGAGCTTGTTGTTGCCCTCGACCTGGAACGAGATGCCTGCGGGGGGCTCAACGTTGATCGGGTGCGAGTAGCCGAGTGCGAACTCGACGCCCGTGCCCTTGGAAACGATGCGGTAACCGGTTCCAACGACCTCGAGCTTCTTCGTGTAGCCCTCGGTGACGCCGATGATGTTGTTGTTGATGAGCGTGCGGGTCAGGCCGTGCAGGGCACGTGACTCGCGCTCGTCGTTCGGACGCGTGACGAGAACCTGACCGTCTTCGAGCTTGACCTCGATGGGGTTCGAGACGACGAGTGCGAGCTCGCCCTTCGGGCCCTTGACGGTGACGTTCTGCGCGTCGATCTTGATGTCAACGCCGGCTGGGACGCTGATCGGGAGACGACCAATTCGTGACATGACGGATTACCACACGTAGGCGAGAACTTCTCCGCCTACGCCCTTCTGCTCGGCCTGGCGGTCCGTGAGGAGACCAGAGGAGGTGGACAGGATGGCAATGCCGAGGCCGCCGAGGACGCTGGGCAGCTCGGTCGAGCGCGCGTACACGCGGAGACCTGGCTTGGAGACGCGCTTGATGCCGACGATCGACCTCTCGCGGTTCGGACCGAACTTCAGCGAGAGAGTGAGGGTCTGGCCCACTCGTGCATCTTCGACTGTCCAGTCGGTGATGTAACCCTCGCGCTTGAGGATGTCGGCAATGTGGGACTTGAGCTTCGAGCTCGGCATCGACACGGAGTCGTGGTGCGCCGAGTTCGCGTTGCGCAGTCGCGTCAGCATATCTGCGACGGGATCTGTCATCGTCATGATGAGTGCCTTTCGCCTGGTTTCGCGGGGGCGGAAACCGCCCCCCCCCCGGGGGGGGTCCGGCCGCGGCCGGTGCAACACCCCCAAGGGGTGACCGCCATCGCCCGGGACCACCGGTGTTG
>JBQDTF010000001.1:94452-123725 GCA_052099095.1 Pseudoclavibacter sp.
GCGCCGTGTGGGGGTTGCGCCGGCGCGTCATAATATCGGGGTCGGTATCTGACCTCTTATTTTTGTGTGCCTTGCGCCTGTTGGCGCGGGGCCGACCCCGGCCCCGCGACCTGTGGTGGACGGGCCGCTGCGGTTGCAACAGCCCGATGGGGTCACGGCATGCGCCGTGACCCTCGGGTGTTCAGACTAGTTCTGCTGGAGACCTGCGTGGAACGGGAACCCGAGCTTGCCCAGGAGGGCACGGCCTTCGTCGTCGTTCTTCGCCGTCGTGACGACGGTGATGTCCATACCGCGAGTGCGGTCGATCTTGTCTGGATCGATCTCATGGAACATTACCTGCTCCGTGAGGCCGAAGGTGTAGTTTCCGTTGCCGTCGAACTGGCGGTCGTTGAGACCACGGAAGTCGCGGATACGGGGAAGAGCGAGCGAGAGCAGGCGGTCGAGGAACTCCCACATGCGGTCGCCGCGCAGTGTGACGTGCGCGCCGATCGGCTGGCCCTCACGCAGCTTGAACTGCGCGATGGACTTCGTGGCCTTCGTGACCTTGGGCTTCTGGCCGGTGATCGCCGTGAGGTCCGTGATGGCGCCTTCGATGATCTTGCCGTCGCGAGCTGCCTCGCCAACACCCATGTTCACGACGATCTTCACGAGACCGGGAACCTGGTGGACGTTGCTCACGCCGAGGTCTGCCTGCAGCTGAGCCTTGAGCTCGTCGCGGTACTTCAGCTTGAGACGGGGCTGGATTTTGCCAGCCTCCGTGGCGATGTCAGTCATATCTACTCGTCGTCCTTCTTCTTCGGTGCGGCGGCCTTAGCCTTCGTCGCGGGCTTCTTCTCGGCCTTGACAGCCTTCTCGGCCTTGGCCGGCTTTGCAGCGCGACGCGAGGACTTGAAGACGCGCGTGCGCACCGTCTTGGTCACGCCGTCCTTCGTGACCTCTTCGACCTGCACACCGGTACGAGCCGGCTGCTTGGTCTCGGGGTCGACGAGGGCGACGTTTGAGATGTGGATGGGGGCCTCGACGGTCTCGAGGCCACCCGTCTTCGTGCCACGCTGCGTCTGACCGACGCGAACGTGCTTGGTCACGAAGTTGATGCCCTGGACGAGGACGCGGTTCTCCTCGCGGAGCACCTCGAGGACCTCGCCCTGCTTGCCGCGGTCTCCACCGCGAGCCTGCGTCGGACCAGAGATGACCTGAACCAGGTCGCCCTTGCGGATCGTTGCCATGGGTTAAATCACCTCCGGAGCGAGCGACACGATCTTCATGAACTTCTTGTCGCGAAGCTCGCGACCGACCGGTCCGAAGATTCGAGTGCCACGCGGCTCGTTGTCACCCTTGAGGATGACCGCTGCGTTCTCGTCGAACTTGATGTACGAGCCGTCGGGACGACGGGTCGACTTGACTGTGCGAACGATGACGGCCTTGACGACCTCACCCTTCTTGAGGTTGCCGCCAGGGATCGCGTCCTTGACGGTCGCGACGATGACGTCACCGATTCCCGCGTAGCGGCGGCCGGAGCCACCGAGTACGCGGATCGTGAGGAGTTCCTTGGCGCCAGTGTTGTCGGCGACGCGGACTCGGGATTCTTGCTGAAGCATGTGTCAAATTCCTTCGCTGAGAGGTCGAAGAGGCGAGGCCTACTTCGCCTTCTCCAGGATCTCGACCAGGCGCCAGCGCTTGGTAGCGCTGAGGGGACGGGTCTCTGCAATCAGGACGAGGTCGCCGATGCCGGCCTGGTTGTCGGCGTCGTGCGCCTTGACCTTGCTCGAGCGGCGGAGCACCTTGCCGTAAAGGGGGTGCTTGACGCGCTCTTCGACCGAGACGGTGATGGTCTTGTCCATCTTGTCGCTCGTGACGTAGCCGCGCCGGGTCTTGCGGTCGTTGCGCTCGAGCGCTTCTTCCGCTGCCTCGGGCTGTGTCGTGCTTTCAGCCATTACTTGGTCTCCTCGTTCTCAGCCTCGGGCGCAGCCGCTGGGGCTTCGGCCTTCTTCGAAGCCTTGGTGGCCTTCGACTTCTTGGCCGGCTTCTCGACCGGGGCCGGGGTTGCGCGGATCCCGAGCTCACGCTCGCGGATCACCGTGTAGATGCGCGCGATGTCGCGCTTTACCTGACGGATGCGTCCACGCTCTTCGACCTGGTTGGTCACGGCCTGGAAGCGCAGGTTGAACAGCTCTTCCTTGGCCTTCTTGAGCTCCTCGACGAGACGTCCGTCTTCGAAGTTGTCGAGCTCGGTGGTGGCGAGCTCCTTGGTACCAATCGCCATGATTACTCGCCTTCCTCGCGCGAAATGATGCGTGCCTTGAGCGGCAGCTTGTGGATGGCGCGAGTGAGGGCCTCGCGAGCGAGCTCCTCGCTGACGCCAGCGACCTCGAAGAGGACGCGGCCGGGCTTGACGTTCGCAACCCAGGAGTCGACTGCACCCTTACCGGAACCCATGCGGGTCTCGGCGGGGCGAGCGGTCATCGGGCGGTCCGGGTAGATGTTGATCCAGACCTTGCCGCCACGCTTGATGTGGCGGGTCATCGCGATACGAGCTGCCTCGATCTGACGGTTCGTGACGTAGGACGGCGTGAGCGCCTGGATGCCGAACTCGCCGAAGGAGACGGTGTTGCCACCCTTCGACATGCCGCTGCGGTCCGGGCGGTGCTGCTTACGGTGCTTGACTCGACGTGGAATCAACATGGTTACGCCTCAACTCCTGCGGCGACCTGCTTCTCGTTGTCGCGGCGCGGGCCACGGCGGGAGCGGTCGTTACGGTCCCCACGGGACGACTTCTGGTTGGCCTGTTCGCGGGCGAGTTCCTTGTTGGTCATATCGCCCTTGTAGATCCACACCTTGACACCGATGCGACCGTAGGTGGTCTTGGCCTCGTAGAAGCCGTAGTCGATGTTGGCGCGGAGCGTGTGCAGCGGAACGCGTCCCTCGCGGTAGAACTCCGAGCGGCTCATCTCAGCGCCGCCGAGGCGGCCCGAGACCTGGATGCGGATGCCCTTGGCACCTGCACGCTGAGCGCCCTGGAGGCCCTTGCGCATTGCACGACGGAAGGCGACGCGAGCAGAGAGCTGCTCGGCGATGCCCTGCGCGACCAGCTGAGCGTCAGCCTCGGGGTTCTTGACCTCGAGGATGTTCAGCTGGATCTGCTTTGCCGTGAGCTTCTCGAGGTCGGCGCGGATGCGCTCGGCCTCTGCTCCACGTCGTCCGATGACGATGCCGGGGCGTGCCGTGTAGATGTCGACGCGAACGCGGTCACGCGTGCGCTCGATCTCGATACGGGAGACGCCTGCGCGGTCGAGCTGCTTCTGGAGATACTCGCGGATGCGGATATCTTCCTTGACGTAGTCGCTGTAGCGCTGACCCGGCTTGGTCGAGTCTGCGTACCAGCGGGAGACGTGGTCGGTCGTGATTCCGAGACGGAAGCCGTACGGATTGATCTTCTGGCCCATTACTTGCTGCTCCCCTTCTCGGCCTCGGCGAGCTCCGGCGTCGCCAGCACAACCGTGATGTGGCTTGTGCGCTTGTTGATGCGGAATGCTCGTCCCTGTGCACGTGGACGGAAGCGCTTGAGGGTTGCACCCTCGTCTACGAACGCCTTGGCGATGTAGAGGTCGCGCTCGTCAAGGAACTGGCTGTCCTTGTCGGCCTTGACACGTGCGTTGGCGATTGCGGATGCAACGACCTTGTAGACCGGCTCAGAGGCACCCTGAGGTGCGAACTTCAGGATTGCGAGCGCTTCGAGCGCCTGCTTGCCGCGGATCAAGTTGACGACGCGACGAGCCTTCTGAGGGGTGACGCGGATGTGCCGCACGCGTGCGGTTGACTCCACCATATTTTCCTCCTTCACGTCGCCGCGTTAGCGGCGACGACCCTTCTTGTCGTCCTTCTCGTGTCCACGGAAGGTGCGGGTCGGTGCAAACTCGCCGAGCTTGTGGCCGACCATGGTTTCGGTGACAAACACGGGGATGTGCTTGCGTCCGTCGTGCACGGCGATGGTGTGGCCGAGCATGTCCGGCACGATCATCGATCGGCGCGACCAGGTCTTGATGACGTTCTTCGAGCCAGCTTCGTTCTGCTTGACCACCTTCTGGAAGAGGTGTTCGTCGACGAAGGGGCCCTTCTTGAGACTGCGAGGCATCTTCTGATCTCCTACTTACGCTTCTTGCCGGCAGGGCGACGGCGGACGATGAGCTTGTCGCTCTCCTTGTTGGGGCGACGGGTGCGGCCTTCTGGCTTACCCCAGGGGCTCACCGGGTGACGTCCACCGGACGTACGACCCTCACCACCACCGTGCGGGTGGTCGACCGGGTTCATGACAACGCCACGGACCGTCGGGCGAACGCCGAGCCAGCGCTTGCGGCCAGCCTTGCCCAGGTTGATGTTCGACTGCTCGGCGTTGCCGACCTCGCCGATCGTCGCGCGGCAGCGCACGTCGACGTTGCGGACTTCACCGCTCGGAAGACGCAGCTGGGCGTAGGGGCCATCCTTCGCGACGAGGCGAACGGATGCTCCGGCCGAGCGAGCCAGCTTCGCGCCGCCGCCTGGGCGGAGCTCGATGGCGTGGATGACCGTACCGGTCGGGATGTTGCGCAGCGGGAGGTTGTTGCCCGGCTTGATGTCGGCGCCAGCGCCCGACTCGATGATGTCGCCCTGCTTGAGCTTGTTGGGAGCCAGGATGTAGCGCTTGGATCCGTCGAAGAAGTGCAGCAGCGCGATGCGAGCGGTGCGGTTGGGGTCGTACTCGATGTGAGCGACCTTGGCGTTCACGCCGTCCTTGTCATTGCGACGGAAGTCGATGACGCGGTACTGGCGCTTGTGGCCACCACCGATGTGACGGGTCGTGATGCGTCCCTGGTTGTTGCGTCCACCCGACTTGGTGAGGGGGCGGAGCAGCGACTTCTCAGGGGTCGAGCGCGTGATCTCGGTGAACTCGGACACCGAGGCTCCACGACGACCTGGCGTCGTGGGCTTGTAATTGCGAATAGCCATGTGAATTCGTCCTCTGTGCTCTCGATTAACCGGCGTTCGAGAAGATATCGATGGTGCCGGACTTGAGCGAGACGATGGCGCGCTTGGTGTCCTTGCGCTTGCCGAGCCCGAAGCGGGTGCGGCGCGTCTTGCCCGTGCGGTTCAAGGTGTTGACCTTGTCGACCTTGACGTCGAAGATCTGCTCGATAGCGAGCTTGATCTCGGTCTTGTTCGAACGGGGGTCAACCTCGAAGGTGTACTTGCCCTGGTCGATCAGGCTGTAGCTCTTCTCGGAGATCACCGGCGCGAAGATGATGTCGCGCGGGTCCTTGTTGTTTGCGCTCATGCGCCCTGCTCCTTGGTGGTCTTGCTCTCGACGAACGCGTCGTAGGCAGCCTTCGTGAAGAGGATGTCGTCCGAGACGAGCACGTCGTAGGCGTTGAGCTGGTCCACGAACAGCACGTGAAGTGCCTGGAGGTTGCGGACGCTCAGGAGGCTCAGCTCGTCGCTGCGGTCGAGGACAACGAGGATGTTGCGTCCCGTTGCGACCTTCGCGATCGCTGCGGCTGCGACCTTGGTCGAAGCCTTCTCGCCCGTGACGAGGGAGTCGACGATGTGCAGGTGGCCACCGCGTGCGCGGTCGCTCAGTGCGCCGATGAGGGCTGCTGCAATCATCTTCTTGGGGGTGCGCTGCGAGTAGTCACGCGGCGTCGGTCCGTGGACGATGCCACCGCCCTTGTGCTGCGGCATGCGGACGGAACCCTGACGGGCACGGCCGGTGCCCTTCTGCTTGAACGGCTTGCGGCCGGAGCCGGAAACCTCTCCACGGTTCTTCGTCTTGTGCGTGCCCTGACGAGCAGCCGCACGCTGAGCGACGACGACCTGGTGGATCAGCGGGACGTTGGTCTGCGCGTCGAAGATGGCGGCAGGCAGTTCGACCGAGCCGGACTTCTTGCCGGCTGCGTCGGTGACGTCAATCTTGGTTGCCATAGGAAACTAGGCCCCCTTCACTGCGTTGCGAACGAAAACGAGACGACCCTTGGGGCCGGGGACAGCACCCTTGACGAGGAGGATGCCCTTCTCGGCGTCGGCTGCGTGAACCGTGAGGTTCTGGACGGTGACGCGGTCGCCACCCATCCGGCCAGCCATGCGCGTGCCCTTGAAGACACGGCTCGGGGTCGCGGAGGCACCGATGGAGCCGGGGCGACGGTGGTTCTTGTGAGCACCGTGCGATGCGCCAACACCGGAGAAGTTGTGACGCTTCATGACACCGGCGAAGCCCTTGCCCTTGCTGGTGCCGACGACGTCGATCTTGGTGCCGGGCTCGAACGTGTCTGCGCCGAGCTCCTGACCGATCGTGTACGTGGCTGCATCAGCAGTGCGGAGCTCGGTGATGTGGCGGCGGGGCGTAACGCCTGCTGCTGCGAACTTGCCGGCGGCCGGCTTGTTCACCTTGCGCGGGTCGATTGCGCCTGCGGCGATCTGAACGGCTTCGTAGCCGTTCTTTTCGACGGTCATGATCTCGGTGACGACGTTGGTGCTCACCTGGATGACCGTGACGGGGACGAGACGGTTTTCAGCGTCCCAGACCTGGGTCATGCCGAGCTTCGTGCCCAGCAGTCCCTTGAACGTCTTGGTAGCGGTAGACATGTGTTTCCCTAGAGCTTGATCTCGATGTTGACGTCGGCCGGAAGGTCGAGACGCATGAGCGAGTCGACGGCCTTCGGCGTCGGGTCGACGATGTCGATCAGACGCTTGTGGGTGCGCATCTCGAAGTGCTCGCGGCTGTCCTTGTACTTGTGAGGGCTACGGATCACAGCGATCACGTTCTTCTCGGTAGGAAGGGGCACCGGGCCGATGACGGAGGCGCCAGCACGGGTTACGGTGTCGACGATCTTGCGCGCCGAGCTGTCGATGACCTCGTGGTCATACGACTTCAGTCGAATGCGGATCTTCTGTCCCGCCATGGTTGACTCTCTCTCTCAATGACGTGCCGCCATTGCGGCTTCGCATGCAACCCCGTGGCGTCTTCACGCCGGGATTCGCACCACTGTTTTTCTGTCAAGTTCACCTGCTCGGAGCACAGGAGTGTACTCAAGCTGATGGACGGCCTTCGGGACGCCACCTCGGTGAGGTGTTGTCCTTTGGCCGGAGCTTTGCTCTGCTGCCGGCGGCCTAAGCTGCACACCAGGCGCCTTGCGACGCGGGGCGCTTATGCACACTCCGGGCAGTGATTCGAACACACGACTAGCGCCGCGCCCCGAAATACTGAACTCACCGAGTTTAGACCGGACGGGGCTGTTCTTGCAACCCGGGCGTGTCGCGCGTTCGACCGGTCACTCCGAGCGCGCGTCTTCGAGGCCCTGCGCGATGACATCGGCGAGGAACACGGAGTACTCGCGCCCTACGTGAGTCGGGTCGGAATGCACGGAGATCCCTGCGACGACCAAGGGGCAGAGCCCGAGCTCGACGTCGCAGAACCAGCCGGAGGTCCGGACGACCGCGGCTCCGCCTTCCGCCATCCGCTCAGCCTGGTGGTCGCGACGCTCAACGAACTCCGGACCGAAGGCAGTGGTGCAGGATTCCTCAGCCTCATCTCGAGTCGAAGCGGCGAGGCAGTCGTCCAGCGTGTTGGCCGGGGTGACCGCGTCGAGCCAGATCACGTCGATCCCCATGTCCGTGAGCTCGCGGACGAGCTCCACGGAGCCTTCGCCGAGTGTGGTGCCCTTGTTCCATGCGAGGTCGCCGAACTGCTCCCCCACCCACCAGCCACCGTAGGAGATGATCACCGTGTCAGGGCGGTCCGCAGCAGCGAGCTCCATGACCCAGTTGTTATGGGCCGCGCACTCGTCCTTCATGTCGCCTGATCTCTCGAGGGCTTCACCCTGCGTGAAGGGGCACATGCTCTTCCCGAGCAGCTGCACGGTCGTCTCGTCACCGACAGCGGCGCGAACGCCAGGGGCCCAGGAGACCGCCTGAGAGTCGCCGATGATCCAGAGCTCCTCGCCGGAGTCCTCGTCTGGATCTTCCGGCGCATAGCGGCAGTTGGCTCGGTTCTCGTCGGTCACGGTCAGGCAGCCGTTCACCGACCACTCCGGGCCGAGTGCGTCCCAGCCAGAGACCGCCTCTCCATCGAGTGCAGTCGGTTCGAGTAGGGCTTCGGTGATGGCGAGGCTGAGCTGCTGCTCGCTCGTGACCGTCTGCCCGGGACCGAGGTCTGCGATCGCCTCCTGGCGGAGGCCGGGCGCGAGCTGCACGCCAACGAACGCCACGATGGCGATCACCGGGACGGTGATCGAGGTCAGCAGCCTGGGATTGCGCTTCCATCTCGGTGCCGTCGCATCCACCTGGGCCACGGGATTGCGAACCCGTCCGAGGAGCGCGAGAAGGCGCGAGGTCCCCCAGGCGACGGCGATAGATACGGCGAGGAGCAGGACACCGTCGAGGAACGAAACGGGTTCGCTTCGTTCGGGAAAGAGCTCGACGAAGAGCTTGAGGATCGGCCAGCTCCACAGGTACAGCCCATACGAGAAGCCACCGAGCCAGACGAGCGGCCGGGACGTGAGGAGACGATTTCCGCCGGTGGGCTCCCCGGAGGCGCCGGCGATGAGAACGAGGAGCGCGCCCCCGACCGGGTACAGCGCGATGAGGCCCGGGTAGGGCCACTCGCTCGGGAGGAGCCCCGCCGTGAGCACGAGTGCCAGCCCGAGACTGCCGAGAACGGCACGCAGGATCTTCGGCAGGTGGATGCGCGTCACCACGAGCGCGGCGACGGCGCCGATGCCGAATTCCCAGAGGCGAGCCCAGGTGCTGTAGTACGTGGGCACTGAATCGCTTGCGACACCGCTGAGCGCGAAGAGGAACGACGCCGCGGTGAGGAGCGCGAATCCGCACACCGCGACTCGGCGAAGTGGCCATTTCGCGAGCTTTGCCACTGCGCCGAGGATAAGCACGAACGCGAGCAGCAGGAGCGTCGCCTGCCCCTGCACGGACATCGCCCAGAAGTGCTGGACTGCGGACTTGTCATGGCCCGCGGAGATGTAGTCGGTTGCGTCACCTGCCAGACGCCAGTTCTCCCAGTAGGTGGCAGCGGCGAAGATGTCCGTGACGTTGCGCTGGAACGACAGCGGGGACTCGGTCAGGAGCAGGACCACGGAGACCGTGACGAGCACCAGGCCTGCCATGGGAAAGAGGCGCGACGCTGTTCGCGTGATGTACTGCCATACCCGGATGCTCCCGCGCCGCTCGAACTCACCGATGAGCGTGGTGGCGAGCAGGAAGCCGCCGAGGACGAAGAAGAGGTCGACACCTCCGGAGACCGTGCCGAACCAGATGTGGAACGAGGCCACGAGGAGAGACGCGACTGCACGGAGGCCCTGGATGTCAGTCCTATAGCGGTTCGGGCCAGGCCGCTCGGGCATGCTCGTGGGGCGTTCCGCTCGTACAGACATTCGTCGGGCTCCCTGACTGCACTGAGGCTGTGACTGGTCCCCTGCTGGGTGTACGGGGGACCCTGACGGTGTCCGGGACGCGTAGGGTCCTCCAGACACACGATCAGCAAGTCTAACTCCCATCCGGAATCATGGAAATACTCCGGAACGCGAAAAGGGGCCGGACCCGAAGGTCCGACCCCATCCCGCAGTGAGCTGGAAGCTTACTTGTTGATCTTCGTCACCGTGCCGGCGCCGACCGTGCGGCCACCCTCACGGATTGCGAAGCCGAGGCCCTCTTCCATAGCGATCGGCTGGATGAGCTCGACCGTCATGTCCGTGGTGTCACCTGGCATGATCATTTCCTTGCCCTCAGGCAGGGTGATGACGCCGGTCACGTCCGTGGTGCGGAAGTAGAACTGCGGGCGGTAGTTCGTGAAGAACGGGTTGTGACGTCCACCCTCGTCCTTCGAGAGGATGTAGGCAGTGCCCTCGAAGTTCGTGTGCGGCGTAACCGAACCGGGAGCGACGATGACCTGACCGCGCTCGACGTCCTCACGCTTGGTGCCACGAAGGAGCAGACCACAGTTCTCACCGGCCCACGCCTCGTCGAGCTGCTTGTGGAACATCTCGATACCCGTGACGGTCGTCTTGACGGTCGGGCGGAGGCCGACGATCTCGACGTCGGAGTTGATCGAGAGCGTGCCACGCTCGGCGCGACCCGTGACGACGGTTCCACGACCGGTGATCGTGAAGACGTCCTCGACGGGCATGAGGAACGGCTTGTCCTTGTCGCGGACGGGCTCCGGCACGTTGTCGTCGACAGCCTGCATGAGCTCGACGATCTTCTCGGCCCACTTCTCGTCGCCCTCGAGCGCCTTGAGTCCGGAGACCTGGACGACAGGTGCGTCGTCGCCTGGGTAGTCCTGGCTCGAGAGGAGCTCGCGAACCTCGAGCTCGACGAGCTCCAGGATCTCCTCGTCGTCAACCATGTCAGCCTTGTTCAGGGCGACAACGAGGTACGGCACGCCGACCTGCTTCGCGAGCAGGACGTGCTCACGCGTCTGAGCCATGGGGCCGTCGGTTGCGGCAACCACGAGGATTGCGCCATCCATCTGCGCAGCACCCGTGATCATGTTCTTGATGTAGTCGGCGTGACCCGGAGCATCGACGTGAGCGTAGTGACGCTTGGGCGTCTCGTACTCGACGTGGGAGATGTTGATCGTGATACCGCGCTGACGCTCTTCCGGAGCGGAGTCGATCGACGCGAAGTCACGCTGCACGTTGGTCGCCGAAGGGTACTTGTCTGCAAGCACCTTCGAGATCGCTGCGGTGAGCGTGGTCTTGCCGTGGTCGACGTGACCGATCGTTCCGATGTTTACGTGCGGCTTGGTCCGCTCGAACTTGGCCTTAGCCACTGTGGTCCTCCTAGGACGTCGTTGGTGCCAGTCCGCGAATGACGCAGATTGACTTCCGGGTTTTCAGTGATGAATGTTACCCGCTCGGGCGACGCGCTGCGTCACCCGAGCAGGTAAGGGCTACTCGCCCCGGTTCTTCTGGATGATCTCCTCGGCAACAGCCTTGGGGACCTCGGCGTACGTTTCGAACGTCATCGAGTACACGGCGCGACCAGAGGTCTTGCTGCGCAGGTCTCCGATGTATCCGAACATCTCCGACAGCGGCACGAGTGCACGCACCACCTTCACACCACTGGCATCTTCCATCGACTGGATCTGGCCGCGGCGCGAGTTGAGGTCGCCGATCACGTCGCCCATGTACTCCTCAGGAGTACGGACCTCGACCGACATGAGCGGCTCGAGGATGACGGGACCGGCCTTGGGGGCTGCTTCCTTGAACGCGATCGAGCCCGCGATCTTGAACGCCATCTCCGAGGAGTCGACGTCGTGGGCAGCACCATCGAGGAGCGACGCCTTGACGCCGACCATCGGGTAGCCGGCGAGGACGCCGACCTGCATCGCATCCTGGATGCCTGCATCCACGGATGGGATGTACTCACGAGGCACGCGTCCACCGGTGACGGCGTTCACGAACTCGTAGGTCTTCTCAGCGTCCATCTCAAGCGGCTCGAGCTTGATCTGGATCTTGGCGAACTGGCCGGAGCCACCCGTCTGCTTCTTGTGGGTGTAGTCGAACTTCTCGACGACCTTGGTGAGCGTCTCGCGGTAGGCGACCTGGGGCTTGCCCACGTTCGCCTCGACCTTGAACTCGCGCTTCATGCGGTCGACGAGGATGTCGAGGTGCAGCTCGCCCATGCCCTTGATGACCGTCTGACCGGTCTCCTGGTCGAGCATGACGCGGAACGTCGGGTCTTCCTCGGCCAGCTTCTGGATAGCCGTTCCGAGCTTCTCCTGGTCGGCCTTCGTCTTCGGCTCGATCGCGACCTCGATGACGGGGTCAGGGAAGGTCATCGACTCGAGGACGATCTGCTTGTCGGGGTCGCTCAGGGTGTCACCGGTCATGGTGTCCTTGAGGCCGATGACGGCGTAGATGTGTCCCGCGGTCATCGACTCGACCGGGTTCTCCTTGTTGGCGTGCATCTGGAAGATCTTCCCGATGCGCTCCTTCTTGCCCTTGGTCGAGTTGACGATCTGCGAGCCCGAGTCGAGGTGACCCGAGTACACGCGGATGTAGGTGAGGCGACCGAAGAACGGGTGCGTGACGACCTTGAACGCGAGGGCCGTGAAGGGCTCCTCGGCGTCGGCGTGACGCTCGATGACGATCGACTCGTCCTTCGGGTCGTGCGCCTCGATGGCGGGCACGTCGAGCGGCGACGGGAGGTAGTCCACGACCGCGTCGAGCATCGGCTGCACACCGCGGTTCTTGAACGCCGAACCGCAGAACACGGGGAAGGCATCGCCGTTGACCGTGAGCTTGCGGATGCCGGACTTGATCTCGTCGTTGGTCAGCGCCTCGCCCGCGAAGTACTTCTCGAGCAGTGCGTCGTCGGCCTCAGCGGCCGCCTCGACGAGCTTCTCGCGGTACTCCTCGGCCTTCTCCTGAAGGTCGGCGGGGATCTCGCCGGTCTCGTAGGTCGCGCCCATCGTGACGTCACCCTTGGAGTCGCCGGGCCAGACCTGCGACTTCATGGTGAGGAGGTCGACGACGCCGACGAACTCGTGCTCCGAACCGATCGGAAGCTGCATGACGATCGGCTTCGCCTTGAGGCGGTTGATGATCGTGTCGACCGTGTAGTAGAAGTCGGCGCCCAGCTTGTCCATCTTGTTGACGAAGCAGATGCGCGGAACGTTGTACTTGTCGGCCTGGCGCCAGACGGTCTCCGACTGGGGCTCGACGCCCTCCTTGCCGTCGAAGACGGCGACCGCGCCGTCGAGCACGCGGAGCGAGCGCTCCACCTCGACCGTGAAGTCGACGTGACCGGGCGTGTCGATGATGTTGATCTGGTTCTTCTTCCAGAACGACGTCACGGCAGCGGAGGTGATCGTGATGCCACGCTCCTGCTCCTGCTCCATCCAGTCCGTCGTCGCGCCACCGTCGTGCGTTTCGCCGATCTTGTGGTTGACGCCCGTGTAGAACAGGATGCGCTCGGTCGTCGTGGTCTTACCGGCATCAATGTGGGCCATGATGCCGATGTTGCGGACCTTCTTGAGGTCGGTGAGCACGTCTTGTGCCACTTCGGGTTCCTTACGTGAGAAAAGGGATGAAACGGGAACGTCGGCCCCAGATGCGCCCGGACGAGCGATCCGGGGCCGACGTAAGGCGCTGTGACTTACCAGCGGTAGTGCGCGAAGGCCCGGTTCGACTCGGCCATCTTGTGCGTGTCCTCGCGACGCTTCACAGCGGCGCCCAGACCGTTCGACGCGTCGAGGATCTCGTTCATGAGACGCTCGGTCATCGTCTTCTCGCGGCGACCCTTGGCGTAGCTCACGAGCCAGCGAAGGGCGAGCGTGTTGGCGCGGTGAGGCTTGACCTCGACCGGCACCTGGTACGTCGAGCCGCCGACGCGACGCGAGCGGACCTCGAGCGTGGGGCGCACGTTGTCGAGCGCCTTCTTCAGGGTCGCGACTGCGTCGAGTTCCGACTTCGCGGCAACGCCCTCGAGTGCGTCGTAGACGATGCGCTCAGCGAGGCCCTTCTTGCCGTCAAGAAGGATCTTGTTGACGAGCTGGCTGACGATGGGGGCGCCGTACACGGGGTCGGCGACCACGGGGCGCTTGGGGGCTGGACCCTTACGTGGCATTACTTCTTCTCCATCTTCGCGCCGTAACGGCTGCGAGCCTGCTTGCGGTTCTTCACTGCCTGGGTGTCAAGTGCACCGCGGACGATCTTGTACCGCACACCCGGGAGGTCCTTCACTCGACCGCCGCGGACGAGCACCATCGAGTGCTCCTGGAGGTTGTGGCCCTCACCTGGGATGTAGGCGGTCACCTCGGTGCCGTTCGACAGCTTGACACGAGCGACCTTACGGAGCGCCGAGTTCGGCTTCTTGGGCGTCGTGGTGTAGACGCGGGTGCAAACCCCGCGCTGCTGAGGGTTGGCCTTCAGGGCTGGCGTCTTGGACGCCGACGCCTTGGGGCGGCGGCCCTTGCGGACCAACTGCTGAATTGTTGGCACGAATAATCTCCTTGGTTTTGTACTGCGTGATCGTGGTAAGCACGATTCCTGTGCCTACGAGGCACTGTTTGCCTCTGATAACCGACCGGCGGTACAAAATCTCTGGTATCGCTGGTTGGTGAAGCGGTGGCAGTCGAGGCGACTGGCGTTGCTTACAGTTGCGCGTTGAGCCGCAGTTTCATCACAGTTTCAACGTTCGCACGGTTTTGGGCGCGACAGGGCGCGCGCACCGAAAAATCCTACCCCGTGAGTTTTGCAGGGTCAAGCGGCACCCCGATCGCTTCCGGCAGGCCGCGCCGTGGAGAGCACCACGGCGACGATGACGAGGGCCGCGAGCGGCACGATCGCGAGGCCGAACGGACTCGTGGAGAGGCTGACCGCCACCTCCCCGGGCAGCGGCGAGAGCACATCCGCCTCGCCTGGTTCCGGTCGCGAACCGGAAGCAGCGACGCCTGACGCGATCGCGAAGGAGAGCCAGGCGAGCAGACTGCCAGGAAGCGCCACCCACAGCGGCCCAGACTGGCCCTTGAAGCGTCGTCGGAGCGCGAGAGCCGCGGAGGCGGCGACCACCGATGTCGCCGCGGCCACCGCGAGTGGAGCCACGAGTACGCCGACGCCCGGAAGGTCGATCACGTCACGGTCGAGGCCGAGGGAGACGAAGCCCCACGTGGCGATGACGAGTGACGCGAAGACGAGTCCGCTGACTGCGCCCCAGGTGACGGCCCTCCCCCACGACGATCCCGGATCCGGGGGCAGCTCGGCGTCAGAGCGGTCGATCATGGAGTCGTCACCGTCACGCTCAGGACGCGACCTCGACCTGCAGGCCGCGGACGATCACCGCGATGTCCTTGCCGATGTGCGCAGACTGCGCTGCAGTGCTGGTTCCGACCGCTGTCACGATCTCGGTGACGGGCCCGCGATGCAGGACGACCATCCTGGAGCGGACCTCGAGGCCGCCGAGCCTGGGGTCGCGCTGCGTCGACTCGACGTAGTGCGAGGGTTGGGGCTCAGCGGTGGACTCCGCGAAGCGCTCCTTCCCGCCACCCTGGGTGATGCGCTGACGCAGCACGGTCAGCGCATCCTCGTGCGAGATGGTTCCAGGCCAGCGCTCGATCGTGACGAGCACGTTGGGGTTGAAGCCGTTGGTGGCGACGAGATGACGGGCTCCGAGCACGGAGCCTGCCCACTGCAGTGGCTCCCAGCCGGCGGGGACATCGATGGATATCTGCGGGAACGCGGGGAACTCCTCACTCGGAAGAGTCAGCCGGCGCAGCTGTACGTCAC
Organism: Pseudoclavibacter sp.; assembly: GCA_052099095.1. Classification (GTDB taxonomy): domain Bacteria; phylum Actinomycetota; class Actinomycetes; order Actinomycetales; family Microbacteriaceae; genus Pseudoclavibacter. The sequence goes on from JBQDTF010000001.1 coordinate 109,722, forward strand.
TCACTCTGCTGCGCCGTTCGCTTCTGCCGTCTCCGCGGCGCGCTCGGCCATGCGCTTCTCGTAGCTCAGCTTCGCCCTGCGGTTCGCTCGCGAGACGCGGCGGCCACGTGCCGCGGCGATGCCGCCGACCCACGTGAAGGCCTCTCGCGCCGCGATGGCAGCGACGAGCGCGGTCAGGAGGTGCTCGGAGGCACGGAACTTCGCAAGCACCTCGTCGAGCTGGATGCTCGTCAGGGGCAGGCCGTCTGCCAGGTGCTGCTGCAGTGCGGCACCGAAGTAGTAGCCGACGACGACAAGCGCAGCGGCGAGGAAGCCCCCGAGCACGTACGCCCACCATCCGGCGCGATTCACGATGAGCGCCCAGATCACGCCGAAGGCGGCGAAGACCGTCACCGGCACCGTGAACGCTGCCGTTATCGCGAACTCGGAGGCCTCTCCGATCGGGTCGAGGCCGGTATTGAACGCCGTGCGCAGAAGCGCGAATGCGAGGAGGTAGAGCGCGGCGAACACTACGGACGCCACGAGCGCGACGAAGACCGCGAACATGCGGTTCCCGCGCTTCTTCGGCTTCACGGGAGCCAGGTCGTCGTTGTCGGTCGGAGCGGAGAGCCTGAGCGGCGCGAACGTCGAATCGTCGTCTGCGGATGTGGCAGTCGAGCCAGCACCGGCCTTCTCGTCGGCGTCCCCACCCTGGGCTGCCTCACTGAGAGGCGCCTGGCTCTCCGTGTCGCGCTCCGGGACGAGCACAGGGGCCCCGATGCTCCCAGCGGCCTCCGCGGGCGTCTGCGTGGCTCCAGGCTCTTCTGCGGCGGTCGCCTCGACAACTCCGGTCCTCACTCCGTCGTCGTCGAGGACATCGACGCGTTCCGTCACGGTGACCGCGTCGACGCGTTCGCCATCAGCCGCGAGGTGCTCGGTGACAGTCTCCGTGACGACGGCCTCCGCCTTGGCCACCTCGACATCGTCCTCGCGCGTCGGTGCGGCCTCCGGCTCGCTCGGGAGGGCGGGGTCCGCAGTCGCGGCAGCCGGTGCAGACGAGCCGACGGCCGCGACACGAGCGGCTGTTCGATCGATCTCGAGCGTGCGGCGAGGCGCATCCCGCTCGTCGTCCGGCGCAGTGGCCGACCCTGCTGCGTCGACCGTGATGGCCGCGACAGACTCGGCCCCGATGGCATCGGCCGCGAGGTCCTGCGCGGGAACCGGCTCGGTGACCGGGAAATCGGCCACGTCGTCTTCTTCGGCGATCACTCGATCGGCGACAGGGACCTCGTCGAAGTCGGAGTCGACATCCGGCTGGGCAACGATGGGGTCGGCAGCGGGTTCTGGCTGCGTCGCTGCTTCCGTCGCCTCGTTCCCGTGTGTCTGCGCGGAATCGGCGGGCTCAGCGTCTGGGTGCCCCGCGTCGTTCGGCGTCACCTCCGCGTGGCTCGACGTTCCCTGTGCAAGGACCGCGGCGAGCTCGTCCCTGTCGAGGCCGACGGTCGCGTTCGGGTCTGCGCCGTCTGCGCCATCTCCGGCATCTGCGGCGAGCGGGTCCGCGAAGGCGACAGTGACGTCGTCCTGCGGTGCGAGCGCGGGATCCGTCGGCGCTTCGGCGCGGCCGTCGAACGCGAGGTCGTCCCCCGCGTGCACCTCGCCCGAGTGGACGTCTCCGTCCTCGCCGATGCCTCGGCTGCGGGCGAGCGCCGCCTCCAGCTGGTCCTGGACGTCTGGAAGCTCTCGGGGTTCGCCCGCTTCGCTGCCTGCTTCAGGCTGGGAGCCATCGTCGAGGGGCTGGCGAGGCGCGCGCGTGTCGTCACTCATGACGCCAACGTTAGGGCTGCACGCTCGCTTCTCCCTGGTGACAAGCCGCAGACGCACGAACGCCCCCACCCTGGACGGGTGGGGGCGTTCGTGCTGGAGCGTCGGCGAACCGGCGCGACCTCAGTGCTAGCTGAAGTTCGAACCGCCGAAGTCATCGCTCGAGAATGCCTCGAAGTCGACGAACGTGAGGTCGTTCTCGTCGAAGCTGCCCTCGTCGGCACCGAACGGGTACCGCTCGGCGCGCGCTTCGTCGGTCGGCTCGACCGACATCTCGCGGTACTTGGTGAGACCGGTACCAGCCGGGATGAGGCGTCCGATGATGACGTTCTCCTTGAGGCCGACAAGCGGGTCGGTCGTCGCTTCCATGGCGGCCTGCGTGAGCACGCGGGTCGTCTCCTGGAACGAAGCAGCCGAGAGCCACGATTCGGTCGCGAGCGACGCCTTCGTGATTCCCATGACTTCCTGACGACCGGTGGCCGGCTTGCGGCCCGCCATCACGGCAGCGCGGTTGATGGACGCGAAGCGCTGTCCATCAGCCAGCTCACCGGGGAGCATGTCGGTCTCGCCGTGGTCGATGACCGTGATCTTCCGGAGCATCTGACGGACGATGACCTCGATGTGCTTGTCGTGGATCGGCACACCCTGCGAACGGTAGACGCCCTGCACACCGCCGACGAGGTACTTCTGCACCTCGCGGGCACCCTTGACGCGCAGCACGTCCTTCGGGTCGATGGGACCCTCGTGCAGCTGCTGGCCGTGCGTGACGTGCTGGCCATCCTCGACGAGGAGCTCAGCGCGCTTCAGCACCGGGTAGATGTGCGGCTCGTCGCCGTTGTCCGGGTGGAGAACGATCTTGCGGGCCTTATCGGTGTCCTGGATCTCGATGCGACCTGCAGCCTCGGCGAGCGGCGATGCGCCCTTCGGGGTGCGGGCTTCGAAGAGCTCCTGGACTCGGGGCAGACCCTGCGTGATGTCACCAGCGCTCGACACACCACCGGAGTGGAACGTACGCATCGTGAGCTGGGTTCCCGGCTCGCCGATCGACTGTGCCGCGATGATGCCGACCGCTTCGCCGATGTCGACGAGGTTGCCCGTGGCGAGTGCACGGCCGTAGCAGGCCGCGCAGACGCCGACGCTGGACTCGCACGTGAGGACAGAACGGATCTTGACCTCGGTGATGCCCGCATCCATGAGCTGGTCGATCACGACGTCGCCCATGTCGGTACCGGCAGCTGCGACGACGTTGCCGTCGGCGTCAACCGCGTCGACCGAGATGCTGCGGGCGTAGACCGCGTTCTCGACGTTGTCGTCGACGACGATCTCGCCACCCTCGGTGACGTGAGCGATCTGCATGTCGAGGCCTCGTGCGGTGCCGCAGTCGTCCTCGCGGATGATCACGTCCTGCGAGACGTCGACGAGACGACGCGTCAGGTAGCCCGAGTCAGCCGTACGGAGAGCCGTGTCGGCCAGACCCTTGCGGGCACCGTGCGTCGAGATGAAGTACTCGGCGACCGTCAGGCCCTCGCGGTAGGAGTGCACGATCGGGCGAGGAATGGTCTCACCCTTCGGGTTCGCGACCAGGCCGCGCATACCGGCGATCTGGCGAACCTGCAGCCAGTTACCGTTTGCACCTGCCGTGACCATGCGGTGGATGGAGTTGGTCGACGGGAACGCCGCCTGCATCTCGTCAGCGACGAGTGCGGTTGCAGCTTCCCACTTCTTGATGACCTCTCCGCGGTACTCCTTCTCGGAGATCGCGCCCATGACCTGCCACTCGTTGCGCAGCTCAGCCACCTCGGCCTCGGTGCGCTCGACGATCTCGCGCTTCGAGTCCGGCGTCACGAGGTCGCTCAGGGCGATCGAGATGCCGGAGCGGGTAGCCCAGTAGAAGCCGGAGTCCTTGATGCGGTCGAGGGTGTCTGCGACCTCGTCCTTCGAGTACCGCTCGGCGAGGTAGTTGACAACACCGGACAGACGTCCCTTGGTCATCGTGTCCTCGACATAGGGGTAGTCGGAGGGGAGCAGCTCGTTGAAGCGAGCGCGACCGAGCGTCGTCTCGACAAGCGCGACGCCGCCCTCGACAGCTCCCTCGGGAGCCTTGCCCTCTTCGAACGTGATGCCCGTGAGGCGCAGCTTGATGGGTGCGTTGAGGTCGAGCGAGCCCTGGTCGAACGCCATGATCGCCTCGGCAGTGGACGAGAAGACGCGTCCGGCGCCCTCGACGTCGTCCTGCAGCGTCGTCAGGTGGTAGAGACCCGCGACCATGTCCTGCGAAGGCAGGGTGACGGGGCGTCCATCCGACGGCTTGAGGATGTTGTTCGATGCGAGCATGAGCACGCGTGCCTCAGCCTGAGCTTCAACCGAGAGGGGCAGGTGGACGGCCATCTGGTCACCGTCGAAGTCGGCGTTGAACGCCGCGCAGACGAGCGGGTGCAGCTGGATCGCCTTGCCCTCCACGAGCTGCGGCTCGAACGCCTGGATGCCGAGGCGGTGCAGCGTGGGCGCGCGGTTCAGCAGAACCGGGCGCTCGCGGATGACCTCATCGAGCACGTCCCAGACCTCGGGACGGGTGCGCTCGACCGCGCGCTTGGCGGCCTTGATGTTCTGCGAGTGACCGAGGTCGATCAGGCGCTTGATGACGAACGGCTTGAACAGCTCGAGCGCCATCTGCTTCGGAAGACCGCACTGGTGCAGCTTCAGCTGCGGGCCCACCACGATGACCGAACGGCCCGAGTAGTCGACGCGCTTGCCGAGCAGGTTCTGGCGGAAACGACCCTGCTTGCCCTTCAGCATGTCGCTGAGGGACTTCAGGGCGCGGTTGCCGGTACCCGTCACGGGGCGGCCGCGGCGACCGTTGTCGAACAGCGCGTCGACGGCCTCCTGCAGCATGCGCTTCTCGTTGTTGACGATGATCTCAGGGGCGCTGAGATCGAGCAGGCGGCGCAGACGGTTGTTGCGGTTGATCACGCGGCGGTACAGGTCGTTCAGGTCGCTCGTCGCGAACCGACCACCGTCGAGCTGCACCATCGGGCGCAGCTCGGGCGGGATGACCGGAACGACGTCGAGCACCATCGCGGCCGGGCTCATGCCCGTCGCGAGGAACGAGCTGACGACCTTGAGGCGCTTGATCGCACGGATCTTGCGCTGGCCCTTGCCCTCGGAGATCTGCTCGCGGAGCAGAACGGCCTCGGTCTCGAGGTCGAACTCCGCGAGGCGCACCTGCAGCGCCTCGGCACCCATGCGGGCGTCGAAGTACTGGCCGAAGCGGTCCTGGAGCTCCTGGAAGACGTCGTCCTCCGGCTTCAGCTGACCGACCTCGAGCGTGCGGAACTCCTCCCACATGCGCTCGAGCTTGGAGACCTGCTCGTCCGCGCGCTTGCGGATCGTGGCCATCTCCTTCTCGGCGGCGTCCTTGACCTTCTTCTTCTGGTCGGCCTTGGCACCCTCCGCCTCGAGGGCGGCGAGCTCGTCCTCCAGCTTCTGGAGGCGCTCCGCGACGCGAGCGTCACGACGGTCGGAGACCGCCTTGATCTCGAGGCGCAGGTTGCTCTCGTGGGTGGGCAGGTCGCGGTGACGCGCGTCGGCGTCGACCGAGATGACCATGTACGCGGCGAAGTAGATGACCTTCTCGAGGTCCTTCGGCGCCATGTCGAGCAGGTACCCGAGGCGCGAAGGAACGCCCTTGAAGTACCAGATGTGCGTGACGGGCGCGGCGAGCTCGAGGTGGCCCATGCGGTCGCGGCGGACCGAGCTCTTGGTGACCTCTACCCCGCAGCGCTCGCAGATGATGCCCTTGAAGCGCACGCGCTTGTACTTACCGCAGGCGCACTCCCAGTCGCGGCTCGGGCCGAAGATCTGCTCTCCGAAGAGGCCGTCCTTCTCGGGCTTGAGCGTGCGGTAGTTGATCGTCTCGGGCTTCTTGACCTCACCGAATGACCAGCGACGGATGTCGTCGGCAGTGGCCAGACCGATGCGAAGCTCATCGAAAGTTGTTGCGTCGAGCAATTGACTCTCCTGTGTGAAAAATCTGTGTATCGGCCGGGCGGATCAGATCTCGTCGATCGAGGCGGACTCGAATCGCGAAGAGATGTTGATACCGAGCTCTTCCGCTGCGCGGAAGGCCTCGTCGTCGGTGTCGCGGAGGCTGACGGCTTCGCCGTCTGCTCCGAGCACCTCGACGTTCAGGCAGAGCGACTGCATCTCCTTCATGAGCACCTTGAAGGACTCGGGGATGCCCGGCTCCTGGATGTTCTCGCCCTTGACGATCGCCTCGTACACCTTGACGCGGCCGAGGATGTCATCGGACTTGATCGTGAGGAGCTCCTGGAGCGCGTATGCCGCACCGTAGGCCTCGAGGGCCCACACCTCCATCTCACCGAAGCGCTGTCCACCGAACTGCGCCTTACCACCGAGTGGCTGCTGCGTGATCATCGAGTACGGACCCGTCGAACGCGCGTGGATCTTGTCGTCCACGAGGTGGTGCAGCTTCAGGATGTACATGTAGCCGACGGAGATCGGGTCCGGGAACGGCTCGCCGGAGCGGCCGTCGAACAGGACGGTCTTTCCGGTCGAGTTGATCAGGCGGTCGCCATCGCGCGTCTTGAGGGTCGAGTCGAGGAGGCCCGTGAGCTCTTCCTCGGTCGCGCCGTCGAAGACGGGGGTGGCGAGCTTGACGCCCGGCGTTCCCTCGTAGGCCTCTGGAACGAGGTTCTTCGCCCACTCGGGCTCGCCCTCGATCTTCCAGCCGGTCTTCGCAACCCAGCCGAGGTGCGTCTCGAGCACCTGGCCGAAGTTCATGCGCTTCGGGATACCCAGCGGGTTGAGCACGATGTCGAGCGGAGTCCCGTCGGCGAGGAACGGCATGTCCTCTTCCGGCAGGATCTTCGCGATGACGCCCTTGTTGCCGTGGCGGCCAGCGAGCTTGTCACCCTCGGTGATCTTGCGCTCCTGGGCGATGTACACGACGACGCGCTGGTTGACGCCCGAGCCGAGCTCGTCGTCGCCCTCCTCGGAGTCGAAGACCTTCACCTGGATGATCGTGCCGGCTTCACCGTGAGGAACCTTGAGCGAGGTGTCGCGGACTTCGCGGCTCTTCTCGTTGAAGATCGCGCGGAGGAGTCGCTCTTCTGCGCTGAGCTCGGTCTCGCCCTTCGGCGTGACCTTGCCGACGAGGATGTCGCCTGGCTGGACCTCTGCACCGATGCGGATGATGCCGCGCTCGTCGAGGTCCTTGAGGAGCTCAGGCGAGACGTTCGGCAGGTCGCGTGTGATCTCTTCCTTGCCGAGCTTGGTGTCGCGAGCGTCGACCTCGTACTCCTCGATGTGGATCGAGGAGAGGGTGTCGTTCTTCACCAGGTTCTGGCTGAGGATCATGGCGTCTTCGAAGTTGTGGCCTTCCCACGGCATGAAGCCGACGAGGAGGTTCTTGCCGAGCGCGAGCTCGCCGTTCTCCGTCGCAGGTCCATCCGCGATGACCATTCCCTCTTCGACGCGCTCGCCGGCCGAGACGACGACACGGTGGTTGTAGCACGTGCCGTGGTTCGAGCGGTCGAACTTGCGGAGGAAGTAGGACTCGGTTCCACCCTCGTCGAGCTGGAGCACGACGTGGTCGGCCGAGACGGACTGCACGACACCTGCGCGGTTCGCCGTGATGACGTCACCGGCGTCGATGGCCGCGAAGCCCTCCATACCGGTTCCGACGACGGGGCTCTCGCTGCGGACGAGCGGGACAGCCTGACGCTGCATGTTGGCGCCCATGAGCGCACGGTTCGCGTCGTCGTGCTCGAGGAACGGGATGAGGCTCGTCGCGACCGACACCATCTGGCGCGGGGAGACGTCCATGTAGTTGACCTCGCCTGCGGGGACGAGCTCAACCTCGCCGCCCTTACGACGAACGAGGACCTCGTCCTCGACGAAGTGGCCGTCTGCGCCGATGGGGGCGTTGGCCTGCGCGACGACGTACTCGTCTTCCTCGGATGCGGTCAGGTAGTCGACCTGCTCCGTGACCTTGGTGTCGACGACACGACGGTACGGCGTCTCGATGAAGCCGAACGCGTTGATGCGCGCGAAGGTCGCGAGCGAGCCGATGAGGCCGATGTTCGGGCCTTCAGGCGTCTCGATCGGGCACATGCGGCCGTAGTGCGAGGGGTGGACGTCACGGACCTCGACGCCGGCGCGGTCACGCGAGAGACCACCGGGGCCGAGCGCGGACAGACGACGCTTGTTCGTCAGACCCGCGAGCGGGTTGTTCTGGTCCATGAACTGCGACAGCTGCGACGTTCCGAAGAACTCCTTGATCGCGGCGACGACGGGGCGCACGTTGATCAGGGTCTGCGGCGTGATCGCCTCGATCTCCTGCGTCGTCATGCGCTCGCGCACGACGCGCTCCATGCGGCTGAGGCCCGTGCGGACCTGCGACTGGATGAGCTCGCCGACGGCGCGGATACGACGGTTGCCGAAGTGGTCGATGTCGTCGACGTCGAGGCGGATGTCAGCGGGCTCGCCGTTTCGCTTGCCCTCGAACTTCTCGTCGCCGGCGTGCAGCGCGACGAGGTACTTGATCGTCGAGACGATGTCCTCGACGGTCAGGACCGACTCGCTGATCGCGGACTCGATGCCGAGCTTGCGGTTGATCTTGTACCGACCGACCTTGGCGAGGTCGTAGCGCTTCGAGTTGAAGTAGAAGTTGTCGAGCAGCGCGCGTGCAGCCTCGGTGGCGACCTGCTCGCCCGGACGGAGCTTGCGGTAGATGTCCTTGAGGGCATCTTCCTTCGTGCGGATGTCGTCCTTCTCGAGCGTGAGGTCGATGGACTCGTATCCGGCGAACTGCTCGCGGATCTCTTCGGTCGTGAGGCCGAGGGCCTTCATGAAGACCGTGACGGACTGCTTGCGCTTGCGGTCGATGCGAACGGCGACCTGATCGCGCTTGTCGATCTCGAACTCGAGCCATGCACCGCGGCTCGGGATGATGCGCGCCGAGAAGACGTCCTTGTCGCTGGTCTTCTCTGGGGTGCGCTCGAAGTAGACGCCCGGGCTGCGGACGAGCTGCGAGACGACGACACGCTCGGTGCCGTTGATGATGAACGTTCCCTTGCTCGTCATGAGCGGGAAGTCGCCCATGAAGACGGTCTGCGTCTTGATCTCGAGCGTCTGGTGGTTCATGAACTCGGCCTCGACGTACAGAGGCGCGGAGTACGTCTTGCCGCGCTCCTTGCACTCCTCGAGGGAGTACTTCTCTGGCTCGAGGTACGGGTTGGTGAAGCTCAGCTGCATCGTCTCGCCGAGGTCCTCGATCGGCGAGATCTCTTCGAAGATCTCGTCGAGTCCGGAGCGGAGAGCGACGTCGGTGCGGCCTTCAGCCTGCGCCTTAGCGAGGCGCTGCTTCCAGGCGTCGTTGCCGACGAGCCAGTCGAAGGATTCGGTTTGCAGAGCGAGGAGATCTGGGACATCGAGAGTGTCGCTGATCTTCGCGAATGAGAGTCGGCGTGCATTCCGACCGGTCGTAGGCGTCGGAGATGCGTTGCGCGCAGCAGCCAAGGAAGTTCCCTCCACGATCCCGCGGATTCCGCGAGATGCCAGTAGTGTCGTCGGTGAGGTTCCGCCACGTTTCACGATGTACAAGGCGTGCTCATCACTAACGGACGCGGTCAAGGAAGACCCGCGAAGATGTTGGTGAGAGAAGCACTGCCAGGCCGACCGCAATATGAAGGCATGGTGAGACGAAGCGCAAACATCGAGTGTATGCGCCGTTTGGTGGTATGTCTACCCCGACCTTGCCTCAATCTGAATTCTCAGGTATAACGTCGCCCACCTGCGCCTTGCGAAGCACCCCGTGAGCCAGGCAAGGCTCGGCTCAGCAAGGCGACCCTGGCCTTATCAGAAAGCGGCCCTCAAGTCCAGTGTCGGCTTGAATACCGGGCACGCGGGCTCTTACCGTTGAGGCAACCCAACAACGGAGGCACATCATGACACTGCTCGATCTTCCCAACGTCAGCACCTGTTCTGTCGCCGGATGCTCGTTCAACCACGACGGCTGCCACGCGCCTGCCGTGACGATCGACGGCGACGAGGGCTGCGCCACGTTCATCCCACTCGACCGCAAGGGCGGCCTCGACAAGGTCATCGCGGGCGTCGGAGCCTGCCAGGCCGCAGACTGCCGCTTCAACAAGGACCTCACCTGCAGCGCCCCCGCCATCCGGGTCGGCGCCCAGGGCAGCGACGCGGCCGACTGCCTCACGTACGAAGCAGCCTGACCGCAGCCACACCCCCTCACCGAAGCGCCGACCTCCCGTACGAGGTCGGCGCTTCGTCGTTCTCGATCCGTTCAGACCTCAGCTCCGTCCGTTCAACTCCTCGCCCCTCCCGTTCACGTCCCCGCTACCGCACGGGCACCCGCTCAGGCTTCGATGACCGCGGCGCATGCGCTCACCCCCGAGCGCACACCGCTTCATCCCCCGAGCGCAGAGGAGCGCGTGCGTGCAAGCACAACGAACCCCACTGGCGGCAGCCGTCGCATTGATCATCGGTGGAGGTGCAGCCCTGGCAGTTCCCATGTCGGCGAGCGCGGCGCCCACACCAGCGGCCCACTCGAGCGGCGTCGTCGTCAACGAGATCGAGTCCAATGGCGACACGACCGACTGGATCGAGCTCAAGAACACCAGCAGCGAGCCCGTCGACGTCTCAGGATGGTTGATCAAGGACAACGACGACTCGCGCGACTTCCGAGTCCCTGCCGGCACGAGCATCGAGCCGGGCGCCTACCTCGTCGTCGACGACTCGCAGTTCGGCTTCGGTCTCGGCAAGGAAGACGAGGCGCGGGTCTTCGACGCTGCTGGTGCCCTCGTCGATGCGTACTCGTGGGCGCAGCACGCCGAGGTCAGCTACGCGCGCCTCCCGGACGGCGTCGGCGAATTCGCCCAGACGACCGCGAGCAGCAGGGGCGCGGCCAACGACGTCGAGGAGGCCACCGGTGCTGTGGTCATCAACGAGATCGAGTCCTCCGGCGGCGAGCCGGGCGACTGGGTCGAGCTCTTCAACCCAGGCGTGGGTGCCATCGACCTGAGCGGCTACGTCTTCACCGACAACTCCCCAGAGGACGAGACTCATCGCTACACGCTGCCGGCAGGCACGACGTTGCAGGCTGGCACCTACCTCGTGATCGAGGAGGCTGACTTCAACTTCGGCCTCGGTGGCGGCGACAGCGCCCTCCTCTTCGCGCCCGACGGAACGACGCTCGTCGACGAGCACTCCTGGACCCAGCACGCGTCCACGAGCTACGGCAGGTCGCCGAACGGCACTGGGGCGTTCACCGAGACGGCCGAGCCGACCAAGGGCGAGGAGAACCGCTTCGCGGGCGCATCCCCCACCTCCCCCGTCGTCATCAACGAGGTCGAGTCGAACGGCGGCACTCCCGGCGACTGGGTCGAGGTCTACAATCGCAGCACTGAGACGATCGATATCTCCGGGTGGACGATGGTGGACAACAATGCGGGCCACACTCCGGCTCCGGCGCCCGCGGCGACCGTGCTCGCCCCTGGTGGGTTCTTCGTGTACGAGGAGAGCCTCCTCGGCTTCGGGCTCGGCAGCGGCGACAGCGCCACGCTCGCCGATGCGTCCGGGACCGTCGTGGATTCGACCACCTGGCTCGACCACGTCGACGTGAGCTGGGCTCGCTGCGCGGATGGTGACGGCGACTTCCGCGCGACACCGGCGTCGACCAAGGGCGCGCTCAACGCGTGCTCCGACGTTCCCGGCGAGACCCCGGCCCCGACGACCCCCGAATCCTCGCCATGGACGGGCTCACCTGATGTCGCCCCCATCGCGGGCGGCATCACGCTCGGTGAGGACATGTCAGGGCTCGAGTACCAGTACTCGGCAGAAGGCAGCACGCTCTGGGCCGTCGACAACGGCACAGGCAACCTGTACCGCTTCGACGTCGCCAGCGACGGCAGCGTCTCGCCCGCTGCCGGCTGGGAGGACCCTAAGCGCGTTCGCTTCCAGGCGGATGCAGGCAACCCGACTGCCGCGGGTCCAGACGCCGAAGGCGTCACGGTCTCGGCGAGCCAGCCCGAGTCCGTGTACATCGGCTCGGAGCGCGACAACTCCGACAAGTCGACCAACAAGAACACGATCCTCAAGGTCGACCTCAGCGACGCGGCGGGCGCGGATGTCGTCGCGACTGCGGAGTGGGACCTCACCGCGAGCCTGCCGCAGGTCGGCGCGAACACGGGCATCGAGGCGATCGAGTGGGTGGCTGACAGCGAGCTCGAGGGCCGACTGCTCGACGAGAGCACCGGCGCTCCATACGACTCCGCGAACTACGCGGGCGCGGATGGCCTGTTCTTCGTCGCCGTCGAGGAGACCGCAGGCGTCTACGCGTACGCGCTCTTCGACGACGGCAGTGCGAGTCGTGTCGCGACGCTCGAGTCTGGACTCGGGGGCGTCATGGCACTCGACTACGACGAGTCCACACGGACGCTCTGGGGCATGTGCGACAACGGATGCGCCGGCACGAGCGCGCTCTTCCAGTTCGGTGCAGCGGACGGCTCCGCCGGCTACACGGTGACGCACGTCGCGCGACCGGCAGGACTCCCGGACACCAACAACGAGGGCTTCGCCATCGCGGCCAACGAGACTTGCGCCGACGGGACACGGGCCGCCTACTGGCTGGAAGACGGCGTGAAGGCCGACGCCCTCAAGCAGGGCTCGATCGCGTGCGCGCCCGTCGAGACCCCGGCCCCGACGGAAACCCCTGGCGCGACCGAGACTCCCTCGCCGACCGAGACTCCCTCGGCAACGGAGACGCCGGGTGCGACGCAGACGCCGGGAGCACAGACGCCGGGTGCGACGACCGGCAACGGAACCGGGACAGCGGGCGGCCCGAATGGCGCACTCGCGACGACCGGCGCCGAGCAGTTCGCAGTCGTGACGCTCGCAGGGCTCGCAGCCCTCGCGCTCGGAGGCTTCGCGCTCACGCGCCGCCGCGACGCGTAGCGGACCGGCGAGAGAGCTGAGGGCAAGGGCATTCGCGCCCTTGCCCTCAGTCGTCTGCGCATCGCCGTGAAGCCACACCGACAGGCACGCACCTACAGGCACGCAGTGACAGGCGCGCACCGTCCAGAACGGGGAGTCCTCCCCCGGCGTCCGTCCTGGGCCGACCGGTTCCGTTAGCGTGGCTTGCAGCACGGTCGGCTTCATCGGATCGCGAGGAAGCGCGCCCCCAGCTTCGGCCGTGTCACGCCTCGCCTTCGAAGGAGTCAACGTGAAACACCTCGTGCGCACGTCAGCGGTCGCGCTCACCGCCCTCTTCCTGCTCTCAGGATGCGCCCTCGTCGACCAGGTGACGGGCGGCCAGTCTCCGGAAGTCGAGGCGACCTCCACCTCCCCGGCGGAGACCGCGCCGTCCGGGTCCGGCGAGGCAAGCCCGTCGGCCTCGTCGGGCTCGGGCGCCTTCGCCGTCAGCTACGCGTGCAGAATGGCTGACTCGCGCAGCTTCACCGAGGCACCATCTGCTCTCGACGAGATCTGGGCCCTCGGCGATGACGTGACGCGCTGCACCGGGAAGTCGAACGGCGGGACCACCTTCACGGAGACCGAGCAGAAGGCGCTCGATGCCCTCGGGCAGGCGGCCACGGACGACGCCAAGGATGAGGCAGCCGCCGACGACGTCCGTCTCGCGGACATCTACGCGCTGTGCGCGACCCCGGGCTTCTACTTCGGCGTCTCGCCAGGCATCTCCAACGACGAGCAGGCCTCGCAGATCGAGGCCGCGCTCCTCCTGTGCCCCGAGCATCCTGATGCGGACGCGACCAGAACCTCGCTCAGCACCTACGAGGCGAACGTCAAGGCCGGCAACGACGGCACGCGGTTCAACGACGGAGTCTGGAAGGTCGGAGACGAGATCAAACCAGGCACGTACAAGCCGGAGACGCCGAGCGACACCTGCCGCTGGTTCCGCTACGACGCAGAGGGCGACTGGATCGAGTCGTCGTACGACAAGCCCCAGGCTGAGATCGTCGTGACGATCGATGCGACGGACAGCACCTTCGAGTCACGCAACTGCGGCTACTGGCGAGCGTCCTGAGCTGCTCCCCCAACTCCGGCAGCAGACGGGCGTGGGCCCCCCCGGGGAGTAATAGAGGGGGGACCCCCCACCGTGGCAGTCGGGGGGGGGTGGGCCCCACCCCACCCAGCCCGGGGGGG
>JBQDTF010000001.1:123735-426427 GCA_052099095.1 Pseudoclavibacter sp.
GTCTATCCCCCACCGGGGTCGCGGGGGGGGGGGCCCTGTGGTCCCCCCCCACCGCGGCCCCCGGGGGGGGGCGCCCCTGGGGGTTCTTTCCGGGGGGGGCCACGCCCGTCTGTGCAGGTCGGCTGCTAGTGGCCGACACCCACGGGAGCCGGGTCGGTGTCGACCGCGTTCGCCTCGACTGCAGCGCGGATCCGCGCGCCCGTCTCCGCATCGATGTTCGCCCAGTACTGGAAGGCGTTCGAGCGCACCGGCTCGATGACGGTCTCGAGCGCACCTGCGACGGTCTCCACGAGGCGGTCGCGCTGCTCCTGCGAGTAGACCTCGCGGATGAGCGTGCCCGGCTGCGCGAAGTCGTCGTCGTCAGCGCGAAGCGTGTACGCGCTGCGGACGAGGTCGCCGTCGGTCTCCCACGAGTTCTCGACGGGTCCCGTCTGGTCGGCGTAGGGGCGACCGAAGGAGTTCGGCGCGTAGACCGGTGCAGCTCCGGAGTGCGAGACCGTCATGTTGCCGTCGAACGTGTACGAGTTCGTCGGGTTCTTGGGGCGGTTGACGTCGAGCTGCTGGTAGTTCGTGCCGATGCGAGCTCGCTGCGCGTCCGGGTACGCGAAGACGCGACCGAGGAGCATCTTGTCGGGCGAGATGCCGGTACCGGGAACCTGGTTCGACGGCGAGAAAGCTGCCTGCTCGATCTGCGCGAAGAAGTTCTCCGGGTTGCGGTTGAGCTCGAGCGTGCCGACCGGGATGAGCGGGTAGTCGGCGTGCGGCCACACCTTCGTGAGGTCGAACGGGTTGATGCGATACGTCTTCGCCTCCTCGAACGGCATGACCTGCACGCTGAGCTTCCAGCGCGGGAAGTCCTGACGGTCGATCGCGTCGAAGAGGTCGCGGCGGTGGTACTCGGCGTCGGAGCCGGCGAGCTTCTCCGCCTCGTCGTTCGACAGAACCTCGACGCCCTGCTCGGAGATGAAGTGGTACTTCACCCAGAAGCGCTCGCCTGCCGCGTTGATCCACGCGTAGGTGTGGGAGCCGTAGCCGTTCATCTCACGCCACGAACGCGGGAGGCCGCGGTCGCCCATGAGGTAGGTGACCTGGTGCGCGGTCTCGGGGTTGAGGGTCCAGAAGTCCCACTGCATCGTGTTGTCGCGCAGGCCGGAGTCTGGGAGGCGCTTCTGCGAGCGGATGAAGTGGGGGAACTTCATGGGATCGCGCAGGAAGAAGACGGGGGTGTTGTTGCCGACGATGTCGAGGTTGCCCTCGCTCGTGTAGAAGCGCAACGAGAAGCCGCGCACGTCGCGCCAGGTGTCAGGCGAGCCCTGCTCGCCGGCGACGGTCGAGAAGCGCAGCAGCGTCTCGCTCTCGGCACCCTGCTGGAAGACCGCTGCGCGCGTGTACTGGGAGACATCGTGCGTGGTCGTGAAGGTGCCGAAGGCACCAGCGCCCTTGGCGTGCGGGTTGCGCTCCGGGACCCGCTCGCGGTTGAAGCTCGCGAGGGTCTCGACGAGGCGCACGTCGTGCAGCATGAGCGGGCCGTCTGCACCGGCGCTCAGGGAGTTCCTGTCGCTCTCGGTGGGCGAGCCGTTGGTCTCGGTTGATGGGACGGTCGGGTCGATGTACTCAGTCATAACGCTCCTCTTGGGATTCATCTGGGCTGTGGACTGGGGAATGGGCTTCGGGTCTGCTCAGGACGATGAGCATTCGGCGCAGACGCCGCGGTAGACGACCTCCGCGGTGTGCACGGCGAACCCGCTCGGCGCTTCGGGAACGAGGCAGGGGGCTTCGCCGACCGCGCAGTCGACGTCCTCGATGCGCCCGCACACATCGCAGACGGCGTGGTGATGGTTGTCGCCGATGCGGGTCTCGAATCGTGCGGCCGTGCGGGGTGCGTCGAATCGGCGCACGAGGCCCGTGCGACCGAGGTCGTCGAGGATCCCGTAGACGGCCTGCAGGGTGAGCGAGCCGAGTTCTGCACGCAGCGGGGTCGCCGCGGCGAAGATGCGCTCGGCCGATGAGTGCGGGTTCCTGTCGAGCAGGTCGAGCACGGCGACACGCTGGCGTGTCACGCGGAGCCCGGCATGGCGCAGCGTCGACTGCCAGAAGGCGGCGTCGCGGCGCCTGCCTGCTGCGTGATCGGTGCTGGTTGCCATGCCTCCATGCTGGCGGTTCTTTTGAATGATTCCAAACAAGGTCACCCTTGCTCGAAACCAGCGTGTCTCTGCTTGACTTGCCAGGTGCCGTCAGCCAGCGAGAAGAACCCAAGCAAGTCCAATCCGAGGACCAGCGTCACGCTCGAGTCCGGAGTGCAGGCGCGATTCTCCAGAGACGGCGAGGAGTGGACGCTCATCGTCGACGGCACCCCGCAGTCGGCCGTCAACCCGCTCGACCCTCGAGAGCTGTCCTTCGGGTACATCCGCCACATGGGCTACGTCCTGGACCTCGCTTTCCCCGAATCTGCGGCCATCACCGCCCTCCATCTCGGCGCCGGGGCGCTCACCATCCCCCGCTACCTCGACGCGACGCGCCCACGCTCACGGCAGCAGGTCGTCGAGATCGACCGCTCGCTCGTCGACTTCGTCCGCGAGGTCGTGCCGATTCCGGCGGGGGCCAGCATCCGCATCCGGTACGGGGATGCTCGCGAGCAGCTCGGCAGGCTCCCCCGCGGCCTCCTCGGCTCGGTCGACGCGATCGTCGTCGACATCTTCTCTGGCGCGCAGACACCGGCCCACGTCACCAGTGTGGAGTTCTTCGGCGAGCTCGAGCCCTTCCTGCGGCCGGACGGCGTCGTGCTCGTCAACATCGCCGACGGCCACGACCTCGCGTTCGCCCGCGCCGAGGTCGCGACGCTGCTCGAGGTGTTCGGCGAGGTCGCCCTCGTCGGCGACCCCGCGATGCTGAAGGGCCGACGCTTCGGCAACATCGCGGCTGTCGCTTCTCGGTCTGAGGATGCGCTTTCCCTGCCGGGCCTCGAGCGTCGGGTCGCCTCGGGGTTCCCGCCCGCCGTCGTCGTGCGAGGCAAGGCCGTGCGCGAATTCGTCCGCGGCACGGACCCGGCTCGGGACGCCTCCGCTACGGCATCGCCGCTGCCCGGCAAGAGCCTCTTCCGCGAGCGCAGGCAGGGCGGCTGGTGAGCACCCCCGGCGACTGATCCGATCAGCTGTCCACAACCCGGCGAGGGATGCGCCCATTCCGTCGCAGCTGCGGCTAACCTGCTGGGGTGTCAGACGCTCCCATCATCCTCGGTTACGACCCGGAGACCCTCCGCGAGCGCATCGACGTCGACGCTGCGGAGGCTCGCCTGGCGGAGATCGCCGTCCTGCGGTCCCTCTCAGCCCTCAACGAGAAGGTCGCCCTGCTTCGCATGCTCGGCCGCCTCGACGAGGCGTTCGACACAGCGCAGACCGCGTACCGCCAGTCTCGCTTCACCGGTGCGCGCGAGGATGCACTCGCAGCGCGCATCCGCAAGGCTCAGGTGCAGCAGTTCCAGGGCAAGCACGATGCTGCGCTGCAGGATCTCACGGGCTGCGTCGATGAGGCCCTCACGCACGAGTGGGACGAGCTCGCCGCGTTCGCGCTGCAGCATCGAGGCAAGGTGCGGTTCGAGCAGCGCGAGTACACGGAGGCGCTCGTCGACTTCGAACGCGCGCACGAACTTCGCCTGGCTCGAGGTGTCGCGGCCGACCAGCTCCAGTCGTCGAAGTTCGCGATCCGCGTGACGCGCGCGATCCTCGAGGGCGACGAGGAACCCTCCTCGGAGCTGAGCGAGCCGATCACCTCGATCGACTCCTAAGAGGGGCCGTGGCCGACCTGGCCAAGGTGCAGATCTGGGCCGAAGCGCTCATCCGCATGCACCTCGACGAGAGCTGGAGCTTCGGCTTCGACCACGCGAAGAAGCGCGCGGGCGCGTGCAACTTCCGAGACAAGCGCATCACGGTCTCGCGGTACCTGTCTGCGCGCTATGACGACGACACCGTGCACCAGACGCTGCTGCACGAGGTCGCCCACGCGGTCGCCGGCCACAAGGCCGGGCACGGACCCGAATGGAAGCGCATCGCCGACGAGCTCGGCTACGTCGGCGGCCGGACGCACGACGGCGAGGTGGCGACGGAGTTCGCGAAATGGGTCGGCGTCTGCCCCAACGGGCACGAGGTGCTCCGGTTCCGCAGGCCGACGCGCGGCAGGCTCGTCTCGTGCTTGCGCTGCGCTCCCACCTTCGACCGCCGGTTCCTCATCCAGTGGCGGGAGCGCTCTGGGGCAGAACGGCGCGGGTGACCCCGCGGTCAACGGCGCGGATCTGACGCGCGAGCCAGGGAGCACGGAGGCTGCCTCACTAGCGTGGGCTTCTCCAGCCCTCCGATCCCCCGAGGAGGGGCCTCCACTCCCCGAGGAGGAACACGTTGCTAGATCCCTGGCTCACCTTCACCATCTCGCTTGCCATCGCCGTCGTCGCGGCCGTCGCACTGACGGCCATCGTCGCCCTCATCATCCGCCTGGTCGCGAAACGCCTGCGCTGGCCGGAGCCCCTCGTGCGGCACACGCGGCGCCCCTTCCGCGTCGTCGTCCTCATCATCGCCCTGTGGGCCGCCGTCGCGGTGGCCTTCCCAGCCTCCGGTGACGGCGCCTGGCGCGACGTCATCTACCACGCACTCACGATCTCCGTCATCGCGGCGGGCGCGTGGCTCATGGCAGGTCTCGTCGCGTTCTCCACCGACATCACGCTCGGCCGCAACCGCATCGACGTCGCCAACAACCGGGTAGCACGCCGCATCCGAACCCAGACCCTCATCCTCAGGCGGCTCGCTGTCGCCGTCATCGTGATCATCGCACTGGGTGCCATCCTGCTGACGTTCCCGGCAGTTCGCACGGTTGGCGCGAGCCTCCTTGCCTCGGCAGGCATCGCTTCCGTGGTCGCGGGTCTCGCCGCGCAGTCCGTGCTCGCGAACATCTTCGCCGGCCTCCAGCTCGTGTTCAGTGAGGCCCTGCGCGTCGACGACGTCGTGGTGGTCGAGGACGAGTGGGGCCGCATCGGCGAGATCACTCTGAGCTACGTCGTCGTCGACCTCTGGGACGACCGGCGCCTCGTGCTCCCCTGCACCTACTTCACGACGCAGCCGTTCCAGAACTGGACCAGGCAGGGCAGCGAGCTGCTCGGCTCGGTCGAGCTCGACGTCGACTGGCGCGTCTCCCCCTCGCTCATGCGCGAGCGTCTCGCCGAAGTGCTCACGCAGACGGATCTCTGGGATGGTCGCGCCCAGGTGCTCCAGGTGACCGAGGCGACGGGCGGTCTCGTCCGCATCCGAATCCTCGTGACTGCAGTGGATGCTCCCACGCTGTTCGACCTGCGCTGCTTCGTGCGCGAGGCGATGGTGACCTGGCTGCAGCGGACCATGCCGTCGGCGCTGCCCGTGCAGCGGGTGCTCATCACGGAGCCGGAGCTCCGGAGCGAGCCGACCACGCGTGAGTCCCAGGACGAGGACACTCGCAGCGACGACACGAGTGCTGGCGGTTCAGGGCTGTTCACCGGGAGTGTGCAAGCCCAGGAGCGGGCGTCCGTGTTCACCAACGCGATCCCCATCGTCGACGTGGAGGAGAGCGAGCGCTGACGCCCCAGCCGTCGCACGTCAGTCGTCGCGGGTGCACCCTCGGGGTTTGAGGCGCACGGTCGGGAGGGTGGGGGCCGCCAGCGTTCTCCCGTCATGGCTGTCGACGCCGCCGAAGCGCGCATCCGCTGCCGGGCTGGCCCTGGTTTCCTCCCACTCCTCACGGGCAGCAGCGACCTCGTCGTGCGAGGTGCCGACGAAGTTCCAGAACATGACGATCTTCTCGTCGAAGGGTGCGCCTCCGAGGAGCAGGGCGCGGCCGCCGTCGGATGCGCCGATCACGACCCGCTCCGTACCGACGGGCAGGTAGCCGACCGCGCCGACGGGCAGCTCGACGTCGTCGACGGTGATGCCCGGTGAGCAGGCCAGAACGCCGTGCTCGAAGTCTGGCTCCAGGTCGAGCTGCGCCTCAGCGCAGCCCGGGAACGCGAGTTCGACGCCCAGCAGCGGCGTGAAGCTCGGCGCGTCCGAGCGATGCCCTCCGAACTCGCCCATGAAGACGGTCGCCATGACGGGCCCGTCGGCACCGGCAGCCTCCTTCAGCTGCATGGATGGACAACGATCCAACCCGGCGAACGCAGGGGCCATTCCGCGGTGCTCGGCCGGCAGCGCCACCCAGAGCTGCACTCCGTGAAGCACCGGCGACCGAGCCGGACGCTCAGAAGAGACTTCAGAGTGAGCGATGCCTCGTCCTGCCGTCATGACGTTGACCCCGCCGGGCGCGACCTCGTGGAGACTGCCGATGGAGTCGCGGTGCACCACCTCCCCCGAGAACAGCCAGCTCACCGTCTGGAGCCCGGTGTGCGGATGCGGGGCGACGTCCATGCCCGTGCCCGAGGGAAGGCCGACCGGCCCATAGTGGTCGATGAAGCACCAGGCGCCGATGAAGTGACGGAACTTGTTCGGGATCGAGCGCAGCACCGGCAGCGAACGTGGGCCGCCGAGCGGCACCTCCCGCGGCAGGAGCAGCTCGATGCCCGCAATCACCTGCCCGGTCTCGTACGCGGCCTGCAGCTGCGCCTCGATGGGGTTCGCCTCGGCGTTGCTCATGCTCCGAGCGTAGACGCGTGCGCATGAGTTTTCATCGATGCGCGCGGTACGGAAGAATGGGTCGGTGATCACGCAGCTGCACGACCCCAGCATCCGCACCTTCACGAGCGACAACGCCGCGGGTGCCCACCCGCAGGTGCTGGATGCGCTCGTCACCGCCAATGGAGGGCACGTCGGCGCATACGGGGCCGACCCGTACTCGATGGCCTTTCAAGCGCTCTGCCGTGAGCTGTTCGGCCCCGACGCGATCGGCTTGCCCGTGTTCAACGGATCTGGCGCCAACGTCGTCTCACTGCAGTCGATGGTTCCCCGCTGGGGCGGGGTGGTCTGCCCCGCGTCGGCGCACATCAACACCGATGAGAACGCGGCACCTGAACGCGTCGGCGGTGTGAAGCTGCTCACCGTCGAGACGCCGGATGGGAAGCTCGTGCCAGCGGACGTCGAGCGGGCGGCGGCAGTGCGACGCGACGTCCACCGCGCGACGCCGCTCGCCGTGAGCATCAGCCAGGCGACCGAGGTCGGCACGGCCTACTCGCCAGCCGAGGTGCGGGCGCTCGCCGACGCCGCCCACGCGAACGGCATGTGGCTGCACGTCGACGGCGCGCGACTCTCGAACGCCGCGGCGCACTTCGGATGCACGCTGGCCGAGGTCTCGAGCGCCGCAGGAGCCGATGTGATCAGCCTCGGCGGGACCAAGAACGGCGCGCTCGCAGCAGAGGCCGTCGTCATCGTGAACCCGGAGGCCGTGTACGGCGCCGAGGAGGCCAGGAAGATCGACCTGCAGCTGTCGTCGAAGATGCGCTTCGTCTCCGCGCAGCTGCTCGCCCTGTTCGGCGGCGAGCTCTGGCGGGAGAACGCCGACCACGCCAACGCCATGGCCGCCAGGCTCGCAGCCGGTATCGAGGCCGTCGTCGGCTGCTCCGTGCCGCTCCCCCGGCAGGCGAATGGCGTCTTCGCCGTCCTGCCAGGCGAGGTCGCGGAACGCGTCAGCGAGAGCTACGCGTTCCACACCTGGGATGCGTCCACCGGCCTCGTGCGCTTCCTCTGCTCCTGGGACACCACCGAGGGCGACGTGGATGGCCTGATCGCGGCCGTCGCGGGCGCGTAGGCGAGCGGGACGGGTACCCTCGGGGCCGTGACTGACTACACCGCCTGGGAACGCCTCTGCACGCTCATCGACGACGACCCGGAGATCTGGCCGAGCGTCCAGCAGGCACTGCAAGGACACGCGGACGATGCCGGCGCAGATGAAGAGGGCGACACCGACGAAGACACCGACGAGAGCGGGGTCGAGGAGGACGACGGCGCCGACGAGGCCTGGGGAGCACTCATCGACGCGCTCGACGACTGCGGCGCCCTCGCGTACCTCCACGCCGACGACACGGCCATGGAACTCGCGGACGCCCTTGCCGGGGTGCCACGAGTTGTCCGGCTCGGACTCGACACCGATGAAGTGGGAGACGTGGACGGCGATGTGCCAACCGCCTCGGTTGCGGCGGACGCGCTCCTGGCCCCGTCCGGCCTCGCGCTCGTGTTCCTCGAGGAAGACAGCGACGCGTATCCGCTTGTTGTCGTGCCGCGCGAGTCCGTCACCGAGATCGTCGATACGGCCGCCGCGCTTGGGTTCATCGCAAGACAGCTCTCCTGACCGAGCTCGCCTCCGACGTTCGTCGCAGACCCGGCAGGAAAGTTATCCACAATTCCTCGAATATAGATTCGTATGCTGCTACGGTTGAGTCATGTATCAGTCGGCAGCAAGGTTCGAGGAGCGGTGGCACTTCGACGTCAACGACCCGTCTGCCGTGGCCGCTGAGCGTGCAGCCATCTTGGCCGAGACGGTGCGCGTCGAGCGTCTCAAGCGCGCGGTAGACGCCGAGCAGATTCTGCTCGCGGCACGCTCGTACAACTTCGGCTACCTCCTCGACCTCGCCGACGGGCACCCCGAGATGGGCATGCACGTGCGATCGATCTCGGCGGAGATCTCGTTCGAAGTCCAGGCTAAGCACGGACATGTCCTGAGCCGTCTGGCCGGGTCCTGGAACGCCGTCCGCGCGTTCCCCGCCGCCGTGGATGCGGTCGCCGACGGGCGAATCACCGGCCATCATCTTGACGCGATCGTCGCGTCTGGCCTCCTCATCACCCACGAAGTCGAAGCCGAGGAGAGAGCGCTTCGCGCCCGCTACGTCGAGCTCGCACTCGAGCAGGTGAGCGAGCAGATCCTCTCAGACGCGACACTCAAGCGCGTCACGGCGCGCATCGCAGAAGAACTCACGCAGGTACCGCTCGCCGAGCGACAGAAGACGACGCGCAGAAAAGGCTTCGTATCAGTGACCGACTCTGGCGACGGCCATGGAGTTCTCCACGTCGGCGGCTCGCTCCTCCTGCTCACCGCCGTGCGTGACCGGGTCCGGATGCAGGCAACGCTTGTCATGCGGGCCCGCTCGAAGGCAGAGAAAGCCGACGCCACGGCAAGCGACACCGGCGAGGCCCCGCGGGTCAACCCCGACGAGCGCACCCTCGGAGAAGTCAGCGCCGACCTCATCTGCGACCAGCTCCTCACGAGCGACCCGACCTCGACAACCGCAGCGAACGGCGTCCAAGCCACGGTGAACCTCGTGATTCCGACCACGACTTTGCTCGCCGACGAACGCGCACCCGGGCATCCTCCGGCACTCCTCGATGGCCTTTCACCGGTGCCGATCGATGAGGCCAAGCGCATGGCAGCCAGCGCTCCGATGTTCACCAGAGTTCTTACCCACCCGATCACGGGTACCGTCCTGGCCGTCGACACCTACAAGCCGACCACCGCCATGCGCAGATTCCTCGCGGCCCGCGATGTGCACTGCCGGTTCCCCGGGTGCCGGCTCCCCGCCCGCGGATGCCAGATCGACCACACGCAGGAATGGCAGCACGGCGGAGAAACCTGCCTGCAGAACCTCGAGCACCTCTGTGTCTTCCACCACGTCATGCGGCACGCCGCACCGTGGACCGTTCAACAGCTCGAAGGCGGCGTGCTCGAGTGGAAGACCCCAAGCGGCAAAATACTGACCGACCGACCCGAGAGGCAGGGCGTTCGGTTCGAGTCGACCACCGTGACGCCACCCATGTGTCCACCCGAATTACGCAGAGGACGAGACCCGAGCAACGATCCGCCCCCGTTCTGACACGGGCGAGAAGTTGAAGCCGAACTACACCTCTTCGATGCCGACACCGCGGAGAAGGAGCCTCTGCTCACCGACCCCCGCGCGCTCGGAAACGAAAAACTGCGCGAGGAACCGCTGCACGTGCATGGCGACCGTCGCACCACCGGTCGTGCGGAGTGGAATGCTCATGATCTGCCCCTCGTTCATAGCCACCTGACCCATTTCCGTCAGCGTACGAACCAAAGGGGCCCGACAAGAAGCGGCACCCGCAAGACGAGTACGCGAGGCGACACCGTACTTCTCGGGGCGAAACACAACGTCACCCGCGAGCCGCGCACACAGCGCAGACCCGGGATGCGGAGCACGATATGCGCATGACATCCGCCCTCACCGTCCGCCGCCTCGACATCGCCTCAATCGAGGTCGCCGAAGTGCTCGAAGCCCTCGACGGGGAGTACCGCAACCGGTACCGAGAGTTCTACAAAGACGACATCGGCGCCTACCCGCTCACCGACTTCATCGCACCAGACGGGGCATTCGTCGGAATCCTCGACGGCGAACTGCTCGTCGCGGCCGGTGCAATACGCCGCTACGACACAACCACCGCAGAGGTGAAGCGCATGTGGACCCGCGACACCCACCGCCGCCGCGGGCTCGCCCAGCAGGTGCTCCGAGAACTCGACACCGCCGCAGGCGAACTCGGCTACACGCGCATCTTCCTCACGACCGGCTCCCGCCAGCCGGAAGCGGTCGCCCTGTACCGCGCCTCCGGGTTCGAAGGCGGCGAGCGGCGCATCCCGCAATTCGATCTGCCCGTCTTCGCATTCGAGAAGCCCGTCAGCACCGTCCGAGCACAGGGCTGAGCGGATATCCTCGGGAGGTGCCAGCAACTCCCCCGAACACGCAGCCACCTCGACGGAAGCGCAGCCGCCTGCGGCGCACCCTCATCTGGACGTTCTCCGTCATCGCTGCCGTCTTCGTCGCCGCGATCGCCGCATTCCTCATCTGGGCGAACGTCGGAGTCATGGCCGCCGAACCCGAGCCCCTCGCCTCAGTCACCAACGACCCGGAGATCACGGTCACCGAAGTCGACGGCACGCTCGTGCTCAGCCCTGCCGAGGCACCGAGCGACACAGGGCTCGTCTTCATCCCCGGCGCCAAGGTCGAACCGAGCGCCTACGCTGCGAAGCTCTCGAGCCTCGTCACCGACAGCAACATGACCGTGGTCATCCCGCAGCCGCTCCTCAACCTCGCCTTCTTCGACACGCGCACCGTCGACGACTACGCGAAAGCAGCCCCAGACATCACCACCTGGGCCGTCGGCGGGCACTCGCTCGGCGGAGTCCGCGCCTGCCAACTCGCCGACTCCCCCGAGGTCTCAGGACTGCTGCTCTTCGGCAGCTACTGCGCCAACGACCTCGCCCCAGACACCTCACTCGACGTGCTCAGCATCACGGGAAGCGCCGACGGCCTCACGACCCCGCAGAAGGCAGCGGATGCGCGCGGGCTGCTCCCCTCGGACGCTGAGACGATCGAGATCGAAGGCGCGAACCACGCCATGTTCGGCAACTACGGCGCACAATCCGGCGACGGCACGGCCACCATTCCGGACTCGGACGCACGCGAGCAGATCGCCGCAGCGACAGCCACCTGGGCAACCGAGCTCCAACCCGCCAACTGAGCTCGGCGCTTCGCGCTCACCCGTCCGCGAGCATCCGCCGCACCGTCAGCTGCACGTCGATGGACTCATCGGGCAGACGCCCCGCGGGGAGCGACAGCCGGTGCAGCACGACCCCATCGATGAACGCGAAGACCGCGGCAGCACGCGCCGCCGGCGCGCTCACACCGAGTCCGGTGACGGCCCCGACAGCCCAGCTCCGCAACCGGTCGCGACCCACTTGGACGGCCTCGGCGACCGCGGCGTTGTGCGTACCTTCCAAGAGCAGGGCGTGCCTGGCGAGCGCCTGCGTGCGACCCGCGCCCGTCATGGAATCGACGGCCGACTCGATTGCGACGCAGAAGCGCTCCACGCTCGGCTGCCCCCACTCGTAGCTCAGGAGCCACTCCGCGTAGTCGCTCCGCTCGAGTCGCGCGATGACCCCCTCGATGAGGGCCTGGCGTGTCCGGAAGTGATTCGACGTCGACCCGCGCGGCAGCCCAGCCTCGTCGTCCACGCGCGTATGCGTGAGCGCACGCATGCCACCCGAGGCCAGCAGCTCGAGGGCAGCAGAAAGCGAGCGATCACGCGTGGAGGCCATCCCAGTACTATATGCGTAGTGGTTTCACTACGTCCGTAGTAATCAGGCGCTTGTGGTTACCTGACGTGATGACTTCACGCGCCGTCAGCACGCAGATCCAGCTCGCCGCACGCCCAACCGGGTGGCCATCAGAGACCGACTTCCGCACCGTCGAGGTCGAGTACGGCGAACTGCAGCCCGGCCAGGTGCGCGTCGAGAACCTCTTCCTCTCCGTCGACCCCTACATGCGCGGCCGGATGACGGATGCCCCGAGCTACGTCGCTCCGTATGCCCTCGGCGAGACGCTCACCGGTGGCGCGGTCGGCATCGTGGTGGAGTCGAGGAGCGAGGCCGTGCCCGTCGGATCCAACGTCCTCCACGCCTTCGGCTGGCGCGACGTCGTGCAGGAAGACGCCTCCTCGTTCCGAGTCGTGCACGAGCTGCCCGGCATCCCGCTCTCGCTCCACCTGTCGATGCTCGGCATGACGGGCCTCACCGCCTACGTCGGCCTCACGGCGGTCGCCGAGCTGAAGGAGGGCGAGACGGTCTTCGTATCCGGTGCGGCGGGCGCCGTCGGGACCGCCGTCGGCCAGGTCGCGCGCAAGCTCGGTGCGGGCCGCGTGATCGGTTCCGCGGGCTCCGAAGAGAAGGTTGCGCTCCTCACGGAGAAGTACGGCTTCGACGTCGCCTTCAACTACAAGAAGGGCCCGGTACGGGAACAGCTCGCGGAGGCCGCCCCCGAGGGCATCGACGTGTACTTCGACAACGTCGGCGGCGACCACCTCGAGGCGGCCCTCGATGTCTTCAACCGAGGCGGCCGGGCCGCCCTGTGCGGCGCGATCTCGAGCTACAACGAGAGCACGAAGCCAGCAGGCCCAGACAACATGGCGAACATCATCAAACGCGCCCTGAGGCTCGAGGGCTTCACCGTCGGCGGCTACGGCCACCTCGCCGCCGAGTTCCAACCGCGAATGGCCGAGTGGATGCGCGCAGGCGAGATCGCCTACGACGAGACCGTGGTCAGCGGCCTCGAGAACACCGTGCAGGCGTTCCTCGACATGATGCGCGGTGCCAACACCGGCAAGATGGTCGTGAAGCTGGACTACTGATGGATGCGCGCACGCCAGTCGGCCGGCAGGCGGTCGGCCGGTCCCGGAGTCGCCACGTCGTCCGGCTTCGAGGTGGGGGCCGCGAGCTCCGGCCCGTCCGGCGATACCTCGTCGACGAAGTCCCAGTACCAGCTCTCGCCCGGTTCGAAGGACTGCATGTAGCGGTGGCCGGTCTCGCGGTAGTGCGCGGTCGCATGCTGTGCGGGTGACGAATCGCAGCACCCGATGTGCCCGCAGGCGGCGCATCGTCTGAGATGCACCCACCAGCCCTGTGCCGCGTCGCACTCCACGCATCCACCGGTGCCGATCGGCGGTACGGTGACGTCGACACCCTCGGAATCAGCGGATAGGACCATAGCCTCGTTGCTCATGAGCGAAGCGTACGCTCGTGCCGCGTGTGCGCGATGAGCCCCGGCACGAACAGGACGAGCGCGACGGGCAGCAGAGCGAACAGCCCGATGATGTGCCAGAGCTGCCCGGCAGCGACGACCGCCAGCAGAGCCCCGCCCATCCGAAGCCAGCTCGCCAGTCTGGGCGTGCCGGGCGGGTCCTTGAAGATCGGGAGCCTGCGTCCAGCCCCGGCTCTGCCGACGAGGAAGTGCGCCCAGGACGTGAGCCCGAGGCTGAGCCCGAGCAGCACGGCACCGACGATGAACATCACGCTGCCACTGTAATGGAGCTTCACGTTACGGCCCACGACGGCAACCCCGACACGGCCATGCACGCTCCCCGAGAATCGAGGCACGATGGATGCAGACGGCCCACCCGGGGCCGCCGGCGGCAAGGAGCACACCACGTGAGCGAAGCAGCAGACCCGACCAGCGCAGCCCGAGAATCCAGGGCAACCCGCGGAATCAGGGTGGGCGCATCCCCCACGACCCCGAGCAGCACGTACCTCGACCTCGTCGCGGCCGAGACCGCCATCGCCGCGGCTGCCGCCCCGAGGATCACCTCCGCTCACGACGGCGCATCCGGCGATGACTCCTCCGCCATCCGAACGGCGTCCGATGCTCTCCAAGCTGAGCTCGTCGAGCTGTCACATCGCATCTTCGAGTACGCCGAGGAGGGGTTCGAGGAGACGCAGAGCGTCGCCGACATCGCCGAGCTCCTCTCCGAGCACGGCGTGACCGCGCAGGTGGGGGCCTTCGGCCTCGACACGGCCCTCGTCGCCGAGCTGAACCTCGGGGACTCTGCTCCGGATGCTCCGACCGTCGCGATCCTGGCCGAGTACGACGCCCTGCCCGGCGTCGGGCACGGCTGCGGGCACAACATCATCGCCGCCTCGGCCGTCGGCGCGTTCCTCTCGCTCGTGGAGGCGAGCCGCACGCGCGACTTCCCGGCAGGTCGCGTCCTCCTCTACGGCACCCCAGCAGAGGAAGGCGGGAACGGCAAGGAGATCATGGCTCGCGCGGGCGCCTTCGACGGGGTCGACGCCGCCATCATGATCCACCCCTTCGGCTACGACGTGACCGATCAGCCCTTCATCGGGCGCCGGATCCTGCGAGTGCGCTACTACGGGGTCCCAGCCCACGCCTCCGCGTCCCCGTTCCAAGGGCGCAACGCACTCGATGCCGCCAACCTGAACTACCAGGCCACTGGTCTCCTCCGCCAGCACCTGTACCCGGGCGACCGCATCCACGGCGTCATCGTCGACGGCGGCCAGCGCCCCAACGTCGTCCCCGAATTCGCCGAGCTCGAGTACTACGTCCGCTCGAACGCGGCGGAGACACTGAAGGAGCTGAGCCTGCGGCTCGAGGACATCGCAAACGGCATCGCCCTCGCCACCGGCACCGGGGTCGAGGTCGAGTGGGACCCGCTGCCCTTCACGATGCCGCTGCGCTACAACACTCCCCTCTCTGAGCGGTGGGCCGTGCACCAGGAGAGCAGAGGCCGCCGCGTGCTCACCAAGGCATCCGTGCCCTCGCACCTGGCGGCTTCGACCGATTTCGGCAACGTCAGCGTGCGCGTGCCAGGCATCCACCCGGTCATCGCGATCAGCCCACCCGACGTGAGTCTGCACACGCGCGAGTTCGCCGAGTACGCCACAAGCGATGCCGCGAGCACCGCCATCGCCGATGCGAGCTCCGGCCTCGCCCTCGTCGCCGCCGACTTCCTGGCCGACTCCAACCTCCGTGCCGCCGCCCGCGCCGACTTCGACGCGGCAGGCGGCGCACTCGACGTCGAAGGGTTCTTCTCTTGAGCACACCCATCTCCTCCCAGCCCACCGCCGCGACCCCCGTCGTCTACGCCCTGCACGAGAACCCCGAGTGGTGGCCGCCCTTCCAGGCAGCCTTCGAAGCCGCGGGCGTGCCGGTCGTCGAGTGGCGACTCGTCGAGGGTGTGCTCGACATCGACGCGCTCCCGCCTGAGGGCATCTTCTGGTCCCGCATCAGCGCCTCCTCCCACACCCGCGACCACGCGCTCGCGAAGGACTACGCGAGGTCCGTGCTCAACTGGGTGGAGGCTGCCGGTCGGCGCACCGTGAACGGCCGCCGCGCCATCGAGCTCGAGGTCAGCAAAGTCGATCAGCTGACGCTGCTCCGCAAGGCAGGCATCGACACCCCGCGCACGCTCGCCGTCATCGGCAAGCAGGGGCTGCGGGAGGCGGCACGCGAGTTCCCGACCCCGTTCATCACGAAGCACAATCAGGGCGGCAAGGGTCTCGGCGTGCGCCGCTTCGACGACTTCGCCGAATTCGAGCGCTACCTGGACTCCCCCGAGTTCGAGGAGCCGCTCGACGGCATCACGCTCCTGCAGGAGTACCTGCGGCCCGCTGGCGGGTTCATCACGCGAGTCGAGATCGTGGGCGGCGAGCACATCTACTCGATCGCCGCCGACACCATCCACGGCGGCTTCCAGCTCTGCCCGGCGGACGCGTGCGCGATCGACCCGGACACGGGCCGCCCCGTGGTTCCCCCCGGCGCAGAACTGGCACCGGAGCCTGGCACCTCGATCTTCTCGCTGCGCCAGGGAGGACACGACGACCTGGTCGAGCGCCTGGTCGCCTTCACGAAGGACATCGGCCTCGAGATCGCCGGCATCGAGTTCATCGAGACGGCGGACGGCCGCCAGGTCGTCTACGACATCAACACGAACACGAACTACAACGCCGATGTCGAGCGGGTCGCCGATGGCTCTGGCCCTGGGGCGATCGCCGCCTACCTCGGGCGGATCCTGCGCGAGACCTACCCGCAGGCCGTCACGGGCGCGGAGAGCTGAGGCGGCTCGCGAACACGGGACATACGAGCACAGAAGTGGTCGTCGGGAGCGAACCCGACGACCACCTCTCTCGTGCTGGACGTGCTGGCCGTGTTAGACCGCGAAGGCGCTCGGCGCCCTCGTTCCACGCTCAGGCACCGGGATGCCCAGGTTGTCGCGCAGGGTGGTGCCCGTGTAGTCCTCGCGCAGGGAACCGCGCTCTTGGAGGATCGGCACCACGTGGTCGACGAACTCGTCGATGCCGCCAGGAGTGAGGTGCGAGCCGATGACCAGCCCGTCGGAGCCGTCGTTCTGCACGAACTCGTCGATCTCCTCGGCGACCTGGGCTGCCGTTCCGACGTAGCGCACGCCGCCGAGCTCGTTGCGTGCGAACTCGCGGATGCTCCAGCCGTTCTCGGCCGCCTTCTCGCGCCACTTGCGGACGGTGGCAAGCCGGTCGCCGTACGTGAACGCACGTCCCTCGATGATGGGCGCGCTCTCGCCATCCGGGTCGAAGTCGGGCAGCGGGCCGTCGAAGTCGATCTCTGAGAAGTCGCGGTTCCAGACCTGCTCGAGACGAACCTGGATGGTGCGGGGGCTCAGCTGCTGCTCTGTCACCCAGCGTGCCTTCTCCTGCGCCTCCTCGCGAGTGTCGCCGAGCACGAAGCTCGAGCTCGGCAGGATCTTCAGATCGTCCCTGTTCCGACCGAACCCCTCGACTCGAGCCTTGACGTCGGCGTAGAACGCGCGAGCTTCCTCGAGGCGAGAGTATGGGGAGAAGATGACGTCGGCATTCGCTGCCGCGAAGTCACGCCCCTGCGGTGAGATGCCCGCCTGCACGATGATGGGTCGCCCCTGGGGGCTCCGCGGCACCGTGAAGCGTCCGCTGATGTCGAACTGGCTGGTCTCGACATCGAAGCGGCCCTCGTCTGCCGAGTCGAGGAACTGACCCGTCTCCTTGTTCGCGACGATCGCATCCGCAGACCAGGAGTCCCAGAGCTCTCGGACCGTGTTGACCGTCTGCTCGGCGCGCTCGTAGCGCTCGGAGTGCGGCAGGAATCCGCCGCGGCGGAAGTTCGCGCCGGTGAAGCCGTCGAAGGAGGTCACGACGTTCCAGCCGGCACGACCACCGGAGAGATGGTCGAGGCTCGCGAACTGACGCGCGAGCTCATACGGCTCGTTGAAGGTGGCGTTGATGGTACCCACGAGGCCGATGTGCTCCGTGACGGCCGCGATCGCGGCGAGCACTGGAATCGTGTCAGGGCGCCCCGAGATGTCGTGGTCGAAGATCTCGCCGCGCCGAGAGCGCAGCGCAAGGCCCTCCGCGAGGAAGAAGTAGTCGAACTTCCCGGCTTC
This sequence comes from Pseudoclavibacter sp., assembly GCA_052099095.1. GTDB lineage: Bacteria > Actinomycetota > Actinomycetes > Actinomycetales > Microbacteriaceae > Pseudoclavibacter. The sequence continues at coordinate 141,423 of JBQDTF010000001.1, forward strand.
GGCTTTCTGTGCCACGTGCTTGAAGGTCGAGAACTCGATCTGGCTGCCCGCATCCGGGTGCTCCCAGAGGGTGTGCTCGTTGACGCCGCCGACGTAGGCGGCGAGGATGATCTGCTTCTTGGTCACTGTGCTCTCCTGATCGCGATTGGCCTGATGGACGCTGGCGCTCAGACGGCGGCGTAGCGGTTGGGGACGGTGGTCGGCAGCCCGAGAAGGCCGCGCAGCGAGCGCTCTTCGTATTTCGTGCGGAAGAGCCCCTTCTGCTGGAGGAGCGGCACGACATCCGCGACGATGCGCGGCAGGTCGTCGGTGACGACCCCCGGGTGCAGGCGGAAGCCGTCGTAGCCCAGGGCTGAGAGCGTCTCGAAATGCTCGACGAGCTCGGCAGCGGACCCCGCGAAGACGGCAGGCGGCTGCCCGAGCGGGCGGCTCTTCGCGTCGAGGCGGGCGAGACGAGTCGCGCCCGTTTCGTCCGGCCCGTCGAGGAACACGGCGAGGTCGACGTAGACCGACAGCCCACGCTCCCGCTCGAGCTTCTTCTCGGCGGCGCGCACTTCGCTCAGGATGCTGACTGCCGACGCGACGTCGGTCGGGGTCACGAACAGCAGGTCCGCGCTGGCCGCGGCGAACTCGTAGGGCACCTCGGCGTGGCCGAGCGCGGCGACGACCGGCTGACCCTGCGGAGGCCGAGGCGTGATCGACGGGCCGCGAACGCTGAACCACTTGCCTTCGAACTCGATTCGGTGCACCTTGGCGGCGTCGAGGAACCGGTCGGTGGATGCGTCGCGGATCTCCGCGTCGTCTTCCCAGCTGTCCCAGAGTCTGCGCACGACCTCGACGAAGTCGTTGGCCTCGGCGAACAGCTCACCGACCAGCGGCGCGTCTCTGCGCCCGAAGTGCGCGTGCTCTGCCCCCGGTGACACCCGAGCCTGCCAGCCCGCGCGACCCTCGCTCGTGTAGTCGAGCGTCGCGACGGCCTTCGACACGTGGAAGGGTTCCGTGTGCGTCGTCGTGACGGTGGGGATGAGGCCGATGTGCTCCGTGACGGGTGACACTCGGGAGGCGATGAGGAGCGCATCAAGGCGACCCCTGACCTCGTCGGTCCGTTCATCACCGCGGAGGAACTCGCTGCTCTGCAGCGCGAGCGAGTCTTCGATGGTCGCGAAGTCGAGGAGACCCTTCTCGGCGAGCTGGACGAGCCCAACCCAGTACTCGGGGGTGAAGAGCTCATTCGGACGGGCGCTCGGTTCCCGCCAGGCCGCCGGGTGGATGCCGGCGCCTTCGAGCGCGACGCCGAGGTGGATTCGGTTGGGGTTCGTCATGGTGCGACGCTAGGCGGCACCTCGCGTCAGGTCCACGGAGCCTGACGCACCCGGTTACGCGTCGCAACGCTGGGACATGTTCGTGGAGGCTCCTCGCACCCTCGTCGCGCATGATGCGACCATGGCTATCAAGGGCGTCCTCGCGCAGATCACCGTGTCAGACCTGGCTCAGGCTACGGAATATTACGGCAGGCTCCTCGGGCGCGGCCCCGACGAGAATCCCATGCCTGGCCTTCTGGAGTGGCACTTCACTAGCGAAGCCGGTTTGCAGCTCTGGGCCGACTCCAGCAGGTCGGGAAGATCCACGGTGGTGTTCAACGAGGACGACCTGTTCGGTGTCGCACGGCGACTCGACGCGGCCAAGATCGAGCACGGAGGAATCGAAGACGCCACTCACTTCCAGATCCTCCAGGTGCTCGACCCCGAGGGCAATCACGTCGTCTTCACGAGCGCCGGCAGCTGACCACGCGCGCCATCGGGGCTACAGTGTGCCCGTGCACGGGAGCCCGATGAGTCGGGCTGAGAGGGAGTACTCGAACTCCGACCGTTGAACCTGATCTGGGTAATGCCAGCGAAGGGAGTCGACTCACCCGTGCCGTCACGCTCCGACGGAAGGCACGCACATGGAAACCATCACACAAGACCCACTCGCATTCGGAGTGGGGGCGAGAGTCACGCTCTCCGTCATGTCAGATCGCTACGCCGAGGTCATCCTCGCCGCGGTGGACGCCGCCGATTCCTCCGGTCTCGTGCTCGAGACAGGTGACGTCAGCACCTACGCCGGCGGCGACGAGCAGGCGCTGCTGCGTTGGCTCACCGACCTCACGCAGCACGTAGCGGCGACCGGACTGCACGCATCCGTGCAGGTGCTGCTCTCCCGCGGCTGCCCTGGTGAGGCCGTGTGCGAGCTGCCGGGCGGCGCAGGACCTCGGCGAGTGGATGCGCCGCGCGGGCGCCACACAGGGAGCTTCGCGAGCGCGGAATGGGCGCTCTATCCCCTCGAGGACACGGGCGTGGGCGAGCGCACGCCCGACCACATGCGCGAGATCTACGGCGCCATCGACACGGCCAGGGCAAGTGGCACGTTCGTGGCATCCGAGCACTTCGTCACGAAGCTCAGCGGAGACCTCGGCCGAGTGCTGGAGACGGTCGCTGTCGCGTGGTCGGCGGTCGGCGCGCATGTGCAGCACGTGACGAGCCACGTGACGATCTCGCTCAACAGCCCGAGCCACACGGCAAGCACGGCAGAGGGGGTGCTCGCATGAGCCTCAAGCTGCGTGACATCGTCCTCATGGTGGTGCTCGGCACGGTCTTCGGGTTCCTCTACTGGGCACTCGTGCAGGCGTGGACGGCGCTCTCGATCGCGATGGGACCCGCAGGAGACCTCGCCCAGCACTTCCTCTTCGGAGGCTGGCTGCTCGTCGCGCCCATCGCGATCGCCATCATCCGTCGCCCCTTCGTCGGCGTGATCGCGGAGGTGCTCGCCTCCGTGATCGAGGTCGTGTTCCTCGGCTCTGCCGTCGGACCGCTGCTGTTCGTCGCAGCCGCGATCCAGGGCATCGGCAGCGAGCTGCCATTCGCTCTCGGCAGGTACAAGAAATACGGCTGGCTGCGGTACGCCATCTCGGGCGCGCTCGGAGCGGGCCTCGTGTTCTTCTACTCCGCGTTCCGTTCCGGCTGGTACGGGCAGGAGATCCTCTTCCTTCGCTTCGGGATCCAGGTCGCCTCCGGCATCATCCTCGGCGGGCTCCTCGCGAAGCTCATCGTCGACTCGCTCGTGCGCACCGGAGTGCTCGACAACTTCGCGATCGTGCAGGACACGAAGCCGCTCGCCGTGCGCCGTGCGGTCTGAAGGCTCATCTCCCGACATCGAGGCGCTCGGCTTCGAGGCGATCCACTCGTCGGGCGACGGGCTCGGGCCCGTGGACCTGCGGGTCGAGCCGGGCGAGCACGTGCTGGTCATCGGCCCGTCCGGGTCTGGGAAGTCGACGCTCCTGCAGGCGCTCAGCGGCGTCATCCCCCACGCGGTTCCGGCGCAGGTCAGCGGGAGCATGCGCATCTGCGGCGTGGATACGCAGGTGTCGGACGTCCCGAGCATCTCGCGACACCTCTCGGTCGTCGCGCAGAACCCAAGCTCGTCGGTCTGCCTGCCTGACGTCGCCGACGAGATCGCCTTCCCGCTCGAGAATCACGCCTGGCCGCCCTCCTCGATCGGGCACGCCGTAGCTGAGGCGCTCGCCCTCGTCGGTGCCGCGTCGCTGACCGCGCGGCGTTCGGCGACGCTCTCCGGTGGCGAGACGCAGCGAGTCGCGCTCGCCGCCGCCGTCGTGACCGAACCGCGCGTGCTCGTGCTCGACGAGCCGACGTCGATGCTCGACCCGGAGGGCATCGCCTCCGTCCGCCTGGCCATCGACGCGGCCTCGGCACGCGCATCCACGATCGTGCTGGTCGAGCACCGCCTGGACGAATTCGCGGGTGTGCGCGGCATCGCCGGCTTGCCTGCTCGCACGGTCGTGGTCGGACGTGGGGGCACGATCACGCACGACGGACCGACGAAGCGCGTGCTCCTCGAGAACGCCGCCGCCTTGCAGGAGGCCGGGTGCTGGCTGCCGCTCGAGGCGGAGCTCTGCGCGCTGACCGGGCTGGAGGGCGGCGTCGCGAACAGGGCTGTGGGCGAGGCGATCGCCGAGCTCGGCACAAGCGCCACTCGTCCCGGGCCGCGCGAGCTCGTCAGCACCACTCCCACACTCCGGGCGGACTCCCTCGACATCGTGGCGGGAGGAGCGTCGAGGCGCAAGCGCTCGGCACCCTCCGGAGAACCGGTCCTGCGCGACGTGAGCTTCGAGCTCCGCGCGGGCGAGGTCGTGGCACTCCTCGGCAGAAACGGATGTGGGAAGTCGAGCCTGCTGCGCACCCTCGCGGGGCTGGCAAGGCCGGGCGGCGGACGCATCCACGGGCCTCGCCCCGGCCTCATCTTCCAGAACCCAGAGCATCAGTTCGCGCAGTCGACAGTCCGGCGCGAGCTCGAGCACGGGCTCGGCGAGGCAGACGCGAGGCGGATCCCAGAGCTCGTCACCCGGTTCGACCTGTCGGCGCACCTCGACCACAGCCCCTTCCGGCTCTCTGGCGGGCAGCAGCGGCGAGTCAGCCTCGCCGCGATGCTCGCGCACAACCGCCCGTTCCTCCTCGCCGACGAGCCCGGTTTCGGACTCGACCGACGCTCGAGCATCACCGCGATGCGCGAGCTGGAGCGCACAGCCGCGTCCGGCTGCGGCGTGCTCTTCTCAAGCCACGAGCTGCGCGCCGTCTGCACGTACGCCGACCGCGTGCTGGTGCTCGGCGATGGCAGACTCCTCGCCGACACGACACCCTTCGAGCTGCTGCGAGACACCGCCCTGCTCGAGAAGGCTGGACTCGAACGCACCCCGCTGCTCGGCTGGCTGATCGACCACGAGCTCCCCGAGACGCACGCGCTGGGTATCCTGCGAGAGCTCGACCAGCTTGCGATGCGGGTGGCGGCATGACCGCGTCACCTCGGCGAACGATCCCCTACCTCGAACGCCGCAACCCCACCGTCAAGCTCGCAGTGCTGTTCGTCTGCTCCCTCGCGACGCTCTTCGTCCTGAACCCACTGACCCTCGGCGTGCTGACGGTGCTCGCGGTTGTCGGCGTGCTGACCACGACGAGGCTCTCCCCCGTGCAGCTGCTCGCCGCGTCCGTTCCCTTCCTCGCCTTCGGTGTCGGCCTCCTCACGGTCAACGCGCTCAGCCGGCCAGGCACGGAGGTCCTCGCCGATCTGCCCGTCCGCGTGACCGGCGAGGGCCTCGCCATCGGTTTCGCGCTCGCCCTCAGAACGACCGTCATCGGAATGCTGTCGATCGCGTTCATCGCGAGCACCCCACCCCGCGACCTCATGACGAGCCTCACCCAGCACGCCAGGCTCAGCCCGCGCTTCGCGTACGCGCTCCTCGCCGGGTTCCGGCTCCTCCAGCTGCTGCCGAGCGAGTGGCAGAGCATCCGCGCCGCGCAGGCCGTGCGGGCGCCCCTCGGTCGAGGCGGCATGCCGAGGGCCGGCCTCGCCGACTTCGGCTCCGCGGCGTTCTCGCTGCTCGTGGTGTCGATCCGCTCTGGCGAGCGGATCGCGCAGGCCCTCGAGTCGAGGGGGCTCGGGGCCGGCCCGCGCACGGTGTGGCGCCCCGTAGCGTTGGATGCGCGCGACGCTGTGCTCGCGGGCACGGTGCTTGCCGCCTTTGCGCTCACGGCGGCGGTAGGCGTGGCCGCAGGAACGGGGCTCTCGCTTGTCTGAGGCCGCGCAGCGCCAGCTCACTCTCGTCGGCATGGTGAACCCGCCCACCCAACGCTACGCGGCGGCGTGGCGGCACCCGGACTCCAGCCGCGAATGGCTGCGCGCCAGTTCCTACGTCAGCCTCGCACGCCTCCTCGAGGGCGGTGGCTTCGACCTGATGTTCATGCCAGACGCCCTCGCGGTGCCGGAGGACGCGCAAGGCGAGGTGGCGACCACCCTCGCAAGCGGCGGCAAGGGGGCTGTGACACTCGACCCGATCACGGTGCTGAGCGCCGTCGCGGGCGCGACCTCCCGGATCGGCCTCGGTGCCACCGTGTCGACCTCATTCCTGCCGCCCTACGCCATCGCGCGCACGCTCGCGAGCCTCGACCATCTCTCAGAGGGGCGCGTGGCCTGGAACATCGTCACCTCGACAACAGACGCCGAGGCGCGCAACATGGGACTCGAGCGCATCGCGCCGAAGGCCAAGCGCTACGATCGCGCCGACCGCGTCGTCACGCAGGTGCTCGAGCTCATGGGCACCTGGCACGCCGACGCACTGGTGCGGGATGCGGAGACCGGGCTATTCGCTGACCCCAACCTGGTCACTCGAACTCCGGCGCCGCGAGAGCATGCCGCGGCTCCCGGCCCGTTGAGCCTGCCAAGGAGCCCGCAGGGCCACCCCGTGCTCATGCAGGCTGGCGCATCTCCCCGAGGCATGGAGTTCGCGGCGAAGTGGGCCGAGATCGTCTTCATCGCAGCCGACGGCATGGAGGGCAACCGCGCGGTGCGCACGGAGCTGCGTGCACGAGCCCGCCTCGCCGGGCGGGACCCGGACGAGCTCCGCGTGTGCGCGGCCATCCAACCCGTTGCTGGATCGACGAACATCGATGCAGCGCGAAGACGAGCTTCGCTGCTCGCTCACATCGACGAGGCATCTGCGGTTCGCTCACTCACGCGGCTCATGCACGCGGAGCCCGCGACGCTGAACCTGGACGGTCCCGCCGTGACCTTCCTCTCCGAGCACCGGGGCGCGACGGGCAGCGACGGCTTCGAGGACATGCTCTCCGCGGTGTGCACCCGCGAGGCCCTCACCGTGCGTGATCTCGCGCTCCGACAGTCGTTCGATCAGCTCACGCCGTCGCCAACGGGCAGCGGCACCGATATCGCCGAGGAGCTCTGCGAGTGGCAGGACGCTGGAGCAGCCGACGGCTTCGTCGTGACTCCGGCGATCCTGCCAGGCTCGCTCGAGGACTTCGTCGAGCACGTCGTCCCTGAACTGCGCAGACGCGGGCGCCTGGCGGATGCGGCGCACACCCCTGCCGCATCCACCCTGCGCGCTCGCCTCGCGTCGAAGCTCAGGCCTGCGAGCCCCAGCTGATCGACTCACCTGCGGCGGCACGCTGCTGCGGCACGCCCCACGGGTTGGCGTCCTGCAGCGGCTCCGGCAGCGCTTCCTGCGGCGCGCCCTGGTAGGCGACGCCGCGCAGGAAGCGGGAGATGGATGCGGTGCCGACGGACGTGGAGGTGTCGTTCGACGTCGCCGGGTAGGGCCCGCCGTGCTGCATCGCCGGAGTGACGGCGACTCCCGTCGGCCAGCCGCCGAAGAGCACTCGTCCCGTCTTCCTGGCGAGTCCCGCGACCAGGGAGGAGAGCGCGGGCGACTGCTCTCCGCCAGCGGCATGCACCGTACCGGTCAGGTTGCCCACGTACAGCTCGTCGAGGCTCGGCGCCAGCGACGCCTCATCGTCGTATTCGACGATGACGGAGAACGGGCCGAACACCTCGTCGAGCAGCGTCTCGTCGCCAGCAGCGAGCTTGGTGGCAGGCACGGCGACGATCGTGGGCGTCGCCCACACGTTGCCGTCGTCGTCGCTGCGCACGGAGCCCTCGGCGACGATGCGCACGCCGTCCGCGTCGAGCACGGCAGCACGGCGCTCGAGGTACGCGCGCCCGATGCTGGGGTTCAGGAGACGATGCTCGGCGGCCTGCTCGGCCGCCTGCGAGACCCGCAGCTCGAGCTCGGCAGCCGCGTCCGTCGCGGGCACCCACAGGAAGCCGGGCTTCGTGCACAGCTGTCCAGCCGAGCCAGCGACCGAGGCGGCGTAGCCTGCCGCGATCTCCTCGCCCCGCTCCGCGAGGGCGGCCCCCGTCACGAAGACGGGGTTGACGCTGCCGAGCTCGCCGTAGAACTGGATGGGGCGCGGCCGCGCGGCCGCCTTGTCTGCGAGCAGTCGCCCCACGCGGATCGACCCCGTGAAGGTGCCGACGTCGACGCGGTCATCCTCGAGCACCGTGACGCCTGCCTGCTGTCCGAGGACGAGCGCGAAGACGCCATCGGGCGCCCCTGCGGCGCGAAGGGCGCCCTCGACGACCCGAGCCGTCGCGACCGAGAGCTCGGGGTGACCTGAGTGGCCCTTGACGATGAGCGCGCAGCCAGCCGCGAGCGCCGCCGCAGAGTCACCGCCCGCCACTGAGAAGGCGAAGGGGAAGTTGGAGGCGGAGAAGTTGACCGCGACGCCGACCGGCACGAGCATCCGCCGGACGTCCGGCCGTGGCCCGAGCACGAAGTCGGGGTCTGCCTCGTCGAGGCGCACGTCGAGGTACGAGCCGTCGCGGATGACGTCCGCGAAGAGGCGGATCTGCACGGTCGTGCGCTTCAGCTCGCCGGTGAGGCGCGCTTGGGCGAGCCCCGTCTCGCGCATGCCGATGGGGATGAGCTCCCCCGCTGCCTCGTCGAGCGCGTCCGCGACCGCGATGAGCGCCGTGGCGCGTTCGCTCGGGGGCGTCGCCGCCCAGACCGGCGCGGCGGCAGCCGCCGCCGTGAGGATCTGCTCAAGCTCTGCGTCGCTGGTGTGCGGGGTGGGAATGCTCATCGATGAGTCCAATCTAGAATTCGAATCCTGCCGGGAACGGGTCTGTCGGGTCGAGCATGTACTGGCCCATGCCGGTGATCCACGCACGACCCGTGATGGTCGGGATCACGGCGGCACGGTCCCCCACCTGCACCTCGTCGATGAGCCGACCCGTGAAGCTCGTGCCGATGAACGACTCGTTGACGAAGTCCGTGTGCAGCGGCAGCTCGCCTCTGGCGTGCAGCTCGGCCATGCGCGCGGAGGTGCCCGTGCCGCAGGGAGAGCGGTCGAACCAGCCGGGGTAGATCGCCATGGCGTGCCGCGAGTGGGCGGCGTCGGAGCCGGGAGCGATGAATTCGACGTGGTGCACGTGGTCGACGCCGTCGATCGTCGGGTGCTTGGGGGCGTCGTGCGTGTTGATCGCGTCCATGATGGCGAGGCCAGCCCTCATGATGTCGTCCTTGCGGGCACGGTCGAAGGGCAGGTCGACGTCGTCGAGGTCGACCATGGCGTAGTAGTTTCCGCCGAACGCAAGCGAGTACCTGAGCTCGTCGATGCCGAGTTCCGGCACCGGGACGACGGCGTCGAGGCGTTCGCAGAAGCTGGGCACGTTCTCGATGGTAACGCTAACAGCGCGTCCTTCGCTCACTTCGACGCGGGCAATCACAAGACCGGCCGGAGTATCGAGCCGGATGACGGTCTCCGGCTCCTGCACTTCCACCATCCCCGTCTCGACCAGGACCGTCGCCGTGCCGATGGTGCCGTGCCCGCACATGGGCAGCAACCCAGAGACCTCGATGTAGAGGACCCCGAAGTCGGCATCCGGCCGCGTCGGCGGCTGCAGGATGCTGCCGCTCATCGCGGAGTGCCCCCGCGGTTCGCGCATCAGGAACGTGCGCAGCTCGTCGCGATGCTCCTGGACGTAGAGCCGCTTCTCGTTCATGGTCGCCCCGGGGATGACCCCGACGCCGCCGGTGACAACCCTGGTCGGCATCCCCTCGGTGTGCGAATCGACGGCGGAGATGACTCGTGATGCGTGCATGTCAGATGACCTCGTGACGAGAAGTGAGAGGCTGCCCGGAGTGGGGGAACCCCGGGCAGCCTGCCCGACGGGAAGAGGGGGGATCGCCCCGCGGGTCACACGCAACCGGCGCTCTTGCCGAATTGCGTGCTGTGACCCTACTTGAGGACGGCGAGTGCGTCGAGGGCGCGCTGCGTGTCGGCGCGCACCTGCTCCTCCATCGCTGGAGTGAGGGCGGCGCGCGGCGGGCGGCAGGGTCCGCCGTTGCGGCCGACCATGTCCATGCCGAGCTTGATCGCCTGCACGAACTCCGTACGGGAGTCCCAGCGGAAGGCCGCGATGAGGCTCTTGTAGATCTCGCGTGCCTCCACGTAGCGACCCGCTGCCATGTTGTCGTAGATCGCGACCGCCTCCGCCGGGAAGACGTTGGGGTAGCCCGCGAACCACCCTGTGGCACCGTCGATCATGAGCTCGAACAGCACGTCGTCACTGCCCGCGATGATGTCGATGCTCGACCCGGCCGCCTCGCAGGCTTCCTGGATCTCGAACGCGCGGCGCACGTCGCCCGAGAACTCCTTGACGGCGACGATGCCGTCGATCTTCGCGATCTCGGCGACGAGCTCCGGCCTGAGATCGACCTTCGTGTCGAGCGGGTTGTTGTAGATCATGACGGGGAGCCCGACCTCGGCGACCTTGGCGAAGTGCTCGACGACATCAGCGTCGGCCGAGCGGTACATGGTCGGTGGGAGGCAGAGCACGCCGTGGGCGCCGTCCTCCTTGGCGAGCTGCGTCCAGTGCTGCGCCTGGTGCCAGCCGGGTCCGTGCACACCGGCGACGACGATGCCCCGGTCGCCGACCGTCTCCACGGCGACCTGCACGACCTTGCGGCGCTCCTCGTCGGTCAGGGAGGAGTACTCGCCGAGCGAACCGTTGGGCCCAACGCCGCGGCAGCCGTTCTCGATGAGCCAGTTGCAGTGCTCGGCGTAGGCGTCGTAGTCGACGGCGAGGCCGGCGGGCGCCGACGCGTCCTCCTTGTACGGGAGGGCCGTCGCGACGACGACCCCACCGAGGTCGAGGTGCGCGGAAGCTGTTTCGGTCATGGGTGTTGCCTTCCTGTCGATGGATGCTGTTCTTCTGACATTCCTGCCAGCTCTGCGAGCCGGATGGGGGTCTGGATGGGCCGGCGATCGACGATGCCCTCGTCGAGATTCCGAGACGCGCCGGTCGCTGCCTGCAGCAGCTCCTCAGCGCTCCTGCCGCAGATGCGCGCTTGGCAGATGCCGAGGCCGACACGCGTGGAGAGCTTCTGCGAGCGAAGGCTGTGCGAGCCGGTGGCGGCAGCCTTGCGCCGGAGCTGGCCGGCGGTGACCTCCTCGCAGCGGCACACGATCGTGTCGTCGCGCAGCCACGCCTGCCACCCGGGGCGCACGCCGTGTGCGGCTTCGATTCGGGCGGCGAAGGTGCCGAAGACGGCCCGCTTTCGCTGCGCTGCGCTGATCTGGGGGTCCCGGGAAGCGCCACCTGCGGCACAGTGCCCCGCGACGATGCCCTCCGCGAGCGAGAGGTCGACGCCTCCGATGCCGGTGACCTCGCCCGCCGCGTACACGCCAGGCGCACTTGCTGCACACGACTCATCGATGACCACGAACCTGTCGTCGCTGAGCGCGCATCCGGCGGCGATGGCCACCTCGAGCCTCGGCGTGAACCCGTGCGTAACGCAGACGGCGTCGCACGCGACCTCGCGCTCGCTCCCTGGAATCGGCCGCCACTGGGCGTCGACGCTCGCGATCGTGACCCGCTCGACGCTGCTCTCGCCGTGCGCTTCCACGACCGCCTCGCCGACCCGGTACGGAATCCGGTGGCGCAGCTGGCCCGTCACGTAGCCGAAGAGCTCCTGCACCTTGCCAGGTGCACCCGCAAGCTGCCAGGGCTTGGGAAGCCAGCCCGAGGCGAGCCGAGGGAGTCGGTTGGCCTCGACGACCTCCACGACTCGCGACCCCACCTGCGCGAGCGACGCGGCGACTGGGAGGAGGAACGGGCCGGCGCCGGCGACGACGACGTCCCTGCCGATCGCGACGCGCTCGCTCTTCGCGAGGGCCTGCGCCGCACCTCCCGTGAAGACGCCTGGCAGGTCCCAGCCGGGGAACGGCAGCGTGCGGTCATGTGCACCCGTCGCGACGACGATCGCGTCCGGCCGAAGCATCGAGGGCACACGGTCCTCCGCGTCGGCTCGTCCGGTGAGCAGCTGCAGCGAGGGAATGTGCGCGTCGAGCCCGGACGCGTCGGCGTTCGGCGCATCCACGGCCCACACCGTGGTCTCCGTGAGCAGCGTGATGTCGGGGTGCGAGCGCACTCGTCGGTCGAGGTCCAGGAACGTCGACCAGCCGTGATGCATCGCCTCCTGGCCTTCGCCGTCGCGCTCGTCTGGCAGGTGCCGCCAGTACTGGCCGCCGAGCTCCCGCCCGGACTCGATCAGGGTCACGCTCGCTCCGCGATCGGCGGCAGCCAGGGCGGCCGCGAGTCCTGCTGGCCCTCCGCCAACGACTGCCACGTGGCGCGGCTCCGGAGACGTCGATCTCATGAGGTGCTCACCTCATCGCCGTCGCACGCGCGCCGCTGGCACGCGCGCACATCCGGCACCCCATCGACCGTCACGAGGCAGTCGAAGCACACCCCGATGCCGCAGAACACCCCGCGGGGCTTGCCTGAACCTGCCGTCTCGCGCCACGAGCGGCGGCCGGAGCCGAGCAGGACCCCGGCGATGCTCTGCCCTTTGATGCCTTCGACAGGCTCGCCGTCGACGGTGATGCGCACGGGCTCCTCGGCTCCGCTTCTCACGCCTGCACTCATGCGGCCGCCTCGAGTTCAGAGGCCAGCGTCGTGCGTGACGGCGAGAACTGGGCGGCGTCGATCTGCGTCTCGGTTCCGTCCATGAGGTCCCCGATGAGCGAGGCCGTCGGAAGAGAGAGGCCGATGCCTGCACCCTCATGGCCAGTCGCGTGCCAGAGGCCGGGAAGCCGCGCATCGGGCCCGATGAGAGGCAGATGGTCGGGCATGAAGGGGCGGAAGCCCGAGTAGCTGCGGATGACTGCCGTCTCGGCGAGGAACGGGAAGATCGAGATGGCCTTGACGGCGAGCTGGCTGAGCACGTTCGCGCGGAATGCGTCGTCGAAGCCGATCTGCTCGCGGCTCGAGCCGATGAGCACCGTGCCACCCGGCGTCGACTCGACGACGCTCGAGGTCATGAGCGAGGTGTCGCCAGAGCCGACGGCACCGACGTAGTCGGCGTCGTACACCTTGTGGAAGACCCGCTGCGGCATCTTCGCGGTCACCAGGACGACTCCCCGCCGCGGCCGGACGGGCAGGTGCACGCCGAGCGCCGCGGAGACCTCGCCGGACCAGGGGCCAGCGGCGATGACGACATCGTTGCCGAGCACGTCGCCTCCGGTCGTGCGCACACCCACGAGTCGGCCGCGCTCCCGGAGAGGCGCGGTCACGGCGTGATGCTCCAGGATGCTCGCCCCGCGGACCCGAGCGAGGGCGACGAGCGCCTCGGTCGCGATGGTCGGCTGCACCTGACTGTCGCCCGGGTACCAGACAGCGGCCGTCGCCCGGTCGGTGAGCCAGGGCTCGAGCTCGCGGGCCTCTTCGAGCGTGACCTGCTCTGCCGAGACGTCTGCACCGCGCTGCGTGGCGGCGAAGTCGAGGAGGGCGGATGCTCCTGGGTCGGTCGTCGCCACGACGAGCCCGCCTTTGGCTTCGAACTCGATATCGGGGAAGTCGCCGCCGAGTTCATCGCGGAAGCCTGCTGCGAGACGGGCCCAGGCCGCGTTCGCGAGCTTCGACAGCTCGAGCTCGGCGCCTGGCCCCTTGTCGGAGACGAGGAGGTTGCCTTCGCAGTGCGCGCTCGTGCCGCTTGCGACGCGGCCACGTTCGACGAGCGCGACCCTGCGACCGCGACCGGCGAGCTCCGCGGCGCAGGCCGCGCCGACGATGCCGCCGCCGATGACCACGACGTCATAGCTGCCCATCTCACCACCTCCTATCTGTAATATGTCACACACCATGGGGGTCTGCAAGCCTGGCCCGCCCCGCGGTCGGGGCGGGCCAGACCGTTGCGTCACCCCAGATAGGCCTCGATGACGGCCTTGTCCTTCGCGAGGTCGGACGCAAGACCGGAGAGCGTCACGTGCCCGTGCTCGATGACGTACGCGCGGTGCGCCACCTTGAGGGCCGCCCGCGCGTTCTGCTCGACGAGCAGCACCGTCGCTCCGCGCTCGTTGATCCGCCCGATGAGCTCCATCACCTGCTTCACGACGAGCGGGGCCAGCCCCATCGAGGGCTCGTCGAGCAGCAGCAGCTTCGGGCCGCCCACATACGCGCGCGCGATCGCCACCATCTGCTGTTCACCACCCGAGAGCGTCCCGCCCTGCTGCGCGCGGCGCTCGAGGAGACGCGGCATGAGCTCGTAGCACTCCTCGACACGATCGGCGACGACCTTCTGGTCCTTCACCTGGTACCCGCCGAGCAGCAGGTTCTCGTGCACCGACATCGTCGAGAAGATGCGCCTGCCCTCTGGCACGTGGATGAGCCCATCGCGCACGAGGTCCCACGGCTTGGCACTCGCGATGTCCTTGCCGCGCCACGTGATCGTGCCGCTCTTCGCCCTCGCGAGCCCGGAGAGCATCGTGAGCGTGCTCGTCTTGCCTGCGCCATTGTTGCCAAGCAGCGAGACGACCTCACCCTCGTTGACCTCGATCGACAGGCCACGGAGCGCCTGCACCCGCCCGTAGAAGAGGTCGACATCCTTCACTTCGAGTTCAACGCTCATGGCCGTTCCTCCTCCGCGGAGCGCTCCCCCGCGATGTCCTCTTCGATCTCGTCCTCCGGGTCCTCGACACCGAGATACGCCTCGATGACCCTCGGGTCGTTCTTGACGACCTCTGGCAGACCATCCGCGATCTCCCGCCCGAAGTTGAGCACGATCACGCGCTCCGAGATCTCCATCACGAGGCCCATGTCGTGCTCGATGAGCACGATGCCGACCCCGAGATCCCGGATCTTGCGGATTAGGGCGATGAGCTCCTGCTTCTCGTTGTGATTGAGCCCGGCCGCCGGCTCGTCGAGCAGCAGCAGCTTGGGCTGCGTCGCGAGTGCCCGCGCGATCTCGACGCGTCGCTGCTCGCCGTACGGCAGCTGCGACGCCAGCAGGTCGTCGTCGAGCGAATAGCCGACGAAGTCGAGCCAGCCGCGCGCATCCTCGAGCGCCTGCGCCTCCACCCGCTTGTAGCCGATCGTGTGCAGCATCGTCTGGAACACGTTCTGGCGGATGCGCGCATGCATGGCCGTCTTCACGTTGTCGATGACCGACATGTCGCGGAACATGCGCACGTTCTGGAAGGTACGGCTCAAGCCGAGTCGCGTGATCGTCGACGGCTGCTTGCGCATGATGTCGACGCCGTCGAAGGTGATCGTTCCAGAGGTCGGCCGGTAGAACCCCGTGATGCAGTTGAAGGCGCTCGTCTTGCCAGCGCCGTTGGGCCCGATCACCGAGATGATCTCGCCCGCGTACGCATCGAAGGACGTGCCGTCGACGGCCTTCACACCGCCGAACTGCAAGCGCAGGTCGCGCACGGAGAGCAGCGGCTCCCCTGAGTGCGCGCGCCTGAACTCCTCGGCGACCGCGGTCACCGACTCCGTCTTCGGCACATCGATGGGAGCCGTGCCGTAGACGTCACCCGTGCCTGAAACCTGGCTCATGCCTGCTCCTTCGAGAGGTCGATGTTGGCGTCGGGCGCTTCGTGGGCTGAGAACCCGTCCTTGGGAGAAGGCGGCTCGCCCTTGGCGCGTGACTTGAGGAACGGCAGGATCGCCGTCGCCGGCCAGATGCCCTGCGGCCGGAAGATCATCATGACCACCAGCAGCACACCGAACACCAGGAATCGCCAGTCCGAGAACTCACGCAGGATCTCGGGCAGCAGCGAGACGAGCAACGCGCCGACGATGACACCCGGGATCGAGCCCATGCCGCCGAGCACGACTGCCATGAGCAGCAGGGCCGAGTTGAGGAACACGAACGAGGTCGGGCTGATGGCCGTCTGGTGCGCCGCCATGAGCACGCCGGCGAGACCGCCGAACACCGCCCCGAGCACGTACGCGCCGAGCTTCGTCGTGTACGTGTTGACGCCCATCGCCTCTGCGGCGTCCTCGTCGTCCTTGATGGCCCGCCACGCGCGACCCATCTTCCCCTTGCCGAGCCTCGAGGCGGCCACGATCGCGGCCCCTCCCGCGATGATGACGCAGAGGAAGTACAGGAGGATCTTGCCGTTGAACTCGATGCCGCCGATCGTGAGGCCGTCGGCGAACGACCATCCGAAGAACTCGAAGGTGTCGATGCCGGAGATCCCGGACGGGCCACCCGTGACCTCGAGGTTGTTCGCCGTGAGGCGGATGATCTCACCGAAGCCGAGGGTCACGATCGCGAGGTAGTCGCTGCGCAGCCGCAGCGTCGGGCCGCCGATGATGAGTCCCGCGAGGATGCACGCCACGATGACGAACGGGATCGTCGCGATGAGGGGCATGTCGAGCAGCGTGTTGAGCACACCCGCCGTGTACGCCCCCACGGCGAAGAAGGCGTAGTAGCCGAGGTCGAGGAGGCCCGCGTAGCCGACGACGATGTTGAGGCCCATCGCGAGCATGATGTAGATCATCGCCGAGGTGCCGATGGAGATCACGTACGGCGTCGCGTTGATGAACGGGAGCAGGAACGCGAAGAGGAAGAGCACGAGACCCACGAGGTTCATGAAGGTCTTCGGGTTCAGGAGCCCCTTGCGGGGGGTCGGGCGCTCGATGGTCGGCGCCGGCACTTGGAGTCTGATGTCGGTCATGGGATCACATCCGTTCCACGACACGGGCACCGAGGATGCCGGTCGGTCTGAAGGACAGGAAGAGGATGAGACACGCGAACGAGAACACGTCTCGCCACTCCCCGCCGAGCCAGTGGGTGCCGAATGCCTCGAGCAGGCCGAGCACGAGACCACCGAGCATGGCGCCGTAGAGGTTTCCGATGCCGCCGATGACGGCGGCCGTGAAGGCCTTCAACCCGATGACGAAGCCGGCGAGGAAGTCGATCGTGCCGTAGTACGCGCCTGCCATGACGCCCGCGGCGCCGGCGAGAGCTGAGCCGATGAAGAAGGTGCGCGAGATGACCTTGTTCACGTTGACGCCCATGAGCTGGGCAGCCGTGGGGTCGAGCGCGATCGCACGCATGGCACGACCGTCGCGCGAGCGCATGATGTACGTGTTGAGGCCGAACATGAGGGCCGCCGCGACGAGCATCATGACGATCTGCGGCATCGTGATGCGTCCCCCGAGGAGGTCGAGCGTCTCTCCTTCGAGCCGCGTCGGGTACACCTTGGGGTCTGGCCCGAAGATCTGGCGCACGCCGTACTCGAGGATGAACGACATGCCGACCGCGGTGATCAGCACGGCGAGTCTCGGGCTCGAGCGCAGGGGCCGATAGGCCACCCGCTCGATCGTCACGCCGAGGATGCCGGTGAAGATCATCGCGAGGAGCATGACGAGCAGGATCGAGAGGATGCCGCCCCCGGCGAGGCCGGAGAACGCGGAGAAGATGGTGAGGCCGGCAAAGGCGCCGACCATGTAGACGTCGCCGTGCGCGAAGTTGAGCAGCTTGATGATGCCGTACACCATGCTGTAGCCGAGCGCGACGAGCGCGTAGAAGGATCCGACGAAGAGCCCGTCGATGATGAGTTGAATCACAGTGGTTCCTGACTGCAGAAGCGGGCGGGGAGTTCCCTCCCCGCCCGCCGTGGCTGACTAGCTCTTCAGGTCATCCTCGAGGATGAAGGTGCCGTCTGGTCCGACGGTGACGATGGCGAAGCCGCCCTCGCTCAGCGTGCCCTCTTCCGTGAAGGTGAGGGGCCCGGAGAAGATGTCGAAGCCGTCGAGCGCGCGAAGCGCCTCGATGACCGCGGGGCCTTCGGTCGTGCCCGCATCTTCGATCGCCTGGGCGACCACACGAACCGCGTCGTAGCTCTGCGTCGAGTACGGGCCGGGAGCGGCACCGAACTTCTCGGTGTAGGCGTCGATCCAGTCGGTTGCGCCCTCGAGCATGTCGGGGGTCTGCGTGAAGGTGCCGAGCACTCCCTCGGAAGAGCTGCCGGCGATCTCCGCGAACTTCGCGTCGACGGAGCCGTCAGCGACCATGATCTTGCCCGTGTAGCCCGCTGAGCGCAGCTGCTGGGTGATCAGACCACCCTCCTGGTAGTAGCCGGTCCAGTACATCATGTCGGGGTTCGCCGAGACGACCTTGTTGACGTTGGCCGCGTAGTCGGACTCGCCGGCGTTGACCGACTCCTCGAGGACCACCTCGATGCCGAGCTCCTTGGCCTGCTCCGAAGCGGACTTCGCGAGGTCCGTCGAGTAGTCCGTGTTGTCGTCGACGAGGGCGAGCGTCTTGACGCCCTCCTTCTCGGCGTACTTGAGCATGGCCTGCGCCTGCTGCGTGCCGGTTCCGTTGATGAGGAACACGTTGTCGAGGCCGGCCGCGACGAGCTGGTTCGAGTTGGCGGCGGGGATCACCATGGGGATCTCGGCGGTGTTGAAGATGGGGAGCGTCGGGAGCGTTGCCCCGGAGCAGTAGCCGCCGACCGAGGCGACGACGCCGTCGGTGACGAGCTTGTTCGCGGCGGCCGTTGCGCTCGTCGCGTCACACGCGTCGTCCGCTGTGACCAGCTCGAGCTGGCGTCCGAGGACCCCGCCTGCCTCGTTGAGCTCGTCGATGGCCATCTTGGCGCCGTTCTCCATGTACGGGCCGAAGGCCGACTCGGAGCCCGAGAAGGGGGCTGCCATGCCCAGCTTGATGGGACCGTCTTCGGATGCGGCGTCACCGCCTCCGGCAACACCTCCGGAGCATCCGGTCAATGCGAGTGCCGCAGTTGCGAGGAGGGCTCCTGGCAGGAGCACTCTCTTCCAGATGCCAGCACCCCGAGGGCTGGTGGAACGACGTGCAGTCATGGTGAGTTCCTTCCGAACAGACGTCAGAATCGCCGGACCATCTCCGGTGATGGGATGTCACACATTACTGTTCGACGGAGAGCCGCAGAAGGCCCCTGTGCCCGCTTGAAACACAGTTGTTACAAAGTGTTTCGCTAGGTGGAGGGCTTGCTAAGCCTCTTCGGGTAGGCCCGCCCACCAGCCGACGACATGACCGATGTGGCGGTGCATGAGCTCGGCCGCCTCGTCCGCCTTTCCAGCCTCGAGCAGCACCAGCAGATCCGCGTGCTCCCGAGACGACGCCGTGAGCTCCTCGGAACCCAGCATCTCGGTGAGCCCCGTGAGCCTCGTCTGACGCCGGAGCGCCGTCACGATGGACACGAGCCGATCGTTGCCGGAAAGGCTGAGGAGCTTCGCGTGGAACTCGATATCGACGGCGAGATAGAGCGGCAGGTCCCCCGCCGCCGACGCGGCGTCGATCTTCGTCGCCAGTTCACGAAGCTCCGCGCGGGGTGCCTCAGGGAAGTCGACCGCGAGCTCCCGCACGACGGGCACCTCGAGCATCTGCCTGACCTCGACGATCTGCCGCAGCTCCTCGACAGAGACATGGGTGACACGGAACCCCTTGTTCCGCACCGGCTCCACGAAGCCGAGCTTCTCGAGATTGAGCATCGCCTCGCGGACGGGCGTCGCAGAGACCTCGAACCGTGCCGCGAGCGCTGGCACCGAGACGAGCTCGCCCGCCGCCAAGCCTCCAGAGACGATCGCTGCGGCGACCGAGTCCTCGATGGTGACGCGCAGATTCGACTGCTGCGCGGCTGGCCTGAAATCCAACGCGTCGATCATGGACACCCCGTTCATTGCGTTCGCCTGGGTCGG
The DNA here is from genome assembly GCA_052099095.1 of Pseudoclavibacter sp. Classification (GTDB taxonomy): domain Bacteria; phylum Actinomycetota; class Actinomycetes; order Actinomycetales; family Microbacteriaceae; genus Pseudoclavibacter. The sequence continues at coordinate 160,803 of JBQDTF010000001.1, forward strand.
AAAGCGTAAGCACACCTCAGCGGTGTTCATCACGCACACTCAATAATGTGTCACATGGGTAGGAAATGCGCGGTCGCGCACCGAACCCGCAGGTGACGCCGACTCAGAACCTGATGGCGTACGGGTCCTCGCCCGAGTCCTGATCCCGGTGTGCGGCGGGCTGCTCGGCCTGCGCAAGCCCCGTCTCACGGATGAGCCCCATCCCGAGCGCGCTCGGCTCCGGCGACGGCCGTCGCACGGCGTCCTCGAAGATCTCGAAGTCCCGCCTGGACAGCTCGAGCCACCCCCCACGAAGTCGCTCACCCCAGTACTTGTCGTTGCGGGTGAGGTCGAGCAGGTCCCGCAAGGGGCGGATGGGCGCGGGGCGCGCCTCTCGCATCCACTGCACCTCACGGCGCCAGGGAGAAGACCCGCGCCCTCCGGCCCGATACGGCTCATCGTCGAGCACGTAGCCCGCCTGTACGACGCTGCGCAGGGGCTCGCCATCCGGGTTCACCTCGCGCGGGCAGTAGAGGGCAACGCCATCGGAGACCCGCATCTGCTCGACGCCTTCCAACGCACCCCATGGCGCCTGCACGAAGCCGCCCTCGACCATCGCGAGAGCACGATCGAAGGGCTGCACGACGAGCCAGTAGCGGATGGCCATGGGGACGAGGCCGCGTCGGCGCGGCGGCTACGGCCAGAGGCCGAGGTGGCCGATCGCCGTGCGCAGCACCTGGCCACGGCCCCCCTCGAGCTCCTCGAGGAGATCGGGGTCGAGCGCCTGCTGCGGGGTCAGCCAGGTGATCTCGAGCGCGTCCTGGCGAGGGTTGCACTCCCCCGCGACCGGCACGATGAACTCGAGCGCGACGGCGTGCTGCCGCGAGTCGAAGAGGCCAGAGCCTGGCATCGGCGAGAACTCTGCGACCGTGAAGGGCGCAAGCGCCTGCGGCAGAGCGGGGAACGCCATCGTGCCGAGGTCCTTCTCCAGGTGGCGCAGCAGGGCGTCTCGGATCGACTCTCCGTACTGCACGCGGCCAGAGACGAACGAACGCGTCATGACGCCCTGATTGTCAGCGCGCAGGAGCACACCGAGGTGCTCCACCTTGCCAGTGGCGTCGACACGGACCGGGATGGCCTCGACATACAGCATCGGCACGCGACGCCGCACGAGCGCGAGCTCGTCGTCGTTCATCCAGCCGGACTCAGGATCAGGAGTGCGCACCGTCATGACCCCATTGTGGACCATGTATGTTTCCCGAGTGAGCACTGCACCCACAGCTATCGATCCCACGACCCTTCTCTGGCGCGGCGGCGACTCCGAATCAGCGGCGGAGAGCGAGCTTCCGCTTGTCGTGGGCCTGCACGGCTACGGCGCCGACGGCACCGACATCCTCAGCCTCACGGGCAACCTGCCCACCGGCTTCCGCTACGTCTCCGTGCCGGCGCCGCATGTGCAGCCGGACGGCGGACGGGAGTGGTTCCCGCTCCGCTTCGCCGACCCGGCCACCGGCGAAGTCGCGGTCGACGCCGACGCGCAGCTCGGCCTCGAGCATGGGGCGAACGACGCGGCGGCTGCGGTCCTCGAGCTGCTCGATGGGCTCGGCGTCTTCGCGTCTGGCGCGCCCATCGCACTGCTCGGCTACTCGCAGGGCGGCATCGTCGCGATGCAGGCCCTGCGCCATCGGCCAGGCTCCTTCAAGGGAGCGCTCCTGCTCTCCGGGCTCGTCGCGGTCGGCACGGTGCCGGGTGACGCCGAGCTCGCGCAGTCACGCCCACCGGTCTTCTGGGGCCGCGGCGACGCCGACACCGTCATTCCCGCGCTCGCCGTCGAGCACACGGCGGCATGGCTCGAGGCCCACACCGACGCAGAGACGTACGTCGAGGCGGGCCTCGGTCATGCCGTCTCCGAGACGGAGCTGCCGCTCATGGCGGCGTACCTCGAGCGGGTGCTCACCTAGCTGTACAACTAGCGATCGTCTCGCCGGCCAGGGCTGTTGCACGACGGGTTTCCGTGCGGGATTCGTCTATCTCATCTCGACAGGCACGGCCACCCCGGCTAGCCCCGGGGGATGCGTGACGCTTGCCACTTCCTTCAAGGGGCGCGCCCCTCATCTCAGCCGTGGTGAAGTCACGGTCGCATGTCCTAGTTTCAAGCGAGACCTAAGATGATCGGCTGCATCCGTTGCGCAGCGGCGGTGTACGGAGTTTGGGAGAAAATTGAACATCGTCGGCAAAGATCCACGTGATGCTTCTACGTTCCTGCCTGTGGATGCAGTGCGTGTGACCTTCTGGGATTCCGTGACGAATTCAAGTGACCAATACCGAATTACTTGCATCGAGTCTTTCGATGAGCTTCAGAACTGGATCGAAAAAAACAGGGGCAGTCGAGAAGTTAGTGTACGTGTGGAAGTCGATTCCAAGGCAATTGAAGGTTTGAACGGTATCGTGCACCTCACCTTCGCCCCGGAACGCGACTGGGAGTGACTGCCTGGAGGGGCCCACGCGTTGCGAACCCCTCCAGTCGTTCTAAGCTCTGACTATCGCAGATGCCCCGGCAGCAATAGATGCATTACTTCCGGCAATCTTCCCGGAGTGACTTCCCCGGAACCAGCCCGCTGAAGGAATCTTCTTGGGACTACTTTCGGCTGGAACATACCAGTCGGCCTCTCGGTCGGCTCGCGTTGGGCTCAGTCGTTCGGGATGAGCAGCCAGAGGGCCAGGTAGATGATGACCTGGGGTCCCGGTATGAGCACCGAGAGGACCGTGAGCAGGCGGACGACAAACGGCGACCAGCCGAATCGCTGCGCGATACCCGCGCAGACACCGGCGATGACGCGGCCGCTGCGGGGGCGGACAAGACGCTTCATATGAGATCACTCCTTCAGAACGTGGTGCATCCAGCTTCCCTCATGGCGGCTGAATGATCGTCCGCCGAGCGGTTGATCCCGTCCTCCTGAAGGCTGATGTCGGTGGTGTGTGGTTCTGTTGTCGTCATGCCTGAATCGACCGCGCTCGACGCGTTCTCCCCCGCGACGCGGGAGTGGTTCCGTGGTGCCTTCATCGGCCCCACCGCCGTGCAGGAAGCGTCGTGGCGCGAGATCGCCGATGGGCACCACACGCTCGTCGTGGCCCCCACAGGATCAGGCAAGACCCTCAGCGCCTTCCTCTGGGCGATCGATCAGCTGGCCGCGGAGCGCGGAGCGCAGAGCAAGGAGGCGAGCGCCGAGCGGCGCACTCGGGTCGTCTACCTGTCACCCCTCAAGGCGCTCGGGGTCGACGTCGAGCGCAACCTGCACTCGCCGCTCGTCGGCATCACGCAGACGGCGAGGCGGCTCGGAGCCGTTGCTCCCGATATCCGCGTGGGAGTCCGTTCGGGCGACACGAGCCCAGCGGAGCGCAGGCAGCAGCTCCGCAACCCCCCTGACATCCTCATCACGACGCCAGAGTCGCTCTACCTCATGCTCACGTCCCAGGCCAGGAAGACGCTGACCGGCGTCACGACCGTCATCATCGACGAGGTGCACGCCGTCGCTTCGAGCAAGCGCGGCGCGCATATGGCGCTCACGCTCGAGCGCCTCGACGCCCTTCTCGACAAGCCAGCACAGCGCATCGGCCTCTCCGCGACGGTGCGCCCCCTCGACGAGATGTCGAGGTTCCTCGCCGGCAACGCGCCGGTGAAGGTCGTCGCTCCCCCGAGCACGAAGACCTTCAAGCTCGAGGTGCGTGTGCCTGTCGAAGATCTGAGCGATATCGGCATGACGAGGGCGGGGGCTGCGACCCCGACGGCGGCAGACGCCTCCGGCGCCGTGGCAGGCCCCGACCCGTTCGCCGACTTCGAGGAGGGCGCCGCCGCGGGCACGCTGCGCGACCCTGCCGGTGACGCGGAAGCCTCTGGTTCCGTCTGGCCGCACATCGAGGAAGCCATCGCCGACCTCGTGGAATCGCATCGCTCCACGATCGTGTTCGTCAACTCGCGGCGCCTCGCCGAACGCCTCACGGCGCGGCTCAACGAGATCGCCGAGGAGCGGGCGGCGGCAGACGCGCCGGCGATCGAAGCCGAACCGGACGCTGACCCGTACAGCGCGGCGGCCCCCGGAGTGCGCTGGTCGTCCGGCGACCACAGCGTGAAGCCCAAGCCGGACCCGAAGCGCCCGCCCGCCGTCTCGATGGGGCAGGCCGGCCAGTCCTCAGGCGCGCCGCTGTCCTTCGCGCGCGCCCACCACGGCTCGGTCTCGAAGGAGTCGCGCGCCGAGGTCGAGAACGCGCTCAAGAGCGGCACCCTGCGCTGTGTGGTCGCCACCTCGAGCCTCGAGCTCGGCATCGACATGGGCGACGTCGACCTCGTCGTGCAGGTCGAGTCGCCGCCCTCAGTCGCGAGTGGACTCCAGCGCGTGGGCCGTGCGGGCCACCAGGTGGGTGAGACCTCCGAGGGCACGATCTTCCCCAAGCACCGGGCGGACGTGCTGCACTCCTCCGTGCTCGCGGCCCGCATGGTGACGGGGCAGATCGAGCGGATGCGGGTGCTCGCCAACCCGCTCGACGTCCTTGCCCAGCAGACCATCGCTGCCGCGGCAATCGAAGACCTCGACGTCGAAGAGTGGTTCGACCTCGTGCGCCGCTCCGCCCCGTTCGCCTCGCTCTCGCGTCCCCTGTTCGAGGCGACCCTCGACCTGCTCTCCGGCAAGTACCCCTCCGACCAGTTCTCCGAGCTCCGCCCCCGCCTCGTCTGGGACCGCGATCAGGGCACGCTGACCGGCAGGCCCGGTGCTGCCAGGCTCGCAGTCACCTCTGGCGGCACCATCCCCGACCGGGGACTCTTCGGAGTCTTCCTCGCCGGCTCCGAGGACGCAGACACGCAGCGCGGGCCGAGGCGCGTCGGCGAGCTCGACGAGGAGATGGTCTACGAGTCGCGCGTCGGCGACATCTTCGCGCTCGGGGCGACGAGCTGGCGCATCGCCGAGATCACCTACGACCGGGTCCTGGTGACACCCGCCTACGGACAGCCTGGCCGACTCCCGTTCTGGACGGGCGACGCGCTCGGGCGGCCCTCCGAGCTCGGCCAGGCGATCGGTGCGATCACGAGGGAGATCGCTGCGAAGGGGCAGGTGCCCGACGCCCTTTCGACCCTCATGGATGAGAACGCCGTGCAGAACGCCATCGCGTACGTGCGCGAGCAGCAGGACGCCACCGGCCAGGTCCCGAGCGACCACACGCTCATCGTCGAGCGCACGCGCGACGAGCTGGGCGACTGGCGGATCATCCTCCACTCGCCGTACGGGTCACCCGTGCACTCGCCGTGGGGCCTCATCATCGCCGCGCGCATCCGCGACCGCTACGGGATCGACGGCGGCGTCGTGGCGAGCGACGACGGCATCATCGTGCGCATCCCAGAGGGCGACGCCGAGCCACCCGGCGCAGATCTGTTCGTCCTCGAAGCCGACGAGATCGAGCAGATCGTGGCGCGCGAGGTGGGCGGCTCCGCGCTCTTCGCGTCGCGCTTCCGCGAGGCCGCCGCCCGCGCCCTGCTCCTCCCCCGCCTCAACCCAGGCAAGCGCTCCCCGCTCTGGCAGCAGCGACAGAAGGCAGCACAGCTGCTCGACGTCGCGAAGCAGTACCCGACCTTCCCGATCATCCTCGAAGCCGTCCGCGAAGTCCTGCACGACGTGTACGACCTCGACGCGCTCATCGACCTCGCGAAGCGCATCGCCGGGCGCGAGGTGCGCCTCGTCGACGTCACGACGGAGCAGGCATCGCCCTTCGCCCGCACGCTGCTGTTCGGCTACGTCGGCGCCTTCATGTACGAGGGCGACAGCCCGCTCGCCGAGCGCCGCGCGGCCGCTCTCGCGCTCGACACGAGCCTCCTCGCCGACCTCCTCGGCAGAGTCGAGCTGCGTGAGCTGCTCGACGCCAAGGTCATTGCGAGGCTCGAAGCCGAGCTGCAGCGCACGGCCCCGGACCGCCGGGCGCGCGACGCGGAGGGCGTCGCCGACCTGCTTCGAGTCCTTGGCCCGGTCAGCGTGGAGGAGATCGCCGAACGCCTGCGCGGCGACGACTCCCCGGGTGAGGCCGCGGACGACGACGGTGAAGCCGACGCCGCGAGCTCCGACGAGGCGAGCCCCAGCGCGAGCGTCGACCTCGCCGAGCAGTACGCCGCAGAGCTCGTGGCCGCGAAGCGCGCCCTGCGCGTGCGCATCGCGGGCGTCGAGCGCATCGCCGCCATCGAGGACGCAAGCCGACTCCGCGACGCACTCGGGGTGGCGCTGCCCATCGGGGTCCCCGTCGCGTTCATCGACCCCGTCGACGACCCGGTCGGCGACCTCGTCTCGCGCTACGCGCGTTCGCACGGCCCCTTCTCCGTCGCCGAGGTCGCGGCACGCTACGGCACCGGGCAAGCCGTCGTGCGCGAAGCACTCACACGGCTCGAACTCGCGCGCCGAGTCGTCGAGGGCGAGTTTCGGCCAGACCGCGAGGGATCCGAGTGGGTCGACGAGACCGTCCTCAAACGACTCCGCGCCCGCTCGCTTGCCGCACTGCGAAGCGAGATCGAGCCCGTCGACCACTCGGCGTTCGCCCGGTTCCTGCCCGCCTGGCAGCACGTGGGCGGCGAGCTGCGCGGCATCGACGGACTCATCACGGTCATCGACCAGCTTGCCGGGGTGCCGGTCCCCGCCTCCGCACTCGAGAGCCTCGTCCTCCCCGCCAGGGTGCGCGACTACCACCCGAGCATGCTCGATGAGCTCACGACCGCTGGCGAGGTCCTGTGGCGCGGGCACGGCGCGATCGGCTCGAGCGACGGATGGATCAGCCTGCACCTCGCCGACACCGCGCACCTCACGCTCCCCGACCAGCCCGAAGGCGAACCGGATGCGCGCGGCAGGCACATCCTCGACGCTCTGGCCGGATCGGGACCAGGCTTCTTCCCGCAGCTCTCAAAGCATGTGCGGCTCATGCTCGAACCCGAGCGCATCAGCGACCGCGAGCTGTCAGACGCACTCTGGGCACTGGTCTGGCAGGGGCGCGTGACCAACGACACGCTGGCGCCTCTGCGGGCCCTGCTCTCCGGCGGCCCAGGATCTGCGAGCACCTCGGCGCACCGCGCCCCGAGCCGAGCCGCCCGCGGCAGGCTCTACCGCGGCCGCGTCGCGATGGCACCGACAGAGGCGGCGGGCAATCCAACCGCTTCAGCGTTCGCTTCCCAGCGGCCGGCACCATCGCAGCCGCACACGAGCGGCCGTTGGACGCTCGGCCTGGACGGCGTGAGCGACGCGACCGAGCGTGGCCTCGCGATCGGCGATCTGCTCCTCGACCGCTACGGCATCGTGACCCGCGGCAGCGTCATGGCCGAGGAGGTCCTCGGCGGGTTCGCGCTGGTCTATCGCGTCCTCGCCCGCTTCGAGGAGTCGGGCAAGGCGAGGCGCGGCTACTTCATCGAGAAGCTCGGCGCGGCCCAGTTCTCCACGGTCGGCGCCGTCGACAGACTCAGAGGGTTCACCAAGGAACTCGACGCCGAGAAGCGCTTCGAGACGCTCACGCTTGCCGCAACCGACCCCGCGAACCCATACGGTGCCGCCCTCGCGTGGCCGGACGCCGAGGAGTCGCAGACCAAGCATCGGCCCGGCAGGAAAGCCGGCGGCCTCGTCACGATGGTCGACGGCGAGCTCGCCCTGTACGTCGAGCGCGGCGGCAAGACCCTGCTCACGTTCACCGATTCCGACGAAGTGCTCCGAGCAGCGGCACGCTCACTCGCCGAGACGGTCCGACGGGCGCGCATCCCGAACCTCGTCATCGAGCGTGTCAACGGCACCTTCGTGCTCGAGACACCGCTCGCGAGCATGCTGCAGGAGGGTGGGTTCTCGCTCACGACCCGCGGCCTGCGCATGCGGCCGGGCAACTAACCACCCCCACTACGAAAGGCAGCTCATTGGCAGCAGCACGCGGACGACGAGGCAACAGGGCCGGCGGGACCGAGGCGAGGATCGAGGCGCCGTTCCTCCCGGAACTCGATGAGGCGCGAGCGGTGGAGTTCGCCACGGCCCGCGTGCATGAGCTGCAGCACTTCACCGACGTGCACGGCGAGGAGATCGACGCGGCCGGAGTCACCTTCTCCGAGTGTCGCGTCGAGGGACTCACCGCCCGCAGGCTGCTCTTGCACTCCGGGCGGGTGAGCGAATGCGTGCTCGAGCGCATCGAGGTGCCCGTCGTCGAAGGGCAGCGGCAGTCGTTCCGCTCCGTGAGCTGGTCGGCGTCGCGGCTCGGCTCCGCAGACCTGCACGAGAGCGACTTCCAGAACGTCGAGTTCCGCGACAACCGGCTCGGCTACGTGAACCTTCGAGGTGCGACCCTCACCGACGTGCGGTTCGCCGACTGCGCTTTCGACGAGATCGACCTCGGTGGCGCGACTGCCAAGCGCGTGGCCTTCGTGGAGAGCCGCACCGGCATCCTCGACGTCACGGGCGCACGGCTCGAGCACGTCGACCTGCGAGGACTCGAGTTCTCGACGATCACGGGCCTCGAAGGACTCCGCGGCGTCACGGTCTCGCCCTCGCAGCTCGAATCGCTCGCCCCGCACCTGGCGGCGCACCTGGGCATCGAGGTGCGTGATGCCGGAAGGTGACACCGTCTACCGCGCGGCGACCCGCCTGAACCGCGCTCTCGCGGGCCGCGAGCTGACACGATTCGAGCTGCGGGTGCCGAAGTACGCTGCGCTGAACCTCGCCGGTCTCACCGTCGACGAGGTCGTGCCGCGCGGCAAGCACATTCTCACCCGCATCGGCGGGCACACGCTGCACACGCACCTCGGCATGGACGGCAGCTGGCAGCTCGTCCCGGTTGGAGGGAAGTGGCCGCGCCCCGACTTCCAGGCGAGGGCAGTACTCGGCACAGCCGCTGGAACAGCGGTCGGCTTCGAGCTCGCGGTTGTCGAGATGCTGGCGCGCGAAGACGAGGCGGACGCGGTTGGCCATCTCGGCCCCGACCTCCTCAGCGAAGATTGGGATGCACCGCTCGCCGTCGCGAACCTGCGCCGCGAGCCAGCCGCCGAGCTCGCGGGAGCGCTGCTGGAGCAGCGCAACCTCGCGGGCCTCGGGAACGTGTACGTGACGGAGCTGCTGTTCCTACGCGGCCTGCATCCGCACACCCCGGTCTCCGAGGCAGGCGACCTCGACCGTCTGGTCGAGCTCGCCCACAAACTCATCGTCGCGAACCGCGACCGCGTGGAGCGGACAACCACCGGAGATCTGCGCCCAGGAAAGCGCACATACGTCTACGGCAGGTACGGCAAGCCGTGCCTACGCTGCGGAACACGCGTCCAGCGCGGCCTGCAGGGCCGCGAACGGGTCGCTGCCTGGTGCCCCAGCTGCCAGCCCGCGCCCCGCTGAGCCCGGGACGCCACAACACCGTGAGTAAATCCGGTCGGGCACCTTCACCTGTGCGCCAAGACCTTCATTCGGGCTCCGATTCGGTTGGGGCGGCATCGGAGCTGAGACCCAGGTCTTCTTCTCGCAGGAGACGTGACGCACCGAGCACTTCGACACCGATCAGATGGCCGGCGCTATCGAAGTCGAGTGTGATCTCACCGAGCCCTCTCGGGTCGCTGATTCCCGGTACTTGCTGAACCGCTTCCCCGTTGCGCACTTTCCGACCGATTGCGATGTATGCAGCATCAGCTTCACTGTCATAGCTCGACGGCATTGCAGTCCTCCTGTCCTCGTGACCGTGATGATCGCGCCAATCTTGTCATTCGTCACGACCGGAGTGCCATTCTTGATGCACGTCCAGCAAACGAAGATCCCGCCGCCAGCTCGGGGCTGGCGACGGGATCGACGGACGTGCTCGCGAGTGCTTACGCGTAGGGGTTCGGGGTGAGCGTGTACTTCGTGTACAGGTATTCCTCGATGCCCTCGAAGCCGCCCTCGCGGCCGATGCCAGACATCTTGACGCCACCGAACGGCGCCGCCGCGTTGGACAGCACACCGATGTTGAGGCCCATCATGCCCGTCTCGATGCGGTCGATGAGACGCTGACCGCGCTTCAGGTCTTCCGTGAAGACGTAGGAGACGAGGCCGTACTCGGTGTCGTTGGCGAGGCGGATCGCCTCTTCCTCGTCGGAGAACGTCGTGATCGAGAGCACGGGTCCGAAGATCTCCTCGCGGAAGATCTCGCTGGATGCTGGCGTGCGGTTGAGCACGGTCGGCTCGTAGAAGGAGCCGTCGCCCTCGACGCGCTTGCCGCCGTGGAGGAGCTCGGCACCCGCGGCAACCGCGGAGTCGACGAGCGAGGCGACCTTGTCGACGGCCTTGTCTTCGACGAGCGGGCCGATGATGACGCCGTCCTCGGTGCCGCGTCCGATCTTGAACGAAGCGACCTTCTCGGTGACGCGGCGCGCGAACTCATCGGCGACGTCCGTGTGGACGAGGATGCGGTTCGCGGCCGTGCAGGCCTGGCCGATATTGCGGAACTTCGCCGCGATGACGCCTTCAACGGCCTTGTCCAGGTCGGCGTCCTCGAAGACGACGAACGGCGCGTTGCCGCCGAGCTCCATCGACGTGCGGAGCACGTTCTTCGTGGCTTCCTTCATGAGGCCCTGCCCGACTCCGGTGGAACCCGTGAACGAGATCTTGCGGAGGCGCGGGTCGGCGATGATCGGCGACGACACGGCAGCCGTGCTGCGGGTCGTGATGACGTTGACGACACCCTTGGGCAGGCCGGCCTCTTCGAGGATCTTCACGAAGTACAGCGTCGTGAGCGGCGTGAGGGACGCGGGCTTCACGACGGACGTGCAGCCGGCAGCGATCGCCGGGGCGATCTTGCGCGTCGCCATGGCGAGGGGGAAGTTCCACGGCGTGATGAGGAAGGCGGGGCCGACGGGGTGCTTCGACACGATCATGCGCCCGGTGCCCTCTGGCTGCGTTCCGTAGCGGCCGTGAACTCGGACAGCCTCTTCGCTGAACCAGCGGAGGAACTCGCCACCGTAGGTGACCTCGCCCTGCGCCTCGGCGAGGGGCTTGCCCATCTCGAGAGTCATGATGAGCGCCATCTCGTCGCGGCGCTCCTGCAGGATGTCGAACGCACGGCGGAGGATCTCGCCGCGTTCGCGCGGGGCCATGCGCGCGAAGTCCTCCTGGGCGGCGACGGCGGCATCGAGTGCCTGGATGCCCTGCTCGGGGTTCGCGTTCGCAATGTGCTTGAGGGCCGTGCCTGTGGACGGGTCGTTGACCGCGAAGGGCTCGTCGGCGCCGTCGACCCACTCGCCGCCGATGAACAGCTGACCGGGGACCTTCGCAAGCAGTTCCGCTTCGTTGGGGTACGTCATTGTGCAAACTCCTCGGGTGTTGGCTGGCTCGAGTGGCGGGCTCGAGTGATGGTGGATGCCCCAACGCTACTCGTGCGGGCTGGGCGCTTCACGAACACTTCGCCCAGCCCGGAGAGCCGCAGTCGTGCATCCGCACAATCAGGCGAGGAGGTCCCTCACCATCGGGATGACCTTCGTTCCGTAGAGCTCGATGGCCTTCATGCTGTGCTCGTGCGGAAGCGTGCCTGCGCTGTACTTGAGGTCGAAGCGCTGCAGCCCAAGCACCTGCACGGTCGCGGCGATCTTGCGCGCCACCGTCTCCGGCGAGCCGACGTACAGGGCCCCACGTTCCCCGGTCTCCTGCACGTACTGCTCGTACTGCATGGGCGACCAGCCACGCTCCTTGCCGATGCGCATCATCATGGTTCGGTAGTTCAGCCAGTGCTCTTCGCGCGCCTGCTCGTCGGTCTCGGCGATGTGGCCGGGCGAGTGCGCGCCGATGGGGCCGTTCGGTTGACCGAACTGCTCGTTGGCCTTTCGGTAGAGGTTCGCGAATGGCGCGAATCGAGCAGACTCTCCCCCGATGATCGCGAGCATGAGCGGCATCGAGTACTGGGCGGCGCGCACGACCGACTGCGGCGTGCCGCCGACGGCAGCCCAGGTGCGCAGGCGCCCCTCTTCGAGCTGCGGATGCACGGTGACGTCGCTGAGCGCACCGCGCACGGTTCCGTTCCAGGTGATGGGACCACCTGCGGCGATTTTCATGAAGAGGTCGAGCTTCTCCTCGAACAGCACCTCGTAGTCCTGCAGGTTGAGGCCGAAGAGGGGGAATGACTCGGTGAAGGAACCTCGACCGAGCATGACCTCCGCGCGCCCATTCGAGATGGCATCGACGGTCGAGAACCGCTGGAACACACGCACGGGGTCGTCGGAGCTGAGCACCGTCACCGCACTGCCGAGGCGAATGCGCTCGGTGCGTGCCGCGATGGCGGCGAGCACCGTCTCCGGTGTCGAGATCGCGAAGTCGTCCCTGTGGTGCTCGCCGACGGCGAAGGCGTCGATGCCGACCTGCTCGGCGAGAACGCCCTCCTCGACCACGTCGCGGATGACCTGCGCGTGCGAGCGCGGCTGCCCGTCGAGATCATTGGTCGCGTCGCCGAAGGTATTGAGGCCGAACTCGATCGTGCCGGTCATGGCAGCTCCATCCATTTCAATGCAATTACATGCACACTACCGTTGCGGACCGACCGGCCGAGCCCGTGCGCGCACAAGAAAAGCGCCGCCCCGGGGGAACACGGCATCCCCGAGGCGGCGCGGCTTGTGGTCGAGTGCACTGCGACGGGACGACGACGTCGAACGCAGCAGTCCATGCAATCGAATGAAGTTCGATGATGATGCCAACAAACATCCGGGCGCGTCAACTCAGGTGGGCCTCGCCTGCGACCACATCGCAGGGATGAGGGCAGCCTGATACGGATTCACCGGGCATTCACCCGGAGACCATCGCTCGTTCCCCCTGCGCTGCTTGCCTCGTCGAGTCCCCCGACGAAGGAGCTTCCTCATGACCGACATCTCGCGCCGCACATTCCTCCCGATGCTGGGGCACACGAAAGGCAAGCGCAGCCCAGTGACGTGCGCCCTCAAGTGCGCCAACGCCTGCACCGGCGAGGTCTGCAACACGTCCTCGAACTCCTACTTCCGCGACATCGTGTCCGCGCAGCTCTCTCGCCGCAGCATGCTCGGCGCGAGCGCTGGCCTCGCTGGCGCCATCACGCTCGCCTTCGGGGCGGCCCCGAGGGCAGAGGCCGCCCCGAGCGCGTCGCCGTTCGGTCCCGCCGCGTCACCGCTCGATTTCTCGCCCATCTCACCGGTCGATGCCATGTCCGACACCTTCACCGTGCCGGACGGGTACGACTGGCGGGCGCTCATCCGCTGGGGCGACCCGCTCTTCTCCGACAGCCCTGCCTTCGACCCGGAAAACCAGACGGAGGCATCTCAAGCGCGCCAGTTCGGCTACAACTGCGACTACACCGACATCCTTCCGCTGGAGGGCTCCGCAGGCCTCCGCGCGGTGCTGTTCGTCAATCACGAGTACACCAACGAGAACATCATGTTCCCCGCCGCTCAGCTCGAGAACGAGCAGGAGCGCGTGCGCGCCGTCGGTCGTGCCGCGCACGGCCTCTCGGTCGTGGAGCTCGAGCGCACCTCAAGCGAACACCCCTGGAACTACGTCGTTGGAGCTGAGCGCAACCGCCGATTCCTCCTCAACACGGTGTACGAGGTGACTGGACCGGCCGCCGGCTCGCCACTCCTCTCCACCGCAGAGGACCCTGCAGGCAGGTGGGTCAAGGGCACGCTCGGCAACTGCGCTGGCGGCACGACGCCGTGGGGCACGATCCTCTCCGGCGAGGAGAACTTCAACGGCTACTTCCGTGCTCCTGGCACCTCCGCCGAGGACAAGCGCTACGGCCTCTCCGACAGCGAGACCGCACGCGGTTGGGAACTGGATGTGCCCCGCTTCGACACGAGGAACGCTGGCTACGAGAACGAGGCGAACCGCTTCGGCTGGATCATCGAGATCGACCCCCTCGACCCCACGAGCACACCCAAGAAGCACTCGATGCTCGGTCGCCTCAAGCACGAGGGCGCCAACATCTCCATCGCCTCCAACGGCAAGGTCGTGGCCTATACGGGCGACGACGAGCGCTTCGACTACCTCTACAAGTTCGTCTCGCGCGACGCCTACATCGAGGGCAACCGCGCTCACAACATGACGCTGCTCGCCAACGGCGACCTCTACGTCGCGCAGTTCGCAGGCAACTCCCCGGCCGCCGAGATCACGGGTTCAGGGGCCGTCCCGAGCGACAAGGCCTTCGACGGCACGGGAACCTGGCTGCCGCTTGTCGTCGGCGGCGCATCCCAGATCGCCGGCATGTCGGTCGACCAGGTGCTCGTCAACACCCGCCTCGCGGCCGACCTCGCCGGCGCGACCAAGATGGACCGCTGCGAGGACGTCGAGCCGAACCCCTTCACCGGCAAGGTCTACGTCGCCTGCACCAACAACACCAACCGCGGCACTCCGGGCCGCGCCGGCGTCGACGAGACCAACCCTCGCACCGAGAACCGCGACGGGCACGTCGTCGAGATCACCGAGGCGGGCGGAGACCAGACGGCGACGAACTTCACCTGGAATCTGCTGCTGCTCTGCGGCGACCCGGCCACGAACTCGTCCGCCTACTTCTCAGGCTTCCCGGCGGCACAGGTATCGCCCATCTCCTGCCCGGACAACCTGGCCTTCGACTCGGTCGGCAACCTCTGGATCTCCACGGACGGCGCCCCGAGCACGATCGGCTACAACGACGGGCTCTTCCGCGTCACGCTCGAAGGCCCAGAGCGCGGCAACGTCGAGCAGTTCCTCGCCGTCCCACGCGAGAGCGAGACGTGCGGCCCCGTCATCCACGACGCCGAACGGCACGTGTTCGTCGCCGTCCAGCACCCCGGCGAGGACGGCTCGTACGAGGCTCAGAACTCCCTGTTCCCCGACTTCGTTCCTGGCGGCGCGACAGCGCCGACGGGCTCGTTCGCAGGGCCACGGCCGACCATCGTGCAGGTGCTCCCCAAGGAGCAGCTCGTGGAGGTGCCCGTGACGCCGACGCCCACCGTCTCCCCGACTGCGACACCCGCTCCGACCTCCGCGCCGCCCCTCACTCCGACCGCGACCCCCACTGGCACGCCGGGAGCGACGAGCACGACGACACCGAGCGCATCCGCACCGGGCTGGGCGACCGCATCCCCGACGCCGACCACCTCCCCGGATGGACTCGCGACGACCGGCGGGGAGCTGCTCGCGCCCGCCATCGGCGGCGCCGCAGTCCTCGCCGCAGGCGCGCTCGCGACCGCCGCGGCCATCCGCAAGCGCGGCGAGCGACCAGCAGAAGCCGGCGAGGGCGACAGCGAAGGACGCTAGACCCCACCGGTGTTCGCGGGCGAGTCGCGGCTACCCCTGCGCCTCGCCCGCGCTTGCTGCCGCGATCTCGTCCATGAGCAGCGCAAACGCGACGTCACCACCGGCCGCTGCGCCCTGGCCGATCGAGACGGGCACGTTGGCGCGCGCGTCTCCAGCGTTCCCGACAACCCAGACACGTGCATCCGGATGCTCGGGGCCGCGAATGTCGGCGCCCTCGAGCATCCCGGTGAGCGGCACGAAGTCGGGGTTCGTGAAGATCGCCTCGAGCTCGAGCTCCGTGCCGTTTGCGAGGCGGACGCCGCGCACGCGACCCTCAGCATCCGCGAGGACCTCGTCGACTCCGGAGCGCTCGATGCGGACCCCGCGAGCCGCGAGGGTGCGGGCCTCGGTGTCCCCGAGCGTGAACGAGCCGTTGACGAGCAGCACGAGGTCGGCGCTCCACTGGCGCAGCAGATGCGCTTTCATGTCGGAGTGGTCACCGGTCGCGAGGACGGCGATGGGCCGTTCACGATGCTCGTAGCCGTCGCAGAAGGGGCACGCGTACACGCCCCTCCCCCAGAGGGCGCGGAGTCCCGGCACGTTCGGGAGCTCATCCCGGAGGCCCGTCGCCACGACCACGGCACGCGCGCGGAAGACTCGGCCGTCCGTCGCGGCGATGCGCACGCGGGTTCCATCGTCGGCCTCGACCGGCGTCACACTCGACACCTCGGCATCCTCGAAAACACCCTCGTGGGCCTCGACCTCCGAACGGCCGATGCGCCGCAGCTCGCCGGGCGCGAGTCCCTCATGCCCGAGCACGCCGTGCATGTGCTCGGTGAAGCGATTGCGGGGCACCCCGTTGTCGAGCACCAGCACTCTCCGCCGACCCCTCGTGAGCATGAGTGCGGCGCTCAGGCCGGCAGGCCCGGCACCGATCACGATCGTGTCCCAGAGCTGAGTTTCAGTGTCTGCCGCCAGCTGCGGCACATCAGGTTGTGTCATGCATCGAGTCTCGACCGCCTCTCTCGCTTTCTGCAAACAGGTTTGCTATGTTCGCAAAATAATGGATGCGCACCGGGAGAACACAGAACACAGCAAGGCCCACCCAGCCGGGCCAGATGCAACCGAAGACCAGACGATCGGCATCACCGAGGCCCTCAGCAGGGTCGCGCCCCGACTCCGCGAGATCAGGCAGGCCAGAGGCATGACGCTCAGCGAGGTCGCCGACGAGACGGACCTCAGCGTCAGCACACTCTCCCGCCTGGAATCCGGCGGGCGTCGACCATCGCTCGACGTGCTCCTCCCCCTCGCCCGCTGCTACCGAGTCCCCCTCGACGACCTCGTCGGCGCACCCTCGACCGGCGACCCGCGCATCCACCCCAAACCCGTCAAGCGCGGAGACCGCGTCTACCTGGCCCTCTCGCGAGCCACCGATGGCATGCAGGCGTTCAAGGTGCTCGTGGCCCCACAGAAGCCCGCCGATCGCGAGAAGCCAGTCACCCTGCGCGTCCACGAGGGCACCGAATGGTGCTACGTCCTCGCCGGACGTCTCCGCCTCCAGCTCGACGACGAGGTCACCATCCTCGAGCCAGGAGAAGCCGCCGAATTCGACACGACACGCCCCCACTCCATGACAAACGACGGCGACACGACCCTCGAGATCCTCTCGCTCTTCAGCCGACAAGCCGAGCGCAGCCACATCCACGAAACCGGCTGAACGGATCGTCCGAATCTGCGCGCATCCGAGCCTCGGGAACCCCTACGATATTGAACACCGCGCCGGGGATCTGCGGTGTGCATCGAGGGAGGAGCACACCGGTGAATTCTGTCGTGCACCATAGAACGGCGTCACGGCGCCACCCAACGATGCAAGGTTGGATGCAATGATCGCTCCTCGTCTCCGAGACGTGACACAGCTCACCAGTTCCAAGGCCATACTCTTCGATCTCGACGGCGTCATCACGCCGACCGCCGAGGTGCACATGCGCGCCTGGGCGAGACTCTTCACCGACTACCTCGCCCTCAGGGGAGCCGGCCCGGCCTACACCGACGACGACTACCTGCGCTACATCGACGGCAAGCCCCGCTACGACGGCGTCCGCTCCTTCCTCGCCTCACGCGGCATCACCCTCGAGAACGGCACGCCGGAGGACTCACCCGAGCTCGAGACCGTCTGCGGCCTCGGCAACCGCAAGAACGACACGTTCAACGCGGAGCTCACCGAGACCGGAGTACAGGCGTACCCCGGGTCGGTCGAGTTCCTGAACGCAGCCGTCGAGCGCGGCCTCCGCGTCGCCGTCGTCTCCAGCTCCCGCAACGCCGTGCCGGTCCTCACCGCGGCCGGCCTCCTCGACCGCTTCGAGACCGTCGTCGACGGCCTCGTCGCCGCCGAACACGGCATCGCCGGCAAGCCCGCCCCCGACACGTACCTCTACGCGGCCGAACTCCTCGGGCTCACAGCCGCCGAGTGCGTCGTCGTGGAGGACGCGCACTCCGGCGTCCAAGCGGGACGCGACGGCGACTTCGGTCTTGTCATCGGCGTCTCCCGCGAGGCAAGCCACGAAGAGCTCATGTCATCCGGCGCGGACACCGTCGTCGACGACCTCGCCGAGCTCGTACCGATCTTCACGCACTCAGCAACCCAGGCCGTCTCCTCAGACGCCAACGCTGTCCCTTCAGACAGCAAGGAAGGCAACGCATGAACCTCTCCACGGAAGACCCGCTGGACCGGCACCGCTTCCCGCTCGACGAGTGGGCCCTCGTCGAGCACGAGTTCGATGCCAACTCGCAGGGCCTCGTCGAGACGCTCTTCGCAACAGGAAACGGCTACCTCGGCCTGCGCGGCAACCTCGAGGAGAGCCGCGACGGCTACATGTACGGAACCTTCATCAACGGGTTCCACGAGACGTGGCCCATCCGCCACGCCGAAGACGCGTTCGGGTTCGCCCAGGTCGGCCAGACGATCGTCAACGTGCCAGACGCGAAGATCATCCGCCTCTTCGTCGACGACGAGCCGCTCGTCATCAGCGAAGCCGACCTGCTCTCCTACTCGCGGGTGCTGTCCTTCAAGGACGGCGTCCTGACCCGCGAGCTCGACTGGCGCACCCCATCGGGCAAGCACGTGCGCATCCGCTCGCACCGCCTCGTGTCGTTCACCGACCGCCACTACGTGCTCCTCGACTACGAGGTCGAGATGGTCGACCGCGGCGCGTCCATCCTGCTCTCCAGCCAGATCATCAACCGCCAGGACGGCGGCGACGAGTTCCAGCGCGGCAAGAAGGAGACCGAGGTCGCCTTCGACCCACGCAAGGCCGAATCGTTCACCGACCGCGTCCTCCAGTCGCGCATCGCCCGCGAAGAGGGCCTGCGCTCGATGCTCGCCTACCGGACCACGCACTCGGGCATGACGATCGCAGTCGCGGCCGACCACGACATCATCACCGACAACGAATGGGACGCGACGACCCGCGTCGACGCCGACTTCGCCGAGACCGCGTTCCGCGTGCGCGCCGAACCAGGCATGCCCGTGCGCATCATCAAGCATGTCGCCTACCACACGTCCAAGAGCGTGCCCACCCGCGAACTCGCGGACCGCGCCGACCGCACCCTCGACCGCATGCGCGAGATCTCCGTCGAGGATGTCTACACGTGGCAGCGCGAGTGGCTCGACGACTTCTGGGACCGCAGCGACATCGTCATCCACGGTCACCCCGTCTACCAGCAGGCGACGCGCTGGAACCTGTTCCAGCTCGCGCAGGCCACGGCACGCACCGACGGCGGCGGCGTCGCGGCGAAGGGCGTCTCCGGGTCAGGCTACGGCGGCCACTACTTCTGGGACACCGAGGTGTACGTCCTCCCGTTCCTCAGCTACACGGCACCGAACGTCGCCCGCAACGCGCTGCGCTTCCGGCACCAGATGCTCGACGCAGCACGCCAGCGCGCGCACGAGATGAACCAGAAGGGCGCCCTCTTCCCGTGGCGCACCATCAACGGCCTCGAGTCGTCGGCCTACTACGCGGCAGGCACGGCGCAGTACCACATCGACGCCGACATCTCGCATGCCCTCATGCAGTACGTCTCAGCCACGGGCGACGACGAGCTGCTCGCACAGGGCGCCATCGACATCCTCGTCGAGACGGCCCGACTCTGGGCCGACCTCGGCTTCTGGCGCACAGGTGGCGACGACCACTTCCACATCCACGGCGTCACAGGCCCTGACGAGTACACGACCGTCGTCAACGACAACCTGTACACGAACGTCATGGCCAAGGCCAACCTGCGGGCCGCGTACAACGCCTGCGAACGCCTCCGAGAGACCGACCCGGCCTCGTTCGAGCGCCTCACGATGCGCCTCCACCTCGCCGAGGAGGAGCTCGTCGAGTGGGCCGCGGCCGCCGAGGCGATGTTCCTGCCCTTCGACGAGAAGCTCGGCATCCACCCGCAGGACGCGCAGTTCCTCGAGAAGGAGCTGTGGGACCTCGAGAACACGCCTCCGTCGCAGCGCCCACTGCTGCTGCACTTCCACCCTCTCGTCATCTACCGCTTCCAGGTGCTCAAGCAGGCCGACGTGGTGCTCGCCCTGCTTCTCCAGGGCAACGAATTCACGCCGGAGCAGAAGCGCAAGGACTTCGAGTACTACGACGCACTCACGACGGGCGACTCGTCGCTGTCCGCGGTGGTGCAGTCGATCATCGCGGCAGAAGTCGGCTACGCAGACCTCGCGGAGCACTACTTCTCGACGGCGCTCTTCGTCGACATCGCGAACCTCCACCACAACACGAGCGACGGCATCCACATCGCCTCGACGGGTGGCATCTGGAGTGCGCTCGTCTACGGCTTCGGAGGAATGCGCGACCACGGCGGCAAGATCACGTTCGATCCTCGTCTCCCCGCAGACTGGACGCACCTCGAGTTCAGGATCACGCTCCGGGATTCGCGCATCCGGGTCGACCTGGAGCAGGACTCGATGACGTTCACCGCCGAGACCGGCTCTGGCGCTGAGGTGTTCGTGCGCGGACGCCGGGTCGCGATCGCCCCCGGCGAGCCGACCACCGTCAAGCTCGGCGCCGTGGAAGAGCTCGCGGGCTACCCGACGCTCAGCGACATCGAAGGGTCGATCCGCGAGGACGGCTCTGTCATCACGGCGTCGATCCCGACGATCTCCGTCGACCACGCGGTTCTCGACGCCGGCCTCGACTAGCAGCAGATCGCTGCCTGTGTTTCCAACCGTCTCGGCACTCCGGGCGGTTGGAAACACAGGCAGCGTTTCTCGTTAAGCGAAGGCGCGTCGGATGCTCTCAAACAGGTTCTGGGGCCAGCGGAGGTCAGCGTCGGTCACGCGAATCACGCGCCAGCCGGCTCGCTGCAGTGCCTCAGTACGCCCGAGGTCTCGCAGTGCAGCCGCGGCATCGAAGAAATGGCCCGCGCCCTCGTACTCGATGGCGATCTTCTCCCGAACGTACGCGAGATCGATGCGCGCCTTTCCGTAACCCGGCACGAAGAGCTTGTGCTGCATGACCGGCTCGGGAAAGCCGGCCCCGACGATGAGCAATCGCAGCTCAGTCTCCTTCGGCGATTCCGCCCCTTCCCTCGAGAGCTTGAGCGCCGCCCTGAGGTTCGCGGCACCCGGTCTCCCCTTCCAGCGTTGAGACACTTCGCAGAGCTCTTCCAACGAGTGCATCGGCACGTGCGAGCTGCGCCCTGGATAGTGCTCGAACGACGTGCGAAGTGCATCCGCGAGCACCACCGTCCGCACGAGGTCGAGCCGACCCGCGAGCTGGGCGAGCAGGGTTGCCGGCGAGAGCGTCCGGGTGCCTTGGTGCACGGCGGTCAGGAAGCGCCTGCCATCGAGGCGATGTCCCCTGATGCGCTTCCCGGTCGGAGGATGCGCGGGCTGCATCACTGCGACGTGCGTCAGCATCTCCGCCTGGAGCGCGAACGGCAGCGGCAGTCCCCAGGTGCGGGCGCCGGAGACATCAGCGAGCGCCTGTCCGCGGCGAAGTCCAGCCTTTGCGTAGCCGAGGTCGAGGTCGTGAGGGGTGAGGGCTCGTTCCGTCTGCCGGATGCCGCGGTGGGGAGCAACAAGGTCACTTCCCTGCAATCGACGCGGTGAGGCACCCCACCACATCGCTTCTTGCACTCCGAATCCGTCTTCTGGAAGTTCAGCTGGCAGTGGCGTGCGTCTCGACATGCGCCGAAACTATGGACGCACGAGCCTCGGATGCGCCGAATCTTCCCTGCTGTGCAGCGCGCCTTCTCCACAGGCCCATCTTCACCGGAGTGAGCCGCAAACGCTGCCTGTGTTTCCAACCGCTGAGAGGCTTCGAGAGGTTGGAAACACAGGCAGCGATCGCCTGGGGCGGGGCGGGGCGGGGCAGGGCAGGGCGGGGCTAGTAGAGGAAGATCGGGAGCCAGGCGGGGTGGTGGGCGTGCACGATGACGAGGAAGACGACGAAGTCGAACAGGAGGTGCACGCAGATCACGTAGGTGAGCGACTTGGTCTTCGTGAAGATCCACCCCTGGATGAGCGCGAAGGGCAGGGTGAGCAGCGGCCCCCATGACTGGTAGCCGAGCTCCCAGAGGAACGAGACGAAGACGATCGACTGGAGCGCGTTGGCGACCCAGAACGGGAAGTGTCGGAGGAGGAGCGTGAAGACCGTGCAGATGAAGAACAGCTCGTCCCAGATGCCGACGAAGCCGACGCCCACGAACAGGCGCCCGATCTCGGAGGCCGTGGAGACTGCCGGCCAGTTCTGGTACACGCCTGACGTGATGAAGTAGAACGGCAGGATGAGCCAGCCGAGCACGAGGACGAGTCCCAGCCAGAGCTTCTCCAGCCGCGACCACGGGGTCCCTCGACGCAACGGGAAGCGCACGGCGTGATCCTTGTAGACCCACCGCGAGATGGCGTACGGCACAGCCACGGCGAGCGAGAGCACCGTGCCCATGACGAAGATGTTGCCCCAGGAGATATCGGCCTTCATCGAGTGGAGGCTGATGATGCCCATACCGATCCCGATGAGCAGCAGATCACGACCGAGGCTCCTGTCCGCAGCGAATCCGAGGGCGATTCCGGCGGCGAGCGGCAGGTAGCCGAGGTTGTTCTCGAAGGCGAAGAGCACGGTCGCGCTGCACACCACGAGCAGTGCGGCGAGGAAGTGCAGGAGCTTGATCTTCTGGGACGTGCGTCCAGGGGTGCCGGTGACGGGCGGGTTCTGCGCTCGTTCGCTCATCTGGCTATCTTGTCAGGCCAAGTTGGGCGACCCAATTCTCCTCGCGGGCCCGATTCGAGGCCGATTCTCGCCACCGATATAACGCTCCGGTAACTATCGCGTGAGGCGCTCCGATCCGCACGAGCGTAGGCGAGGCGCTGGACGTCCACCAGGCAAATGTGCCGACTTTGGCGGAAAATCAACCCTCTCAGCGGATCCCCGGGGAATCCCGCTTGCTAGCGTTGACTCTCGGAGCAATCGCCGCCACACCGGTTCGGCGTCGCGATTCCCCGCGAAAGACCAACCCGGAGCGCTTTATCCGCTGCCTCAGTGAGGCAATCTTGATCGGCAGCGCGCGCCCGGGGCGATGACCGCGCCCAATCGAGATTCTGGTGCGATTTTCGCCTGGTACTCCGGCGCCACCGCGAAGGCCTCTTGCTCGAGGCCGCGTCGCGACTCGCTGCGATCTTTCGCGTCCGATCCATCTACCGCAGGGAGAACGCGTGAACGACACAGCCGTGTCTGTGAAAGGCCTCACCAAGGTCTTCGGGCGCAAGCCCAAGGAAGCCGCGAAGCGACTGAGCTCCGGAACGCCGAGATCTGAACTCGGCGCAGGAGTCACCGCGGCAGTCATCGACGCCACATTCGATGTCAAGCAGGGCGAGATCTTCGTTGTCATGGGCCTCTCCGGCTCCGGCAAGTCGACGCTCATCCGCACCCTCAACGGTCTGCTCGAGCCAACGGCCGGCAGCATCGTGATCCACGGCACCGATCTCGCGACGGCCGATGCCGCCGAGGTTCGCAGCGTGCGACAGAACCACGTCTCCATGGTGTTCCAGCACTTCGCGCTCTTCCCGCACCGCACGGTGCTCGAGAACGCGGCTTTCGGCCTCGAGGTGCAGGGTGTCCCCCGCGCAGAGCGCCTGGAGCGTGCCCGCAAGGTCCTCGACCGGGTGAGCCTCGGCCAGTGGGCCGACTCGCTCCCCTCGGAGCTGTCCGGCGGCATGCAGCAGCGCGTCGGCATCGCCCGCGCACTCACGGCCGAGACCGACATCCTGCTCATGGACGAGGCCTTCAGTGCGCTCGACCCGCTCATCCGTCGCGAGATGCAGGAAGAGCTCGTCGAGCTGCAGGCCGAACTCGGCAAGACCATCATCTTCATCACGCACGACCTGAACGAGGCCATGTTCCTCGGCGACAGGATCGCCGTGATGCGCGACGGCGCGATCGTGCAGATCGGGACACCCGAGGAGATCCTCACGGACCCGGCAAACGACTACGTCGCGCAGTTCGTGCAGGACGTCGACCGTGCGCGCGTGCTCACGGCAGGCAGCGTCATGGAACCCGCCCGCGCGGTGGTCCCACAGAGCGCAGGCCCTCGCGGTGCACTTCGCGTCATGCGCGACACCCAGACCGGCGGGGCGTTCATCACGTCGGCAGGCCGCCGGCTCGAGGGCGCCGTCATCGACCGCCACGTCATGCGCCTCGTGAAGGACAGCCAGCCCGATCTCGCGAGCGCGATCAAGCGCGACATCGCGATGGTCTCCCCCGAGACCCCGCTCTCCGACCTGTTCGAGCTGTCGGTCGACTCGACGCTCCCCATCGCGGTCGTCGACGAGAACCAGCGCCTCCTCGGCGTCGTGCCCCGCGTCACGATCCTCGCGTCGCTCGCGAACGTGCCGAGCACCACGGGCCTGCTCCCGATCATCGACCCCGTCACGAGCGTCAGCCCGGCTGACATCGCAGAGACTCTCGAAGGGAGCCACGCATGATCGCGGCCACCGCACTCACGACCCTGCCCGCCACGTTCCGCCTGCCCCTCGGTGAGGGGGCTGAGGCTGTCGTCGACTGGCTGACGGATGCACTCGACGGCCTGTTCGCTGTGATCCGCACGATCTTCCAGGGCATGTACGAGGGCGTCTACTGGGCGCTCGAGACCCCGCCGTTCTGGGCGATCCTCATCGTCGTCGCAGCCATCGCGTACTTCGCGAAGGGCTGGAAGCTCGCCCTCGGCAGCCTCATCGGGTTCGTCATCATCGTGGGCGTCAACCAGTGGGAGAACGCCATGGCGACGCTCGCTCTGGTGCTCGTCGCGAGCGCGCTCGCGATCCTCTTCAGCATCCCGCTCGGCATCTGGGCGGCGAAGTCCGACGCCGCCTCGAGCGCCATCAAGCCCGTGCTCGACTTCATGCAGACGATGCCGGCATTCGTCTACCTGATCCCCGCGCTCATCCTGTTCCGCGTGGGTGTTGTGCCCGGCATCGTGGCGACGATCATCTTCGCCATGGCGCCTGGCGTGCGCATGACGGAGCTCGGCATCCGCGGTGTCGACAAGGAAGTGGTCGAGGCCGGCCGTGCGTTCGGCGCGACTCCTGGCCGCATCCTGCGCCAGATCCAGCTGCCGCTCGCAATGCCGTCCATCATGGCCGGCGTCAACCAGGTCATCATGCTCGCGCTCTCGATGGTCGTCATCGCCGGCATGGTCGGCGCGGGTGGGCTCGGCGCACAGGTCGTGCAGAGCCTCAACCGCATCGACGTCGCCCTCGGCTTCGAAGCTGGCATCTCAGTGGTCATCCTCGCGATGTTCCTCGACCGCGTGACGGCAGCCTTCGCGGGCCAGAAGCGACGCGTGCCGTCGTTCCTGCGCTCGAAGCGCACCAAGCAGCGCGAAGCGGCGGGCGACGTCGAGCAGGTCGACGCCAAGGCCGCGCCAGCGCGCGAACCGGTCGCGGCCGGCTCCGCCTGACCCACCACACCCCCATTCCCCAACTCAGAAACGAAAGGACGCGCATGCGTACCAAGAAACGAATCATCACCGGGATCGCGGCTGCCTCAGCTGCCGCACTCGCCCTCACCGGATGCTCCGGCGCTGCCGAAGCCGAGACGCTCGAGAACGGCGACCAGAAGGACGTCACGATCGCAGTCTTCAACGGCTGGGATGAGGGCATCGCCGCGTCCGAGCTGTGGAAGGCGATCCTCACGGAGCAGGGCTACAACGTGGAGCTCGAGTACGCGGACCCAGCCCCCGTCTTCTCCGGTCTCTCGACCGGCGACTACGACGTGACGCTCGACACGTGGCTGCCCATCACGCACTCCGACTACGTAGCTGAATACGGCGACGACATCGTCGACCTCGGCGCCTGGAACGACGAGGCGTCGCTGACCATCGCGGTCAACGAGGACTCGCCCATCACGTCGCTCGACGAGCTCGCCGGTGCCGCCGACCAGTTCGGCAACACCATCATCGGCATCGAGCCGGGCGCAGGTCTCACGCGCGTCACGCAGGACGACGTCATCCCCGGCTACGGCCTCGAGGGCATGAACTACCAGACGTCGTCCACCGCTGCCATGCTCACCGAGCTGCAGACGGCGACGAACAACGGCGAGAACATCGTCGTCACGCTCTGGCGCCCGCACTGGGCCTACGACGCGTTCCCCGTGCGCGACCTCGAGGACCCGCAGGGTCTCCTCGGTGACGCCGAGGGCATCCACTCGTACGGCAAGGCCGACATCCAGACGACGCACCCCGTCTTCTCCGGCTGGCTGCAGAACTTCAAGCTCGACTCCGAGCAGCTGTACTCGCTCGAGAACCTGATGTTCAACGAGAACGACACCGACGACTACGGCCCCATCGTCGAGCAGTGGATCTCGGAGAACCAGGAGTACGTGGACTCGCTCACCGCGTAGTCACGACTCGATCCTCCCCATCGCCGGGCAGCCTATTCAGACAGGCTGCTCGGCGATGTTCGTGCGATCTCGAGGTCGATCACGAGCTGCGCACTGGCGAGGGCCTCTGACGAGTACTGGCCGGAAGCGCGCGCGTTGCTGAGTGCGGCCGCCTCCGCCTCCAGCATGATGCGGAACAACTGCGCACGTTCGATCGACTCCGCACTCGGTACCGCCGACTGCAGGTCGAGGAAGTTGCGCGACAGCTCCAGGCGGCGCGCGGTGATGTCCTCCACGTACTCGGAGGTGAAGGGGCGCCCCTCAGCTGTGACGAGCTCCGGGTCGCGCAGCTGCTCGGCTCCCGCCTTCACGATCTCCCCAACCAGCATCTTCATCTCGCGCTCCTCCGCAACCTTGTCAGGTCCCGGCACGCGGAGCATGCGGATGACCCACGGCAGCGTTCCGCCCATCCCGAGGAGCGAGACGATTGCGACCGTGAAGGCGATGAGGATGAGCTCAGCGCGGAAGGGCACGTCGAGCGGCAGAGACTGCGCGGCCGCGAGCGTGACGACGCCGCGCATCCCCGACCAGGCGAGCACGGCACCGCCTCTCCAGCCGAGCCCCTCGCGAGCCAACGTCTCCCAGTCAGACCGCTGGTTCTCGATGCGGCGCTGGATACCTCCCCTTCGCTTCTCGCTCGCCCGCGCGACCATCTCCGGCGAGTTGATGCTGGCGAGGAAGTCGTCGGCTCTGTCGAGCATGCTGACAGCCCTGCGTTGTTCGAGGCGCAGCGAGATGACGAGCGGCACGATGAAGAGCGCGCGCAGCAGGGTGAGGGCGACGAGGACCAGCACGCCGATGCCCACGCCGGCCCAGACGTCGAGTCCCTCTTCTTCGACGTTCTCGATGATGCCCGAGATCTGCAGCCCCATGATCAGGAAGACGCCGTTCTCGAGCAGCAGCTGGATGGTGCGCCAGTTCATCCGTTCACTGATGCGGTCCTGCGCGCTGAGGTGTCGGGCTGACTTGTACCCCGTGACGAGTCCGGCGACGACCACAGAGAGCACTCCGGAGGCGTGGATGGACTCGGCCGGCAGGAACGCGAGGAACGGCACGACGAACGAGATGGCGGTCGTGAGGGTTGGCTGATTGATGCGCGAGCGCGCCCAGACGGTCACGAGGCCGACTGCGACGCCGATGCCGATCGCGGCGATGACCGCGAAGGCGAAGTCTCCGGCGATCTCCACGAAGCTGAACGAGCCGGCGATCGCTGCGGTGGCGGAGCGCAGCAGGACAAGCGCTGTCGCGTCGTTGACGAGCCCCTCTCCTTCGAGGACCGTGACGAGTTTGGCTGGCAGCCCGAGGCGCTTGCCGATCGACGTGGCGGCAACGGCGTCCGGTGGGCTCACCACAGCGCCGAGCGCGATCGCTGCCGCGAGGGGCAGACCGGGGAGCAGCCACGTGAGCAGGAGTCCGACGACAACGGCGGAGATCACGACGAGGACGACGGAGAGGCCCGTGATCGCACGCAGGTTGCGCCTGAAGTCAGTGACGGGGACGTTCACCGCAGCCGCGTAGAGGATGGGTGGCAGGACGACAGCCAGGATCAGTTCTGGCTCGATCTCGATCTCTGGCAGTCCAGGCACGTAGCTCAGGATGACGCCGATGATGACGAGGAGGATCGGTGCGGCGACGCCGATCTTGGTTGCGAGCCAGGTCCCTGAGACGACGAGGAGGACGCCGACGACGAGCAGCGGAGCGATGGATTCCATCCGAGGATGCTAACCCGGAAATCCTCCTACAACCGACCAACTGGTTGGCGAAGGATGGTTCGCATCTTCTCTGGCGCGACCTTCCGGAAGTCGCTGAAGTAGATCTCGTGGTGCTTGCCCGACATCTGCAGTCCGTGCGCTGGGATGAACTCGTCGTGGAGGCGCGCAAGCGTCGGTCCCTCATCGTCGAACGACCCCCGGTGCAGAGTCTGCACACACGTCCCCTCCTCGAGCGTCTGGAGCCTGACCCGGTCGAGCCAGGCGGGGGCTTTCTTGGCGGCGGCTCGAGCCATCGACTCACGGAATCGATCCGCATCGATCCAGTCGGGAGTCATGAGCATGAGCGTCCAGTGCCAACGCGACTTGTCGCGCGCATCCGTGAACGTCGCCATGTCGTCCGACCACCAGAGCCCCTCGAGCGGCATCACCACGTAGTCACGGTCGAGTTCCCTCTTGCTCGCGAACTTCAAGGCGTACGCCACCGGATAGAGCGCCTCGACGCCATTCGCGAAGTCAGCCGACGTGTTCGGGTCGCCCGACCCGTCGACCATGAGGTACTGCAGCGGCGGCACCTCGAGCAGCCGGAACGCGCCGCTCGTCGCCTGATAGCAGTCGAACTGCTTCTTGAAGTCGACTTTGGAGCCCTCCGTCACAGGGCCTCCTGGCGGCGACGGATGAGCTCCGGCAGCTCGGCCATGCGCCCGAATGCCTCCGCCCCCGCGTCCTCGAGCCATGTGCGCGGCGTGAGTCCACCCGCGAAACCGTACGCGTGCATCCCCGCGGCGACAGCGGCCTGCACGCCGTACTTGCTGTCCTCGACGACGACGCACCTCGCCGGGTCCACCCCCATTCGCTCTGCGGCGTGCAGGAACAGGTCGGGCGCCGGCTTGCCATGCTCGACTTCCGTCGCGCTGAAGATGCGCCCCTCGAAGCGCGGGTAGAGCCCCGTGTGCCCGAGCGTCTTGCTGAGCTTCGCGTGGTCGCCGCTCGACGCGACGCAGCTCGCGAGCGCCAGCTCGTCCTGGATCACGGCAAGTGCATCCGGAAGGCCCGCGATGGCGGTCAGCTCGGTGTCGAACGCCCCGAACAGCGTCTCGCGCTGCAGGTCGAACCAGCCCTCCGGCACGGGACGCCCGAGCCCCTCCTGCAGCTTCTTCTCGAAGCTCGCCTGCGAGGTGCCGAGGAAGCGGGCCACGTGCTCGTCCTGCGTGAGCTCCCAGCCCAGCTCGGAGAGCATCTCCCGCTCGATGCGC
Source organism: Pseudoclavibacter sp. (assembly GCA_052099095.1). Classification (GTDB taxonomy): domain Bacteria; phylum Actinomycetota; class Actinomycetes; order Actinomycetales; family Microbacteriaceae; genus Pseudoclavibacter. The sequence continues at coordinate 189,923 of JBQDTF010000001.1, forward strand.
ACCGCCAGCACCTCACTGTCGACGAGCACGCCGTCGCAGTCGAAGATGACGAGTTCAACGGCGCTCATGCACCGACCGCTGGCAGCGTGCGCGTCGCGATGAGCTGCTGGTACCAGCGTCCCGAGTCCTTCCAGGTGCGCTCGAGCGTGTCGTAGTCGACGCGCAGGATGCCGAAGCGCATGTTGTAGCCGAAGGCCCACTCGAAGTTGTCGAAGAGCGACCAGGCGAAGTAGCCGCGCACGTCAGCTCCGGCGTCGATGGCGTCGGCGATCGCCGCGATGTGGTCGCGATAGTAGGCGACTCGCTCAGGGTCGTGCACGAGGCCGTCTTCGCTGACGACGTCGGGGAACGCCGCGCCGTTCTCGGTGACCATGAGCGCCTGGCCCGGGTACCGCTCGCTGAGCGACACCAGCAGCTCGGTGAGCCCGTCGGGGAAGATGCTCCAGCCCATCGACGTGTACGGAGCACCCTGGTCGACGAAGTCGATGTCGGTGACGCCGACCCATGGGCTCGCGGCCGACTCGCCGTGGCCGTCGTTGCGCGAGCGCTCGCCCGTGCCGAGGTACTTCTTCACGCGGAAGGTCGTGTAGTAGTTGACGCCGAGCACATCGATGCGCTGGTGGATGAGCTGGGTGTCACCGGGCTGCACGAACGACCAGTCCGTCACCTCCCTCGTGTCGTGGATGAGGTCGTCGTCGTAGTGCCCGGAGAGCATGGGGCTGAGGAAGACGCGGTTCGCGAGCGCGTCGATCTGGCGGACGGCGTCTCGGTCAGCGGCCGACTCCGGGTCGTCGGGGCGGATGACGTGGAAGTTGAGGGTGACGGATACGACGGCGTCCTGCCCCACGGCTACGCGGATAGCGCGCGTGGCGAGACCGTGTGCGAGGTTCAGGTGGTGGCAGGCGGCGAGCGCTGCCGCCGGCTCGGTGCGGCCGGGCGCATGCACGCCGGAGGCGTAGCCGAGGTAGGCCGTGCAGAACGGCTCGTTGAGCGTCGACCACGTGTGCACTCGGTCGCCGAACTCAGCGGCCATGCGGGCCGCGTACTCGGCGAACGCGTACGAGGTGTTGCGGTTCGCCCACCCGCCCTCGTCTTCGAGCTCCTGCGGCAGGTCCCAGTGGTAGAGGGTCGCGACGGGCTTCACGCCGGCCGCGACGAGCGCGTCGAGCAGCTCGGAGTAGAAGCGGATGCCCTCCTCGTTGAACTCGCCTGAGCCACCTGGCTGCACACGCGACCAGGAGATCGAGAAGCGGTACGCATCCAGCCCCATCTCCGTGATGGTCTCGACGTCGTCACGCCACCGGTGGTAGTGGTCGATGGCCACGTCACCGGTGTCACCGCCCTGGACCTTGCCGGGGGTGTGCGAGAACGTGTCCCAGATGGAGGGGGTCCTTCCGCCTTCCGCCGCGCCACCCTCGATCTGGTAGGAAGCGGTTGCAGAGCCCCAGACGAAATCGTCTGAGAAGACTCGAGGGGAAGAGGCCGTGGTGGGTTCAGGCACGATGCTCCTTGGCTGAGTTGGACGCGCGTCGTCGCGCACGCCCACTCTAGCGATTGCCGGAATCCGTCACGCCTCCGCACCAGCCCAGGATCAGTCGTCGAGGCTCGACGGCGTCGTGGCCGCGCAGTCGACGCCGTTGCCCGCCTCGGACTCGGCTTCGGCGATGACGCGGTCTCCGTCGAGCTTGATCTGGCAGCGCAGGGCTACTCCCGGGAGTGCGGCAGCCGAGACGGAGACCGGCTCGTCGAGGAGAGCAATGGACTCGTAGACAACGGGTCCCCCGCCGACCGCGGCCGACTGTGAGACCTTGGTCTGCTCTGCACCGCGGCTGGCCCGGTCGGTGTACTCGACGGCAACGGAAGCGTCCGCAGCAGCGCCGGTGACTGCAGTGATCTCGTAGCTCACCGCCCATGCGTCGTTCTCGAGGAGGCTGCACCCCGACAGTGCGGCGCCCAGAGAGATGGCTACGGCACCGATGGCGACGAACCGAGCTCGTGTGCCGGTTGCCCGCGCCCCGTGCTTAACCTGACGGGTGACTGGTGTTGACTTCATGGTGCCTCCTGGCGACTCGTTCAGCGGATGAGCCTCGAACGTACGGTGCGCACGCTGCGGAGATCGCTCGATTCGGGAGATGTCATCCCCCGCGACGACGGTTCCGCGCAGAAGTCACTCCAGCTGATGACAAGCCGTCATCAGGGGCGCGCAGAACTCAGCGCCGAGAGCACCCGGAAGGCGGATGCGCATCCGGGAACCTCGGCGACCTGAGCGCAGGCACACGGAAAATGCACCCTCGTTCGAGAACGAGGGTGCATTTTCCGTGCGCCTGCGGCGCGGTCGGAACCTGCTGGCTCCGGGGAAGCGGACTAGCTGTCGTAGCGCTTCTTGTACGGGCGGTCGCCCGAGTCGCGCGACGGGCCGCGGTCAGGCGTCAGCTCGATGAGCTTGCCGGAGATGCGCGTGCCGGTGAGCTTGTCGAGCACGTCGTTCGACAGGTCGGCCGGCAGCTCGACGAGCGAGAAGCCGGGGCGGATATCGATCGCGCCGAAGTCGTCGCGGCTGAGGCCACCCTCGTTTGCGAGGGCACCCACGATCTGACGCGGCTCCACCTTGTGGCGCTTGCCGACCGCGAGGCGGTACATGGCCATGGGCTTGCCGTTGGACCGCGGGCGGCGCGGTGCGCGCTCTCCGCCGTCGCGACGGTCGCCACCTCGCGAGCCACCGCGGCTGTCGCCGCCGCCTTCGCGCTCGCGCCGTTCCTTGCGCTCGGCCTGCTCGCGCTGGTTGCGCTCGAAGCGCTCCTTGCGCTCTGCCTCTGCGTCGAGCAGCAGCGGCGTCTCGCCCTGTGCCACGATCGCGAGTGCCGCAGCGACGTCGGACTCTGGCACGTCGTGGTGACGGACGTAGTGCTCGATGATGTCGCGGAACTTCTCGACGCGGTCGGTCTGCGTGAGGGCCTCGCTGATGGCGTCGTCGAAGCGCGTGAGGCGCGTCGTGTTGACGTCGTCGACGCTCGGGAGCTGCATCTGCGTGAGCTCCTGCTTCGTGGCCTTCTCGATCTGGCCGAGCAGGTAGCGCTCACGCGGAGTGATGAAGCTGATCGCGTCGCCCGTGCGGCCGGCGCGGCCCGTGCGGCCGATGCGGTGCACGTACGACTCGGTGTCGGTGGGGATGTCGAAGTTCACGACGTGGCTGATCCGCTCGACGTCGAGGCCGCGAGCAGCGACGTCGGTGGCGACGAGGATGTCGAGCTTGCCTGACTTGAGCTGGTTGACGGTGCGTTCGCGCTGCACCTGCGCCACGTCGCCGTTGATGGCCGCTGCCGAGTAGCCGCGTGCGCGGAGCTTCTCGGCGAGGCCCTCGGTCTCGTTCTTCGTGCGAACGAAGATGATCATGCCCTCGAAGTTCTCGACCTCGAGGATGCGGGTGAGCGCGTCGACCTTCTGCGCGTAGCTCACGATGAGGTAGCGCTGCGTGATCGTCGACGAGGTCGTGGTCTTGGTCTTGACCGTGATCTCGGCGGGGTCGTTGAGGTACTTCTTCGAGATGCGGCGAATCTGCGACGGCATGGTCGCGGAGAAGAGCGCGACCTGCTTGGTGTCCGGGGTGTCCGCGAGGATCGTCTCGACGTCCTCCGCGAAGCCCATCTTCAGCATCTCGTCGGCCTCGTCGAGCACGAGGAACTTGAGTTCGCTCAGGTCGAGCGTGCCCTTCGAGAGGTGGTCCATGATGCGGCCGGGGGTGCCGACGACGATGTGCACGCCGCGACGAAGCGCGGAGAGCTGGACGCCGTAGCCCTGTCCACCGTAGATGGGGAGCACGTGCACGCCGCGCATGCGCGCTGCGTACTTCTCGAACGCCTCGCACACCTGGAGGGCGAGTTCGCGGGTCGGGGCGAGCACAAGCGCCTGCGGCGTCTTCTGGTCGACGTCGAGCTGGGAGAGGATGGGCAGCGCGAACGCGGCGGTCTTGCCGGTTCCCGTCTGCGCGAGGCCGACGACGTCGCGGCCTTCGAGGAGGGTGGGGATCGTCGCGGCCTGGATGGCGGACGGCGTCTCGTACCCGACGTCGCTGAGGACCTTGAGTACTGGCCCGTCAAGACCGAGATCGGCGAATGTAGGCGCGGCCTGGGCCTCTTCGGAGGGAGCCTCGGCCTCGGTCTGAACGGAAGAATTGCTAGAAGTCACGCTTTAGACTAGTCGTTTCTGTAGGATTTTGGGCGGTTTCAGGTTTGAGTATCGCATCCAGGACTGAACGAAGCAGGTCTGGGCGGTCTGCGTCGCGTCCCCAGCGCACGAGTGCGTGGGCATTGAGTCCGTCGATCATGCCGAGGATCTGCCATGCGACGGCGTCGGCCTCGCGGACGCCGAACTCCCCCGTCTTGCGTCCTGCCACGAGGATGCGGGTGATGGCCTCGTGCCACCGGTCCATCTCGGCACGCACCCCTTGAGCGAGCGTCTCGTTGCGGCGCCCGAGCGACCAGCCGTCGACCCAGACGTGGGTGACGGCGTCACGGCTGCCGTCGAGGAGGGTGCCGACGAGCAGGTCGAGCTTCTCGGCGGCGGATGCGATCGGCGCGAGCTGGACTTGAAGCTCGTCGAGCTCCCCTCCCACGATGGCTCTGAACGTCGAGGTGACGAGCTCGTCCATGTTGGGCTCGTAGTGGGCGACGAGGGCGGGAGCGACACCGATGCGGGTGGCGACGGCACGCATGGTGACGCCCGCGAGCCCTTCTTCGAGGGCGAGCGCGACGGCCGCCGCGGTGATGTCGGCGCGGCGCTCGGCTGCTGGCTTCCTGATGGCTCTTGACACGATGTCCCGAGTCTACGTACTCTTCGAGCACTTGTTGATCACTTGATCAATAATGTCGGAATCGAGACCTGGAGGAGCCGGAGATGGCCTGGAAGATGCCCGCCGAGACGGCGCAGCACGATCGCACCTGGATGGCCTTCCCCCGCGAGGGGATCACACTCGGCGACACGGACGTGCAGCGCGAGGCAGGCTACGCCGCCTGGACCGCCGTCGCTCACGCCGTCGCACGCTTCGAGCCCGTCACCATGGTCGTCGACCCGAGTGAGCTCACCCGCGCCCGCCGCATGCTCGGCGAGGAGATCGAGATCCTCGAAGCCCCGCTCGACGAATTCTGGATGCGCGACATCGGCCCCACGTTCGTCACGGACGACGAACGCCCCGGCGTGCTCGGCGCCGTCGACTGGATCTTCAACGGTTGGGGCGCCCCGGCCTGGGCCGAATGGCAGAAGTCGGCGGGCATCGGCCGCTTCGTCGCAGAGGCCAGCGGCGCGGAGCTCGTGAGCTCGCTCCTCGTGAACGAGGGCGGAGGCATCCACGTCGACGGTGAGGGCACGGTCCTCGCGACCGAGACCGTGCAGCTCGACCCCCGCCGGAACCCGCTTGCAGACAAGGGGCGCGTCGAGGCCGAATTCGCACGGACGCTCGGCGCCACCCGCACGATCTGGCTGCCGCGCGGACTCACGCGCGACTACGACGAGTTCGGCACGAACGGCCACGTCGACATCGTCGCGACCCTCACGGCCCCGGGCACGCTGCTGCTGCACGAGCAGCTCGACCCGGAGCACCCCGATCACGCTGTGGTCGCCGAGCTGCGCGAGCACCTCGCCGCCCAGCACGACGCAGCCGATCGGCAGCTCGAGATCGTCGGCATCCCGGCACCGAGCACGCTGCGCGGCGAAGAGGGCTTCGTTGACTGGAGCTACGTCAACCACCTCGTGACGAACGACGGCGTGATCGCGTGCGGGTTCGACGACGAGTCAGCTGACGCGCGAGCGCGCGAAGTCCTCGAGTCCGTGTACCCGGGTCGAACGGTCGTGTCGGTCGATGCGCGCGAGCTCTTCGCTCGCGGCGGCGGGATCCACTGCATCACGCAGCAGCAGCCGAGCCTCATCGCCCAGACCGTCGAGCGCGGCCGATCATGAGCTTCGACGTCGTCGAGGCGAGCATCGCCGAGCTGCGCGCGGCGCTCGAGCGGGGCGAAGTCACGAGCACGGGTCTCGTCGAGGCATACCGTGCTCGCATCGCGGCCTACGACGCCGCGGGGCCGAAGCTCAACTCCGTCATCGTCGAGAACCCAGCCGCGATCGACGAGGCCCGCGCCTCCGACGAGCGCCGCGCCTCGGGACGTCTCCTCGGCCCGCTTGACGGCATCCCGTACACGGCGAAGGACAGCTACCTCGTCGAGGGCTTGACCGCCGCCTCCGGAAGCCCCGCCTTCGCTGGCCTCGTCGCCCAGCGAGACGCGTTCACGATCGAGCGCCTCCGTGCGGGCGGCGCGATCTGCCTCGGCCTGACCAACATGCCTCCGATGGCCAACGGCGGGATGCAGCGCGGCGAGTACGGTCGCGCCGAGAGCCCATACAACGCGAGGTTCCTGACGAGCGCGTTCGGGTCGGGTTCCTCGAACGGCTCAGGCACCGCGACGGCAGCGAGCTTCGCCGCGTTCGGGCTCGGCGAGGAGACCTGGTCGAGCGGTCGCGCGCCGGCCTCGAACAACGCGCTCTGCGCCTACACGCCGTCTCGAGGCATCATCTCGGTGCGCGGCAACTGGCCGCTCGTGCCGACGATGGACGTGGTGGTGCCCCACTCGAGGTCGATGGCCGACCTGCTCGAGGTGCTCGACGTCGTCGTGGACGACGATGCTGACGCTCGAGGCGATTTCTGGCGAGCGCAGCCCTGGGTGCGCATCCCCCGCGCCTCCGAGATGCGGCCAGCCTCGTACGCGGCGCTCTCCCCCTCGAATCAGGCCGATGCGCGCGCGACCCTCGCGGGCACCCGCATCGGCGTGCCACGCATGTACATCAACGCCGACCAGGAGGCCGGAACGTCGGATCAGCCCGGAATCGGTGGCCCCACCGGCCAGAGGATCGACACGCGTCGATCCATCATCGAGCTCTGGGAGGCGGCTCGCGCCGACCTCGAGGCCGCTGGCGCGACCGTCGTGGAGGTCGACTTCCCCGTCGTCTCGAACTACGAGGGCGACCGGCCGGGAGCCCCGAAGCTCCACACGCGTGGCCTGGTCTCCCCCGACTACCTGAAGCGCGAGATCGTCGACCTGTCGGCGTGGGCCTGGGACGACTTCCTCGCGGCCAACGGCGACCCACGGCTGAACTCGCTCACCCAGGTCGACGGCACGCGCATCTTCCCGCACCCGGAGGGCGCGCTACCCGACCGGTACACGGGCTTCGACGACGACATCGCGACCTACCCCGATCACGTGCGCGACCATCCTGTCGCGTCGTTCACGGACATCCCAGAACTCGCCGCAGGTGTGCGCGGGCTCGAGGAGACCAGGCGCATCGACCTCGAGGAGTGGCTCGGCGCGCAGCGCCTCGATGCCATCGCCTTCCCGGCTGTCGCCGACGTCGGCCCGGCCGACATGGACGTCGACGAGGCATCCGCGGATCTCGGCTGGCGCAATGGCGTGTGGGTCGCGAACGGGAATCTCGCGATCCGCCATCTCGGGATCCCCACCGTGACCGTGCCGATGGGGACGACAGCTGACATCGGGATGCCCGTCGGCCTGACCTTCGCTGGCCGGGCCTACGACGACACGTCGCTGCTCCGACTGGCCGCCGCCTTCGAGGCGACGGGCGAACGACGAACGGAGCCGCCGCGCACGCCGAGGCTCTGACGCCGGTCGAGGCCAGCTAGACCTCGACCCTCTCGCCTTCGTCGGCGTCTGCCTTCTTCACGACCAGCGTCTTCGCCTGGTTGAACTCGGCATCGACCTCGGGGTCGAGCTTGTAGGTGAGGAGGCTGACGACGACGGACGCGATGAGGCTGACGACGACGCCTGGCACGATCTCGTAGAGGTCGGTTCCGAGCGCGGACCACGCGAACACGGTGACCGTGCCCGCGACCATGCCCGCGAGCGCTCCCCAGTTGGTCAGCTTCCGCCAGTAGAGGCTGAGGATGACGGCGGGGCCGAAGGCTGCGCCGAAGCCGGCCCAGGCGAAGCCGACGAGGCTGAGGATGGTGCCGGTCCGGTCGAAGGCCAGGACGCCGGCGACGACCGCCACGGCGAACACGCACGTGCGACCGAGGATGACGAGCTTGCGCGCAGACGGCTTCGTCTTGGCGATGACCATGTAGAGGTCCTCGACAAGCGCCGACGAGCAGACGATGAGCTGGCTCGACATGGTGCTCATGATGGCGGCGAGGACGGCGGCGAGGATGAAGCCGCTCACGATGGGGTGGAACATGACCTGCGCCATGACGAGCATGACCGCTTCCGGGTCGCTCAGCTCGATGCCGTTGCGCTGGATGTAGGCGACGCCCACGATTCCCGCGGTGACCGCTCCGACCATGGAGAGCGTCATCCAGGACATGCCGATGCGTCGTGCGGACTTGGCGGAGCCCGGGTCGCGCATCGCCATGAAGCGCACGATGATGTGCGGCTGGCCGAAGTAGCCGAGCCCCCAGGCGAGCGCCGAGACGATGGCGAGCGTCGTCACCCAGTCGAGTCCGCCGCTGGGAATGAGCCCCGTGTGCTCGATGCCGGACGCGACGATGGCCTCCGAGACGCCGCCGAAGCCCCCGAGGGTGAAGATCGCGACGACGGGGATCAGGACGAGCGCGAGCATCATCATGAGCCCCTGCACGACGTCGGTGAACGATGCCCCGAGGAACCCGCCGAAGAGGGTGTAGAGCAGCGTGACGCCGGTGACGAGGAGCATCCCGACCAGGTAGTCGCCGCCGAAGGATCCCTCGAAGAACACGCCGCCGGCGACCATGCCGGAGGAGATGTAGAAGGTGAAGAAGATGAGGATCACGACGCCGCTGACGATGCGGAGGAGACGCGAGCGGTCGCGGAGGCGGTTCTCGAAGAAGCTCGGGATGGTGATGGAGTTCTTGGCCACCTCCGTGTAGGCGCGGAGACGAGGGGCGACGAAGCGCCAGTTGAGGTAGGCGCCGATCGTGAGGCCGATGGCGATCCAGGCCTCGATGAGCCCGGAGATGTAGATGGCTCCGGGGAGCCCCATCATGAGCCAGCCCGACATGTCGGACGCTCCGGCGCTGAGGGCCGCGGTGCCGGGGCTGAGGTTGCGCCCGCCGAGCATGTAGTCCTCGTGGTCCTTGGTCTGGCGGAACGCGTAGAGCCCGATACCCACCATGGCGGCGAAGTAGATCGCGAGCGCGATGAGCTGGAAGGTCAGATCGGACATCGGCGGTGACTCCTTCTGGAAGCGACGCGCCTACCCCTGTGGATGCACGTCCGTTCCAGTGTTGCTGGCGCAAACGTGAACGAATAGCGAAGATAGTCGAAACGAACTTGTCGATGGATTCGAAAGGTTGCTCGGAGTGTGGGACCTGCGTCGACTCCGGCTGCTCCGTGAGCTGCAGCTGCGCGGCACCATCACCGCGGTTGCCGCGTCCCTCAATTTCAGCGCGTCGACCGTCTCGCACCAGCTCGCGCAGCTCCAGCGCGAGGTGGGCGTGCCGCTCCTCGAGCAGGATGGCAGGCGGGTGCGCCTGACCCCGCAGGGGGTGACCTTGGCCGAGCACGCGGCGCTTGTCCTGGACCTCGAGACGCGAACGCGTGACGAGCTCGCCTCATCGCGCGCTGGCGCCGAACCCGTGCGCGTCGCGGCGCTCGAGTCGGTGGTCCGCTCGCTCCTCCCCCGAGCGCTGACCCTGCTCGGGCACGCGAACCCGGAGCTGCGGGTCGAGGTGGATGCCGTCTCGCCTGAGGAAGGTCTCTTCGAGCTCGAAGCCCACCGGTACGATCTCGTGGTCGCCGAGGAGTACCCGGGCCACACGCGACCGCACGTAGACGGTATAGAGCGCGAGGTGCTCGGGTTCGACGCGATCTCCCTTGCGACCGCTGAGTCGTCTGGGGCGACGTCGATCGCGGACTTCCGAGACGCACCGTGGGTGATGGAGCCGCCAGGAACGGCGGCACGGGAGTGGGCGGAGCAGCAGTGCAGGGCGGCGGGCTTCGAGCCAGAGGTCAGGTACGCGGCGAGCGACCTGCACACCCACCTGCGGCTCATCGCGGCGGGTCACGCGGTCGGGCTCGTGTCCGAGCTCGTCGGTGCCGACTCGGGCGGAGGCCTGCGATTCCTGGATCTCCCAGGCAGACCCCACCGCGACATCTTCACCGCGACGCGCGGCGCCCTGCGCGACCGCGAGCGGGTGAGGCTGGTGCGTGATGCGCTCGGCACCGCCTTCGGCGAACTCGTGGCCCAGGAGACCTGACCAGTAGTCTGACCTCGGGGGAGGCGCCGCAGCGGCGCCCGATTTGGGGGAATCGCCATGCCGCGAGGGCGGATCATTGCTGTGCTCGGACCAGACGGATCAGGGAAGTCGACCGTCATCACGCGCCTCGTCGCCGAAGACCGCGGCGTCCGCCGAGTGCACCTGGGCCTGTGGACGCACACCAGATGGAATGCGCTCGAGGGCATACCGGGCGGCGGGCTCGCGCTGCGCTTCTGCAGGCTCATCCGTGGGACGGCCTTGGCGAGATGGCATCGAGCACGCGGACGCACGGTGCTCCTCGACCGGGTCGCGAACGAGCACGTCATCCTCGGCTCCGACGACCCAAGCCTCGGCGGCCGCCTGCTGCGGAGCGCGAGCTCACGTCTCATGCCCGCGCTCGATCGCATCGTTGTGCTGGACGCTCCGAGCAGCGTGCTGTGGAGCCGCACCGACGAGTACGCCCCTGAGCTGCTCGAGCGCCAGCGCCAGCGGTACCTCGCTTTCGCGAGCAGGACCGAGCGCGCGAGCGTGCTGAACGTGACTCGCTCGACGCATGCGGTTGCCAGCAGACTGCGGGAGCTGGTGATCGCCGAGTGAGCGACGACCCGCACGAGCCGCTCCTCCACGCGTGGCGCCGCAATGACTGGCGGTTCCTGACTGGCGTAGTGGAGCCGTCGCACCTCGGCTACATCGGCGAGGTTCCGTCCGACACCCTCGGGGCCCTCCGCCTGCTGCAGCCGGACGTTCGAGCGGTCGGAGGACTGGGCCACGGTGACCCAGGAGCCTTCGACCTCGTCTTCAGCGTCTCGTCGGCCCCGCTCGACATCGCGCGAGGCCTCGCCTCGCTCGCCGACGGTGGCGCGCTGTGCATCGAGGTCGGAGCCTCACCGGCGCAGCGATCGGCGCCGGCCCCGCTTCGTCGGGCGCTGCTCAGGGCGAGGCGCTTCCCCGGTGTGCGGGCCCTCGCCTACTGGAGCGCACCCGATCTCACGAGAACCGCCCGCTTCGTGCCGATGCACGACGCGGCGGCGCTCGCGGCGACGCTCGCCAGGCACGATGGCTCGGCGAAGCAGCGCACGGTCTCGCTCGGCGCGCGCGTCGGTGGCAGGATGCACGCGCACTGGGTCTTCGCTCGTCAGGGCTACGTCGTGGTCACGAGGTCGACCGCACCGCATCCGATCTTCGGCAGCGAGCATCCCGTCATCATCACGCCTCGCTTCGACACGTCAAGGCACGTGGTGGCCCTGCACGAGGCGGTCGAGGGCAAGAACTCATGGGTCGTGAAGATCCCGCGCCAGCCGGGCGACGATTCAGGCGTCGGCCGGGAGGCGCGCATGCTGGTGGCACTCCGCGACGCTGCCCCTGCACTTGCAGGCTCAGTGCCGCGCGTGGAGCGCTTGACGACGATCGGAACCATGGCCTTCCTGCGTCGGGAGGCGCTCCACGGGGCGCCGCTCGACCCGGCAGCAGTCGCGCGCGACCACACGCTCGCCGTGGAGGCGGGTGTGCGCTTCATCGACGCCATGCCCCGCACGCGAGAGGGTTCCGAGAATGCGGACTGGTACGAGGCGCTCGTCGAGACTCCCCTTGCCCGGCTGTCTGCGCTGAGTGGGCGAGCATCCATCGCGCGCCTGGTCGGGCGCACGCACGAGGCGCTGGCCGGAATCCGTGCGCGCCCCCTGCCCGGAGTCTTCGAGCACGGCGACCTGGGCCATCCCAATGTGCTCCTCTCTGCGGCACGAGAGTTGCGAGTGCTCGACTGGGAGCGTGCGCACGAGCACGGCCTGCCGGGGCACGACCTGATCTTCTACCTGCAGTACTGCACCGAGTCAGCGCTGGGCGCGTTCACGAGGGACGCGCAGCGACTTGCCTTCGACGAGCTCTGGGCACCGAACGGCGAAGGGAGGCCTCGACTGGCGCGGCAGCTTGAGCGTCACGGGCTGGAGTTCGACGAGGCGTTCGTGCTGCTGGCCTGGGCGCGCTCTGCGGCGACGCTCGCCGACCGGCTCGAGGCACACGCCGATGCGACCGGAACAGCCGATCTTCTCATCGCCGCGGATCGCGACGTCATGCTCTGGGAGCACGCGCTCGACTGGCTCGCCTGGCGCCGTCCCTCGAACTGAGCTCACTCCCGTGGCGAGCGCAGGAGATCGAGGTACTCCCCTGCCGCGTCCTGCCACGAGCGCATCACAGTTCCCGAACCCGGCGTCGCGAGGGAGCGCGGCGCCGTCCTGGACGTGCGCAGAACATCGAGCGTCGCGTCGCCGATCGCCTCCCCGTCGTGCACCACCCTGAGGAGCGCGTGCGGCGGCTGCTCCCGTGCGGCGACGGCCGTCGCCACAACCGGGACGCCCGCCGCGAGCGCCTCCGAGACGGAGTTGCGGATGCCGAGCCCGGAGACATCGGGGAAGACGGCGACGTCGCTTGCCGCGTAGATGGCAGCCATCGACGGGACGTTGGCCCGCACCTCGACGCGGTCCGAGGCGAGGGCACGGACCTCATCCACTGGGTTGCGTCCGGCGATGACGACACGCATCGAGGGGTCGGCGGCCCACACCACGGGCGCGATCTCACGGACGAGCCTGGTCGCCGACTCGATGTTCGGCCCGTAGTCGAGGCTCCCCGTGAAGCTCAACGTCGGATGCTCCGGCAGCGCGGCCGCCGAGCGCTCCGTGTCCGGGCCGCCCGGGACGCCGTTGGGCACCGCCGTCACGTCGCGCCCCAGCGCGATCTGCCAGCGTTCGGCGTCAGCACGGCCGACGGTCGCGAGCGCGATACGCGACGGCAGGTCCCGCTCTCGCGCTCGCCGCGCACTCGCCAGTCGACGTCGATAGACCGCGCGCAGCCCTGCTGCGGCGCGTGCCTCCATGTCGAGCCGGAACGACCACGGGTCGACGCTCTGGTAGACGCACGGCCCGACGACCGCATCCAGCAGCGACATGAGATGCGGCCCGTGCACGAGTGTCGCGTCGGCAGCCCGCGAGCGCTCTCGCACGAGGCTCCTCGCCCGGGCTGTCGTGCGCAGTGAGGTGCCGACGGATTCCCACGCGAGGATCGCCAGGAGCTGCGCGCCTCGCAGGCGGCGCTGCGGCAGCTCGTGGATGCGCTCGGCCCTGGCCCGCAGCGCCTCGTCGGCGGTGGTCTGGCTTGAGAAGCTGATGATCTCCAGCTCGACCTCGTCGGGCAGCGCGAGGGCCACCCGGTACGGGATCAGGCTGCTGCCATCGCCGGTTCTGGCATCGAGCGTCGGCGTGGATTCCACGACATAGAGCATCCTCATCCGGGCGATGATAGCCCGAGAAGTGAACGGCCTGACTAGACTGTTGCTCGCGGCGGGGGGCCGTGTTCATGAGAGTCGGGGCGGGATGACACACGCGACGCGTTCCGCCGCGCCAGGGATCTGGTGTGGCGAATTCGAACTGTTCGATGACGGGGAGATCCGGGGGCCGAGGCATGCAGCAGCGGGGCATCGCCATGCCCGGGTGCTGGTGCGAGCCCACGGGAGACCCCTCGGCTACGTGAACTTCGACACCCCACCTGGCTCCCTCACCTCCGGCGATGTCAGGTCAGCGGCGGCTGCGGCGCTGGGCGATTTCGTGAATCCGGATGCGCCTGACGAGATCATCGACACTCCACGCGCGAGCGTCATCGTCTGCACACGGGATCACACGGATCTCCTGACCAGCTGCCTCGATCGCATCCAGGCGCTCGACTATCCGGACTTCGAGGTGCTTGTCGTCGACAACGCCCCGTCGAACGAGGAGACGCGCGAGCTCCTCGAGCGGATCTGCGCACTCGACTCCCGCTTCCGCTACCTGCGCCAGGAGCGGCCCGGGCTGTCGGCAGCTCGCAACGCGGGCCTTGCAGCGGCAAGGGGCGAGATCCTGGCCTTCACCGACGACGATGTCCTCGTCGACCGCAACTGGCTCACGGAGATCGCCCGCGCGTTTCGGAGCGAGCCAGGCATCGGCTGCGTGACGGGGCTGGTGGCGACGGCCGCCATCGAGACAAGCGCTGAGGGGTACTTCGACGCACGTTCGCCATCCTGGTCGGCGCGCATGACCTCAGAACGCTACGACCTTCGAGGGCGCGACGACGGCTCGCCCCTCTTCCCCTACTCCGCCGGCGTCTTCGGCACCGGCGCGAACCTCGCGCTCGCCCGTGAGGCGATGGATCGCGTCGGGGAGTTCGACGAGGCGCTCGGCGCCGGCACGAAGACAAGAGGTGGCGAGGACCTCGACATCTTCGTGCGCGTGCTGCGAGCTGGGTACACGATCGCCTACGAGCCCGCTTCTCTCGTGTGGCACCAGCATCGCGCCGACGACGACGCGCTGCGCAGCCAGCTGTACGGCTACGGCACAGGGCTCACCGCGTACCTCACCAAGTACCTGGCGAACCCGGCGACTTCCCTCGATATCGCGCGCCGCGTGCTGGCGGGCCTCACACGGATGAGGAGCATCCGCACGACCACGGAAGCTCGGATGCTCGATCGCGTCCAGGCACCAGCCGGTGCCTGGCAGGCGGAAGTACGCGGCTACTTCGCCGGCCCCGCCCTCTACGCCAGGGCAAGGTGGGCGACTCGCGCTCGCCAGGGAGGGCTGCGTCGACCGTGACGAGTGCGCTCCAGCTCCGCCAGGCCAAACGTTCGGCGCCGACGCGGTCAGTGCTCGCGTGCCTCGCCGTCGTGACGGCGCTCACGTATCTGGTGAGCCTCATCGTCGATCTCGGTGCGCTGCGCGTCGGGGCGGGGGTCGCCTTCCTGTGGGCCGGCCTCGGGGCGGCCGTCTGGGCTCACGGTCCCCGCTTCTCGACGCAGTCCCGCGTGACGCTGGCCGTCGTGACCGGCCCGACGGTGCTCGTGCTCGGTTCGATGTCGATGATGAGCACCACGTTCTGGGCACCGACCCCGGTGTCGGCCGCCCTCGCCGTCGCAGCGACGGCGAGCGGGTTGCTTGCCCTGGTTCGCGCGCGGCGCGATGGAGCCATGCGCACATCATGGAGTGCTCGACGCGCGGCCGGTCAGCCGTCCGCCAGAGCCTCCCGCACCGCTCCGATCGTGCTCATGCTGGCTGCGGTCATCGGCGCCGCCCTCTGCATCGGCACCGTCGTCGCGACAGGACCGACAGAGCCGCAGTTCGGCGGATTCCTCCAGGTGCTCGGGCTTCCGTGGGCACTCGGCTTCCTCGCCGTTCTTCTGAGCCTCGTCTTCTCCCGCCGCGCAACGGAGCTGAGCTCGGCGGTCTCGGCGATCTCACTGCTCATCGTCGTCATGCTGACGACCGCACTCCTCTACGAGGGCCCTCGCTCACCCTCGGCCGTGAAGCACGTCGACCTCGTCTCTCAGATCCTCGTCTCCCACACGACGAACTCCTCCGTCGGCGTCTACAACGGATGGCCGGGGTTCTTCAGCGCGATCGCATGGGTCGCGGAAGCCAGCGGCATGCAGGACGTCGTCGCCTTCGCGCGCTTCTGGCCCCTCATCGTGGGCATCATCCGCATCATCGTGCTGCGCGAGTTCCTCGGACGCATCGTGCGGGACCCACGAGCAGCATGGATCGCCGTCGGCTTCTGCGTGCTCGTCGACACGATCGGCGCCGACTACTTCTCACCGCAGTCTCTCGGCTACTGCTTCGCCTTCGCGATCGTCGCCGCTGTCATGTCGTCAGCCTCCGCTCGAGCGAAGATCGCGATGATCCTGCCCGTCTCGGGCGCCCTCGCCATGACGCATCAGCTGAGCCCGTACATCGTGGGCCTCATGGTGGCCGTCCTCGTCGCGTTCCGCATCGTGAAGCCCTGGTGGCTGCCGGCACTCGTGCTGGTGCCGGCGATCGCCTGGACCCTCATGCACTCGGGCGCCGTCGGCGCGTTCTTGAACTTCAGCGAATTCGGACGGGCAGGCAACTTCCTCCCGCCGCGAACCGTCGAATCAGACCCGCTCGTCCGCATGGCCGAGGTCTCCTGGTCGATCTACGGAATGGTCGGCGGAATTCTCCTGCTGGTGCTTGCCGCCGGCTGGGTCGTCCTCGAGCGCATGCTCGACGCGCTGCTGCGCCGCGGTCGGCAGCGCGAGGACCGGCCACCGCTCTCACTCGGCCTGGCCGCGACCGCGACCACCGCCACAGGTCTCATCATCCTCGTCCTGACGCCGTACGGACAGGAGGGCATCTTCCGTGCGGCGCTCTTCGGCATCCCCTGGCTCGCCGGCCTCGCGGTCGCCGCGTTCGCCATCGACGCGACCTGGCCGAGGCGCACGGGCCTCGTCGCGTTCACGCTCGCCATCTCGCTGTGCTGGCTCCCCGCCTACTCGGCGCTCGACCGCATCCACTACGTGCATCCGAGCGACATCGAGGCCATCAAGCTGGTGACCGACGACGTGAACGGGGAGGGCGACGGTCCGATCACGCTGCTGCTCGGCGAGGGCGACCTCCCCACCTCGCCCCGCACGCGGGACGAGAACGTCGACTTCGTCGAGCGCCTTGAGCTGGGGCTGCCGGTGCAGAACCTCAAGCAGGACACGTCCATGGACGCCTATGCTGCCGATCTGACGCGCTCCCTCGAGGGCTACGTCGGCCCGTTCGAGGCCGACGTGCCGATCTATGCCCTCTGGTCTCCCGTGCAGAGCGGCTTCGGCGAAGCCTACGCACTGCAGACAGAATCGCAGTTCGCTGAACTCCGAGACGCTTTCGCTCGAACGAGCTACTGGAAGCCGGTCTTCGACCGATCGGGAACTGTCGTCTTTCGGCTAGATATCGGGGCTTATCAGGCCTGGACTGCCGCCTCCGCGAGGACATAGCCAGGATCTTTGGCCCGGGCCAAAGTGGCTGTTAGGGTCGGTGCTGTTGACGCTCGGGGGGAACTGGGCGTGAACATCTACAAGTTTGGGGGAACTTGATGGAACGCACGACTGTGCCCACGGTGACCATTGTCATCCCGGCCAAGAACGAAGCTTCGAACCTCGAGGTGATGCTGCCGCAGCTCCCTCGTCGTCACGAGGTCATCATCGTCGACGCGAAATCGAGCGACGGCACAGCGGAAGTGGTCCGCCGCCTGCGTCCGGACGCGTCGCTCATCGCACAGACCCGCAGGGGCAAGGGCAACGCACTCGCCTGCGGTTTCGGTGCAGCCACAGGCGACATCATCGTCATGTTCGACGCGGATGGCTCAGCCGACCCTGCCGAGATCCCGGCATTCGTCGACGCGCTCGTCGATGGCGCAGACTTCGCGAAGGGCTCCCGTTTCCTTCCGGGTGGCGGCAGTGACGACATCACCCCGCTGCGCCGTGCCGGCAACGCTGGCCTGAATCTGACGGCGAACCTCGCCTTCGGCACGAAGTTCTCCGACCTCTGCTACGGCTACAACGCATTCTGGCGGGACATGCTGCCCGTGCTGGAGCTGCCGGAGCCCGGCATCGCGCAACCGAATCTCATGCTGTGGGGAGATGGCTTCGAGATCGAGACGATCATCAACTGCCGCATGGCGGCGGCGGATGCGCGTATCCGCGAAGTGCCGAGCATGGAGAAGCGGCGTATGCACGGGCAGAGCCATCTGCGGACGTGGGCCGACGGCACACGTGTGCTCCGGACCCTCGCCACAGAGCGGACCCGTGCTCGCGTCGTGAAGCGTCGCACGATGGAGCTGACGTCGGTCTAGGCTCAGGCCTGTTCACGCCGAAAGCCTGTTCACGCCGAGAACTCCGGGGGGAGCCAATGCCGACAGTTTCCGTGGTGATCTGCGCGTACACCGAGGACCGATGGTCGACGATCGTGCGTGGTGCGGAGTCGGCGATGGGTGGCTCTCTAGCCCCCGACGAGCTGATCCTGGTCATCGACCACAACCGCTCGCTCTTCGAGCGGGCCAGGAATCACTTCGGCGACTCGGCGACCGTGATCGAGAACACCAGGCGACGTGGGCTCTCTGGCGCCCGCAACACTGGCGTGGCGGTGGCGCAGGGCGAGATCGTCGCGTTCCTCGACGACGACGCAGTCGCAGACGAGGGCTGGCTCGAGCTGCTGATAGCGCGGTACGTCGGCACCGATGTCGTCGCAGTCGGTGGCTCCGCACGTCCTGCTTGGCCGGCAGCTCGTCCGCGGATGTACCCGACGCCTGGCTCCGCCACCGACCCGAACGCCGGTCCCGGCGAGTTCGACTGGGTTGTCGGATGCACGTATCTCGGCCAGCCGACGAGCACAAGCGAGGTGCGCAACCTCATGGGCTGCAACATGTCGCTTCGTCGCGCAGCGATCGTCGAGGCCGGCGGCTTCGGCGAGGAGCTCGGCAGGGTGGGGCGCATTCCGCTCGGAGGAGAGGAGACGGAACTGTGCATCCGCATCACCGCGGCCAACCCGAGCGCCAAGGTGATCTTCGAACCGCGTTCCACCGTCAGCCACGAGGTTGAGGCGGCGAGGGGCACGTGGGGCTATTTCCTGAGGCGATGCTATGCGGAAGGGCTGTCCAAGGCGTCGATCGCGCGCATGCAGGGCCCGGCCGCTGCCCTGTCGACGGAGAAGGACTACGTGGTGAGAGTGCTCGGCCGCGGGGCGCTCCGCGAGCTGCGCGCCGGCCGCGTTGAGGGGGCGATGGCCATCCTGGCCGGACTCTCGGTCACCGGCGTCGGCTACGTGCGCGGGCGGCTCGCGAGGGGAACGGGCGCGAGCGCCCAGCGGGTCTTCGCGCCCTCCCAGACGCGGGTATGAGCACGGGCACGAACGGCTCCGCGCTCGATGCGCGTCAGCTCGCTCGAAGCGCCGCTCGGGGTGCGGCGATGCAGTCGGGGGCCGTCGCGGTCAGCCGCCTGGTCCTGCTCGCGACAACCGCCATCCTGGCTCGATCGCTGACGCCCGACCAGTATGGGCTCGTCACGCTGGCTCTGGTCATCATGGCGTACGCCGGGACCGTTGCGGATGGTGGCATCGCGCAGGCGCTCGTCGTGCTGACGAGGCGCCCGTCGATCGTTCGAGCCTCGCTCGCCATAACGCTGGCCTTCGGCGCGCTGCTGTCTCTGCTCCTCGTCGCTCTCGCCCCGCTGTTCGCATCTTGGTTCGCGCAGCCGGACCTCACTCCGCTCCTGCAGGTTTCCAGCCTCGTGGTCATCGGGGCGTCACTGTGCGCCGTGCCAGAGTCGCTGCTCCGCAAGGACATGCGCTTCAGTGCGATCACCACCGCCTCGATCGTGCGCGCCGTCGTGACGGGTGCCGTCACGATGGGGTTGGCGCTCGGGGGCGCGGGGGTCTGGTCGCTCATCATCGGCTCGATCGCGGCCTCGTTGGCGTATGCCACCTCCTGCTGGGTCGCGCTGCGCGATTCGACGCCGTGGCGCTTCTGGCGTTGGAGCAAGGCAGATCTTCGCGAGGTGACGGGCTTCGGACTTCCGGCCGCCGGAAGCCAGATAATCTCCCGCTTCAACTTCGAGGTCGACTACCTGATCGTGGCGGCTTTCCTTGGAACGGCGGCGCTCGGCACCTACCAGCTGGCGTTCCGGCTGCCGGAGTTCGGCATCGTGAACACGCTGTACATCCTGACGGCAGTCCTGTACCCCCTGTACGCGAAGGCCAAGAGCGACCCGGCGCTGCTCCGGCGCAGCTACCTGCTCGGCCTGCGCGTGCAGACGATATTCGGCGTGACGGCGGGCATCGGGCTCGCGACGGTGGCTCCGGCTCTTGTGCCGCTGCTGTTCGGCGACGGCTGGCTCATGGTCATCGAGCCGCTGATCGTTCTCTCGCTCTACGCCGCGGTTCGCTCGCTCGGGTCCGGTATCAACGAGGTGTACAAGGCGATGGGGCGGCCCGGCCTGGCGATGCGCCTCTCAGCTGCTCAGCTCTTCGTCTTCGTCGGTGTCCTCAGCGCCGGGGCGCACTTCGGGGGCATCATGGGGGTTGCCGTCGGGCAGCTTGTCGTGGTGGCCCTGTTCGTCGTCGTGAAGCAGGCCGTCGCCATCCGCATCATGGGCCTGCGCACTCTGGATGTGCTCCGCTCCTACCTGCCCGCGATGGTGTGCGGCGCGGCCGTCGCACTCATCGGGTTCGGACTGTGGCTCGTGCCGATGGATGCGACGCTGCGCGCGGGAGTCACGGTGAGTGCCGCCGTGGCGGCCGTGTCGGTCATCCTGCGCTTCGCGTTCGCGGAGACGTACGCGGCACTGACCAGCCTCTTGCGCCGGGGTTGAGCGGGCGCTGGGAGCTCGCTAGTGCGCGCCCGGATGCGGGGCTTCGCCGGTCGACACGGACGCCTCCCCAGTTCCCACGGCCTTCGGCTTCTTCGGCTTCTTCGGCAGGATGCGTCCGACGAGGAGCGTGATGCCGACGACCACGAGGCCCACAGCCAGACCGACGACGGCCGAGATGAGGGTGTCCACGAGCCACACCACGACGGGGCCCGTGTTGATGAGGGCGTGCTCGATCTCGTGCAGCAGTTCGGCTGGCGCGTGGAAGCCGACCTCACCGACGTTGATGATGACGAGGTGGCCGCCGACCCACAGCATGGCGACGGTGCCGACGATGCTGATGACGCGGAACACGGCGGGCATCGAGCGCACGATGCGCACGCCGAGGTGGCGCGTGCGGCGGTCGCTGCGAGTGGCCATGTGGAGGCCGATGTCGTCGATCTTCACGAGGAGGGCGACGGCACCGTAGACGAGCGCGGTCATGGCGAGCGCGATGACCACCAGCGCGGCGAGCCGCATCCAGAACCCGAGGTCGGGGTCGAGGTTGGACAGCGAGATCAGCATGATTTCGGTCGAGAGGATGAGGTCGGTGCGCACCGCACCGGAGACGAGCTTCTTCTCGTCGCGCGGGTGGTCCTCGTCGAGCGCGTGGTGGTGGCCGAACCACTCAGTGACCTTCTCTGCACCCTCGAAGCACAGGTACACGCCGCCGATGATGAGCAGGAAGGGCAGCACCCACGGCGCGAACGCCGTCAGGAGCAGCGCGATCGGGATAATGATGACGAACTTGTTGAAGAGACTGCCCTTGGCGATGTTCCACACGACGGGGAGCTCGCGGGCGGGCGTGATGCCCTGCACGTACTGCGGCGTGACTGCGGCGTCGTCGATGACAACGCCCGCCGACTTCGCCGAGGCCTTGAGCGCGGCGGTGAGGATGTCGTCGACGACGGCAAGCAGGCCAACGGGCACGGTGTTCTCCTAGGTGTTCGGACGCCACGCGAAGCGCGGCAGACAGAGCTTACCCGGGCCGTGCGAATGCGGGCAGGTCAAGACGAATGCGCGTTCATTCCCCTTGGCAGCTCCGGTGGGATCGCCGCGAGGAGCTGCTTCGTGTAGTCCTGCTTCGGGGCGCCGAAGATCTCGTCGGCCGGCGCATGCTCGACGACCTGCCCGCGTTGCATGACCAGGACGTCGTGGCTCATCTCCTCGACGATCGCGAGGTCGTGCGCGATGAAGAGGTAGCTGAGCGAGAGCTCGCCCTGGAGGCGCCGGAGCAGTTCCAGCACGCGTGACTGGATGGACACATCCAGCGAAGCGGTCGACTCGTCGAGGATGACCACGTCGGGTTCGAGGGCAAGCGCCCGCGCGATCGAGACCCGCTGCCGCTGCCCGCCGGAGAGCTCATGCGGGTACCTGCCGATGAAGTCCTTCGGGAGCTCGACGAGGTCGAAGAGCTCCTCGATGCGCGCGGAGCGCGAGCCGCCGACGGGGAGGCGATGCACTCGGAGCGGTTCGGCGACCGACTGGCCCACCGACATGCGCGGATCGAGCGACGAGAACGGATCCTGGAAGACCATGGCGATGCGACGTCTCAGCTGGTTGTCGGCTTTGAGCACGTCGAGCCCCTCCAGCGTGGCGGTGCCGCCCGTGGGCTTGACGAGGCCGGTGAGCGCGTTTGCGATGGTCGACTTGCCTGAGCCAGACTCGCCGACGATGCCGAGGGTCGTCCCTCGGCGCAGCTCGAAGGAGACCCCGTTCACGGCGTGCACGTGGCTGCGTCCCTTCGGCGTCTGGATCGGGAAGCGCACGTCGAGGCCTGCGACCTGCAGGAGCGTCTTGGCGTCTGCCCCGGCTGGCGTCGGCTTCGCCTTGCCGAGCCGCGGCCGCGCCGCGAGCAGCTCCCGAGTGTAGGGATGCTGGGGGTCGGTGACGAGGTCGATGGCGCTTCGCCGCTCGACTGCCTCGCCGTGGCGCATGACGAGCACCTCGTCGGCGACCTGCGAGATCACGCCCATGTCGTGGCTGATCCAGACGACCGCGGTTCCGTGCTCGTGCTGCAGCGTGCGCACGAGGTCGATGATCTGCGCCTGCGTGGTCACGTCGAGCGCCGTTGTCGGCTCATCGGCGACGAGCAGTCCGGGATCGCAGGAGAGCGCGATCGCGATCATGACGCGCTGCCGCTGCCCGCCGGAGAGCTCGTGCGGGTACGCGTTGAAGCGCGCCTCTGGCTCGGGGATCCCCACCGACTCGAGGAGCTCGATGGCCTTGGTGCGGGATGCCGAGCGTGAGAGGCGCCGGTGCGTCTCGAGGGACTCCGTCAGCTGGCGGCCGAGCGTGAGCAGCGGGTTGAGCGAGGTGCTCGGATCCTGGAACACGAAGCCGACCCCGTTGCCGTGCACGCTTCGCAGGGTTCGAGCGGAGGCCCCGACGAGCTCAACGGTCCCCAGCTTCGGGTCGACGAGTGTGCTCGTGCCCGTGACGCGGGCACCGGGCGCATCCAGGAGCCCGGTCGCGGCGAGGACGGTCATGGACTTGCCAGACCCCGACTCCCCCACGATCCCCAGCGTGCCGCCGGGTTCGAGCGAGAAGTCGAGCCCGCGGACGATGTCCTTGCGTCCGATGGAGACCCGCAGGTCTGCGACGCGGAGTGCGGGAGCGGTCATCGCTTCCTCCTTGACTCGATGAGGGTGCGCTGCTTGGGATCGAGGACGTCGCGCATCCCGTCGCCGAGCAGGTTGAAGGAGAGTGCCGTGACGAAGATCGCGGCTCCGGGGAAGAGACTCATCCACCAGGCCTGGCCGATGAAGCCCTGCGCCGCGAAGAGCATGCCGCCCCAGGAGGGTGCAGGCGGCTGGATGCCGAGGCCGAGGAAGGAAAGCGCAGACTCCGCGAGGATCGCGAAGGCAAGGGAGAGCGATGTCTGCACGATGATGGGCCCGGTGATGTTCGGCAGCACGTGACGACCGAGGATGCTGGCCCACGGTGTGCCCATCGTGCGAGAGACCTGCACGTAGGGCTCGACGCGCACCGAGAGCGTGCTCGCCCGAGCCACTCTGGCGAAGATCGGCGTGTAGACGATGCCGATCGCCAGCATCGTCGTCGCGAGCCCTGGAGCGAGGATCGCGACGATGGCCAGCGCGAGCAGCAGCACCGGGAACGCGAACATGACGTCCACGAGGCGCATGAGGACGGTGTCGAGGAGGCCGCCGGCGTAGCCGGAGACGACGCCGATGAGCACACCGACGACAAACGCGAACGCGACCGAGACGAACGCCACCTGCAGCGAGACGCCGGACGCGATCATCACGCGGCTCAGGACGTCGCGACCGAGGTCGTCGGTGCCGAACCAGTGCGCGGCGCTCGGCGGCTGCAGCTGGTTCGAGACGTCGACGTCGTTGACGCCATAAGGCGCGATCCATGGCCCCAGCAGGGCGACGAAGACGACGATGAAGAGGAGCACGGCGCTGACGACCGTCACGGGGTTGCTGAGCAGCAGCCGCCAGGCGGCGACGCGAGTCCGCTCTTCCGGCGCGGGGGCGCTCGACGAGGCCTGCTGCGTGGCGTCTGGGTTCTGTGCGGTCATGAGAGCCGGATCCTCGGGTCGACGAGCGCGTAGAGCACATCGACGATGAAGTTCACGGCGAGGAACATCACGGCGATGAGCAGCACGGAGCCCTGGATGAGCGGGTAGTCACGGGACGAGACGGCGTCGTAGACGAGCCGACCGAGTCCGGGCCAGGCGAAGACGACCTCCACGACGATGACGCCGCCGAGGATCGTGGCGAGCTGGATGCCCGCGATCGTGAGGACGGGCACGAGGGCGTTGCGGACGATGTGGCGCATCGTCACCGTCCACGCCGAGAGCCCCTTCGATCTCGCCGTGCGGACGTAGCCCATGGAGGCGACTTCGAGCACGGCCGAGCGGATGTAGCGGGTCATGATCGCGCCCGCGACGAGACCCACCGTGAGTCCGGGCAGGAGCACGTGCCTGGCCCAGTCTCCAGGGTCCTCGCTGATCGACGAGTATCCGCTCGAGGGGAGCCAGCCGAGCGTCGACGAGAAGAGGCCGATGAGGAGCATGCCCATCCAGAAGTCCGGGATGGAGACCCCGAACTGGCTCGTGACGCGGATGATGCCGTCGCTGAGGCGCCCCTCTCTCAACGCCGACCAGATACCGGCCGGTACTGAGATGAGGAGTGCGATCACGAGCCCGACGCCCGCGAGGGAGAGCGTCGCCGGCAAGCGCTGCAGCAGTGTCGTCGTCACGGCGTCGCCGTTGCGGAAGCTCACGCCGAGGTTGCCCGTGAGCGCATTGCCGACGTAGGAGAAGAACTGCTCGAGGATGGGCCTGTCCAGGCCGGAAGCTGCGCGGAGCGCGTCGTACGCCTCCTGCGTGTACCTCGTGCCGAGCGCCAGCCGAACTGGATCGCCCGGCACGAAGTGCACGAGGGAGAAGACGACAACGAGGACTCCGAGCAGCACGATCGCCGAGTAGAGCAGGCGCCAGCCGAGGAACGCGGCGATGGAGCCGAACGACATTCTCATTGGGTTTTCCCCTCGTAGACCCTTGTCCTGGGTTGTGGTGCGGTGCGAACTACGGCGTGAGCGTGGCGTCGCGGAAGCGCGTAGCCCGGTCTGCCCGTGCCTCGTAGTCGCCCAGGGTCGGGCTCCACACCTGGATCACCGACGGGTTGTAGAGGTAGATGTAGCTGGCGTCATCGGCGATGATCGTCGCTGCCTGCGCGTACAGCTCCTTGCGCGCAGCCTGGTCGGTCTCGGTGCGAGCCGCGTCGAGGAGCTTGTCGACCTCGGGGTTCGAGTACTTCTGGGCGTTGCTGCCGCCCTCGCTGTGGTGCTGCGAGTAGTAGAAGTCATCTGGGTCGATGTTGCCGAGCCAGCCCATCATGAGCATGTCGAAGTTGCCGGAGTTCTGCTCGTCGAGCCAGGTCGAGAAGTCTGGCTGCCTGATCTCGACGGTGATGCCGAGCGGTTCGAGGTTGGATGCGATGATCTGCGCTGCGGTGACGGTCTCCGGGTACTCGCTCGTGGCGAGGAGGTCGAGCGTTCCGCCGGCGAACCCGGCCTCAGCCAGGAGGCGCTTCGATTCCTCGATGTCGGTCGAGTACTTGTCGTATTCGGTGTACCAGACGCTGTCTCGCGGGATCGCGAGCTGGTTGGCTTCCGCCGTGCCGTAGCTGACAGCCTGCACGATGGCGTCGCGGTCGATGGCGTAGGCGATGGCCTGGCGCACGCGCGGGTCCTTCCACTGCTCCTTGCCCTCGTTGAGCGCGAGGTACCAGTAGTCGCTTGACGGGCTCTGCCCGAGCTCGATGGACTCATCGCCGCTGAGTTCCGCCACCTGCTGAGCAGGAACGACGTCGGTCCACTGGATCTCGCCGCTCTTGAGCGCCGCGAGCGCCGTCGATGGCTCCGAGATGAACTGGAACTCGACGCCGCCGATGCTCGGGGCTCCGTCCCAGTAGTCGGGGTTCGCCGCGAGCGCGATGCGGTCGCCGCTCGTGTAGCTCGCGAGGGAGAAGGGGCCGGTGCCGACGGGCTTGTTCGCGATCTCGCCTGACTCGACGTTGGCCTGCTCGACGATCGCCATGCCCTTGAAGCCGCCGAGATTGGAGAGCAGGTTGGGTGTGGGCTGGGAGACGGTGACGACAACCGTCGAGGCGTCGGGGGCCTCGATGTTCGTGACGGCGTCGAACTTCCACGCGTTCGAGAGCTCTTCATCGATGATGCGGTTGTACGAGTACACGACGTCTTCGCTCGTGAAGTCGGAGCCGTCGTGGAACGTGACGCCGTCGCGCAGTGTGAACGTCCAGGTCAGCTGGTCTTCGCTCGTCTCCCACGATTCGGCGAGCGCTGGCTGCATCTCGAGGTTCTCGTCTGGCTCGACGAGCGTGTCGTACACGTTCTCGAGCACTTGGAAGGAGAAGTAGGAGGAGGTCTTGTGGGGGTCGAGCTGGTCCGGCTCGCCACCGATCGCGGCGTGGAGCACTTCGCCTTCGACGGCGTCTCCGCCTCCGATGTCGACGCTCTCGCCGGCCGAGCATCCGCTCAAGACGAGGAGCGCGCCGATGGCTGCGGCTCCGATCCCTGCACGTCGTCGTTGCATTGCGCACTCCACTTCGATCATTTTCGTGAATGTTTCATCAGTATGTGGCACGCTTGGTCGAGGGACAAGACCGCAGGCCGCTCGAAACAGGATCGTCACAAACGATCGCATCTCCCGGGATTCCCCATCCCGAAGCCCGCCTGCTGAGACGAGGACGAGCATGACTTTCACGTTGCTGGCGTTTGATCGTTCGGCAGGGCTGCTCGGCGCTGTGACCGCCAGCCGTTCGCTGGCAGTCGGCAACGCAGTGCTCGCCATCGACCCGGCGATCGGTGCCGTCGCGAGTCAGGCGTGGACCAATCGCGCACTGCGGGGTCGGATGCTGGACGCCCTCGCGGGTGGCGAAACGCCCGACATCGTGGTTCGACGCGTCACCGACTGGGACCAGAACCCAGAGCTCCGCCAGACGGCCGCGATCGACCTCTCGGGGCGCACGGGCGCGTGGGTTGGCAATCGCACGAGCGCCTGGACGGGGCAGCGTCAGGGTACCGACTACGTGACGGTCGGCAACCTGCTGACGGGACCTGGGGTTCTCGACGCCGTCGCCGAGTCGTTCGAAGGCAGCGCCCCCGCAAGCAGGGGATCCGAGGGGTCGCAGACGGACCTCGCGGTCTTCGCGCGCCGGCTGATCGCCGCACTCCACGCGGGGCAGGCCGCGGGTGGAGATGCTCGCGGTCGGCAGAGCGCAGCCGTGCTCGCGGCACGCCGTCAGGAGACCCGCAGCCATCCGCCGGAGCTCGCGATCGATCTGCGGGTCGACGACCACACCCACCCGGTCGATGAGCTCGACCGTATCCTCGAGCTGCGCATCCGCGACCTCGACGAGGACCTCGCTTCGGGCGCTCGTGGAGCAGTCGACGCGGATGCCCCCGGCTGGGCTTAGCGTTCGAACGGGCTCACGGCCCCGATGACGATCGTCTCGCCGTCGTGCTCGTTCGACCACCAGTGCGCGGTCGAGCAGGCGTAGGTCGCGGTGTCCCCCGCATTCAGGACGACCTCTTCCTCACCGTGCACCACCATGAGGCTCCCGGACAGCACCGTGACGCTCTCCGTGCCGATGTGCCGGAACGGGCGCCCCGCGTTCGTGAAGCGCGGTGGGAGGACCGAGCGGATGAGCTGCAGCGTCGATTCGCTGCGTGGCGTCAGGAGCTCGCGAACGGCACGCTCGTCCTCGGGGACATCGGTGGGAGTCGGCAGCCGCAGCCGCCGGTCATGCGTGACCACGGCGAAGTCGGGGGCCGATGGCTCCAGGAGCTGCGTGATCGGCACTCCGAGCGCGGTGGCCAGTCGCTGGATCGACCCCAGCGATGGGTTGCCGATACCGCGCTCGAGCTGACTGACGAGCCCGAGGCTCACCCCGGCTTGCTTCGCGAGCGCGTGCACCGACAGATCGAGGCGCTTGCGTCCAGCGCGCACGGCGAGCCCCAGCGAGGTGACCGCGAACTGCTCATCGTCCTCGGAAGCTCGCGGGTCTGGCATGCCGCGAGTCTACCGACGGGCTCTGCGGATCAGAACGGGAGACGCCGCCGCGCGCTGCTGGCGCTGAAATCAGGCGCGGCTTGGAATCACGCTCACAGCACGTCCTGCCTAGTCTTGTGCGTATGTGCGACCACGCTGTGCCGAACCTCCCGTCGATATCGACGGCATGCAGCTGAATCTCATCGGCGAGCGATGAGCAACCGGCCGATCGCGCAGCTTCCTGGCGCTGCGCGGATGCTCTGCCTGAGTCGCCGCGACGGCGAGATCTGCACGCGCCGCGCTGGGCATCTCGGCCTGCACAACCGAACGGGCTCGAGCATCCTGTGGAGCGACGTCAGCGCCGATCCGCCGCGCTGCCCAGCGAGCGGGACGGCTGCGACCCCAGCTGCGACGCTGGAGGATGGCTACCCGAACGGTCGCGGGGTGTGCGGAGTCTGCTTCGCCTTCGTCCGGCTCGACGACGGCAAGCTCGTCGAGCACGACTCCTGGCGCGGTGACGCGACCCGCGAAGAAGCAGACCGTCGTCGGGAGTGGATGAACACCCACGGCTGGTGAGGCGCGCGCAGCACAGCGCCACCTCCGGGCATCGCTAGGCTCTCGTCTCAGGCCGCGTGCGCCCCGAACACGGCCCTCTCCCCCAGAGAATTGGAGCGCCGGATGAGCGACCGAACCGACCTCGCATCGTTGTCCCCCTGGAAGCGCTTCTGGGAGCGAGGCGGGTGGTGGAAGGCGGTTCTGCTCGTTGTCGTCTACTACGTGCTGTACCAGTTGGGCGGCCTGCTGTTCCTGCCGCTGAAAGACGGCCTCGAGCCCGGCTCCGCTGGCACGGTGATCGTCGACTTCGTGCTGCCGATCGCCCTCGGCGGGGTGCTGCTCGTCGCCTTCGCGCTCTCCGTCGGCTGGCTGCGTGAACTGTTCGCGGCGCAGCCCATCAGAGGCAGAGGGTGGATGTGGATCGCCGTCGCCGTCGTGCTCGTGTTCAACGTGCTCCGCTTCGCGGCGCTCGACTACGACGCCGCCGGGTTCGATGTCGTTGCCGCCTGGCTGCTCGCCGGCCTGTGCATCGGCTTCGCGGAAGAGGTGCTGACTCGCGGCTACGTCGTGAACCTGATGCGCAAGGCGGGCCATTCGGAGATCGCGACGGCGACCGTCTCAGCGGCGCTGTTCGCGGCGATGCACTCCGGCAACGCGCTCGGCGGACAGAGCCTCCTCACGACGGCCTTCCAGGTGCTCTACACGTTCGCTTTCGGCATCTGCATGTACCTCACACTTCGCGTCACGGGGAACCTGATCTGGCCGATCCTCCTGCACGCGAGCACCGACCCGAGCATCTTCCTGCTGACGGCGCACCCCGGCGATGGCCCGCTCACGGCCGCCGCCAGCTTCGGGAACCTGCCCGTCATCCTCTTCGGGCTCTTGGCGATCATCTTCATCCGGGGGCGACTGCCTTCGGAGACGGGCGGACCCTCTCTTCGTCACGCGCGGCTCGGATAGACGGGCACGGCTGGCGGTGTTGTCAAGGGGTGGGGAAACCCCAGCAGCACCTGCCACGCTCGTCCCGATCACACCGGGAGCCCCACATGACCTCGATCTGGCGCGACACCTCCGCTCGCCCCGTCACCGACACCATCGACGAGCTGCCGAGCAGGAGCGACGTCATCGTCGCCGGCGCGGGCATCGCCGGGCTCTCCGCCGCGGTGCTGCTCAGCGAAGCGGGCCTCAGGGTGACGCTCGTCGAGGCGCGCACCGTCGCCGACCTCGCGACGGGCAACACCACCGCGAAGTTCTCCCTGCTGCAGGGATCGCAGCTGTCGAGCGTGCGGCAGAAGCGCGGCCACGAGATAGCGACGGCCTACGTCGAGGCGAACAGAGTGGGGCTCGAGTGGACGGCAGCGTTCTGCTCAGCGGACGGAGTGGCCTGGCAGACCCGCCCCGCCATCAACTTCGCGACCACGAGGTCCGGGGCCAGGAAGGTGGATGAAGAGCGGGCGGTCGCCGAGGAACTCGGCCTGACTGTCGAGACCGGCGGGCATCACGGGCTGCCATTCACCGTCGAGAACTTCTTCGCTGTGCCCGACAACGGGCAGGTCGATCCCTACGAGCTCTCGATCGCACTCGTCGCGCGCGCACGCCGTGCCGGGGCGAAGATCGTGGAGGGAGTCACCGTCACCGGCGCATCCCAGCACGAGCAGCATGTCGAAGTGCAGGCGACAACCGGGCCGGAAGCCGACCTCGTCTCGTTCTCGGCGTCACACCTCATCCTCGCAACCGGCTTCCCCGTGCTCGATCGGGGCCTGCACTTCACACGTCTCACCGCGCACCGCTCACACCTCGTGTCCTTCAAGTCGGAACGCGACGTGCCGACAGGCATGTACCTGTCCATGGACTCGGGCGGCCACTCGTACCGGCAGTTCCGCCGCGCAGACGGCAACTACCTGCTCGTCGGCGGCGCAGGCCACCAGGTCGGGGCATCCGTCTCGTCGCGGGCAGGTGTCGACGAGCTCATCGCGCAGGCTCACGACCGGTTCGCCGGCCTCACCGAGACGCACCGCTGGGCAGCGCAGGACTACACGAACGTGGACGCGACGCCCCTCGTCGGCCCCATCGACCCGCGCGACGACCGCATCCTCGCGATGACGGGCTTCGCGAAGTGGGGAATGACCAACGGCGTCGCGGCAGCCCACGACCTCGCCGGCCGCATCCTCGGAGAGCGGTCCGAGTGGATGACGACGCTCTACGACCGGTCCCCCAGCGCCAAGGGCGCGCTCGGTCTCGTCGAGCGAGGTGCCCACACGGCGGCCAGGCTCACGAGCGAGTGGGGCAAGGCGCTCACGCACACCGACGACGCGGCGCCCGCAGAAGGCGAGGGCCGGGTGGGACGCGACGGCGTGCATCCGGTCGCCACCAGCACGGTCGGCGGGGAGACCCGCACCGTATCGGCGGTATGCCCGCACCTTGGCGGGGTCGTCGTGTGGAACGACGAGTCGTGCAGTTGGGACTGCCCTCTGCACGCCTCGAGGTTCGAGCCGGACGGGACAAGGATCGAAGGACCCGCGACGACCGGCCTCGCAGGAGTGGACCGCTCTCAGGCCTGATCACTCGTAGCGGCGCGGCACCCGCCAGTGAGCGCCGAAGACCGTGTTCCACGTCTCAGGCTCGAATGGGCTCTCGCCGCCCGCCGGGTAGTTCGTGAGCTCGCCGAAGACGATGCGGCCCGGCAGCGCGTACAGGTCGACGCGCACGAAGTCGGTGCCGGCGCCGAGGCGCTCCGCGACGTCGAGCATCTCGTCGAGCTGAGCCGGCCTGGGTGGTCTCGGCACTCGCCACGGAAGGCCGCCTGAGAGGTCGAGGTGCGTCCAATCAGGCAGATAGAAGTCCTGCGTGCGCGTGCCGAATCGACCGCTGTCGACCTGCACGTACTCCACGCGACCATGGAAGACGAAGAACTTGATGTCGTCCGGCACTTCTCCGCGCTCGTCGACGAGCAGCTCCTCGACGATGAGGCGGCGGGGAACTTCGCCGTACACCCACTCACGGTTCGGGCCCTGCCCGTAGAGCTGCCCGAGCCAGTGGGCGCCGATCCTCGCGAGTTGCGACCTGTCTGCTGCGGATGGGCGAACATGCGCGTACTTCCAGCTCCATCTGGCTGGGGGCAGCTCAGCGTCGGCGGATGCTCGCGACGAGACGATGACGACGGCCCCCGACCCGTGCGTCGGCTTCAGGACGAACTCCTGCGGCAGCCGCAGCGTCTCCAGCGTGGTCGGGTCATCGATGGTGGCGTGGGCGACCGGCAGGTACTCCTCGCCCACCGCGCCCGCGACGTAATCGCGCACGGCCGCCTTATCGGCGAACGTGACGATGAGCTGACGCCGGTCGCGGAGCATTTTGTAGCGCACCTTCTCGGTGAACGACACGGGCCTGGTCGTCCGGGCGAGGCGCACTGCCCGGACGATCGGGCTGCGCTCCCGCCAGGCTCGCCAGCGGCGACGCAGAGATATTCGAGGTGGGATCACCGCCCAAGTCTGCGCCGCACGCGTCAGCTGCCTCCCCCACTGTCCTCTGGGCCTCGGATGCGCTAGTGGGGGGGGTAACACCGACGATCCGGGGAAGCAACGGGGCCCATTGCCAGCTTGGCGCCGAAGCAGCAGCGCAAGTGACGCCCACGCACTGCCCCAATCGAAAGGACCACGATGTCCACCGTCGCTCCCCCGAACTCCAACTCACCCGATCCGCTTGAGCCGAACTCCACCCCGGTGTTCGACACAGTCGTACCGCGGGCGACTCGGTTGCAGGCGCATCCCGAGCCACCGTGCGGAAGGCCAAGGGCAACCCGCTCGCCGTCGGGCTCATGGCGCTGGGCGCTGGCTGGCTGCTTGCCTCGCTCATCCCCGTGAGCGAGAAGGAGAAGGAGGTTGCCGAGCAGGCGAAGGAAGCCGCTCAGCCACTCGTGCATGGAGTCGCCGAGGCTGCGAAGGATGCGGCCGCCGAGCTCAAGGGCCCCGCGGCCGATGCCGTCGATGCCGTGCGCGAGACCGCTGCGACGGCGACCGAGCGCCTCAAGGACGAGGCTTCGACCTCAGCCGCGAACGTGAGGTCCGAAGCGACATCGTCAGCGGCGCAGGTCAAGGGTGCCGCCCAAGACGAGCGGGACACGGCCCAGCCTGGGCACTGACCCAGTGCGCAGCGGGACCACGTCGGCCGGTGATGCGAGAGCGTCACCGGCCGACGTGGCCTGCGGGTCCTGGGCTCGACGGATGGAGGCTAGTCAGCCGCGTCGGCCTTCTCGAACTGCTCCTTGAGTTCCTCGAGGTCGAGGGCGTCGGTCGTGACCTGCTTCTTGTCGTCGTAGACGTCCCGGTCGATCTCGTTGCTGGCGTTGGCGACGAGCATGGCGACGAACGTGTCGCCGTTGACGTTGAGGAACGTGCGGAAGATGCCAGCGAACCAGTCGACGGCGATGAGCAGGCCGACAGCTTCGAATGGCAGCCCGAGCGAGGTCGCCAGGAACATCGCGACGACCGGGAAACCTCCCGGGACGGTGATCGTGCCCATGTTCAGGAGGATCGCGAGCGCCATCCCCAGCACGATCGTGCCGAAGTCGAGGGTGATGCTCCCCGACTGGGCCAGGAACATGACCACGATCATGTAGTTGAGCACCGCTCCGTAGGAGCCCATCGTGAGGCCGACCGAGAGCGTGAAGTTCGCGACGGGCTGGCTGACGCCGACCTTCTCGATGGCCGTCTTGAGCACCGTCGGGTACGTGACCGCTGAGCTGGTCGTCGTGATCGCGATCATCGTCTGGTCGCTCAGCTTCGCGGGAAGCCTTGCCGGGGTGAGGCCCGTGCGCAGCCACACGACCACGACGAACAGCACGAGGAGAATCAGCACCCCGAGCAGCGTCGACCCCAGGTACTTGAGGCCGCTCGTGACCACCGCGAAGCCGACCGTCCCCGCGAGGTTCGCGAGCAGGCAGAAGACGCCGATCGGGGCGATGACCATGACGAAGCGGATCATCGTGAGCACGATCTGCTGGATCTGGTCGAAGAAGTCGAGCACGAGGCGGTTGCCCGTCTTCGCGATGAACGCGTTGAGCGCGACGCCGAAGAGGAGGGAGAAGATGATGATCGGCACCATCGTCGCCGTCGACATCGCGGCGAAGATGTTCGTGGAGACGAAGTTGACGACCGTCTCCTGCCAGCCGGTCGCCTCGGCGGCAGATTCTTGCAGTGCCGGGTCGACGCCGCCGGAGAAATCGATGCCAGCGCCGGGCTGGATGACCACGCTGATGCCCCAGGCGAGGATCGCGGCGACGACGGAGAAGCCGATCATCCACTTGAACGTTCGGAACGCCATCCGCCCCATACCGGAGCCGCTCATCGCACCAGTCGCGACGATGACGGAGGTCATGACGAGTGGCACGATCGCCATCTGGATGAGCCTGATGAAGAGGTCGCCGACGAACTTGAGGTTGGCCGCCCACTCGCCGACGAGGAGGCCGAAGACGATGCCGAGGATGGCAGCGGACCCGATCTGGAGCGCGGGGTTCTTCAAGGTCTTCTTCACGGGGTCCTCCATTCGGCTGACGACGATCGCGGCGCGGATCTGTGTCGACGCGACCCAAGCTAGGCGCGCACGAGACGCCATTTCGGCAGATTGGTAGGACCGTTACATGCTGTTCACGGGGCCGCACATCCTGTAACACGGCATTTACATTGAGACCCCCGCAGGCCCCTGCCGACAGGCAAGACCGTGCGAAACTGAGCAGGTGGCGACGCCCGCCACCTTGCTTCCGCGAGAACAGGTGACTCCCCGGTGACAGTTACGCCCGATCTCCAGCTCGGCCCCCTCCCGCGGACCCGCGCCCTCATCGCGGACGACATCGTGCTGCACCTGGAACGCCTCATCGTCAGCGGCGACCTCGCGCCGGGCGCGCCGCTCCCACCCGAGCGCGCGCTGGCCCTCGAGCTCGGGGTCTCACGAAACGCGCTCCGAGAAGCACTCACTCGACTCGAAGGGCTCGGGCTCCTCGAGCGTCGCCATGGCAGCGCCAACCGGGTCGCACGCTCGATCCCGCTCACCGCGACGCTCGCCGGCAGACTGCAGGCGGTGCAGGCCGACTACGACCACTCAGCGGAGTTCCGCTCACTTGTCGAGCCCCGCATCGCCAGGCTCGCGGCTGAACGCATCAGCCGGGAGCAGCTGATCGCACTCAATGGCCTGCTCGAGCAGTCAGCGGTCGCGTCGGACGCCGACCTCTCCGCGAGCCTCGACCTCGCCTTCCACACCGCGGTCGCCCAGGCGACCGCGAACCCGCTGCTCGCCACCCTCGGCGAGCTGACCGCGTCCTGGACGGTCGAAGCGCGCGTCTTCTCGCACCTCGACGGCGAAGGGCGAGGCATATCCCATGAGGGCCACACCCGAATCCTCGCAGCGCTCTCCGCCCACGACGCCGAGGCTGCCGAATACGCCATGCGCATCCACCTCGCCGAGGTTCGCGTGGTCATCGAGCAAGCTCGAGCGGAGGGGCAGCAGGCAACGCTTGTCGGTCCAACCAATTCCAAGCTCTGAGCGCACACCTGGGCGCGCACGGTGCACCAGCTCGCCGGCGAAAAGGCCAAGGCGGCCGGAGACGCTTCCGCTGAGCGACCGGCGTTGGCGCTCGCTCTCCGCCAAGCGGGGGCACTCTGTGGTCACGGGCGCCGAGAGGCAAAGCGAAAGGCCCCGACTCCCTTGCAAGCGCAGGGAAGCCGGGGCCTTTCAGATGGCGGTGACGGTGGGATTTGAACCCACGGTAGAGTCGCCCCTACACAACATTTCGAGTGTTGCACCTTCGGCCGCTCGGACACGTCACCGTGGGGAATCTTAGTACGACCATGGGGGTGCTTCGCAAATCGAGTGCCGGCATCGGCGCGTCAAGCGCGTCGTCGAGCCTCGTCCGAGACTTCGATGAGGCCGACGGCCCCCGCATCCACTCGCACGTCCAGGGTGCACGCGCCGCGGCCGGGACCGCGCAGCTCCTCACCGTCCGCGTAGATGAGCACCCCGCTCGGCACCTGCAGGCGGACGCTCTTCATCTGCTGCAGCGAGACAGGACGGAGCCGCGTGTGCAACCCGGCCATGGCGAGCGGGAACAGCGTGAGCAGGCCGATCCGCGGGAGTCGGCCGACGATGAACAGGTCGAGGAGACCGTCGTCGATGACCGCGCGCGGCGCCACTGTGATGCCACCCCCGATCGAGGACCCGTTCAGGATCGTGAGCAGCTCCGCAGCCACGGACCGCGTGGGGCCACCGTCGACGGACACGCCGAACTCCAGCGGCGAGAAGCGCCGCACCGACTCGAGCAGTGCCGCGATGTAGCGGGCGGTGCCAGGCAGCTTCTGCAGCTCGTTCGCGCGCCGATTCACAACGGCGTCGAAGCCGACATTCACCGAGTTGATCGCCACCTGCTCGACGCCATCGATCGCGACCCGAATGACATCCACGTGGCGGATGCTGGCCGTCCCAGTGCGCAACGAGGTCAACATCCGCTCGATCCCGGCCGCTGGCGCACCGCACCTCATCCCAGCACTGCGTGCGAAGTCGTTGCCCGTGCCAGACGGCACGACGCCGAGCGGCACACCCGTGCCCGC
The DNA here is from genome assembly GCA_052099095.1 of Pseudoclavibacter sp. GTDB lineage: Bacteria > Actinomycetota > Actinomycetes > Actinomycetales > Microbacteriaceae > Pseudoclavibacter. The sequence goes on from JBQDTF010000001.1 coordinate 226,045, forward strand.
GACGAGGCTGGCCCCCATGGACACCATGCCGTCGCCGCCCTGCACGATGAGAGCATCCGGCCGCAGCTCCCCCGCGAGCACAGCGGCCGCCTGATCGCGGAGCGCCGTGAACGATTCGGCCGCCACGAGCACAACTTCGAGATCAGGTGTCGACGTCGCACCGGCGCCCCCTGCGAGGCGCTTGCCCAGGTGCGCGGAGACACCGAGCCCCGCCGTCGGGTTCACCACGTACAGGACTCTCTGCGCTCGCACGGACCCATTCTGCACTCGCGGCCACTCGCATCCGCACCCCGCCGCCTTCATCGAGCACGAATCGCGCCGCCACGGACCGACGAGAGCTCCAGTGTCGGTGGTCGCGCCTAGCCTTGACCCATGCCTCCCAAGACCAAGCAGCAGCCAGCGTTCAAGTGCACCGAATGCGGTGCCGCGTCGCTGAAGTGGTACGGGCAGTGCCCAGAGTGCCAGGCCTGGGGCACGCTCGTCGACCGCTTCGAATCGCAGACCGCCGGTCGCATCCAGGCAGCCACCATCAGCGAGTCCCGAGCCGCACGCCCCATCACCGAGGCGCCCATCGACAACGTGGCCCACCGCCCCACGGGCATCGGAGAATTCGACCGAGTGCTCGGCGGCGGCCTCGTGCCAGGTGCCGCGATCCTGCTGAGCGGCGAGCCTGGCGTCGGCAAGTCGACCATCCTCCTGGAGCTCGCCTCCCGAGTCGCTGCTAAGGGCACCACCGTGCTCTACGCCTCGGCCGAAGAGTCCGTGAACCAGGTGCGGATGCGAGCCCAGCGCACCAATGCCCTGCACGACACCCTGTACCTCGCGAGCGAGACCGACCTGTCCACCGTGCTCGGGCAGATCGAGCGCCTGGACCCGGGCCTCATCATCGTCGACTCGGTGCAGACAGTCGCAAGCGACACCGTCGACTCGCTCGCAGGCCAACCGAGCCAGGTGCGTGAAGTCGCGTCTGCCCTCATCAGGGTCGCCAAGACGCGCGGCGTACCCGTCATCATCGTCGGGCATGTCACCAAAGACGGCACCATCGCGGGCCCCCGCCTCCTCGAGCACCTCGTCGACGTCGTCGCCCACATCGAGGGCGACCGGCACACGGCGCTCCGGTTCGTCCGCACGATCAAGAACCGATTCGGCCCGACCGACGAGGTCGGCTGCTTCGAGATGACCGGCGAGGGCATGACCGAGGTGCCAGACCCCTCCGGACTCTTCCTCAGTGAGCGGCCAGAGCCCGTCAGCGGCACGTGCGTCACCGTCGCCCTCGAAGGGCGCCGCGCACTGCCCGTGGAGATCCAGGCGCTCGTGCAGAAGACCAACGCCCCCAACCCGCGCCGCGTGACCAACGGCGTCGACACGAGCCGCGTCGCGATGCTGCTCGCCGTACTCGAACGGCGCACCAGGCACAAGCTCTCGGAGTACGACGTCTACGTCTCCACCGTCGGTGGCGTGAAACTGCAAGAACCCGCGGCCGACCTCGCCATCGCCATCGCCATCGCCTCATCGATCCGCAACCGCCCAGTCCGCGACGGCACGGTCGTCTTCGGCGAGGTGAGCCTCGCCGGCGAGATCAGGCGGGTCGCCTCCGCGAATCTCCGTGCCGCCGAAGCCAAGCGCATGGGACTTGCCCACGTCGTCGACCCCTCCATCGGCAGCATCGACCTCGCCCTCGCCGCCGCCCTCGGCAACTAGGCACGCACCAGCGCGACATCGAACCGCACACGCACGACCCACGCGAAAAGGCCCGGAGCAGACACTCCGGGCCTTTTCGCGAGTCAGCCCTCGGCCGACTCAGATCTCCGCGAGCGTGCTACGCGTCGTTCCCTGCGCGACGGCGAAGCAGCATCGTGGCGCCACCGGCGACGAGCAGCGCAAGCGCACCCGCGATCGCAGCGAACATCGCGTTCTCGTCCGCACCCGTCGTGGCGAGCGAACCACCAGACGCAGCCGGGGACGTCGCCGTTGGAACGGGAACGACCGTCGCGGTTGCGGTCGGCTCGGCCGTGGCCGTGGCCGTGGCCGTGGGCTCCGGCGTCGCGGTCGGCTCCGTCAGCGGCGGAACGACGACCGGCAGTGAGGCGACGGCACCCGACTCGCCGGCGAGGAACGCGAGACGCGAGTCCGAAGTCTCAGCGACGCCGTTCTCGGGAACCGTGAACGTGAACTCCACCTGGTTCGGCGTCGCGAGGTCGACCGTCTGCGCCCCGAGCTCGAGCTGGCCGAGCCAGCCCGCGACCGACAGGTTCTGCGTGAAGCCCAGCGACGTGAGGTTGAACTTCGAGACGGTGAGCGTGTAGGTCTCACCCGCGACGAACGTGTTGTTCTCCGGGAGGCCCACGATCTCGATGCCGTTGCGCTTCACATCAGGCGTCACGCCCTCCGGGGACGCCGAAGTTTCGCCGCGGATCCAGGTGACAAACGCGTCCAGATCGATGAGGCCCGTGTCCTGCACGCCGACGTTGTTCGTCAGCGAGTGGAAGTTGTCGCCACCAGCCGCGAGGAAGGTGGGCATGACCAGGTTGTACGTCTCGTCCGGCTTCACTGGCTCGTCGTTGATGGAGAGCCCCACGATGCGATCCATGCGGGGGCGCGAGCTGTCGAAGATGTACGTGAAGTTGTCGCTCAGACCGAGCTGGAGGTACGGCCGTGAGGGCACCTCGCCGCCTGCGGTCAGCTGCCACTGCTCTTCGAGCACGTTCTTCACGTCGACGCCCTTGAGCGAGACGACCGAGAGGTTGTTGGCGAACGGGATGACCGTCGCCGCTTCCTTGTACGTGATCTGGCCGTCGTTGTCGAGCAGGTCTGCGCGCAGGCCGCCCGGGTTCATGATGGCCGCGTCGACGTCGCGGCCGGTAGCCGCAACCGTCTCCAGCATCGACTGCGAGATGATGCCGCCGAGCGACGACTCCTCGGCGCGGTCGTCCGCGGTCGTCACGACGCCGCCCGAGGTGGTGCCATCCTCAGCGACCACGAGGGTACCCGGCTCGTACTGCTTGCCCCGCGACAGGTCGCCGGTCTGCGTCCCGATGACCTCTGCGCCAAGGACATCAGCCTCAGCGACGGCCGCGTCACGGATCTTCCGGACCTCGGCGATGCGCGGGTCGCTCTCGAGCGCCGCCGGAACGGCCTCGAGCGTGGGGACGACCGAGCTGTCGGACTTCGTCACCGTGCCGGACGCGTCAACCGTGAGGGCGACCTGCGCGATGTTCTCGGCGTACTGGCCCGCCTGGATGACGGGGCGAGTGGATGCGCCGTTGGGGGCGTCGTACGCGTACTCGCGGTGCGAGTGGGCGTTGAAGATCGCGTCGACCTCAGGCGCCGTGTCCTGCACGATGTGGCGGAAGACTTCCGTCTCCTCGTTCGTGGCGAGCGGCACGTCGCTGTTGGGTGCGCCTTCGTGGTACGAGGCGATGATGACGTCGGCGGCCTTGCTCGCGGTGAGCTCAGCTGCGACCTTGTTGACCGCTTCCACCGGGTCGCCGAAAGTGACGCCCTTGATGCCATCAGGCGAGACCAGCGCGGACGTCTCCTCGGTGACCGCTCCGATGACGGCGACCTTGAGGCCGTTGACCTCGAAGATCGCGTGAGTGTCGAACGGGTGGGAGCCGTCGGCGAGCGTCACGTTCGCGGCCAGATCCGGACCATTGGTGGCCGACGCGAGACGACCCGTCGCGTCGTCGATGCCCTGGTCGAACTCGTGGTTGCCCTGCGTCCAGGAGTCCACGCCGATCGTGTTGAGCACGTCGATCGTCGGCTGGTCCTGCTGGATGGACGATTCGAAGAGGCTCGCACCGACCGCGTCTCCATTGGAGATGACGAGGCTGTTCTCCTCGCCGAAGCCCTGCTGCGCCTGCAGCACAGTCGCCGCGAACAGGTCAGCGTCGAGGAAGCGACCGTGGAAGTCGTTGAAGCCAACGATGTTGATCTGCTTCGCACCGGCGGTGGGCTCGATGAAGCTCGGGGAGAGCACGGCGGCCCCAGCTGGGGCAGCGAAGGCGGAAACAAGAGCTGCCGTGCCGAGAACGGCAGCGGCAGCAGTTGCGCGCTTGCGAGTGGGCGTCGTCATGAGTCTCCTGGAGATCGACGGAAGGACAGAAGTGTGCGGAACGGGACGATGATCCCAGCTCACACTGTCTTCAAGGTTAACGTTCAGGGGATTATCGCGAAACCCCCGGAGCGATCCCCCGGTCAGTCCAGGACGAACGTCGCAGGCTGCGACGCGATGCCGTTGACGCTCACGACGAGCTGGTAGTAGGCGCCCCCGGCGACCGCATCAGCCCTGTCCGTTCCGCAGGTGTCGAGCGATGAGCGCTCACGCACCCAGGTGATGGGCGGCGCAGTCACCGACTGCCCCGCACCGATCGTGACGATCTCATCTGCGGGTTCGGTCTGGCAGTGCGACGAGACCCAGATGACGTCCGCACCGCTCGAGATCGTGTACACCTGAACGGCCGTGCCGACGTTCATGACGCAGGCCTCTGCACCCGTGTTGGTGATCGACAGCGAGAGCTGCGGTTGCGCATCGGCCGCGTAGCTGGTGGCGTCGAGCACGGCAGCCACGACGAGCGCAGGGGCTGCGCACTCGGCAGGCCCCGTCGGCGTGGGAGTCGGCGTTTGCGTCGGTGCAGCCGACTCACCGGCCGCAGCAGTCGCCGTTTCACTCGTCGATGCGGTCGGGGTGGCGGATGCATCGCCCGGCTCCCCGGATCCGGCCCCGAAAATGCTCGAGACGCCCCAGATGAGCGCCCCGATCACAAGCGCGCAGACGACGAGAAGCGCCAGCCGCCGACGGCGGTAGACGGCCTTGCTTGGTCTGCGGGTCGAACTCACTCGCCAAGGGTACGGACCCGTTCCCGGGACTCCGGTGAGGCGCACCGTCGCCGACGCGACGAGGCGAGTTGGCGCGCTAGAGGACCTTCAGCATGCGTGTGTTCCCGAGCGTGTTCGGCTTGACATGAGCCAGGTCGAGGAACTCGGCGACGCCCTCGTCCGGGGAACGGCGCATCATCTCGTACGTCTCGGCGTCCACGATCTGCTCGCCGACGGCCACGAATCCGTGCCGCTCGAAGAAGCCCGTCTCGAACGTGAGGCAGAAGAGACGCTCGAGGCCGAGGTGGCGGGCGTCCGCCATGAGGCGGTCGAGGATCACGTGACCGACGCCGGTCCCACGCACCGAGTCCGTCGTCGCGATCGTGCGAACCTCGCCGAGGTCACGCCACAGCACGTGCAAGGCGCCGCACCCGACCAGCTGTCCACGCTCATCCACCGCGACACGGAACTCCTGCACCGCCTCGTAGAGGGTGACGAGCTCCTTGCGCAGAAGCACATTCCGGTCGACGAGCGGCTGAATCAGCTCGCTGATGCCCACGATGTCGTGCGTGGTGGCCCGCCTGATGGTGATCTCCTGCATCCGACAAGCCTACGCGCGCGAGCACGACCGAGACTCAGGGCACGACAGCACGGGTAACATCACGGGCATGCGCCTTGGAGTTCTCGACGTCGGATCCAACACCGTCCACCTGATCGTGGTCGACGCCCACCCCGGCGCGAAGCCCGTGCCCGAGACCTCGCAGAAGAGCATCCTGCGACTCATGCGGTACCTGCAGCCCGACCGTTCGATCTCCGACGAAGGCGTCGACAAGATCATGGAAGCAATGCACCGGGCCGCAGACGCCGTCGAGAAGAGCAAGCTCGACCACTTCATGCCACTCGCGACGAGCGCCATCCGCGAGGCGAAGAACGGTCCGGCGCTGCTGAAGCGCATCCACCGCGAGACCGGGATCGACCTGCAGGTCATGAGCGGCGAAGAGGAAGCCAGGACGACGTTCCTCGCCGTGCGCCGCTGGTTCGGCTGGGCTGCCGGGCGCATCATGCTCGTCGATATCGGCGGCGGCTCCCTGGAACTCGCAGTCGGCGACGACGAGCTGTCCGAGCACGCCATCTCCGTGCCGCTCGGCGCCGGCCGCAGCACCGTCAACTTCCTCCACAACGACCCGCCAACCGAAGACCAGGTCGAGGAACTGCGCAAGTATGCGCGCAAGCTCATCAAGGAAGCCGCCGAGACCTTCGAGGGCGGAGCACGCCCTGACCAGTTCGTCGGATCGTCGAAGACCATACGCTCCCTCGCGCGCCTCGCCGGCTCGTCCATCGACGGCATCGGAGCCGGCCAGCGCACGACCCTGCAGAAGTGGCAGCTCGATGACTGGGTGCCGCGCCTCGCGAAGCTGCACTCAGAGGCACGCCCCGCACTGCCAGGCATCACGACCGACCGCGCACTGCAGATCGTCGCCGGCGGAGTCGTCCTCTCCGAGGTCATGCACGTCTTCGACATCAAGCAGCTCGACGTCTCCCCGTGGGCCATGCGCGAGGGCGTCCTCCTCGACTACCTCGACCGCCTGCCCCGGTAGGCGGGAACGTCACGCATCCGGGTCCGAGCCGAGCCCGGGTCCGCGTCCGAGCCCGAGTCCGAGACGAACTCGCCGCCTCGATTCGGGCTGCAAACCTCGCTTCGTTGCCGGAATCTTCCGCCAACGAAGCGAGGTTTCCATCCCGAGACTTGAGGTTCTGACGCGGGCTCGGTGCTCAGCGCCGCTGACGCGGGCCCGGTGCTCAGCGCCGCTGACGCGGGCTCAGCCCTCAGCGCCGCTGACGCGGCACGTGCTTCGGGATCTGCCAGCCCATGAGCGCCGCACCGACGAACCCGAGCACCCCGAGCATCCCCGACGTGAATGAGATCGACACGATCGCCGTCGCCGCAGCCACGATGACGGGTACGGACGCGGCCGAAGAGTCGGTGATGAGCCGCCAGGCGCCGAGGAACGGTGCCGGGTCCTGCCTGGGAGCGAGGTCGGCCCCAAGCGTCATGAGGATGCCGGAACCGATGCCGTTCGCGAAGCCCAGCCAGATCGCGAGGACCGTGAACCACTGCTGCGACGCGTCGCCGACAAGATCGTGAGTGAAGGCGAGAGTCAGGAAGCCAGCCCCCAGGCCGAGCAGGGCAGGCACGGCTCCCCACACCCGTCCGAAACGGTCCATGACCCAACCGGACACGAAGAACAGCGCGAAGTCGACACCTGCGCTCACGCCGATCACCAGTACTGCGGCCGCCGTGTCCATTCCGATGGAGAGCGCCCAGAGCGGCAGCATGACGTTGCGTGCGGCGCGGAGCGCGGCCATGATGCCGGCACCGGTGCCGAGACGCACGAGGACGCCAGCGTTGGCCCGGATGGTCTGGAAGACGCCGAGCTTCTTCGGCGAGGCCGCCGCTGTGTCACCGGCCGTGAGGTCGGGGGCCGTCTTCGCGGAGTGCGATGGCCTGGCGACCGTCTCTGGGTCGGGCGCGAAGAGCAGGATCAGCGCGGCGATAGCACCGCACACGATGAACACCCAGAACCCGTACTGCGGCGCGTCGAAGAGCACGAGGATGCCGGCGATGATGAACGGCCCCACGAAGAAGCCGGCGCGGAAGACCCCGCCAAGCGTGGACAGCACCCGCACCCGGTAGCGAAGCGGCACGTACGTCGTGAGGAACGCGTGGCGCGCGAGGTTGAAGTTCGCGGCCGAGATGCCGATGATGACGACGCCGATGAGCAGCATCCAGGGCGCAACCGCGAACGCGCACAGCAGGATACCGACCAGGCTGACCGCGAGGGCCGCGAGCATGGCCCGCTTCTCCCCCATTCGCTGGACGACCGCCCCGGCGGGTAGGTCGCCGATCATCTGACCGATCATGAGCGAGCCCGCGATGAAGCCCGCGAACTCGATCCCAGCGCCGAGCGAGACCGCGACCGTCGGGATGATGGGGATGATGGCCCCCTCGCCGATGGCGAAGACAAACGATGGCAGGAGCGCCAGCAAGGTCACCTGAGCGAGCGTGGCCTCCTTCTTCGGCTTGCCGTTCGATGAGGAAGAGGGGGATGCAGGCACGCGTTCCAGCGTAAGCCCGGCGCACGCTCCCCCGCGCCGAGCTCCGAGTCTCGGCCCTCCACAACACAGTGCCATTGACGACACTGTGTGACACACACTATGGTGTGAAGCATGAGCGATGACGAGACCCACGACATCCATTTGCAGGAGCTCCGCAGGGGCACAGTCGTCCTCGCCTGCCTGCGCCTCCTCGCCGAGCCCGGATACGGCTACGGCCTCCTCGAAGCACTCCAGTCCCGCGGCTTCGACACCGATGCGAACACCCTCTACCCACTGCTCCGCAGACTCGAGAAGCAGGGGCACCTCACAAGCGAGTGGAACACCGACGAGGCACGACCTCGCAAGTTCTACCGCGCGAGCCTCGCTGGCACGGCGCTCGCCACCGCGATGACCGCAGAATTCCGCTCACTCGCCGACGCGATCGAGCACCTCCCAGAAGGGGCCTGAGCCATGACCACCATCAACGACACCCTCACCGAACGCTACGTCAGCGCCGCGATGCGCACCGTTCCCGACGACCAGCCCGCCGACCTCGAGGCCGAGCTGCGCGCATCCATCGGAGATCTGGTGGATGCACGCGTCGAGTCCGGCGAGGCCGCCACGGCCGCAGAGGTCGCCGTGCTCACCGACCTCGGCGACCCCGAGCTGCTTGCCGCGAGCTACACCGATCGTCGCCTGTATCTCATCGGCCCGCGGTACTACCTCATGTGGTGGCGGCTCCTGAAGCTGCTGCTCTGGATCGTGCCGGCCTGTGCGGCGTTCGGCGTCGCGATCGCGCAGACTCTGGCGGGCAGCGGCATCGGCGAGATCATCGGCGAAGTCGTGGCGATCAGCCTCAGCGTGGTGATCCACGTCGCGTTCTGGACCACGCTCATGTTCGTGATCCTCGAACGCGCTGGAGCTCCATCCGCGCCGGGGAAGTGGAGCGTCGAAGAGCTGCCGGAGATCCGCCAGACCGGGGCGGGCAGGTCCGAGCTCGTCGCCTCGCTCGTGTTCCTCGGCCTCGCCGTTGGTGCGATCGTCTGGGACCGCTTCGTCGGCTTCGTACCCACAGAGCCGGGGCTCTCGTTCTTCGGCCACGAGCTTTGGCCCTGGTGGGCCCTGGGTCTGCTCGTGCTGCTCGCCCTCGAGGCGGGCTACAGCGTGGCGCTCTTCCGCTCGGGGCGCGTGACGCTCCCGCTGGCTTGGGCGAATGCGGTGCTCGCGGTCTTGTTCATGTCGCTGCTGTTGACCGCGCTGGGCCGCGGACTCCTGCTGAACCCTGATTTCTTCGCCACGATCATCCCAAGCGCCGAGAGCGCGGCGACGGTGACCACGATCGTCACCGTGATGATCTCGTTCGGAGTCGTCGCCACCAGCGTCTGGGACATCTGGGACGGCTTCCGCAAGGCCACCCGCTAGGCACAGACGACGAAGCCCCCGCATCCAGTGGATGCGGGGGCTTCGTCGTGCCTGCCGGTGATGGTTACGCGGTCTGCGCGTCGCCCTCACCGGAGTCGGCGATGATGCCCTCGGCCTGCGAGGTGACGCCACCAGCCGCGACCGTCTCGGGGACGAGGCGCTTCGTGACGTTGAACACGAACTCGTCTTCCGGGTAGTCGACCTGCACGTGGTCGCCGGCCTTGAGCTCGCCTCGGAGGATCTTCTCCGAGAGGAGGTCTTCCACCTCGTGCTGCACGGCGCGACGCAGCGGGCGGGCGCCGAGCGTCGGGTCGAAGCCGACCTTGATGAGCTTGCGCTTGGCGAGCTCGGTGATCTCGACGGTCATGTCGCGGTCGAGCATGCGCTCGCTGAGGCGACCGATGAAGAGGTCCACGATCTGGAGCAGCTCGTTGGTGGAGAGCTGCGGGAAGACGATCGTGTCGTCGACGCGGTTCAGGAACTCGGGCTTGAAGTGCTTCTTGAGCTCTTCGTTGACCTTCGACTTCATGTTGTCGTACGACACCGAGGCGTCGCCTTCAAGCTGGAAGCCGACGGGTCCGCCGGAGATGCCCTTCGTGCCGAGGTTGGTCGTCATGATGATGACGGTGTTCTTGAAGTCCACGACGCGACCCTGGCCGTCGGTGAGACGTCCTTCTTCCAGCACCTGGAGGAGCGAGTTGAAGATGTCGGGGTGAGCCTTCTCGATCTCGTCGAACAGCACCACGGAGAACGGCTTGCGGCGCACCTTCTCGGTGAGCTGGCCACCTTCTTCGAAGCCGACGAACCCTGGAGGGGCGCCGAAGAGCCGGGAGACGGTGTGCTTCTCGCCGAACTCCGACATGTCGAGCGAGATGAGCGCAGACTCGTCGTCGAAGAGGAACTCCGCGAGCGCCTTGGCGAGCTCCGTCTTTCCGACACCCGTGGGGCCGGCGAAGATGAACGAGCCGGATGGGCGGTTCGGGTCCTTGAGTCCGGCGCGGGTGCGGCGGATCGTCTTGGAGAGCGCTGCGATCGCTTCGTTCTGGCCGATGACCCGCTGGTGCAGGGCGTCTTCCATGAAGACGAGGCGCGCAGTCTCTTCCTCGGTGAGCTTGAAGACGGGGATGCCGGTGGCCTGCGAGAGAACCTCGGCGATCAGCCCCTCGTCGACGGTGCCGGTCGACTTGACGTCGCCAGACTTCCACTGCTTCTCGAGGCGGAGGCGCTCGCCGAGCAGGTTCTTCTCATCGTCGCGCAGTGACGCGGCGCCTTCGAAGTCCTGCAGCTCGATGGCCTGCTCCTTGTCGGCGCGGACGATCGCGATCTTCTCGTCGAGTTCGCGCAGCTCAGGCGGCGAGGACAGCACCGAGAGACGGAGGCGTGCGCCTGCCTCGTCGAGGAGATCGATCGCCTTGTCCGGAAGGAACCGGTCGGAGACGTAGCGGTCGGCGAGCGTGGCCGCGGCGACGATGGCGTCGTCGGTGATGGACACCTTGTGGAACGCCTCGTACTTGTCGCGGAGACCCTTGAGGATGTTGATCGTGTGCGCGATCGACGGCTCTTCCACCTGGATGGGCTGGAAGCGTCGCTCGAGCGCCGCATCCTTCTCGAAGTGCTTCTTGTACTCGTCGATGGTGGTCGCGCCGATGGTCTGGAGCTCACCTCGTGCGAGGAGCGGCTTCAAGATGCTCGCGGCGTCGATCGCTCCCTCGGCGGCACCCGCACCCACGAGGGTGTGGATCTCGTCGATGAAGACGATGATGTCTCCGCGCGTGCGGATCTCCTTGGTGACCTTCTTGAGGCGTTCTTCGAAGTCACCGCGGTAGCGGGACCCGGCGATGAGCGAGCCGAGGTCGAGGGAGTAGAGCTGCTTGTCCTTCAGCGTCTCCGGAACCTGCCCGGTGACGATGGCCTGCGCGAGGCCCTCGACGACGGCGGTCTTGCCGACGCCTGGCTCGCCGATCAGGACGGGGTTGTTCTTCGAGCGGCGCGACAGGATCTGCATGACGCGCTCGATCTGCTTCTCGCGACCGATGACGGGGTCGAGCTTGCCTTCGCGAGCGGCCTGCGTCAGGTTGCGACCGAACTGGTCGAGCACGGCGGAGCCCTGGGCTGCCTGCTGTGGCTGGTCTGCGCCAGCGACGACCTGCTCTTTGCCCTGGAAGCCGCTCAGCAGCTGGATGACCTGCTGGCGCACCCGGTTGAGGTCGGCGCCGAGCTTGACGAGCACCTGGGCTGCGACACCCTCGCCCTCGCGGATGAGGCCGAGGAGGATGTGCTCGGTCCCGATGTAGTTGTGGCCGAGCTGCAGAGCCTCGCGGAGCGAGAGCTCGAGCACCTTCTTGGCACGCGGCGTGAACGGGATGTGCCCCGTCGGACGCTGCTGGCCCTGGCCGATGATCTCCTGGACCTGCTCGCGAACGGCAGGCAGCGAGATGTCGAGGGATTCGAGCGCCTTGGCGGCGACTCCTTCACCCTCGTGGATGAGGCCGAGGAGGATGTGCTCGGTCCCGATGTAATTGTGGTTGAGCATCTTCGCCTCTTCTTGGGCGAGGACGATCACGCGCCGGGCGCGGTCGGTAAATCTCTCGAACATCCGTTTCTCCTTCGACTCCCTGACCTCGACACCTGGCTACAGGGTCGGGGGCCGTGTACACCGAGAGTAACGGCGACCACCCCCGAAACCCTCCCCTGTTCGCCCTGGGCGTGCGGATAACTCCCCCAGGCACACGGATGCGCCGCCCCGGGCCCTCTCGACCCCACGGCGGCGCATTCGTCGTTCAGCTTCCGACGGTCAGAGGCACTTGTCGAAGGCGAGGTCGCTCAGCCCGATGAGCTGGTTGTGGTTCCGGTTGAGGTTGGGCAGATCCTGGAAGTACCTGAACCGCACCTCGGTGATGGGGCCGGCGTAGTTGAGCTGCACGTTGCCGTTGAGCGACGTGCTCGGGATCTCACCCACCGTGGCCTTCCGCCAGGGGCTGCCTGCCGTTCCGCTGCCCTGCAGCGCGGGAGCGAGAGTGAATGAGGTGGGCGGGGTCGTCGCGATCACCGCGTCGCGGTGGTTGCCGTCTGCCCAGTCGAGGTCGAAGAGCGTGAAGGAGAGTTTCGAGACGGGCTCGCTGAAGACGATCCGCACGTCGAGGCCGCTGCCGGACTGCGCGGTCTCGTTCTCGAACTTGATCCACTTCTGAGTGGCCGGGTTTCCGCCCTGTGGGCCGTTCTGCACCGCCCCGTTTGTCGATGACCCCGTGAAGCCTCCGTAGCCGACGTAGCTCAGCGTGGCGGTGACCCCGGTGCCAGGGAAGGAGATCTGCGTGGGCTTCGTGCCTGTCGTGAGCGCGTTGAAGTTGGTCTTGTTCACGCATCGCGATGCCGCCTGGGCGGGGGCTGCGGTCGCGAGGGCGATGACGGGGACTGTCCACGCTGCACCACGGAGGATCGTGCGGCGGGTGGACCCGGCGTCGGACTTGACGAGAGTGGGGTCGGCTGGGGAGCTGGGGATTTCAGACAAAGGGGAACCTCTTCGGTGCACGTTGGGGAGTGAGCTAGCGCGCCGAAGGCGCGTCCTGCCCTGGTGCATCCAGAACGGCTGCATCGGGCGGATCAATAGCACCCCGAATACGGGAATCTCACCCCGAAGTCACCCCGGACTTCACCCTAATTTGTAGCTACAAATAAATAACTGACCAGCTAGCCAGCGAACAACGAAAAAACCACCCCGGGGTTCACCCCGGAGTGGCTTGCGCTGGAAGCTGTAGACGGATTAGTCGTCACTTCGCTGACGGAGAAGACCCAGAGATTCCGCACGACGCAGCGCCTCTGGCCGAGAATGCACGCCGAGCTTCTTGTAGGCAGATCGCAATTGGGTCTTCACCGTATTCGGCGAGACGAAGAGCTCCTCCGCGATTCGTGCGGGAGACGTGTGCCGCGCGAGCGCGTGAACCACGACTCGCTCCCGCTCCGTGAACTGTGGCATGGCGCTCACTTCCTGGATGGTGGTCGCGACGTCCAGCGAATCGAACATCGCCACGTCGTCGGCGCTCCCCGATTCTCGGCTGAGCTCCGCCAGGGCGTCACGGTCTCGGTCTGGCAGCAGCAGCAGCGGCGAGATGAGCCCGTATTCGCGCGCGAGACCAGAGGCGAGGCCGATCATGCTCAGCGCGACCTCGCGATCCCCTGAACGGAGCGCTCCGGCCGCACCGAGCGCATGGACTGCCGTGCGCATCCGCGGGGTCGTGACGAAGTCGAGCGACCGAGAGACGAGACGCATCGACAGGTCGGTGTCGCCATCGACGAGAGCGAGGAGCGCCCTCGCCGGCAACGTCCGGATATCGTCGACCGCGTACCCCTCGAGCAGCTTCCTCGCTCGTGCCGGGCGCCCCGCGGCGAGCCACAGCACAACCAGGAACGCCTTCACGCGGAACAGGCCAAGACTCTCGCCCGCAGCTGAAGCGGCCAGCGGACCATCGAGCATCTCCTCGACGCGGCGGGCCTCGGCCAGCGCCTCCCCCTGTGCCAGTCGGGCCAGCATCACCGGCTCCTGCAGGTACGGCCAGAGGTCCGAGGTGACGGTATAGCGCTCGATCCCCTCGAGAGTTGCGCGTGCTTGCGCCCATTCCCCCCGCTCGAGGTCGACGTAGGAACGCGCTATGTGCCCGAACGTCCCAAGGTGGCCGCGTTCGCTTGTCGAAACCCATGCGCCGTCGTCGATCTGCGCGAGCATCGCCCGCGCGGCTGGCATGTCTCCGTCGATCGCCCTGTAGCCCGCCGCGTCGGAGAACGACAGGTTGCGGGACGTCTGCGACTGCGGCACGACGAACGTGCCCGCGACGGCTGCCTGCGCGCCAGTGACGTCCCCGACGAGGAACAGCGAGAGGGCAGCACCGCGGGTGAACACCGGGGAGAGCATCGACGACAGACCAGAGGTGCCCTGCGAGCTCGCGAGCTCGAGCGCCTCCCTCGCGAGATCGGCCGACTCGCGGTATCTGCCGAGCGTGCGCAGCGCGAAGACCTTGAAGCAGAGGTGCTCGCAGCGGCGCTCCGCCGGCAGGCCGCTCGGGATGCGCATCCCGGCCGCGATCTGCAGCAGCGGCTTGGCCCCGCTTCGCAGCACCGGGTTCGCGAGGCGAGCGAGCCCGAGCACGAACGCGAGGATCGGGTAGGCGACGAGCACATCGTGCGGGAGGTGCTGCAGGCGCACTTCGTAGCGATCGGTGGTGTATGCCTCGACGACGGAGAGCAGCAGTCTGGAGCAGATGCGTGAGGCGAGCTCGTAGTCATCGACTTCCAGAGCGAGCTCGAGAGCGCCCTCCGGGTCGCCGTTCGCCACGAGCCAAGCCGAGGCGATGGAGGCAGCACGCTTGTACTCCCCTGGCGATTCGGATCGCAGCTCCTCGTGGAGCGCCTCGCGCAGCGCGGTGACGTACTGGAATGCCCCTCCGCTGCGCGTGAAGGTGATGTGCCGGCCGAACCCATCGGCCTCGAGCACCTCGATGGCGGCGTCCGGATCGACCTGGGGCACGAGCATCCGTGCGAGGGACGCATCGAAGTAGGGCACGACGCTGGTGATCCGCGCGAAGTTGGCGAGCTCATCACTGGGCAGCTGGCCGGAGAGATTGGTCGCGTTGAGCGCGTTCTCGCGCCAGTGCGTGGCCCGGGGGCCGGACCGGGAGAGCTCGATGACGGCAGCGCGCACGGCGATCGCATAGCCACCGGTCGCCTCGTACACCTCCTTCGGAGTCGCGACACGACTGTCGCCGACAATGCGGCTGAAGAGCTCTGCGACCTCATCCTGAGTGAACTCGAGGTCGATGTTGGTGATCACCTGCACCTGGCCGTGGAGCTGCAGCTTCGCCCGGTCGAGTGTCGTGCGTCCACGCGCGGCCACGATGACCCGCATTCCGGGCACATGCTCGGCACCGCGCAGCAGGTCCTGGTCGATGACGCTGACGAGCTCCCCGAGACGCTCGTAGCCATCGAGGATGATGGTGAACGGAACCTCTCCCCTCATGGCGACGATGAGGTCTCGCTTCTCGAAGTCGTCGCTGTTGATGAGGGTCAGGAGGTCATCGAATTGGAGGCTCGTCACGAGCCCTTCGCGGAGAGCGGCTCGCGCGATCTGCTCCCACACGCTGTTGCGCGTCGTGGTCGAGGTGCCGAAGGTCACCCAGAGCAGGCGGCCGGAGTGCCGACCAGCCTCGACCCACATGCGCAGGAGTGTCGTCTTGCCGTACCCGCTTGGGGCGTGCAGCAGGGTGATACCAGCCGAATCATCGTCGAGGGCGCGCAGGAGGCGCTCCCGCGTCAGCAGCTCACGCGTCGTTGCGTTCACCTTGATTCACCCCAACTCACATACATGACTTTTCACCTACCAAATGGATGGTCATGACTCTAACCCCAGAATCTTCATTTGGCGAGATCCGGATAACCGGGCATTTACCGGGAAATTGCCACTTTCCGGCGCGAAAATGAGAGTAATTGCCGTTCAGTGCGGCGTCAGGCGGCGACGCTGATCAGCGCTGCGCCGCGCAGATCTGCGTGGCCGCGGCAGGCGCGTCCGCGCCCTGCAAACTGGAGGCCCAGGTCATCTCGAGCTCACGCGACAGATCGGGCCACTCCGAACCCGACCAGAACTCGCAGTCGCGCACCCCGAACTTCAACTCGAAGACGCCAAGCCCAGTCAGGTTGTTCCCCACGAAGTTGACGCTGAAGTCGCGGTTCGTCCGCTGCAGCTCCGGCACCAGCTGCGTGAGCTCACGCCACTCGACGGTCTCCCGGAACTTCTTGGCAGCATCCGCCGACTTGACACCCTCCATGGTGTCGTCGAACGCGGTCACGTTGACCTGGGTGCTGCCGGAGTACGCGTCGTCGACCCTCACATGGACACTCGCGAGCTGCTCCGACTCATCGAACACAGCGCTGGTCTCGCGGACGAAGTCGATCTGCGCCGAAGAGGGAATCGCTGATTGCACGAACTGCCCCGTCGTGTAGGGGGCGAGACCCATCAGGTCCCATTCGCCCGTCGCGGCCCCCGGGTCCTCGAGCGAGCGCGCGGATTCAAGGAGCTGAGCCGTGCGCTTGTCGTCATCGCGAGCGTCGCTCGAGAGCTCGACCACGACGAGTCGTCCACGGGCGGCCGAGGTGAGCGACGGGGCGCTGGATGCCGTTGGCTGGAGCGTCTCGGGCACAGCGGATGGTGTCGTCTCCGCCGATTCGCCCTCCTGCGAGGAGAGGCCCGCGGCCGCGTCGTCCCCGACCTCGTCGGTGACCGCGAACATGCCCGCGGTGACGGGGGCCGAGTACGTGCGCATCGAGACGGACTCGAAGCCGACTGCGGTCAGCTCACGCCAGTACGCGAGCTGCGCGTGGAGCGCCTCAGGTGAGGCGAGATCGAAGTACGAGTAGGCCGAACCCGAAAGGCGCAGCTCGACCGCACCCGGGTACTGTCCCTGCCCCAGTTGCACAGTAGGGAACGTCGACGTGTAGTCGCCGATGTCCGCGAGCTCTTCATCGGTCACGTCGTCCGTCAACGTCACGATGAGGTCTACCTTGACGGCCCCATCCACGGGGGGTCGGTCGAGGCTCGACGCGTCGACGCCCGGAAGTGACCGCAGGGTCTGGTTGAACGAATCGACCGCCGATTGCACGGACGGGAAGGGTCCAGAGGCGCATCCGGCGAGCATCGTCATCATGACGGCCGCGATGAGGACAGGCAGGGCAGAACGCGGCATCGTCAGCACCCTCCTCCGCGTCCTCGATCCAGCACGATGCCGATCAGGTTACGCCGCGCTCCCCGGAGCTATCTGGGTGCTCTCTCAGAGCGCCCGCGCGCCCCACGTTGACCAGCGAACGCCAGACGAGCGCCAAGATGAGGATACTCACCCCGAAAGCGACCCAGATCGTCGTCACGATGCCGAATGCCTGACCGATGAGTCCGCCCACGAACGACCCCATCGCCATGCCCCCGATCATCCCGAGGAAGTACACGCTCGAGACGCGACCGCGCATCCGGCTCGGCACGGCCCGCCCGCGAATGGTGCTCGCCAGCGTCGCCCAGATGACGGTGTACATGCCGAAGACGAACATCGTCACGCCCGCGACGATGACGTTCGCAGTTGCGGCCAGCACGAGGTGCAGCACTGTCTCCAGGGCGAGGCAGGTGCGCATGAGGCTCGTGTAGGAGAAGCGACGCTCAAGGCGCCCGTAGAGCGCCGTTCCGACGAGCCCTCCGAGTGCGGAAACCGCGAGCAGCAGTCCGTAGCCGACGTCGTCGAGCCCCAACCGCTCTTTCGAGTAGAGCACGAGCACGCCGTACGTCATCCCATAGGTGATGTTGAACGCGAAGAGGATGATCGCGAGGGTGCGCACGGGCGGGTTCTGCCAGAGCCACGTGAACCCCTTCGCGATGTCACGGCGAACTCGAGCGACCGAACGCACCGTCTCGATCGGGCCCGTCGTCGCCGTCGAGACGGGTGGCGACGTGATGCGCGACACGAGCACCACCGCGAAGAGCAGCGAGACCACGGTCACGCCGTACGGCAGAGCGTGCCCGATCGCGAACATCGCGCCGCCGATAGCGGGACCGGCGAGCTGGTTCATGACGGTCTGGCTCGCGATCAGACGAGAGTTGCCGATGCCGAGCTCCTTCGACGGCACGAGGTCTGGAACGATCGACGTCCACGCATTGTCGGTGAAGACCTCGGCGGAGCCCACCAGGAACAGCGCCACGTAGAGGATCGGCAGGTTGATGGTGTCGGTCAGCACCAGCGCGCCGATGATCGCCAGCATCAGCACACGACTGAGCGCACCCGTGACGATGATCGCGACGCGCGGCAGGCGGTCAGCGACGACCCCGGCGAAGAGTCCGAACACCAACCACGGCAGCTGCTGGACGACAAGCGCGAGCGAGACGAGCAAGGGGTCCTGTGTGAGGCTCGCCACGAGCAGAGGACCCGCCGCGATGAGGATGCCGTCGGCGAGATTGGAGAACAGCGAGGAGGACAGAAGGAAGCGGAACGGTCTGCCGAGCGGCCTGGGCGAGGCCCAGTTGAGGAGGAGTGACATGAGTCGAGTCCAGACGACGAGAAGTGACCCCCTCTGCGTCGAGGAGGTCGAGATGGAGCGGGAAAGTAAGCGGAGAGCTAGCTCTTCGCGTCGAGCTGCGGAAGGCCGAGGCGAGCGCGTTCTTCGCGCTCGATCTTGTCGGCCATGGCACGCTCGCGGCGATCGCCAGAGAGGATCGAAGTGAGGATCCAGAAGAACGCAGCCCCGATGATCACAGTCGGGATGAGCGACCAGAGTGCATTGAGGAAGAAGTCCATGATGGAGGGAGTCTACGCGATGCTCTCCCCGTCTCGGCGAGTCTGGGTGCCGCGACCTCAGTGTCGGCCCATCCGCCTAGGCTGAGACCATGGTCGATCGCTCGAACGTCGAATGCTGGCTCACTGACATGGATGGCGTGCTCGTGCACGAGCAAGCGGCGCTGCCTGGCGCCGTCGAGCTGCTCGCACAGTGGCAGCGCGACGACACCCCGTACCTCGTGCTCACGAACAACTCCATCTTCACCGCCCGCGACCTCGCGGCGCGCCTGCGTGCCGGCGGCATCAACGTGCCAGAGGACCGCCTCTGGACTTCGGCGCTCGCGACCGCCGACTTCCTCAAGCAGCAGCTGCCAGGTGGATCGGCATTCGTGATCGGCGAAGCCGGACTCCTCACGGCACTCCACGAGGCGGGCTACATCATGACGGAGACCGACCCCGACTTCGTGGTCGTGGGCGAGACCCGCAACTACTCGTTCGATGCGATCACGAAGGCCATCCGTCTCATCGGAAACGGCGCACGCTTCATCGTCACGAACCCGGACGCCACGGGCCCGAGCGCCGACGGCCCTCTCCCGGCGACGGGCGCGATCGCTGCGCTCATCACGAAAGCGACGGGCCGCGAGCCGTATGTCGTCGGAAAGCCGAACCCCATGATGTTCCGCTCCGCGCTCAACAAGATCGGCGCTCACTCGCACAACACGGCCATGATCGGCGACCGGATGGACACCGACATCGTCGCGGGCATGGAAGCCGGCCTCCACACCGTGCTCGTGCTCACGGGCATCAGCGACCAGCGAGAGATCGAGCGCTACCCGTTCCGCCCCGACGAGATCATCTCCGGCGTGCACGAGCTCGTACGTCCAGAAGGATCCTGACCCTCGCGCACCGTAGTACCTAGGCCAACTAGCGAAATCTCGCAGCTCGCGTACCATTGACGCGGTGACTTCCAGCTCCCCCAGCTCAGCAGCCGCTCCCGACACGCCAGCGAAGAAGGATCCGCCCACGATCAAACGGTGGGTCTTCTGGCCAGCCGCGATCGTCGTCATCGGGTTCGCGGGCTTCTCGATCCTCGCGCCAAACGCGGCAGACGCCGCCTTCGGCGCCGTGCAGTCGTCCATCGTCCGCAACTTCAACTGGTACTACGTGCTGATCGCGGCCTTCTTCGTGATCTTCAGTCTCGTCATGGGGTTTGGGAAGTACGGCGACATCAAGCTCGGCAAGGACGACGACAAGCCGGAGTTCTCGAACCTCAGCTGGCTCTCGCTGCTCTTCGCTGCCGGCATGGGCATCGGCCTCGTCTTCTACGGCGTGAGCGAACCCCTCAGCCATTTCATCCAGCCGAAGCCCGGCGTCTCCGGCACCGAGAACCAGCTCGCGCAGCAGGCCCTCTCGCAGACGTATCTCCACTGGGGCGTGCACGCCTGGTCGATCTACATCGTGCTCGGCCTCGCGCTCGCCTACGCAATCCACCGCCGTGGCCGCCCCGTCAGCGTGCGCTGGGCGCTCGAGCCGCTGCTCGGTCGACGCGTGCGCGGTGGCTGGGGCAATCTCATCGACGTCGTCGCCCTCGTCGGCACGATCTTCGGCGTCGCGACGTCGCTCGGACTGGGCGTGCTCCAGATCGGCTCCGGCCTGGAAGCGGCCGGAATCCTTGAATCCTCGACCACCTCTTCTATCGCCATCATCGCCGTCATCACGGCGTTCGTGCTGTTCTCGGTCATCTCGGGCGTCGGCAAGGGCATGAAGTGGCTCTCGAACATCAACCTCATCCTCGCGGGCACGCTGCTCGTGTTCATCCTGATCGTCGGACCGACCCAGTTCCTGTTGCGCGACTTCGTCCAGTCGCTCGGCAACTACCTGCAGAACTTCGTGAGCCTCACGTTCTCGACGAGCGCCTTCTCCGGTGAAGCCGGCGTCGACTGGCAGTCGGCGTGGACCACGTTCTACTGGGGCTGGTGGATGTCGTGGGCGCCCTTCGTCGGCGTGTTCATCGCCCGCATCTCACGCGGCCGCACCGTTCGCGAATTCGTGACCGGCGTCATGCTCGTGCCGACGCTCGTGACCTTCCTCTGGTTCTCCGTGCTCGGTGGCACGGCGCTCTACATGCAGCTGAACGGCATCACCGACTTCGTGCAGTCCGACGGTTCTGTCGATGTCGAGGGCGCCCTGTTCCAGATGCTGGCGCAGCTTCCCGGCGGTGCCGTGCTGACGATCGGTGCCATCATCCTCATCGCGATCTTCTTCATCACGTCCGCCGACTCAGGTGCGCTCGTGATGGGCATGCTCGCCACGGGAGGCCAGGTCGAGCCGAAGCACTGGGTGCGTGCCTTCTTCGCGATCATCACCTCGCTGCTCGCCGTCGCACTGCTGCTCGCGGGCGGATTGAACGCGCTGCAGACGGCCGCAATCAGCATCGCGCTGCCGTTCTCCGTGGTGCTGCTCCTGTCGTGTTGGGCGACCGCTCTCGCGTTCGCCCGCGAGAAGCGCGCCTACGAGCGTGCGCGCCGCGCCGCGTTCGTCGACCACATCGGCGACTTCTACGGCCTCGAGGTCGACGAGCCCGTCGAGCGCACACCAGGAAAGCTGCGCTTCCCGTGGCTGCGCCGCGCACCCGTCATGAGCGTTCCCGTCGCAGGACCGCAGACGAGCCAGGTGCCGGTCGTAGGTACCCCTACAGGGGAACAGCGAGACTGAGCGCTCTCGAGCGCGATCGAACGTGAGGGGCCGGATGCGCATGCATCCGGCCCCTCACGGCGTTCTGCCCCGGAGCGCCTCCGCCCCGTGCTGACGCCGGGCTACAGTGAGGAGCGCTCATGCCCCAGCGCGCCTGCAGCTCATCCTCGGAGAACAGCTATCTCGAACTCGAACTGGTCCCCCGCCGAAGGAACCCACCCGAATGTCTTCTCGGATGCGGTGCGGTACGACAGCTGGTCAGCGGAACGCATCTGGTCGTCACCGAGCACGCTGCGCGCGCTTCCTGATCCGCCAGGCACGTTCTGCATGCTCGTCTCCGTCGAGGGAACGCTGACCGTCGACACCGGGCAAGCATGGTTCACCGTGGGAGAGCACCAGTTCGCCGTGTTCGAATCGGATCGTCACCTCACGTCGACATCAACCGGTGCCACCGCGCGGTTCGAGGCTCGCATCAGCTCACGGGAGTTGGCGATGGAACGATTCCGGGGTGCCCTGAACACGCCGTTCGACGCCCCAGAGCCCTACTGGCAGCTCGCTGTCGCGACCCTGAACACGCTTATCGCGGCGCCACCGGACCCGGCTGGTGGTGGCGTCGTCAGGATTCGCGGAATGCTCGAAGAGCTGATGCTCACCGTGCTGGCAGAAGACCGGGCCGCCGAGCTGACGAGATCCGGGACGCACTCAGACCAGCTCCGCTGGCAAGCAGACCGCCTGATCAGCCTGCATTTCTCTGAGTCTGAGTTCTCCGTGCAGACCCTCGCATCGCAACTCGCGATATCGCAGACGCATCTTCACCGAGTCTTCGCGGAGCACAACAGCACGCCGCGGAAGGCCATCGAGCAGGCAAGAGTGCAGGCCGCGAACGACGCGCTGACGCGGAGGAGGACTGCTTCGGCAATGGAGACCGAGGAGATCGCCAACAGCAGCGGCTTCGCCTCGGCACGCCAGATGCGCTCGGCGATCCAGCGCTGGCGCTGACCGGGGAGGCCGCGAGAGAACTCAGCTCAGCGCGTCGGACGCACGGACGCCACGTCAAGTCCCAGCGGGACGTGAGCACGAACCGTCAAGCTGGAGTGGATGCATAGATTCGCCAGCGCCCTCCTCCCGGCGTTCACCCCGTCAAGGCTCCTGCACGTCGCGAAGACAGCGGCTGCGGCAACCCTCGCCTGGTACGCCGGGCACCTCGTTCCCGGCGAAGCGAGTGCCTACGCGTACTACGCGCCGCTCGGTGCGCTCGTCGCGAGCGTTCCGACGGTGGCCGGTTCGGTGCGCTCGAGCATCCAGGTGATCGTCGGCGTGCTCCTCGGCGTCCTCGCCTCCGGTGCGCTCCTGACACTCGGCACGCCTGTGGCGTTCGCCGTTCCCGTCGCAGTGGGAGTGGGAACGCTGCTCGCCGGAATCCCGGTCTTCGGCGCAGGGCGCGACTACATTCCGATAGCCGCCCTGTTCGTGTTCGTCGTCGGCGGCGCGAACCCGGACGGTTTCTCCATCGGCTACGTCGTGCAGATGGCGGTCGGTGCGGCCATCGGCGTGGGACTGAACCTGCTCGTCCCTCCGGCAACCGGCCAGAAGCAGGCGATGGTGTCACTCGCCGCCGTGAAGACCACGATCGGGGACGTGATCAGGCGCGCGACCGAACTGCCGAGGGAGGAGTCTCCCGAGGACGCGCTCAAGGACTGGCGGGAGTCTCTCGTGCGGCTCGACGCCGAACTCGCCGACGCCAAGACCCTCGTGGGAGAAGTTCAAGAGAACCTGCGCGGCAACGCCAGGCGCCTGCGCTCGAAGTTCGACAGCAACTCGGTCCAGGGCGAACTCGACAGCCTCAGCCGAATCGCACGCCACCTCGCCGAGCTGCAGGAGCCGTTCCTCGAGACCTCGTGGAGCGAAGCGCGCCCGGAGTCGAGTCGGGCTCTGGAGGGTGCCGGGGAGCAGCTGGCGCAGCTGATGCAGTCGTGGGTGGATGCACCCGGCGACATTCGCGCACGCCTCGGCGCAGCATCCACCGCCCTCGACGACCTGCAGCGGCTCGAGTTCGAGCAGCACACCGGATGGGATCCGCCAGCCCAGCGCCGCTCGGTCACGGTGTACGCCCTCAGGAAGATCGTGGCAGAGGTCGACTACCGGGTCGAAGGGCAGACGAGCGCATCGGTTGAGAGCTGAGGCGAACTGCGCACGGCGTCACCTTCGTCCGCCCGGGCAACGACGCGGTGCGCTGCGGGAGGCCCCCGCGAGCACACCGCGTCGTCGTCACGCTCAGCGCCCTACGGCGTGGGCGGAGTCGTCACGTTGGTGTTGTTGATGACACCGGGTGCACGAGTCAGGGTCACGGGCGTGCCGTTGACGGTTGCGTAGCGAGTTGTCCTCGAGTGCTGGTCTGCGACGTAGGTGATGCCCGACTGCCGGAAGTAGAACCCGATGGGGATGGCTGTTGTCGTCCCGGTTGCGGTGATGCTTCCCACGTAGGTGAACCGGTAGACGTTGAACGTGCGGTTGACCCCGTTCACGACCGCCTGGAACGTCGCACCGGTAGCAACCGGTGTCGTCCAGCTCGCGTTGCTGCCGGGCAGCGCCGTGAACGCGGGCGTTGTCGGCCATCCGTTGGTGATGCCGAATTCGACGGCGATGTTGCTGATGACGTCGCCCGCGACTGTCCCGACGATGCGGTGGTACTTCGTATCTGTCCCGGTACCCGACGTGTCGTACTGGAGTCGCCCGGATGTGCCGCCAGACGCCGTCGGGTAGAACCCGATGCCGAAGGCTGATTCGTAGGTCAGGGTTCGGCGGCGCAGTGGCAGGTTCGTGACCGGGCACGTCTGGGTCTGGGCGAGGCCCTGCACCGCGACGTTGCCCACGCCGGTTCCTGCTGTCGTGGCGACGATCTGGACGGTCGTGGAGCCGCCGACCAGAGCGATGTCCCTCGTCGTGCCGCCGCCTTCGAAGGTGTAGCCGGTTCCCGTCAGCGTGACCCGGATGGTGGATGTGGCGGATCCGCCGGCCTTGGTGATCGTCAGCGCAGAGGTGTATGCCGTGTTCGCAACGAACGTGGGGACACCGCCGACGAGTGTCGTCGGCGAGAAGCTGAACGTGCCGACGCAGCCTGGGCTCGCCGCGTAGGCCGGCGCTGCCAGGGCGGTCGCCATGACGGGAACTGTCCACACCGCACCGGCGAGGACCTTTCTCCGGTTGGGAGCGCCTGCGATCGAGTCTTCTCGTGCGCGTGTACTCGTGTCCCCGCCTGCACCTGTGTCCGCCATGGATTCCCCCTTCGATTTGCGAATCGCGACGCACATCGGTCGCGCAGAAATGAGACCACGCCTCAGATCCGCAGGGGGCGAAAGAACGATTTCTAGTGAGGTTTACGTCTTATCCGTGTTGTGTTCGCGGCCGCTACTTCACGAGCGGGAAGAGCACCGTCTCGCGGATACCCAGCCCCGTGATGGCCATGAGCAAGCGGTCGATGCCCATTCCCATCCCGCCAGACGGCGGCATGGCGTGCTCCAGCGCGGCAAGGAACTCCTCGTCGACGCGCATCGCTTCGACGTCGCCCTTCGCGCCCAGTGCGGCCTGCTCGACGAAGCGGGCACGCTGCTCGACCGGGTCGATGAGCTCGGAGTACCCGGTGGCGAGCTCGAAGCCGCGAACGTACAGGTCCCACTTCTCGACGACACCGGGAATGGAGCGGTGGGATGCGGTCAGCGGGGAGGTCTCGACGGGGAAGTCCATGACGAACGTGGGGCGGGTGAGATCTTCCTTCACGAAGTGCTCCCACAGCTCTTCGACGAGCTTGCCGTGCGTGGGGTGGTCGACCTCGATGTCCACCTTCTCGGCCAGCGCGAGCAGCTCGGGGAGAGAGGTCTCAGGCGTGATCTCGACACCGGCCGCAGCTGACAGGGAGGGGTACATGGAGACGCGATCCCAGTCTCCGCCGAGGTCGAATTCGGTGCCGTCCGTCCAGGTGACGACGTGCGACCCTGACACGGCGTGGGCCGCGTTCTGAACGAGCTCCTGCGTGAGGTCTGCGATCGAGTTGTAGTCACCGTATGCCTGGTAGGCCTCGAGCATCGCGAACTCGGGACTGTGCGTCGAGTCCGCACCCTCGTTGCGGAAGTTGCGGTTGATCTCGAAGACCCTGTCGAGGCCTCCGACAACCGCTCGCTTCAGGTAGAGCTCTGGTGCGATGCGCAGGAACAGCTCGGTGTCGAATGCGTTGGAGTGCGTCACGAACGGGCGGGCCGCTGCCCCACCGTGCATCGTCTGCAGCATGGGCGTCTCGACCTCGAGGAACTCGTGGTTCGCGAACGTCTGCCGCAACGACGCGTTGGTCTTCGCGCGTGCGACGACGACTTCCCGGGCGACAGGCCGCTGGATGAGGTCGAGGTAGCGCTGGCGCACACGCGTCTCCTCGTTCAGCTCCGAGTGCAGGTTGGGGAGCGGACGGACAGCCTTGGAGGCCATCTTCCACTCGTCGGCCATGATGCTCAGCTCTCCGCGGCGTGACGAGATGATCTCGCCAGCGGCGAAGACGTGGTCGCCGAGGTCGACGAACTCCTTCCACAGATCGAGCTGCTCCTGGCCGACGACCGCGAGCGAGAGCATGATCTGGATGCGCGATCCGTCGCCGGCCTGCAGACTCGCGAAGCAGAGC
Source organism: Pseudoclavibacter sp. (assembly GCA_052099095.1). GTDB lineage: Bacteria > Actinomycetota > Actinomycetes > Actinomycetales > Microbacteriaceae > Pseudoclavibacter. Next base: position 252,040 of record JBQDTF010000001.1, read on the forward strand.
TTTCCGGTGTTGCGGAGGTGCACGATGCGGCCGGCGACTCCGGCGCGCTCGCCGGTCGACGCGCCGTCTTCGAGCTCAGCGTGCGCGGCTCGCACCTCAGCGATCGTGTGCGTGATGGGGAGCGTGAGCGGGTACGGTGCGATGCCCGACTCGAGCATCCGCGCGCGCTTATCGAGACGCACCTGCTTCTGCTCGGAGGCTTCCGCCTCGGAGAGTGCGTCTTGGATGGGCGCGTCGGCCATTCGGGCTCCTTGCTCAGGGACTGCTTGGAAAAACTCCAGCGTATTGCCGCGCGGGAGGCGCGTTGCACTGGAGCACATGCACCATTTTGAGGCAATTCGCCCCGACAAGCGAACCGGTCGGCGATCGGCACGCTCTCGCGTGATCCTGGCGCGATCGAACGCCCCGGGTCCGAACTTTCCGTATTCGGACGACGGGGAGGCCTGAATCGGACTATACGAGGGGCCGATTTTCGCGTGATAGCCGCGAAACGCGGCATTGCACGCCTCTAAGCTCTCCCGGGAGCGGCCCGGGGGGACGACTGCGCACGCAGATCGACCGTGGCTCGACTCGCGGATGACTACACGCAGGGGGAAACTTGGAAACGCCAGAAATCGCACGTCGTTCATTGGTCAAGGGGGCGGCTTGGAGCGTGCCGCTGATCGCGCTCGCGGCGGCCGCGCCGCACGCTGCCGCATCGGACGAGATCGACTGCGAGTACTACAACGACTTCGACAACTGGGACGTGGTGCGGACCGGTGGGAGCTTCAACACCAACACTGGTGTGGTGGGGTGGCTCTCGGGCGCGCCGAGCGTCTTCGTCATCCAGCAGGACAACAACTCGACGTCGAGCCAGGCAACGCTCACCCTGTCGTCAGAGCTGGCGACGGTCGCGGGGCGCACGTACTCGTTCGACTTCAGGATCCAGTCGAACTACGGAGACCCGGCGAACGAGGCGAACTGGATGAGACTCCAGATCCTGGCGGGCACGCAGTCCCTCTACAGGGGCACAACCCGCAACGCGTCAGGTCAGTGGACGCAGATTCCGCACACGAACTGGCCGGTGAACCCGATTCCGTATCAGACGCTGTCGGCGTCCTTCGTGGCGGCGCAGACCGGTTTCACGACGATCACCTACAAGGTCACGGTCGCCGAGCGCCTTGGTTCGAAGTTCGCCGCGAACGACGACATTCGCGTTTCCGTGCCCCGGTTCGCGCGGTGCCTGTAGTCACGGGCTGATCTCGGAGAGGAGCCTCGTGGGGCGGACGCATTCACCTGCGCCGCCCCACGAGGCTCTTCTGCGATCAGCACCACCGTCGACAACCGAGCGCGAGCGGCGTTCTAGACGTTGCGGGCCTTCGCCCAGTCGACGACGCCTTCGAGGTAGGCGACGATCGTCTCGGCGGCGGGAACCAGCTCACGTCCCGATCGCTGGTAGGTCTCGTCTGACCGACGGAACGGGTCGACGACGTCGTAGTCGCTGGCATTCTCGAGCGGGGCGATGACGCCGCGAAGCGGAGCCGCGGCACCCACTGCAGCCGCGAGTGCCGCCGCAACGATGTCCTGCTCCGAAGCTCCTGATCCGGACGCGTCAGAGGCACCGTCGAGTGCTTCACGCCGTGAACGTCGCGAGCCTGCACTGGAGCCGGGAGCCTCGTAGGTCTCCTCGAGGTCTTCCGCGGTGACCTGGCTCGCGATGTGCGCGAACTCTCGCAAGGTGAAGGTGCGGCGCACGACGGAGGGCGCAAGCTCGACGATGCGCTGCCGGTGGTCGCGCGACAGGGCGAGCACGAGACCTGCGCTGCGCGCGATGTCTTCGGTGAGCTGCCGGGAGATGTGCGCTTCCGCGTCGGTCACGCCGTACTGGGCCGCGAGGGCCAGCGCCTGCTGGGGCATGCCGCTTCCGACCAGTGCCCCCGTGCCGGCACTTTCGACGGTCACACCCGGGAGATCTCTGAGGCCGTCGCGGAGGAGCTGCTCGGCGAGGGGCGAACGACAGATGTTTCCTGTGCAGACCGTCAGGATGCGAAAGCTCATGTGGATGTTCCCCTTGGATCGGCGGATCTCTAGCCTAGCGACGTCGCGCTCGCGCGTCGGGTCCCACGGGCGCGGGTGTCGTCAGCGGTACTCGCCGACGTAGGCGCTCATATTGTCGATGAGACGTGTCGTACCGACCCGGGCCGCGACGAGCACCAGCGCTTTGCCCCTGTACGCCTCGTTGACGAGCGTGAACGTCTCGGGGTCGACGATGGAGACGTAGTCCATCTTGACGAGCTTCTCGTCCATGAGCGCACCTTGCGCCTGCGAGATCATCTCTCGGAGCCCTCGGTCGCCGTTGGCTGCCGCAGCCGAGAGTGCCCGCACGAGACTGAGCGAGGCATCGCGTTCTTCGGACGAGAGGAAGCGGTTGCGGCTGGACAGCGCGAGGCCATCGTCTTCGCGGACGATCGGTGCGCCGATGACGTCGATGTCGAGGTCGAGGTCGCGTACGAGTCGCCGCACGAGGAACAGCTGCTGCGCATCTTTCTCGCCGAAGACCGCCACGTTCGGACGGATGATGTTGAACAGCTTGGTGACGACGGTCAGCACGCCATCGAAGTGCGCGAGGCGGTGCGCGGCTTCGAGGAGGCCTGCAGCGTAGCCACCGACGACTCGCGTCTGCTTGACGCCGTCCGGGTACATGTCGCTGACCGCGGGGGCGAAGACGTAGTCGACACCGGCCGCGTCGAGCTTCGCGAGATCGTCGTCGAAGGTGCGCGGGTAGCGTTCGAAGTCTTCCCCTGGTGCGAACTGCATCGGGTTCACGAAGACGGAGACGACGGTCTTCGTGGCGTTTCGCTTGGCGATGTCGACGAGCGAGAGGTGTCCGTCGTGGAGTGCGCCCATCGTCGGAACAAGAGCGATGGTGTCGGTTTTGCCGATCTCGCGAAGCACCTGCTTGGCTTCGGCGATCGTGGTCAGAACGTGTGGCAAGAGCCCTCCTTGGAACCTGCGGCTGCCGCTACGAGCGCGGGTCCGCCTCAGGAAGCGTACCGTCGAGCGGGTCGAGGGGATGCGGGTTGGCGTCGGCGAGGGCGTTGTCGGCCGCGGAGCGGACGAGGCTGGAGAGCATGAAGCCCGGGTTTTCGACGCCGATCCCTGTGAGGAGCTCGGTGGCCTGCTTGACGATGGAGCGTGTGAACTCCGTCGCAGTGTGGAGAGCTTCGGCGTAGGTGGGTCGGTCCTGCTCTGCGATCACGACCGGCTCGGCACCGAGCTCGACGACTAGCGCTTGTGCGATGGGGAGTACCGGGCGGGGCGCCGTCACGGCGCACCATGCTTCCTTGAGGCGGTGCAGGTCGAGGCTCGTGCCGGTGATCTCGATAGCAGGATGCACGGCGAGTGGGATCACCCCGCGATCGAGGGCGGTGCCGAGCACGGCGGTGCCGCGACCGGCAACGGTGTGCAGGACGAGCTGCCCGGCTACCCATGCCTTCGTCTCGGAGAGCTCGAGCACACGAGCTTCGAGTTCATGCTCGTCGTACGCGAGGATCACGAGTTCGCTGCGCTCGATCGCCTGGCGCTGGGTGAGCTTGGGCGCGCCAGGGAGCATCGCGGACGCCCGCTCGCTGGCCGCTTCGGATTCGGGAGCGACGCCGATGATGGCGTGTCCGGCTCCCGCGAGCGCGGTCGCGATGATGAGTCCCGTGGGCGAGTCGCCGACGAGGCCGATGCCGAGGCGCCCTTCGCGGCCGCTCACTCGCTGGTCTCCGACGGACGCTCGACGTGCGGCTCTGCTGATGGCGGTGGCACGATGCCGCTCTCCCGCTGCTCGCGAAGCTGACGGCGGGTGAGGGGCTGCGGCGCCTCGTCCGCCGGCGAGGCGGGCGCAGAGGCGGGTGTGCGTGGCGGCGTGGACGTCGGAGCGGCAGCGGGCACCGTGGTGGGCGCCTGAGCCTGCGCGTCATGGTCGGCGCGAACCGGTGCCGGCCCGATCGTCGCGGGCGACTGGATGGGGGTCGGCGTGGTGTCGATCGAGGAGTCCGGCGTTGTCGGCGGCGCCGCGACGGGCTCCCAGGAGACGGGCGCCCAGGCCGCGTCGACAGGGGCTCCCGGCACGGGGCCGATCGGTGCGGAGCTCGAGGCGGGCGCGGCGCCGACCGAGCTGGCTGAGCTCGCCGAGCTGACTGATTCGGCCGGACCGGCGGAACCGACAGAGCCGAACTGCGCCGGGATCCGTGTCAGGTCGGGCGCCGGCGCGACCTGCTGCGCGGCGGGCGGCTGGGCGACGGGTGGCGTCGAGGCGCCCTGCACCCCGCTCTGAGCGAGCGCCTGCTGGTACTCGCGCTCTGCCTGCAGCACGGCGACCGTCTGGCTATCGACGGGGATGCCGCGTGACTGGGCGTCGGCGACGCGCATGCGTGCCGTCGCGATGGCGCTGAGCGTGGCGGCCTCGCGCCAGCGGTGCGACGAGTCGAGGCTCGCGGCGCGAATCGCGACCGCGGAGACGTCGTCGAAGAGGCGGACGCCGATGTTGCCGTCGACCATGCCGATGCGGGTTGTCACGCCCATGCCGAGCACGGTGTGGGCGTGGAGGTTGACGACGTTGGCGAAGTAGCCGATCGGCCCGCGGTCGAGGCCGATGGACTGCATCCGCTCTGCTGGAATGATCGTGAGTTTGCGCGACCACGCCCCGAAGCGAAGGTACAGGGCCCGATTGTCGAGGCGGAAGCCGTGCCGCTTCCAGGAGAAGGGACGCATCCAGGCGGCCCGCTTGGGTGCGGTGACGAAGTAGTCGTCGTTGCCTTTGCTGTACATGCCGAGTTCGATGAGTCGGCGCACTTCGTCGTCGACGAGCATCGGGAGGAGCAGCGCGAGAACGCGCTCCGTCTCGGCTCGCGTTCCGACTGGGAGGACGAGGTTGCGCGTGAGCGCGGCCTGGTTCTGCGAGCCGTCGGAAGACACCTGCTCGGTGCCTGCTCGCGTGATGCGGACCATCCACCAGTCGAAGGGGCGCCAGAACAGCGGCTGCGAGACCTGCACGGCGTGGATGCGGCCGGGCGGCACCGTGTCGTTGCTGGTGGTCAGCAGGCCTCGACCCACTCGCACGCCGTCTGGGGTGGCGGCGATGCTGTAGTTCAGCGAGGGCAGGATCTGGCCGACGGTGACGGCGAAGAACACGGCGCCGAGCGGCAGGATCGAGAAGAGCAGCCACCAGAACCCGAATGTGAAGGTCACGATGAGGCCCGCTACGAGCGCGACGAGAATGACGACGAGCCAGGGGTTGACGAGGTTGGCGACGACGAGTCGCCACGGTGGCAGCCGGACGACCGACTGCGGGGCAGCTTCGCCGGGGGCCAGTTCGGGGCTCGTGAGTTCCTCGACTCGCTGCGCGAAGAACTCCGAGGCTCGTGTGCGCAGCTGCTCGGCGGTCGGCGGCTTCTGCTGAGCAGGAGCCCCGGTGTTCGAGCTCGCTCCGCCGACGCCGCCACCGGCTGCGTCCTGCGATGCCTGCCCGCCGATCTGTCCGGGGTGAGCATGCGACTGCGCCTGCCGCTCGTTGCGCTTGGCGCCGGAGGCACGCTGCAGGATGCCGGCGCGGATGCCGTCAGCATCGCGCGTGCGCACGTAGACGAGCTGGATGTTCGCGTTCTCGCCCGCGACGCCGATCTCGATCTTCGAAGCTCCCACGATGCGGGCGACAAGCGGGCGCTGAATGTTGATGTCCTGCACGCGGTCGAGTCGCGCTTGGCGGCTCTTGCGGAACAGCACGCCGCTCTGCAGCTCGATCGTGCTGTCACTGACCCGGAACTGGGCGAAGCGCCAGGAGAGGTAGCTGAAGACGCCGATGAGGATGACGACCAGCAGGGTTCCGATGGCTGCCCAGAGAAGCCAGGTCTGGTTCCGGAGGACCATCGTGGTCGGGTCGTACTCGTTGTAGTTGTACTCGTCGAGCTGCGGGAAGAGGAAGCTCGTGATCGTCTGCCAGGACTGGTTGATCAGGAACGCCCCGATGGCGATCACGAACACGCCGACGCGGAGCAGCGGTGTGAGTGGATGGAGCCTGTGCCACTCTCCGTCGATGAGGTCGGACCCCTGGCCGAGTGCCGGGCCAGGAGGCGGGCCGCCGCTCTGCGAACCGAAGGGCGCTCCGGGCATGGGTGGCGGGGTCCCCGGCTGCTGCCAGCTCCCTGGAGGCGTGGGCGCGCTCATCAGAGGCCAGCTCGACGGGTCTCGGCGAGCGCGACGAGGTCGTCACGGAGCTTCTCCGCGTCCTGCCATCCGAGGCCGGGAATCGTCACGTTCGTGACTGCTGCGGCCGTCACGACCTTGAGCGACGAGAGACCGAAGATTCGCGTCAGCGGACCGCGTTGGATGTCGACGAGCTGCAGTCGGCCGTACGGGATGGCGACCATGCGGCTCCAGAAGAGTCCGCGGCGGAAGACGAGGTCGTCCTGGCGCAGTTGGTAGCCGATGGCGCGCACACGTCGCCATTCGAAGGGGATGGAGATGAGGATCACGAGGAGCACGACGCCCGGGAAGACGACCACCCATTTGGGCACGTCCGGGATCACGAGGATCGCGATGACGCCCGCGAGCGCGATCAGAGCCCAGAAGAACGCGCCGATCAGCTCTGACCAGATGTATTTCGGCGACACCCTGCGCCATTGCACGGTCGTGTGGTCAAGCGCGGTCATGCTGCCCCCTCGTTGCGACGTGTCGTCATGCGACTACCGTAGCGAGTACGACCCGCATCACTGGTGGAACTGGCTGGCGCGGGCGGAACTGGCCTGACGCATCAGCAGGTCGGGGCGACGAGCGCCTTCACGAATGCGGCCGATTGGTACGCGTACATCCACGCCCAGTTGGAGTCTTCGATGCCAGCCCCGTCGTCGGTGGCGAGCACTCCCCCGCCGAGGCAGTCGGTGAAGATCATCCTGGCGCGAGAGATGTGCGTGACGTTCGTCACGATCATGACGCTCTCCCACCCTTCGGCGGCCGCGAGCCGCTTGACCATGAGTGCTTCCCCCGCTGTCGTGAAGGGCTCCGGAATGAGGCAGCGGGTCACAGTGCCCGCTTGGTCCACGAAGACGTCCGGTGCGCAGGCATCGATGTTGATCGCCGAGTCGATGCCGTAGTCGTCGACTGCGATGACGATCGTGTCGCTGTAGCCATCGGCGACGAGCTGCTGGGCTGCGTGAATGCGCGCCTCTCGTGGCGGGCCGAGCACGATGACCGCGTCGACTTCGCGGGGTTCATCCGTTGATGGGAACACGAAGAGCGGCAGGCCGGCCACGATGACAGCAGCGACGAGGGCCAGTGCGACGCCTGCGATCGCGATCGCGCGTCGCACTGACCCTCGTGTGCGTGTCTTCACCAGCACAGGCTACGTGAGCGCGTGCACCCGATTCTCATCGCGGGCGCGTGCCTCGCTCCGCTCCGTGCTCGGAGCGGTTCAGGCTGGTGCCTCATGATCGGACGCGGCCTGAGCCGGCGCTGCGACCGAGACGGCGATGATCGGCGCGGCCCATGCCACAGCACCGAGCACTCGTCGACGTTCCGTCGATGCCTCTGGCTGATCCTCGTTTTCGTGCGTTGCCATGATTGTTCCCCCCTTGCTTCCGAAGCGACGGAGGCACCCTCGCTTCGTTTTGGCCGGCGACTGACCCCCGTCATCTGCCGACCTGAGCCATTACGCTAACCCGCTTGGCGCGGTCCAGGGATGGGGAGAACTGCCCTGTGGACGCAGTACCCAAGGGATGCTGCGCGAACGGTCCACGAAGTTGAGGAAACACACAAACGCTGGTCGCGGGAGGTGCGCGCGGGTGGGCGAATACGATGAGCGCATGAATCCTGAGCGGGTGCCCGCATCTCACCGCCTGCTCGCTGCGGTCGACCGGGGATTGCCGGCCACGCTCGTGGCACATCCGTTGCTCTGGAACTGGGCATGGTTCGTCGTGTTCGGAGCCGTGACCGTGCTCGGGTGGTTCGGTGACTGGCCCATGGCCGCGTGGGTAGCGGTCATGGTGGTGGGGTCGCTGCCGGCTCTCGCCGCGACTGTCGCCCTCCTGCTCCACACTCCGCGCAGTCACCTCGATGAGCACGATTCCGTGTTCGGGCACTTCTTCGTGCGGTTCGTGACGCTCATCGTGGGGTTCGCGGCGTGGACTGTCTCGGTGGTGCTGAGCGCGAGCCTTTCGACGCTGCTGCAGCTCTCGGCCGAGAACCGTGAAGACGAGATCACCTTCTCGGGTATCCAGCTCTTTGCGGGCCTCATGCTGCCAGTAGTGCTCGCCATCTGGCTCGTGTTCTTGCTGCGCTGCGCGTGGTTCCTCTCGAAGCTGCGCGGCTGGCGAGAGCACCCCTCGACTGAGCGTTCTCGAGTTCCGGATGCGTTCCTCGCGGATCGGACGAGAGTGCGTTCTGTCGTAGTCGGCCTGGCGCATCCTGGAGCGCTGATCGCGACGGCCGGATTGTCGACGGCTGCGGTGCTGACCGAGGAAGCACTGCGCGTGACCCTCGACATGTTCTTCTAGCCGAGATGCCTGCGCCGCACCGCGAGCGCGGCGAGCACCCCTCCGACGAGTACCACTGCCCCGGCTCCGAGACCGAGTGGCGCCAGGTTGCTCTCCAGGCCGGTGGTCGCGAGGCCGTCAGCCTCGGGTGTCGCCGTGGGACTCGGGGATGCTGTCGAGACGGGATCGGCTGGCGCGCTGGTGGCCGCCGTTGCGGTTGGCGTCGCGATCGGAGTCGTCGCTGCGGCGGTGGTGGTCGGCGCCGAGGTTGGTGTCGCCGTCGGCTCCGAGATACGTGGCGACATCTCGATCCGAGTTGTCGCTCGAACGAAGTCGACACCATCAGCCGTTGACCCGGCGAGTGTCAGATTGCCGCTGACGGCGGCCTCACCGCCTGCGACGCGGAAGGAGAAGCTCGTGTCGGTGGAGCTGACGGGAGCCGTGAACACGAGGATGTCTCCGGTGATCGTCGGCTCGCCGATCGTCGACGAGCCCGAGACGTAGCTTGCCCCGGCGGGGAGCGTGACCCGCGAGTCTCCGGAGATCGCGACCGGGGCATCCGCCCTGCCGAACGAGGCGGTGACGGTGGCCTCACCTGTCGCGCTGCCTTCTGAGGTCAGCTCGACCGGCACAGCACGCTGGTCACTCGCAGAGAAGTGGGTCTGGAATTCCACCGTCGACGAGGTTCCTGGCGCGAGGTCAAGCGACCAGCTCAGGCCGATGAAATTGTCGCGGGCCCCACCCAGCGACAGCGCTACGTCGTTGAACTCGACCTGGAACCCCAGGTAGGCGCCGACACCCCGACCCTGGTCGACTTCGAACTTGCTGCCGTCCGTGAGGGGGACGAGCTGCGCGAGGTCGTCACCCGCTGCCGTTCCTTCACCCCACTGGCCTGTCGGGATTCCATCCATGTTGTTGCAGGCGACCGAGCCGTCTCCTGTGGGTGCTGCAGCGTAAGAGAGAGCCTCGTACTGCGATCGAGCACAGTCGGCGACTCGGTACACGATCGGCTGGAGCGCGACGTCACCGACGTTCTCGACTTCGACGGACGTTGCGTACGAGGACGCCCCCGGCGTGAACGTGTCGATCTGAGTGACCTGGATCAGGTCGCCGGCGACAACGGTTGTGATGACGTAAGGGTCGAGGATCGTGCCGTTTCCTGACGTGGACTGCGAGATGGGAGACCAGTCCCTTTCGAGCGCTTGCTGCTCCGCACCTGCGAAACCGGTGAGCGGAAAGTCCGCGGGCGTATTGAGTGTGCCGCCTGCTGCGACGGCGGTGAAGCAGGCGGTCCCGAGCCCGAAGACCGGAGCGTCGGGCGTCCCCACGAGGTCCGCGTTGCAGCTGAGGTCGGGAGTTGTGCTCAGCGCCGTTATGGGGCCCGAGTCGTTGGTCACGGTTGCGGCACTGGCAGCGACGGCTGCGCCCAGCGTGATGAGTGCGGCTGTGACGACAGCGCCCACGAGAACTCTGGTTGTACGCATGCTTCCCCCTGATGGTGCATCTGCGCGCCAGACGAGCGCAGCGATCCGGGACCAGCATCCACACGCCGTCGCGGCCAAGGCGCGGGGCGCGCGGCCTCAGGAGCGCGAATCGTCCGCAGAAGTAGCCGATCGAGGAAGCTGGGCCAGAGGCGGGGGCTGGTGACGCGAGGGCGCCCGAGCCGGAACGAGGTGCCGCATGCGCATGGCTGGCTCCTCGACGAGCTTCCAGGACAGCCAGGCGAGCGGCAGCGTGCAGGCGAGGGCGAGCACCGCGCCCCACCAGGGTCCAAGCGATTGCGCCCCGCCGAGCACCAGCAGCTGTTGCACGGGCCATGCCCAGATGTAGAGGCCGTAGGAGACGTCGTTGTCGCGTCCGATGGGGATTCGCGCCTTTGCGCCGACCCAGAGCAGCAAGAAGGCGTACGGCAGCTGTCCGTAGTGCTCGGCAAGTCCGAGTCCGCTCAGGACGGCAAGCAGCACGACTGCAGCGGCGAGCGCCCACCAGGTGAGGCGGATGCGATCGGACAGGAAGGAGAGCAGCATGCCCGCCACGAAGAACACGCCGAAACGCAGCACATTGACCACGACAAGCTGCGTGACCGCGAGGGGTCCGAGCGCCACGGGCTGCAGCACCATCACGAGCACGAGCAGCACCGCGAAGATCCACGCACCCTGCCTTCTCGCCCATGGAATGGTCAGCGCGAGAGCCGCGAAGACGTAGGCGGCGAACTCGTAGACCAGAGTCCAGAGCGAGCCGTTCCAGATGTCAGCGAGCGGGACGTTCTGCAGCGTGGCTTCGATGCCGGTCTGCTGGATGGAGAGCGCGAAGTTCGAGACGACGTACCCGAAGGCGCTGCCGAGCTGGTACCGCTCCCCCGTTGCCGCCGCCGCGAGCGGTGCGACGAGGAAGGCCGTGACGATCAGGCAAGCCCAGAAAGCAGGGAGGATGCGCAGCGCTCGTCGCCAGAGGAAGCCTGGCAGCGCCGTGCGCATGCGGGAGCCGGCGATGAGATACCCCGAGATGGCAAAGAAGCCGTTCACCGCCCAGGTGCCGAGCTCGGGAAACGGGCTGTCCTCGAATCCGCCGATCGTCCACGAGTGGCCGAGGATCACGGCGGCCGCCAGGCACAAGCGCAGGAAGTTCAGCGAGTTGTCTCGCGTGGAAAGCGCTTCGCGGAGGGTGGGTGGCACGCAGGGAGCTTAGGCCACGTCCTGCTCGAGCTGCCCGGCGATCGACTCCCACATCTGATCGAAGGTGTAACGGTCTTCGACAGCCGCGCGGGCGTTTTGCCCGACTCTTCCGAGCTCCTCAGGCCGTGCCAGCACTTGATCGATGATGGCCGCGACTCCCGCAGGATCGTGGAGCGGCATCCCGAAGTTGCTCACTCCTTCGTCGATGTACTCGCGCATGGCCTCGGTCTCGGTGACGATGCAGGCCTTGCCGGAGGACATCGCTTCGAGGAGGACGCTCTGGCCCGTCGGATACGCGAGGTCGTGCGTGGGAATGACGACAAGCTGGGCTGAGAGCAGGTTGTTCTTGTGTGTCACCCCATCGGTTGGTCCGCTCGTCGTGACGTTGTCGGGAACATCGATGTTCTCGAAGCGGTCGGCGTGGGAGACGAGGTGGAAGTCGATATGCGGGAGGAGGCGTGCTGCTTCGATGAGCGTCTCGAAGTCTCGGCCGGCGTCCAAGCCTCCGCTGAACACCTGGTACCGCTGCTCCACGGACGCGTCCGGCAGGTACTTCGTGTGCTCGACGCCGAAGTTGATGGGCGTGACCTTGTCTCGCGCTCCGACTTGAGCGAAGAGCTCGGCTTGGTTCTGCGAGTAGACGAAGATGCGGTCCACGCTCTGGAGGGTTCGGGCGATCTCCTGCCGCCGCGCGGACGAGCCCGTCTTGATCTCCTCAGCCCACCAGCAGGAGACGACCGCGAGGTGCGTCTTCGCGTACGCACTCAGCCTGCGCCGCTTGAGCGCAGCCGGCAGGACCGATTTGTCTTCGAGGATGGCCAGCACAGCGTCGGCTCTCCGCGCTGACGCCAACCCGCGGATGGCAAGATCTGCCGGAACTCCGGTCCGGTGCTCGACAACGTTCTTGATCTTGAGATGGGCGCGTGAGGTCGGCATGCGCACGGTGTCCAAGTTCACATACTTCGCGAAGAGTTCCGCACAGTACGGGCCGCGCAGATTCGCTTCGGGCAGTGACCCAGCCGTGAGGGAAGGCAGCCCCTCGTGGTCGAAGAGACCCAAGACACTGATGCTGTCATTCACAATCTCAGCCTAGGGGCTGCGGCGACCGTTATGTCCCCTCCAGGAAATCGGTTGCGTTCACCTGCCCTCGACCCGCTACGGTTACGAGAGCCAAGTTGCCGTCGACCCCCCGACGCTTCTTCCATGAACCAGGGGGCCGGTCTTGTCTTCACGCTTCGCCGAACTCGATGGCCTGCGCGGCCTCGCCGCCGCCGCCGTCGTCTTCGGTCATCTCACTGCGACATTCTCCGAGTACTACCCCATGGCGCCTGCGAGCTCGTTGGAGCTGCGGTACGGCCAGTTCGGCGTGCAGCTCTTCTTCCTCATCAGCGGATTCGTGATCCTCATGACTGCAGAACGCGCCAAGCGGCCGTCGGATTTCGCGATCTCACGCTTCACGCGCCTCTATCCCGCCTATTGGATAGCGGTCATCATCTCGATCATCGTCGGCTCCCTCGCCAACGTCCCGGGCACGCAGCTGACCCCGCTGGAGCTCCTCCTCAACTTCACCATGGTTCAGCGCCTCATGCTCGTACCCGACGTCAACGGTGCCTTCTGGACCCTTGCAGTGGAGATGCAGTTCTACGTCGTCGTTCTGCTGGTGCTCGTGATCACACGGTGCAAGCTCAATGACTCGCTCCTGCGATGGCTGGTAGCCGCCTGGATCACCCTCTGCACCGCCTCGGCGGTTGCAGCCGAGATCGCTGCACCAGGTGTAGACGTGACGCAGGCGTCGACGACGATACGAGTTCTGGTCAACGTCACCCTCGCGGAATACGGCCCGCTCTTCAGCCTCGGGATGCTGTTGTTCATGGCTCGCCGCAACCAACGGTTCGAATGGCTCACGATCCCGGCTCTTCTCTCGGCCGCGGTGTGCGCGTACTTGCTGCATTCGCTGACCTACGCCCTGATCGTGGCGGGCATCTGCCTCTTCTTCATGCTGGTGGCGCTCCGGCCGTCAACGCCGCTGCTCCGCATCCGCCCACTCTTGTGGCTCGGCAAGATCAGCTACTCGCTCTATATCGTGCACGTCGTGGTCGGCTACGCAACGATCGACATCCTGTGGCCGTTCGTCGGCCGGGATCTCGCGACGCTCGCCGCCATTGCCGTCTGCGTCATCCTCGCCTGGGGTCTGCACTTCGTGGCGGAAGACCGGATGAGCCGGTCGTGGCGTCGCGGGATCCTCCGGTGGCGCGATCGTCGCGCAGCGCCAGGGCACTGAACCGAATCTGCCGATCCGGAGTCAGCGTGGACGGCGCGCGTTCGACGAATCGGGCGCCTTGCCGAGCCAGGATTTGGGCACCCGGTGGGCCGCATCGAGGCAGGGCTTCTCCACGAATCGCCAAGATGCCCAGGCGATCGGAAGCGTGACCAGCAAGGAGAGCAGGGCAGTGCCCCACGGCCCGAGCCAGGCCAGTCCGAGCACGATGACGAATTGCTGCACCGGAAATGCCCAGACGTAGACACCGTAGGAGATGTCGTTCCTCGACCCGAGTCGGATCGGCAAGCGTGCACCGAGCCAGAGCAACAGGAACGCAAAAGGAAGCTGCCCCACCCACGAGGCGACCCCGGTTGCGAAGAGCACGCACATGAGCACAAGCGCCACAACGAACGGCCAAACCCCGAGCTTGATGCGGTCGCCGAGAAAGTACCAGAGCATGCCGGCCGCGAAGAAAGCCCCCAAGCGCAGGAAGCTGAGGATCAGGCTGGTCGAGATATCCAACGGCCCGTAGGCAAGAATCTGCAGTGCAACAATGCCTGCGAAGCCGACCACCATCAGCGGCAACGCGTGTCGCCGCGTGATTGCCAGGGAGAGGAAAAGAGCGGCCGCGATGTACGCGCCGAATTCGAAGTACAGCGTCCACAGCGAGCCATTCCACACGTTCGGGTACGGGACCGTGGAGAGCGTTTCTGCCACTCCGAACTGTCGCACCGAGAGCAGCCCATTGCTCGTGACATACGACAGGGCACTACCAAGCTCCCACCGTCCGCCGCCCGCCAACGAAGCCAGAGGCGCGACAACGAAAGCCGTCAGGACGAGGACAGTCCAGAATGCAGGAAAGATTCGCGCAGTGCGGCGAAGCATGAACGAACGCAGACTCGACCGCATTCGCGCCCCGGCAATCAAGTATCCAGATAGCGCGAAGAACCCGTTGACGGCCCAGGAAGCCAGCGGAATCTCGAGTGCATTCTCGTAGCCACCGATCACCCACGTGTGTTCGAATATGACGACGATGGCAAGGACTAGGCGTACGAAATTGAGTGCATTGTCGCGCGTCGAGAGAGCTTCACGCAAATTCTGATTCACATATCGAGGCTAACACCTGCGACAAGGACCATCGCGCGTCGACTGCGGGAATGAGATGCTCTTCACTGCAGCAAACCTGCACCCGCGGAGACCATTTTCGCTTATTTCAGAATTCATTCACCCACATGGCCGATGCCGTGACCACTTCTGCGTTCTGCAGAACGAAAGCACCGCTCCGATCTCACGCGTTCGGATAGAAGAGAAATTACTGCGCAAATACATCCTCGCAGTCCGTCAGGATCGGACCCCGCCGCCGTGGCGGTCAGGTATTGGTTGCTCTCTCCCGCACCACTGTCTCCCCGCGCGCAGGGGACTCCCCTTCAACACCGACTCGCGAGCCTGCTCACGCCGGGCCAGGCCCGAAGCCAGGAGCCTGCTTTCTCGGGAGGTCGGTACGCCGACGTCCGACGACGGTAGTGACGACGAGTATCCCGAGGAGCGCCAGCAGACTGCCAAGAGAGAGCGCCACCCCCAGGTGGAATCCTCTTGGCACGTACGAACAGTTGACCTGACTGACCCCTTCGACGGGGATCGCCAGGAGTCCCGCGATTGCGTTCGCCTCGATCGGCTGGCCATCCGCAGAGCAGGTCCAGGCTTTGTTCATGGCGGTGGCGAGAATCACCGTTCCGCTCTGCGGCGTGTTCCACTCCGCGTTGATCCGTGAACCGACGATCTCCAGCGCGTCCGGGGCGCCCGGAGCCTCGAGAATCGAAGCCAGTACCGCTTCATCTGCACACGCGAGCATGTCCTGCGTAAGGAATGAGCTTCCGGTGACAACACCTTCCACGATCACAGGACCCTGGGCGGCGCCAAGCGTCTGGACCCCCGCGCGCGTGGACACCTCCGCCTCCAGGTGCTCCGCCTGCACCTTGACGTGAGCCTGCCCGTAGCTGACATCGGCTGCGAGAAGCGGCGCAACAATCTGCAGCCGTGCGGCTGAGGAGCACACCGCGGTCAGCGATACGGAGTCGCCCTCGACAACCGGGAGGCCGGTCGACGGAATTGCTGTCGGCTGGCCGTTCAGGGTGACCAGGGTTTCGATGTCCTCGTACAGTGCCGCACCTGCAAGAGCGTTCCGAGCGGCCCACCATCGTGGCCGGTTCGTCGCCAACAGTCGGCACCGTGCGGACGAGCGGAAGCGCAGCGACCTCCTGCTGCGGGACGGATGCAGTGTCAAGGTCAGGTGGCAACTGCGCTGTGACTCCGAGAAGAGCGGCCGCGACCTCGTCGGAAGGATCACTCCAGCCGCGGCCAGAGCTCGTCCAGCCGAGCTCCAGGGACGCCAGCATCGCAGAGGTCTCTTGCGGCGCGAGGCTCGAATAGTAGGTGCCACCCGCATACCCCGCGAGGGCAGACCCGTTTGACCTGACATCGGGCCCCGCGCTCCCCCGACCTTCTGGCCAGTCTGCGCCAGTTGTGCTCGGCCCCGCCCAGGGGGCGTAGGTGTGAAATCCCCCCTTTTGGGACTCCATCCAAGACGCGTTCGCAACCGAGACACCGATCGTGACCACCAATATCGTGGCTCCCGAGAGCGTTCTCCGATCAACCGCTCGTAGACCCCAGGCGGCGAAGACTCCGACAGCAGCGATCCCCCAGACAAGCAGCGAGATCGGGTGCGCGGTGTCGCGACCGGCTCCCACGAGAGACGTTGCCCCGAGCACGCAGAAGAGGAGCGCCGCGGTGGCTACCTGCCACCCGCTGGACCTCTCTTCGGGTCGAGCAAGCCACGCGCTGAGCACAAGCCACGCGCAGAGGATCCAGGCAGCGCGAAAAGGACCACCGTGAGGTGCGGAGAAGGCGTGCCAGGCGATCATGGTCGCCGGAATCATCATCGAGATGAAGAGGGCGCCTGCCACCCCGGGGTAGATGATGCGCGTGAGCAGCGGAACGTTTCGGTTCAGGAGGAGCGTTCCGGTCACGGCCACCGCGGCCGCCCCGACGAAGAATCCGGGCGCCGCAAAGGCACCGTCGGTCATCGGCAGGAACCGGGCGAGTGCGAAGAGCCAGGGCTTCCGAGCGAGTTCCACGGGTTCGGCTGGTTGTGCGTCGGCGATGAGCATGGCCGTCGGTAGCAGCAGGACGGCGGTGAGGCCGACACCGAGAGCACCCCGGAGAGCGAACGCTCCCAGGTTCGAAAGCTCCCTCCGCCACCCGGCCCACTCGGTTGCGGCTCGGACCACGAAGTAGATGACGGCGAGTGCTGTCGCCATGTAAGCCGTGTAGTAGTTCGACCACCAGCTGACGGCCACGAACATGATGCTGAGCACAAGATGCTGACGCTGTCTGGTCCATTCCACCGCGAGAAGCAGTAACGGGAGAGTCCAGAGCCCGTCGAGCCACATCGGCATCCAGGTCGCGTCGTCGATAGCCCACCCGCAGCTCGCGTACGAGATCGAGAGCGTCAACAGCCAGAGGCGAGAACCTGCAGGTCGGAGGTGACGGAGGAAGATGGCCATCGTCGCGCCGGCCGCGGCAAGCTTGAGGGCCGTGATGACGAACAGTGCCAAGCTGGCGCGGTCTGGTCCGAAGGCGAACGCGACCAAGGCGAAGGGACTCGCGGTGTACGTGGCGTAGTCCCCGAGCCACGGCACCCCGTAGCCGACTTGCCACGTGAAGAGCGCATCGGTGAACGGTTCGCCACCGATGGCGCGGCTCAGGAGCGCGTGAAACGGGACGAACTGCGCGCCGAGGTCGGAGATGTCGCGCGGTGCGTCGCCGAACGGGAAACGTCGCAGGATCGCGTTCGCCAGGATGAAGGGCACGACGCCGAGGAGAGCTGCCAGCAGAGGTTCGAGCGTGCGCTGTCGCCTCGTGAGTTGGAGAGACACGTCACTGTTCCGTCTCGACGCTTCCTGGTCCGGCACAGCCACGGCGACATTCATTCGTTCTCTCCTGATGGCGGTCGTGTGACCTCGTCCGGCGAAATATCGGTCTTCTCTGCCAGCGCCCAGCGCGCGATCACGAAGGTGACCGGTATCGCGAGGATTCCTGCGATGAGCGTTGCCCACCTCGGATCGCCATCGAGGACCGAGACGAGCAGGAACGAGACCGCTGTCGAGAACGCCACGTTCACGAGTGCGGACGCCGGAAAACGCAGGAAGCGCTTCCATGTAGGGCGCACACGGTAGGTGAAATAGCAATTGAGGAAGAAAGAGCCCACGAAGGAGAGGAACCAGGCCGCAACATGCGCCAGCAGATACGGCGCCACGAGCAAGAAGAGGCGGTAGAGGGCGTAGTAGACAAGAGTATTGACCACACCCACAAGTGCGAACTTGATCAGAGCTTTCACTACTCGCTGGCCTTGTCGAGGACTACCTGCTCGTTCTTGCGCACACCCTGAGCCTCACCGTAGGCAACGTAGTGAGGTCGTCGTTTGGTTTCGTAGTAGATCCTGCCCACATACTCTCCGATGATGCCAAGGGCGACGAGCTGCAAGCCTCCGAACATGACGACGGCAGCGATGGTGGTGATGTACCCGGGTGATTCGACCCCGTACAAGATCGAGGAGCCGATCAGGTACAGCACGTACAGCACGGCCAGAGCGACGCTCCATCCACCGATATAGATGATGAGCCGCAGGGGCTTGCTGTTGAAGGCGAGCACTCCATCGATGCCATAGTTCACGAGGTTGCCGAAGCTCCACGAGGTCGCGCCGGCATTCCTGCCCACGTTCTTGTATGGCACCACGAGGACCGGGAACCCGACCCACGTCATGAGCCCCTTCGAGAAGCGATTGGCCTCGGTGAGTCGCAGGACGGCATCGACAACGCCTCTGCTGAGCACTCGGAAGTCACCGATGCCATCTTCGAGGCGCACGTCGATGAGCGTGTTGACGAACCGGTAGTAGGCGCGGCTGAGCATCTTTCGCGCAAACGGGTCGCCTGCCCTGTCGCGCTTTGCGACGACTTGCCCCTCGCCCATCTCCGTGAGGCGCTCCAGCATCTCCGGGATCATCGCGGGCGGGTGCTGCAGGTCGGCATCGATGATGGCCACGGCATTCCCTCGCGCATGCTCGAGGCCCGCGAGCAGCGCCGCCTCCTTGCCGAAGTTGCGACTGAACTGCACGAATCGAACTCGAGAATCGGACGCAGCTAGGCCTCGCGCGACTTCAGCGGTGCGATCACGCGAGCCATCGTCGACCAGGACCACATCCCACTCGATGCCGAGTGGGTCCAGGTGGACATGCAACTCCCGCAGGAGTTCAACGAGATTTCCCTCTTCATTGAAACATGGCGCTACGACGGAAAGGTCTGGGTCTACTGTCAAGGCGAAGTCCTGTAATCGGTGATTTACGGCGCATGTGCGCGGCTTCGGGAGCATTCGGATGCGCCGCAAGAAGCCAAAATTCACATGAAGAAAGTCGTATATGGACACCCCTGCCGAGTTGCCGTCGAACCCGGCACTTCTTTCTCCGGCCCTAGTGTTCCATATTCGATCGATTCTCTCCACGCTCACCTCAGAGGGAGACCGGCGAGCGATCGATATTGCCCCATGCCCCGGGGAATTAACTCATGATGGAACGTTCGGAGGCATGACGCACCTGCCCCGGCCTGCCACAAGAAGCGTGAGCTGCCAATCCATGCTGCGAGCGGCCGCTCCACCGCTGCGAGGCTCGGACGGAGGTCGGCACCTTCGCGGGCCAGAACCTCCCATGGAGGTGTCGAAGGATCCCCTTGAGAATCCCCGATCACGAGAACATCGATCTCCGCGTCGTGCAATCGCCGCAGGTTTGTCGTCACCTCGCTCCTCGCTGCGGCTCGACGGAGGCAATTCGAGGGACCAGTCGCAGGCGATGCTGAAAACGCGACAATGCAGGTGGCCAGCTACGGGAGAGAAACACTCCAGTGGTATCCTCCGTGCGGGGCAGATGAACGGTGTTGCCCCTTCACATAACGCGGCCCACTTGAGGTGACTTAGAACTTGCGCGCCAAACTGCAGCTCATCTTCTCGAAGGGGGCCCGGCGGAAGCTGATCATCGGCCTGATCGGCTCGATCATCGTCGCGCTCGCAGAGACGGGCTCGGTCCTGCTGGTCGGACCTCTCCTTGCGATCCTCGCTGGCAGCTCCACGAGCGAGGGCATGCTGGGCACCGTCGCCAGCCTCTTCGGGAACCCGCCGACCGAAGTCCTCATCATGTACTTGCTCGGAGGCGTCGTCATCGGCTTCGTGCTGAAGGACATCTTCTCCATCGCTTTCCGCTGGTGGATCCTCGGCTTCATCAACCGCGAGCAAGCGCACACAGCGACGAGAATCCTCAATTACTACCTGCATGCGCCGTACAGCCTGCACCTCGGCCGGGGTACAGCAGATCTGCTCAGAACGATGGGCACCTCCGTTGGTCAGCTCTACTCGCTCGGCGTGATCGCAGCGCTGAACGCGATCACGGACAGCATCACCATCATCGCCCTGCTGGTCTCGATGCTCATCGTCATGCCGCTCCCGACGCTGATGGCGTTCGTCTACTTCGGCATCGCCATGTTCCTCTTCGCCAAGGTCATTCGTCCGCGTGCGGAAGCAGCTGGTCGAATGAAGATGGATGCCGCGACGCATGGCTACCGTGCGGCTCTGCACGCACTCGGCGGCGTCAAGGAGATCAAGATCCGCAGCGCTCAGCCCCACTTCGTGAACGTCTACGAGAAGGTCGAGCTCCAGCACGCACAGGCCCTCCGCCTCGTCGGGTTCCTTGCCGAGGTACCCAAGTACCTGCTCGAAGCGCTGTTCATCATCGGCCTCGGCGGGCTCATCATGTTCCTGCTGAACACAGGCGGCGGCGTCGCAGCCGTGACCTCGATCGGTCTCGTCGGCGCCGCCGGGTTCCGGCTGCTCCCATCCCTCTCTCGACTTCTCGCTTCCATCTCGAACCTCCGAGTGGGCGCTCCGGCCCTCGATGAAGTCTGTGCAGAATTGGAGCGCGCGAAGGAATACGAAGCGAGCGCGAAGCTCGCAGCTGCCAACGATGGCACGCTCGACTTCACGCACACGCTCGAGGCGAGAAACCTCAGCTTCCGCTACGAGGATGCGTCTGAGAATGTTCTCCAGGACATCAACTTGAGCATTCCGGCGGGGTCGACGCTCGCGCTCGTGGGCTCCAGTGGCGCGGGCAAGAGCACACTCGTCGACATCATCCTCGGTCTCCACCGCCCCACCGAGGGAACCCTCACGGTTGACGGGCAAGATCTGCAAGACGACCTGGTCAAGGCTTGGCAGCACCACGTCGCTATGGTGCCGCAGGAAGTCTTCCTGCTCGATACCAGCCTGCGGGAGAACATCGCATTCGACGCTACGGCTGACGAAATCGACGAAGAGCTCCTCGCCGAGGTGGTGCAGCGAGCCCAGCTGCAAGATCTCGTCGATTCGCTCGAAGGAGGCCTGGATTCCTCCGTCGGCGACCGCGGCTCCCGCCTCTCCGGCGGACAGCGTCAGCGCGTTGGCATCGCCCGTGCGCTCTACCGGCGCCCCTCACTGCTTGTCCTCGACGAGGCGACCTCAGCTCTCGACAACGAGACCGAGCACAAGATCATCGAGACCATCGACGGGCTCAAGGGTGAAGTCACGGTCGTCATCGTCGCCCACCGTCTCTCCACCGTCCGTGAAGCGGATGCGCTCGCGTACATGAAGCACGGAAAAGTCGCCGGCTACGGCACGTTCGAACAGGTCAGGTCGAGCAACCCTGACTTTGCAAGGCAAGTAGAGCTGGGCCTTCTCAAAGTCAGCGACAGCGACCCCGTGACCCCGTGACGCGAGCAGGAACAGGAACGATGCGGGTGCTTTCGCTCGGGGGTGCCGTCCCCTACCCTGAGGTCCGTCATGCAGGCGGCTTGTACCTCCAGAGCCTCTCCCAAGAGCTGCTCAGGCACGGATCCGTGGCACTGACCGCACCGGACCATTCGGCGAATCTCGAAGCCCTCGCGAGCGCCGATGCCCGAATCGACATCAGGCTCATCGGACGGTGGGCGCAAGGAGCTTCCGTCCAGCAGCGCCTGACTGCGCGCGCTCTCGGGGTGGGCGATCGACTTCTCCGACAACTCGACCCGAGCCTGCCGCCGCTGACGTTTCTCTCCGCCCTCTATCTGGACCGGAGGATGCGCGAAACGGTCCGTGGCGCCGACGTCATCGATCTGCAGTGGTTCGAGTTCGTTCGCCTCGCCCCGCACATCCGACGCCTCAACCCGAAGGCGCGCATCGTTGGCACCTTCCACGACGTGCTGTCACAGCTCTACGCGCGCCGTGCGGACGACGGACAGTCGCGCCGGTGGCGGCGAGCTGAGACCATGGCCATCGCCGCGGAACGTCGTTCCTTCCGGCACCTGGACCGCGTCCTGACGTTGAATGAGAAGGACGCGGAGCTGCTCAGGCAACGAGGGGCGACCGAGGTCGAAGTCATCGACCCGCCACTCGCGCCCGTCACGCTGCCGACTCGCGACGTGGACAGCACCTCGCCGGAGATCGTGTTCGTCGGATACTTCGCACGGCAGGTGAACGTCGATGCCGCAGTCTGGTTTGTCGATCAGGTCTGGCCTGAGGTCATCGCCGGGGTTCCGCACGCCCACCTGACGTTGGTTGGCCTCGACCCGGCTGGCGCTCTCGCTCCGCTGCTCTTGCGGGCGAGCCAGGTCTCCGCAACGGGATTCGTCGACGAACTGTCGCCCGTCTACGCGCGAGCCGCTGCTGCGGTCGTGCCGCTCCTCTCAGGCTCGGGGGTGAAGTTCAAGACCATCCAGGCGATGACGCACGGCGTGCCGACGATCTCAACCTCTGTGGGAGCGGAGGGGATCGCCCACATCGACGAGATGGAAGAAGTCACCGACGACCCCGCAGCGTTCGCGCAGGCCGTCATCGGTGTGCTGCGCGACCAGTCAGGTGCCGACCAGCGAGCCCATGACCTCGCCGGGAAGCTCGCGGCAACCTACGGCGAAGAACGGTTCAGGGAGAGCGTGAACAGAATCTACGGCCAAGACGAGGTACCCGCAGCGATCGACAGGGACTCCGTGACCGTGGTCATCCCCTACTACGGGGACCCGACCGACACGCTCAACCTCATCGAGCAGCTGCGCGGTCAGGACGGTCTTGCCGAGATCATCGTCGCCGATGATGCGTCGCCCGTCCCGTTCCCCCAGCAACCGGGCGTCCGCGTCGTCCGTCGCCAGGCCAACGGCGGGTTCGGCGCCGCGGTGAACACGGGCTCGGAGCTCGTGGCAACCGACCTCATGCTGGTCCTGAACAGCGACCTGGACGTGGGCGCGACATTCGTCCGAGACCTCCTCGACGCAGCAGCACCTCTTCCTGCCGCGGTCGTCAGCCCTCAGGTGGTGAAGGCAAGCGGCGAACCCGAGTGGACCGCCCGCGACTTCCCGCGCATCAGACACCACGTCGTCGAGTGGCTCTCCCCCCTCGCCCGCTGGCGTCATCTTCCAGCATTGCACCGGGCCGTTGGGCACGTGACCGACCTCACGCCACAGGGCAGCGACCGAGTCGACTGGGTCATCGGTGCCGCAATGCTCATTCCCGTCGAGAATTTCAGGAGCATCGGGGGCTTCGACGAGCAGTACTTCATGACTTCCGAGGAAGTCGATCTGCAGAAGCGTCTCCTCGCACGTGGAGTTCCCTCCTACGTCGCAAACACCGTCAAGGTCACCCACGTCGGCGGAGGCTCGTCGGACACGTCTCTGCGGCGGCAGTGGCTTCTGACCGCTCGGCAGCGCTACGTGAACAAGTGGGGCGGTTCGGTCGCCTTCACCACGTCCCTTGCCCTGGCGAGCCTCCTCAACTTCGCGGTGAACGCTCCCCGGCAGCTGACCGGACGCGACCTCAACGCGCGCGCGACTCTGCGCTACGAACTCGGACTCCTCCGGACAGCCAGACAGCAGGCAAGACGAACCGCTCAACCGTCGTCCCGTACCCAGGAGGAGCAAGCATGAGCCCCAAGACGCCACGCACAGTGGCCCTCATGGGGACCAGAAAGGCTACGCACCTCGCAAAGGGTGCGCTCGGAAAGGCGCACGACGCGCTCGCCGGCGTCGAGGCCCGTCTCACCAAGCGCATAGACGCAGGTGCCCGTGCCTCTGTGACACCGGACGAGTTGCTGGCGACTCGGTTCGCTGCCTTCCGCCCCCTGCACGCGGCACCACCTGAACCCGGTCAGCGCCCATCGGTCACGGTGTTCGGCTTCTTCAACAGCAGCGGCTTCTTCGGTGGCATCGCGACCCTGCTCAACTTCAGCGCGACCGTCGCCAACCAACTCGACTACGACCTGCGCCTCGTGCACACCACCTCATTCGAGGGTGACCCGGACGTCGCTGGCTTCCTCAAGAACCAGGGCATCGACGTCGACCCCTCGCGCATCCACTTCGTGAACGCGGCTCACCGTCGGGCGGCCGGCGCATCGATCCCGCTGCACCCCGATGATCTGCTGGTGGTCAGCGCCTGGTGGGACGCATTCGCAGTGGATCGCCTGGCACACGAGCGCTCGTATGTGTACCTCATTCAGGACTACGAGCCGATCTTCTACAACAACGGAGACCAGCAGCTCTGGTCCTCCTCGACCTACGAGTCATCGAAGTTCGTGCCGGTACTCAACAGCTCGATCCTGCACGACTACTTCCAGACGACGACCCACCGTCGCGTCGCAGCCGAAGCGCTCGTCTTCGAGCCAGCAGTCCGAGTTCCCCAGCGGGAGTCGATGGTCGCCGAGCGACCGGGGAAGAAGCGCCTCTTCTTCTATGCCAGGCCGGAGACCGACCGGAACCTTTTCTACACCGGCCTGCTCGCCATCGACAAGGCATTCGAGGAAAGCGCCGAACTCCGTGACAACTGGGATGTCTGGCTCGGTGGGACCCACACGATACCTCCCCTGCGCCTCACAAGCGGACTCGAGTTGCAGCGGCTGGGGAAGATGTCGTTCGAGGACTACCAGCAGTTCACGCTGACCGCCGACCTCGCCGTCTCCTCGATGCTGGCTCCCCACCCGAACTACCCGACACTCGAATTCTCCCGCCTCGGAACCCCCGTCATCACGACCTCCTGGGAGACGAAAACCGACCTCGACCGCTACTCCGAGATGATCACGCTCGTCGAACCGACCGTGTCTGCGATGTCGGGAGCGATCATCCGATGCGCGACGGCCGGCCCGTCCGAAACCAATGCAGCTCCGAAGACCACGGATTCATGGCCAGACGCACTGGCCGAGACCGCCGCAGCGGTAGCCACCCTCCATCGGGGCGCTGTCCGATGATCGCTGAGCAGCTGACACTCGTCATCGTGGGCTACCGGCACGAGCGCTACGTGACGAAACTGCTCGAAACGGTCGAGAAGCAGACCATGCTCCCCAAGCGGATCCTCCTCGTCGACGACGATCCGGCAGGAGGCACGGCCGACGTCGCCGAGAGTTACCTCGTTCACAGCCCCCTCCAGGTCGAGATAACACGGAACGAAGTCAACCGAGGCCTGTGCACGAGCCTCAACGCCGCCCTCGCCGAAATCAACACGGAGTACTACGCCTACATCTCGGCGGATGACTGGATGCGCCCCGCACGCATCGAACGGCAGTTCGAAGCCATCAGCGCGGCCCCTTCCACGGCAGCCCTGGTCTACTCGAATGCGATTCGAGTCGATGAGACGGACCGTGAACTCCCCGAGGACTTCAAGACCGCCTACGAGTGGCCAACGCACCGTACGGGCAACGTCTACACGGAGATGAGCGCCTACAACTGGCTGCCAGCCCCATCAGTGATGCTGCGGACGCAGGCGGTCCGAGACGTCGGCGGGTACGACCCGGAGCTGTTCTTCGAGGACCACGACCTCTGGCTGCGCCTCGCCGTCGACCACGACTTCCTGTGCGTCGACGAGCCGCTTGTCGCTTTCCGGGAGCTCGGTTCCTCGCTCGGGCATCAGCAGTTTCAGACCGACAATCCGAAGTTCGTCGTGGCCTACCTCCAGATCCTCGCGAAGCAGCTCGGCATCAGGCCGGAAATAGACGCCGACATGCTTCCTCGGCTCTGGAGCCTGGCTCTGCGGCTTTGGCGCATCGAAGGCGCGACTCCTCGCGTCGTGGAGTACTTGGCAAGCTACGTGCAGGGCGCACAGAATCCACGCGTGGGGAAGGCCTATGTCCGGATAGCCAAACTGGGATTCTCCTACGCCTCCCTGGATCGAATCCGCAGCCTCGTCAGACGATGAGCGGGTGTCGCTCATCGCGACCTGGGCCGAGTCAGCGACTGGCGACGTCCAGGAAGTGCTGAACTCGCCCATCAAACACCGACTCGAACGGAATCTCCTCCATGAAGGAGAGACCTCGTCGCGCCTGCGCTTCGAGACGGGACGGGTCGCCGACGAGCTGCTTGACGATGTCGGCCGCGGCTGCAACGTCTCCGTTCTTGACCGCCCACCCTCCACCTCCAGCAGCGAGCAGAGGCGAAAGAGTGCGGTTCTCGAATCCCAGGACCGGGACACCCGAGCCCATCGATTCGAAGTACGTGCTTGCCGAGTCCCCCTGCACGTGCGGCAAGAACATGAGGTCGACATCCGTGCGCACGAGCGTCTTCCACTCAGTCTCGAAGTCCATGAAGCCTGAGAACCGCACGTTCGGAGGAGCACTGCGACGGAGCTCTTGTTCCAGGTTGCCCGCCCCGATGATCGTGAACTCGTAGTCGACACCAGCCCTATCGAGTTGAGCCACGAACGGCGCAATGAGGTGAACGCCTTTCATCTCCGTGAGTCGTCCCGAGTAGGCGATACGGAGT
Source organism: Pseudoclavibacter sp. (assembly GCA_052099095.1). Taxonomy (GTDB): domain Bacteria; phylum Actinomycetota; class Actinomycetes; order Actinomycetales; family Microbacteriaceae; genus Pseudoclavibacter. The sequence continues at coordinate 278,315 of JBQDTF010000001.1, forward strand.
GGCTGTCTGCCGTCCCAGAAGACGCGCTGCCCCGCCACGCGCACATCTGCCGCGCGCATACGGTGATCGAAGAAGAGGTGCGTCGAGGCGTTCACGGTCCGATAGTGCTCAGCAGCCGAGTGGCCATTGCACTGAAACCCGTCCGCCCGCGCGGCAAGTCGGTCCAGGCGACGGGTTCTCTTCACAGCGCCGAGACGAATCCGTGCACGATCCGCGAGCCCACGATTGGTCACCAGCCCGACCTCAAGACGAACCTCGGGCGACCAGTCATCGGTGAAGATGACTCGGAACCCCTGCCCGAGCAGACTCTCGCTGAGCGGACCGAGGACCGAGTGCATCACCAGGTCCGCCCCGAGTCCCGAGATTGCCGTGGCATCGAGCTGAGCCATGAAATGCAACTGCTCAGCGAGGGGGTCATCCGCCCATTTGAATGAGGGATCAGCCGTGTCTGCTGGCAGCGGAGGCTCGAGCGACGACACGATGACAGAGCCGGGCCAACGCTTGGCGTACTCGGCCAGACCAGTCATCGACTTTGCGAAGATCCCAAGCGTGCCCGCCGGGCTCACCCTCAGAGGGCTGTCGTTCAGGTAGACAAACTTCATCGAGCACCTCGTTCGTTCAAGATCGCGCGTCCGGAGCTATCCGCCGCAGCACGGCTGCGACCGACGCCGCGCCTGCACTCGGCGAGTAGCGTTCCAGCCAACGCTGCGCATTTGCTTCCACGTTGCCGTCGAGTCCGCGCGCAACTTTCTGCTCGATAGCAGCGGCGAGCGCCAGTGCGTCGCCGGCAGCGAACACATCGCCGCTCGCCGGAGGAATGATCTCGGGCAAGGCCCCGGCATCGCTGACGAGCAGGGGCACTCCGGCCGCCATCGCTTCCGTAGCTACCAACCCGAACGGCTCCGGCCACACCGAGGGAACCAGGAGCAGGTCGACGCGGTCGAAGAAGTCAGCCGGCGCGATCCAGCCCGGACGGTCGATGAGGTGCTCGACTGGCTTCAGCGCGTGCTCCACGGCCCGCTGGGCCTCCGCAGAAACGAATCGTGGCTCTCCAGCCAGCAGCAGGCGGTACTTGCCGGACTCTCGCGCCTCGAGCTCCCGGAGCGCCGCAGCAAGCACATCCACCCCCTTGTCCAGGGATGGGCGCCCCAGGAACCCGAGCACGATGGGGCGACCTGCGCTCACCTTCGTGCGCGTCCCAGACCTCTGGCTCCAGTTGGGCAGAACCTCCGCGTTTCCGACGGCATCGGCCATCGACGCGGACGGCACCAAGGTGGTGAGCGCTCGGAACCGTGCGAGGCGCTCGAGAACTCGCTGCGCGCCAAGGGGACGCTGGTGAAGGTGCACGATGCGGCCTGGACGCCCGGCTGTCGCGGCCGCGGGCACGAGCCCATTGCACCACAGGATTCCCCGGCGGTGTGCCGCGTCCCATCGGCGAAGCGCGATCATCCAAGCTCGGCGCCCAGTCGCCTCGAGCTCGACCACACGATGGCCAGCCTCACGCGCGGCTGCGACAAGCTGACCGGGTTCTGACGGCCCGACGACCGTCACGTCGATGCCGAGCTCCCCGAGGACCGAGGCGATGTTGAGCAGCATCACCTCTCCCCCGCCGATGTCACCGTTGTTCGTGGCGATCGTGACGTGTCGCGGCAGGGTGGCGCCCCCGACGGAAGCAGCACCTGCCTCCGCGTAGACGGCGGTGATCGCTGACGTCATGTCGGCGACGGACGGCCACGCATCGAGCGTTGTGACAGCGTCGGCGTCGAGGAGCACGCGAGCGACCTGCTCGGTATCGTCAGCGTCCACGAGCCCAGCTTCCGTGACGATCTCCGGGTTCCCACCGACTCGAGAAGCAACAACGCGCATTCCACGATTGGCGGCGTCAAGCAGCGAGTATGAGCAGTTCTCCCACACCGACAGCTGCGCGAGCACATCCGCCTCTGCCATCGCAGCGTCGGGATCCACGAAGCCTGGGAAGTCGACTGCCTCCGCGAGGCCCAGGTCGCGCACTCGAGCCTTCAATTCGGCTTCCAGCTCGCCGACCCCGGCAATCGTCAGCCGAGCATCCGCTCGCTGCGCATGCACTCGAGCGAACGCGTCGATGAGCTGCGGGATGCGCTTCTCGGGCGAAAGGCGGGCGAGCGCGAGCACGCGCAGCGAATCGGAAGCCCGTGCCCGAGTCGAGGGAAGCTGGTCGACGCCGTTGTGCACGACGTGCACCTCTTGCTTCGGCTTCCACTTGGCGAGCATCGCCTCCCTTGTCGCCTCTGAGACGGCGATGACGCCATCGAAGCGACGAAGACGGACCCCGTGCACGCGTGCCATGAGCTGCGACTTCCATGACGACCCGTGATACACGCTGTCGTCACCCGCGATGCCGTGCTCACTCGTGATCCGCACCGTTCCGGACGGCAAGGGCGTCACCGCGACGACGACATCCGCATACGCCAGGTGCGAATGCACGACGGCCGGCTCGAAGCGGGCGACTGCAGCACGCAGGGTGCGCACCGAACGGCTCAGCCCCGCGTCAGGGCCGAGCTTGCCCACGGCAACGCGCGCGCCGAGCGCGCGCAGACGGCCGACAAGCGGCCCTTCCGGGCACAGCACGACGAGATCGAACCCAGGGAGGCCCTGCTTCACCACGTCCAGGACGTGGCGAGCGACTCCCCCGAGATCAGCGACCGGGATCACCCAGAGAGCGAGCGGCGACGACTGGCTGCCGTCGCCGCGCGGCGACCGCTCTTCTAGAGCCACTTCTCGAGCCGATCGAGCGCCGTCCAGAAGCCCTGGCCGTTGTCGATGTGACCCTGCCAGATCTCAGGAATGAACGGCGCACCCGGCGCGAACTCGTCGAGCTGCCCGGCCAGGAGCGGCCAGTCGACCTCGCCGTCTCCGACCTGCACGCCCTCGCCATCGACTCCCGTCGCGTCCACGAGGTGCAGGTGGATGCTGTGCGGCGCGATGAGCTCCGTGTAGTCGGAGAACTGCATGCCCAGGAAGTTGGCCGCGAGCTTGGAATGAGACACGTCGAAGCAGAGCTTCGTGCCCGTCGTGGCCGAAAACTCGGCCGTGTCATGCGGATCGAGGAAGAGGTTGTGGAACTGCTGCCCGCCCATGAGCCATGGGAACGGCGGCAGCGTCTGAGCGGCGATCCGCACACCCTCGGTGTCCAGGCGCTTGACGGCGTCTGCGATGCGCGCGTACATGGCCGTCCGCGCCTCGGCGGGAACGTGCTTGTCCTTCGTGAAGCCGCCCATCGTCACGACCATGATCGGCTCAGTCGATCGCGTGAACCACTTCTTCAAGCTCCGCGTCGTATCGATGGTGCGCTGCACCTCGCGAATCGACCGCTCCCAATGTTCGTCGTCGGTCGATGCGAGGTCGACGAGGAAGTCGCCCGAGAACAGATCAGGCAGGTGCGTCGTGAAGTCCATGTCCAGCGGCTCCGAGAAGAAGCTGTCGATGTCGACTTCGAGATCCTTGTAGGAGAAGTGGAACTCGAGGAAGTCGGGGGTGGAGTTCTCGATCAGCTTCTTGTAGTCGTGATACCGGACCGGAAGCCCCCACGGGCGACGGAACTCGAACTCGCGGCCGACCGACGCCGTGTCGGTGAGGTCGCTCTCGAAGAAGAACTCCCCCTCAGCCATGGCGTGGTTGACCTTTCGGCCGACCAGCTCGTCGAGGCGGTTCGGCTGCAGGCCCCGTCCCGGGCTCTTGATGGCGATGTCCTCGGCGCTCAGCACCTCACCCTCGCGAAGCTCGCGAGCGGCGACCAGCGACTTCGCGAGTGTCGTGCGGTTCATGAGCTCGCCGGTGGACACCTCGCGCGGTGCCGCATCGCCAAGCGACAGCTCGATGTCGCGGATCTGCTCCACCATCTGGGCGAACTCATCCGGAAGCAGCGACACCGTGTGGTCGTTGCCCTCCATGCCACGATCGACGGTGAAGTGCTTCTCGATGATGCGTGCGCCCCTGGCCACCGCCGCCACCGGCACATGCCAGCCACGCTCATGCCCTGAGTAGCCGACGATGCTGTCGCCGATCTCTGCGAGGCGGTCGAGGTAGGCGAGGTTGATGTCCTTGAACGGTGCCGGGTAGGTGGACTGGCAGTGGAGCAGCGCGAAGCTCGAGCCGAGGGACCGCATGAGTCCAACCGTCTCGAGGATCTCCGACTCGCGGGACATCCCAGTCGAGAGGATGAGTGGCAGACCGCGAGAGCCGGCGTCGCGCAGAAGCTCGTGGTTGGTGAGGTCGGCGGAGGCGATCTTGAGCCCCTCGATGCCGTAGTCGACGAGCGCTTGGACGCTCGGGCCGTCCCACGGGGTGCACATGAGATCGACGCCTCGATCGCGAGCGTGGTCGAAGACCGTGAAGAGCTTCTCTGCCGGAAGCGAGACGCGCGAGAGGAGGTCGAGCGTGTACTGCGCGCCGAGGTCTTCGCCGGCAGTCGACGCACCGCTCTGCCGGTACAGCGCGTCCATGTCCCGAAGCTGGAACTTGACCGCGTCTGCCCCAGCGTCGGCGGCGAGGTCGACGAGGCGCTTCGCGAGGTCGACGTCGCCGTTGTGGTTGTTGCCGATCTCGGCGATGACGAACGCTGGCTGGCCCGCGCCGATCTCGTGGCGACCGATGCGCAGCACGTCATTGCGGTCGATCGCGACGGCGATCAGATGCCCGGTCTCATCTACGAGCGGCAGGTGGGTGATGCCACCGTGCCCCAGGAGAGGCGCAAGATCGGCCGGCGTTGAGCTGGCAGGCGCGGTGCGAGTGTTCGTGTTCGCGACCTCGACGCACGTCACATCGAGTGACGCGGTCGGGTTCGCGACGATCCAACGCCGAAAGTCGCCGTCGGAGAGCGAACCGCGCAGGCGGCCGTGCTCGTCAACGCAGAAGACAATCCGCTGCTGGTTTGCGCTGATCTTCTGGAGGCCGACGACGATCGGGTCCTCCGCGAAGACGATGTACGGGGTGAGGTTGCGCTCGAAGATCACTGAGCGGAGTCCTTGTCTGTCGGTACTGCGATTTCCGGCGACTGGGCGGCGGCCGAGTCACGTTGGAGCTGGGAGAGCTGGTGGTCGGCGATGGAGAGGTCGAGCTCTGTGTCGATGTCGACGCCTTCTCGTTCATCCATCTCGAAGATGCCGATCTTTCCGCCGAGCCGGTTGTGTTCCCGCTCGTAGGTCTCGGTCTTGGTGATGTAGAGGGAACCCGTCTCGCGATAGAACATCTGCGTGCGATCGAGCTCCTGGCGGCGTGGCCTCGCTCCGACTGCGAAGTGGGCCTTCGGCTGGGCCGATTCGGTCGCTCCGTACTGCCAGAGGAACGGCGTCTGCGGAACGGCCCCGACCATCGAGTCGACACCTGAGTCGATGAACTGGGCGATCGCCCTGTCGAGCGTGCCTGGCAGGCGAACGGGTGACGTGGCCTGCAGCAGCATGACCGCCTCTGGCCTACGTCCGTCCGCGGTGTACGCCGCGATGGCGTGTTCGATGACGGGCTCTGTCGCGGTGGTGTCTTCAGCGAGGTGCGCTGGGCGGAGCCAGGGCACCTCGGCTCCTGCCGCACGCGCGATCTCAGCGAGCTGCTCATCGTCGGTCGAGACGAGCACGTCCATCGCCGGTTGCGCGGCGAGCGCCTGCTCTATGGTCCAGACAACCAGCGGCTTGCCGCCAACAAGACGTTGGTTCTTGCCCGGGATGCCCTTGGAGCCTCCCCGAACGGGGATGACACACAAGATCGTCATGGTGTTCCTTCCAGAATCCGCGCAATGCTGGCGGCTATCAACTGTGCTGGCTCTGTTGGGGGAACTGGCGGGGCAGGAGTTGGCTCGCTGCCCCACTGCGAAAGACCATAGCGTGTCCAGAACTCGCGGACCCACGCAGGTGGATCGACGCAGGTCACCCAGGCGGCCTGCCCTGCCGCGGCCGCCTCGAGCACCCCGGTGGAGAACACGGAGACCACTGGCCTGTTCAGGCTCGAGAGTGAGAGACCTGAGCTCTCGAATCGCACTCCGCGGCGCTGCCAGGCCCGATGCTGCATGCGCGAGAGACGATCCGTCTCAGCTGGGTGCGGCCGATACTCGGCGCCGGTCGTCGCGCAGAAGTCCGTGGCTGTCTTCGCCGACTTCCACCTGGACAGTTCGGCACCGTGCAGCTGCCCGAGGAATACCGGCGTCGTGTCGCTCTGGTTGCTCGTTGCAGGATCCGCGTTTCGGCGTCGAGCCGCGTGCCAGAGGAGTTGCGCTCCCACGACTTCGTGCGTGATGTCGCCTCGCCCCGACTTCCAGAAGTCTGCGTCGTCCGAGGAGAACGCGAGGAGGTGGCTGTTCTTGGCCAGAGGGGGTGCGAATGGTGTCGTCAGCCCGTGCTGCGCCACGATGAAGCGCGCACCGATCTGCTGGCTCCACTCATAGCCGATCGCGCCTGCTGGGAGGAAGTGCCCCGCTCCGAGGACAGCTCGGACGGTCCGGAGCTCCGTCGGGAGTTCACTGCCCTCGAGCCGACGAGCCTGCCAGGTACCAGGGAGCATTCCGCTGAGGTCCCTCGGCGCCAGCACCGCGACCTGCTCACCCTCGAGAAAGCGCAGAGGCTCCGCGTACGCCGCAACCGCGCTGGGTGTGGGCACGTCGATCAGCACAAGGAGACGCGGTCGCGGACCGTTGACCATGAGCGTGAACTCGGTCTGGGCGGGACGTCTGGCCCAGGACATGACCTGGCGTTTGAGAGACCTGGAGTTCTGCCAGCGACGCCACGCCGCCAGGTCCTCCGGGATGTTCAGGCCCACAGCGCCTCCAAGGATCGTGCGCGGTGCACGAGCGTGTGCTCAGCCAGCGTTCGCGTCCTTCCGGCCTCACGGATGCCCACAGCCCAGGCTGGCTCCCGTTGCGCACGACGCGCCAGGTCGATGATCTCCTCGACGCTCTCGAAGACCAGCACCTCCTTGCCGACCTCGTAGAACTCGCTCACGGCAGATCGATCGACGAGCTCGAGTCCGCCGACGCCCGCCGCCTCGAACGTGCGCATCGTGAAGCCGTCCTGGTTCGCGTGCACGTTCAAGGTGGCGAGGCTCCCGGCCATCACGCCGTACGCCGAACCCCGAGAGAGGTCGCCGCTCGCTGGCACCCCGGCTCCTCTGAACCGCCGTGTTCTGACGACATCCGTCAGCTTCCGCGACCAGTCGCGTCCATAGGCGCGAACCGGGATGCCCGCAGCTTGCACGCCGCGGACGAGTTCCTCGCGGTTCGGGTAGCGGGCACCGACAAGGGTCACCGCTTGCAACGGAACAGGCGAGAACTGCAGGTTCGAGTCGAACCCCAGCGGAACGAAGACGGCGTCTGCACCGCCTCGTCTGAGGAGCTGGACGTCGTCGTGGCTGTAGCTCGCGACTGGCCCCGTCGAGGCGAGGAACTCGGGCGTGTACCTGGTCCTTCGGATCTCGTCGTACAACCAGGTGACGGATGGCACCGCCGTCGAGCTGAGCGCTTCCCACCAGGCCTCGCCGAGCTGATCGCCCTTGATGACGAGCACAGCATCGAACGGGCCGGACCGCAGCTGCTCGACCGCTCGAAGAGTCGCCTTCTCCTCGGCTGCCTGCAAGCGCAGGGACTCGGGCAGTTCGTGGAGCAGCTTGTTCTGCATGCGCTGCGCGAGGCTGCTGTGGCTGTCGTAGCGGTGCACGCTCACGGAGTAGCCGATTTCCTCGAAGGCCGCGGCGACCGCCTTCCAGTATCCGTGGAAGTCGGGACTCACGATGAGCAGCCGCTTCAGCATGCGCCTGCTTCTGCGCATCGGGTCGTCGCACGAGCGCAGCGCCGATGTGACATGTCCACGTTCAATCCCTCTGAGTCAGGCCGTCTGAAGACGGGGTGTACGCGCAATCGCGTCGATGCCAGGGAGGATGATGGCAAGGAGATCATCGATCTCCGAGACCGCCTGTCGTGCAACCTCGGGGCCCCGACCGTAGGGATCGGCGAAGTCGATGTCACCGCCGGGCGGCGTCTTGGTGTGTGCGAGGAAGGGCAACGGAGCCGCCCTTCGTGGAATGGTCTGCAGCAGCTGAGCGGCACTTCGGATGGTGAAGGTGTTGCGAACCGCCTTGGGCGACTCGCTGAGCATCCACGAGCGATGTGCTCCCTCGAACGCGAGCACGAGGTCGGCCTGCTTCAGCATCGCGACGTCGACCTGACGCGCGATGTGGGCCGTCGGCTCGACCCCACGAGCGCGGACGGCGTCCGCGATCGTGGGGTCGATGTCCTCGCCGACCAGCGCTCTCACACCTGCGCTCGACACCGTCCAGTCGCTCGCGGGCCCGAGCCGGGCGCGAGCGAGGAATTCTGCGGCAGCCGAGCGCGCGATGTTGGCGTGGCAGACGAAGAGCAGACTCGGCACTAAGCGCCTCTGCGCGATCGACGGCTCTGCGGCTGCTCGTGAGACGAAGCAGTCGGCTGCGCTTCGGCGACAGCCGTCGGAGCTGCCTGCGGCTGGGCGACAGCCGTCGGAGCTGCCTGCGGCTGGGCGGGAGCCGACGCGGCCTGGGACGGCGCGCTTTGCGGAGCGCGTGCCGGGGACAAGGACTCGCGCTGAGGTGCGGCGGCCACATCCGGCTGGGCGCCGAAGTGCTCTGAGGGGTCGGTGTGTCCCTTGACGGCCTTGAACTTGGGCATGCCCTTCTTGTCTGCCGTCACGTAGTAGCTGCGGTTGCGGCGGTACTCGTACCCGTCGGCGGTGTCGCGAGGCGGCACCATGTTGAGCACGGTTCCGAGCATGCGGCTGTGCACCTGCTTGAGCATGTCGCGCGCCGCGGCCACATCTTCCCGTCGCGTTCGTCCGGCTGAGGCGACGAGGACGACCCCGTCGACGCGCGTGGACAGCACTGCAGCGTCTGTGACGGGCAGCAGCGGCGGCGCATCGATGACGACGACGTAGTCCTTGGAGAGCAGGCCGACGATCGACTTCATGGCCTCGGAACCGAGCATCTCGGACGGGTTCGGGGGGATGCGGCCCGAGGGCAGCACGTACAGGCCGGGGATCTTGGAACCGACGAGCGCGTCCTCGAGCGACACCTGCCCGCTGAGCACCTCGCTCAGGCCGATCTTGCCGTCGATGCCGAGCACGGTCGCGACCGTCGGTCGGCGGAGGTCGGCGTCGATGAGGATCGTTGGTGTATTCGACTGCGCAAGGACCTGAGCGAGCGAAGTCGCGACCGTCGACTTTCCCTCTCCCGCGTTGGCGCTCGTCACGACGATGGACCGGATCTCTTCGTCGACACTGGCGAAGCGCAGGTTGGTGCGCAGACGGCGGAAGGACTCGGCGGCGATGGCATCCGCATCGTTCGTGCCACGGTTCTTGCCCATCAGCTGCGGTGACTTCGGGATGCGTCCGAGCGTGCCGGCACCGGAGGCGGTCGCGAGGTCCTTGGAGTCGCGGACCTTGACGTCGAGCGAGCGGCGGAGGAGGGCGAAGGCGTAGGCGAGTACCAGCCCGATCGCTCCGCCGATGATGAGGTTGTTCCGGAGATTCGGGCTGACGGGCGCTGTCGGCTCGACGGCGTTCTGCAGAGGAACGACCGTGATGCCGGATGTCCCGCCACCGACCTGCGTCTCGATCTCGGTGATGACGTCTGCCATCGCCTGCAGTGCGCCATTCGCGAGGGCGACCGCCGACGAGGGCGAGCTCGCGCTGGCCTTGACCTGGATCAGGTTGCTGTTCGGCGCCACGGTCGCAGACAGGCGACCGTTCAAGGTCTCTCCCTCAGCGAGTCCCGAGTTGGGGTTCTCCGCGATCTTCGAGTAGACGGGCTGGCTCGTGATGAGCGGAATGTAGGAGTTCGCCTTGGCGATCGCCTGCTCTGAGCCGTTGATGTACCCGAGCTCCGGCGTCGCCCCTGCAACGACGAATCCTGCGGAATCCGCCTCGTACACTCGCGGCTGGACCTGGGTGTACCCGAAGGCCGCCAGCAGTCCCACTACAACCCCGATAGCGAGGATCTTCCAGCTCTTGCCGGTGAGACGCAAGAAATCGAGTACCGTCACAGCGCGTACGCCTCTCTTTGACACAACATTCCGCGCACGAAAACAACCCCCGTGCACGAGGACAACTCACAGTAACAACTGGATGCACCTAGCACCATCCGCTTGTCGTTTCCTGGCACTGCGTGAGCACCGCGATTCTGCACGTTCACGCTAGCGCAGCTCACGGCGCTCCAAAGCGGCATCGACCAGTTCGTGCATTCGTCGCGCAAATGCTTGTTCCGAGAATCTGTGCGCGTGGGCCTTGATCGCCGCGACGTCCCAAACCTGGAAACGGGACGCGACGATGGCGTCTGAGATTGCAGCCGGAGTCGGCTCGTGGAAGAACCTCCCGGTGGCCCCCTCGCGAACGGTGTCGAGGTACCCTCCGGCCTTCAGAGCGATGCTCGGCTTCCCCCAGGCGGCGGCCTCAACCACGGTCAAGCCGAAGTCCTCGTGTGACGGCGCGAGGAGTGCTCGGCTTCGGGCGTAGAGCCATCTCAGGTGTTCGTCGCTGACGCCGGAGACGAGTCTCGCGTTGCTCGGCAGCTGGGCGACCAGCTCGGCTCGCTGTGGTCCGTCCCCCACGATGACGAGGCGCTCGTTCGACATTCCCGCGACCGCCTGAATGGCGGCATCCACGTTCTTGTACGGCAGGAGGCGAGAGACCAGCAGGAGGTGTCCGCCATCACCGACGAACTCCGCGAGTTCCGGCATGGGAGTCCGGGGGCCGCTCACGTCGACGCTGTGCGGCGGGAACAGCAGCTCGGACGAACGTCCGTACACATCCTGGACGCGCTGCTGCACGATGGACGAGTTCGTCAGGTACGTGTCGACGCTCGCGGCGGCTTTCTGGTCCCAGCGCGTCAGGTACGGCGTCAGAGCTCGGAGCCCGAGCCTCGCCGGCGAGAACGCGCCCGCGTCGCCAAGATACTGGTCGCTGAGGTACAGGTATCGCGCCGGCGAATGGCAGTACGCGATGGTCTGGCCTGTGGTGCGGAAGCCATGAGCCCAGCCGGTGGTCGAGGCGATCACGACATCCGCGTCGATGTGGATGCCCGAGCTTGCAGCTGCCAGAAAAGGCAGGGCTTTTCTGTGGTCGCGGCGAAGAGGCCCGATGCGGTTCAGCGGAGACGGGACGATGTCGATATCGCGGAACTCGGGAAACGTCGTCTCCGGGTCATAGAGCGTGGTGAAGACCTGAGCCTCGGGGAATGCTCGATTCAGCGAGAGGACCACCCGCTCTGCACCACCTCGTTGAGTGATGTAGTCGTGCGCGATGGCCACTCGCGGACGCGCTGACTTGCTCTGGCGCATCCGACCTCCTTGGGTCTCATTCATTGGCTACTCAAGGGAGGTCGTACTGCGCATTCAGACCGCTCATGCCAGAAGCCGCGAGGGCTTCAGAGGCATTCTATGTAGGTGAATAGAGCGGAACGGTCGAATGTTCTCGATCAGCAAGCCGACTTCCCCCCGGAGCCGGTTCACGACGACGCTGTTGGCCAGCGCCAGCACAACACCGTAGCATCGGAACGTGACAGAGAATTCTCCGTTGGCAGGGGCCAGCAGCAAAACTCCGGACTTCGTCCGCGATTCCTTCTTTGCAGTTGGCAACACCCGCATCGTCGATGCGGCACTGATGATGTTCTTCGTCGTCCGCATTGCCACACCGGGCATCGGGCTCCCGGTGAACGACCTGGCTGGCCTGCTCCTCGTCGCCATCGCCGCGTTCCGCAGGCCCACGCGGCAGCTGAGCGGCACAACCTGGTTCTCCGCCATCGCGGTCATCCTCGTGACCTTCCTGACCATCGTCGCGATCGCGACCGGCCCCACTCAGGCGGATGTCACTCGACTCGGTCGAATCCTGATTCTGCTCTTCCTTGCCGGTTTCATCGCGAGCGGACGCATCGACATCGTCTCAGGACTCAAGGGATTCTCCGTCGGGCTGCTTGCCAACATCCCCCTCTTCTACGCCGGCATCGCCCCCAACACCTACGGCGGGCTCCTGACCGGCTTCCTCAACGACAAGAACGTCGCCGGGTTCACCTACGCGATCATGACCGTGCTGCTCTTCCTCGTCTACAAGCGCATCTGGACGAGGATCGCTGTCACAGGGATCGGCGCCGCGGCGGTCGTGCTGACCGACTCTCGAACCTCGATGGCAGCTCTCGCTGCGGCGCTCATCTGGTTGGTGCTCGCGCGCTACCTCGGCCCGTTCTTCCGCATCCTCCTCGCTGGAGGCCTCTTGGCCGGCTTCTTCTACGCGGAGAACAGCTTCTCGCAGGTCGGCGCCTACGCGGCCCGAGAAGGCTCAGATGAGCTTCGCGACAGAATCGACGCGGCGTCACTCGAGAAGACGCTCGCAGCACCCTGGTACGGCCACGGGCTTGGAGAGGCGACCGCCGAGGTCGCAGGAGACGTCTGGTTCTTCCACAACTCCTACTGGGGCCTCATCACAGAAGGCGGATACACCTTCCTGCTGGCCATCCTGGTGCTGCTCGCGATGGCGGGCTTCCAGTTCCTCGGCAAGGGACAGCAGACACCAGAGGCGCGCATCATCGAGGCGGCCACGGTCGTCATCCTGCTCTGCTCGTTCCGACTCGGCGAAGTCTTCATCACGCTTCCGACCTTCATCACGATCGGGATCGGGATGGGGATCTACTCGCAGCGCCACGCGGCCTGGGTCATCAGGCAGAAGGCGGCCGACTTCGAAGTCGAGGGTGCCCTCTTCCCCATCCAGCAGCACGTCAAGTAGAGAACGACGCGCAGGGCGCCGGAGCGCTAGACGGCGCCGAACCGTCCCAGCGGCCACACGATCGAGAACACCTCGCCGACGACATCGTCGTCGCGCACGGTGCGCAAGCAGGACGCATCCACTCCACCGCCGCGGCAGGCAGCGAGCGAATCGGAGGAGTTCGTGCGGTTGTCGCCGAGCACGACGATCTGCCCCTCAGGCACGGTGAACTCGTCGAAGCAGCGCAGTGACGCCGGCGAGGTCGAGCAGTCGAGCGTTCCTGGCACGAACTCGAAGTCGAGATCCACGTAAGAGCTCTCGTCGAGCGCGACGCCGTCGACGACGATGCCGCCCGTGGAAGGGTCGACCGCCATGGTCTGCCCGCCCGTGGCGATGACGCGTTTCACGAGGATGTGCGAGAAGCCCTGGCCTATGCCGAACACCTCGCCGACGACCCGAGCGGCGAAGCGAAGCGGATCGCTCGGCGGTTCAGGGGGCGCCTCGTCCCACGTGTCGGAAGCTGCGAAGACGACGACGTCGCCCGTCGCGGGCTGTTCATCGCCGAGGTACGCGAGCCGGTTGACCAGGATGCGGTCCCCGACCGCGAGCGTGTCGTCCATCGAGGCCGACGGGATCGCGTAGACCTTCACGAAGAAGGCCTGCACGAGGGCGAGGACGGCGAACGCGGCGACAAGATGGAACAGCGGATGCGAGGTGACCCGCCTCAGTCGGGATCGCGGGGCGCGCTTTGCCGGAGCGCTCGCGAGCTCCCCGTCGCTCACCGAACCGCCGAGTTGCCGACGACTGCTGCCTGCACGCGCTCCACGAGATTCGCCTCGACGAGTCCCTCGAGAGCAACCTGGACCAGGTCGCGTGCATCAGCCACTTCGCCGTACTGCTCGATGAGCTCAGCCGTGAGCTGCGTGAGTGTCGTCCATTCGCCGAGCAGCTCCCAGAGACCTGGCGCGATTCCGGCAAGCTGGCGGACGATGCGCGACTCGAGCGTGACAGCTTCGTTGGCGAACAGCAGCCAGTGCACGCCCACCGCCCGACGGTAGGAGTCCTCACCGACCGTGGCGGAGGGCGTCGTCGTGTCGGGTTCGCTGTGCCCTGCGGTCCACGGCTGCGCGTCGCCGTACGAGGTCAGGATCTCAGGAACGAGAGCAGCGACCTGCGATGCATCCGAGTACGTGACCCGGCGGACCCCGTTCGTCGAGTCGATGAGCTCCGCAAGCTGGACCAGGGGGTCGGGGAGAGCGGGCAAGTAGCTGAGCTCCGGCACCATCCACCCGATGGCGCTGCCGGTCGCAACCGGCGAGATCAGCGGGCCGTCCTCGAGCTCGTGCTCGTCGACGCGGTGCATCAGCACGATGGCAGCGATCTTGAGCGGCGCGTCCGGCAACGGCTGCAGGCCGAGCTTGGCGGGCGACAGCTGCGCTTTCGGCTTGTTCGGGTCGACGATGACCGACAGCGGCTTCCGGTAGGGCAGCACGTTGCCGTCGAAATCGATGGCGAGCGTCTCGTCCGTGACGTAGCCGTACTCGCGGCCGAGCGTCTTCGCGAGCGTCGTCTTGCCGCGCCCGGATGGGCCGACGAAGGCGATGACACGGCCGTCGTCCAGGGCGATGCCCGCCGCGTGGATCATGACCAGACGGCCACCGTTGTGCTCGATGGCGTCGAGCGTCACCATCGTCGAGATCTGCGAGGCCAGGTCGGCCTTCGATGCACCGACGGCATCCCCGACTTCGGGATCGCCGAGCGGCGAGAGCGAGAGACGATGGGTCTCGTCCGGCTCTCCCTCCCCCGAGAGGCCAGACACATCAGCCCACGATTCCCGCAGATCTGCCTCGAACTCCGCCGAGATGCTCTCATCGAGGCGGAGTTCGACGTCTACGCCAAGGGGATTCAGGCGCAGTGTTCTCGTCATACTCGTAACTGTACCAAGCACGCAGGACTTGGAACGGAACAGGGCAGTGCTCCCCTCGTCGATTCGCGTGTTCAGAAACACGGCGAACCAGACAGGTCCGTGCACGCCCATCCGCTCGCAGACCTCGATATGCTCGCTCTGGCGAGTTCTGCAGTTCTCCAAGCTCGCGACGTAGACCTAAGGACCTCAGTGACAGCAGCCGGCGCGTCTCCGGACGCCGCGACCATCGCCTTCTCGGTGAGCGATGGAGTTGCGCTGTCGACAGCCCTCACGCAGCACGTCGCCCGTGAGCAAGGCATCCGCATGCTCGTCATCAAGGGCCCCATCTCGGCCGACCTGGGGCTTCGCACCCGCAGGTACTCGACCGATGTCGACATCATCGTCGAACCGGGCCGTGCACACGACCTCATCGGAGCCCTCAGCGCCTACGGCTGGCTGCCCCGCCCCTGGCCCGATTTCCCGAAACTCCTCGAGCAGCACTCACGCACCCTCATCCATGAGTCCTGGCCGAACGACATCGACGTGCACCACTACTGGCCGGGCTTCCTCGGCAAGCCAGAGGAGGCTTTCGACCGACTCTGGATGCACCGCATCCAGGTCGACGTCGCCGGGCACCCCATCGACACTCCTGACCGCGCGGGAAGCGCCCTCGTGCTCGCCCTCCACTCGCTGCGCGAAGAAGGCCAGGTCTCGGAAGACTCCCGTCAGATGACCGAGTACGTCGAGCTCATCGAGGCTCTCAAGAAGATGGAGGGCACCGACTCGGAGTACGTCTCGACGACTCGGACGTCCACGTCCCTCACCGAGCAGATCCTCCACGATGCGGTGGGAACAGACTCCACGCAGACCGCGCGGCGCTTCCTCATCGACCTCGGCCACGATGTGCCGTTCGTCCCGAATGCGACAGCGAGTGAAGCTCTGCGCCTCTGGCGGCTCAATTCCAAGGCAGAGCACGCCATGACGGGGTGGATGCTCAAGCTCCAGCGAGCACCGCTCTTGCAGAAGCCGGGCATCGCGGCCAGGGCTTTCTTCCCGTCCCGCGCCGACCTCGAGGCCATCGATCCGGAGCTGCGCAACGGAGCGATCAGCCTCCGCAAGGCCTGGTGGCGACGGGTGAGCCGCGGGTTGCACGGACTCGTGCAGGCCAGGCGAGACCTCCGGGCCTTCGACAAGCCCTGATCCGCCGCAGGGTTTTAGGCGCTGGCCGCCTCGACGTCGCGCTCGGAGTCGCGCCTGCGCAGCAGGCCGGCATCCAGCAACTGGGCGACGAACGCCAGCACCTGCTCTCCGATGACGCGTTCCTCGAGCTCGTAGTCGGCGGCGAGCTCTCTCACCACGGTCCGAAGCGAGCGCCGACCGTCGAGCTCGTCCCAGATGACCGCAGCAGTGCCGCTCAGCACGAGCGGTTTGCACGCGGTGTCCGTGAGCGAGAGCAGGGTGACGTCGCCACTCTGATCATCCCGGACGAGGGCAAGCGTCTCCACCGGGAAGACAACGGCATCGAGCAGTGGCTCACTGCTCCCTAGCTGACCGTCTGTCCCCTGGCTCATCCTGCCAGCCTACTGTTCAGCCGGGATGCTTGGAACGCCCCAGGCAACGCCTGCAGAAAAGCGGCGGCAGCCCACGCATGGTGGGCCACCGCCGCTTCAGGCATCGCTGATGATCGCCTAGTACGCACCCTCGCTCGCGACGACGGCACGTGCGGTGCGGAAGAGGATGACGAAGTCGCCAGCCATGGACCAGTTCTCGACGTAGTAGAGGTCGAGGCGAACCGTCTCCTCCCACGTGAGGTTGGAGCGGCCGCTGACCTGCCAGAGTCCGGTGATGCCGGGCTTGACCATGAAGCGACGGTGCACGTGATCCTCGTACTGCTTGACCTCGCGGTCCAGCGGCGGGCGAGGCCCGACGAGCGACATGGAGCCTCCGAAGACGTTGAACAGCTGAGGGAGCTCGTCGATCGAGTACCGGCGGATGAACTTGCCGACCCGCGTGATGCGAGGGTCGTCCTTCATCTTGAAGAGGATGTCGTTGCCTGCGTCGCGGCGTTCGCTCTGGAGCTTCTTGAGCACCTCTTCCGCGTCGGCGCGCATGCTGCGGAACTTCCACATCGTGAAGCGGCTTCCGCTGTAGCCGACGCGCTCCTGCTTGAAGAACACACCACCTGGGGAAGTGACCGCTACCGCGACGGCTGCCGCGATGAGGATCGGCGAGAGCACCAGGATGAGGAGACCGGACACAAGCACATCGAAAGCACGCTTGAGCAGGAGGCCCATACGCGTGAACTTCGGGGAGTCGACGTGCAGCAGCGGGAGGCCGGCGACCGGACGCGTCACGATACGGGGGCCGCCGACGTCGAGGAGGCCAGGGGCGACGATGAGGAAGTGGCGGTCTGGGTCGAGATCCCAGCCCACCTCGCGCAGCCACTGCGTCGATGTGACGTCGTTGCCCGCGATGACGACGGTGTCGGCGCCGATCGCATCGAGCGAGCCGGCCAGGTCTTCGGGGTTGCCGCCGATCGGCACGTCCGTGCCAGGCAGGAAGTCAGGAGCATTGGGGTCGAGCTCGCCGCTCTTGCCGTCGATGAGGCAGGCGCCGACGACGTTGTAGCCCGCCGCCTCGCGACGCGAGAGGTCGCGGTTGAGGTCGAGGACCGAGTAACGCGAACCCACGAGCAGCACACGGGCCTGCAGGTTGCCGCCCTTGCGCTGCCGAACAAGCCACTGGCGGCCGACCCAGCGAGAGAGCATGAGGACGACGGTGCCGACGGGGAAGGCGATCAGGACGTAGCCACGAGCCAGCTCGAACGCCGAAAGATAGGCGAAGATCGACACGATTCCCGCGAGCATGAGCGACGCGTTGAAGACACCGCGGTACTCCTCGAAACCGGAACCGAGGATGCGGTAGTCGCGGGTGTCGAAGAGGGAGAGCATCCACGCCCAGCCGGCGACGATCACGGCGGAGACGAGCCAGTAGGAGACGTCGCTGCTGATGAACGCGTTGCCTCCCGCGGGGACGGCCGCGTTTCCGCCGCCGAGCCAGACGAGCTGAGCGCCGAGCATGACCACTGCGAGGACGGCGAGGTCGCTGATGACGAGGAGGCGGGCGTAGCCCTGACGCCAGTTCGCGCGGCGCTTGATGCTGCGCTGAACGCGAGCCGTTGGTTCAGCCGAAGTCTGTGCGAAGTGCGGCTCGACCGAGGGCAGTGCCCTACCGTCGCGATCTTCTTCGGTCGTCACGACCGGGATCTGCGAGGTAGTTGGCCCTGAAGAGGGAGGCGTCACGTGTGCTCCAATAAGAGATGAGTACTTCTTGGTGCGCACACCGCGTCGGTACCGGGCATGCGCTTCGGGTCTCCGCGTCCACTGGCCGCGCTCTGTCCGGGCCTGTGGGCTCGTCATAGAGATCCTGGGTGCCTCCTGAGAGTATCCCAACGGTCACGCATAACGAAAGGGTCACTCAGGTCTTTTTTGCGCATCGTGCGCGTGTTTTCCTGCCCGAAACATAATTCGTGTGCATTCACGTGCGATTTCATGAAAAACGGTCACGCACGAAGGCCCGACTCGTGACCGAAACGGCCCCCGTGTCATACTCGCCTGCATGGAGCAGACCCCAGGCCAGGCTTCGTCGCGCCACCAAAGCAACGACGACGCCCTCTCAGATCTCTTCGAGCACGACGCAGCCGGAAGCTCGGACGGCACCCGACGGGGTGCCCGAACGGAAGGCAAGAAGAAGCGCCGCGCCCCGAAGATCCTGCTGTGGACGCTCGTCGGAATCCTGGTCGCCGCCGTCGCCGGCGCCGGGATCATCTGGTGGAACGTGCAGAGCAAATGGGACGCCATCGAGAAGATCGAGGACGTCTTCCCGGACGAAGAGGGACGCCCAGCGCAGATCGAGACGGCAGCCGGCGAGCCGGTCAACATTCTCCTTCTGGGCAGTGACTCTCGAGCGCCAGGCAGCCCCTCGATCATGACGGACCTCGGCAGCCGAAGCGACACGATGATGCTCGTGCACATCCCCGCTGACCGCAGTGACGTGCAGGTGATGTCGATCATGCGAGACAGCTGGCTCGCGATCCCCGGCCACGGTGAGGCGAAGATCAACGCGGCTCTTGCGTACGGAGGCGTCCCACTCGTCGTGCAAACGGTGGAAGGCCTGCTCGGGCAGCGAATCAACCATGTCGCCGTGGTCGACTTCGATGGCTTCGCAGGAATCACGGATGCACTCGGTGGCGTCACGATCAACAACGACGTCGCCTTCACCTCGTCGCACAAGGCTGGCCATCAGTTTGCGGCCGGCCCCATCACGCTCAACGGGGAAGAGGCGCTCGCGTTCGTTCGAGAGCGCTACGCCTTCACCGATGGCGACTACCAGCGCGTCCGGAACCAACAGGCCTGGGTGAAGGCCGTCCTCGACAAGATGCTGACGACGGAGACCCTCACCAATCCCGGAAAGGTGCAGGACATCATCACGAAGTTCTCGCCGTACGTCGGGGTCGATGATTCATTCACGCTGCAGACGATGATCGATCTCGGCATCTCGATGCGTGACATCCGTGGCAGCAACGTCCGCAGCTTCACGCTTCCCACGAACGGCACCGGCATGGTCGGTGACCAGTCAGTCGTGTTCCTCGACACCGTCAGCATCGCCGAGCTCAAGCAGCACCTCGCGGCCGACACGGTGAGCGAGTACCAGCCGACCGGACGATAGCGCCTCTCTCTTATCCGCCCGCGCTAACGAGAGTTAGGCGCTCTCTGGGATGCCGCTAGGCCGTGTCTGACAAAGGTTGGGTGTCTTCGTTGAGAGGCTTGCTGGGTGTCGAGGCTTCAGTTGCTTTCGGATGTTCAGTGGTCGTTGATCGACGGCTTGTTGCCCGCCCCGACTGGCCGGCCCGGGCGGAAGTTCTCTGACGCTCGGACGATGGTTGAGGCAATCGCGTACCGGTATCAGACGGGAATCGCGTGGCGTGATCTTCCCGAGGCGTTTGGCCCGTGGCAGACGGTGTGGACCTGGCATCGTCGTATGGCCGCGGATGGAAGCTGGGATCGCGTGCTCGCGAAGCTGACCGCGGCTGCTGACAGCGCGGGACTTGTCGATTGGTCGGTCTCGGTCGACTCGACGATCGCTCGCGCGCACCAGCACGCAACGAACGTCACCCGTCTCACAGGGGGCTTCGTCGAATTACAAGAATCTGAGCGTCGAGCCGCCTGATCACGCGATCGGCCGCTCCCGGGGGCGGACTCTCGACCAAGATCCACCAGCTCGTGGACGGGCCCGGACTGCCGTTGGTGATCGAGGCCACACCGGGCCAGGCGGGCGATTCCCCGAGGTTCCTGCCGCTGCTCGAACAGTTGCGCGTCGCTCGTCCGCTCGGGATCCGGTCGGCGATCCCGGAGCCCGCCGACCAGCAAGGGAACCGGAAGCGGCGCGGTTCCCGCGGCGGTCGCCCCGTCGGTTGCGACCGGGACGATTACCGCGGTCGCAACGTCATCGAGTGTCGCTTCTGCCACCTCAAGCAATGGAGAGGCCTCGCCACACGCTACGACAAACTCGCCCTCGTCTACCGCGCAGCCGCCGTCCTGAACGCAGTCATCGCCTGGAGCAAGGCTTTGTCAGACACGCCCTAGGTCACCCTGAACACCAACATCCAGCTTTGGCTAGGTGTACTGCTTAGGCAGGTTGGTCAATCTGCTGATGGGTGTGGTCTTCCCGATACCGGTGTGGAGCCTGTGGTGATTGTAGGAGTGGAGCCAGGTCGGGAGAGCTGAGCGGCGCGTGGTTTCGTTCGGGTAGTGGCGGGCGTAGGCCCAACTCTCGGCGAGGGTGCGGTGGAAGCGTTCGATCTTGCCGTTGGTTCGTGGTCGGTAGGGGCGGACGGGCTCCCCGGTGCGGACATCGACGTGCGAGAGGTGGCTCAGGCGGGCTCGGACGAGGACCGCGTGGACGGTCGAGTCCGGAACCCTCAGCTGACCTGCGATCTCGACCGCGCCCATTCGCTTGCGCCATCGCAACGCGATGATGCGCTTCACGATCGGGCGTGGGGTCTTCGTTGGTGAGTGGACCGTCCACCCCTCCTCTACGACGAGACGCGCGAGGCGCAGACGGTGACGTGGGGTCAGCGCGTCGTCACACATCAATCAACGTCCCTGAGCAGTACAGCTAGGCCTGCCTCATGGGACGCGGAGTTCCCTGATCGGGTCGCGGACGCTCGCAAGGACAGCGGGAACCACCGAGGCCACCCCGCCGATGCAGGTCGCGAGCACCGCCACAGTGAAGAAGAACAGAAGCGGTGGCTGGGGGCTGCGGAAAACGCTCAAGATGAACCATGCAAGGAGTGATCCCGACCCAGCACCGACGATGCTCGTGAGCGAGGTCTGGAGAATCAACAACTGCACGATCATGCTCCGACGAGCTCCCAACGCTCTCCGTCGGCCAAAGTCCTTCCGCCTCATGACGACCAAAGACTGCTGGATCAGGAAGACCAGGAACACGGCGAGCGTCGTCACACCTATGACAGAGGTGCGCCCGAACGCTCCAAGTTGCGACTCGAGCGTCGCCCGCAGATTCGCTAGCTCTTCACTCCCCGAGATCTGGATTTTCGAAGCGTCTGCAACCCCGAGAAGAGGCTGAAGGGCCTCCGTAATCTGGCCGACCTGGGTTGGCTGCCTGGCCACGATAACGAGCAGTGCGAGCTCGACTGACTCACTCGGAAGGGAGCGAGGCGCGATGGCTACCGGGTCCAGGTACTCCAAGTGTGGAGGGGGGTCGAATACGCCCACTACTGAATGCGTCAGTCCAGAATCAGGTTCAACAAGATATCCGGTCGCACCATCGAGTCCAAGAAGTTCAACAGAGGCGCCTGATAAGTGCACACCTTCGGTTGCGCCGAGCGTCTTGATGCCAGCTGCACTGGGGCTGTCCGTGAATAACGTTCGTACGGACACCCGCGCTCCTGAATTGAGCGCCCCGTCAGTTGCATCAGTCGGGGAGGAGAAGCCGCCGATCCACTCGACGCCGTCGAGTTGAGCGATCCGAGCGAGAGCAGCGGTGTCCAATCCAGATCCCTGCGCCCCGCGGACGACCACGGCCCTCGTGCCGACCGAATCGACCGACTCAAGTACGTCTCTCTGCGAGCCGACGACCCGTCCCGACGTCAGGACGATCGCGACGCACATCCCCGCGATCGTGAGCACTGTCAGGAACGACGTCGCCTTCTGTGCCACACAGGACGCGGCCGCCTCCCTGAGCAGCAGAATCGCAAGTTTCACAGGAGGATAGCTCGATCGGCTCGAGCAACTACGGCAGCGTCATGCGTGGCAATGACCACCGCTGCTCCGGCGTCAGCTCGTTGGCGGAATGCATGCATTACGACCTCACTCGTGATTGAGTCCAGGTTTCCCGTCGGCTCATCTGCCAGAACGATCGATGGTTCATGAAGGAGCGCCCGACACAGCGCTATTCGCTGCGCCTGCCCTCCTGAGACTTGGCCGGGTTTGTGATGCGAGCGCTGTTGCACACCGAGTTGCTCGAGGAGTGCCTTTGCGGCACCCATCTGCTCGCGAGGATTCTCACCTCTGTAAAGGCAAGTCTCGAGCACGTTGTCCAAAATCGATCGTGAGGGGTTGAGAGCAGCGTCTTGGAACACGAAACCGAAATGTCTAGACCTGAAATTCGACCGCTCCGCGTCTGTGGCATGTTCGAGGCTCGTGCCACGCAGCCACACCTCTCCAGCTGAGGGACGGAGAAGCAGGCCAAGAACGTAGAGGAGCGTCGATTTACCGCGACCACTCACCCCTGTCAAGGCAACGATCTCCCCCGGATCAATCTCCAATGTGACCTCGTTCAGGACACGAGCCTCACTGTTGTAAGAGAAAACGAGGTCGCGCACGGAGAGCAAAGGCGACACCGCTCACCCGACCGCAGTTGGAATCTTGACATTGTCCCCGGGGTCTATTCCTTCGACAACGGATTGCCCATTCGCGGAGTCGACAACTGTCACCGGACGTCTTTCACCCGTCTCGCTTTCAACAGACACGCTCCCATCGACCTCAGTGATGAGGGCGGAACTCGGAACAACAACGCCCGATACTTCCTCCTTCGTTGTAATGATTGCGGGGAGTGAAGCAACGACTCCCTGGGCGATCTGGGAGCATGACTCGCCACACACAGACTCGCTTCCGTCGCTGGGACCGATGTTAAGGACGGGCGTCGAAATAGCTTCTGAGTCTCGGCTCGACACCAGCCCCGACCAGGCGTCTCCGGATGGCGAGACAATCTCCACCGATGTACCGTCTGACACTGTAGACGCCTGGGTTTCAGTCATGGCGATCGTGAACTTGGGCTGTGCATCGAGGATCTGTATTGCCTTCTCGCCTCCCATGACGCTGCTCCCAACGGACAAGATGCTCTGGTCAAGGCGAAGACGAGTGGGGAGAGTCGGCACGTAGAGCACGCTTCGCCGATCCATGACCCCCGTGCGTGGAAGATCGTTGGCTTCTTGCCAAGCAGAGATTGAAGATTTCGTGCCCGGACCCGCGGTGCCGTCTACAGGCCCGAAGTACACCCCTTCGTCGAGCAGAAATTGTTGAAGTTGCTCGACATCCCTTCCAGACGTGCCTTCTGAGATGTCGCGAAATGACGGAACCGAGCCCTCGCCAGCGTAGACAGGGGTCAAGTTGACTGAGTACACCTGCTGGCCAGATGCGACCGAGTCCCCTGCCGCGACGTCGTTCGAGGTCACTACGCCGCTGGCACCGTTCGAGACGGTTGATGCAACCGTCCATTCTGCAATTGCGTTGAGACGAAGGGTCGAACCTATGGACCCTGCCTCAGCCTCAGCGAGGAGCGTGGGCGGCTCCTCGCTGATCGACTCGGGAGGTCTCGCGATGTACAGGCCCGAGACGAGGATGAGGCCAACCGCGAGCAATCCTGCAACCACCCAAGCAATGCTCGAGCCCCAGTTCGACACTCCTCTGAGGGAAGAGCGCTGGCTTTCATCGTTGCGTCTCACGTGACCTCCATCTGTCGCCGAAGAGCCAGTCGTCAGACTCATGACTGTTTTATGGCTTCTGTCCATGAATTATTGCAGACGTCGCGACCGTCGAGTACGTTCGAGGCGCGCTCATCATCGTGCTAGCGCAGGAAAAGGAGGAAAACGTGGCCAAAAACGGCACAACGCGAACCCTCGGGACGCTTGGCCTCACCGCGGCTCTGCTGATCTCAGGTATTGCACTAGCGCCAACGGCTAGCGCCGCGACCCACAGCGGCTGGAAGGGATGCAGCGCGGGCACTGCTGTGAAACTACAGTCGACTGCACTCGGCGCGTCGTCAGCCTACCGACACACAATCTCGGGGACGAGCGTGGCAACCGGCGGGTCTTACTACAATGTGTGGAGTAAGGCCGACGGTGCTAAGACGCACTTCACAGTTACGGGCGCTGTGTCTGGCAGTTGGGTCATCGACAATGGCACATTCCGCCTCGCCCAAGCCGTGTGCTAAGTCAGCGCATGAGGCAAGGCGTTCATTCAGGAAATCGGCGGAAGAAGGTATTAGCCCTACTGTCCGCCATCCTGGCGGCATTGGCCACCGGCGCGCTCGCAAGCTGTACGCCGAAGGGAGATCAAGATATCGCGACGAACGATTTGCCTCCACTGAGCGAATACTCGTCGTTGGTCGCCTCGTGTTTAAAGGAACGGGGCTGGGATGCTGAGGCGACCTCCGATAACAGCGTCGTCGCAGCACCGGTGGATGCTGGGTTGCCCGAGGGGCAGTTGGAGCCATACCAGGCTGACCTGTCTTCCTGCGAGCGAGAACTTGGATACGACGTCGCCCGAGAGCCATCTCAAGAGCAGCTTGTAGCCACGCATACGGCGACAGTAGAAGCACGCGCGTGCATGCTGCAGCAGGGTTACGAGACTCCGCAGGTGCCATCTGAGGGAGCCTTCATCGACTCGTACCTCGAAGGCGAGCCCTGGCAGATCACGGAGTTCCTCCCGGAGCTCTCTCCGGACGATGCTGAGGGACTCTTTGCGATCTGCCCACCCCCAGAGTATTTCCCTGTCTACTAGCGCTCCGGGTGCTGACTAGCCGTTGATCAGCGGCGGCCCGCCCCACCCATCGAGTGGTGGATCTGCGTCTAGAAACCCTCGCGAGACTCCGTGAGATCCGTGGCTAACCCGGTGCATGCGCAAGCTCTCGCGATTCGAGAGGTTGCCGCCCCTGAGGTACGGAAACGTTCACGCCGCGCTCGATGGGCGCGCCTAACACCCCGACGATGCGGAGACACGCCCTAACCCCCGGCCTTGTTGGCAGCTCCACCGCCCCGCGCATCCACCAGGATGCGCGGGGCGTTTTCCATTCACACCCACCTGCGAACTCGAACATGTTGAGCGCGCACAGTGGCCGTTGAAGCATGTCTCCGTCGCCGTGACCGACTCCCGCCGACAACCGCCAGAACATGGCATTCTCCGCCGAAAAGTGCGACGCATTTTCTCGCGACGCGGAGACCAGTGAGACTCGATGAGCTTCGTGTGTCCCCGGCACGTCCGCGGTCAGAGCACAGGGATTCCGTTCCAATGAAGCCCGTCCTGATGCGACCTGAAGGGGAGTGTGCTGGTGATTTCGGACCTCGATATC
This sequence comes from Pseudoclavibacter sp., assembly GCA_052099095.1. Taxonomy (GTDB): domain Bacteria; phylum Actinomycetota; class Actinomycetes; order Actinomycetales; family Microbacteriaceae; genus Pseudoclavibacter. The sequence continues at coordinate 303,614 of JBQDTF010000001.1, forward strand.
GCCCTGCGCGGCGAGCGCGCGATCGCGTGGCTCCGGGCCCACGGGGCGACACTCCTCTCTGCAGAGGGCGAGGTGAAGATCTTCGCTGACTTCGCCTCGAGTCCGACAGTCGTCATCGGACGCATCTGGTTCTCGCCGATGGCCGTCAAGGTGCCGATCGTCCAGAGAGCAGACACCGACCTGGTCTTCATCAGCTTCGCCATGCGTGGCACGTCGCATCTCGTCGGGCAGAACGAGACCGAGGGTGCCACTCCCCCACCATTCTTCGTGCACAACACGACAGACCCCATACTCGTCGAGACGTCTGAAGCATCCACTCGTCTGCTCTTCGGCATCCGTCGCTCGAAGGTTGAAGCCGTTCTCGGTCCGGACGACAACTACACGGGGCCGCGGATACCGAACGCGCATCTGCGCAAGGTGCTGACCAGCGCGACGATGGCTTCGCTCGACGGATCCATCGACGGCGACAGCCCCGCATTCCCCGCCTGGCGGACCGCCATCGAGAGCCTCGTGATCGCCGTGCTCCGATCGTCGATGCGGAGGACAGGCGCTCAGGGGGCTGCCGCGAGCCTCCTGGCACGCGCACAGACGATCATCGACGAGCAGGCACACAACCCGGATTTCTCCGTCGTCGACCTCGGCCAGCAGCTGGGCATATCCCAATCTCATCTGCACCGCGTGTTCCGCGAGACGGGCACGACCCCGGCGAGGCTGCTGCGGGAGGCTCGTATCGCCCTCGCCGAGGACTTCCTCGGGCCGGGCACCCCGACGGCTCAAGACCTGAAGGCGGCAGCCGCTTTGAGCGGATTCAGGAACATGAGGATGTTCCGGCGCGCGGTCGCAGAGGAGACCAGCCGCGCCGACGGCGAGAGTCTCCCGAGCGGCTCGCTTGCGCCGCAGAGGATGAGCGGAGAGCTGAAGAAGCCCGCAGACTCGATGCCTGAGCCGTCCGCGTAGCCGTCAGGCAGCGAGACGAGCACGGCGCCTCGCACGAGTACGCAGACGCCCCGCGCACGGTGAACGAACCATGCACGGGGCGTCTCAAGCTGCGATCTAGCTGCAGCGCGTGGTGAAGGTCATGTTCCCGAGGAACACGCCCTGGGCCTGCGCGGCCGTGTTGGTGCCGTTCCACGAGTTGTAGCGGAGACGGAACGAGGAGATCGTCCCAGGAATCGTGACGACCAGCGAGTTCGCTGCCGTGATCGTGCCAGATGCCGCGTTCTCGACGTTCGCTCGCCACGGGTTCGCGGCTGTGCCGTTGCCGGTCACCTGGGTTCCCACTGAAGTGGCCGTCGCCGCGAGCGCGGCGCCGGTGACCGTGGTGAGCGTGACGGCATCGTTGTAGGTGGCGGCCCGAGTGATGCCCTCGAGGCGGAAGGACAAGCCGGTGACGGGGCGCGAGAAGCTGATGTCGACGGTCTGTCCGCGAACGGGGGTCTCCGTGGCCACGCTGGTGCCCGTGACGGTCTGCACGATGGCGAACTTGTTCGGCGCGATGGTGTTGTTTCCGTCGAAGTTGCGCGCGTCGCGGGCGTAGGTGCCGCCCGTTGCGGCGCTCACGATGGAGCTGCTGCTGAAGGTGACGCCGACGGCCCCGGTGGTGAAGCCGTTGACGGCGGGCAGCACGACGTTTGCCGAGCCGGCTGTCGTGGAGCTGCCCGCACCGCGCACGTAGTTCACGGGATCAGCGCCGACGGCCGCGAAGCGCACGGTGCCCGCGTAGGTCTGAGCGCACGCCGAAGCGGACGCCGCCGGGGTCGCCACTGCGACGGCCATGACTGGCACGCTCCACGCGGCGCCCTTGATGACACCGCGGCGATTGAGGGATTCGGACATGGGGGCGAGCTGGGAGCGCTCGGGCATAGAGATATCCATTCAGGTCTGGACCGGCGCTGGCGCTGCAGTCCACGAGGGAAAGCGGAAGTTGGGGAACTGCCCGACTTGCTCGGGCACAACAGCACCGTATGGTCCGTCAGTGAATTCAGATGGCCTGTGCGGAAATAGCGCTCGAAAAACGCAGACCATACGGTTGCTTGGCACAGATTGATCTCTTTCGGCCCATTACGCGTTCACAGCGGCGACTCGTCGAGCCAGACGCTCGCCGCCTTCGAGCTCGGCGATCGCATCTCGCATGAGCTTCGCCGAGGTGAATCCTGAGCGGGTGGCCGCAACCGCTGGGTCGCCACTCGGGTCGTCATCGAGCAGGATCTTCGCGAGTTCCGCTCGACTCCGCCTGATGACACGCACCACCGTCTCATCGGCCTGCTGGAACACGCTCTGCAGCTTGCGCTCGGAGACGCCGAACTCGGCCGCGACCTGTCGCGGCGTGAGCGCCTGGTCGACGGCATGAACGCGGATGAATCGCAACGCCTCATCTCGCAGATCTTCCTGGTCATCCCGAGGCATGACCCACTGCTTGAGCAGCGAGCGGGCAACCCCGTCGGCTGCATCCTGCAGTTCGCGTTCCGCTCGCAGCGTGCTCGGCGGCGGGGCCTGCGCCAGCCCGAAGCAGGCTCCGAACGCGAACGAGTTCAGAGACGACTCGGACAGCACCTGGATCGGCGGCTCTTGCGGCCGACGCATCGTCAGGCCGAGCATGCTCTTGATGCTGAACACCAAGACGTCGGTCTGCTCTGCGAGAGCCTGGAAGCGGATCGTTTCCGCACCGGGCCTCAGTGCTACGACGGCCCCCTTCTCCAGCAGCTGCCGGGAGTGACCGACGGTGAGTCGCGCTTGCCCGGAGTTGACGAAGACGAAGACGCTCCGAGCTTGGCGCACCGGCAGGTCCCGCTGGAACGTCGCCTCCACCGGCGAGCACTCCAGCCACGTCGAGATGAAGTCCTGCCCCCGGAGCGCGCTGATGCTGATGCGCGTCGGGACCGCAGCCTGCGAGAAGTGCACACCGGCGTGGGCCGCCGCTCGTTCGAAGGGCGCTGGCTGGTCGGTGTTCAACCACACGCCCCGGATGCGTTCGAAGTTCTGGTGCGTCATGCGATCGCGCGTTTTCCCCTCAAGACAGGCGGGCCCCGACGGCGGCCTCACGGGCTTGCGCCGAAGCAGTCCACCGATCCTCAGATCGGTGGACTGCACAGTACCCCGGCAGGGGCTGGGAGTCAGCTAGAGGCAGACCGTGGATGCACGGTCGACGCGCATCTGCGAGATGAAGATCGTCTGGTTGTTGTCGGTCGTCGGGGCCAGGCTGGTCCCGCTGGCCTGGAAGGAGTAGCCGTAGTTCCGGTAGCGAATCTGGAAGCTCGTGATCGTCGCGGTGATCGTCACATCGAGGTTGCCACCTGCGCTCGCTTCAGCGATGTTGCCGTTGACGCTCCTGCGGTACGGGTTGGCGAGGGTTCCTGCCCCGGTCATGTTGGTCGACCCGAGTCCAGGCACGGCCGTGAACCCGGCGCCGGTCGCCGGAGCAGGGGTGAGTCCGAGAATCGTGACCGCGTCCCAGAAGTCTCGGACCCCCGCTTCGTCCCAGGTCCGGTCGATGTCCGTCACGGAGAAGCGAACGTTGCTGACGGGCTCCGGGAACGTGAACGTGACCGTCTGGTAGTCGCCGGCGGTGACTGCCGAACGCCCGAGCGGGGCGGTTGCGGCGCCGATGCGCTGGGCGATCGTGTATCCAGGGGCGTTCGTGCCGCCCACGTTGCCGACTCCGCTGACCTGAGTGCGCGTGCCGTTGCGGGCGGACACGCTGCCCGTGGAGGTGAGGACATCCGCTGAGCGCGCATTGCCCGAGTAGACGTGGCTGACGGCAACGTTCATGGTGCTCCGCGCCGGGCGCTGACCGGTGAGCTGGAACGGGAATGTGCGGCTGAAGTCGACTCGCGTGTTGTCTCCGGGCTCTGGCTGCGACACCACGCCGGTGTTCGTCCAGCTCAGCAGGACATTCGTCGGCGTGCACAACGATGCCGCCAGTGCGGGAGTCGCGGCCGTGGCCGCGATGACGGGCACTGTCCATGCGGCAGTGGTCAGGATCGTTCGGCGGCTGGTGTTGGCGGCGGTCTCTGTGCGGAGGTCGTCGTTCATGAGGTCCATTTCGGTTCGCTGAATCCGCGCGCATCATCGACTCGCACGCATGGAAAAGCGCCCGGAGCCGACTACGTCGTCGCGGCAGACGGCTTCTCGAAAGACGCCATCTGAGGGGGTTGCAGACAGCCTAGGACGTGTCAGAAGAAATTGGCTAGCTAAGCTAAGTAAATAGTCGGTGAAGTCGCACGGGACGTCACCGAGCCCCGCCGCTCAGCACTGCTGTCGGTAGTAGAACGAGCTGCCGGGCGCCACGAGATCGCGGTCGCGGATGATCGCCAGGGCTGCCCGGTCCGGGTCACCGCAGACCGCATCCGCCGAGATCACGGCCGCCGCCCCAGCAGATGGAAGGTTGTCGAGGTACTCGATCTGCAGCACGTGCTCGCCATAGGCCTCCGAGTAGGCGGCGCATTCGCCGTACGCACTGCACTCTTCGGTGACGGCGAAGTCGAAGCCGAGCTCGGCTCGTCCACGATCGGCGAGCTCGGCGGCGTTCTTCTGCCCGATCGCGAGGCCGGATGCGTGCGCCGACTCCACGTAGGCTCGCGCGAGTTCGAGCGCGCCGGTCTCGTCGATGCCGTCGAACCGTGTGAACGTGTCGAGGTTGTCGATCTCAACCGCATCGAACCCCGCTTCCGCGCAGCCTTCGATGATGGGTCCGAGGACGGCGAGGATGCCGTCACGCTGCTCGTCGGTCGACGGATCGAGGACGTACTCATCCGGCCAGTCCGGGTCGACGACCGGCTCGCCGGACGCATCGCGGAGCAGCAGCCCGCCGCGCTCGGCGAGCCAGGCTGCGGACTCCCCAGGCTGGGTCTGGAACCCGTTGACGTAGCAGATGTTGTAGGCGCCGGGCTCTGCCTCGGCGCTCGAGTCGCGTGCGACGACGTCGAGGCTCCCATCCATGTCGTACGGCTCGCCAAGCTGGTAGTCGAAGACTCCGGAGGTCGGAGGGAGGCTCACGGAACCCGGGACGTCAGCGTCCGCACCACCCTGTGAGCAGCCACTCAGCGCGAGCGCGACGAGCAGGACGACGGGAGTGGCACGGAGGAGATGCATGCGAACATCATGCTCGCTCCAGCCCCGTCTCCGCCCAGAGCGCGGGATGCTGGAGCGCGACCCTACTCATCCCGAGCGTCGGTGCCGTCAGCGCTGGCCCCTCCTGCTCCCACGCTGCCCGCTCCTGAATCGACGGCGTCGTCCGTCGTCCCGTCAGCGCTCGCGGCGGCGGCGCCGACGCTGCCCTCGTCGTTTCCGGGGAGATCCTTGTTGGACATCGTGTTCCTTCCTGAGCGGCGGGAGCCGCGGTGGTCCTGCGTGTCGGTGATCGCACCGGGTGAGACCGGCTGCACCCGACAGTGCAGTGCGCAACCTGCGGTCACCTGGGTGCGAGCCGTGTGCGCGCTGACTCGACGCGATAGTCCGACGCTCGTCGCTAGGCGAGCCAGAGCAGGCTGACCAGCAGCCAGACGACGATCAGCGCGACCATCACTCCGGATGCGACGAGCGTCGAGATGACCGCGGTGCGGTTGATGCGCTGCGCTCGTTCCACCCGGCCCACGAGGTCGAGCGACAGCTGGCTCGCAGCGCGGAGCTGCACTGCAGCGACAGCCCAGACCCCGACAACGAAGACGACCGCAGCGCAGACCACGATGCCCGCGACCACCAGGTCCACCGATGACGGGAACGCGGCCACGAGGGGCGGCTCCACCGGGAGCGTCGAAGCGGCGGAGAAGGGTGTGCGCATGGGACCTGGCTCTGCGTCGTGGGTGGCGAGCTGATCGGCTCTTGCCCCCATTCTGCGTCCGCTCGGGCAATCCGGCCCTGGAGCTATCGCCGCGCCAGGCGGCGCGCTACCCTGCGGGCGCTCAGCCTTCGCTGCGGAAGACCGTCGTCAGCTCGCCGATGCCCTCCACGCGGATTCGCACAGCATCGCCATCGGCGAGCGCCCGGTGATCGCGCAGCGCGTCCGGCAGCTTCTGCGGCGTTCCCGTTGCGATCACGTCGCCGGGCTGGAGCGTGATCGACTGGGAGATGTAGGACACGATCTCGGCGAACGGGAAGATGAGCGTCGACGTGCTCTGCGACACCGTGGTCCGACCGTCGCGGACGACTTCGACAAGCAAGTCCGTGGGGTCCGCGATCTCGTCGGCCGTCACGATCGCCGGTCCGAGCGGGCCGAAGCCATCGAAGCACTTGCCGAGCGTCCACTGGCTTGTTCGGTTCTGCCAGTCTCGTGCGGAGACGTCGTTGAACAGCGTGTAGCCGGCCACGTAGTCGAGCGCGTCCTCGGCGGGCACCGCATGAGCCGTGCGCCCGATCACCAGACCGATCTCACCCTCGTAGTCGACATCGCCGCTCTGGGCGGGCAGCGTCACGGCGTCGTCTGGTCCGATGAGCGTGTTGGCCGTCTTCACGAAGACGTCCGGCCGATCGGGGTCCGGCTGCCCTTCTCCGCCAGCGACGACGTGTCCGCGGTAGTTGTAGCCGAGGCACAGCAGCACGCGCGGCGTGATGGGCGCAAGCAGGCGCTCGTCGTCCCGCAACGGCAGGCGAGACCTGTCGGCCGCATCCGTCGCCCGGCGCGCGTCCGCCAACGCGGCTTCGTCGGAGATCAGCTCGAGCGTGGAGGCGGCCACCCCGGACAGGTCGAACAGCCGGTCGCCTTCCGCCGACTCGACGAGCGCCGCCGGCGCGCTGACCCCGGCACGGTCCCAGGTGACGATCCTCATGCGCAGACCCCTTCGCCCTCGACGCCGCTCACCAGTACCGCTTCCAGTTCGGGAGGGAGACGCGGGTCAGCGCCTCGAGGAAGTAGTAGTCGCCCCAGAGGGTGCCCTCGTCGACGCCGATGAGCTTCGGCATGTCGTAGACGCCGTGCAGCAGGAGGGCGTCCGAAGACTCCGCCGGCTGCGGAGTGGCCTCGGCGATGAGCGCGTCGATCTGCGCGTGCGCGGCCTGCAACGCGCGCGCCGAGCGTTCCGGGTCCGGCTCCACGGCGGCGAGCTCGAGGAATCCACACGCCGCGATCGCCGCGGCTGAGCTGTCTCTCGGCGCGTCGCTGCCCTCGGTGTAGACGAGATCCCAATACGGGATGCCATCGCTCGGCAGGTGCGCGAGGTAGTAGTCGGCGCAGCGCCAGGCGGCCTCGAGCTGCCTCGGGTCACCTACGGCCTGCGAGTTCAACGCGAAACCGTAGATGCCCCACGCCTCGCCACGGGCCCAGCATGACTCGTCGAACGCGCCCTGCTCGGTGCCGCCGCGCAGGGGCTCTCCTGTCTCCGCGTCCCAGTAGAAGGTGTGGAAGGTGGAGTCGTCAGCGCGGAAGATCTGCGTGCGCAGCTGCTCGGTGTGGCGGCGCACCGCATCCGCGTACCGAGGGTCACCCGTCTGCTCGCCGACCCACGTGAGCAGCGGCATGTTCATGAGGCTGTCGATGATGGCGCGGCCGCGCTGGGCAGGGTCGCTGAGGTCACCCCAGGCCTGCAGGATGCCGGCGGGCTCGAGGAAGCGCGTCATGAGGCGCTCCCCCGCCTTGATGCCGGCGGTGCGCCAGCGCTCGTCGCCCGTCTGCTTCCACGCGGTGACCACGGAGAGCGAGTAGAGGAAGCCGAGGTCGTGCGTCTCGAGATCCTCATCGCCGTAGAGGCGGCGCTCGAAGTCGGCGGCGTGCGCAAGCGCGGCCTCGTGGAACACCGGGTCGCCCGTGACGTCACCGGCGAGCCACATCATGCCCGGCCAGAAGCTGGTGGTCCAGCCGCGGTTGGCCCCCTCGGCGAAGGTGTCAGTGGCGGGGCGAAGCAGGTACTTGCCTTCGCTGGTCGTGTCGTCCGGATAGGCGGCGCCGAATGCTTCGATGTTGCGTCGAACGGTGTCGGTGGCCGCTGCCAGCGCGTTCTCCACGGTCGTGGATGCGGGCGCGAAAGTCATGGGGGTTCCTTCGAGTGGGTTCTTGGTGTCAGTCAGGCCGCGGCGCGTGCCGGGGCCTGCTGCAGGGTGTAGCGTCCGCCAGCCCAGACGACGTAGAGGCAGGCGGCGGTGGTGAGCCCGATGGCGATCGCCGGGGCCGCGGTGAGCACCGCGGCCTGGACGGCGACAATCGCGAACGACGCGAAGGTCATCGGCCAGCGGCGGACGGAGAGGACGAGGGAGGCGCGGACCAGCACGAGCAGGCGCGTGTCCTCGGCCTGCGTGATGGCGACGAGCGTCACCGCGGCGGTCGCGAGCGTCAAGACCGTGACGACGACAAGCAACGGCACGAGCAGGACGCCGATGCCCGTCGGGACGAGCACGAACACATCCACGAGCGCGACCGTGACGACCGCCGAGGTGACGGCCGAGATCACGAGCGCGCGCTTCCACGTGCGACGCAGGCCGCGAACGAAGGCGCGGATCACGTCGGTGTCGCCCTCAGCGTGCGCGCGGAACGTCGCGAAGGACGCGGCGATGCCGGGGCCCGTCAGGGCCGCGCTCGCGGCGAGCAGCGGCCACGACAACGACGGGTCGGTCGTCACGAGCAGCACGAGGAACGGCAGGCTCATGACCGCGAGCATCGCGTTGACCGCGAGGGCCAGGTAGGCGACGTTGAAGGCCGTCGAGTAGACGGTGTGCGAGACGCGCTTCATGATCAGCCCTTCAGCCCGCTGGTCGCGACGCCTTCGACGAAGTAGCGCTGGCCGAGGAGGAAGACGATGGCGATGGGCACGACCGAGATCGTCAGCCCCGCGAAGAGCACGCCGTAGTCGACGTCGTACAGGCTCGAGACGAAGTTCTTCAGACCGAGCTGCATGGTCCAGAGGCTGGGGTCGCGCAGGTAGATGAGCGGTCCGAGGTAGTCATTCCACGTGTTGACGAACGTCAGCAGCGAGAGGCTCGCGATGGCGGGAACAGACAGCGGCAGCATGATGCGCCGCCAGATGCCGTACTCGCTGAGGCCGTCGAGCCTGGCCGCCTCCGAGAGCTCCATGGGGATGGACTCGTAGAACTGCTTCATGAGGAAGACGCCGAAGGCTCCGAACGCCTGCAGCAGGATGATCGCCCACAGGGTGTTCGAGAGGTTCGCGTTCGACAGCATGATGAACTGCGGGATCATGTACGACTGCCACGGCACGGCGATCGTTCCGACGTAGAGCAGGAACAGCGCGTCGCGGCCAGGGAACTTCACGCGGGAGAAGCCGTAGGCGGCAAACGAGCCGGTCAGCACCTGCAGGGCCGTGACCGTGACAGAGAGGAACAGCGTGTTGCCGATCCAGGTCATGATGTCCGACTTCGTCCAGATGTCGACGTAGTTCTGCCAGACGAAGACCTCCGGCACCCATCTGACCGGCACCGAGAAGACCGCGTTCGCGTCCTTCAGGGAGCTCATGATCATCCAGAAGAACGGCGTGAGCATCGCGGCCGCGGCCACGATGAGCGCGATGTAGAGGAGCGCCTTCGCGAGGCGTGTCTTCTTCTTCTTGCCGGCAGCCGCTGGGTGCGCTGGCGGGTCGACGAGGAGGCGACGTGCTTCGTCCTGCGGGACGACAACTGCCATGGTCTGGGACATCAGTTGTCCTTCCGCTTGTTCCAGAGGAACTGGATGATCGTGACGACGATGCAGAGGAAGAAGAGCACGACGGAGGCCGCTGACGCGTACCCGAACTCGTTCTCCTCGAAGCCCTTGCGGTAGATGAACTGCGAGATGACGGTCGTCGACTGCCCCGGCCCGCCTTCGGTGAGCACGAGGATGAGGTCGAAGATCTTGAAGGAGTTGATCGTCAGCATGACGGTGACGAAGAACATGGTCGGGCGCAGGCACGGCAGCGTGACGTTCCAGAAGCGCTGCCAGGCGTTGGCGCCGTCGACGCGGGCGGCCTCGTGCAGCTCGGGCGGCACCGTCTGGAGCGCCGCGAGGAAGAGCACCATGTAGTAGCCCATGTCGCGCCACGTGCTGATGATGACGACGGCGGGCATCGCCCACTCCGTCGAGGTGAGCCAGCCTGGTGGGTTGTCGATGCCGATGAGGCGCAGGCCCTCGTTGATGGGGCCGAAGTCCGGGCTGAAGAGCAGGTTCCAGACGAGCGCGATCGCGACGATCGACGTGATGTAGGGGAAGAACGCTGCGGTGCGGAAGAACGCGACGCCGCGGAGCTTGTTGTTGAGCAGCAGCGCGAGGCTCAGCGACACGACGATCGTGAGCGGGATGTGCAGCACCGAGTAGTAGATGGTGTTGCCGAACGCGACCTGGAAGCTGCCATCGCTGAAGAGGCGAGTGAAGTTGTCGAAGCCGATGAACGTGGAGGTGCCGAAGATGTTCCAGTTCGTGAGAGACATGTAGAACATCACGATGACGGGCACGAGCGTCAGCGTGGCGAACCCGATGAAGTTCGGCAGGATGAAGCTCCACCCGACGAGGGTGGTCTTGCGTCGCAGGCGGCTGCGCTGCCTGCGTGCCTCCGGCGTCAGCTCCGGTGGCGCTGCCGACGGCGGCGTCGGTTCCGTGGTGGTGGTCATGATTCTCCTGGAGAGAGGGTGCCGGTCGGCCGGTGAGAGAGCACCGGCCGACCAGCGGAGGGGTTAGTCGAGGCCGACCTCGTTGGCCACACGGCCCTCGGCTTCAGTGATGGAATCCTTGACCGACTTGGAGCCGGAGAGGATCGACGAGTGCATGTCGTTCAGGATGTTCTGGACTGCAGCGGTCTTCGAGTTGGTCGGGCTCTCGGGGAGCGTCTCGTGGGTCTGCACGGCGAACGCGGAGAGCTCGTCCTGCGGGGCGCCTTCAACGCCGAAGTACGCCTCGACGACCGGGTCGCTCAGGAGAGCCGGCGTGATGCCGATGCCCGCGAGCTTCGTGGCCGCCTCTTCGCTTGCTGCGTAGGCGAGGAAGTCCTTGGCGGCCTGGGTCTTGCCCTCGTCGATGTTGGCGTTGATGCCGAATCCGGCGGGGTCGCCGAAGGTGACGGGGGTGTTGTCCATACCGGTCGTGGATGCATCCATCTGCGGCACGGGTGCGATACCCCACTCGAAGTCATCGGCCTCGCCTGACGCCTGCTGCGAGATGAGCGTCGCCACGAACCAGGAGCCCATGGGGATCATGGCGGCCTTCTGCTTGCCGAACTCGCCCTGGTAGGTGAGCTTGTTGGCGGTGACCGTGTTGTAGGAGGCCTGCGCGCCGTCATCCTGGAGCTTCAGCGAGTTGTCGTAGAACGGCTCGAAGTAGTCGTACTCGCCGCTGAAGATGTCGCCGTTCGCCTGCGCGTTCGCGAAGCCTTGGACCGTCGACTGCCAGCTGTGCTGGTGGGCGCCCTTGGCGGTCGAACCGGCACCGGCGAGACCGGTGGTCAGGAGCTCCGCGTTCTGCACGTAGTCATCCCAGGTCCAGCTGCCGTCTGGGTAGGCGACGCCTGCCTGGTCGAAGAGTGCCTTGTTGTAGTAGAGCACCCAGGAGTCCTGGCGGTACGGCGTGGCCCACGAGGTGCCGTCGATCACGTACGAGTCGGCCCCGCTGATGCCTTCTGGCAGCTCGACGTCCGAGACGTCGAGGAGCTGTCCGCCCTCCTGGAAGGTCGTGACGAACTTGATCTCCTTCTGCGTGATGATGTCGGGGCCGGAACCGGCGGCGAGGTCGGCGGTGAGGAGGGTGTTGTACTCGGCTGGGTCGTAGTCGACGACTTCGACGGTCACGTCGGGGTACTTCTCCGTGAAGCCGTCGGCCAGCAGCTGGAACTCAGGGGTGGATGCGACGCTCCAGCCCGACACCGACAGCGTGATCGGGCCGTCTGGGTCGACGCTCCCGCCACCGCTGCATCCGGTGAGGGCCAGTGCGGCGGCGGCGAGGCCCGCAGTGGCGATCATGGTGCGCTTCTTCATGGTGCTGCTCCTTTGCTGCAATGAACGAGGTCCGCTTCGGACCCTGAAAACCGACGCCCGGGCTACGAGAGGCGGTAGTTGGTGAGGTCGACGGTGCTGGTGCGTCCGTCCGACCAGGTGATGGCGGCGAGCTCGTCCGTGAGCTCGACGCTGGTGGTGGTGCTCGGGGTGTGGTCTGCGCCCGCGAGGGTGAGGTGCGCGGCGGCCCAGGCATCGAGCGCCACAGGGGCCTCGAGCACCGGCACTGCGGTGGATGCGCCGAGCGGGCTCGCATCCACTCGTGTCACGGTGCGCGCAGAGCTGCCAGCCGTGAGGCCGCGGAGTGCGCTCGTGACCTGCGCGTCCTGGCGGCTTGTGACGGGCCAGCCGCCCCAGCGGAGCTGCCAGTCGGCCTGGGCGACGCCTTCCGCGAGGTCGGTGACGCGAGCGAGGCGCACTTCCTCGGCGCCCCGAACGACGGAGACGACCGTGAGGCGCGCGATGACGGTCGCCTCGCCGTCGAGACCTGAGCCGTGTCGCTGCTGCTTCGCGGCCGGCTCGAGCGTGTGGGCGAGCCACGTGGATGCGGCCACGCCGGCGTCGCCGTCGGCGGTCGTCGCGAGGAGCTCCATCGCCGCGCGGTGCGTGGCCGCGCCGGTGCCGGTGTTCGCGACGAGGGCCACCGACTGCTCGAGCGGCTCGTGCCAGGCGAGGTCGTCGAGCAGGGGGCTCGTGGCGCTCGAGTAGGCGATGCGGGCGTAGAGGGGAGAGTCCCCCACGAGCGCGTGGGGCTTGGCGTGGTCGGTGCCATGGTTGGCGATGCGCACGATGCCATCGCTCGCCGTGCCCGTGACGACCCAGCCGGGGGCCGCGATCGTGCGCACGAAATCGCCCTGCTCGACGGGCAACGGCTCAGACGCGGCCGCCCATACGGGGTGGTCGGCGGGGAGCAGGATGCCGAGCAGCCCCTTCGACGCCCAGTAGGGAGAGGCCGGGCCCGAGTAGGCCTGGGCGAGCTGGCGCCACTCGTCGAGCCAGCCCATCGTGAGGAGGCCCCGCTCGTCCGGCACACCGCGTTCGGCGAAGTGTGACACGACCTTCTCGGCCGCGTGCCGCAGGGCACCAAGCGAGACCGAGGGCACCCCCGCGAGCGCACCGACCCAGAAGGGAGCGGCTGCCGCGAAGCGGTAGATGAGGCTGCGGCCCTGGAGGAGCGGCGAGCCGTCTCCCCCGATGAGGTGCACGGCGTCTTGCAGGAAGCGGTCGAGGGCGGCGACGTCGCCTGGCAGGCGGTCGCCGGCGAGCTCGTCCGCACCGCGCATCCGCGACCAGAGAACGGGGTAGATGTGCAGCGCCCAGCCGACGTAGTGGTCGTACGAGCGCTCTTCACCGTCGGAGAGCCAGCCGTCTGCCCGCACGAAGGAGTCATGGAGGGCCAGGTCGGCGGCGACGTCCTCAGGCGACCACGGGCCGCCGACAGAACGCAGGAAGGTCTGCACGACGAGCCTGAACCAGAGCCAGTTCGTGCGCGGGTAGGTGTCGTCGCCGACGGCCGGCGCGAGGTAGCCGACGACGCGCTGCTGCGTGAGCTCGTCGAGCGCATCCCAGATCCAGGGGCGCGTGAGGTCGAGGATGAGGGCAAGCGAAGCAGCTTCGACTTTGGCCTGCGGGTGCTCTTCGAGGCGCACCCAGCGGTCAGCCGCATCCGGATCGACACCCGTGCGGATGCCCTCCGAGAAGAACGAAATGAGTTCGTCGACGCCCTCGCCGCGCTCTCCCGCGATGCGGAAGCCTGCGAGGAGGAAGGTGCGCGCGAATCCCTCGAGACCGTCGATGTCGTGGCCGTACCCGCCCTCGGCACCGGGTGGTGTGATGCGGCCCTTGCCGGGAGAGGCCCAGGCCATCGCTCCCGAGAGGAGGCGGTCGGCGTAGCCGGTCCAGTCGTCGCGGGTCCATGCTCGCTGCGACGCCGACTGCGCTGCCGCGGGGGGCGACGCGTGCGTGAATGCAGTGGACACGGATTCTCCTTTGAATTGCCGTCCGAGGGAGCGCGATGCGTCGCCTCGGGGGTGGTGACACTCGAAAGCGTAGCAATCAATCTCGATCACAACAATGCGGTTATGATCGTGAGTGATCGTTTACGATCGATTTGCAGAGGAGGTCAACGATGACAGACACCACGCCCACGCCACCGTTCCGCGGCCCGCTGACGCGCGTGCTCGAGGAGCAGCTCGCTCCTCGACCCGACGAGGGCACCGCCGACCTTGCCGCCGTGCTCCTCTCCTCCATCGCCGCCCCGGCCGACGCACTCCCCGTGCCTCCTGCATCCGCCTGGCCGCAAGGCCTGCCCGACCACATCACGCTGTCGGCGATGACCGAACGCACCAGCGACGAGCGGGGCGTGCCCTGGCCGCAGCCGCGCGCCAGCGACGCAGCCCGCTACCACAGTGACGGCGACCGCCTCGCCTGGGAGACCCCAGCATTCGCGCGGCAGGAGCGCCTCACCCGCACCGTCGTCGCAGCAGCGCGAGACGCGACCCTGCTTCCCGACGTCGTCGACGGCGTCATCCTCCTCTGCGAGCAGAGCTCCTGGTGCTGGCCAGCGCACGACGACACACGTGCCAAGCACGGTGCCGTCCTTCCCACCGTCACCGACCCGTACCTCGACCTCGGCGCCGGCGAGGTCGTCGGGCAGCTCGCGTGGATCGACCAGCTGCTCGGCGACCAGCTGGACGCTCGCTACCCCGGGGTGCGGGAACGCATCCGCCACGAAGCCATCGTGCGCGTCTTCGATCCGTTCGAACGCCGCCGCGACTGGCACTGGCTCGGGCTCGGCGGGGATGCGCACAACTGGAACCCGTGGATCCACGGCAACGTGCTCGTCGCCGCACTGCGACTGCTCGACGACCCGAGCGAGCTCGACAGACGCGCGCGCATCCTCTCGCTCATCATCGAAGGCCTCGACCGGTACGTCGCCGTCCTGCCAGACGACGGGGCCATCGACGAGGGCTACGCCTACTGGTGGAACGGCGCCTGCCGCCTCCTCGAGGCACTCGACCTGCTGACCTACGCGACGGGCGGCGCCTTCGACCCAGTGCCGCACATCCCGGCACTGCGGGAGACCGTCGCGTTCCCGCACCGCATGCACCTCGGCGACGGCTGGTTCGTGAACGCTGCCGACGGGCAGGCGAAACCGAGCGCCGACCAGCCCTGGCACTCGCTCCACCGTGCCGCCGTGCGCGCCGGCGACGACGAGGCCAGGCGGTTCGCCGCCTCGCACCGCCGACCGGAACAAGCGGCAGTCGTGGAAGCCGAAGGGCTCGGCCGCGTGCTGCGCGGGCTGACGGACGCGGCCTGGCTGCAGGCGAGCGCCTCCGCTCCCCCGGCCCCCGCAGCCACCTGGCTCGCCTCGACGCAGATGCTCGTCGCCCGCGAGCGCGAAGACTCGACGCTCGGCCTCGCCGTTGCCGTCAAGGGCGGCCACAACGACGAGCACCACAACCACAACGACGTCGGCAACTTCCTCGTCGCGTCAGACGGGGTGCCCGTCATCGTCGACGCCGGGCGACCCAGCTACGACGCCCGCACGTTCAGCGACCGCCGCTACGAGCTGTGGCCCATGCAGAGCGAATGGCACAACGTGCCGTTCGTGGCGGGACGCGGGCAGCCGACTGGCCGCGAGTTCGCCGCTTCGGTCGTCTCCGTGAGGACAGAGCACACGCCAGCGCTTGAACTCGAGCTCGCCGACGCCTACGAAGTAGGGGCCCTCGCGTCCTGGCGGCGCGAGACCACGCTCGACCGCGAGCGCCGCGAAGTGCGCATCCACGACGCCTGGCACTGGGCGACTGCGCACCGAGCGAACTTCGGTGCTAAAACGGCCGAATCGGTGCAGCTTCGGCTCCTCCTCGCGGGTGTTGTCACCGAAATTCCGGGCAGCCTCGTCGTGACGCCCGTGTCGAACGCCCCGCGCGTGCACATCGCCTGGGACGCGACCGCGAGCGCGAGCCTCACCCCGATCGAGCTCGACGACCCGATGCTCGCCGACGTGTGGGGCCCTAGACTCGTGCGACTCGACCTCGACGTCGCCGACCGGTCAACGATGACCATCACCGTGCGCCAGGAGCACTCGAAACCGCCCATCGGGCAGACAGAATCTGTGGGGGTCACAGCATGATGGAACAGGGATCACGACTTGCCGCCGAGCGGCGGGACCTCATCCTCGAGCGGCTGCTCGCGTCTGGTGCGGTGCGGGTCGCCGAGCTGACCGACGAGCTCGACGTCACCCCGGTGACCCTTCGCCGAGACCTGCAGCAGCTCGAGACCGAGGGGCTGCTCGTGCGCGTGCACGGCGGCGCGGTCCTGCCGCCGGACGGCGCCCCTGCCCTGCAGGCGCGCCAGGCAGCGAACGGCGTGCAGCAGACCATCGGCGTGCTGGTGCCGTCACTCGACTTCTACTGGCCGCGAGTCATCCGCGGCATGGAGCAGGCGGCCCGCGAACAGGGCGCGAAGCTGCTGTTGCGCGGAACGTCCTACGAGATGCAGGATGAGCGGCCCGTGCTCGAGCGGATGGTCGAGCACGAGGGGGTCACGGGTCTCGTCGTCGCCCCCAACACCGACACCGACCACGCCCGCGAGGTCATGGAATGGCTGCACGACTCGGGGCTGCCGTTCGTGCTCGCCGAGCGCGACGCCGTCTGCGGCCCAGAGCGCACGCCCGCCGAGTCAGTCACGACAGACCACGCGCTCGGCGCGGTGCTCGCCGCGCGCCACCTCGCCCAGCTCGGACACCGCAAGGTGGGGCTCTTCATCTCCCGGAACTCGCCGACCTCGCGGAAGATCATCGCAGGCTGGTCGGCCGCCTGCCGTGAGCTGGGCCTCACACCTGGCGAGCACGTCGAGCGCATCCTGCCAGACCGCCGCGATCCGCGGTTCTCCGGAGCCGTGGATGCGGTGCTCGATGCCGTCCTCGAGGCCGGCGTCACGGCCCTGCTCGTGCACTCCGACCGCGAGGCGATGGCGATCATCGACGTCGCACTCGCGCGAGGTCTGAGCGTGCCGGACGACTTGTCTGTCGTCGCCTACGACGACGAGGTCGCCGACCTCTTCACCCCTGCGTTGACCGCGGTGACGCCGCCGCGATCCTCGCTCGGCCGGGCCGCCGTCGAGACGCTGCTCGCACGCATCGCCGACCCCACGAGGCCCGTGCATCGCACCGTGCTGAGCCCGAGCTTCAACTCCCGCCTCTCGACGGCGCCACCGCGCGCGAGCTGACCAAGCCCGGCCAACCCACAGCCCGCTCGGGGGGGGAATTTCCCAGGTTTCGCGAGCCGAGATCCGTCTAAGCTCTTCCGAAGCAAGGGGAGTACTCCCGTCTGCGGTGTGCCCGTCAATACGAGCGTGAGTCCACGTTCCGGGGCATCGGTTCCACCAGGTCGGCGTCGTTGATCTGGTCGGGGCGGAGGAGACCTTGGTGTCGTTGTCGAACACCAATCCCCCTTTGGAGTACCCCCATGCAGGTCACCACCTCTGTCTGGTTGATCACGATCGCGGTGACGATCGGATTCTTCGTCTACGAGTTCTTCGCCCACGTGCGGAAACCGCACGAGCCCACGATCCGCGAGTCCGCTCGCTGGTCGGCGTTCTACATCGGCCTCGCCCTGCTGTTCGGCGTCGGCATCGGGTTCGTCACCGACTGGCGCTACGGCGGCGAGTACTTCGCCGGGTATCTCACCGAGAAGGCGCTGTCGCTCGACAACCTCTTCCTGTTCCTCATCATCATGACCGGCTTCGCCGTGCCGAAGATCTACCAGCAGAAGGTGCTGATGATCGGCATCGTCATCGCCCTCATCATGCGAGGCGGCTTCATCGCCGTGGGAGCGGCCCTCATCGAGAACTTCTCCTGGGTCTTCTACCTCTTCGGTGCGCTGCTGTTCGTGCTGGCCTACCAGCAGATCAAGGGCGACCACGGGGATCCCTCGAACAACGCCTTCATGCGGTTCGTTCGCCGCATCCTGCCTGTCACGGATGAGTACCACGGCGACAAGATGACCGTGAAGATCGACGGCAAGCGCTTCGTCACCCCGATGCTCCTCACGATCGTCGCGATCGGCTTCATCGACCTCGTCTTCGCGCTCGACTCGATCCCCGCGATCTACGGACTCACGAACGAGGCCTACATCGTGTTCACCGCGAACGCCTTCGCGCTCATGGGCCTGCGCCAGCTGTTCTTCCTCATCGGCGGACTCCTCGAGCGCCTCGTCTACCTCAGCCAGGGCCTCGCCGTGATCCTCGGATTCATCGCCGTGAAGCTCGTCTTCCACGCACTCCACGTCAACGAGGTGCCGTTCATCAACGGCGGCGAGCCGCTGCTGTGGGTGCCCGAGATCCCCATCTGGTTCTCGCTCACGTTCATCGGCGCGACGATCGCCGTCGCCACGATCGCGAGCCTCCTCAAGACTCGCGGCGACCGGAGCAAGGCCGAGCGGTCCACGGTGCAGGGCGAGCCGATCGAGACGGCCGCCGATGCAGGCACTGCCACGGGCAGCACAAGCGAGGCAGTCTCGGCGGATGCGGCGGATGCGGTCTCGGCACACGCGGTGGATGCGGGTGCGGATGCGAGCACTTCGCCCCGCTCATCCACCGACGGCTAGGCAAACCCCGAACGCTGCCAGCCAAATGGCCTCTATGAGACAGCTCATAGGGGCCATTTGGCTGGCAGCGATTTAAAGGCGCGGCGGGCGCGGCGAGACGCCGCGCGGCGGCTACTCCTCGAGGGGGCCGAGCACTGGGGCCGAGACGAAGCTCGCGAACGGCGACGCCGTGACCTCGAGCTCGATGACCACGACCGAGTTCGTGCCGGCGCGGAGCACCGAACCGGGCACGTACAGCGTCTGCTGGGGTCCGCTGCGCCAGTACCGGCCGAGCAGGAAGCCGTTCACGAGCGCGTATCCCTTGCCCCACTTCGAGGTGTCGAGGTAGAGGTCAGTCGGCTCGTCGAGCTCGAACTCACCCCGGAGACCCGCGAGCCCGAGCGGCGTCCCGGCGTGAGTCGCGGCGGACGCGGCGATCGAGAGTCCGGCTGCGGCAACGTCGATGGGCGTCGCCGTCCAGCCCTCGAGCGGCAGCCCGTCGAGCAGGGGCACACCGATGATGCCCTTCTCCTCGCCGAGGCGTTCCGCGTAGTTCACGCGCCCCTGCTCCTCGACGAGCACACGCAGGCGTCGACCAGGTGGGACGACGATGGCCGTCTCGTGGAGCGTGCGCGAGAGCGTGCCGATCGGGATGCCGTCCACGGACAGCCACGCGTGGTCGCGGATCTCCTCGAACTCGAGCAGGCGGTGCGCAGATGCGGATGCACCGGGCAGCTCGACCTCGTAGCTCACGAGCGCGCTCAGGTGCTGCAGCGCGTCGAAGGTCGGCGGGTGCGCGTGCGAGACGTCCGAGACGGGAGGGAGCCACGCGTCCGCGGCCACGACGGACAGGGGCGCCTGGAGCTCGGGCACGCGTCCGGCGGGTGCCGGCGACTCAGCTGGCACGGATGCGTACTTCGCGATGACCTCCTTGAACGCGAAGTACTTCGCCGTCGGGTTGCCGGCCTCGTCGAGCGGGGCGTCGTAGTCGTAGGACGTCGCGATGGGCAAGTAGCGGCCCTTGTGGTTGGCGCCGTTGGTGAGCCCGTAGTTGGTGCCGCCGTGGACCATGTAGAAGTTCACGGATGCTCCGGCAGCGAGGAGCGCGTCGAGCTCGCGCGCCGCATCCTCGACGCTCGTCGTGTGGTGGAAGGCACCCCACCAGTCGAACCAGCCGTCCCAGAACTCGGCGCACATGAGCGGACCGGTCGGCTGATGGCGGCGCAAGGTGGCGAGGCGCTCGGCGGCGCGCGACCCGAACGAACCCGTGAGGTGCGCGCCGGTGACGCTGCCGTCGCTCAGCATCTGTTCGGTGGGCTGGTCGATCGTGGTGAGCGGCACGGTGATGCCGGCACCTCGCGTGACTTCGACGAGCCGCTCGAGGTAGGCGGTGTCGTTGCCGTACGCGCCGTACTCGTTCTCGATCTGCACGAGCACGACCGGCCCACCGTGGGTGATCTGCCGCGGCGCGACGATGTCGTAGACGCGTTGCAGGTAGGTCTCGACCTCGGCGAGATACGAGGGCTCTGAGCGTCGGAGCCCGATGTCGGGCATCGCCGTGAGCCAGGTCGGCAGGCCGCCGTTGTGCCATTCGGCGCAGATGTAGGGGCCCGGCCGCACGATGGCGTGCATGCCCTCGGCTGCGATGAGGTCGAGGAAGCGTCCGAGGTCGTTCCACCCCGTCGCATCCCACTCGCCCCGCCGTGGTTCGTGCGCGTTCCAGGCGACGTACGTCTCGATGGTGTTGAGGCCCATGAGCTTGGCCTTGTGGATGCGGTCGGCCCATTGCTCGGGATGCACGCGGAAGTAGTGCAGGGCCCCGGAGAGCACGCGGTGTGGCGCACCGTCGAGCAGGAAGTGCTCTTCGCCGATCTCGAAGGTCATGTGGGCAGGCTCCAGTCGTCTGTCTGCGTGGGCAGTGGTTGGGTTTCGGTGATGCTGGTGGCGGTGTCAGCGCAGGACGGCGTCGCCCGCGCCGCCCACGAGGCCCTGCACGTCTCCCCAGCTGGGTTGGGATTCCCAGTCGCCGTCGCTGCGGCACGCGCACGCACCGCATGCGGCGGCGGTGAGCATCCGCTGCTCGAGGGTGCCGCCTCGGGTGAGCTCGACGAGGTAGCCGGCCGCGAACGCGTCGCCCGCGCCGACGGTGTCGACGACGTCCACGCGGTAGGCGGGCACCTCGAGCTCGAGTTCGCCGTCGACGCCGGAGGCGCCGTGCTCGCCGCGCTTGATGAGCACCTGGGTGGGCCCGAGGGCCTGCAGGGCGCGAGCCTGTTCGAGCGGGGACCCGTCGCCGACGATCATCGCGGCCTCGTCGTCGCCGGCGAAGACGATGTCGCTGAGGGCGACGAGCTCCCGGTAGCGGGGCGCGGCCTGCTCGGCCGACCAGAGCTTGCTGCGGTGGTTGACGTCGAACGACACGCGCACCCCGCGCTCGCGGGCGAGGCGGACGGCGCTCAGCACGGTCTCGGCGGCGCTGTCGCTGAGGGCGAGGCTGATACCGGTGACGTGGAGGACATCGGCCCCGGCGACGACGTCGCTCGGAACATCGGCCGGAGTGATGCGGCTGCCCGCGAATCCGTGTCGGTAGTAGGTGACGCGGCTGTGGCCTGGGCGGGGGCGGTCTTTGATCATGAGCGCGGTCGGCGCGTCCGGGTCGATCGTCGCGTGCTGCTGCACCTGCTCGGCCCTCAGCGTGCGACGGATGCGGTTGCCGATGGCGTCGTCGCCGACCCGCCCGATCCAGGCCGACTCCGCGCCGAGGCGTGCGGCGGCGATCGCGACGTTGCTCTCGGCACCGCCGAAGCTCATCTCGGCCTCTGACTGCAGGTCGAAGCCGCCGGCGCGGCGCGCGAGCACAAGCCCGAGCGCCTCGCCGATGGTGACGATGCCACTCACGCGGCGGCCGCCTTCACCTGTGCCACGCGTGCCGCGATCTCGGCTGCTTCGCGGGCCGAAGCGGCGACGGCGTCGGGGCCGGCGTCGAGCAGCTTCGTGCTGCCGAGCCAGCTGCCGCTGACGGCGAAGACGGCCGGATGCTCGAGGTGCTCCGCGAGGTTGGTCGGCGTGATTCCACCGCTCGGCATGAACGTGATGCCGCGGAACACGGACGCGTACGCGCCGAGCAGCGACAGTCCACCGAAGGCGCCTGCGGGGAACAGCTTGAGCTGGGTCAGGCCGAGCTCGCGAGCGGCGGTGATGTCGGTGGGCGTGAGCGTCCCGGGCAGGATGGGCACGCCGGCGCGCTGCGCGACGCGGACGACCTCGGCCGACAGGCCGGGTGAGACGAGGAACTGCGCTCCCGCTTCCAGGGCCGTCTCCGCCTGTTCGGCGTCGAGCACCGTGCCGGCGCCGACGACCAGGTCGGGTCGTCCCGCGATGTGGCGGAGCGCGTCGAGCGCCCCGTCGCCGCGCAGCGCGACCTCGACGATGCCGATGCCGCCGGCGACGAGCCCGTCGGCGAGGGATTCCGCCTGGGCGAGGGTGCTCGGTGTGGAGAGCGGGACGATGGTGTGCCCGTCGAGGACGGTGCTCATCGCGCGAGCCACCCACCATCGACCGGCAGGACGATTCCGGTCACGTAGGCGGCCGCGGGGCTCGCCAGGAACACTGCGGCGCCGCCCAGGTCGCCGGGTTCGCCCCAGCGCCCTGCCGGGATGCGCTCGAGGATGGAGCGCGAGCGGTCGCTGTCTTCGCGCAGCGCCTCGGTGTTGTCGGTCGCGATGTAGCCGGGGGCGATCGCGTTGACGGTCACGCCGCGCGCTGCCCACTCGTTGCTCAGCGCGTGCACCAGGCCGGCGACGGCGGACTTCGATGCCGTGTAGCCGGGCACGTTGATGCCGCCCTGGAAGCTGAGGAGGCTGGCCGTGAAGATGATCCGCCCCTCGCCGCGCTCGACCATGGCGGCGCCGACGATCTGGCTCAGCACGAACTGGCTCGAGAGGTTGACCTGGATGACCTCGTCCCACCAATCGAGCGAGTGCTCGGCGGCCGGGGCGCGGCGGATGGTGCCTGCGTTGTTGACGAGGATGTCGGCGTGCTTGACGGCATCGCCGAACTGCTCGACGGCGGCGCGGTCGGTGAAGTCCACGCCGTGGCCTTCGAAGCTGCGGCCGAGCGAGCGGACGCGGGCGCCGACCTCGCCGCCGTCGGCCTCCTGCTGCGAGGAGGCGGCGATGATGTCTGCGCCGGCTTCCGCGAGCGCGGTGGCGATGCCGAGGCCGATGCCGCGGCGGGCGCCGGTGACGACGGCGGTCTTGCCTGTGAGATCGAAGCTGGTCATGGTTAGCCTTCCTGGACGTTGACGAGGATCTTCATGGCGGCGGCGCCGGAGAGCTGATCGAATGCGGACTGGGTCTCGCTCAGCCCGACGACGCTCGTGATGAGCTCATCCGCGGGCACTGCCCCGGCCGCGAGGAGCTCGACGGCACGTTCGAAGTCGGCGCGTTCGTAGACGCGGGCGCCGATGAGCTCGAGCTCGCGCCAGAAGACGCGGTGGAGGTTGATCGGCACGGGGTTCGGATGGATGGCGACCAGCACGACGCGTCCGCGCACCTTGGCGTAGTCGACGGCGGTGAGCGCGGTGACGGCGACACCGGCGACCTCGAAGACGACGTCGGCGCCGGCCGAGCCGGTCGCCTCCTCGATGATCGCGACGGCGTCACTGGCGACGGGGTCGATCGTGCGGGCGCCGAGGCGCTCGGCGAGGGCGCGGCGTTCCGCGTTCGGCTCGATGACGTAGACGACGGCACCGGTCTCGGCGGCGACCCGTGCGATGAGCTGCCCGATGGGGCCTCCGCCGATGATGACGGCCGTCTCGCCTGCGGCCAGGCGCGAGCGCGCGACGTCGTGGCAGGCGACGGCGAGGGGCTCGACCAGGGCGGCGTGCTCGAGGGAGAGACCTGCGGGCAGCGGGACGACGAGGTCTTCGCGCACGGTCCAGAGTTCTTGGAGCGAGCCGGGCGAGTCGATGCCGACGAAGTTGAGCTTCTGGCAGATGTGCGCGTTGCCGGCCTTGCACGCAGGGCACTCGCCGCACCAGTCGAGGGGCATCACGGTGACGTTGTCGCCGGGGGCGACCGAGGTGACGCCCTCGCCGATGGCTTCGATCGTGCCGCTCATCTCGTGCCCGATGGCCTGCGGGATGTCGACGCGCGAGTCCATCGACCCGTGGAGGACATGCAGGTCGGTTCCGCAGATGCCCGTGTAGGCGACCCGGATCTGCACCTCGCCCCGGCCCGGCGCTTGGGGCTCGACCTCGTTGACGACGATGCGGTGTTCCCCGCTGTACTGCGCTGCTCTCACGCCCATGCTCCTTTGCCTGGTGGAACTTATTTCCATTTCAAGGTCCGACTGGCGGAACTCGGTTTCATCTGGCTACTATAGCGGTCGTGGTGAGCGTGAAGGCAAGCGCCGCCAGTACTCAACGAGGAGAAACCATGCGAATCACCAAGATCGGCGCCCTCGCAGGCGTCGCCATCGCAGCACTGGCCCTCAGCGCATGTTCCGGCGATGGAGCCGGCGGCGCTGACACTGGAGCCGAGCCCGGAGTCGGCGAGGCAGTCGGCAGCGAGAAGGCATTCCGAGTGGCCTTCAACCAGACCGTCGAGCACCCGCAGGCACAGGCGCTGCTCGAGTTCTCCGACGAGCTCTACGAGGCGACCGACGGACGCTACTCCCTCGACCTCTACACCGACGAGGTCCTCGGCGACCAGGCATCCACCATCGAGCAGGTGCAGTCGGGAACCATCGACTTCGCCATGGTCGCCGGGTCCCTGCTCGAGAACTTCGAGACCGACTTCTCAGTCGTCAACCTCCCCTACCTGTACGACTCCCCCGAGCACCAGATGGCCGTCCTCAACGACGAAGCGATCATGGGCGACCTCTACTCCTCCGTGGAAGACGACAGCATCAAGGTGCTCGCGGCCTACCACGGCGGTGTGCGCAACGTGTACTCCAGCAAGGGAGCCGTCGAGACGCCCGCCGACCTCGCGGGACAGAAGATCCGCGTCATCGGCTCAGACACCAACGTCAAGATGATGGAGCTCATGGGCGGCGTCGGCACGCCGATGGCCCAGGGTGAGGTCTTCACGGCCATCCAGTCCGGAGTGCTCGACGGTGCCGAGAACAACGAACTCATCTACTCGAGCCTCTCGCACGACGAGATCGCCCAGTTCTACTCGCAGACGCAGCACCTCATGATGCCCGACTACCTCATCGCGGGCACCACCGTGTGGGATGGCATCGACCCCGAGGTGCAGGCCACGATGGCCGAGCTGCTCCTCTCGAGCGCCGACCGCGAGCTCGAGCTGTTCGCCGAGGCCGTCGAGGTCGCCAAGGCCGACGCCGAAGAGGCTGGCGCCCAGTTCAACGAGGTCGACGTCGACACGTTCCGCGAAGCCACGCTCCCCCTCCACAAGGAGCGTGTCACGAACGAGCGCACGCAGGCCATCTACGACGCCATCGAAGCGGCGAGGAGCTAGCCCGTGAAGAGTGCCGTCGCCGCAGGT
The DNA here is from genome assembly GCA_052099095.1 of Pseudoclavibacter sp. GTDB lineage: Bacteria > Actinomycetota > Actinomycetes > Actinomycetales > Microbacteriaceae > Pseudoclavibacter. The sequence continues at coordinate 328,611 of JBQDTF010000001.1, forward strand.
GAGCGCTGGCTGAACCGCATCCTGAGCACCATCGTCATCGCACTGTTCGCTGTGCTCCTCGTGCTTGTCGTCTGGCAGGTCTTCACGCGCCTGGTGCTCGCAGCGCCGAGCACGTGGACGGAGGAGGCCGCGCGCTTCACGTTCGTGTGGGTGAGCTTCATCGGCATCGCCGTGGCCACCGGCCAGAAGCTGGATGTGGTCATGGACTTCGTCGTCGAGAAGCTGCCCACGAAGATCCAGCGCGGCGCAGACGTGATCGCCTACCTGTCGACGCTCTCGTTCGTGGTCTACGCGCTCATCTACGGCGGCGGCAAGCAGGCCGCACTTGCTTGGGAGCAGGCCAACCCCATCCTCCCGCTCACCCAGGGCCAGCTCTACCTGGCCATGCCCATCGCGGGCATCCTGCTCGCGCTGTACCTGATCCTGCACATCGGGCGAACGCTCGGACCCGGCTACGCAGCCAGGAGCCGCGCCCACGAAGACCCAGAGGCGGCGTCCATATGATCGAGGCAGGCATCATCGCCCTTGTGCTCGTCGGCGGGCTCGTCCTGCTGCTTGCGCTCGGCGCCCCGGTTTCCATCAGCATCGGCCTGCCCTCCGCGGTCTGCATGCTGCTCATCCTCGGCTTCGACAACGGAGCCATCACCAGCGCCCAGCAGATGTTCCGCGGGGCCAACTCCTTCGCGCTGCTGGCGATTCCCTTCTTCGTCCTCGCCGGCATCATCATGAACAACGGCGGCATCGCGGAACGGCTCATCAACCTGGCGCGGGTGCTCGTCGGCAAGATGCCGGCGCCGCTCGCGCAGACCAACGTCATCGCGAACGCGATCTTCGGCACGGTCTCCGGCTCGGCCGTCGCCACGGCCTCCGCCGTCGGCGCGACGATGGCGCCCATGCAGAAGAAGGACGGCTACGACCCGGCCTTCACGACCGCCGTCAACGTCGCATCAGCCCCAGCCGGCATGATCATCCCGCCGAGCAACACGCTCATCATCTACTCGCTCGCGGCGGGTGGCACGTCGGTCGGCGCGCTCTTCATCGCCGGCTACATCCCCGGATTCCTGTGGGCCCTGGCCTGCGCCGTCGTCGTGTTCTTCTACGCACGCAAACATCCGGAACTGCGCGGGAAGCCGTGGCCGAAGTTCGGCGTCATCACCGCGACGTTCCTGAAGGCGCTCCCCTCGCTCGGCCTCATCGTCGTCGCCATCGGCGGCATCGTCGCCGGCTTCTTCACGCCGACCGAGGGCTCGGCCGTCGCCGTCGTCTACTCGCTGATCCTGTCGTTCATCTACCGCACCGTATCGGTGAAGGACCTCCCGAGGCTCCTGTTCGAGTCGGCCCGCACGAGCTCCATCGTCATCTTCCTGATCGCGGTCTCCTCGATCATGGGCTTCGTGATGACGTACGCGCGCCTGCCCCAGCTGCTCGCTGACTCGCTGTTCGGATGGACCGACTCCAAGGTCGTCGTGCTGCTCATCATGATGATCGTGCTCATCATCATCGGCATCCCGCTCGACCCGACCCCGGCCATCCTCATCTTCACGCCGATCTTCCTGCCGATCGCGATGTCCTACGGCGTCGACCCCGTGCACTTCGGCATCATGATGGTGATGAACCTCTCGATCGGTGTGATCTCACCGCCATCGGCGCCAGTGCTGTTCGTCGGCGCGCAAGTCGCCGGCGTCAGGCTCGAGCCGGTCATCGTCCGGCTGCTGCCGTTCCTGGTCGCGCTGCTGGTCGTGCTCACGCTCGTCGTGTTCGTGCCGCAGCTCTCACTCTGGCTGCCAGGCGTGTTCGGCCTGCTCTAGCCCTCGTAAATTTCAGCCTCACCCCCGAAGAAAGGAATCACCTTGTCGCAGCAGTACCGCCCGGGTCGCCCGGAAGACATCCCCACCCTCGACCAGCAGGCCCTCCGTGACCGCTACCTCGTCGAGCAGCTCCTCACGCCGGGCGAGATCCGCGTCGTCTCGACGCACTTCGACCGCGTCGTCACGGTCGGCGCAGTACCGACGGATGCACCGCTCAAGCTCGAGACGGTGGATGAGCTCCGCAGCGAGAACTTCCTCGATCGTCGCGAGATCGGCATCGTCAACACCGGCGGCACCGGTGCAGTCGTCGCGGACGGCGAGCGCTACGAACTCGCGAAGACGGCAGTGCTCTACCTGGGCCGCGGCACCGTCGACGTCACCTTCGAGAGCGCCGACGCCGCCGACCCCGCCAAGTTCTACGGCTTCAGCGCGCCGGCGCACACGGCGTTCCCGAACACGCTCGTCACCCCGGAAGAGGGCACGATCCGCGAGCTCGGCGACCAGGTCACCTCGAACCGCCGCACGCTGCGCCAGTGCATCCACGAGAACGGCGTCAAGAGCTGCCAGATCGTCATGGGCGTCACGAGCCTGCACGCCGGCAGCATGTGGAACACCATGCCGGCGCACACCCACGACCGCCGCACCGAGGTCTACCACTACTTCGACCTCGACGACGATCAGCGCGTGGTGCACCTCATGGGCGACCCCAAAGAGACGCGCCACCTCATGGTCGCGAACGGCGACGTCGTGCTCTCCCCGAGCTGGTCCCTGCACTCCGGAGTAGGATCTTCCAGCTACTCGTTCGTGTGGGCGATGGCCGGCGAGAACCAGTCGTTCGACGACATGGACTCCGTGCCGATCACCGCGATGCGGTGACAACAACAGATGCGAGGGTGATCAGGATGGACGATCTGGACCGGTCACCGGCTCCGTCGGCGGGCGCCAGCGAGAAGACGCTGCTGGTGCTCGCCGCGGCCCTCGCGCATCCGCGCTTCACGGACATCGTCGCCGAGGCTGGCCTCGCGAAGGCGACCGTGCATCGCATCCTGGGCACCCTCGTCGCCCAGGAGTACCTCGGCGGGGGCGCCGAGCAGGGCTACCGGGCTGGCCCGAACCTGCTGGCGCTTGCCGGGCGCGCGCTCTCAAGCGTCGACATCTCGCAGGTCGCCTCCCCCATCGTGGAGGAGCTCGCCGCGAAGGTCGACTGCACGATCCACGTCGGCGTCGCCACGGACAGCGAGATGGTCTACGTGATCCGCCGCGACGCCGCGAAGCCGTACCGCATGCGCTCCCGCGTGGGGCTCGGCGTCCCGATGCACAGCTCAGGGATGGGCAAGGCCGTGCTCGCCGATTGGGCCCCGGAGCGGGTGGATGCGCTCGCCGCGCGGGTCGGCCTGCCGCGGCGCACCGACCTCACGATCACCGACCTCGACGCCCTGCACGAGGAGCTCGACCGGGTGCGCGAGCGCGGCTACTCGACCGACCTCGGCGAGAACGAGGTGGGCACGGTCTGCGTGTCTGCGCCGATCCGCGACCACACGGGTGCCGTCACCTACGGGCTGTCAGTGTCGTCGATCGAGCTCGAGTACCCGGGCCGCAGCATCGAAGAGCTCGCGCCGATGGCCATCGCCGCCGCCGAGCGCATCTCGCGGGAGCTCGGGGCGCCGGAGGCGTAGCCGCTTGCTGCTAGCCGCTGGCTGCCCCGGGACTTCTGGCGGCGGAGCTGTCCAACTCGGGTGATAATTCCGGACATGACACGATTCAGTCGTCGTCAGCGCCTGGGAGAGCACTGAAGTTGGACAGGAGTGCTGCGCTAGGCGGGCGCCGTGACGGTGATGAACTGCGTGAGGGTCGGGCCGCCGGGGACGGTGAGCGTCAGCGTCCAGGTGGCTGGGCCGGTCAGGTTGACCGTGAAGTCGCTCATGGGAGTCACCGAGGCGGTTGGAGAGAACTCCAGGCGGCCGGAGCTCGGCCAGCTGTAGCTCCAGGTGCCCACGAACGACGCCGAGCTGATCGAGCCCGTCGAGGAGGTCCGTTCGAGGAGGAGCGTCGTCTCGCCCGGAAGAGGCAGCTGGGCGGTGGGGACCGTCACGCGGAAGACGACTGAGCCCGGTCGCTGCGGTTGCGCTGTGCTGACCGTCAACTCGGGCTGAACCGCTGCCGGGGCAGACGCAGCCGATGCCGGTGCGGTCACGGCGACGGCAAGCACGGGCAGCGACCACGCGGTCGCGGCGATCGCCGACCGGCGGGACATCGACCGGTGGGAATCAGACGCGGCAGGTTCGGTCATCGGGGGTCTCTTCCGTGGGCGCCCGGGGGGAAGGGCGAGAGCTATCAGCGGTGATGGAGCCGATTCGAGACTAGCTCGCCGTGCCGGGCGGGGGTGTCCCCTGGCGACTGGGGCCTCCCCGGGGAATCACGGGCCGAGGGGGACGACGCCGAACCTCCAGCGTCGTCCTCCCCGGCTTCACCTCGTGCGCGCTCGCGCGAGTCAGCCGCGTTGGCCTGGCCCGCCGGTGTCGTCGGGGCGCGCCGCAGTGCCCGGCGATGGCTCGGTGCCGACGCCCTTGACAGCGAACTCGGTCTTGCGGTCGATGCTGTCTGAGGCCAGTTCGAGGTTGCTCTCCCCGACGGAACGAGCTTCGGCCTCTTCTTCGCCGTCGAGGCTCATGAGGTGCTCGACGTCGACGTCGTTCGGGTTGTCGAGCACTTCCTGCAGCCGGTCTCTGTCGAGCGCCTTCGTCCACCGGGCGATGACCAGCGTGCCGATGCCGTTGCCGGTCAGGTTGGTGAGCGCGCGCCCCTCCGACATGAACCGGTCGATGCCGACGATGAGGGCGAGTCCGACCATGGGGATGATGTGGTCGAACGCGGCGATGGATGCGGCGAGCGTCACGAGCCCGGCGCCGGAGACCCCGGCCGCGCCGTTGGAGGAGATGAGCATGAATGCGAGCAGGGCGATCTGGGTGCCGATGGGCACATCCACCCCGAATGCCTGGGCGATGAAGATGGCACCCATGGACATGTAGATGGCGGTGCCGTCGAGGTTGAACGAGTAGCCCGTTGGGATGGTGAGGCCGACGACGTGCTTCGGGACGCCTGCGGCCTCGAGCTTCGTCATCATGCGCGGCAGCACCGTCTCGGAGGAGGAGGTACCGAGGACGATGAGCAGCTCGTCCTTGATGTAGCGGATGTACTTGAAGATGCTGAAGCCCGCCCAGTGGCAGATGGGGCCGAGCACCAGGAAGATGAAGATGAGGCAGGTCAGCCAGAACGAGCCCATGAAGAACGCGAGGTTGCCGAGGATCTCTGCGCCGTGCTTGCCGATCGTGAAGGCGATGCCGCCGAAGGCGCCGATGGGGGCGACCCACATGACGAGCTTGATGATGCCGAACATGACCTTCGCGAGCGAGTCCATCGCACGCACGACCTTCTCGCCGCGCTTGCCGAGCATCGCGATGGCGATGGCCGTGAGGATCGCGAGCAGCAGCACCTGGAGGAGCTGGCCGTCGACGAACGCGGACATGAAGGAGGTGGGGATGAGGCCGAGGATGAACCCGGGCAGTCCTTCTCCCCCGGCGTCTCCGGCGTCAGCGATGGTGGCATCTGCTGCGGATCCGTCGAAGCTCGCGACGTCGTAGTTGAGGCCTGCTCCCGGCTGGAAGACGTTGATGGCGATGAGGCCGAGGCCGAGCGCGATGACGGTGGTGATGTTGAAGTAGACGGCGGTGCGCAGGGCGAGGCCGCCGGCTTTGGCGAGGTTGCCGAGGCCGGCGATGCCCACCACGACGGTCGCGAAGATCGTCGGGGCGATGACGACCTTGACGAGGTTGATGAAGAGGGTCGCGAGCCAGCGCAGTTCGGAGGCGAAGGCGGGGAAGATGAGCCCGACGGCCACGCCGAGCGCGATGCCGACGAGCACCCACACGTAGAGGTGGTGCCAGAAGGGCTTCTTCTTCTTGGCGGGTACGGCGGGCTTCGTCTGATCTGGCGCCCGCGAGGTGGCGTTGACCGCCTTGCCCTTCTTGGGGCTCGAGTCGTGTGTCACGGTGTTCTCCTTTGAACTCCAGCGTGTGCGTCGTCGGTGACGTTCGTCGTCCAAGGGTGGGCACCCAGGAGCCGTGAGCCCAGGGGCACTGCGCATCCTTAAGGTGTTCTTGACATTCGGTCGCGGATGACCGCTTGTTAGGCTCGAACCGTGGCGTTTGCACCGGGGATGTCGTCGGTTGAGCCGTCAGCAGGCGGCTTCACGCGGCGAGCCTTCCTCGGGGGTGCGGCCGCAACGCTGTCTTCGCTTGCGCTCGCGGCGTGCGCCTCGCCGAAGCCGTCCGGGCAGGTGCTGACGCTCGCGACCGGGCCAGAGGGGGCGGTGTTCCGGGAGATCGGGGCCGCGTACGCCGATGCGGTGAACGCCTCGTGGCCTGCCGGCGAGATGCTGGTGCGCGACACCGCATCGTCGCTCGAGAACGCGCAGCTGCTGAGCTCGGGCGAGGTGGATGCGGCGCTCGTCAACGTCGACGTGGCTGCGGATTTCGAGGGCGAGATCGTCGCTCTGGCGCGTGTCTTCGACTCGGTGCTGCACCTCGTCGTGCCGGAGGCCTCCGACGTCGTCGACCTGCGTGGTCTGCGGGGGAAGACGATCGCTGGTGGGCTCGAGCTGTCGGGCACTCGGTTCACGATATCGACGATCCTGACGGAGCTGGGTGTCGAGGCGAACTACGTGAGCCTTTCTCAGGCCGACTCGGTGGCGGCGCTCCAGGCGGGCGAGGTCGAGGCGGTCGCGAGCCTCACGGGCATGCCGACGCCGGCGATCAGCGACATCGGCTCGGGGCAGCGGGTGCGTTTCATCGACCTCGGGGGCGACGCGGAGCAGCTCATCGACCGTTTCTCCCTCGTCTACTTCCCGGTGACGATTCCGGCGACGATGTACGACGGGCTGCAGTCGGCGACGACGCTCGCCGTGCCCACTGTGCTCGCGGTGCGCCCAGGAATGGCGGATGCGCTTGCCGGTTTCCTCACGGATTGCCTGTTCGGCAACGCGGATGCGCTCTCGCACGTGCGTCCGGAGGCCGGTCAGATCAACCCGAGGACCGGGGCGGGAACGACTCCGATCGCGTTGCATCCGGGCGCCGCCGACTGGTTCCGGGCGAACAAGCCGTGACTGCTACTCGCGGCTGCCTGCGAGCGGCACGGTGGCTTCGACGCGGAGGCCTCCGCCTGGCGCTTCGCTGAGGTGCAGCTGTCCGCCGACGTCCCGGATTGCCTGCGCGACGATGCTGAGTCCGAGGCCCGTGCCTGGCAGGTTGCTCGTGCGGGGCGAGCGCCAGAAGCGCTGCGTCGCATGCTCCCGGTCGTCCGGCGTGAGGCCGATGCCGTTGTCGTCGACCGTGACGACGTAGCGGCCTGAGCCGATGTCGGGTCGCCCCGCGACGCGCACCTGGGTGCCGCCGGAGAGCTTGAGGGCGTTGCCGACGAGCTCGCTGATGACGGCGTCGAGGCCTCCGGCAGGCTCCTGCACTTCGAGCGTCTCCCCCTGGAGGTGTACCGTCTCGACGTCGATGCCGACGCGTGCGCCCGCATCCGCCCATCTGAACGCGGCCCCGGCGAGGGCGTCGCCGACGGCGGAGATGCGCGGCGGCCTGCTCTGGAACTGGGTCGCGTCGAGCAGGCCCGCGACGGTGCCGGTCATTCGGTCGATGGTCTCGATCGCTTCGGCGTGCACTTCGCGCGCTTCGTCGTCGTCGCGGAGGTACGGTTCGAGGTTCTCGACGGAGATGCGGGTGGAGGCGAGTGGCGTGCGCAGCTGGTGGGATGCATCCGACACGAACTCCTGCTGCCGCGTGACCGTCGCAGACACGGTGCCGACCATGGAGTTGAAGGTTGAGGCGAGGAGGCGCAGCTCGCTGGGGCCCGCGTCGGTGCCGGCTTGGGCGTCGAGGTCGCCGCGAGCCACGGCCCCGACGGAGCGCTCGAGTTCCTTGACGGGGCGGAGGATCCAGCGCGACATGGGCCACAGCAGCCAGAACGCGACGACGCCGGGGACGAGGATCGCGGCGCCGAGGATGAGCCACTCGCTCAGGATGGTCGCGCGCGCCGTCTCGGTGGGGACGTCGAAGACGAGGGCGCCGACGACCTGCGAGTCGCGGCCGACCGGGGCGACGATCGTGAGGCGTTCGGGGCCCCACGGCCACACCTTGGTCGTGATGTCCGGTGATTGGCCGGAGAGGGCGGCGTCCACGAGCCCGCGGTCGGCGTCGTCGACTTCGTAGGGCAGACCGGCAGAGTGGATGATTTGACCGTCGCGGTTGAGGAGCCAGGTGGGGGTGTCGAAGAGTTCGGCGTAGTCGTCGAGCTCGGCTTGGAGGCGGACGGGGTCTGTGCCGATGGCCGTGTAGGCGGCGGTCGAGAACCGGGCGGCGTCGTTGAGCCTGTCGTTGGTGAGTTCGGCGGAGTGGCGGTCGGCGATCGTGATGGCGGTGGGCACGGCGATCGTGATGAGGAGCAGCACGAGCAGCGGGATGGCGCAGAGCACGAGTCGCCGGTGCATCAGCTTGGCCCTTCCGGATTCCCGGGTACTGCCAGGCGGTAGCCGACCCCGCGCAGGGTGGTGATCGTGACGTCGTTGCCGAGCTTGGCGCGCAGCGTCGCCATGTGGGTGTCGAGCGACCTCGTTCCCGTCTCGATGGTGCTCTCCCAGACGCGATCGAGGAGGTCCTCGCGCGTCACCGGCTGGCCGGCGCGGGCGGCGAGGAGCCGGAGTATCTCGAACTCCTTCTGCGTCAGCGCGTGCGTCGTGGGTGCGTCGCCGGGTGCGCTGCTGTTGTCGCCGCCGCTCTTGCCGTTGCCGGATGCGATGGTGGCCGTGCGCGCGTCGGTGTCGAGGCGGAGCATCCCGAGCTCGATGATCGTCGGGTCCTGCGTGCTGGCGTAGCGGCGGATCTCTCGGGTGCGTCGGGCGAGGCCTTCGATGCGCACGAGCAGCTCGGCGACGCTGAAGGGCTTGGTGACGTAGTCGTCGGCGCCCGCGCGGAGGCCGGCGATGCGGTCCTGCTCGCGGCCGTGCGCGCTGACGATGATGATGCCGACGGCCGGATGCTGGCGCAGCCTCGCGATGATCTGCGTGCCGAGTCCGTCTGGCAGCGACATGTCGACGAGCGCCAGCTCTGGCACTTCGTCGCGGATGCACGCGAGCGCTTCCGCGACGTCGGCGGCGCGCGTGACCCGGTGCCCGGCGTACTTGAGGGCGCGGCTCAGCCCCCTTGCCAACTGGTCGTCGTCTTCGCAGAGCAGCACGCGCATGGGGTCGAGCTTATTTGACGACGCTTGCGCCCTCCGGGGCGGGGGCCCTCGTGCGCCAGAGCCAGCCGGTGAGGGCGAGCCCCCAGAGGAGGAACAGCGGGTCCCAGAGGAGCGCGTGGCCGATCATGGCGTCGCGGTCGTAGCCGCCCTCCGGAACCAGGATGCCGAGCAGCACCGCTCCGCTGGCCACGATGTTCACGAGCCCGTAGAACACGATGCCGGGGCCACCTACCCAGCTGATCGCGCGCCAGAGTCTCGGCCAGGGCATCCGCTGCGCGTCAACGGCGACGGGGATGAGCGCGGCCAGTGCCTTCGCGAGCGCTACCGCGCCGAGCATGAGGCCCGATTCCAGCGGTTCTCGCCTCGAGAACTCGACAGCGATCGCCCCGATCGTCGACAGCAGCCAGGTTCCGCCGACGGCCCAGTAGGCGCTGAATGCGGCGTGCACGACGCCGATCACGGCGGCGACGAGCACGAGGATGCGCGCGGCACGGCGGGTTCGGGCTGCTCGGGCGTCGGGTGCGCCGAGGCTGCCGAGCGCGTTGGGTGCGTTGCCGATCATCGCCCGCTTACTCCCCCTGCGGCGAGTCGCCCGTGTCTTCCAGGTACACGAGCGCGTTCCCGTCTGGGTCGGTGAAGGAGAACATGGGCGGCGCCGTCTCCCAGCGCAGCACCTCGTCGTTGTGGAGTTCCACGCCGCTGGCCCTGATTCGCGCGTGCGCTTCCTCGGCGTCGGTGGTGCCGAGCCGCACGGCGATGGGGATCTCGCTGTCGTGCGGGAGCAGCACGATGCCCACGCTCGAGCCCGGCGGGAGTACCTCGACGTAGCGGGCGCCGGGCCACGCTTCGACGTCCATGAGGAGTTCGCAGCCGAGCACGTCGGTGTAGAAGGCGAGCGCCGCATCCACGTCGGAGACCGGAACCGAGACGCTGAGCACGCGAGTTGTCTTTGCCATGCGACCAGTCCACCGCGCGGGCGCCGAGACCACCAGGGGTTGGGGTGGATGCGGAGGGAGTTCGGTGGGAGGGGTGACGGCTGCTCGTCCTGAGCCCCCTGAACAGGGCGGCCGCGAGACGTCCATCAGCGAGTTCGCCCATGCTGCTGCGCAGGTCATCCCTCGAGACGAGGGTTGCGGGCGCACAACACCCGTGAAGAGGAGGGGAACATCGTCCAGTCCCATTTTTGTCGGTTGAATTCTGATGCCGGAGATCCCTCGGTCATACGGCTTCAGCTTTTCCGCTATAGCCCTCGGCCAGATCTTCAAGCTCGATGTGTAGACGTCTTACTGCTGTCGTGGATCGCTGTGGCGCCGGTGAACAAGACCACAGGGGACGTCTCGCTGAGGTGCGCTTCACCCTGGCGCCACGCTGCGCGGATGTTTTTTGATCGTAAAACCAATGCGTGACCCCCATTGTGGGCCGCCCCAAGCCTTTCCCTACATCCCCGACGGCGCCGAGTGGCTACATTTGATGCTCCTCGGACGAGGGCTCGCATCTGAGTCGTGAATCCTGTGCGCCTTGAGCGCAGAGGCATGGCCCTGCTCAGGGTTCATAGTGCTTGTCTACATTCCCCTGCAAGCGATACACCTATGGGTTATCTTGGGGATTCTAAGGTGAGGTCGGCCTTCAATAGCCGCCCGAAGACTGAGCAAGATGGTTCCGCCTGGCGCCGAGGCTAAGAGTGCCATGGCGGGCACGGGCAAGTCGCCGAGACCGATCACGGGGAGCGTCGAGTGCAGTGTTTCTCAGCTCTCACTCCGCGTCACAAGAATCAGTTGCCGCCGATGCGGACAGGAGTTTTCTTGCTGGCCAACAATGCCCCCAGTCCTGCAAGCACGAGAAGCGCTGCTCCCAACACAGGTAGACCCAGGTCGCCACCGGTGGCCGCCAGCGTCGAAGGTGCGGATCCGCCCGCCGCTCCGGCCTCTGTGCTTGATGGGGTGGTGGGAAGCGCCGAGTCAGTGGGCGTTGGCGATGCGGCGGGCGAGGCGCTCGCATCGGGTGTCCGCGTTGGCATCACCGAAGGGCCCGGACTCGGGGTTCCGGCCGTGGCTGTCGGCTGCACCGTCGGTATGGTCGACGTCGGGCTGGCCGAGGCTGTGGGGGTCTCAGAAGGTGACGAAGCCTTGTGGGTCACGGTGAAGGTCATCGACGGGAACGCCGGATCGCCTTCGCCGAGCCGTGTGACGTTCTTATCGAAGTCCTCGATGTACACCTGCTTGAGTGTGTAGGTCCCGGTCTGCCAGGAGAATCCCTTGTTGACGATCTCGCCAATGCTTCCTCTGTGCGTTGTCCCGATGCTGCTTCGATCAGACATCGTGTGCACGATCAGTTCACTGCATGGGCTCTCGAGGGGGTCGCAGTCGAGATCCACCCTGGGCTTCTCGAAGATGAGCATGAGGAAACGAACACCGACGGCATCCGAAACTTCCCAATCGAAGCTGACAGCATCGCCGGGGCGCACTCGCTCTGGCGTCGCCATCGTCAGGTCCCGCAGCTGGGGCGCCTCGGTATCGACCTCGATGTCCGTAACGTCGAAGCTCAGAGCGGGAAAGTCGACGGGCGCCGTGCACCCTATCAAAGGGTTGGTACATGCGCTGGCGGTGTTCCAATGCTCATCGGCGAAGCTGTAGGCCCAGAGCGTGTATGTGTCCGCCTCCCACGTCCGAATGTTGACCGATGCGGTCGCAGTCCCCTGCTGAACTCCGGGCTCACTGCTCGACGAGGTTTCGAGCCTCAACGCCTGATGATTGTCGTTCTGGCCCACGAAGGCGAGTTCTATGTACATGATCGGGCTCGAGTCCCTGACAGACCAATTGATCGTGATGGTATCGCCCGGCACAAATGGTCCCGGCGACGCAAGCGAGAACGTGACATCCGTCGGTGCCTCAGTGTCCGGAGCATCCGCGTCGAGGCTGCCGCTACTCGGCATCTCAGTGGGGGTCACGGCCGAGATCGACCCGCCCGACGCTGGCGCCGCTATCGCAAGACCACCTCCGAAGAGAATGAGCACTGATGCAAGACTGGCGGCCAAGGCAAACCTGGTCATTCTTCTCCGTACGTGGGGGACGTGAGGAAGAGCCTAGCCCTATGCGTGTCAGGGCGTGCGTTATGGAGCTATCAAGACCCCCAGGGAATGGGCGGTGCCGGGCGTCCCGCCTAGAATCTATTGCGGGCTGAATCCAACAACAAGAGCGCGCCGTATCACCGCCGCCAGCGGATCCCCCTGCAGCAGCTCCCGAGCCAGCCCCCAGCCACCCCACGAAGGAGCCACTACCAATGCCGGTTGAAGTCCGTCGTTGACGGCTGGCATGCCCCCCGCCCCACATCAGCGCCGAGTCCTACCCGTCGCCGAGCGGCGTGGCGGCCCTCTGCATCCCTGCATCCCTGCACGATGTTCGTCCTCGCTCCCATGAACCGCCCGGAGCGCTCGGACCGCTAGGGCATTCGCATGCCGGGAGCACCTATGCGGGTTCGGCCGCCAGGAACTCGTAGTGGCACAGTGACTCGATTCGCATGGTCAATACTGGGACATTCCACAAACCCGGGACAGTTCTCACGTTTTAGTGGTGCAGAATAGTTGCACGTCAGCCCTGCCAGGGAGAGTTTGACGGACGCACATTGCTACGTTGACGTGCTGTATACAGCGATATCAGGGGGCCACTTCAATGACCAACCCGGATCAGAGCGCGCAGCGGCGAAGTCGACGCGAATTTTTCATCGCGGGCGGCGTAGTAGCCTCGGCCGCCGCAGCGGCCGGTGTGCTCGGGACCCCTCAACCGGCACATGCGGAGGAGCTACCCATTGTCGACAGCGTGAACGGGCAGACGGGTGAAGTCAAACTTACTGCCGGAGACGTTGGCGCGCAGAGCAAGGCGACAGCAGATGCTGCTGGGATCGTCGCGGATCCTGCGAGCTTTCCTGGTATCGACCCGACAGGAGCCACTGACTCGACAAAGGGCCTCCAGGATGCGCTGCTGGCCACGCCTAGCGGCGGTCAGCTTCAGATACCCGCAGGCACGTATCGAGTAGACGGAAACCTGAGCATCCCAAGTGGAAGATCGTTAAAGATCATCGGCTACGGTGCGACCCTCGTCCACGGCGGCAACGTCCCACTCCTCACCGCATCCGGGGAATACAGCACCCCGATTGCACTCAACAACCTCAGAGTGGAGGATGTCACTTTCAGCAGCGGGGCAAGCGCTCCCGTGTCACGGTTTGCGACCTCGAACAACCCCGTCTGGCGGGCGGGTGACGTGCTGAAGATCGTGTCTGACGACGTCATTCCGGAATCTCGAGCTGGTTCCGGAGGCAATGAGTCGCGTCTGGGCGAGTTTGCCGTTGTTCATGCGGTGGACGGGAAAACCACCACTCTTGCGGCGCCGCTCCGCGAGCCGTACAGCACCAATGTTCGCGTCGTTACGGTCTCTGAACAAACTGTAACTCTCGAAGGGATGACCTTCGACACGACGGATGCGGGAGTCACAAGCTCCCTGGGCGTGACCATCCATCTCATGCGCCTCCGCGAGCCCATCATTCGGAACGTCCGCGTACGTCGGGCTTCCTCCATCGCCCTGCAACTCAGCTCCTGCTTCGGCTACTCGGTCACGAATTGCCTCGTGGATGGAGTCACCGAAAATTTGCCCAACGGTCAGCTGGGATACGGCGTGCTCGACAATGGTTCCGCATTCGGGCGCATCAACGGTGGTCTGTTTCGCCGACTCCGTCACGCATACACTGACGACTCACCGCGTGTCGCCGCCAACAGCGCCCCTGCGGGTTACGGCAGAACCTACGGCACGCAAATCGTCGGTGCCGTAGCCACGATGACATTCAACAACGCATGGGATACCCATCATTCTTCAGAGTCAGTGCAGTTCATAGGCTGCGCTGCGGTGGGCGGAATACCTCAAAGCGACCGGGGATATGCTGCGTTTGGACTACGCGGCAAGAACCACAGGGTGGTCAGCGGCCTCTCCATAGACATGGAATCTGGTGTCACGGTGTTTTCCGAAGGAAGTAGCGGACTCTCACACGGTCACACCGTCAGCGACTTGCTCGTTCGACGGGCGACGAGCGCCGCGATCCTCGTGAACCTGAACGGTGACGAGCACCCTGATGCTCGCAAGCGCTCTGGTGAGCTTTCCGTCCGGGCGGCAGACGTGATTGCCGAGGACTGCAGACGCCTGTTGTATTCAGTGAACGGCAACGTACGACTCACCAACGCCGAATTCATCCCACCCGTGGGAAAGTCTAACATTGAATATAATGGCATCACGAATAGAAACTCATTTATCGACGCTCGAAATATTCTTCTAGACTATACGCGGAACACGTCTGGCATTCCGCAACCTTTCCTAGCCGTCTCAACCGACACCTCCTGGAGCCCGGGGCGGCAAGAGACCGTGCTCGATGGGGTCCGCGTCAGGTCCACCGCTTCAGTCCGGAGCCGCGTTTCCAGGCCATTTATTGGCGGCTCGCACATGGTGAATGCTCGCGGCGTGGAGTTCAATGAAACTTTCACCGTACTACCCGGTGACCGCCACGACAGTTCACTGATCGAGTGGCGCTGCAATAGCGACCCCGGGCAAGCAGCACAGGACCAGAACTCGGCCTACTTCTACCTCGGTAATGCTGAACTTATTCAGGACCCCATGACGAGAGTCCGGCAGTCGCCTAATCCAAGTGTGATCGTCAAGGTCAATCCAACTTCCCAAAACTACACGGCGACAAGATTTGTCAACGGATACATTCGAGGCCAGATCGTCACGTTCTACATCCAAGACCTCGTATCCGGATCATGGACGATTAGCAGGGATTCGACACCAGGAGTCCTGCTCTACGGGACAAATTCCCGCACACTGCGGAAGAACGACCAGCTGCAGGTGGTTTGGGATGGGGCTTCTTGGCGTGAACTGGCGTGATTCTCGGGAGACAACCTCAAGGTGAGACGAGATCCGGGCACAGCATGTGCAGCGCCGCAAGCCGCACCGTGTCATTATTAGCGTCCTTGAACTCGCTGCCTTCGCTGACGACCTGAACGTCACTTATCTGTGTGCCTGCCCGAAGAAGTGCACATGCCTCGATGCCAAGGTCGAGGAGCACCTGAGCGTCGGGCACGTCACCGTGCCACGCTGTGCCCACCGCTTGGAGAAACTCCGACTCGCCCGGGACCATTTCGATTGGAGATCCCGGCGGTTCCGAGGCCGGCGCAATCGCCTCGTCCTGCTCAACGCTGACCTCCTCTGCTGGCGCTTGCTCCACCTGGTCTGCCCAAGGCGTCGAAGCCCCCGGCGCAGACGATCCCGGACTCTCGTCAGGCACCTCTGCCGCACAACCGCTCAGGCAGAGCGCGAGCACAATTCCGACGATCCATTTCCCCCGCATGGCGCCGACACTATCCCAGGTCGTCCCCGCTGTATACCAACCAATGGGACTGCCTGGATTCCCTCACTGCCACCCGACCTATCACCTGAGACGAAGGCAAGCAGCGCCCCACTGTCTGCCAGAACAAACTGACGCACGCTCTTCGTCGGGGGCGTGACGATGACCCAACAGGTCACGAAGAGGCAGTGACATCACAGTTCTCCTAGCGGCTGCGGTAGCTGAAGCCTTCGTAATGGAACGGATAATAATAGCTAGCGGATGTCGATCGTTACCTCAGCCAGACTTGCACCGTCAGCCCCATGCGCTCTGATAGTTAGCGACGTTGCGCCTGCTCGGCTTGGTTTGAGGGTCCGTTCGAATACGCGAAAACCGGGCCGGTCTACGTCAATTTCAGCGCTCAGGCCGGTACCTGTGATGCGAAGTTGCGCGACCGTAATCCTCGCCGGTGGATAGACCGTCACTCGGATCGACACATCTCCGTTCCCGTGGCGGTGCGCCTCGGCCTGCAGCGACTCAGACGAACTCTCTTTGAGAAAGACCATGTTGATGACGATCTGGGTCTCGAAGATTGCCCCGACACGGTGAATCTCGCCGCCACTCATCTCACTTCCAGTTGGACTGACGAACGTCCGTAATTCGTTCGGCCCGAGGTCGAAGAGCACTCGACGGCCAGCCCTGTTCAGAACCAGACTCGAAGTCCGCACCTCGCGGCCGACATCGCCGGCGGCAAAGGTGGACCCATCGGACATAGTGAGAGTGTCCCCGTCCTTAAGGAGGATGGGAAGCCGCTGCGTGCACTCACCAGCTCGCTGCGTCAAGAAGGTGAAACGCAGCCCGTGATCCCAGTATCCCCAGCCGGTCGTGTACTCAGCCGATCCCGCGTCAGATTGGGTGCGCTGGGCAAACAGCGTTGTCTTCCGGCGGACCGAGGCTGGGTCGAGCTTCTGCGTTTCGGTGGATGTTCGGCTGTCGAAGTACTGGCTCGTGGAACTCGACTGCCGAGTACTGAACTCGCCGTTCGGCCCCAGTGTTTCCCATCCTTCCGCCGCCTTCGGATTGTTGGTGCCGACCAGAATTGTTCCGAGAGTGGGGCTCCATAAAGTTCCAAGTTGACGTGTTGAGTGGTATGTCTTGATCCAGAACCCGAAGACGCTCGCCACGAAGTAGGTGGGGCGGCGCACGAATAAATACTGGTCGTGCGCCGACCCGTCTTCTAGCTTCGAGAAACGTTCGGTTGTCAGGACCGGAAGCTGAGTCTGGACGATGTCACGAGCTGCATGCGTAGGTCCATCAGGCGCCAACATCCCGTACATCCATGTTCGCGGTGAG
The DNA here is from genome assembly GCA_052099095.1 of Pseudoclavibacter sp. Taxonomy (GTDB): domain Bacteria; phylum Actinomycetota; class Actinomycetes; order Actinomycetales; family Microbacteriaceae; genus Pseudoclavibacter. Next base: position 345,434 of record JBQDTF010000001.1, read on the forward strand.
GTGTCACGTTTCCCCAACGGACGAATAGGCTCGGCGGAGAACTCAAACTTCCGCCGCGCTTCGGCCTTTTCCTCCCTTGTTGCGAGAAAGAGCGCGATACTGGGTACGGGTTCCAGAAACACGTTCGCCATGGCTGCTCTATCTGCGGTGTCGTTTCGAGGACGAGAGACTTCGGTCACGACATTTCGCACGTGTAGCGCCGGTATATGCCAGAGTCCGCCGGTGCCCGGCTCTGGAAGAACTGCGTATCTCATGAACTCCATGTACCTTGTCACGAGGGGAACGAGATCCGAGTGCTGCGTTTGCGTGTGTAACCACGCCAGGTCAGGCATCGTAACAGTGAAGTTGTAGCCGAAGTCGGGTCCGTAAGGTTCATGCAAGAATCCAGCACTCGCTTGGCCATTCGCACAGAGGTATGTGATTCGCTCGTTGATCGATTCCTGGTCCACCGGCGCCGAGTCGAGAACCTGCATAGCTCGCTGCGCTCCAACGAGGCCTGCGGCAACCTGGTTGAAGACGCGGACTGGTTTGTTCCAATGATCCGCTTGCTTGTTCATGAACCACTTGACTGCGCGATCGATACTCGAACGCAATCTCCGCGTTGAGCCGTAAGCGGTTCGCATCGAGCGCAGTGCCTCGTAGGCTTCAGACTGCGCAACAATCCCGAAGGCTGTCGCGGCCAACGACGATTTCCCCTCATGCTCTGGATAGCTGCCATCCTTGAGTTGCAGCGAAGTGTAATACGTCACCGCCGCTTCTAGACGCCCGAGCAGCGGGCTGCTCCGGTAGAGAGGATTCCAGTTTCGTTCGTTCGCGTAGAACCATGCGAGCGTTGCGACTTGCTCCATGATGCGCGAGTTCGTCGTCGTCTGAGTGTCGGCGGGCCTCCACCAGCCTCCACCCATGAAACCGTAGGAGTCGACATCCGGGTCATCCACGATGTCGTTGGCCATCGGAACAGCAGTCATCAAGTACGGGCCCAGGACCTGCTCATTGTCCTGGAACAAGGTGCGGCTCGGTGCCGCGAACAGCGGGACTTTTAGGAGCATCCTCCCCTCCCGGGCCTCCGGCGCGAACGCGATTTGCGTCGCCACCGCCAGTCCAGCGGACCCAAGGGCCGCAAGGACGACAGCTCGCCGTGAAACCTGGTGTGCACGCGAACCCGCCTGGTGAGGGTCATTCATAAGCGCACCTCCAACTAAAGTCAACGGCCTAACTCGGGCCTCATTCGAAGACTGGATTCACACCCCGGTAGGAGTAAGGCCCGAAGGGCGCTGTTGCAGAAGCACCCCGTGGTCGGAACAGCCCACCGTATCCATCATCTCCTGGATGACCGGACACGGTGGGCAGGAGGCCAACCGAGAGGAACTCCCTAGCTGTTCGCCCGGGCCGAGCGCTTGCGCAACACGAGGGCTGTCGCGCCGGCGACGAGCAGGACGAGCGCGGCGAGGATCCCGGCTCCCGCATGCTCAGCGCCGGTTGTGGCGAGCGAGTCGGATCCGCCTGCCGTGGCGCCACCCGCTGCCGGAGCCGTCGTCGTTTGAGCAGGTGCCGCCGTTGCGGATGCAGTGGGCTCGGGCGTCGCGGTTGCCGTCGGTTCCGCGGTCGGGGCGGGCGTCACGGGCGGCTCGGCGGTGCCTGGTGTGGTGGGCTCGGGCAGCTCAGCCCCTGCATCCACGAGACTCACGGTCCCGTCCGCGTTGACCCGCACCTGCGCGGCCATTGCCGCCGCGAGGTTGAGGCGCTGCCAGCTGCCCTCGGTGCCTTCGTCCAGCGGGTAGCCGGAGTCGATCGCCGTGAGCTCGAGCACCTGGCGGCGCTGTTCAGGCGTGAGGTCGGGGTGGCTCGTGATGAGCAGCGACTCGGCGTTGGCGGGGATCGTGACGGCGTCCCCGGATGCAGCGATCTGCGGGAACGCGTAGGACATGCGCTGCTCGTAGACGGCCAGAGCATCCTCGTCAGACAGGTACGGGGTGTCGGTGGCGATGCAGTCGGCGAGGGCCGCACCGCATCCGGCTTCGAGGACGCCGCGCAGCTCGGCTTCGGCCTCGGCGAAGAGCTCGCGGAACTCTGGGTCGCTCATGCGGCGTTCGACGATGTGCTGGCCCATCATGCGTCCGCTCATCACGTCGAGCGGGTAGTGGGCGGCCATGACGATGCGGTTGTTGCCGGCCTCGGAGGTGCGGGCGAGGATCTGCGGAGCGAGCTCCGGCAGCATCATCGACAGCGAGGTGCCCTGCCAGTACGCCTGCGAGGTGTGGCCGCTGGGGTAGGCGCCGCTGGTGGAGTCCCAGGCGTCGCCGCCTTCCTTGTCGCGGTACTGGAGGAGTTCGGGGAAGCGAATGTACGGGCGGTCGTAGTCGAAGTAGTTCTTCGACGGGTTCGACGACGAGTAGTAGCCGACGAGGCCGCCGCTCTTCGCGAGGAGCGCGTCGATCTTGGGGAGCTCGCCAGCGAGGCGCGCTTCGGTGTAGATGGCGCCGAGGTTCGCGCCGAGGCCGTCGGCCATGGAGACGGACATGTCGTCGTACTGGTCGATGATCGCCCGCTCGACCTGCTCGGGGGTGGCCGAGTTGTTGATGTCGACGGTCTGACTGTCGTTGAGCGCGATGATGTCGGCGCGATCAGTGACGAGCCACGAGAACTGATCCATGATCGGTACGTAGTCGTACTCGGCGTTCGACGGGTAGTCGTAGGCGAGCTGGTCTTCGGTGAACGGTTCGGCGGCGGATGCTGCCCCCGCGCCGAAGCCGGAGAGAATCACCCCCAACCCGGTCGTGACAGCGATGGTGGAGGCGAGGCGTCGTCGAGACGTCGTGATGCGCATGCGGGGTTCGGCCTAACGGTCGGGGGATGAACCCGGCGAGCGTAGGGAACCGGGGAAATCAGGCGGTGTCCGCTAGGTGGACGGCTAGTGAATTGGGGCAGGGATGCAGGACGGGGACCCTGCGCGGCGTGCGCGGAGTCCCCGTCGAGGTGCTGTGTTCGCTCAGTCAGCAAGCTGCGCGGCGAACGACTGCAGCCAGGGGCGAAGGTCCGGCCCGAGCTTCGGGTCCTGGCTCGCGAGCTCCACCGTCGCCTTGATGTACTCGAGCTTGTTGCCCGTGTCGTAGCGGCGCCCGCCGTAGACGACACCGACCACTCCCCCGAAGGCCTCCGGGTCGCCGGCGAGTACCTCGAGTGCGTCGGTGAGCTGAATCTCGCCGCCGCGGCCGGGCGCCGTGCGCTCGAGCACGTCGAACACCTCAGGGCGAAGCAAGTAGCGTCCGATGACCGCGAGGTTCGACGGTGCGTCTTCGCGCGCCGGCTTCTCCACGAGGCCGGTGAGCTGGATCGTGTCGGGGCCGACGACGCCCTGCTCGCGCGGGATGCTCGTGTCGTAGGAGGCGACGCCGTAGGCAGAGATCTGATCGAGGTCGATCTCCTGGAGGGCGACAACACTCGCGCCGGTCTGCTCGTGTACCTCGATCATGCGCTTGAGAAGCGACCCGCCTGACGACATGATGTCGTCGCCAAGGAGGACAGCAAAGGGCTCGTGACCGATGTGCTGCTTGGCACGGAGCACTGCGTGGCCGAGGCCGAGCGGGTCTCCCTGGCGGAGGTAGTGGACGTCAGCGAGATTGGTGGCTGCGTTGACGCGAGCGAGTTTTTCGTGCTCGCCTCGAGCCGCGAGAAGCGTCTCCAACTCGGCGACACGGTCGAAATGATTCTCGAGCGATGCCTTATGACGGCCCGTGATCATGAGGACGTCACTGAGACCGGCCTCGACAGCCTCTTCCACGACGTACTGGATCGCGGGGCGGTCAACGACAGGGAGCATCTCCTTCGGGATAGCTTTCGTGGCGGGGAGGAATCGGGTTCCGAGGCCAGCCGCGGGGATGACAGCCTTGGTGATGGGTGCGCGCATGCCTAGATTTTAGAGGCCTGAACGCGGCGCCGCGTACCGCACCCCACAGCCATCCAGCTCATCGTAATACGGCGTTAACTGCGGCCGCCGGAAGAAACGAGTTGATGACGCAACCATCTCAAGACTCGAACGCCGTCCACTGGCTTCAGGAACCTCTCCCGAGTGCCAATAGGATGGGCTCATCACTCGCTGCGGAGGCACAATCGATCTGTAGCGGTGGGTGCCTCTTCGAACAGAAGGCCTAGAATGACTGCGACCAGGTCAAATCGCACGGCCCCACAGCGGCCCCTCTCGGGCCTAGTAGTACTGGCTCTCGTAATGCTAGTTCTCGCGCCCGTGGCACCAATCTTTACCCCACTCCGCGCCGCGCCCAGCCCGTCAGACGTCATCTTGGTGCTCGGCCCCGCGACGGATTCGCGACTCGCTCTCGCGGAACAGCTACTCGACGAAGGCCTGAGCGAGCGCCTCATCATCTCCGCCGCGCACCACGGCAGCGGCCACACTATTCCGGAGATAGGACTCTGCTCGCGTGCGACCGAGTGGCGCATCACGTGTAAGCAGTCCGACCCCTTCACGACTCAAGGCGAAGTCGGAATGTTGGAGCAGCAGGCAAAGAAGAATGGCTGGTCCTCTGCGATCATCATCACTGATACCCCCCACGTCGAGCGCACGCGGCTCTATGCCTCTCGATGCTTCACGGGCACCGCTACCGTAGTCTCCGACGAATCTGAGCTGAACTTTGGCGGGACACTCGGGGAGTACTTCTACCAAGCTGGCGCGTTCGCCAAGGCTTTCTTGGTCACCCCCGGCTGCTCCTCAGAGGCCCAGTAATACACGTAGCGCACCGTCACGAGGGAGATCCGACCAAAACTCTTGAGAACCCAAGAGCGACCCGGCCATGTGATTGAGTGCTTCCGGAAACGAGGCTGACGCAGAGTGAGCGCTGGCTTCTGGAGGTGTCGCACGCGAGGACTCTGGACCGCAGTGCCGAGCGAATAGTTCGGCAAAGCGGCAGCAAGACCTGCACTAGCTTGTGCTGCGCAGATGAGATGAATCTCAGCCAACTGCGCGCGCCGTCTGGAAAACAGGAAGCCCTTCGACTGAGGAGCCGAAGGGCTTTCCGCGTTAGGTGCCTACGGACGTCCCATCCCGTAGTAGATCCATCCAGCCTCGCGCCAAGCGGTGGGGTCGAGACAGTTACGCCCATCAACCACGATCGGTGTGCTCACGAGACTCCGGGCGGCAGCGGGATCAAGCTCCTTACGGTACTCATCCCATTCAGTGACGACCACCACGACCTCTGCCCCCTGCAGAGCCCTGTCGCGATCAACCTCATACTCGAGCTGCGGGTGCGCACGTCGAGCGTTCTCAATAGCCTCAGGATCACTGACGACGACTTTCGCGCCCAAACCGTGGAGGCGTACGGCAACATCGAGAGCAGGCGAATCGCGGATGTCATCACTGTGAGGCTTGAACGCAGCTCCGAGAACTGTCACCCGCCGGCCATGCACGCCGCCGTCGAGGGCGGAAACGACCAGTTCGACGGCGCGATCACGCCGGCGAAGGTTGATTGCGTCGACTTCCCGGAGGAATCCCACCGACTCCCCTTTGCCGAGCTCCTCGGCCCTTGCCGCGAACGCTCGAATATCCTTGGGCAGACATCCACCACCGAAACCGATACCCGCGCCCAGGAACCGACGCCCAATACGCGCATCATGACCGATAGCGTCAGCAAGCTGGGTAACGTCTGCTCCGGTCACCTCTGCGATCTCTGCCATCGCGTTGATGAAGGAGATTTTCGTCGCGAGAAATGCATTGGCAGAGACTTTCACTAGCTCGGCCGTTGCGAAGTCCGTGACAATGAACGGCGTTCCCTTCGCCGTGGCCGTGTGATAAACCTCACGGAGAGTTGCTGCAGCTTGGTCACCTGTGTCGCCCGCTGGTACACCGACGACCAGCCGGTCGGGATCGATGGTGTCCTGAACAGCCCATCCTTCACGCAGAAACTCCGGGTTCCATACCAGGACGGCACCGACTGCTTCAACACCAGTGGCAAGCCGCCCGGCCGTTCCTACGGGTACCGTAGATTTTCCGGCGACGATATCCCCCGGTCTGAGGTATGGAGTGAGTGCGTCAACTGCGGCATTTACGTATGTAAGGTCGGCAGCGTAGCCCCCCTTCTGTTGAGGCGTGCCGACGCCGACAAAGTGCACCTTGGACCCGGCCACATCCGACATCTCAGTCGAGAAACGCAAGCGCCCACTGGCGATTCCTTCGCTCAACAAGTCCTGCAGGCCCGGTTCAAAGAACGGGGCTTTACCAGCCGACAGCGCCGCGACCTTCGCCGGGTCTACATCAACGCCTACCACGTCATGTCCGATAGATGCCATGGCCGCAGCGTGCACTGCGCCCAGGTAACCGCAACCAATCACTGACAGTTTCATTTGGTGCCTTCCGTGTTCCTTCGGTGTTTTGCTGACCCGTCCTAGAGGACCGTCAGAGATCGAGCCGGGTAAATGGGCTAGGTAAGCGCGAGTTGAGCCCAAATCACTTTGGACATCCGTGCACTCAAAACGGCAGTAATGTGGTGCGCATCCCGACAGTCGAGACTATAGGGGATGATTACCAGGTGCAGGCCAATGCCGCAGCGGGACGTTAGGTCAACGCGGGCGGCATTCCCACCGATGCGCCCCACGAGGATGGGCGCGTCAGGGAGTTTGCGACAGGAGACGCTTCTAATTCTCAACTCCTCACCGGCTTATGGCGGTGCATTGACGAGGCTATCTGATGCGGCAAAACCACGTCTTGAGGAAGAGCTCGCATCCCACCCGCAGCCATAATTGCACCAATTGCTGGCCACAGGATCTGCGGGACCCCATTAGTTGAGAACGGAGAATTGATAAGACCCGTGGCGAGTAGGGAAACGAGCATCGTGACCACCACGATGTATCCGCCCCCGAGAGAAACTCGGGAGCGGTGGAGCACTATAAAGATTAAAATCAGCACGATCACGAAAGCGATGAGCATGATGATGCCACCACGCATCGCCAGTCCGAGCCACTGAGATTCAGGAGAAGCCCAAGAAAGCGAAGTGGGGAACTGTGTCCAGCTCGGGAAGTCGTAAACCGCTTGACCCCACCCCGTGAGCGGCCGTTGGTCCAACGCAGGAAGAGTCTCGTTCTGCCAGATCCTAACCCGATAAGCAACAGTGGACGGGAGCCACTGAAGCTCGTCTGCCGTCTGCCTACTGACGACAGATTGCGCATCCAGGCGACCAGCCACCTCAGCTCCGAAGACGGACCAGCCCACGAGTCCGGCAGCACCGCCCAGAACAACCCAGGTAATCCGAGCGCCAAGTTTCAGAAATGTCACGAGAAGCACTGCAGCAAGGACCGCAATTGTCGAAAAAGTAAGCGTGGCCACAGACCCGACGAAGATGATCAAAATCCCCAGGGTCACCCAAATACCGGAGCGCTTAACAGAATCGCCCGCTCGTAGTACTAGTTCCACGCAGAGTAACGTGCCAGCAACAGCAAGGTAGCCTCCCAGCGCGGTCCAGTGGCCAATGGTTGAGGTGGCGCGAATGTCCGTTCGCCCAGCTTCCAAGCGCGATTCGAGCCCACCAGCGTTCACGTTTGCTGCAATCCATGCTGCAACGGCTTCAATCCTGAGCATCTGGGCGATCGCTAGAACAGAGACGAAGACTGCTGGAAGAGCGAGTCCGAGGAGGAAGGCACGGAAGTCGCGTTTACTCCGAATCACGAGTCTCGCTGGCCACGTTGATGCCCAGAGAATCAGTTGGGTAGTTATCGACCCAACCGCAATTTCATGAGGCACGTCGAGGGCATTGAACACCTCGACGAACGAAAGCAGGGAGATGTAGCTCAGAAATACCAAGTCGAAGATGTTCCCGCGCAGACGAGGCAAGTCCTCCCGCCGGAGGCAGAGCACGGACACTCCGAGCGCGAGGAAGATGAGGATCGTTGACGGCGAGGGCAAGGCCGCCAGAGCTTCCGGGAAACGAACGCCGACGAGTGCCGCCGAGAACCCGAGCAACCAGCCAACTAGCTTGACCCCACGAGAGACGGGTTCGGTCTTCAGCTCCGCTGCGCCCCTCACAACCGGGACCCTCGACTTTCGAAGTGAACTCACCATGGGTTCAAGACCTCTTTTTCCGGATTTTTGTGAAGACTCGAAGCAGGTCGCGAATTTCTCTCCTGTACCGTGGCCAGACTCCACACAGCAAAGCGGCAGTCGCAAGCGCCACGACCAGTCCGACCAGTACTTCCAACAGCGAAGATTCGAGTTGCACAGTGACTACCGTCAGGTAGGTGACGCCCCCGATGACCGCATAAGCAGCCAGTATGGCGAGAACGTTACCGACCAGCGCGCCTACAGGCGCGGCGCGGAGGTATTTCAAGTAGACAAGACTCAATGGCCAGCTGACGACGACTCCCACGACATACGCCCAAACGATGGGCATCAACCCGAATGGCGCCGCGACGAGGATGAGAACGATCTGAAGAGTACGAGTGACGAGCGAGTAGTACAGGTTCTCTCTGGTGAGTCCCTTCGCCAGGAATACCCAGTAGGTCACATACCCAGCGCTCTGGAAGATGCCCGCGATGGCTAGAGCACGAAAGATCGGTACGACGTCGCCCCACTGGTCGCCAAGAAACAGTTCCACCAGGGGAGGTGTCATGGCCACCGCCAGGACAAAGGTGAAGACGACTACGTGCAGGAGCATGGACTGCCCGCGGACAACGAACCTGTCGAAGTCCTCGCGGGAGTCCTGCAGGCGCGAGAGCACTGGAAGAGCGACACGGGTCGCCGGCGCATTGATTTGATTGAGGGGAAGAGTGAGGAGCTGGTACGCGCGGTTGTACTGGCCAAGTTGGGCTGGCCCAAGTGACGCCCCGATAACCACGGTGCTGAGGTTTTTGCTTGCGTAGGAGAGCAGATTGACGCCCAGGAGGTTCATTCCGTAGTTCAGGAACGAAGCCGTACGCACCGAGCGATCGTAGCGACCCGGCAACCACCTGGCTGCGATGACGAGCACCACAAGTGCAGCCAAAGCTTGCGAGACTTGCTGAGCTGCCAAGGCCCAGTACCCCCAACCCGCCAGACCCGCAACGATTCCGATCAAGAGTCCGAGAGCTTGGCCGGCGATTTCCGACCCGTTCAGTTTGAAGAACTTCATGTCTCGATTGAGCGACGCGCGATACTGGGTCGAAACACCGTTGAGCAGGAACGTGATTGAGAGCGCTTGTGTGAGCGGTTCGAGCTCAGCTCTGCCAAAGAGTGACGCAACCAGTGGTGCCGAGAAGAAAACAAGAACGGTGAGAATCGCGCCAATGAGCGTGTTCAGCCAGAAGAGATTGTTTCGCTGCTGCTTCGACAACGTCTTGGACTGAACAGCGGCCATGGAGAGCCCGAAGTCACGAAAGACCTCCGCTACACCAATCACAGCAGTGACCATCGCCACCAGGCCGTAGTCATTTGGCGTAAGAATTCTCGCCAATACAACGATGCCAATGAACTGCAAGCCCACACGGAAGAGTTGTGCCAGAAAAGTCACGGCAGCTCCGCGGCCGGCTGAGGCGCCCAGGTCCTGTGTGGAAGTCATCGGGACGCGCTTCTTCGAGCCATCGCCATAGCCTGCTCGTAGACCGCTTTGTACGACTCGCCCACGCGACCCCAGTCCCGTCCATGTAGATCCGGGACACCATGAACACCCACACGAACAATGTCGAGCGATGCCCTGAGGATCTCGGCCGTCAACTCACCGTCGTACAGCATCAGCCATCGCTCACCCACCTCGCCCTGGAGCTCCTTGTTGACTGAGCTATTCGGCGCGAGAACTGGGCGATTCAGCGAGAGTGCCACGAGCAGCGCCCCAGAGTTGTTCATCTCCGTGTACGGAAGGACAACTAGTTCGGCCTCAGACACCTCTCTGACCAGGTCTTGATCCTCGACAAAGCGCAGTTCCAATCGCACTCTTGGGTCCGCCTCAGACGCCGCACGCACCTCCTCGTCCAAGCCGGCGCTGAGGGGCTTGCCAACGATTGACATCGTCAACGCGGGGTCTGGCATCCCCTGGAAGACTCCGAGCAGGGCCGGCACATTTTTGTACGGCCGAATGATCCCGAAGTACAAGAGCCGACCGCTCACGGGCGCGGGCTGTTCATGATTCGCGAAGCGATCGCGGTAGTGCCCGTGTGGGATGAGGACACTCTTTGTGCCTGAGGCCAAGGGCGTCGTCGAGTTCATGACTACTGCGATGGATGCGGCTCGCTGAGCACGAGTGAAGAGCCAAGCCTCGCCCTTGCCCCCGTTTTCATGGGCGTAGGCGTTGTGTACGGTCCAGACGAGCGGGGTGCGCGTCAGACGCAGCTTGACGAGTAACGCAAGAAACATGGCACGCTTGGCAAAGCGTCGACCAGGTGTCCGCCCACGGGTGAGGTACTCAGGCCAATGGAGGTGAAAAACGTCGTAGTGCGTCGTCAGAGCTCGCCTCCATGAGAAGAATGAGGGTGAGACTCCTGCTGCGGCACCGTCCTGCATGTGGTCCGCGAACTTCGTACCGCTCCCGTCAGGAGCCGGCATAGAGTGCAGTACGCGGATGTCCTGGCCCACTTTCAGCTTGCTCAACTCATCACTCGCTCACGCAAGGTCTTTGCGGTCGCCCGAGCCGCAGTCCGCGCCGTCCTCAACGCCTCTAAGAGCTGAGGACGGCGGCCGGACAGCGCTTCAAAGGAGGAGACGACGTCGTTATTCGGCGCTCCCATGTCGATGGCGATGCCATCAACGTCGAGTGCATGTAACGTGCGAATACACTTTTCCGGCTCCTGAGCACCAGACGCCACCGGAATCGCCCCTTCTGTGAGCGCGAGAATCAGCGCATGAAGTCGATCGCTCACCACAAAGCGCGATTCGGCGTACAGAGAACGGAGCTCTTGCTCGAGGCTTTCGTGATCCCCGCCACTCCAGAGAACCAGATCTCCGTCGAATTCCTCGGCGAGCGATTGCGCCAGCCCATTATCGACTTCTACTTGACTGACAAAGGTCAATCGGAGGCCCAGAGCTTCCGCCACTGACCCAAGGCTGGTTCGCCAGGCTGCAGTCGGCCACAGTTTGTCGCCACGCAGGGCCACGGTCAACCGGTCACCAGTTGAACGAGCACGGAGTTCGTCGTCGCTACTCCCCTCGAGCACAGCCCAGTCCGGGGTGACGCTGCCGATTCCGACTTGGTCACGACTCCATGAGTCGCGCCAACTTACAAAGCGGGCGGCGCGTGCGTTGACTTTCAGGGGAAAAATGAAGCGCCCCTTGGGCCGCCGAAGTCCGACGCCGGCCTGATAGACACCACCCCGTCTGAGGGAAGATGAAACCGCAACAAGTGTGTTTGCCGCGCGCATCGGAATACTGCGACGGTCGGCGATTGCCTCACCGGCGCTCATGAACAGATGGGTTTCTCGAGCGAGAGAGGATCTGAGGGCCGCCAGGTACCATTTGGTCAACGATCGGTACAGCACATCGTCGATCTCAAAGGTAAAATTCGAAAGGTACTCCGGCCCGCATCCGCCCACGTAGACGTGAAGCGGCTCAGTCGTTCGCACGGCGTTGAACATCCCACGCCGCAGAACTGAGTCCCCTAGATTGTGCTCTTGCCCTTCAACCCAAAAAAAAGTTCGCTTATTCATCAGCGGCCTGCCTTCGCGCGAACGCGCATGTCGTGGTACTCGAGCGCGATCTTGAGCAATGGCGCGTAGACCAGCGGTGCATAGCGAATCGCAGCCATCTCGGCACCTACGCGTCGGTTCATTCGCCACACTCGAGATACGTTGATCGAGCGTGAATGCGCGTGAGCGATCTTTAGCCCTGCGCGCCGAACATCCCTTGGCGTCTTCTGCCGAACCGGGACGAAGGCTGCCGCATGGACGAGGAAACGAGCTTTAAATAGGTCCAGAACGTCACGATTACTGACTCCTAGCCGCTGTGCCGAGTCAGCTAGGGCCTTATAGCCGTACTCAAAGTTGCTGAAATTGACTCTCTTGCCTCTGGTAATCGAGCCCTCACGCTGGATGTAGTGGTATAGGACGTTGGGGATCAATCGAACGCCGTTAAGGTCAGGCAGCAACGCAGCCAGACCACTGAAATCTGACTGGGAAGTGAGCGGAGGGAACGGCGTCTCGCCCAGGGCTGTGCGGCGCAGGAGCTTGCTCCATAGGTATCCGTGGATGCGACCTTTGAGCATGAGCTCTGCGTACTCACCCGCTGTAATGTCTCGCAAATCGTCAACGCCATCAACGATTCGGACATTCGTATCCGGCTCAATCCAGTAATCGGCCCGACACTGGACCAGGTCTACTCCGTTACTACTCGAAATAAGCACGTCAAGGATCGTGGGCTCCCACTTATCGTCATGATCGACGAACCAAATGAACTCACCGCGCGCAGCGCGCACAGCCTTGTTGCGAGACTCTGCAACACCCAGATTGACTTCGTTCTGAAGCAAAGTAATACGGGTGTCATCGCCGATGAGTGGTCTAATCGCGGTGCTCGTGCCATCTCCTGAGGCATCGTCGATGATCACAGCTTCGTCGTCCGGCCCGAGTGTCGCCTGTAGCTTGGCGACGAACTCATCCAGATACTCGGCTGCGTTGAAGAGCGGGGCGATTACCGTGACTCGTGGCTGGCTCATGCTGTTCCTCTTCGATAACTCGTGTACTCGGCGAGGACGGGTCCGAAGACCGCATCCTCAGTCGCATGTTCCTGCGTGTAGGTATATGCCTTGTCGGCCAGCGCCCGAGACCGCTCACGGTCTTTCAGCATCGCAGCGAGCTGAGCGCCGAAGCTCTCGTCAGTCTCTTGCGGTTCAACTGCAACCCCACGCCCTTCATCGAGCAGCTCGCCCATGCCGCCAGTGCGAGGCCCGATCACAGGCCGCTTCCTCGCAAAGGCTTCCAGGACAACGAGACCGAGGCCTTCCCATTTCGAAGTCATGAGGAGCGCGTCCGAACGGTCTAGTTCAGTCACAACTTCGTTTGATTCTCCAAGGAATGTGACTGGACTCTCGAGGCGTTCCGCGAGCTCCCTAGCCTGTTCAAGGTGGCTACCAGTGCCAAGCCAAACGGCCTCAAGTTCTACCAATTTTCGAGCGGCGGCCACCACCCGGACGAATCGTTCAGGATCCTTCTGCTCCTCGAGCCTGCCAATTCCGAGAACCCTGAACGGGGTTTCAGGTTCAGGAGACAGTTCGGTTGTCGGCTCGGAAGAGGTGTGAAACGGCACCCCTCCCACGACGGTAACAACAGCAGCCGGCCGATTGTAGACGTCCGTGATCATTCGTTTCACCTCGCCGCTCACCGCGAAGATGCGAGCGGATCGGAATGACAATGTCTTGATTCCAAGATTCGGAAGCGTGTTGTGTGCATGCTCGACGACCGGAGTCGAGGTGAGCTTGCCAACGATGTGACACACGAGAGCATCATGCCGCTGGTGAGCGTGCAACGCGATGGGGCGCTCGGCGCGAACAATGCGGAAGAGCTGGACTACCTCGCTGAGGATCTTGAACTTCGTGTCCTTCTGCGACCACCGAACCTCCCTCGAGATCTGGTCTCGAAGAGGGCCGTCGGCGCTGACAAGCGAAACCTGGTAGCCGTTCTCAGTGAGCCACTCGCTCAACATCAGCACTACACGCTGCAAGCCGCCACTGTTCAACGTATTGAAGACGTGCACGACGTGGGGCCGCCTATCGCCTGTACTAGGCATGGATCACTCGGAGACGAGATGCACGTTCGAGCGCAGCCAGCAGATCGCCATCAGCTTCCACCGCGGTACCGACATTCAGTTGAGTCGTCAGGGTCGTGATCTGCTCCTGATGGTTATCCACATGCTCGCCACGTTCCTTGCGACGCGGCACCACGACTGGGTGGATGCCGTCTTGCAACAGGGAGAGTATCGTGCCGACGCCTGCATGGGTGACGACGACATCTGCAGCTCGATACTCACGCTCGAATGCATCGGCAGACATATAGTCGTACACGTCGCCGGGCAAATCGTCACGACCAGTCTCGCCCAGTTGCCAGACCCAGTGAATTTCCGGGCGCGCGATCTTGAGCAGACCATCGATCAGCGCGTCAAACCGATAAGGCCGGATCGTGCCGAGTGTGACGAAGACGCGCTGAAGATCGTCTCGCTCGGAACGAGCTTCTGAACGGAACTGAGACAGCACCGAGGGATACTGTATCCAGCGCTCCGTTTTCCAAGATGAGTGCTGGGTCCGGAGATCCGCGAAGCGCCCGGCAGCCATGAGACGTCCAGTCAGAGACGGCCCCTGGATCCTTGAGACACTCTCAATGTAGTAGGTCGGGACGCCACGCCAACGCATCTGAGGTAGTACGGCAGCCGCCAGAGCGGCCCCCGTGCTGACTGCCAGATCGAATCGCTCAGATCCCAAGCGACGAGTCACGATGCGGTGAGCCAGAGCCGTGCCTCGGAAATCTCGGGGGGACACGTAAGGAACGTGGACGACGTTCTTGCCTTGAAGCAAGGAGCGACTCTGAGGTGAGTCGAACGTCACCCACACGGAGTCTGGCGTCGCATTCATACGCTCGGAGAGTTTGCGCAGTTGGGCGAGGTGCCCGCCCGTAGATGCAGCGAAGAGAATGCGGCGTGGCTCCGAGGTGTTCTCGAGAACCTGGCGGTCTTGCAACTGGGCTCGTTTGAGCATTCGGGGAACCTTTTTTTGGGGAAATCGGCGGTGTGGGGATACGCCGGCGCTTGCGCGTCAGCGCCAGAGTTCCAGGGGGAAAGCCTCAAGTAGTGATCTCGGCGACCATTCCAGAGGTGCGGCGCCGGAGAGGTCAATGGCTTGATCTACCGACTCAGCAACGCGGGGTAGCGGACGACCGGTGCCCTCGTAATAGTCCTCGTACTTGAACAGGGGTTCTGAACCCGCCCGAACGAGGCGTGCGGGGACTCCGAAGGACTCGGCAACGACAACGCCATGCAATGACGACCCAACAACCAGCTCACTTCTGGCGATACGTTCAATTACCACACGTAGGTCGCCGCGTGGGTCGACCGCCCGGGAGTCGTTTTCGAAGAGCGGCCAGTCGTGGAGGTTGGGGACGATCGTGACACCACGACGCGCTGCGTTCTTGAGCTGCGGGAAGAGTTCTGGGACCAGCAGGCCCGGGTCACCGAAGATCTCCGGGACAGAGATACCGTCTGCAGCGAGTCGCGACCGAGTGAGAGGTCCTCGCACAGCGCGTACGTCGAGGCCCGGTAGAGCGAACTGCGCTTCAACCGATTTACCGTTGATGCCGGATCCCCAGACAAGATCTCCCGGGCGAGCTAGCCGCATGATCGACCCGACTGTGAGAAGCCGGGGCCCACCCTCGCCCTGCGTTGCCCGACTCTTGCCCTCATGGTCGACTAGGTGTTTGACAATCAATGGACCGAGAAGGTCACCAAAATTGTTGACGGGCTTTCGAACACGGACCAGTCGACCGATTGGTCCAGAAATTGCTAGCTTCCGCGGATTCCAATGCACGACGTCGACGCCCGCGACAGCTACAGCGTTTTCCGCCGTCTTCATTCCTGTCACTGGAGGTCGACCTACTTCTGCGAGTCGCGCGTCGCGCGAGTCCGGCTACTAACGATCGGCATCTGGCCGGTGCCAATCTTTCGGTACTCAGTGGTCGGGTTTCCCGACTCATCGGTGCCGTAGTAGGCACCATAAGCGCCGTAGGAGCCGTAGGCGTAGGAGTCAGGGCCCTTGGTCGGAACCTTGGTAACCACGATGCCCGAGACCTCCGAGCCAATCCCTTCCAGCTGAGCGACAGCGCCAGCGAGGGCCGACCGCGGAGTCTGGCCGCTGGCCACGACGAGTAGAGTGCCGTGCGCGAGTTCGCTGAGCACCGCGCCGTCCGTCACGAGAAGCAGCGGCGGGGCATCGATGATGACGTAGTCGTGCTCCGCGAGCAGCTGGTCATGGACCTGCTGCATAGTGTGCGATCCCAGGAGCTCGCTCGGGTTCGGCGGAATACGCCCGGCGGGAAGCACGTACAGGCGCCCACGACCCCAGCGCTGAAGCACGTCCTTCGGCTCGGCGCGGCCACTCAGCAGGTCAGTGAGACCGACCGATCCGTCAATGCCCATCGTCGTTGCGACCTTGGGCTTTCGAAGGTCTCCGTCGACCAGAACAACCTTTGCACCCTGCTCAGCGAGCGCGATCGCGATGTTCGCTGACGTGGTGCTCTTACCTTCGGAGGGCAGCGAGCTAGTGACCACGAAGCTGTGACGGGTGTTCTCGATGTCCATGAAGCGGAGATTCGTCCGGAGCGCGCGGTAGGACTCAGCCTTGGGGCTCTTCGGCTCCTCATGAACGATGAGCGGTCGCTTAGCCGCATCCGGGTCGAACGTGATAGTTCCAATAATCGGGCGGTCAGTGATCTGCTCGATGTCGTGTGTGCTGCGGACCCGGGTATCGATCACCTGGCGAAGGAAAGCAATGCCGAGCCCCAAAAGCAAACCAAGCGCAGCCCCGACGAGCACGTTGATGGGAACTCTCGGGCTGATCGGCGTCGAGGGAACGGATGCAGACTGCACCGGCTCAATCTTCACGAGGCTCGGAGCCGATCCCTCAGGCTTCTCAAGTTCGTCGACAATCACAGAAATAAAGTTGCTCGAGACCGAGTTCGCCAGATTCGCTGCCATCTGGGGATCCTCGTCGACGACCGTCACTTCGATCACGACGGTGTTGACCTGGTTGGATGCCTTGATCTTGGCGGCAAGCTCAGCCGGGGACAGGTCTAGGCCCATTTCGTCGATCACTCGCGATGTGACGATCTCCTTGTTGACGACCGTTGTGTAGGACTGCACGGCCTGTCTCGCAAACGTGGTGCCCTGGTTGAGCGCCTGCGCCTCAGTGCCGTCCGAGGAACGAACTGACACGTAGAGTTCCGCGGTGGCCGAGTACTTCGGTGTCTGCAGCAGCGACACGCCAGCGCCGCCCGCGACACCCGCCAGCGTGCAGATCAGGATGATGATCCAGTTCTTGTGCAGGATTCGCAGATAGTCGCGCAGTTCCATAAAGGTCCGTCCGTGTGTCTCTCGCGCTCGTGCCGCTGCCGCTTTCGCGGCTGGCACGAAACGGGTGGCTCGCGGTTCGGAGCGCAGGGGGTATCTCAGGCAGGCTGGGGCAGGCCCGGCCTCATACTACTGGTGTCATGTTATTGGGCTGTAAATTCGTGAAATGTGAGCAATCAGTCACAGATCGGGCACACACTGGCGCAGAACTCGGGTCAGCCGCCGATTTCGGCGGGTAGGCCCGCGTCGACTGCGTTCGCGATGAGCTGGTGACCTTCGTCATCCGGGTGCAGACCGTCGAGCTCGAAGTACTGGAACTCGTCCTCGAAGAGGTGCCCGACCTCCAGGTACTGACCGCCGACGGCAGTTACATCCGACTTGATGAGGTTCGCCGTGAGGGTCAGCTGCGCGGGGTACGCGGTGCTCACCCAGAACGGTGAGACCGCCAGGATTCGCGCGTCAGGCAGACCGGCACGCAGATCGGTGAAGACCGACTCGACACCGAGCTCCTGGTCGAGCTCCGACATGTTGAGGCCACCGGAGACGATCACGACGTCAGGCTGCGCCTCGATGGCTTCTTCAACCTGGAGCGCGTACGAGTTCCACTCATCGAGCCCCTGGCCGTAGCTCGCGCCACTCACACCGAGGTTCAGTTCTTCCCAGCCGTTCGCCGCAGCCAGCAGCGTGGTCCAGCGCAGCGACGGGTCGCTCGCACCGACACCCTCCGTGTACGAGTCGCCGATGAAGGCAACCGTCAAGCCGGTGCCAGCTGGGGTCGCCGACGGCCCGGAAGCGGATGGAGCGCCAGCAGAATTCGTCGCCGAAGCGGCATCTTCTGAGCTGGAGATCGTAAGAACTGGTTCTGCGCCGGTCCCCGCGGGAACCTCACGTGGCATGAACGCCAGAGCCACCAACGCGACCGCAGCGAGAGCCACGACCACGAGCAGTGTCAGCTGGGGCCAACGACGCGCACTCTGGTTGCGTGTTTTCATTTCCTTGTGATCGTACCGGCCCGATGGCCAAGCTGATACTCCCCTGGGAACCGCCGCCGCCCCTCGACACGCTGAGATCCGCGGAAATTAGCCCTGGACATAGTTTCAAACTCGCGCAAATTCGCCATGTCTGAGCCCAAAAAACGGGGAAGTGTAGCGTCGAGAGACGGCGAGACGGGAAACCTATGGCAACACACGACGCGGCGGGACGGCCCGCGGCGACCCTCCCACGCCAACGAGAACGATGGATCGACATCATCCGCGGCGCCGCGATCCTCCTCGTCATCGCCAACCACGCGATCGACGTACCGACGCACATCGCCGGCATCCAGCCTGGCACCATCATCGACGACATCACCCTCTACTTCGCGCCGTTCCGCATGTCATCCCTCATGCTGCTCTCCGGCTTCCTCCTGCCCCTCGCGTTGGCCAAGCCACTCGGCCGCTACTACACGAGCAAGCTGCGCACCCTCGCCTGGCCGTACGTGGTCTGGCTCGTCATCTTCTGGATCGCCACCGAGAACCCGACTGAGTGGATGCACCCAGAGGGCTGGGCCACCCGAAGCTGGCTGTGGTTCATCCTGTGCCTCTTCCTCTACTACGTCGCCGCTCCCCCGCTCACGCGCATCCCGAGCCGCTGGTTCCCACTGGTACCGGTTGCGCTCTGGCTCCTGAGCACGGTCGCGCCAGATGGCACGCTCTTCGACCTCAGCTACTACGGCGGATTCTTCTTCCTCGGCTACGTCCTCGCGCAGAACCGGCACGTGCTGCGCCGCTTCGACACCGTGCCCACGATGGCGCTGCTCCTCGTCGGCAGCTCGGTCTTCGCAGCGCTCCTCGTCCTCCAGGGACACGGCATCGCCCTCGGCGGCACGGAAACGCCAGCGACGAACGACGACGGTGCTATCGAGCGCTTCGACCTCATCTGGGTCCCCGTCGTGCTCGCCGGGATAGCCGGAACTGGGCTGCTCGCAAGACGAATCCGAGGCGCGCTCGACGGAGCCCGAGAACCCGCCATGTCGCGATTCCTGCAGTTCATCGGCCGTAACTCGGTCGTCTTCTACCTCATCCACTACCCGCTGCAGATCGTCGTCGTGAAACTGCTCGACGCGTGGGGTGTCGCATCGCAGCCCATCATGATGAGCGCGTGCATGTTCACCGCACTTGCCGTATCGTTCGCCGCTGTTGCACTCCGACGCCGCAGCCGTGTCGTGGATGCACTGTTCGTCTTCCCCAAGTGACCAGAGCGCGATGACAGCACCAGCACCCAGCGACCACCTGAGTCGCCGCACGCCCGCGAAAGTAACGCCGGGATCCGCCTCAGCGCCTGCGAGGCGGCGCGAGCACTGGATGGATCTGGTGCGCGGTGCAGCGATCCTGCTCGTCGTCCTCTTCCACGCCAGCGCCATCCCGCTGTTCGTCATCAACGTGGCCCCCACTGGCATCATCAACGACCTCAACACCTTCTTCGCCCCCTACCGGATGAGCACGCTCCTCCTGCTCTCCGGCATGCTGCTCGGCCGCTCACTCGCGAAGACCGGGCTCGTGTACTCGACGAGCAAGCTGCGAACCCTGGTATGGCCATACCTGCTGTGGGGCACGGTGTACTGGCTCGTCACCATGCAGGACGGATGGACAGACCTCGGCAACTGGGTGCCACTCAGCTGGCTGTGGTTCATCCTCTACCTCGCGATCTACTACCTCTCCGCCCCGCTCCTGACCCGCATCCGCGGCCCCTGGTTCGCCGTCGTACCGCTGGCGCTCTGGGGACTCAGCTCAGTGTTCTCGGCCCGCGGGATCGGCTCCGTCGAGATGTCGGGCGAGCTCGCCTACTACGGCGGATTCTTCTTCGCCGGCCACCTCGTCGCCCAGTACCGGGGTGCGCTCGCGCGCCTCGAGAGCTGGCCGTTGCTCATCGGCTGCACTACCGCGGCAGCAGGATTCGGCGCCCTCCTCGTCGGGCAGACCCACGGCACCACCTTCGGCCTCGACCCAGCACTGCAGTGGATCTCCGGGGCAACCTCGACGGCACCCGGCGACGGCTCGCTCACCGCCGCCGCGCGGCTCATCGACCGCTACGAACTCGTCTGGATCCCAGTCGTGCTCGCCGGCGTCGCCGCCATCATGATGATCACCCGCCGCCTCACCGGCCTGCGCAGCGGACGCGACGGCGACTCTGCCAGGTGGCTGCAGTACATCGGCCGGAACTCCGTGGTCTTCTACGTCGTGCACTACCCAGCGCAGATCATGATCACCTCGTGGCTCGGCGATTGGGGAGTGTTCGACCCCACCTGGCTGCTCATCATCAACACCGCCGTCGCGATGAGCGTCAGCTACCTGTTCTGCTGGCTGCGCCGCTGGCCCGCAGGTGACGCCGCGTTCGTGTTCCCCAAGCTGCGAGCACGCCGCCCTGCTGAGTGACCCCAGCCCGAATCCGGCCCAGAACTCGGCGGAAGACGTTCGGACCTCAGTCACGAAGAAGAATCAGACACGAAGAAGAAGGGGCCGAGCGGAAGTTCCCCCGACCGCTCGGCCCAGGCACTCGATCTACAGCTGCTAGCTGACAGCCGCCGCGCATCACGCGCGCACGAGAACCGCAACCGACCATACGGCTCCGCGGGCACGCACGGTCCGGATGTCGTGAATGGTGCGCCAAGGTGCCAAAAACGTCCCCTCGGCGCACCGACGATCACGCCTTGACGGGAGCGCCGTTCCGCTCGAAGCCCGACCAGGCCGACGTCACCATGTCGTCAAGCGAGAACTTCGCCGTCCACCCGAGCTCGTCCTTGATCCGGGATGCGTCCGCCACCAGCAGTGCTGGGTCCCCCGGACGGCGCGGAGCCACCTCAGCTTCGAACTGCTGCCCGCTCGCACGACGCACCGCATCCACCACCTCGAAGACCGAGTAGCCCTCACCGCGGCCGACGTTGTACTCCGTCGAGACAGGTGTGCCAGCAGCGATCGCATCCAGGACCGCAAGGTGCGCGTCCGCGAGATCGACGACATGCACGTAGTCGCGCACGCACGTGCCGTCAGGCGTGGGGTAGTCGTCGCCGAAGACCAGCGGCGACTTGCCCTCAGCGAGCTTCTCGAAGATCATCGGCACGAGATTCAGGGCGAAACGGTCCGCCAGCTCATCGCTGCCAGCACCAGCAACGTTGAAGTACCGCAGCGATACCGCGCTGATCCCGGCCGCCTTCGCCGCGGCCTGCACGAGCCACTCCCCCGCCAGCTTCGTCTGGCCATACGGGTTGATGGGGTCCTTGACGTCATCCTCACGGATCGGCTCATCGGAACCGGTGCCGAGGCCGTACACCGCAGCCGACGACGAGAACACGAGGCTCTTCACGTTCGCGCGCTGCATCGCCTCGAGCACGTTCGCGAGGCCACCCATGTTCTGCTGGTAGTACCAGGCCGGCTTCGCCACCGACTCACCCACCTGCTTCTTCGCGGCGAAGTGGACGACGCTCGTCACCTCGAGCGCCTGCATGATGTCGGCAAGCGCATCCGCCGCACCGGTCGTCGAGATATCGAAGTTGAAGTGCGGAGTCGCGCCGACCTTCTCGGGTGTTCCCGTCGTGAGGTCATCGACGACAACCGCTTTGTCGCCGCGAGACTCGAGGGCAGCGAGCACGTGAGCGCCGATGTAGCCGGCACCGCCGGTGATGAGCACGGTCATGGTGATTCTCCTCAGAGGTGCGTCAGCAACAGCCCACACAGACGGGCTCCCGCCGACAGTCTGGCAGGTCAGGGCGCCGGCAGACGAATCTCGAACGTCGTTCCTTGACCCACCGTGCTCGAAGCCTCCAGACGCCCACCGTGCGCCTTCACGATCGCGAGCGTGATGTTCAACCCGAGTCCGACACCCGGAACGGCCTGCTTCGTCGCCGTCGTCGCCCGGAAGAACTTCGTGAACAGCCTCGCCATCTCCGCCTCAGGGATGCCCATGCCCGTATCCGAGACGAAGACCAGCACCTCGGCGCCCTCCCGCTGCAGCCCCACCCGGACGGTGCCTCCAGCTGGAGTGAACTTCACCGCGTTCGAGATGAGATTGTCGATGGCCTGACCGAGCCGCAGCGCATCGCCGCCGAGCACCACATCCTCGTCCGTCTCATCACAGACCAGCTCCACGGAGGCGCTCGCTGCGGACGGCACCGCGGTCTCGACCGACAACCGCATCACGTCGCCCAGATTCACCGAAGAGATCTCCATGGGCACCTTGCCGGCATCGACCTGCGCGACGAACAGCAGATCGCCGACGAGCGCGAGCAAGCGGTTCGCGTTGCGCTCAGCCACCTCGAGGTAGTGCCGCTGCTCCTCATTGAGCGCGCCGCTCTCCTCATCCTGAGCCAACTCCAGATACCCGAGGATGGAGCTCAACGGCGTGCGCAGCTCATGCGAGATCGTGCCCACGAACTCGTCCTTCAGGCGGGACGCCTCGTTGACCTGAGTCATGTCGTACGCGATGAAGATGTGCCCGACCACCTCACCCTCCGGCGTCTTCCGCGGAGAGCACGTCATGAGGGCAGGGAGCGGCTCCCCGCTCGAACGCACCAGCTCGACCAGCGTGCCGGCCTGCTCCGCGCACCCGGCAAGCTCGACGAGACGTCGCAGCAGCTGCTCGCCGTCGCCCCCGCCACCTATCGCGGACACCGAATCCGCCGACAGGAACTCCGTCACGTTGCGTGCGCCGACGACCTCGCTCGACGAGGGCCCCAGAAGGTTGCGCGTGCCCGGCCCCCACGCCACGATCGTCCCGTCGAGCTCCGTCACGATCACCACCTCGTGCACCGCCGCATTCCACACGCTGCGGTTGAACGCCTCAGACGCCCGAAGCTCCTTCGACGCGAGCTCCCGCGCACGCTCGCTGGCTTCCACCTCCCGCAGCCGCCGCTCGCGTTCCTCGACGAGGAGCCGCGCGCCCTCCACCTGCACTCGAGCCCGATGCGAGAGCTCGTTCACGATGCTCGCGATGACCGCGAAGACAAGGGGCGTGAAGACGACGCGCAGGATCAACGGGTCGTCCCATGGCGCCGTCCCGACGAGGTACGGCATCGCGAGGGTGACGACCGACGTGAAGATGGCGATCCAGATCGCCCTGCGCCCTGGCACCGCGGCAATGAAGATGAGCGGGAGCAGGATGAGCGACGTGAACATCGACTGCGCACCACCCGTTCCAGCACGGAACAGGCCGAGAGCGAGCATCGTGACGATCGGCAGCAGCAGATGCCAGCCCGGCGCCATCCGCTGCCACGGCACCAGGAAGGCGGCCGCGGAGATCACGGCGACCGCGATCACGCCCGTCCAGGCCGGAACCGGATCCGTGATGTTCACGCCGGGGATCAGGGCGATCGCCCCAAGGGCGAGCAGAAGGCCAAGCACAGAGGCGAGCTGGCGGATGGCGGGCGACGTCGAATCGAACGTGAGGCTGGCGAACCAGTTCCTGGCCGCGACCTTCATAGCTCGATCGCCTTCAGCCTGGCCACGAGCCCGGCAAGCGAGAACGGCTTCGTCAGGTACTCGTCCGCCCCGGCGTCCTCGCCGGCCTGCTGCGTGAGTCCGTCAGCGCTCGCAGACACGATGACGGCGTGAACGCGGCGGCCCTGCTCCTGAGCACGCACGCTCGCGAGTACCTCGAGCCCAGAGAGCCCGGGCATCGAGATATCGAGGATGAGGACATCGGGAGTGTGCTCGAGGGCCGCCTGCAGCGCACTCCGGCCGTCTCCGAACGAGCCCGCGATCTCGAACCCGGCACGCCTCGCAGCCGTCTCGAGCAGGAAGCGGATGTCATCGTCGTCATCCGCGATGACAACCCGCGCGGCAGCGGCGTCAAGCGCCATCAGCGCACCTCGCCCGGAGACGCCCCACGAGCTCCCTGACCTCCGCACGCGTGAACGGCTTCGGCAGCACATCATCGGCATTCGGGTACTCGGATTCGTCGAGCACCGATGAGATGACGATCGCGACCTCCGGAACGAGCGCTCGGATCTGCTCACGCGCATCCCAACCGCTCTCAACCCCGAGGAGCAGGTCGATCACAGCCACCTGCGGTGTCTCAGCGCGGATGCTCGCAAGCGCGTCCTCGAGGCTCGCGACAGCAACAGCAGAGCAACCGGCTTTCCGGAAATGAGTGCGGAGCAGCTCACGCTGATCGTCGTTGTCGTCGACGATGAGCACACGCAGGGCCTCCCCGCTCACAGGAAGAACACCTCCCTGACGATGACGAGCACGACAACCCCCGCGAGCGCGAGCGTGGCCTGCCAGTAGAGGCGAAGCTCAGCGCGGGCATCCCGGTTGATCTCCTCGCTGAGACGACGCTCACCAAGTTCACTCATGCCAGCACGCGTCCGCTCTTCTCAGTCTTGTCCCACGTCATGGCGGCCCCCTGGGCCTCCTTGATGTACGCGTCGAACGTTACCGCGCAGAGAATCGGTCCGTAACCGATCAGGTAGATCAGGACCGGGTTGAGGAGGCGACCGACCCTGGTGCCGTCGATGAGCTTCATCCCCCAAGCCGCGAGCATGCACACCGAGATCCAGGCGAAGATCGCGAGATTCCAGGCGTCGTACCCGCCCTGTGTGAGGGTCAGGCCGAACAGCGCCGGGATGCGCTCCTCGAAGAGGCCAGGGAAGAACGCCGCCAGCAGCACGATCATCGAGATGAGCCCGGGGAACAGCAGCACCTCCCGCCACGCGCCCCTCCCGACCTTCGGGTCGAGCTGCGCCGCGAACAGCATGATGTAGACGTACGCGCATCCCACGACGATCCACAGCGCTCGGAACACCAACGACGCGAGCGGCGAGTCCATCAAGTAGAGCCCGATGAGACCAGCCGACGAGAGCACCATCAGCACCGGCAGCAGGAAGACGCTGAACCAGAACAGCCCGAACGAGATGGACCCGAGCTTGTGCTGCTTCGAAGGCCGGAACCAGAGGTGACGGTAGCGCTTCGTGAGCTGCACGTTGCCGCGCGCCCAGCGGAGTCGCTGCTTCCACAGGTCCGCGACGAACCTCGGCTCCTCAGCGAGGACCACAGCATGCGGCTCGAAGACCACCTTGCGGCCGGCGAGCTGCGTCTCGAACGTCGTCACGGTGTCCTCGGCGAGCGAGCTCGTGTCGATCTGCCCTCCGATGGCGACCAGATTCTCGCGCGAATGAAGCTGCGCCCCGCCGGCGAGGCACGCCAGCGCCCCGAGCACATTCTGCGCGCGACGACTGCCGATCTGCGAGAGCACGTACTCGAACGAGATGAAGCGCGTCAGGTAGTTCTTCCGCAGGCTCCCCTCGCTGATGTACGCCGTGACGGAACCCACCTCGGGATCAGCGAGATGCCTCGTCATCTTCCGCATCGAGTTCGGGAGGTAGATGACATCGGCGTCCATGATCAGGAGCGCCTCCATCCAGTCCTCGCTGAGAACCCGGCGAAGCCCGTGATTCAAGGTGTGAGCCTTGCCCTCTCCGCCCTTCTCCCGACGAAGGTGGAACACCCTGCCGGGGTACTTCGCCGCCCGGTCGAGCACCACATCCGGTGTCTCGTCGGTGGATGCGTCGTCGACGACGTACACCCGCAGGCGCTCAGGCGGATACTCGAGCGCCATGAGCCTGTCGATGGAGCCACCGATGACCGCGCCCTCGTTCCACGCCGGCACGACGACAGCGACGTTCGGGAGATACGGTGCGGCTTTCGCGTAGTGGTTGAACCTCGCGTGGAAGGGAACCAGCAGGAACTGGTACGCCATCGTGAAGGCAGGCACCGCACCGACCGCAACGAAGACGACCAGGATCGTCGCGAGGATGAGCCCGCCGATATCGAGCCAATCCTCGGACATCAGCTGCCCTCGTCGCCAGGAGGAGCCTGGAACGCGGGAAGACGCGACAGCAGCTCGCGCACCTCCGAATACACGCCGACATCATCAGCGTGATGGCTATCGGTCGATGCGACCAACGTCGCACCTCCCTCGAGTGCCGCCTCGATCGCACGAGAACCCGGGCACACCCACTTCTCGTTCACCTCGATGGACGTCCCCGTCTCCCGCGCCGCCGAGGCCCACGCACGCAGATGCTCAGCGCTGAGCTGCGACTCGTCGAGACCGATCTTGGGAAGGATCGAGAACGGATGCGCGAGCTGGGCACCGCCCCCGGCACCACGCATCGCGGCGATCGTGGCACCGATCAGCAGGTCGAGGGCGTCCTCGACGGCGAGGCCAGCCGCCAAGCGCTCACGGGTCAGCGTCGGAGACCAGGGACCATCTGGCCCCGGGAACTGGTGATCGGCGATGACGATCCCATCAACCCCACCACTCCCCACACGCAGATCGCGCGGCACATCGAGCGTGCCCCGCGCATCCAGGATCTTCGCCTCGACACCGCTGAACAGCTCGACCCCCGTCGACCTCCGCGCCTCGGCGACCGCCGCCACGAACTCAGGCACCCAGGGAGTATCGATGCGCACATGGTCGGTCGCCCGCATCCTCACGAGGCCCCGAGACTCCGCAGCGCGGACGTTCACCTCGATCGGGCTCCGAGCGTCATCAGAGAAATCGGAGTGGACATGCCAATCCCCGAGCAGAAGCGCCTCCAGCCCGGCGACCCCGAGCAGCTCAGTCACGAGTGAGAACTTCCTCCCAGGGCAGGAACACATCCTCGAGGAAGCGCACATTCGCGATCTCACGGAACTCGACGCGATCGGGAACGTCGAGCCCCAGGGCGAGATCGACCGCGAGCGACGGCATATCGACGCCAGACGCGATCGTCAGCGGCATAGCCCCCGAGAACCTCGGATTGATCTCCAGGAGCGCGGGACGACCATCCGTTCCGTACCTCAGCTGCACGTTCGCCACTCCGACGATCCCAGCCGCCCGCGCACACGCAGCCGCCGTCTCCTCGAGCTCAGCCCGCTGAACCGTCCTCCCCGCCACCGCGACCCCGGAATCGACGCGCGCACGAAGACGAGGAACCGCCGCGATCGCCGAGCCGTCCGCCGCCATCACGACATCGACCGAGAACTCATCCCCCGGAAGGTTCTCCTGGATGATGAGCCGCGCGTCGTGCGGCTTCGCCTCCAGCTCCGCACGCGAATGCACGAGGTGCACGCCGCGCGAACCAGCACCGCTGCGAGGCTTCACGATCACCGGGAACGACCAGTCGCGGGCCACGCCATCCGCATCCAGAAGCGCCGTCGTCGGCACAGCAGCGTGCGGCGCACACGCCTGCACCAGAAGCCACTTGTCGAGGCACGTCGCCAGCGCCTCCGCCGACGGTGCCGCAAGGACCGCACCCAGCTCCTCGCGTCGCGCCGCAAGCGCGGGCAGCTCCACATCGACCGTCGACACGAGCACGTCGATCTCATCGGCGGCGATCATCTCGATCACCGCATCGCAGAACCCGCTCGCGAGCCCAGCGGGAACAAGACGCCGCCGAGCAGACTCCACCAGGTACAGGCCACTCGCCCAGCCATCCATGTCCGCCGCGTACACGTCGACGTCGTCGCGACCCAGCAGCGAGCGGATGACAGCAACCCCAGCCGGACCGCCGGCCCCGGTCACAAGAACTCGATACGTCATAGGTGCTTCGTCTCCCCAGCATCAGTCGTGGCGCCCTGCGATGCAGCCGAGAACTCGCCAGAACTCCGATCAGGAGCGATGCTGCTCGCATCCCTGATGACTTCCAACGGCTCGCTGTACGTCCCCGTCCCGAACCGCGACCAATACCGCGCCGCCGAGAGAACATAATCAGGCGCGAGGTAATCGCGGATATCCGCCTGGGAAGCAAACCGGGACAGCAGCCCCAACTTCGCGTCCGTGTATCCGTCCACCGTCACGAACTTCGTCGGACGGAAATCGATCGTCGATGAGGGGCTCTGATAGCACGCCACGCTCGCCACCCGCCGACTCGCGACCAAGGTCGCCTCGTGCACGGCCCGGTGATCCTGGTGGCGATCGTTCCTGGAATGCGTGTACACGATGTTCGGGTCAGTCTCGGCGATCACGCGCTCGATAATCCCCACCGTCGGATCACTATTCGGGATAGCCGTATCGGTGAGGTCCTCGAGGAACAGCCGAGCACCGAGCGAATCCGCGGACGCCAACGACTCATGCTGCCTATCCGCGACATCACCGCCACGCCCCCCGCGGGACAACGTGAGGATCACGATCGAATCGCCAGCTGCCGCATGAGCCGCCAGCGTTCCACCGATTCCGATCTCCACATCGTCAGGGTGCGCCCCGATGGCCAACACGCGACGCGGCGAGCTCAACGCCCTGCGGGCCCTGGCCTCTTCCACGAGGCGCTGAACGGTGCTCACCAGCAACGCGCTCGCGATCGGCTTCTGCAGGAATTCATCGGCGCGCTCCCGCAGAGCCTTCACCGCGTACTCGACCGAGGCATGCGCGGTCATGACGACAACCGGCAGATCCGGCCTGATCTCGCGCAGCTTGCCGAGAACCTCGAGTCCGCTCACACCGGGCAGCTCGACATCCGTCAGGACAAGGTCTGGAACGAATTCCTGCACATTGACCTGAACCGTCAACGCGTCGTTCAGGACCCTGATCTCGCAGTGCAGGCGCCTGCGGAGCACGGTCGCCAAGAATTCGGCAACGTCGGCATCGTCCTCGATGATGAGAATTCGAAAGGGAGCCGCGGCCATGGTCGGTAACACTAACCGTATTCCGACCCCGAAACACGCGTCGTCGGCGATTCTTCCACGGTAGCCAACAAGGGGTCGGGGCCTCTCTCGAGAATGTGCGTGAACTTCGCACGAGAGAACGCCATGACACCTCGCCGCGGAACGGGAATCGACGGGCGAGACTCAGCCTTGGCGGGCCTTCATGCGCGGGTTCTTCTTGTTGATGACGAAGGTGCGCCCGCGCCGGCGGACGATCTGAGCTCCAGGAACCTTCTTGAGCGCCTTGAGGGAATTGCGAACTTTCACGTCATGTCCTTCTTGTTGATAACAGTTCTCATTAGACTAGCCCCATGACCACCGAACAGCCAACCAGCCAGACCGCGAGCAGCTCGCTCGGCATGACCCTCGTCAGCGGACTCGAGACCTCCGGACGAAGCCTCGTCACCGCGCTCATGTGCGGCGAACCGAGCGGCCCGACACCCGTCTCGGACTACGGCGACGAACAGACAGACGCCCTGGCACTCGGCGTCGAACTCGCCGAAGACCTCCTGCGGCAAGCCGAGCACGGACGACGAGGCAACCTCGTCGTCGAACTCTCCGACGACGCCGAAACCCAAGGAGTGGGGCTGGCCATGGACCACGTCCTCGCGGACGCACCAGACGCACCGACCGACCCAGACGTCATCGTCGGCCCACGCGAGTTCGTCACGGTCGCCAGCGTCAACGACATCAGACGACTGCTCTTCCAAGAAGGCGCCCCGCAACCGGACGACCCAGACACGTCCGCCACGCTCGCCAGCCAACTCGAATTCGCCACCGTTGTCGTGCTCACCGCGGCCGAAGCACACCCAGCCGGCATCGTCACCGAGACCTGCACCCTCATCCAGCAGCTGAATCCCACCGCGACCATCACCACACCAGCGGCCGCCACCGAACTCGGACGGCGCCTCCGACCCATCCGCCCCGGACTCGCTCATCAGCTCGCAGCCACGGCAGGCTGGATGCTGCGCATCGACGAACGCACCCACTTCCCACCCGCGCGCGGCCACATCGACTGCCACGTCTTCACCGAGACCAGGCCGTTCCACCCGGAGCGCCTCGCAGCCGGACTCGCGACCCTCACCCCCGAACGCGTCGGCATCATCGCAAGATCACGCGGCCTCTTCCGCCTCGCGAACCGAACAAGCCACGTCGGCGACTGGTCGAGCACCGGGAGCAGCATCCAGCTCGGCGCATCCGGAATCGCAAGCGCAGACCCCGAAGCCCCCGTGGGCACCACGATCGCGTTCTTCGGAAGCCGACTGCGCACCCAGACGATCGAAGCCGCACTCCGAGACTGCACCCTCACCGACCACGAGCTCATCGCCGGACCCACCGCCTGGCGCGACTACAGCGACCCATTCCCCAGCTGGAACTAGGCACTCACCACCACTCGGACGACCGCGGTCGATCACCGCGCTCTCGGCGGCGCCTCGCCCGACGGCGGGACTCAGCTGGCCCCTGCTCGAGAATCCGCAACAGCGCAAGCCGCGTTGCGCCCCAGCTCAGCATCACCTGCTTGTACGTCAGCCTCACCGGACGCCGCCCGAGCACGTTGAGCGTGAGATCACGAGCCCGATCGCCCTCGAACGCGAGCTCGTCCGTGTGATGCGCCTCGGAGTCACACTCGATGACAAGCCACCCATCCACCAGGAGATCCACGAATCCAACTCCCCGGAAGCTCGCCTGAGGCTCCACCCTGTGGCCCCCGAGGAGCAGCCAGAGCCGCACCTTCGACTCCGTCCCGGACATCGCGGCACCGTTCACGTAGCGCAGCTTCCGCCTCGCCGCCTCCGGAAGCCGCCCAGCAATCGCCTCCAACGTGCCGACCTCCAGCATCCGGCGCTCAATCAGAGAATCGGCGACCATCACGAGATCCTCCTCGACCAGGCAGAGCAGCGCGCATTCGACAGCAAGCTCCACATCATCAACAGCGTCCTTGCCCAGGGGAACAGCCGAAGACCGAGGCTGGCGATGCAGTCGAACTCCCCCGCGCAACTGCGCTTCCCTGTCATGTGCGAGATCACCGCGCGTGGATCGCCGTATCTCACCACCGCCACCGGGGCGCACTCGAACGTGGGTCAGACGGGACCGCAGATCCCACGCTCCAGCGAGCGCCAGCGCGTTTGCGCAGGTCAGACGGCCACGCACTCGCACTGCCTTCACAGCATGGACGTTCGCCCCGGGCAGCGCATACCACCCGTGCGCAACTCGCTCGAAGGCGCCAGATCTCACTCCCCGCTCGAGTTCCGCGTCAGTGCCACCGAATCGCAGCCAACGATCGCGCGAGAACGCACCGCCGACTGGAGATTCGAAGTCACGAGGCACACGCTGCATCAGAACAGACAAGACGATCCCGAGCCCCTTCGGGCTCCAAACGGGGAAACTGTGGACAAGCTCGATTGCCGCCCGACGAGCTGCTTCCTCGCCCTCCCCCGGAATTCCGGTGATACACACGCACCAGAGCGCCCCGGCGAGACCGGCGTCGTCGAATAAGCACCGGAATTCGTCGACAGCGCGGAGCACACTCCAGGGGCCAATCCCGGCGCTTCGCAGTCCCAGCACCCCGCAGGGCTCCTCCTGCTCCACGCAACTCCGGTGCTATCTCGACGCCTTCTACCCAGACCCAGCCAGAAACCGGCGAAATATCACCCGTTTTCCGGAAGCACGAGTCGACGATCGCCCGCACCATCGCACCCAGGACGCGCCACCGCCGCGCGGTCGCATCCCCTGCGCGCCGACGCGCTAGGCCGCGACCGGGTCCTGTGACGTGGAGGTCTCCTCGCCTCCCGGCGGGATGCGACACCACGACTCGGCGATGAGGCCGACGATCAGCAGCACAATCGAACCGAGCAGCGAGAACACGGCGTGCCAGATGGGCTCCTCGGGCGGAACCGTCCGAGTTACAGCGAACACCAGTGCCCCCAGCGAGACGCCAGCCATCAGCGACGACGCGAGGCTCGCCGCTCGCGCGAACGCCAGCACCCGGAAGGCGTACTGCGGGTCGACGCGCTTGCCCTTCCCGTCTCGGCCGTGCTCACGCCCGTCTCGCTCCAGCCGCTCCGCGGTATTCGCCGAGGCGCTCCGCTCGAGCCCCGGCGCGCGTCGGCGAGCCTCAGCCTCTCGGCGTTCCCGCCACAGGCGCCGAGTGTACGCACGAATCGGCCAGGCCAGCCAGAGCAGCAGCCCGGCGAGCACCACGAGCGTCAACGGCATCGTGAGCGGCGGTGCCATGACGGCTCTCCCGGAGGTCACGAGCCACGTCTCGACACACCAGGCGAGAACGCCGCCGATGACGACCAAGCCCACAAGAAGGCCTGGGCGCGTCTTGCTCGCGAGGTTCACCGCACCACCCGTTCGACCCGGTCGACCGCCGCCGACCGGAGCTCCGCGACGCTCCCGAATGGCGCGAGCTCGGCACGGGGGTCCACCTCGAGCCAAGGAGCGAGCACGAACGCGCGCTCGTGCGCCCTCGGGTGCGGGAGCTGCAGCTCTGCATCGCGAAGCTCACCTGCCACCTGGACGAGGTCGAGGTCGAGCGTTCGGCTGCCCCACCGCGTCTCGCGGGTGCGCCCGTGTTCGTCCTCGATTGCGTGGAGCGCTCGCATGAGGTCCTCGGCGGGCAGGTCCGTATCGACGAGCACTACCGCGTTTCGGTAGGCGGGAGCCTCGTCGCTCACGCCCTCCAGCGTGAGCGCGGGCGTCTCGTACAGGCTGGACGCGGCAACCAGCTTCGTACCCGGCAGCTCCGTGATGCTCCGCAGGGCTGAAGAGAGCGTTGCGTCGCGGTCGCCGAGGTTGGCGCCGAGCGCGATCACGGCCTGGCGAACGCGGAGCACCGGCTCGGCGGAGGCCGCGTTCGGCGCTCCGCCAGCACGACTCACGACAGAAGCGTCGGAGGGTGAGCGCTCGTCCTGCTCGCGGAGCGCGATCGGCGAGAACAGGTCGCCTGCTGGCTCGACTCGAGGCAGCGGAACGTTCGGTGCGCCGCCGGAGTCGAGCACGATCGACGCGTCTGAGGCGGTGTGCGCGGCGGCAGCCGCCTCCTGGGCGTGGAAGTCATCTTCAGCGCTCGCCGTCGCACGGGAATCAGCATGAGCAGCGGACGACGCGGCAGCGGGAGCCGACAGCCCAGCGGTGCCGGGGGAGGTGACCGCGTGGGCCGCCTCCGACTCGAGGTACTCCCCCGGCGCACTGGGGCGGTGCCGCAGGATACTCACCGCGACGTCCTCGAAGTCCAGAGCCACAGGTGCCTGGGGCTTGTGCACCGTGATGCGCACGGCCACGGCGTCATCGAACCCGAACGTCGCCGCCGCAAGGCGCTCGGCGAGGGTCTCGATGAGGTCGACCGGTTCGCCGGTGACGATGGCGTGGAGTGCGTGCATCCACTCTCCGTAGTGCAGCGTGTCGCCGATGTGGTCGCTCGAGGAGGCCGCCGCCGCGTCAAGCCAGGCCTCGGCATCGACGTAGAAGTCCTGGCCGTCACGACGCTCGTGCTCGAACACGCCGTGGTTGCCGCGCGCGTGCATGCGCGTGATGATGATGCGGTCGAGCTCGGGTTCAGGTACCGCGCCGCCACGCGACGGCGGACCAGCGGACACCGCCGTGCGTTCGCCGGATGCGGGACCAGCCACACTGCTCGCCGCGCTGGCGACAGGCTCGCGCACGAACGCGTGCTCGTGCGCGTGCCCCCGCGCAGCCTCTGCGGCGGCGCGGGTCGCTTCGGCACGTGCGTCCGCCACCCGCCGTCCGTCGAGGTCGGGCTCGTGTCCGTTGGTGTGATCAGTCATCCTGTGCTCCTTCGCGCCACGCGTCGACGACGTCCAACGCCACGCGGTTCGCCTCGACGTTGTGCACTCGAACACCCCAGATGCCGGCCTTCGCCGCCAGCGCGGTGATGACGGCGGTCGGCAGGTCGCGGTCGATCACCTCGGCCTCCGGCTGCAGCACCTCACCGGTGAATCTCTTCCGCGAGGCGCCGACCAGCAGCGGATGCCCGAGCGCCACGAACTGCTCCAGCTCCCGCAGCACCGCCCAGTTGTCATCGCGCCGCTTCGCGAACCCGAGACCGGGGTCGAGCACGATCTGCGATGGGTCGAGCCCAGCCTCGACCGCCCGGTCGCGAGCGCCTGCGAGCTCCGCCAGGATCTCGGCAGCCGGGTCGCGGTAGTCGGCGAGCTCATTCATGCGGATCGAATGCCCACGCCAGTGGCTCACGATGAACGGATTGCCGCTGTCGGCGACAAGGCCGAGCATCGCGGGGTCGGCCTGCCCGCCAGAGACGTCGTTCACGTACTCCGCGCCGAGGGCGAGGGCCGCCTCCGCCGTCTTCGCGTACATCGTGTCGATGCTGACCAGCACGCCGAGCCCAGCCAACTCCTTGATGACCGGCAGGACCCGCGCCGCCTCTTCCTCCTGCGGCACCCGCACAGCACCCGGCCGCGTCGACTCACCGCCGACATCGATGATGTCCGCCCCCTGATCGACGAGCTCCCTGGCCCGACGCAGGGCGCGCTTCGTGCGCCGGTTCTGGCTGAAGAGGTCCTCGAACTTGCCGCCGTCGCTGAAGGAGTCCGGTGTGATGTTGAGGATGCCCAGGATGCGCGGGCGCTTGGGGATCGCCGGCTGCAGCAGGTTCGTGAAGCGTTGCGGCAGCTCGAACGGGCGCGTGTGCACCGGGCCCGAGTCTTCCGCCCACCTCTCGTCGCTCGCGGCGTCGAGCTCTGTGTCGAGTTCGGCGTCGGGCTCGCGCTCGGGTTCGCGTTCGGTGACCTCAGCCGCCCCGAGAACATCGTTGGCTTCGTCCTCCTCCTCCGGGAAGGCCGCAGCAGTCGAGAGCGTTCCGGACAGCGGATCGAAGCGCGCACCGCGCAGCACATGGCCGATGACCGGCGCGATGCCCGGTGCCACGGCGGGAATCGCATCCACCACGGCGTTGTCGGCGACGACCGGCTGCGCACCGATGAGCGCGATGATCTCGGACCTCGAGATGGGTTCCGAGAGCTGGCCCCGCGCCGAGACGGTCACCACGACCCCAGCCTGCTGCCGCGATCCGCGGAGTCCCGCACACGCATGGCTCGCCTCGATGACCGCCAGAGCGCCGCGCGCCTCCAACGCCGTCATCATGGCATCCACGAGCTCATCGCCGAGGCGCTCCTGCAAGGTCGGGCGCGACGAGAGCGTCTCCAGAAGCGCGTGGAGGCGGCCGAAGCCGACGATCGAGGCAGAGGGCACGTAGGCGAGATGCACGCGCCCGGAGAACGGAAGCAGATGGTGCTCGCACATGGAACGGAACGCGAGATCGCGCAGCACGACCGGTTGCGAGGCCCCCGCGTCAGGAACCTGGCCCTGACCATCTGCGCGCGGTGCTTCGTCATCGGTCACGGGGAATCTGGCAGCTGCCAGCGGGCTCACCGCATCGACGCCGATGCCGCCGAACAGCTCGATGGCCGCTTCAGCCACACGCTCCGGAGTGCGAGCCAGACCTGGACGGTCCGGGTCCTCGCCGATCGCCGCCAGGAACTCCCGAACGGCCGCCTGAGCGCGCCCCAGATCGATCCGATCCGCCAGCCCAGAATCGACATCGTTCATATGCAAGTCCTCACTCCGCACCGCCCGCGACGCGGGTCGGGTTCCATCCTCCCGCGAAATGAAGCCACCGCGCATCCCCACACCACCCGCGCGAGTCGCATCGCCGTCCAGCGGGTGCTCGCCGAACGACCTCTCCGAAGCCGATGTGCGGATCTGGACGGCACCCACGTGCCGCGTTCGTGTTCTCTGGGCAACGCCCGCACACGTTGACACCCCACCGCCATCCTCGAGAGGCTCGAGGAAGAGC
Organism: Pseudoclavibacter sp.; assembly: GCA_052099095.1. Lineage (GTDB taxonomy): Bacteria > Actinomycetota > Actinomycetes > Actinomycetales > Microbacteriaceae > Pseudoclavibacter. The sequence continues at coordinate 380,931 of JBQDTF010000001.1, forward strand.
CAGGGGCCTCGAGGCCCCCGGAGAGACGAACCGACCTCCGGACACACGAAGGAGTACCCATGACAAGCGACCAACCCGGCTTCCGGAGCTTCGCATCCGTGCCGCGCGCCATCATCCTGTGGGTGGTCACCGTCGGCGCGACCGTGCTCTTCCTGCTGCTCGGCTGGAACCTGCTGCAGATCGGCATGCTCGTCCTCCCCCTTGCCGCCGTCAGCATCGCCCTGACGGCAGCAGCGCTCAGGAAGCGGGGCAGCTCCTGACCGGGAACAGACGAAAGATGCAGGCCCCATCGCTGGGAACCTGCATCTCTCGCGGACAAACGTCGACGCCCTAGAAGCCGAGCTCAGCTCCGCCGTCCTGCGCGTGCTCGATCGGGTCCATCTGGTCGACCGGGATGTGCGGCTTCAGCGGCACGGGCGGCAGCGCGCTGACGGGACGGTCTGGGCTCGACAGCCACTGCGGGCGCTCCGGGAGCTTGCGCACCGGCTTGAAGATCTCGTCCAGACGGATGTGGTCGAGGGTCTCCTTCTCGAGGAGCTCAGCGGCCAACTGGTCGAGGATGTCACGGTTGTCGTTGATGACCTTCCACGCCTCGTCGTGTGCCTGCTCGATGAGCAGACGCACCTCGCGGTCGACGGTCTCCGCGACCGACTCCGAATAGTTGCGGCCCGCCCCCGCCTGCTGCCCGTAGACCGTCTCGGCCGACGATTCCCCGAGCTTCACGGAGCCGACCGATGCGGTCATGCCGTACTCGGTGACCATCTTCCGGGCCGTCTTCGTAGCTTTCTCGATGTCGTTGGACGCGCCGGTGGTCGGGTCGTGGAAGACGATCTCCTCGGCGACGCGACCGCCCATGGCGTACGACAGCTGGTCGAGCAGCTCGTTGCGGGTGACCGAGTACTTGTCTTCCAGCGGAAGCACCATCGTGTAGCCGAGGGCGCGGCCGCGCGGGAGGATCGTGATCTTGGTGACCGGGTCGGTGTGACGCATCGCGGCGGCCGCGAGGGCGTGGCCGCCCTCGTGATACGCCGTGATGAGGCGCTCCTGGTCGTTCATGACGCGGCTGCGACGCTGAGGGCCGGCGATGACACGGTCGACCGCCTCATCGAGGGCCTCGTTGTCGATGATCTGCGCATTCGAGCGAGCCGTGAGGAGCGCGGCCTCGTTGAGCACGTTCGCGAGGTCGGCGCCCGTGAAGCCCGGCGTCTTGCGCGCGATGACGCGCAGGTCGACGTCCTGCGACAGCGGCTTGCCCTTCGCGTGCACGCCGAGGATCCGGGCACGACCATCGAGGTCTGGCGCGTCGACGCCGATCTGCCGGTCGAAGCGGCCCGGTCGGAGCAGGGCTGGGTCGAGCACGTCTGGACGGTTCGTCGCGGCGATCAGGATGACGTTGGTCGAACCGTCGAAGCCGTCCATCTCGACAAGCAGCTGGTTGAGCGTCTGCTCACGCTCGTCGTTGCCGCCGCCGATGCCGACACCACGGTGGCGGCCGACCGCGTCGATCTCGTCGACGAAGATGATGGCTGGCGAGTTCTGCTTCGCCTGCTCGAACAGGTCGCGCACGCGGCTTGCGCCGACACCCACGAACATCTCGACGAAGTCGGAGCCGGAGATCGAGTAGAAGGGCACTCCAGCCTCACCCGCGACAGCGCGAGCGAGGAGGGTCTTGCCCGTTCCGGGAGGGCCATACAGCAGCACGCCCTTCGGAATGCGCGCTCCGACTGCCTGGAACTTGGCCGGCTCCTTGAGGAACTCCTTGATCTCCTGCAGTTCCTCGAGAGCCTCGTTCGCGCCAGCGACATCCTCGAAGGTGACCTGAGGGCTCTCCTTCGAGACGAGCTTCGCCTTCGACTTGCCGAACTGCATGACACCTCGGCCACCACCGCCGCCGAGACCGCCCGCGAAGAGGATCCAGATGAAGAATCCGATGAGCAGCAGCGGGAAGAGGATGCTGACGGCCGACAGCAGCCAGCTCGGCTGTGGCACGTCGTCGTCGTAGCCGCCAGCGGGAGCAGCAGTGTCGACAGCCGAGACGACGTCAGCGGCGCGCGCATCCACGAAGTAGAACTGCACGTTCTGGCCGTACTCGGGGTCGGCCGCTGTCAGCTCCATGTCGACGCGATTGTCACCGTTGACGATGACGACCTTGTCTGCCTTCTTGTCTTGGAGCAACTCGAGGCCCTGCTGCGTCGTCACCTCGCGGGTGCCGCTGCCATTGATAAGGCTGAAACCGAGGCCGATGACCAGCACGGCGAGCACCACGATGAAGATCGGGCTCTTGAGGATCTTGGTAACTTGCTTCATAAGTCGAGACTCGAGTGGCGTGCTCGGTGCCTTTCAGCCGGTTCTTCGCCAGCGCACCGGGGCGCGCGATCGAAAGTCATGGTACTCGGCACCACCGACACGGGTGCCCAGTGTTCGCTGAAGGCGCGCGCCTACTCGCCGCCGTACACGTGCGGCTGCAGCACGATGATGTCGCGCAGGTGGCGGTACTGCTCGTCATAGTCGAGGCCATAGCCGACGACGAACTCGTTGGGCACGTCGAAGCCGACGTAGCGCACGGGCACGTCCGACTTGAGGCGCTCGGGCTTGCGGAGAAGCGTGCAGATCTCGACAGAGGCTGGGCCGCGCGACTCGAGGTTCTGCTTGAGCCACGACAACGTCAGACCGGAGTCGATGATGTCCTCGACGATGAGCACGTGACGGCCCGTGAGGTCGGTGTCCAAGTCCTTCAGGATGCGCACGACACCGCTGGACTCAGTGCCGGACCCGTAAGAGCTCACGGCCATCCAGTCCATCTTCAGCGGAATCGTCAACTCGCGAGACAGGTCGGAGACGACCATGACCGCCCCCTTGAGCACGCCGATCAGCAGGGGCTCGCAGTCGGAGTAGTCGACCTCGATCTGGCGAGCGATCTCGGCGAGCTTCGCCTGGATCTCCTCCTCCGTGATGAGGACCTCGCGGACATCGTTCGGAATATCAGTAGCGCGCATCCTGGCTCCCTGGGGTGGTTCAACGCTCGAAAAAACGAGCGTGGTGTGCGGAACGGGTGAAGCTAGGCGGTTTCGTCGAAGCGGTCGTCGTGCGCGGAGGCCGTTGCACCGAAGAGGATGCGGCCCTTCTCGCGCTCGACGCGGATGCCAGGCAGATCGACAGGGCCCTGACCGCGCCACTCCGTCGCGAGGGCCGTGACCGCCATCGTGTGGCGGCGAGTGAGCGAGACACCGAAGCCCTGCTCGGCGACGATACGGCAGATGCGCTGACGCAGCGCGGGAGGCTGCGCGACGATACCGCCGACATCAAGAGAGATGCGGCCATCGGCGTCCGTGTTGACGATCTCGTGCGCCCATTCGAGCGCAAGAGCATCCAGCGTCTCAGAGTCCTCGCGGAGAGTCGTCGCCGTGCGGGCAAGCGCCTCCGAGATGCCCGGGCCGAGCTCCTTCTCGAGAAGCGGCAGCACCGTGTCGCGGACGCGGACCCGTGTGTAGGCGGGGTCACTGTTGTGCGGGTCGATCCACGGGGTCAGGCCCTGGTCCTCGCACGCTTGCACCGTCACCTGGCGATGGAGGCCAAGAAGCGGACGCAGGAGCGTGCCAGTGACAGGCGCCATGCCGTGCAGGCTCTTCGCGCCAGAACCGCGTGCAAGCCCGAGGAGGACCGTCTCCGCCTGGTCGTCGAGCGTGTGACCGAGAAGGACCCAGGAGGCGCCTGTCTCGACGCGAACGGCCTCGATCGCCTCGTAGCGGGCCACACGGGCGGATGCCTCCGGGCCAGCGCCGAGATCCTCGACGTTCACGCGCACGACACTCACCGGGGCGAGGCCAAGCTCAGCGGCCTGCTCTGCGGCATGCTCGGCGATCTTCGCGGAGCCCTCCTGCAGGTCGTGGTCGATGATGATCGCACCAGCCTCGACCTCGAGGCGCTTCGCCTCGAAAACCGTGGCGGCAGCAAGAGCCAGCGAGTCGGGTCCGCCGCTCAGCGCAACCAGGACTCGGTCGCCTTTTTGCACACGCCCGAGGAGCGAACCACGGACGGCTCGACGAAGGTCGGCGACTGCTGGAGTGAGGCGAGGGCGATCTGACACAGGTACAGCCTAAACGCGCCCGCGCGAACCGTCACGCTCAGAGCCGGAACATCCCTCGAGGATGAGCCTCCGGACTCCGCTGCCGGGCAGCATCGTCACCGCTTGCGGCCGAAGAGGAAGTAGGAGATCGGCCCGATGAAGTTCACGAGCGAGAACACACCCCACGCGAGTCGCGAACCGCGGACCTCGCTCGACTTGCGGCGCAGGAGGCTGACAAGCGCCGCGCCGAGGAGCGTGAACTGCACGCCGGCGACGAGCGCGGTGCCGAGGGTCAACGCGTGCGGGAGCGCCTGACCAGTCCCCTCCCGAAGCGGGATGAACGGGTCGACATGCAGCGCTTCCTTGAGATCAGCCATGCAGACCAGCATGCCACGATCTCCCACGGGCACCCCCGCGCGGAGTCACACACCTTGCCGAGGCGCATCCACTACCCTGAAGCCGAGCGAAACCAACGGTTTCGTGCGGCGAGCAGCGCCACACAGGGCCCCGCCGACAAGCCACACAGAATGAGCGCCGCCAGGCGCAACGAAGGAGCGCCATGGGCAGCTACGACGTCGTCATCGAAATCCCGCGCGGAAGCCACAACAAGTACGAGGTCGACCACGAGACCGGCCGCGTCTTCCTCGACCGCGTGCTCTTCACGCCGTTCGTGTACCCCGTCGACTACGGCTTCTTCGAGCACACCCTCGCAGATGACGGCGACCCCCTCGACGCGCTCGTGCTCCTCGAGTACCCGCTCTTCCCCGGCGTCGGCCTCAAGGTGCGCCCCGTCGGCGTGCTCAACATGGCAGACGAGGCCGGCGGAGACGACAAGATCCTCTGCGTCCCCGCGAAGGACCCGCGCTGGGCCAAGATCCAGGACCTCGGCGACGTCGACGACTCGACCAAGGACCAGCTCAAGCACTTCTTCGAGCACTACAAGGACCTCGAGCCGGGCAAGTGGGTCAAGGTCGAGGCCTGGGGCGACGCAGCCGCCGCCGAGGCCATCATCGAGCGCTCGATCGCGCAGTACAAGCCCGCCGAATAGTCGCGGCACGTCGGCTCGTCCGGCGACAGACCGAGGAAGCCCCGCATCCGCTCCGTGGATGCGGGGCTTCTTCGTCTGCACGGCAAGAGCTCGCGGTCGGGGACAGGGACAGGGACCTGGAGATCATGCCGGTCGTGGCCGCGAACTTCGGTGATAAAGAGCCAGATCGTGCAGTTTTCAGCGCGAAGCTGTCGATTTAGCACCCGAATTCGGCGGCGATCGCGCAACCGCGTCGCGCTGACGCGCCGATGGCGCGGCGAAGCGCCTGACGGGCGAAGAGGATGCGGCTCGGCAACGCAGAAGGGCGGCGCCCCACCGAAGCGAGGAGCCGCCCTTGCGCTCGAGACAGCGTCAGCTGACGCGCGCCCCGATCAGGATCAGTAGTAGTAGATGCCTGCCGAGGCGAGCCACGGCTTCGGGTCCATCAGCGTGCCCCAGTACTTCAGCTCGAAGTGCAGGTGGCAGCCCGTGGAGGAACCGGTCGTTCCGGCGTAGGCGAGCACATCTCCGGCGTTGACGGTCTGGCCGACGTAGACGTTGATGCCGCCGTCCATGATGTGCGAGTAGGAGACCTCGGTGCCGTTGCCGAAGTCGAGCACGACGTGGTTTCCGAAGCCGCCGTTGTAGCCGGCGTAGGTGATGGTTCCGCTGTGCACTGCGTAGAGCGGAGCACCGCACGTGCCACCGTTGACGCCGAGGTCAAGGCCGTTGTGCATGCGGTAGGTGCCGAAGATCGGGTGCAGGCGCATGCCGTACTCGTCGGTGACGACACCGCTGCTGATCGGCCCGTAGTAGCCGGCGAGCACGCCGCTCGGCGTCTCGGGCGTCGTGGGTGCGACGACCTCAGGCTCTGGTTCGGGCTCAGGCTCGAGCTCGACGTCGGGCTTCTGCGGCTCCTCCGGGAGGATTTCGATGTCTGGCTTCGTGGGCTCAGGCTCGGGCGCCGTCGTGGGCGCCGTCGTCGGCTGCGGTTCTGGCGCAGTCGTCGGCTCTGGCGCGGTCGTGGGCTCTGGTGCCGTCGTCGGTTCAGGAGTGACGGGGTCCGGGTTCGGGGCTGGCGACTCTGCAGGCGTGGTCGGCTGCTGAGGCGAGACCGGCGCGGTCGGGTCTGCGGTAGCCGTCGGCGGTGTCGATGGCTGACGCGGCGGCGTCACCTGGGCCGGCGGGCGGAGGGTCTCCGGGGCGACGGAGGTGTCGGTCGGGTCGGCCGGCGGGATCTCGGCGCTCGCCTCTGGCACGACCGTGGAGATGTCGGGCTTGGCCGGGGGCTGGACTCCAGCGGCTTCAGCGTCGGCGACGGCCTGCGCGTATGCCTCTTCCTGGTAGGCGGCGGCAGCCTCGGCGCGCTCCCTGTTGGTCTGCGCGACCTGCTCCTGACGGAGTTTCTCGCCTGCCGCGTAGTCGGTGGCGGTGACGTCGCGCTTCTCCTTGAGAGGCGCGAGCATGGCCTGGAGGTCGGCCTTCTTGTTGTCAGCGAGGTACTTCTCGTTCTGGAGGACAACCTGCTCGGCCTGAGCCGCGTCGAACTTGGTCTTCGCGTCAGCTTCGAGCTTCGCGAGCTCTTCGTGGGCGGTCGTCGCCTGGGTTCCGAGGACGTCGGCGGTGTTCTTCTCGGTGACGGCCTGGTTGTAGATGCCGTCGGTCTGCTCGGAGAGCTTGCTGATGGTGCCGAGCTGGTAGAGCAGCGTGTCGGCGTCGCCGGGGTTGAGGAAGAGCGCGAGCTTGGGGTCGCCTGCTCCGCGGGTGCTCATGGCGGCGGCCAGCTGGCCTGCCTTCTCACGAGACGTCGAGGCCTTCTCTTCGGCGGCATCGGCCTGCTGCTGCAGGATCGTGACCTCGGCGAACTTCTCGCTCGACGCGGTCTGGGCCTTGCCGTGCTCTTCGCCGGCGGTCTTCGCCTGCGCTGCCGCGGTGGTGACCTTCGCGTCGAGGTCGGCGATCTGCTGCTCGATCTCGCTGATCAGCGCTTCCTGGCGGTCGACGTTGCCCTCGGCGGCGACGACGTCTTCCCACGTGGCGTAGTCGTCATCCGCGGCGAACGCGGGGCCGGCGGAGAGCGCGAGCGCGGCGAGGACGGCGGCGGATGCTGCACCGACGAGCGGTGTGCGCCAGCGGTCGCGGAGTCGCAGGGGCTTTCGGCTCCTGGTGGCAGGCATTCGCTCTCCTCGTGGTGGATCTCGGGTGCGGAACGAGGCGGACGCCTCTGCGGCAACGCGAGACCGCATCTACCACTGCAGTCACTCGTTTCACACCAACAACACGAGAAACAGTAACAAGTTTGTCAACATCTGCCTAGCGCGTCACAGAGACCCGGGTGATGAAAGTTGTACCGGGTCGGCATGTGGGCCGGAACTGCGCGCCTCGCGGGGTACATCCGGATACGACGAAGCCTGCGCGTGCACCGGATCCCGTGAGGCGCGACACGCCGAACCGACACGGATGCGGCGCCCGATTTGCCGAGAGCCGAAAACGCCCCTATGCTCTTCTCTCGGTAGTCAAGTCAGCTACAAGCACTCGGCCCCATCGTTTAGCGGCCTAGGACGGCGCCCTTTCACGGCGTTAACACGGGTTCGAATCCCGTTGGGGTCACGGTCGTGACAACACCAGGTGCTGGGATGCTGTACATTGAACTGTCGCAATCGAATACGGATGGATCAGCCCAGGCTGAGACTCCACAGTAAGGCCCTGTAGCGCAGTTGGTTAGCGCGCCGCCCTGTCACGGCGGAGGTCGCGGGTTCAAGTCCCGTCAGGGTCGCCACGCATCTTGCCCTCTTCTCGAAGAGGGCAATTTGCAAGGGCGACGAACATCAGTGAGTCGCCATGAGGCATCAGCCTCCGGCTCTGTAGCTCAGTTGGTAGAGCGCACGACTGAAAATCGTGAGGTCACGGGATCGACGCCCGTCGGAGCCACTGAAACCCCGCCTAGCTTCTACATGGCGGGGTTTCTTTGCGTCTGCGGGCTTCTCGCCTTCAGGCTCGGCCCGCGGGCATCACGCGGTGCACTCGTCTCGCCCGACCTGCCGTGAAGCCGGCTCGCACGTAGCGCTCGAGCAGTGCATCGGTCGCAGCGGCCGCGACGATGATCGAGCCGGGCGGCGCGTGCTCGATCAGGCGCCTCGCGAGCATGACCGCCGTCATACGGGTCCCAGGGAGCTGCGCGAGGGCTGCGACCATCCACCTGTCCCCCTTCGGGGTCTCAGGGCCGGACGCCGAGAGCGTCGTCCCGCCCGGTTGCACCAGAGCGATCACGGCGCCGACCAGCAGCGCCGCGTAGACGAGCATCCCGAGCATCAGCATGACCAACGCATCGACGATCAGGATGCTCGCGACCCAGAGCACGAAGGCCGCGGTCGTGACGAGGCCCACGACAAGCCCGTCTCTGATCGGCCGACGCCGCGCGAACAGCACCGTTCCCGTGCGCGACTCATCGAGGTAGAGCCCACCCCGCAGCGTCATGGGCAGGATCGAGAATGCGTAGATCGGCACCGAGAGCACCGCCAGCGGCACGTTCGGCGTGGATGCGCGGGCCGAGATCCACCCGGCGCGCGGCAGATCGCGCAGGGTCGACGGACGGGGACGCTCTTCGGGGGCATGTGGGGGCATCCCACCCAGGCTACCCACGTGCATCCAGCGGCACCTGCCCTCCGCGCTCCCCCGCGGCGCTCTGCATCCACACCGGAAATGCAGGTTGGTTGCGTAAGAAACCTGCACTTCTCGTGCGGTGGCCGAGGCGGACCTGGCAGGTGCGGACGCGGGGCACCACGCGACCAGGCGACCAGGCGAAGCTACGCCGTGACGTTGACCGTGATCTCGTGGTGGCCGGTCGCGCCGTCCGGCACGACGTTGGCGCGCGCATCCGTCTGCACCTCGCCGTCGCTGGAGGTCGCGCGGACGCGCACGGAGTGCTCGCCAGCGGGAGCGTCCCAGTCGAGCTTCCACTGCAGCCACGTGTCGTCGGAGATGGGCGCGGCGAGCTCGGTCGGCTGCCATTCGCCGTCGTCGATCTGCACCTCGACGGCCTCGATTCCCGTGTGCTGCTGCCACGCGAACCCGGCGATCGTCGTCGGACCCGCATTCAGGCTGCCACCGCTCGGCACGTCGATGCGCGAGCCGATCTTGATCGGCCCTTCGGCGCTCCAGCCGCGGTCGGTCCAGTACGCGTTGACTCGGTCGAAGCGCGTCACCTCGAGATCGACGACCCACTTCGTCGCAGACACGTACCCGTAGAGGCCGGGCACCACCATCCGCACCGGGAAGCCGTGCTCGGCGGGCAGCGGCTCGCCGTTCATGCCGACCGCGAGGATCGCGTTCCGGTCGTCGGTGAGGGCGCCGATGGGCGTGCTCGCGGTCCAGCCGTCGGCTGATTTCGACAGCACCATGTCGGCGTCCGCCTGCGGGCCGGCGCGCTTGAGCAGCTCGCGCAGCGGGTAGCCGAGCCACAGCGCGTTGCCGATGAGGCCACCGCCGACCTCGTTGGAGACGCACATGAGCGTCGTGATGCTCTCCTCGAGCGGCAGGGCGAGGAGTTCGTCCCACGTGATCGTCACCTCGTTGTCGACGAGCCCGTGGATGCGCAGCGACCACCCTTCCGGGTTCACGAGCGGCACGCTGAGGGCAGTGTCGATGCGGTAGAACTCGGCGTTCGGCGTGACGATCGGTGGGAGGCCCTGGATATCGAACTGCGCGCCGGCAGGAACCGCAGCGGCCTTCACGGCCGCCTTCGGCAGAGCAATGGCTTCGCGCACTGCGGTGACGGCACGTGTTCCGGCGGAGAGCGCAGCGCCGGAGGCCGCCGCGATCGCGCCGATGACGACGGATGCTCCCGCGTAGATGAGGAAGCGACGGCGGTCGACGCCGGCGGGCGGGGTGGCCGGGTGAGGTTCGGGCGTGTCCGCCGTGACCGCTGCGGCGCGGGTCGTCGCGCCGAGTGCCGAGCCGCGCGACGCGGCGAGGGCGGTCTCGCTCGCGCGCTGCCTGGCTCGCTGCTCGGCTTCGGCGAGGGTCTTCGCGAGGAACTGGAGGGTCAGCACGGCGACGACCATGGCAAGGAGTGGCGGCACGGTGTCGAGTGGGGAGAACGGGGTGCGCGTGGCGACGGCAACCGCGCCGATCGCTGCGATGAGGCCGATGAGGACTCGCCCCCATGGCGGTCGGCGCCGCTCCAGCACGCCGGCGACGGCCGCGACGACCAGCAGGACGAGCGCGACGAGCGCGATCAGGGCGATCTTGTCGGCGGTCCCGAAGAGGGCGATCGCCGTGTCCTTCGCCCAGGGCGGGGCGAGGTCGATGAGCAGCGCGCCGACCGCGACGATCGGGCTCGCGGTGGTCTGCAGGAACGCGGCGGCGAGCTCCCCGAGCCCGACTCCGAGCGCTGCGGCACCGATGCCGGCGAGGCCGGCGGGAGCCGCGCCGCGGAGGCTCTGACGGCGCGTTCCGGCCACCGCGCTGCTGGGTTCGTGGGACATGGCGGATACGGTACGCGCGCGAAACCGGGCCGGGCTGAGTGCGGGTGGATTGCGTGAATCCGCTGTGAAAACGGCGCCCCGGCGCTGCCGCCGTCGGAGCGCAGGCGGGGCTCCCCGAGGTGCGTCGCTGCCCCCGGCCTGGCAGACTGGTGGCTTTGTGCCGCCTCCCCAGGCGCACGCGCATCCGGCGCCGTCCACGACCCCGGCGCCTGAGAAGGGCCGGTTTGTCAGCGCTCAACGTCCTCGTCAATCTCCTCCGGGGCGCGCTCATCGGCGTGACCGAGATCATCCCCGGTGTCAGCGGCGGGACGATCGCACTGCTGATCGGCGTCTACGAGACGCTCATCGACTCGGCAGGGCACCTCGTGCGCGGCGTGGTCCGGGCAGCCGTCGACACGGTGCGTGGCAGGGGGCTCGGCCGGGCGCGCGAGCACTTCGCGCAGGTCCGGTGGGGCGTGGTGCTTCCCGTGGGCATCGGGATGCTCGTGGCGCTCGTCATCGCAGCCCGCCTCGTCGCGCCCCTCATCGAGGCGCATCCCATCCCATCGCGAGCCCTCTTCGCCGGACTCATCGCCGTGTCGCTCATCGTTCCGGCGAGGATGCTCGGTGCCCGCTGGCAGCTGCGGGACTACGCGATCGCGGTGCCGGCTGCGGTCCTGAGCTTCGTGCTCACGGGGCTCCCCTCGGCGAACGATGCGGACCCTTCCCCTGTCGCCATCTTCGTGTCGGCAGCCGTCGCCGTCTGCGCGCTGGTGCTTCCGGGCGTCTCGGGCTCCTTCGTGCTCGTCACGACGGGCATGTACGAGCCGACGCTGCGGGCCCTCAACTCCCTCGACTTCGGATACATCGCCCTCTTCGCGGTCGGCGCCATCACGGGCCTCGCTCTCTTCGTGCAGGTGCTGCTCTGGCTCCTCTCGAAGCACCGCCGCGTGACCCTCGCGCTCATGACGGGCCTCATGGCCGGCTCGCTCCGCGCCCTGTGGCCGTGGCAGACCGAGGATCGCGAGCTGCTCTGGGCCTCCGGTGACATCCTCGGCCCCGTGCTCTGGTTCGTGCTCGGCGCGGCGATCGTGGCCGCCCTGCTCATCGCGGAGGGCCTGCTCGTCCGCCGCGCGCTCCGGAGGTCACCGGAGGGGCACCCCCACCCCTGATCCCGAACACGCACCCGCCACTGTCGGTGGCGCTCGATAGCATGAGTCGCGCATCCACTCGACAGCAGGGAAGTGCCCGATGAGCATCGTTCCAACGGATCCGTACGCCTCGCAACCGGATGACGGCCCATCCCGGGAGTCGCAGGCGACCAGCGGGCCCTCGTCGCCGGCCGCCGGCTGGTACCCGGACCCGACTGGCAGGCAGCGCTACTGGGATGGTGCCCAGTGGGGCCACTACGCGCCCACGCAGGCGCCTGCCGCCAACGCACCCGTGCTGTACCAGCAGACGGTTGTGGTCAGCGGCGGCAAGGAAGTCGGCATCACGTACGTGCTCGCGATCTTCCTTGGCGGACTGGGCATCCACAACTTCTACCTCGGCCGCACCGGCATCGCCGTCACGCAGCTTGTCCTCTACCTCGTCGGGTTCGCAACATCGTGGCTCGGCATCGGCCTGCTGCTTGTCCTCGGTGTCGCGATCTGGGTCATCGTCGAGCTCTTCCTCATCCCGCAGTTCGTGCGAGAGGCCAACGCTCGCCTCGCCGGGGCCGGCGCGTATGCAGCGAACCAGGGGTACGGGCCTGCCGGCGGCGGGTATTCCCCCGGGCAGTACTAGACCGAGCCGCCGCTGACCCCAGCTCAGCTGAGCGAGAAGGCCCGGTTGCCCCACGCGGCGCGCAGTTCCGCGTCGAGGTCGTCGACGACGCGATCTGCGTGGTCGATGACGAGGGTCGAACGGGTCTCGTCGAACACCGGCCATGGCACCGCGCCCGGCAAGCCGCCGTCCGTGGGCCGTCCGTCGCGCGCGAACGACGTCCAGAGGGCGAGCATCCGGTCGGAGACCTCGCCGGCTTGCCTGCGCCCGCCGAGCTTGTAGGCAAGCCCACGAGGGTCAGTGTCGAGGTTGCCCCACACGTAGGCGATCTCGGTGCCGTGCGTTGCGCCCAGGCGGAGCACCTTGAGCAGCGGGGTCGCGAAGTCGAACCGGTAGAGGTAGGTCGGCGCGATCCTTGCATGCCCCTCCGCGATCCACACGGTTGGCATGCGGAAGCCCACGTCGCGCGCGATACCGAGCCCGACCATCCGCTGCCGCACGCCCTCGTAGGCGTCGAGGATGTGCTCGCGGTCCGGCATGTCGACGGACGGGTTCTCTGCAGCGATCTCGGTGATCATCGTGGTCAGCGCCTGCTCGCCGACAGGCAGCAGCGGCGACTTGGCGAGCTTGAAGAACGTCGCTTCGTCGCGGTTCGTGCCGATGATGAGCGGCACAGGCAGTCCGCGCCCCTCGCTCAGCACGGTCACCGGATGCTCTGGGACGAGCTCGCCGTCGACCACCGGCGCGAAGGCGAGCGTGCCGGGGAACTCGGTCGGGATCTCCGCGAACAGCTCCCCCGCGGTCTCGACGACGCTCGAGATGGGGAGAGCCCTGAGGGGCTCCCAGCTGGGCCCCTCCACTCCGAGCTTCTCGACGAACCGCTCGGCGACGGTCTTCGCCCGCCCGAGCCCGTACACGCTCGTCGCCGGTGAGCTCTCGACGATCGCGGCCGAGAACAGGCCGCTCGCCGACGGCGTGGCGAGGAGCGTCGACACGATGCCGGCGCCCGCCGACTCGCCGAAGATCGTCACGCGGGCCGGGTCGCCTCCGAACGCGCCGATGTTGGACTGCACCCACTCGAGGGCACACAGCACGTCCCGCAGCGCGAGGTTCGAGTCGAACTGCCCGTCCGCGCCGTCGAGCGTTGCGAGCTCCAGGAACCCGAGGCCTCCCAGCCGGTAACCGAGCGTGACGACGATGACGTCGCCACGGTCGGCCAGCGCCGACCCATCGAACACGGGCTGCGTCGTACCGCCGAGCACGTAGGCGCCGCCGTGCACCCACACCATGACCGCGCGCGGCGCGGCGCGAGGAGCGCCCGCCACAGTCGGTCGCCACACGTTCACGAACAGGCAGTCCTCGTCGGTGAGGGCGTTCTCCCCGACGTCCATCGCTGTGACGCGAGCCTGCGGGGCGATCGGGCCTGAGATGCGCGCATCGACGACCCCGCTCCACGGTCCGACGGGAACCGGAGCACGCCAGCGCCGGTCTCCGGTCGGCGGCTCAGCGTAGCGGATGCCGAGCCAGCGCTCGGTGTGCCCGTCAGCGACCCCACGCAGGGTGCCGTTCGGTGTCTCGACCAGCGGATGCACACGGCTCGGCGAGCAGGTGAGCGGTGTCTGCGGTTCTGTGGCTGAGCCCATGAGCAACTCCGGCGTCCAGGTGGGGCGTTGGGAATGCCAGCTTCCCACCGCACGCGCCCGCTTCGGCGCGCCGTGCGCGTCGAGGCGCGCTCGCGCGTGCCGGGTGCTCAGGCCGGAACTAGCCGACCAACGCTCCGTGACCCACGGGCTCCGTCGGAGCGTTGACTCCGTCGGCGAACCAGGCGTCAGCGAGCAGCTCCTGCGAACGCCGCCTTGCTGCGCTGTCGTGGGTGATGCTCGTGAGCAGCAGCTCGTCTGCCCCGGTCACTCGCTGCAGCGTCTCGAGCTGCGCGAGGACCTGCTGCGGCGTGCCCACGAACCGCGTGTCCAGGCGGTCGACGACGGTGCGCAGCTCCTCCGGGGTCAGCGACGTGATCTCGCGCGCATGCTCTGGCCTCGGGTATGGGATGGCCCCGCGTCCCTCCCGGATCGAGAGCACCCACTCGGCGTAGCCGCCAGCGAGCCGACGCGCCTCCTCCTCGGTCTCAGCGACGAGCACATCCGCGGAGACGGTCACGTATGGGGCAGGCAGCTCGCCGCTCGGGACGAAGTGCGCCCGGTACTCGGCGATCGAGTCGAGCACCGCGTGCGGGGCTACGTGATAGTTCGCGCCGAACCGCAAGCCGCGGGCCCCGGCCAGGCGTGCGCTCGGGCCCGCCGACGAGCCGTGCACCCACACCTCGACGGGCGCGCCCGCCGCCGGCTGCACGTGCACGGGAGCCACCGCATCCACTGCCTCGTAGTCGTCGGCGAAGAAGGCGAGCAGGTCGGCGACATCGTCGGCGAACGTGTCTTCCGTGTCAGCGGCACGGCCCAGGAGCCGTGCCTGCACGAGGAAGCGCTCGGGGCGGAGGAAGAGGCGGCGGCTCGGCGGGATGACGAGCCCGTCGACGATGCGGTTCTCGGCGGGTGCAGGCTCGGAGGCGGGCTCCTCTGTGGCTTCCGGAGCAGCGCCGACCTCAGCCGCGACGGCCGCCGCGATTAGGTGCTTGAAGGACGACCGGCCCAGCCCCAGATCGAAGCGCGCCCCGAAGAGCTGCGCGACCGTTCCGAACGCCTCCGCCACCTGGATCG
The DNA here is from genome assembly GCA_052099095.1 of Pseudoclavibacter sp. GTDB lineage: Bacteria > Actinomycetota > Actinomycetes > Actinomycetales > Microbacteriaceae > Pseudoclavibacter. The sequence continues at coordinate 395,970 of JBQDTF010000001.1, forward strand.
GCGTGTAGTTGCCGAGCAGCGTCGCGGCCGTGCCGATGCGGATGCTCTCCGTCGCCCCGGCCAGCACGCCGAGCAGCGCGAGCGGCGAGGCTCCAGCCACGCCCGGGTTCAGATGATGCTCGGCCAGCCAGAAGCGCGAATAGCCGGCCCGCTCGGCCGACCGCGCCAGCTCGAGCGCATCCGCAAGCGCCTCAGCGGCGGTACCGCCCTCGACGATCGGCACGAGATCGAGCACGGCCAGCGGCACACGGCGAGGAGCGGAGGGATGCGTCATGCACCGCACTCTCGCCGAGAACTTCCCCCGACTCGAACGGCGGAAGTCACGCGGATGCACGCACTGCAACCGGGCTTCATGTTTCGGCGGCCGACGTCACACAGGCCCGCGGACGTGCGCCGGGCGGCTACGCGAACATGCCCTCGATGGGGCCGCGGGCGAAGTAGACGAGGAAGCCCACCGCGACGATCCAGAGCAGCGGCGAGACCTGGCGTGCCTTGCCCGTGAGCGTCTGCACGAGCACCCACGAGATGAAGCCGGCGCCGATGCCGTTCGCGATCGAATAGGTGAGCGGCATGATGACGATCGTCAGGAACACCGGCAGAGCGACGGAGAAGTCGTCCCACTTCAGCTCGCGCACCTGCGACACCATGAGCACACCGACGACCACGAGCGCGGCGGCCGCGACCTCGAGGGGGACGATCTGCGTCAGCGGCGTGAAGAACATCGCCAGCAGGAACATGATGCCGGTCACGACGCTCGCAAGACCGGTTCGGGCGCCCTCGCCGACGCCGGCTGCCGAATCGACGAAGATCGTGTTCGACGAGCTCGACGTCGCGCCGCCAGCGACCGCGCCGATGCCCTCGACGACCAGCGAGGACTTGAGGCGGGGGAAATTACCCGCCTTGTCCTGCAAGCCGGCCTCTCGTGTCAGGCCGGTCAGCGAGCCGACCGCGTCGAAGAAGTTCGTGAAGACCAGGGTGAAGACCAGCATCACCCCGGCCAGGATGCCGATGCGCTCGAATGCACCGAAGTCGAACGCCCCGATGAGCCCCAGGTCGGGGACCGACATGATCTGCGTCGGCAGCATCGGAACGTTGAGCGACCATCCGCCCTCGTTCTCGAACGCCGGCCCCAGCTTCATGATCGCCTCGACGACCACCGCGACGATCGTCGTGCCGACGATGCCGATGAGCAGCGCGCCCTTCACCCGGCGCGCCATGAGCACGCCCATCACGATGAGGCCGACCACGAAGATGAGCGTCGGGACGGTCGTCACCGAACCGCCGACCCCCAACTGGACGGGCGGCGATGCGTTCCCCGACGACGTGACGAAGCCAGCATCCACGAGCCCGATGAACGCCAGGAACAGGCCGATGCCAACCGTGATCGCCGTCTTCAGCTGCGGCGGCACGGCGTGGAAGATCATCTCGCGCAGGCGGGTCGCTGACAGCACCACGATGACAAGGCCGTTGATGACCACGAGCCCCATCGCCTCAGCCCACGTCACCTGCTGCACGACGTTCACCGCGAGGAACGAGTTGATGCCGAGGCCCGCGGCGAGACCGAACGGCAGATTCGCGATGACCCCGAAGAGGATCGTCATGACGCCGGCCGTGAGGCCCGTGACCGCGGCGACCTGCGACGCCTGCAGCCAGCCGCCCTCGACGTCGAGCGTCGCCTGGTCCTGCGAGAACCCGCCGAGGATCAGAGGGTTCAAGATGACGATGTACGCCATCGTCATGAACGTGACGAGGCCTCCGCGGATCTCGCGCGGCACGTTCGAACCGCGGTGCGTGATCTCGAAGAACGTGTCGAGGCGCTCCTTGAACGTCGACCCGCTGCCCCGCTTCGTCGGCGCCACCTGCGTCGCCCGTGCGGGGGCCGCAGCGTGACCGAGGTCGCCCGCGTCCGCCTGCTCGTGATCGACTGCGGACTCGTGGCTGTCGCTCATGCGGCTCCCCTGATCGTGCTGCTCGCGGTACAGGTACAAGCGTAGTCAGCGCGCGAAGTGCTCGTGGCCGCTCAGCCACGCTCTCAGTGCCGACGCGCGAGTGCTCTCGCGACCGGCCCGCGAAGTTCGGTGATAAATGGCCCCCGGAGCTCGATGCTCGTTTCGCGCGAGCCGAGTTAGCACCGAAACTGGCGCGCGGCCCCTGCCACCCGATCCCCTAATCTCGTAGAGGTCACGCGCCGCTCCTCAGCGCAGGCCGATCCCCGCCGAACGACCTGGAAGCGAGACCGCCGTGGCACTGCCCTGGAAACTGCACGGAGACGGCAAGAACGTCCCCGCAAGCGACATCGTGCTGCCGGAGGAGCGGCTGACCTGGCCCCGCACCATCGGCCTCGGCGCGCAGCACGTCGTCGCGATGTTCGGCGCGACGTTCCTCGTTCCGCTGCTGACGGGCTTCCCTCCCTCGACCACGCTGCTGTTCTCGGGCATCGGCACGATGCTGTTCCTGATCATCACGCGCAACCGAGTGCCCAGCTACCTCGGCTCGTCGTTCGCGTTCATCGCTCCGATCCTCGCCGCCGTCGCCTCCGACGGGCAGGGCGTCGCCCTTGCGGGCATCATCGTCGTCGGCGCACTCCTCGCGGTAGTCGGCCTCGTCGTGAACCTCGCGGGCACACGCTGGATCAACCTCCTCATGCCGCCCGTGGTCGCCGGCACGATCGTCGCGCTCATCGGCTTCAACCTCGCCCCTGCCGCGAAGAACAACTTCGAGGCGTCCCCGATCGTCGCGTCCGTGACGCTGCTCGCGGTCATCATCGTGGCCGTCGCGTTCAAGGGCATGATCGGCCGCCTGTCGATCCTCATCGGCGTGATCATCGGCTACATCGTCGCCGCGTTCATGGGACAGGTCGACCTCGCGGGCCTCGACGAGGCAGCATGGATCGGCCTGCCGACGTTCACGGCGCCCGTCTTCGCCGCCGAGCATCTCCTCGTGTACCTCATGTTCGTGCCCGTGGTGCTTGCCCTCATCGCCGAGAACGTCGGCCACGTCAAGGGCGTCGGGCAGCTCACGAACCGCAACCTCGACCCGATGGCTGGCCGGGCGCTGCTCGCCGACGGCCTCGCGACGGTGCTCTCCGGCTTCGGCGGCGGTTCCCCCACCACCACGTACGGCGAGAACATCGGTGTCATGTCCGCCACCCGCGTCTACTCGACGGCCGCCTACTGGGTTGCCGCGATCGCCGCGATCCTCCTCGCTCTCTCCCCCAAGGTCGGCGTGCTCATCGCGAGCGTTCCGGCCGGCGTGCTCGGCGGCATCACGACCGCCCTGTACGGGCTCATCGGCATCATCGGCGTGCGCATCTGGCTCGAGAACAAGGTCGACTTCTCGTCGCCGACCAACCAGTTCACTGCGGGCGTTGGCCTCATCGTCGCGATCGGCGACTTCACCATCAACAGCGGCCAGGTCACCTTCGGCGGTATCGTCCTTGGCACTGTGGCGACGCTGGTCGTCTACCACCTCATGAGCGGCATCGCGAAGCTCCGCGGTTCTGACGCCGACGACGCGGGCGAGGATCTCGTCGCGGGGGCCGACGGGACAGCGGATGCGGGGCGCGCGCAGGGCTAGCCGGCCGGGGTTTCCTGCACGCCACGATCGCGGTCATCGCTGCTGCCCGAGCGCCCGTCATGGGCCGCGGGGCTGATCGCTGCCAGTCAGAACGCCCCTTCGAGGACCATTGAAGGGCCACTCGGCTGGCAGCGATCGAGCGCCGCTGAGAGGTCAGAGAGCGGACGCAGCCAGTGCTTCCTCGAGCGCGTCGAGCCAGTCACCCCAGTACGACTTCCACAGCTCGATCTCGTCGAGCACCAGCAGCTTCTCGTGCATGATGGCGAGCTTCGTGCGGCCGTTCGCCGCCGCATCGAAGGTGAAGAGCAGCCCGCCGAGGGGCTCGCCGTCACGACCGATGAGCACCTTGTAGGTCTTCGACGCGACCTTCGAGCGGAACTCCGACTCGAGGCCGAGCACCGCATCCCGCGTCTCATCGGCGGCGATGAGCTCTCGCAGCACGTCGCGGTCCACGGGGAGCGTGCGTGAGCGGTTGGCCGTGAAGGTGCCGTCAGGCATCTGCCCCGCGAGGCGCCTGCCCGTCATGCGCTCGAAGCTGACGGCGATGCCCTGGCTCCACCAGCCGTTCTGCCCGGAGTTGGCCATGACCCACTCGACGATCTGCGGATGCGCGGCGTCCCGCCCCACGCCGGTGTCGATCGCGTCGATCCAGGCGTCCCAGCCCTGCCCGGTCTGTACTCGAATCGCGGCGTCCGAGTGCATGGGCTGCGCGACCCAGTCATGGCGGGCGCCGTCACGGTCGGTCGGCGCGGTCGGCCTGGCTGTGGCGCTCGATTCGCCGCGCGCGGCCGCCCCGTCGCCGAGCATCTCGGAGCGTCGGGCGAGCGTCTCGTCGAGGCGCGCTCGAGTGCTCGCGCCGACGTTCCCGGAAACTTCAGCAAGTGATCCCACGTCGCATCCCCTTCGTCCTGGGCAACACTACTCAGGTCGGCTCTCGGAGGCGTCTGGAATCTCACCTGCGGTGCATACGAGCACCCGACCGCGCGACAGACGCACGGGAAATGCAGGCTCCTCGGCGCAGGAGCCTGCATTTCCCGTGTGGCCGCGTCGTGGGGAGTGGCCGACCGAGTTCCGCGAAAAGATCAATTTGGCAGCGCTACTGGTAGCGCTGCCATTTTTGGGCTAGTGTCACGGAGCAAGCCGGCGAACAACCCCTGACCTCCCTCAGCGGGCTGACCTCCCACTTCAACGTCGCCAGCAGCATCCGCCAGATTTCAAAGGAGAAATCATGCACACTCGTCGACCCAAATCGCGCTTCAGGATGGGTTCAGCACTCGTCGCCGCGGCCTCGGCCGTGGTCCTCCTCGCCGGATGCACCAGCGCACCGGCAGAGGGCGGCGGCGGTTCCGCGGGAGGCGAGGACGGCAAGTTCGTCATCGGCTTCCAGCAGCCCCTCGGTGGCCAGGCGTGGCGCGAGATGGGCCTCGCCTCGCTCCAGGCCCTCGCCAACTCGCCCGAGTACGTCGACAAGGTCGAGCTCAAGATCGTGCGCACCGACGACAACGACGCGGCCCAGCAGAACGCGGCCATGCAGAACCTCATCGCCGACGGCGTCGACCTCATCCTCTTCGACCCAGCCTCCTCGAGCGGGGCAGACCCCGCCATCGCACAGGCGACCGCGCAGGGCATCCCCGTCATCGCGAACGGCGGACCGTACGAGAGCGAAGACGTCTACACGGTCTCGACCGACTGGGCGAGCGCCGGCACGATCGGCGCCGAATGGCTGCTCGAGAACCTCACGACGAACAAGGATGTCGCGGTGCTCGAGGGCCTCGCCGGCGTGCCCCTCAACGAAGGCTCCATGCCGGGCGTCATCGACGCACTCGAGACCGGCGGCGCATCCGTCGTCGCTCAGGACACCAACGGCTGGAACGAAGCCACCGCGCAGGAGTCGATGGCGAACATCCTCCGCTCGAACCCCGACATCGGCGGCGTCTACTCGTTCCTCACCGGCGGCCAGGGCGTCGCTGAGGCTTACAAGGCCGCAGGTATCCCGTTCGTGCCGACCGTCGGCGGCTCCGGCTACAACGGCGAGGCGTGCGCGCTCGTGAAGTACGGGCCAGAGGGCTACACGGGCAACATGATCTTCGGGCAGCCGTCGATCTACGCCAAGGGCCTCGAGCAGGCCGTGAAGCTCCTCGAGGGCGAGGACATCGAGCGCGAGCAGTTCTTCCCGCCGCTCGAGATCACGACCGACAACGCAGCCGACTACTGCCTCGAAGATCGCCCCGCGAACTTCCAGCTCGGCTACGACTTCCCTGGCCTCGACCTGAAGCTCGAGGACGTCATGGAGTACTACTCCGGCTCCTAGGCAGCGGCAGCGGCGGCCCCGCCTGGCAGGGCCGCCGCCAGCTCCCACTCGAACCGATCAGCGAGGACACATCGAGTCATGAATGCAAGTGAAGTGGGCGCCCAGGCCCCGGCGGCGACCCAGCCCGCCGCGGCGCCAGGGGGCGCGTCCCCCGAGCGGGGGCAACCGGTCGAGGCGCTGCTCGTCGCGACCGACCTGGTCAAGAGCTACGGCCCCGTCAAGGCCGTGCAGGGGGTGAGCTTCGTCTGCCACCCAGGCGAGGTGCTCGCCCTCGTGGGCGAGAACGGCGCGGGCAAGAGCACGGTCGCGAAGATGCTTGCCGGCGCGGTCACACCCACCTCGGGCACGATCACGGTCGAGGACGCACCCCTCGCGTCGGGAAGCGTGCGACTCTCTCGTCGCTCCGGCGTGCGGTGCGCGTTCCAGGAGCTCGCGCTGGTGCCAGAGTGGACCGTCGCCGAGAACCTCAGCCTCCCAGACGGGGCGCCGCTTCGGGGCTTCTCCCAGAAGACGGCCATCACGGCGGCGAGCGCGCTGCTCGACTCGCTCGATCTCCCGCAGATCGACCCGCGTGCACTCGTCTCAGATCTCTCGCTCGCCAACCGGCAGCTCGTCGAGATCGCGCGCGCCTTCGCGGGCGAGCCGAAGCTGCTCATCCTCGACGAGGCATCTTCTGCGCTCACGCCGCCCGGTGTCGACTGGCTGTTCGCGCGCATCCGCGAGCTCACAGCGCGCGGGGGCAGCGTCATCTACGTCTCGCACCGCCTCGGCGAGATCGCCGAGATCGCCGACCGCGGCATCGTGCTGCGCGACGGCGGACTCGCCGGCGAGTTCTCCCGCGGCTCGTGGACCGACGACGAGCTCATCTCGCTCATGGCGGGCCGCAGGGCCGAGCGGTTCTTCCCGGACCCGCCCGCCCGCGCCGTCGACGGCGACGTGCTCGAGGTCCAAGGGCTGCGGGCCGAGGGCGTGCACGGCATCTCCCTCACGATCGGGGCTGGCGAGATCGTCGGCATCGGCGGGCTCGCGGGGCACGGCCAAGCCGAGCTGCTGCGCGCGCTGTTCGGCGCATCCGCTGCCACTGCAGATACCTGGACGATCGACGGCGAAGCAGTCACCCGCCTCACCCCCGTGCGCGGAGTGCGGCGCGGCCTCGGCTACGTGCCGGAAGACCGGAAGAAGGAAGGGCTCGCGCTTGAACTCGGCGTCGGCGAGAACCTGCTGGCACCCTGGCTCAAGGCCTGGCAGCTCGGCGGGAAGCCGAGGCTCGCCCGCGAGCGCGGTTGGATCGACGGGGTCCTCGCCGCACTGTCCGTGCGCACGCGCGGCCCGCTCGAAGCGGCAGGCGCCCTGTCGGGCGGCAACCAGCAGAAGCTCGTGTTCGGCAGGTGGATGGACCGCTCTCGGTCCGTCATCCTGCTCCACGACCCCACGCGCGGCATCGACGTGCGAGCCAAGCAGGAACTGTACGGCGCGATCGTCGACCTCGCCAAGCAGGGCGTCGGCGTGCTCTGGTTCTCGACCGAGGTCGAGGAGCTCGTGCACGTCTGCCACCGGGTGCTCGTGCTCTACAACGGGCAGGTCACCGATGAGCTCGCGGGCGAGCGGCTGACGGCGGATGCGATCGTCGGCGCCGCAGTCGGCGTGACGGGCAGCATCCAGACCGTCTCGGCCGCCGAGCTCGAAGAGGCCGCGGCAGCGAGGGCACGCGCGCCGCGCAGCAGGACAGCGGACAAGACCGCTCGTGAGCAGACAGCGAGGACCAGCAGATGACCGCAACCGTCACCCCTCCCCCGGCGGCCCCCGTCACCCGGGCGGTCGCTCGACGACAGGGACTCGTCAGGCTGCGACGCGAAGGCGCGTTCGCGCCCGCCGCCGCGTTCGTCGTGTTCCTGATCGTCTACATCATCATCAACCCGGAGCTCCTCACCCGGTTCCAGCTGCAGACCGCCGCGAACCTCGTCGTACCGCTCGCGTTCGTCGCCCTCGGGCAGCTGCTCATCGTGCTCGTCGGCGGTATCGACATCTCCATCGGCGCCATCATGAGCCTCTCCAACGTGGTGTTCGCCGCCCAGACCGAGCTCGTACCCGTACCCGTCGCGGTGCTCATAGGCCTCGCGACGGGCCTCGCATGCGGGCTCTTCAACGGCTTCCTCGTCTCCTACGGCGGCCTCCCCGCGATCGCCGTCACCCTGGCGAGCGCGTTCATCTTCGGCTCGCTCGCCCGCGAGGTCATGGACCGCCCAGGCGGCGAGATCACGACCGAGTTCCACCTCGCGACGAGCGGCGAGGCCATCCCGTTCGTACCCGTCGCACTCGTCTGGCTCACGATCATCGCCGTGCTGCTCTGGTTCGTGCTGCAGCGCACGGCGCTCGGCAGGCACATCTACGGCGTCGGCTCGAACATGGACAGCATCCGCGCCGCCGGCCTGAACGCACGCCTCACGAAGCTCGCCGCGTTCGGCATCGCCGGAGTGCTCACCGCGACCGGCGCCATCATGCTCGCCGGATCCACCATGACCGGCGACCCGCGCAGCGGAGACCCCTACCTGCTCTCCTCCATCGCAGCCGTCGCCCTCGCAGGCGCCAGCTTCACGGGCGGCCGCGGCAGCATCATCGGCACGATCCTCGCCGGCATCACCCTCGGCCTCATCGGCAACCTGCTCTTCTTCGCAGGCATCAACTCGTACTGGCAGTACGTCATCTCGGCGCTCATCATCGTCTCCGTCGTGGGTATCCCCGTCGTCTGGCGCAAGGTGTCGTTCGCTCGGAAGGGAGCACGGTCATGACCGCAACAGTTCCGGCCGCGGTCGGCGGCACCGGGGCATCCGGCGCCGGAGGCCCAGCGGGTTCGGGTCAGGCGGGTGGCGAGCACGAGGTCGAGTACTCGCCCTCGAAGTCGCTGCTCGCCAGAGTGCCCCGCAGCGTGTGGCCGCTCCTCGCGTTCCTCGTGCTGTTCCTCATCGGCGGAATCATCCGCCCGAACCTCATCACGATCGAGTCGCTCATCGGAACGGCGACGTTCGCCATCATCCTCTCGATCGCATCGTTCGGGCAGACCTTCGCCGTCATCCAGGCCGGCATCGACCTGTCCGTGCCCAACACGATCGCGTTCTCCGCGCTGTCGTTCCTCGCCATGGTCGGGCCCCTCGGCCCGTTCGGCGCGTTCATCGGGGCGCTCGTCGCCGGCGCCGTCATCGGCCTGCTCAACGGGCTTGTCATCGCGAAGCTGGGACTCACACCCATCGTCACGACGATCGCCATGAACGGCCTGCTGTTCGGCGTTATCCTCCTGCAGTTCAACTTCTCCGAGCTCACCCAGATCCCGGACTTCATCACCGCCATCACGTCGGCGCAGATCAGCGTGCTCGGCTTCTCCATGGCCGCCGTCCTGCCGCTCGGGCTCGTCCTCATGGTCGTGCTGCAGCTGGTCCTCAGCTACACCGGATGGGGGCGCTCGCTCTTCCTCGTCGGAGCCGCACCCGAGACGGCGAGGCTCGCGGGGCTGCCCGTCGACCGCATCCGCATCACGGGCTACGTCATCTCCGGCATGCTCGCCGCATTCGCCGGCATGGTCATCGTCGGCTACTTCCAGCAGGCATCCGCGACCATGGGCGACAGCTACCTCCTCTCGTCCGTCGCCGCGGTCGTCGTGGGCGGGGCATCGATCTTCGGCGGGAGAGGCTCCGTCGTAGGCACTGTCGGCGGCGCGCTCGTGCTCGGCCAGGTCGCGACCCTCGTCACCGTCCTCAACCTCGGCTCCAACGTGCAGCAGCTCATCTACGGCGCCATCATCCTCGTCGTCATCTCGCTGTACGGACGCAAGCGCACCTGAGGACCTGAGCCGACCGCAGTGGCCCGCCGCTGCTCCCGAGAGGGGGCGGCGGCGGGCTTCTCCGTCTGTTCGAAGGCGAGCCGGCGCCCACGCGATCAGAGACACCAGCGTCCGCCGAGACCCGGATTCGCGGGGCGGTCACCTTCACCCCTAGATTGTCGGGAGCACTCGACGACGACAACGCACCACCCCAGGAGGACCACGTGTCTGGCTACGTCTCGCTCATCCGCTCGAACACGCTCAGCGACACCGCAGAATACGCGTACGCCTCCAGCGTCGAGCCGGGCGCACGCCTCGTCTTCCCCGCAGGCGCCTGCCCACTCAACGACGACGGCACGACCGCCGCCGTCGGCGACTATGCGGGTCAGGCCGCCAAGTGCGTCGAGAACCTCCGCGTCGCCCTCGCCGAAGCCGGCGCTGAGCTCCACGACGTCGCCAGCACCCGAGTCCTCGTCGCCTCAACTTCCCAGGCAGACCTCGTCACCGCGTGGGAAGCCATCCGCGACGCCTTCGGCGACCACGACGTGCCGAGCACGCTCCTCGGCGTCACCGTACTCGGCTACGACGACCAGCTCGTCGAACTCGAAGCAGTCGCCGCGATCGCACCTTCGGTGTAGCTCCCCGCGAGCAGGCTCGGGGCCCACCGCTGGGTTGGTTCCCATCTGAGGTGCGCAGTATGGGCAGCGGATGCGACACGTGCATCCGCCAGACGCGGCCTGGCCGGGCACACCCCGAGCGCCAGGCGGCCTGCATATCGATCAAAGGAGATCGCCGTGTTCCAGAGCCCCTACCCAGACGAGCAGATCCCGAACGTCTCGGTCTTCGACTTCCTCTTCGCCGACCTCAGCGACGCGGACGCCGCGCGCACCGCCATCGTGGATGGCACCACTGGCGCCGAGACGACATTCGGCGCGCTCAAGCAGCAGATCGAGCTCATCGCAGGGGCATTGGCCGGTGGCGGACTGGGAATCGGCGACGTCGTCGCCCTCCACTGCCCGAACGTGCCCGTGTTCGCGTCGGTGTTCCACGGCATCCTCCGCTCGGGCGCAACAGCCACGACCATCAACGGGCTCTACACCGCCGAGGAGATCGAGACGCAGCTCCGCGACTCAGGCGCGAAGCTGCTCTTCACGGTCAGCCCGCTCCTCACGCAGGCCCACGAGGGCGCGATCGCTGCCGGCCTGGAGCAAGACGCCATCATCATGCTCGACGGCGCAGACGGCTACCACGACCTCCGCGAACTCCTCGGCGCAGGCCTTCCCGCCCCGGACGTGAGCTTCGACCCGGCAACCCACGTCGCCGTGCTCCCGTACTCGTCTGGCACGACCGGCAAGCCCAAGGGAGTCATGCTCAGCCACACGAACCTCGTCGCGAACGTGGTGCAGACGTACCCGGTGCTCGACGTCGAAGACGACGACGTCGTGCTCGCGCTCCTCCCCTTCTTCCACATCTACGGCATGACCGTGCTCCTCGACATCGCCATCAAGAAGCGCGCCCGCCTCGTCACGATGCCCAAGTTCGACCTCGGCGAGTTCCTCCGCATCATCGAGACGCATGGATGCACGTACCTCTTCATCGCGCCGCCCATCGCCGTCGCGCTCGCGAAGCATCCGCTCGTCGACAACTTCGACCTCTCCAGCGTGCGCTCGGTGTTCTCCGGCGCCGCGCCCATCGACTCCGCCCTCATGAAGGCCGTCGCCGACAGGCTCGGCACCCGCACCCGACAGGGGTACGGGATGAGCGAGGCGAGCCCGGTCACGCACGTGCTGCCGCCGACGGAGACCGGCATGTCGCTCGGGTCCGTCGGCGTGCCCATCGCCAACACCGAGGTGAAGCTCGTGTCGCCCGAAACCGGCGAGGAGATCGACGCAGTCGAAGGACGACAGAGCGAGCCAGGAGAGATCTGGGTGCGCGGCCCCCAGGTCATGCTCGGCTACCTCGGTCGGGACGACGCGACCCGCGAGGCCATCGATGAGGACGGATTCCTGCACACCGGCGACATCGCCACGATCGGGCCCCTCGGCGAGTTCACCATCGTCGATCGGCTCAAGGAGCTCATCAAGTACAAGGGCTACCAGGTCGCTCCCGCCGAACTCGAAGCGCTGCTGCTCACGCATCCCGACATCACCGACTCGGCGGTCGTCGGGGCACTGGATGCGGACGGGCAGGAGATCCCGAAGGCGTTCGTCGTGCGACGCGAGGGGTCCTCGCTCGACGAGGCCGCCGTCGAGGCGTTTGTCGCAGACCACGTCGCGCCGCACAAGAAGGTGCGGGCCGTCGCGTTCATCGACGTCATCCCGAAGTCGACGTCGGGCAAGATCCTGCGCAAGGACCTCCGCGGCCGCTGAGGCGGGGTGCCGGCGGGCTGACTGGGCGGCCTCTCAAGCCACCTGGCCAAGCCCGGCCCGGCCTCCCTCCAGGCCAGGACACTCTGCAGACCTGGGGCTTGTGCATCCAGGTAGCCGCGCACACCTGCGCAACCCCCAGGTCTGTGCGTGGCGTCGCTGCTCAGCGCAGGAGTCGGGCCGGCTAGGCGCTCTCGCGGGCGACGACCTCGAAACCGAGGTCGACCGTCTCGCCCTCAGGCGCGTCCGCACCGCCACGGCTCATGCGCGCCAGCAGCAGCTCGCCGGCCTTCGTGCCGATCTCGCGGTTCGGCACCGCGACCGTCGTGAGGGTCGGCGTGAGGTGCGACGACAGCTCGAAGTCGCCGAAGCCCGTCACCGCCAGCTCGCCCGGCACGGAGACCCCGCGGCGAGCGCATTCCAGCACGGCTCCGGCGGCGAACACGTCGCTCGCGAACATGAGCGCGTCGGTCTCGGGATGCTCGCGCAGCGCCGCGTCGAGCAGATCACGTCCGGTCTCGAGGTCGACGGCGGCCACGCCGGAGTCGACGACGCGCACCGCCTCGCCCGGGTAGAGCTCTGCGACTGAGGCTTCGAAGCTCGCGCGCCTCGCGGCCGCGCGGAAGTCACCGGACTGGAACGAGCCGGCGAACGTCGGATGCGCGTACCCCTTGGCCTGCACGTACTCGACGAGGGCCCGGATCGCGTCCTCGTTCGAGAAGCCGATGAGGTTGTCGACGGGGCTCTCGCTCGAATCCCACGCCTCGACGACCGGGATCCCGGATGCACGCAGCAGCGTCGATGCCGCATCCGTGTGCTGGGCGCCGACGATGAACATGCCATCCGGTCGCCGCCCGAGGAAGGCGCGCACAAGCTCCTCCTCGTGCTCAGGGCTGTACCCGGTCGTTCCGATGAAGAGCTGGTACCCGGACGGGGAGAGCATCGCCTCGAGACCGTGCAGCGCGTCCGCGAACACCGAGGCAGAGATGGACGGGACGATCGCCGCGACCGTCATCGAACGGTTCGACGCCAGGTTGGACGCTGCCAGGTTCGGCACGTAGCCAAGCGCGTCGATCGCCGACTGCACGCGCTCCAACGTATCCGCCGACACGAGCTCAGGCGTCCGCAGCACCCGCGAGACGGTCTGCGGGGATACCCCAGCAGACGCCGCGACGTCGGTGAGCGTCACCTTCTGCGTCGACCGCCTGGTCACAGGAGCCTTCTGGCCGCCAGATTGCGCATGAGCGCTGCGATCCCGAATGTCCACGGCGCACACCCCTCACTGCTCTGTACCTGGCCCACCAGACTACCGAGGGCTGGTGAGGAGATGCGCACGACGTCACCGGCGTGGTGCGTGAAGCCGTGATCCGGCTGGTCGCGGTCGACGATCGGCGCGAACATCGTGCCGAGCATGAGCACCGCCCCGTCGGGGTACTGGTGGTGCGGGCCGAGCAGCTGCGCCGCGAGGTCGGCAGGGTCGCGGGAGATCTGTGCCAGGTCAGACGAGCCGTGCAGGGTGAAGCCGTCGAGGCCCTCGATGTCGAGCTCGACCGTCATGCTCCGAACCGAGTCGAGGTCGAAGCCCGCGTCGAACAGGCGGATGAACGGGCCGAGCCCGCAGGAGGCGTTGTTGTCCTTCGCCTTCGGAAGCAGCAGCGCGGAACGGCCCTCGATGTCGCGCAGGTTGACGTCGTTCGCGAGGGTCGCGCCGACGATGTCGCCGGTCGATGCGATGAGCAACGCCACCTCAGGCTCCGGGTTGTTCCACTCCGACGAGGAGTGCACGCCGACCTGTTCGGCCGTGCCCACCGCCGAGAGCGTCGGGCCCTTCGTGAAGATCTCCGCGTCCGGGCCGATGCCGACCTCGAGGTACTGGCTCCAGAGGCCCTCGCCCACGAGGTACGCCTTGAGGGCAGATGCTTCCTCCGACCCCGGTTTGAGACTCGCGAGGTCCGTGCCGATCTCCGCGAGGATCTGCTCGCGCATCCGCGCCGCAGCCTCGATGTCACCGCGCACGCGCTCCTCGATGACGCGCTCGATCATCGAGACCGCAAACGTCACACCGGCTGCCTTGAGCACGTGCAGGTCGACGGGCGCGAGGAGCCACGGCTTCGACTCGTCGCGGGTGTCCGGCTCCGTGTTCGCGAAGATCTCGTCGAGCGAGCCGAGGCTGGGCGCATCCGCTGCCGCCGCCCGCACGGCCGCCGCGGGGTCGGCCGACTCGGTGATGTCGCTCACCGTCGCGAACGTGCCGCTCAGGTCGAGGATGCCATCGGCCGTCAGGAGCACGGGCGATGGCCCGCCGACCGCCGGGTCCCAGACGCGGCCTACGAGCGTGCCCGTCGTTGCGTCGGAGGGGAGCGCCTGGGCGGCGCTGCCCGACCATCCCGCTGCCGCCTGCTGGCCCGAGGCCGTCTGCTGCGATGTCATGTGAGCTCCTGAGGTTCTGGTGAGGTGTCGGTCGTGAAGTGTCAGTCGTGAGGTGTCAGTCGTGAAGTGTCAGTCGTGGAATGCCGGCCTCGAAGTTCGCGCCGGGCCGCCCTCCGGTCTCAGGATGGAGAACTCGCTTCGTTGTGGGAACTTTCCCAGAAGGAAGCGACTTTCCCAGCCCGAGACGAGAGCCGCGGCCCGAGACGAGAAGCCCGTCTCAGTCGACTGTGGAAGGTCGGAGGTGGGAGGTCGGAGGTCGGTGGTGGGAGCTCGGAGGTCGACGGTGCGAGGCTCATGGCTGACAGGGTCGGCTCCGATCGGGTCCGGTCGTCTCGGCGGCTAGCGGCGGTGGAAGACGCCCTGGCGCTTCTCGGCGAAGGCCGCACGGCCCTCGTCGGCGTCGGCCGTGGCGAAGGTGATGGTCTGGAGGTCGCGTTCGTAGGCGACTGCCGCGTCCTGGCCCATGTTGTAGGAGGCGCGGAGGTTGACCTTCGCGGTCTCGGCGGCGATCGGTGGTCGGGATGCGATGACGGCGGCGAGCTCGCGGGCCCGGTCGAGCAGCTGCCCGCCCGGCAGCACCTCCGAGACGATGCCCCACGCGAGCGCCTGCTGCGCGGAGATCGGGTCGCCGGTCAGGAGCATGACCGCGGCGTTGCTCGCGCCCGCTGAGTGGGCGAGGAACGAGGCCATGCCGCCGCCGCCGATCCAGCCGAGCTTGATCTCGGGGGCCGCGAGCGACGCGGTCTCGGCGGCGAGGCGGATGTCGCAGGTCATGGCCGTCTCGAGCCCGCCGCCGAACGCGTAGCCGTTGATGGCGGCGATGATGGGCTTGCGGAGGGCGCGGAGGGCGTCGCAGTAGTCCTCGCGGTTCCGGAAGTCCCACGGTGTCGCGTACTTGTCGAGGGAGCGGATGTCGCTTCCGGCGCAGAACGAGCGCTCGCCCGCTCCCGTGAGGATCACGACGCGCACGTCATCGCTCTCGTTGGCCCAGGTGGCGACGGTGACCAGAGCGTCGGACATCTCCTGCGTCACCGAGTTGAGCTTCGCTGGCCGGTTGATGGTGACGGTCGCGGTGAAGCCGTCGAGTTCGACGAGGATCTCGTCGGTGTCGAGCTGGGGGATGCTGCCGGTCATGCGCTGACTCCTGATGTCGTGGGGGTGCCTGAATGAGTGTGCGACGAGCCTGCATCGATGCGCATCGATGCCATGTAGGCCGCCTCGAGCGCGTCGAGGCACTGCTCGGCGAGGTGGGCGTGCCGGTCCTGATCGGCGGTACCGGCGTCGCTGAGCATGGCGGAGCGCAGGAGCTCGGATGCCTCCGTCTGGAAGCCGATGTACCCGTCGTAGCGCGGGCGCACCCACGATCCCTCGATGGTCGCTGCGGTGTTCGAGTAGAAGTCGTGCGCGCCTTCGTTGACGACGGCGTCATGCCAGGCGGAGCGCAGCCCGGGCTGCCCGTCGTGCTCTGGGATGAAGGTGCGCTGCGTGTGGGGGTCGAGCAGCCACGTGAGGTGAGCGACGAGCTCGGGCGTGATGGAGCAGCGCTTCGAGATGGCGATGCCGGTGCCGCCGATCGTGGAACCGATGCGAGTGGACGAGCCCCAGTGTGGCGCATCCAGGAACTGCAGGGTCGGTGACGAGTAGTTGACGTAGCCGTAGACGAGCGGCACGTAGGCCAGCGAGTCGGTGCTGGCCATGCGCTCGAGCAGTGCGATCGGGTTCTCGCTGTGCGTCGCGGCCGGTGCGCGGCGGGCGATGCTCGCGAGCAGGGCGAAGACCTCGCGCGCGACTTCCCTCGACGAGAAGAGGGAGCCCGCTGCTGGGCTGTCGGCCAGCGGGGCCCCGGCTCCCGCGAGCACCGACGCGAAGGTGAGGAACGCGTGGGGGCCGGCGAGCGACAGGGCGACGGGGGCGTGCTTGGACAGGGCGACGACGTCGCTCCAGGTCGTCTGCACGGCGCCGGGGAGCAGGTCGACGCGCGCAGCTGCGACCTGCGTGGCCGCGTCGAGCGGCAGCGCCCACTGCGCACCCTCCAGCGAGTAGGAGGTGAAGCTGGGTCCGATCGCGTCAGCCGAGATCCGATCGAGCAGGGCGCCGCCCAAGATCTCGTCGAGCGGCACGAACGAGCCGCTTCCGAGCGCTTCGCCGAGGTGCGGGTGGTCGAGCACGATGAGGTCATAGCGCTCGGCGAGCTCTGCGATGGGTGCCGACTCGAACCCTTCGAGCGGATGCGCATCCCACTCGATGAGCACGGCCCCATCGCTTCCGGCACCGGCGGCAGCCGCCGCCTCGAGCGCATTGCGTCCCCTCGGGTGGTCCCAGGTGAGGCCTCGGTAGGGGGGCCGACCCGGCCCTGACTCCGGGGGGTTCGGGGAGCGGTCGTTCATGATCGCCCGCCGGCACCTTCCACGCCCGTTCCCGCACCAGCAGCTGCGACGGGTTGAGCGGCGACCGTCTCGGGCGCGCCCTCTCCGGGGAGCACCGCGTCTGACCCGCCTGGCAGCGCGGTGCCGTCGGCGGACACGGCGCCACCGAGCTGCTCGTGCGCGTGCTCGAGGGTCTTGCGCACGGCGATCGCGCCTCGCTCGGCGAGCTCCTCGATATGTGAGGCCGCGTGCCCGAGCTCGCTGAGGATCTCGCGCGTGTGCTCGCCTGTGAGCGGTGCACCGCGGTCGATCCGAGCGGGTGTCTTCGAGAACTTGTAGGGGAAGCCTGGCGTCTTCACGAGCCCCTCGGTCGGGTGGGTGTACTCGACGAACGTGCCGTTGTGCGCGATCTGCGGGTCGGCGACGAGGTCGGCGTATCCGTAGACGGGCCCTGCCCAGATCGAGGTCCTGGAGAACGCGTCGAGCCAGTGCGCGCTCGTGTTCGTCGCGAGACGGGCCGCGGTCTTCGCGAAGACCTCGTCGCGCAGGCGCCATGAGTCGTCGAGCGTGTGGAGGCCGATGAAGCTGTCTTCGCCGATCGTGCGCCCGAGTTCCTCGAGGTCTGGCATGGCGAGCACGATGAAGCCGTCGGATGTCGCGAACGAGCCGTACGGCGAGCGGATGTAGACGTGCGCGTGCGGCTCTGCGCTGCGCTGCTGGGGCACCCCTCCCGCGGTGAAGACGGAGAGCTCCTGCATCTGCAGCGTCGTGATGGCGTCGAGCATGTTGACGGTCACGAGCTGGCCCTCACCCGTCCGCTCACGGTGGAAGAGCGCTGCGAGGACGCCCTCGAAGGCGGTGGATGCGGTGATCGCGTCGACGAGGTACTGCCCGGCGGCCTGTGGCGGTTCGCCGTCGCGGCCTGTGGAGAGCATGGCTCCGCTCATCGCCTGCAGGAGGAGGTCCTGACCCGGTCGCATCTTGTACGGGCCGTCCTCGCCGTAACCGGACACCGAGACGTAGACGATGCTCGGGTTGATGGACCGGAGGGTCTCGTAGTCGACGCCCAGCCGGGCGGCGACTCCGGGGCGGTAGTTCTGGAGGAAGACGTCGCTGGTTGCGACGAGCTCGCGCAGCACCTCGCGGCCGTCGTCCGATTTGAGGTCGAGGGCGATGGAGCGCTTGTTGCGGTTGAGCGAGAGGAAGGACACGTTGATCTCGTTGCCGGCTGCTCCCCCGGCGGGCGCGTGGCGCTGCCACTCTCCCGCCGGCGGCTCGACCTTGATGACGTCGGCGCCGAGGTCGCCGAGGCGCTGCGCCGCGAACGGGCCGGCCATGGCGATCGAGCAGTCGAGCACGCGGATGCCGGAGAGGATTCCACCGCCAGACCCGGACTCCGCCTGGTGGGTCTCGCTCGTGTCTTCTGCGCCGCTCATGGTGTTCCTCGTTTCGGTGAATGCGCTTGTGGCAGCGCTAACATGACAAGTGTAGAGCGCCCGGAGCCAACCTCGTCGTCAGCCCCGGGCACGGTGGTTCATTCCGGCTGATCGCCGATAGCGCGAATCGCGGCCTCGACCGCGCTCGTCTCCTGCGCACCATCGAGCACGCGGATCGTCGTCGAGTAGCTGCGAGACTCCCCATGCTCGAGGAACAGGGCCGTCCCGTCCTCTCGCGAGGCCGCATCCCCAGACACGTGATGCGTGCTCGGCTCGAGCCCGATGCCGTACTGGCCGCTGCGCAGGTTCTGCCACTCGAAGAAGTGCGGCATGCCCTCCGCCTCCCAGCTGAGCTCGATTCCCCGCTCACCGCCGGCCGTGATCAGCGCGACCCGGTGGCGGCCGTCCGCACCGACCACCAGCTCGTGCTCGGTCACCTGCTCGACGAAGCCGTCGATCGGCGCTGGCATGACGCGATAGCTCACACCCTGCTCGGCCACCGAGTCCGACTGCCAGAGATGCCTCGTGATGGGTGCGACGAACCTGGCACCCTCATCCAGGAAGGGCCAGCCGACATTGATGTGGTAGAGGAACATGTGGGGCGTCGGGTCGAAGCCCAGGTTGTCGACGACGTCGTCGAAGCGCACCTCGCGGCCGTCGAAGTCGAGCTCGATCGTGCGCGTCAGGCGCAGGTGCTCGCCGAACGCCGTCGCCTGGATGACCTCGCCGACGACTCGCAGGACGACCCGGCCGTCGCGCTCCACCTCTCGCGCCTCCAGCAGGCGCGCTGGGATCGCCGTGAGCCGCCCGTGCAGTCCGTGCGTGACGGTCTGCTTCGGCGGATAGTTGTACCTGCTCGCATCCACGTCCCCGCCGAAGAGGGTGTGGTCGAGGCCGCCAGAGACGAGCAGGCCGTCGAGCGCGCGAAGCCAGGAGAGACCACCCTCGTCGTTGTGCTCGTGCAGGCCTGGGTGACGGAAGCCGTTGCCGCTTCGCCAGCCGATGGGAGCGCCCCGGAATCGCATCGAACCGAGGTCGAACGCCCGGTCGACCAGCACCTCGAGTTCGAGGCCCGCGGAGGTGCGCAGGTCGATCGCCCGCACGCCACGCTCCACCCCGTTGTCGAGGACCACCTGGCGGATGCCGGCAACCGCCGAGAGGTCACCCGTTCGCCTGCGGAGATCCGCAAGCGAGAGCTCGTTGCCGAACACGTCGACGCCCTGTCCTGCCGTCTGCCCGCTCACATCATCACCCATCCGCCATCGACGTTGATCGTCTGCCCGGTCACGAAGCTCGAGTCCTTGCCCACGAGGAAAGAGATGACGCTCGCCACCTCGTCGGGATCGCCGCGCCGCTTGAGCGACTGGTGGTCCAGCACGAACTGCGTGTACTGCTCGGGATTCTCGTGGATCTCCTCCGCCTTGGTCGGGAACGCTCCGGGCGAGAGGAGGTTCACGCGAATCCCGAACTCGCCGAGCTCACGAGCCAGAGCTCGCGTCATCGCGACGGCTGCGCCCTTCGTCGTGACGTAACTCGCGAGCTTGTCCCAGCCGCCGCTCCAGGTGATGGAACCGATATTGACGATTGCGCCGGTGCCGCGTTCGCGCATGAGCTCGGCCGCCGCCTGGGCCGCGACGAAGTAGCCGCGCTGGTTGACCGCGACGACGTCGTCGAACTCCTCGACCGTGATGTCGAAGAACGGGGTCGGTGGGTAGATGGCGGCGTTGTTGATGAGCGCGTGCACCGGGCCGAACTCGAGCTCAGCTTCACGAACCGCCGCCTTGATGGCCGCCGCGTCGCGCAGGTCGACTTCGAGCACGTACGTGGGTACGCCTGCCGCCCTGAGCTCGTCGGCCGTCTCCGCGAGGGTCGCCCCTCCTCGACCCAGCACGGCGACTGCAAAGCCGTCGCGTCCGAGCCGCAGCGCGGTCGCCCGACCGAGCGATCCGCCAGCGCCGGTCACGATCGCGACCGGCTTCTCACCTGTTTCCGTCATGGTTCCTCCGGCCGAAGCCTGTTGTTGGGTGCCGACTCTGTCTGTACCGCTGCCTACCCGTCTAACTTCGGTGACAACTCCGCCAGAAGCCACCCTCTTGTGGCGATCTGGGTCGAGTTAGCACCGAAGTTCGGCGGAGTTCGCGGGCGACTAGATCGAGTACTTGCGCAGGATGTCGTCGATGAACTTCTTCGCGCGCGGGATGTCCGATTCGTCGAGGTGCTCGATGATGAGCGGCGCGTTCGGGTTGCGCTCAGCCAGACGCTGCAGGTACAGCTCGTAGTCGAGCGAGCCGAGGCCGGCGGCCGGAAGCTCGATCTCGCCGACGCCGCGGAACGTGTGCGACGCGAGTGCGTCGTCGTCGCCGATGTCGGCGTGCTTCTCGCTCTTGTCGTCGCCAGCGCGCTTGACGTCCTTGGCGTGGGCGACACGGACCTTGTCGGCGAGGGTGTCGAAGACCTCGTTGAGCACGCCGGCCTGGTCGTCGATGTTGGAGGCATCGAAGTAGTTCGTCGGATCCATGAGCAGCTCGATGCCTGGCGATCGGATGTCATTGAAGACGCGCACGGTCTCGCGGACCGAGCCGATGACGTTGTTGACGTAGGTCTCGAGCAGGAAGATCGAGCCGTGGTCGTAGGCCTCCTGGGCCAGCTCGGCGAGCACGTCGCGCACCTGCTCGTAGGCGTCCTCGGTCTTGTTGTGCGGGTCGCTGTCCCACTCGCTGTCCGGGTTGAAGGTGCCCGACTCCGAGATGACGTATGGCGTGCCGAAGGAGCGCGCGTTGCGGATGATCTCCTTCAGGTAGTCGACGTTGGCGCGACGGTGCTCTGGGTCAGGGTGCACGATGTTCGTGTAGCCCGAGATGGCGGAGATGGGGAGGTTGTTGTCGCGGAAGGTGTCGGCGACGAGCTTCGCCTTCTCCTTCGTGATCTGCCCTGCGGTGAGGTCGAGGTCCTTGAAGTGCAGGTCGAGCTGGACGGTGTTGAAGCCGAGCTCGCGGGCCTTCTGGGCGGTGGTCTTGAGGTCGTAGGGGAAGTATCCGCTGAAGATGCCGACTTGGATCATGAGCTTCTTTGCTCCTTCTGTGTGGGCCGTTGGCCGGTTGAGGTGGTGGTGGCGTGGATGCGGGGAGGGGTCAGAGCTGGAACTCGTCGAGGCGCACTGGGCGGCGTTCGGCGATGGAGCGATAGCCGGCCTCGATGAGGGCGACGGTCTTGACGTTGTCGGCGACGGTGAGGGCGGGTTCACTGCCCGTCTCGATCGCGTACTGCAGCTGCTCCATGACGCCGATGAAGGCGTGCGGGAACCAGTGCGTGTCCCAGGTGGGGGTCACCCATTTTCCGTCGGTCGTCTCGGCGGAGGCGTAGGTGATGGTCGATGGCGTGCCGCTCGGCCAGCCGATGGTGCCCTTGGCGATGCCGCGCGTGCCCTCCACTCGCCAGGTGATGGAGAAGTCGTCGTCGAAGCCTTCTTCGCGGGGACCACCCCAGACGTCCTCGGTCGAGAGTGCGAGGAGTCCGCCGGGGAAGCGAAGCGTGGAGACGACGATGCCGTCGGTGTGCGGGAACTGGGTGCGCGGGTCTGAGCGGGTGACGGTCATGATCTCGTCTGGGTCGCCGAAGAGGAAGCGGAGCGCATCGAGGTGGTGCACGCTCATGTTGGCGAGGGTGAGGCGGTCGTAGCCTTCGAGGAAGCCCTGCCAGTGCGGGACTGCCTTCATGTCGATCTCGACGAAGACGGGGTCTCCGAGGTCGCCGCCGTCGAGCAGCTGCTTGAGCACTCGGATCGACTGGTCGTAGCGCATGTTCTGGTTGACCGACAGGATCTTGCCAGCGGCCGCGGCTTCGTCGCGGAGCGCGATGGCCTCGTCGAGGGTGAGGGCGAGGGGCTTCTGAGCGAGCACGGCCTTGACGTGCGGCTGCGCGAGCGCTTTGCGGATGAGGGCGGGCTGCAGGTCCGGTGGATACGCGATGTCGACGATCTCGACGTCCCGGTTCTCGATGAGGAGTTCTGGGGTGTCGTGGACAGTCGGGATGCCCCATTGCTCGGCGACGCGTTCGGCGTTGGCCTTCGTTCGGGAGGCGATGGCGACGACAGGGAAGCCGGCTTCCTTGTAGGCGGCGAGGTGCTGGTCTGCCATGATGGCGCCAGCGCCGATGGCGCCGATCTTCGCGGAGCGGGCCCGGATGGGGCCGTCTGGGAGGAGGGCGGCACCTGTGGCCGTGGCCTCGTCGGCCTGCGTTTCAAGAGAACTCGTGGACACTGCGACTCCTTCGCGCCGTTGCGTGAGCGTGTGCTTCGGGACCGGGGACGCCCGAGCTATGTGAGCGCTACTGGTAGCGCTGCCATTGCACCCAATGTACCGATGCGGCGACCCCGCCGCAAGTCCTGTCGGCAGGTTCCTCGCGAGTCGCCGCAAGCCGACCGCATCAGCGCTCGATGCCGTCGAGCACGACCCGGAGGCCGGCACGAGACGGGCGCATGTGCGGGCCAGCAGGGTCCGCCCAGCCGCGCCCGGCATCCACGATCGCAGACTCGTCGATCGAGATACCTGCGCCGACCGCATCACCGAGCACGATGCCACCATCGGCGAACTCCTGGTCGACGCTCATGCCATGCGCCCAGTGCAGCGCCTGCACCTCCGTCGTGAGGTGATTCGGCACGGCCGTCATGGCGGCCGCGACGGCAGGGTTCGTGTTGTAGCCGACAGGACTCACGGGCAAGTTGCGCGCGTTCGCGGCGTACGAGAGACGCAGGACGTGCGTGACACCCCAGATCGCGCCAGCCTGCACGATATCGGGCGCGCCAGCATCGAAGAGCGGGCGGAACTGATCGACCCCGGTCAGGTTCTCCCCCGTCGCGACCGCAGCACGCACCGCGGCCGACAAGCGCGCGTGGCCGAGCGCATCCCACCGCCGAAGCGGCTCCTCGACCCACAGCAGGTCGATCTCGCTCTCGATCGCCGACACGTACCGCACCGCCTGCTTCACCTGCCACGACTCGTTCGCGTCGAGCATGAGGCCGGGGCTCGGGGTATTGCGACCGAGCACGCCGTGCAGGAGACGGAGCCTGCGCAGGTCGGCCACGGGGTCGACACCGCCCTTGAGCTTGCCTGCCACGTAGCCGCGCTCAGCGAAGTCCTCGTAGAAGGCGACGAGCTCGCCGTCGTCGAGCGCGATGTCGAGACCGGATGCGTACCCGGGGACGAACCTGTCGCGTCCGCCGAGCAGACGCCAGAGCGGCTCATCGGCGAGCTTCGCCTTGAGGTCCCAGAGAGCGGCGTCGAGGGTCGCGACCCCGCCGTAGGTGGCACCCGCGTGGCCCGATTTGAAGACCTGGGCGAGCATGCGATCAAAGAGGGCGGAGACCCCGCGCGGATCCTCACCCTCGAGCGCCGGGAAGAGCCTCGCGACATCGGCGTGCGAGCCGATGCCGATGCCCTCGACCCCCTCGTCCGTCTCGAGGATCACGATGGGGACATCGGTGACAGCGGCACGAATGTGACCGTTGACGTCGCCGATCGAACGCCCCCAGTCGTGCCTGGTGGTGAGCAAGCGGAAGCCGGTGATCTTCATATCGTCCTTGATCTTCAGATGGGAGATTCAGCATACATCACATGATTTATTCGTCATATGTTTTTCGCCGGTTTGCCCGTGTGCTCGAGCCCCGGCACCGGTTCGTGACTACAATCGCCGCATGTCCAGCACCACGACGCCCCGGCTCGGCGCCCACCGCACGCCCGCCGCACGGCTCGGCGTGCAGGTCGTGCACGACCTCGTCTCCGCCATCGTCACCGGTGAAGTCGCGCCAGGCGAACTCCTGCCCACCGAGACCGAGCTCTGCGAGAACTTCGGCGTCAGCCGCACCGTCATCCGCGAATCGATGAAGCGCCTCGAGGAGAAGGGGATGGTCTCCGTCGTCCAAGGGCGCGGCACGCAGATCGCCCCGCAGTCCGAATGGAACATCCTCGACAAGGTCGTGCTCGGCACGATGATCGAGAACGACGAGACGCTCGGCATCCTCGACGAGCTCGCCGTCGTCCGCGGGCAGCTCGAATCGAGCATCGCAGCGGCCGCGGCGAGCGCGCGGAGCGACGACGAGCTGCGCGTCATCCACGAGCACCTCGACACCATGCACGCCACCGCGGACGAGCGGGACGCCTTCGCCGCCGCCGATGTCGCCTTCCACTTCGCGGTCATGGACATCGCCGGTGACCGACTCGCCTCCGGCATCGCCCGCAGCCTCTCCAAGCGCGCAGGCGAGAGCAGCCGCTACTACGGTGCGCCAGGCGCCGATGCCGTGCGCCTCACCCTCGAAGAGCACCGGCGCGTCTACGACGCCATCGAGGCCGGAGACAGCGAGGCCGCGGCCCGCGAGATGCGCGACCACATCGCGCTCGCCTGGGAACGGCGCCGCATCCGCGACTAGCGCGGATCAGCTAGCAGCCGTGGCCAGTGTGGCCGCGCGCCGCGTGGTGCGCGTGCGGCGCCGGGTCGCTCCCGTGCGCGGCGGCGAGGAACTCCGACAGGTCGATCCGCGCTCCACCGACCCAGGTGCCAAGCACCTCGACGCGCTCTGCGAGGTAGCGAGGCGCCATCTCGGAGGGGTCGGCACTCAGTTCGACGAAGTCGGCGAGTTTGCCAACCGAGATCGAGCCGACGAGATGCTCGCGGTGGAGCGTGCGCGCCGCGTCGATCGTGTGGGCCCTGAGCGCCGCATCCACGGAGATCGACTGATTCGGGGAATGGATGCGCCCGCTGCTCGTGCGGCGGGTCGAAGCGGTCTGCACGTTCAGGATGGGCGTCGGCGGCGACACGGAGCCGTCGTTGTGCAAGGAGACGACGACTCCCGCATCGACCGCGTCTGCGAACGCCTGCCAGCGGGATCCGTGCTCGGGAGCGAACATCTCGCCGTCGAGGAGGTCGCCCCAGTAGTAGTACTGGAACGGCGCGAGCGACACGTGCACGCCGAGGCGCGCGGCCCGCTCGAACTGGTCGCGGCGGCCGGCCCCCGCGTGCTCGATTCGCCAGCGGTGGTCGGTGCCGAGCAGGCCGTGCTCGGCGAGTGCCCGCTCGTAGGCATCGAGCGCGAAGTCGATGGCCAGGTCGCCATTCGCGTGGAACGACATCTGCCAGCCGAGCGGCGCGCACGCGTCGAGCGTCGCATCCACCTGCTCGCGCGAGTAGTTCATGGCAGATGCGCCTCCCGCCATCGCGGGGTCGATGCCGGCCCGCTTCGTCGCGTCGCTCGCGAGGTACGGGAATGAGGTGGCGATGTTGCCGATCCAGGGTGAGCCGTCTGTCCACAGCTTCACGCCCTGCTTCACGAGGCGCTCCTCCCCCGCGGCGAACGTCGCAGCGGCCCCGGGGTCGGCCGCCGTCGACACCTCCCACAGGCTCACGCGCAGCGGCGACGACGGCATGGCCGCGAGCGCCTCGTAGGCGGGGGCGAGGTCGGTCGAGAAGGTCATGTCGGAGGTCGAGGTGATGCCGGCGCGCGCCATGAGCGCGAAGTACTCGGCGGCGCTGCCGAGCGGGTTGCCGCCGAGCTGCTGCATGACGGGGCCGAGGACGGCGGTGTTCGCGGGGATCTCGAACGAGACCCCCGCGAGGGCGCCGGCCGCATCCCGCGCGAAAGAACCGCCGACCGGGTCCTGTGGCGGGGTGGCGTCCCACCCGCGACTCCGGATGAGTGCCGACGTGAAGGAGCAGGCGTGCCCGGAGTTGTCGACGACAGCCGCCACCCGGTCGCCGAAGATCGCGTCGAGGTCGGCCGCCGTCGGGGTGGGGCGGCCGTGCAGAAGGGCGTCGAAGCCGTTGAAGAGGAGGGGAACATCCGCGTCGTGCTCGGCCATCGCCTGCGAGAAGACGCTCAGCACCTCGCTCCAGGTCGGCGCCTTCCAGGGCGCGATCGACAGAGCAGGCAGCTGCGTCGCGAGGCCGCTCAGGAACGGGTGGCTGTGCGGGTCGACGAAGCCGGGCATGAGCACGGGCACGCCGCTGTCGACGACGGGGGCGCCAGGCACGACCTCGGCGCACTCGGCCAGAGTTCCGACCGCGACGATCTTCCCGTCCGCGACGGCAACGGCGGATGCGCGCGGCAGCTGCGCATCCATCGTCACGATCATGCCTGCCGTGAGGACGAAGGTGTCAGGGGTGGGCTGCGCGGCGGGAGCGGTTGGGGATTCGGGGGTGGCGGCGGGCGCGGGGGCGTCGGCTGGCTCTGACATGCGACTCCTTCGGGGCGCCACGGGGACGCGACGGGCGACGATCTCGGGGTGGAGCTGGCGTGGAGCTGGCCACCTCGCGGTGACGCCCCCAGTATGGACGCCCGGGGCGGTGCTGTGGTCGTCAACATCGCTCGGGAACAACCACAGCTCCGCTGCGAACCGAGTGGCGACGGCGCCCTAGGCGGGAGCGCGAACGACGAGCGCGGCGCGTCAGCTCGCGCGGAGGCGCACCATCTCGGCGTAGCCCTCGCGGTAGCTGGGGTAGTCGAGCGCGCCGAGGAGGGCGAGCATCCGATCGCCGCTCAGCACCGTGCCGCCGGCCTGCTCTGGCTGGATGCGCGGGGGCATGTCGACGCCGAGCTCGCCCGCCACGAACGTGGCGACATCGCCCAAGGAAGCCGGGCTCGCGTCGGTGGCGTGCAGCAGCGCGGGCGCGTCGGGGCGGTCGAGCATCGCCTCGATGGCGCGAACAAGGTCGGTCTCGTGCACCCGGTTGGTCCGGCGCGCGTACGGAATCGCGTCGCGCGAGAGGACGCGTCGGATGAGGCTGTCGCGTCCGGGCCCGTAGATCCCCGACGGCCTGATGATGGATGCCGCGAACAGCTCGACGGCCCGACGCTCCCCGTCGAGCAGCGCAAGTGCCCGGTCAGAGGTCGGGGCTGGTGCATCCGCCTCGGTGATCACGGACCCGTCGCCCCTGCCCTCGAAGACGCGCGTCGACGACACGAACACCACACGCGCTGGGACGCCGGGGAGGCTCGCCGCCAGCGTCTCGAGGGAGCGCCGATACCCGTCAGGCGCGACGACGCCGTCGACGGCGGGCGGCGGGAGCGTGATGACCAGAGCATCGACCGCAGGCAGCGTGATGGGCGGGGCCTCGGGGCTCGCGAGGTCCGCGGCGATGAGCCCGATGCCTGCCCCCGCCTCGCCCTCGCTCCGACGCACGCCGAAGACCTCAGCGCCACGCGCGACGTAGCGCTCCCCCAGTCGCGCGCCGAGCTTCCCGAAGCCCGCGATCAGGAGGGGCGGGCGGGCGCGGACGTCGGCGAGGCGGGGGTGCTCATCCTCCGAGCGTAGAACTCGGCTCCCGCGAGTCAGCCCAAAGGGGCGCATCGGCCCCGCCCCGAGAGTCGCCCCGCAGGATCGCGCTTCCGACCCTGAGAGCGACCCTTCGCGTCCGCTCACGGCAGCCGGATGTGCGAGGCCGTCACCGGACGTCTTCGTCTGTGGACAACCGGTCGCGTGGGTCCCGGCGGGGCGTATCCTCGGGACGTGACTTCGGAGATCCTGACCCCGTACGAAGACCTGCTGCGCGACGTGCTCGAGAACGGCGCCCACAAGTCCGACCGCACCGGCACCGGGACGCGCAGCGTGTTCGGCCGCCAGCTTCGGTTCGACCTGTCGGAGAGCTTCCCGCTCATCACCACGAAGCGCGTGCACTTCAAGTCGATCGCCTATGAACTGCTGTGGTTCCTGCGCGGAGACTCGAACGTGCGCTGGCTGCAGGAGCGCGGCGTGAAGATCTGGGACGAATGGGCCGACGAGAACGGCGACCTCGGCCCCGTCTACGGCGTGCAGTGGCGGTCCTGGCCGACGCCAGAGGGCGGCCACATCGACCAGATCGAACAGGTCGTCGCGCAGATCCGCGCGAACCCCGACTCGCGCCGCCACATCGTGACGGCCTGGAACCCCGCCGAGATCTCGACGATGGCGCTCCCCCCGTGTCACGCGCTGTTCCAGTTCTACGTCGCCGACGGCAAGCTCTCGTGCCAGCTCTACCAGCGCAGCGCCGACCTCTTCCTCGGCGTCCCGTTCAACATCGCCTCCTACGCCATGCTGACGCTCATGGTCGCGCAGCAGACGGGCCTCGAGCCCGGCGAGTTCGTCTGGACCGGCGGCGACGTGCACATCTACGACAACCACGAGGAGCAGGTGCGGGAGCAGCTCACTCGCACGCCGTACCCGTACCCCCAGCTGCGCATCCACCGCACGCCCGACACGATCTTCGACTACGAGTTCGAGGACTTCGAGGTCGCGAACTACCAGCACCACCCGACGATCCGCGCGGCGATCGCGGTATGAGCGACGCGGCGGGCGCTCCTCGGGCAGCGGATGCTGAACGTGCCCACGCAGAGGGCGACCGCACAGGCGGCCTGACAGTCGGGCTCGTCTGGGCGCAAGCTCGCGGCGGCGTGATCGGGTCCGAGGGCGGCATTCCCTGGCACGTGCCGGAGGACATGGCGCACTTCAAGGCCGTCACGGTCAAGCACCCCGTCATCATGGGCCGCAAGACCTGGGACTCCCTGCCCGAGCGCTTCCGCCCCCTGCCCGGGCGACGCAACATCGTCGTGACGCGGCAGGCCGAGTGGGCGGCCGAAGGTGCCGAGCGTGCCGGGTCGCTTGCTGAGGCGCTTGCTCTGGCGGGCGCCGATGGTGGCCGGGTTGACGCTGGCGGCGACACATCCGCGGCTTCTTCGGAGGCCTGGGTCATGGGCGGCGGCGAGCTGTACCGCGAGGCCATCGCGAGCGCCGACCGCCTCGAGGTGACCGAGATCGACCTCGAGGTCGCCGGCGACGCGTACGCCCCCGACTGGTCGGGCGACGAGTGGCGCGTGGATGCACGCGAGCCGTCCGATGGCTGGCTCGAGTCGCCCGCGGGCATCCGCTACCGCTTCCTGAGCCTCAGCCGCGACGCCTGAGCGCCCCAGCACTTCCCAGCGCTCCGCGGCTCTCCCTGCCACTTCCCGGAGATCACTGCCAGTCGATTCGCCCTTCAGCGCGCCTCGGAGAAGGCAACTCGACTGGCAGCGATCGAAGATGAGGCGGTCTCCCGGGCTACGCCGCGCAGGCCAGGCCGCGTGTGCCAGGTCGGCTAAGCCTGGACCGGCCTCACCCGCAGACCGCCGAAACCGCCGTCGACCGCGAGCACGCTGCCAGTCGTGGATGCTGACAGGGGCGACGCGAGGTACGCCACGGCTCCCGCCACCTCGGCCGGCGTGACGAGCCTGCCCGTCGGCTGACGCGCGTTCATGGCGGCGCGTTCCGCGTCCGGATCGGCGACGTTCGCGACCATCCGCTGCACCCAGGGCGTGTCGGTCGTGCCCGGCGAGACGGCGTTGACTCGCACGCCGTCGTGCACGTGGTCGGCCGCCATCGCGAGGGTCAGCGCATGCACGGCCCCCTTCGTCGCCGAGTAGAGGGCGCGCTGCTGGATGCCCGTCGTCGCGGCGATCGAGGTGAGGTTCACGATGGCAGCCGCGTCCGACTCGCGGAGTGCTGGCATCGCCGCCGCGCACACGCGGGCGACGCCCTGCACGTTCACGTTGAGCACGCGCGCCCAGTCGTCGTCGCTCGAGTCCTCGACGGTGCCGAAGGCCCCGATCCCCGCGCAGTTCACGACGACGTCGAGCCGACCGAAGCGCTCGAGCACGGCCGCGACGCCCGCATCCACGGAGGCTCTGTCGGACACGTCGACGTTCACGCCGAACGCTGGCCCCTCGGCCGAGGCACCATTGAGGTCGAAGATCGCGAGCCGCGCTCCGCGGGCGATCAGCTCCTCCGCGACGGCCGCGCCGATCCCGGAAGCACCGCCCGTCACGATCGCGACCCGCCCGCCGAACTCGCCCGTCGCGCTCATGCGGTCACCCCTTGAACGGTCGTGACTCCACGGTTCCCCTGCGACTCGGGCTGGGAAACTCGCATCTTTGCGGGAAACTTCCCCGAACGAAGCGAAGTTTCCATCCCGAAAGGTGTGGACGGGACCTCCACCTCGACGACGGACTCGACAAAGGACGCGACGGAGGAACGGAACGCCATGGAGGTCGAGACCGGCCCCGGCGAGACCCGACCCGACCCACCCTCACCGGCGACCCACCCACCCGACTCGGGCTGGGAAACTCGCATCTTTGCGGGAAACTTCCCCGAACGAAGCGAA
>JBQDTF010000001.1:426527-497806 GCA_052099095.1 Pseudoclavibacter sp.
GTTTCCATCCCGAAACGGAGGGGGCGCGATCGGGAGCGGCCCCCAGCCTCCACGCTGCGAGATGCGGCACTCACGAGGCGTCCTCGAAGCGCTGGCGGGCGGTGCCAAGGCCGTCGATCGAGAGCTCGACGACGTCACCGTCGCGGAGGTAGGGGTTGCCGTCGATGCCGAGGGCGACACCGGCTGGTGTGCCCGTGTTGATGAGGTCGCCCGGCTGCAGCACCATGAACTGGCTGAGGTACCAGACGACGTGGTTGACGTCGAAGACCTGGTCGGCGGTCGTGCCGTCCTGCCGCTGCACGCCGTTGACGCTGAGGCGCAGGCCGAGGGCCTGCACGTCGTCGATCTCGTCGGGTGTCGCGACCCAGGGGCCGAGGGGGTTGAAGGTCTCGCAGCTCTTGCCCTTGTCCCATTGCCCACCGCGTTCGAGCTGGAACTCGCGCTCGCTCACGTCGTGGGACAGCACGTAGCCGCCGATGACCCCTGCGGCGTCTGCCGGCGAAGCGAGGTAGCGCGCTTCGCGGGCGATGACGATGCCGAGCTCGACTTCCCAGTCGGTCTTGACGGAGTTGCGTGGGATGCGCACGGCGTCGAACGGGCCGACGATCGTCGAGGGGTCTTTCATGAAGATGACGGGTTCTTCCGGGATCGCGGCCCCGGTCTCTGCGGCGTGGTCGCGGTAGTTGAGGCCGATGCAGACGATCTTGACGGGGCGCGCGATGGGGGCTGCGAGGTCGAGGCCTTCGAGGTCTCGGCCTTCGGTTCCGAGGGCGGCGGCTTCGAGCGCGCCGAGCTCGTCGTCGGACCTGGCGAGCAGCGCGCCGTCGATCTGGTCGACGCCCGCGAGGTCGTAGACCCGGTCGCCGTCGACGATGCCTGGCACGGTTCGGGCGCCGTCTCGGCGCTGAACGAATCTCACGGGGTTTCCTCCTGCTGGTCTGGGGTTGTGAGGTCTGCTGGGGTGATGCTTCTGGGGTCGATGAGGCCTTGCCTGGCGAGGTCGAGCCAGAGCGCGTCTGGCATCGTGACGGTTGCTCGCTGCAGGTTGTCGCGCACCTGGGCTGCGTTGCGCATGCCGAGGGCGATCCCGGCGACGGCGGGATGCTGCAGGGGGAACGCGAGGGCCGCATCCGGCAGCGTCACGCCATGCCGCTCGCACACGTCCGCGATGCGGTGCACCCGCTCGAGCACCTCGATCGGGGCGGGTAGGTAGTTGTAGACGGCGTCTGGGCCGGGCCGCGGCGTTGAGAGCAGGCCCGAGTTGTAGACGCCGACGGCGATGACGGATGCGCCCGCGCGCTTGGCGGGTTCGAGCACGCTGTCGAGGCCCGGCTGTTCGAGGAGCGTGTAGCGGCCGGCGAGCATGGCGACGTCGATGAGTCGTTCGTCGAAGAGCGCGCCGAGCTGGTGCGTCTCGTTCGTGCCGACGCCGATCGCGCCGACGACTCCCTCGTCACGGAGCCCCCGCAGCGTCACGAGCGCCTCGCGGGCGGCTCCCTCGCTGAACGCGTCTGGGTCGTGCACGAAGACGATGTCGACGCGGTCGGTGCCGAGCCGCTCGAGGCTGCCCTCGAGGCTGCGGAGCACGCCCTCGCGGCTGAAGTCCCACCGCCGCGTGAGGTCGTCCGGCACGACGAACCCGTCGTCGAGGCCACACGGGTGCGGATTGGGCACGAGGAGCCGCCCGACCTTCGTCGAGATGACGAGTTCGTCGCGCGGGTAGGCCGCGAGCGCGGCCCCGAGACGCCGTTCCGAGAGCCCAAGCCCGTAGTGCGGCGCCGTGTCGAAGAAGCGGATGCCCGTATTCCACGCCTCGGCGACGGCGCCGGCGGCCTCCTCGTCGCTCGTCTCGCGGTAGAGGTTGCCGAGCGACGCAGCCCCGAATCCGAGGCGGCTGACGTGCACGTCGGTCTGACCGAGGCGTCGCCGATGCAGACCTGGGCCTTGCGCATGCGTCTGCTGGCCAGCGGATGCGCTTCCCACAGGTCTGGCCCCGGACACAGCAGCGCCAGGGCGCACGCCGCCGCCACTCCTCGCGCCCTTCCCCGCGCTCACGCGTGCACCACGCCCACGCCGTACACGCGCTCCGCGGTGCCGGAGTCGACCTGCCGTTGCTCGGTGGGGCTCAGCGAGGAGGTGGCGGATCGATACGCATCGATCCAGCTGCCGTAGCCGCCGCGTGTGAGCCGCACGAGCGGCCAGTCGGAGCCGAACATGAGACGGGGCGGCCCGAACAGTTCGAGAGCGGGGTCGATGGCACGCGTCACGGCAGCCTCCGACCAGTCGCCCCAGTCGTCCTCGATGGTGAGGCCGGAGATCTTGGCGGCGACGTTCGGCAGCGCGGCGAGTTGCCGCAGCCCGTCGTTCCACGCCTCGAGCCGTCCCGTCGAGAGGGGCGGCTTGCCGAGGTGGTCGAGTACGAAGCTCGTGCCTGGCACCCGCGCCGCAAGTCGCGCGGCCTGTTCGAGCTGCCATGGCCTGATCACGAGGTCGAAGGCCAGTCCACGCTTGCCGAGCTCGGCGAGCCCTTCCGCGACGTCGTCACGCGAGAGCCACCGCTCGTCCTCGTCGATGTGCACGGGATGCCGAATGCCGACGAGCTTGGATGCGCTCTCGTGCCCGCCGAGTGCGTCCAGCTGCAACCGCACGCCGTCCTTCCCGCCGCGCAGGTCGACCCAGCCGACGACCCCGACCAGCTCGGGGGTCTGCTCCGCCTCGTCGAGCAGGTGGGTGTTCTCGATGAGTGCGCGGTCCGACTGCACGACGACGGCACGTGTGACGCCGACTTCGCGCAGCTGCACGGAGAGGTCGCTGCCGCTGAAATCACGGTCGATCGCCGCCATGGATTCGGGGTCGATCCAGGTCTGCGGCACGACCGCGCGGTCCCAGAGGTGCACGTGCGTGTCGAGCGGGATGCGTTCGGCGGCGTTCAGTCCATGTGCCATGCCAGCTCCATCTCCCGCCACAGCTCGCCCTCGTGCGCGTCCCCGAACGGGGTCTGGCAGGGGTTCGTGAGCTGCCACCAGCGCTGGCTCTCCTCGTCGAGCTGCACGCGGGCCATGTCGGCGTCGTAGTCGTCGCCGACGTACTCGTAGGTACCGAAGAGGGTGTTGTCGATGATGTAGATCGAGTAGTTGCGGATGCCCTGCTCCCGCATCGCCGCTTCGACCCGCGGCCAGACGGCACGGTGCAGCTCGAGGTACTCCTCGCGCTTCTCCGCTCGCACGTCGACCACGAACCCGTGCCGTGACGTGGCAGACCGCTCGGCGGCGGGGCCCGACTCGGCGCGGCCCGCAGCATCCACCGCATCCGCACGAGAACCGGCAGGCAACCGCTCGCTCATCCCTTCGTGCCGCCCGCCGTCATCCCGTCGACGAGGAAGCGCTGCGAGAAGAGGAAGATGATGACGATGGGCGCGACCGAGAGGAGCGTCGCGAGGGCGAGCGTCGGCAGCTCGATGACGATGCTCGTCGCGGTCGTCGGGTTGAACTGCGGAACGTTCGAGAGCAGGTTCGCGAGGCCGACCTGCACTGGCACGTTCTTGCCGCCGACCATGAGGAACGGCAGGAAGTAGTTGTTCCAGTTGCCCGTGAAGCTGAAGAACCCGACGAGCGCGATGACGGGCGCCGCGAGGGGCATCGCGACCTGCGCGAACACGCGGAGCTCGCTCGCCCCGTCGATGCGCGCAGCATCGAGCAGGTCACGCGACACGGCCGTCGAGAAGTAGATGTACGTCAGGTACACGCCGAACGGGAAGAACGAGAACGGCAGGATCACGGCGAGGGGTGAGCCGATGAGCTTGACGGCGCTCAGCTCGAGGAAGATCGGCAGCACCAGCGCCGTGTTGGGGATGAGCATGACGATGAGCGTCACGAGCAGCAGCGCCTTGCGGCCTTTGAAGTTGCCGAGCGCCAGGGCGTAGCCGGCGGGCACGCTCACGATGAGCGTGATGACAAGCGCTCCGAACGAGTACAGCGCGGAGTTGCCGATCCACGTGAGGAAGATGCCGTTCTGGAAGCTGAACAGCTGCTCCCAGTTGGCGGCCAGCTGCTCGAACGAGCCGAACGACATCGGGTTCTCGAGCAGCAGCGAGCGCGCATCCTTGGTGCCGGCGAGCAGGAGCCAGACGATCGGCAGCAGGAAGAAGACGATGAAGGAGGCGATGACGGCGCCGAGCACGATCCGCATGATCCACTCGCCAGGGGAGAGCTTGCGCGCGAGCGCTTTGGTGGCCGGATGCGCGGAGTCGACGTGCTGCACGTTCCTGGATTGCACGGTGTCAGTCACGTTCGAACAGCTTTCCCTTGAGGATGAAGACCGTCGAGAGCGCGAGGGCGACGACGAGGAGCGTGATGGAGATGGCGGCGGAGCCGGAGAAGTCGCCCTGCTTGAACGCGTAGAGGTACGCGAGCTGGTTGAGCGAGTAGTCCTCCGGCACGACGCCGCGGCTGGCCTGCGAGAGCACGCGCGGCTCGACGAAGAGCTGGGTTCCCGCTGCCAGCGACATGATGCCCATGTAGGAGATCCACTTCGTCATCATGGGCAGCTGGATGTAGAGGGCCACCTGCAGTGGGTTCGCACCGTCGACCTTCGCCGCTTCGATGACCTCGTTGCTGATGTTGTTGAGGGCGCCGTACATGATGACGATCCAGCTGCCGGCACCCGTCCAGAACGCGATGACGGTGAAGACGATGGGCAGGTTGTCGATGGAGACGGTGCGGATGAGCGAGTCGTAGCCCATGGCCCGCAGCAGACCTGCCACGGGGCTGACCGTCGGGTCGAGCAGGAAGAGCCAGAGCATGACGCTCGATGCCCCCGCGATGGCACCGGGGATGTAGTAGAGGAAGCGGATGCTCACGCTCAGCCACTTCGCGCGGATCGAGTGCACGATGATCGCCAGGAAGACGACCAGCACGATGAGGCTGATGAGCCAGAAGACGATGTACAGCGTGACGTGGCCGACGGCCGGCAGGAACCGGTAGTCGCCGAAGACGCGGACGAAGTTGTCGATGCCGACGAAGACGCCGTTCTTCGTGATCGAGAGGAAGACCGCGTAGAGCGTCGGCACGATCCCGAAGGCGAGCAGCAGCAGCACGTATCCGCTGACGAAGATGTACCCGAAGCGGGTCTCGTTCGCGAGCGGGTTCGCGGCGCGGGGCCGCTTCGCCCTGCGTGGCTTCTTCGGCCCCGCCGGGTCGGCGTCGCCCAGAAGGGCGGCGCCGACCGCGGGTGCAGGCCGCGTCTCTGATGCGAGCGGGGTGGAGGTCATTCGGCGGCCGTGTATCCGTTCACCTGTGCTTCGTTGAGCACCTCGGTCTGCCAGGAGGGGAGGACCGACTCGATGGTCTTGCCTTCCGCGATGGCCGGCATGACGGTCGTCGCCCATGCCGTTTCCGGGCTGAACCGGGCCGATGCCCAGCCGCTCCAGATGCTGCCGCCCGCGTCGATCATCTGCTGCTCGAAGCCGTCGATGAAGTAGCCAGTGTCGGCGAGCTTGCCGAGCCATCCTTCAGCGGCTGACGAGTAGGCCGGGTAGCCGCTCGAGAGCTCGACCTGGAACTCGGGGGCGCTCACGGCGAACTCGAGGAACGTCTTGACTGCTTCGAGGTTCTTGGTGTGGCTGGACGCATACCAGATGCCGCCGCCGACGTTGCCCGTGGCGATCTCCTCGCCCTCCCAGGCGAGCGGGGCCGCGACGCCGAGCTGTCCCTCAGGCACCTGGAGGGTGCTCTGGAAGACGGCGCCCGTGTACCAGACCGGCCCTGGCATGACGACGACCTTGTCTGCGTACTTCGACGTGAACTCGGCGCTGAAGACGCTGTCCTGCACGATCGTGCCGTTGGCGATCATCTTGTCGAGGATCTTGGTGATCTCGACGGAGTTCGAGGCCTCCATGTCGGCGACGAAGGTGTCGCCCTCGGTCTGGAAGACGGGTGACTGCGTGCCCTGGTAGTAGACGTACGGCATGAACGCGTCGCCGACGCTGCCGAGGATGTAGCCGGGGTGCTCTGCCGCGAGCTTGTCGCCGAGGGCTCCGTACTCTTCCCATGTGGTCGGCACGTCGTAGCCGAATTGGTCGAGCAGCGGCTGGTTGTAGTAGGTGACGACCTGCGCGAGGTCGTTGCGGAGGCCGTAGACGGTGTCGTCGATCGTTGAGGGGTCGAGGGCGCCTGTGGCGAAGCCGTCGAGGAATTCCTGGTCGAAGAAGCCCTTGTTGAGCGGGGCCGCGAAGCCCTGCCCGCCGCCTGGTGCGGGCTGTGAGGCCCAGGATGCGTCGTTCTGCTGCGTCGAGAAGACCACGTCGGGCCATCCTTCGCCTGCCTGGTCCATGAGGGCGATGCGCGTCTGGAATGTGCCGCTTCCTCCGGCGTTGCCGTCGTAGACCTCGTACTCGAGCGGGATGTCGGGGTTGGCTTCCTGGAACGCGGCGATGGCGGGCTCGCGGGCCGCGTCGACCCACACCATGATGGGGCTGCCGGCTTCCTGCTCGGCAGTCGCGAAGCCGTACTCGCTGTTGACTTCGCCGCCGGCTCCCCCGGCGCATCCGGCGAGGAGCAGGGCTGATGCAGCAGCTGCCGCGAGGGTGGCGATGCGCCTGCTGCGGCGCTTCTGGGACGAATCTTGCAACATTGTGCGTCCTTATCTGGTCGACGTCGTTGACGACTGCTGCCCGCATCTCGGGGCTGATGCGATTACATCATACGTCTGACGTTAGATCAAGGACTTCTGGCAGCGCTGCCAGAACAGTACTCCGTCACACCAGCTGATCAGCGTGCCGCCGCCGCGGAACCGCCCTCCCGAGCAGGATTCCGACGAGCACGAGCCCCATGCCGACGCCCTGCTGCCAACCGAGGACCTCCCCCGCGAGCACCGTTCCGAGCACCACGCCAGTGACTGGATTCAGGAGCCCGATCAGACCGGTCGTCCCCGCCGAGAGGTGCTTGAGACCGCCGAACCAGGCGAGGTAGGCAAGCGCCGTCGAGATCAGGCCGACGTAGCCGAGCGCTGCGATCGCGGGCACGTCATAGCTCGGCATCGGACCTTCGACAAGGAGTGCAACCGGAAGGAGCACCAGCCCGCCGCCGCCAAGCTGCCAGGCGGTGAGCGGCAGGATCTCGACCCCGCTCCCCCACCGCTTCACGAGCACGAAGCCGAACGAGGCGAGCACCATGGCCGCGACGGAGGCGAGGATGCCACGCCAGTCGATGGCGCTTGTTCCCGCTGCCAGCATGAGCACGACGCCGACGAGGCCCGTCGCCGCACCGACGACGGGAAGAAGTCGCAGCCGTTCGCCGAGCATGGAGACGGCGAAGACCATCATCACGATGGGCGACGCCGCCATGATCATCGAGGCGATGCTCGACGGCAGCAATTGCGATGCGACGTAGACGAGCGCGAAGAAGGCGCTCATGTTGATGGTGCCGAGCACGAGGGCCCGCCACCACCACGCGCCCCTCGGCAGCTGCCGAGCCACGAGCAGCAGCACGAGTCCAGCGGGAAGCGCTCGCAGGACGGCGCCCCAGAGGGGCGCATCAGCGGGGAGGAATGCCCCCATGACGTAGTAGTTGCTGCCCCAGGCGATCGGGGCGATGGCAGTGATGAGCATCCAACGCCAGTTAGCTTCCATGGAAGACAGTCTAGCTTCCATGGAAGCTAAGATGCCAGCATGCGAGCACCTGATGACCGCGTCACCCAGATCCTGGCCGAATGGGCACGAGAGCGCCCCGACCTCGACGCCTCCCCCATGGGCGTCATCGGGCGCATCCACCGAATCGGCCTGCACCTCACCGACGAACTCACGCGCGTCTACCGGGACTTCGGCCTCGGCGAGGGCGACTTCGACGTGCTCGCGACACTGCGACGGGCAGGCGCGCCCTACGAACGCACGCCAAGCGAACTCGCCGCGTCGACCATGGTCACGACAGGTGCCATGACGAAGCGCGTCGACCGCCTCGAGGGTGCAGGCCTCGTGTCACGACGAGTCAGCGACACGGATGGGCGGGGCCGGGTCGTGCAGCTCACGGCACGAGGACTCGAGCTCATCGACGCCGCCTACAGTCGCCACCTCGAGAATGAGGAACGCCTTCTCGCCGGAGTGAGCGCCGCCGACCGAGCGACGCTCGCGCGCATCCTCGGCCACTGGCTCGCGGAGGTCGAAGGCGGCGGCGAGAGCGCGTCCCTAGACTGACGACATGACCGCTCCCCACTCGTCGGATCGCAGACCCGACTCCCCCGCCGAGCCAGCCGGCATCGCCGAGCGGCTCTCGCAGATGGTGCGCGTCAAGACGGTCTCCGCTGATTTCGAAGCGAGCGGCCTGGCCCCGTTCACGAAGTTCCTGGTGCTCATCCAGGAGCTCTATCCACTGGTCCACCAACGACTCGAGCGAGAGCAGGTCACCGAGCTCGGAGTTCTCTACCGCTGGTCCGCCGCGTCGCGCACCGACACCAGCGCCGACGCCCTCACCCCGAGGGAAGCGGCAGACCCCGTCGTGCTCATGGCGCACTTCGACGTCGTGCCGGCGTTCGAGGTCGAGGGATGGACACATGCGCCGTTCGACGGAACCATCGCCGACGGCTCCGTGTGGGGGCGCGGCACGCTCGACGACAAGGGCGCACTCTGCGTGATCCTCGAAGCCGTCGAGTCACTGCTCGCCGAGGGCTTCGAGCCCACTCGAGAGGTCTACCTGTGGTTCGGCGGCGATGAGGAGACCGACTCAGAGGCCGCAACTGCGGCCGCTGCGCTCTTCCGCGAGCGCGGCCTCACGCCGTGGCTGGTGCTCGACGAGGGCGGCGCCGTGGTGGATGCTCCCCTGCCGTTCATCGACGTGGCGGCGGCCATGATCGGCGTCGGCGAGAAGGGGTCGGTCAACCTCATCCTCGAGGCGAGCGGCGATGCCGGGCACGCCTCGGCGCCGTCCGGGCTCACGCCGACGGCACGCATCGCGAGGGCGGTGTCGCGTGTCGAGCGCAGCCCGTTCCCCGCCCACCTGCCGCCAGTCGCCCGCGAGATGTTCGCGACGTTCATCCCCCACGCGCACGGCAGCGGCAAGGCCGTCCTCCACACGCTCACCCGCGCGCCGCTCCTCGCTGCGCAAGCCCTCGCGCGACTTGGCGGCGACGCCGCCGCACTCGTCCGGACCACCCTCGCGACGACTCGCCTGAGCGGAGGAACCGCCGACAACGTCCTCCCCGCGAGCGCAAGCGCAACGCTCAACTGTCGTATCGCACCGGGCGAGAGCGTCGCTTCCACCGTGCGGCACGTGCGGCGGGCCGTGCGCGACCGGCAGGTGAGCATCCGTGTCGCCGACCCGAACGAGCCGACAGCACTGGCGCCGACCGGCAATCGGCAGTTCCAGCTCCTGACGGAGGCCGCCCGAGCGGCGTACCCCGAAGCGATCCCTGCCCCGTACATCACGCTCGCCGCCACTGACGCGAAGCACTTCCAGCGCTTCGCTGCCGCGACCTACCGCTTCGCGCCCCTCGCGATGGACGCCGCCCAGCGCGCGTCCATCCACGGCGTGGACGAGCGCGTCGAGATCGGGAGCCTCGAGGCGGGCAGGCTCTTCCACGAGACCCTGCTGCGCTCCCTCTGAGCACCGGACCGCTCACGCCGAGCAGGTCTCGCTCCTGCGCGAAGCCCACCTCACCGCCGATCGGGAAGCAGCACGAGCAAACCGATTGGTAGGCCGACCGGCGGCTCGGCAGTACAGTGATGTCACCCAGAATGACGGGTCACGACGCATGTCCCAGCGGGAAGCGCTCCGACCCGTCGCAGCGCCACCCGCATTCGAGCATTCGACACCGCACCCGAAGTCCAGACAGAGGAAAGGCACCAACGTGCACCGTCTCCGTTCCACCGGCCTCGCCTCCATCGCCGGGATCGTCGGGTTCCTCGCCTTCGTCGAGTTCACGAGCGGCATCCTCCAGGGGTACTACACGCCGCTGCTCACCGACATCGCGCGGCACCTCGGCATCCACGACGCCGACGTCAACTGGCTCGAAGGAGCGCAGCTCATGCTCTCGGCGCTCGTCGTCCCGGTGCTCGCGAAGCTCGGCGACATGCTCGGCCAGCGAAAGGTGCTGCTCGTCTCGACCGCGGTCACAGCCCTCGCATCGTTCGGGCTGGTGTTCGCGCAGGAGTTCTGGATGTTCCTCGTCGCGTGGGCGCTGCAGGGCTTCTACGTCATCTGGCTGCCGATCGAGATCGCGCTCATCTGGTCGCGCACGCGCGAGCGCCCCAACTCTGCCCGCCTCACCCGCACAGCGGCGGGGATCCTCGTCGCCGCCCTGCAGCTCGGAGCGATCGCCGGAGCCCTGAGCGCGGGAGCCCTCGCCGAAGCGCTGCCCGTGCCGATGCTCCTGCTCATTCCGGCGATCGCTGTGGCGATCTGCTTCTTCGTGATCCTCTTCGGCGTGAAGGAGGCACCGAACCCCGCGGGCGGCAAGCTCGACTACCCGGGCCTCCTGCTGCTGAGCTTCGCCTTGATCTCCTTCACCGGTGGTCTCAGCCTGCTGCGCGTCAACGGCCCTGGCGACCTCTTCTCGTGGCTCATCGTGGCGCTCGGCCTCGCACTGCTCGCCGTGTTCGCGCGCGTCGAGCTCGGCCGCCCAGACCCCCTCATCGACGTGCGCCTCTTCCGGTCCTCCGC
The DNA here is from genome assembly GCA_052099095.1 of Pseudoclavibacter sp. Classification (GTDB taxonomy): domain Bacteria; phylum Actinomycetota; class Actinomycetes; order Actinomycetales; family Microbacteriaceae; genus Pseudoclavibacter. Next base: position 437,177 of record JBQDTF010000001.1, read on the forward strand.
GCTCTGGCCCGTCTTCCTGACGGCGGGACTCTTCGGGGTGAGCGTTCTCGGCGCACAGGCGCCCCTGTCGACCTTCGCGCGCACCGACCCCAGCGTCTACGGGTACGGGCTCGGCGCATCCGCCGGCCAGACGTCGATCCTCATCGGCTCCTACGTGCTCTCGATGGTCGCCGGTGCCCTCCTCTACGGGCAGGCCACGAAGCTGCTGGCGCCGCGCATCGCGCTGATCGGCGCAAGCGGACTCGTCGCGACCGGCTACCTGCTGTTCCTCCCGTTCCACGACAGCTTCCTGCAGGCCGTCACCAACATGGTCATCGCGGGAATCGGCTCGGGAGCACTCGTCGCGGCGCTGCCCTCGGCTGCCGCGGCTGCCGCCCCACCGACGCAGACGGGGGTCGCGACAGGGCTCACCAACTCGGTGAAGACGCTCGGTGGTGCCATTGCCTCGTGCGTGTTCGGCATCGCCCTGCTCGGCACGCTCGCAGAAGCACCCGCCGCCGATGGCACGGCCGGGTCGCTCGCCGGGTACTTCACCGTGTGGACGGCGTGCGGTCTCACCGCTGTCGCGGCCGCGATAGCCCTGTGCTTCGTGCCGAAGGCGGCGTTCCAGGATGCGCCAGAGCGCGCGGGCCAGGCCCCCGTCGTCGTGTAGCAGGCGCTCCCGCGGTCAGGCTCGGGCGGACTCGGCCTGCGGCAGGCGCACCGTGAACCGAGTCTCCCCCGGCCTGCTGTCGACGGAGATCGTGCCGCCGTGCGCATCCACGACGCTCTTGACGATCGAGAGGCCGAGGCCGGTTCCTCGAGTGACCGGAATGGCGCTGGCCTCCGTCTCGCCACGCGTTCGCGACTCGTCGCCGCGCACGAAGCGCTCGAAGAGATGCTCGAGCACGCCGGGGTCGATGCCCGGCCCATCGTCGACGACGCCGAGCACGGCCTCCCCGCTCTCGATTCCGAGCGTCAGCGTGACGTTGCTCCCGGCAGGAGTGTGCGCGTTGGCGTTGGCCAGCAGGTTGGAGACGACGCGACGCAGCTGCGCCTCGTTGCCGGTCACCTCGATGGCAACACCAGGAATGTCGAGATTCCACGTGTGGTCGGGCCAGGCCGCATGTGCGTCGCCGATCGCCTCGAGCGCGATGAGGGAAAGATCGACGCTGCCGTGTTCCGCCTCGACGCCCTCATCGAGTCTGGCAAGCAGGAGCAGCTCCTCGACAAGCGCCGTCATGCGGACGGACTCCGAATCGATGCGCTCGAGCGCCCTCGCCGTGTCCTCCGGCAGGTCCGCCCGGTTTCGCCGCGTCAGCTCCGAGTAGCCGCGAATCGAGGCGAGGGGCGTACGAAGCTCGTGGCTCGCATCCGCGACGAACTGCCGCATCTTCGCCTCACTCGCCTCCCGAGCAGTGAAGGCGCGGGAGATGTGCCCGAGCATGGTGTTGAACGCCTGCCCCATACGCCCGACCTCGGTCCGCGGGTCGGCATCACGCGGGTCGACGCGCACGTCGAGCGCCGCGTCACCCGAGGTCAGCGGCAGCTTCGAGATGCTCGTGGCGAGGTGCTCCACTCGCTCGAGAGGGGCCATGGATGCGCGAATCCAACGGGAGGTGAAGATCGCGGCGAGCGCGATGCCGAGCAGGCCGATGAGCGCGATCATGAGGCTCAGCGTGGTGGTCGTCGCTTCGACGTCGCCGAGCGGCAGGGCGATGACGACGCCGTAGCCTGCTGGCCCTTCGCTTGCCTGGGCCCTGACCTCGCCGATGCCATCGACGGTGACCGTGTGCGCCTGGCCGTCCCGGGGCACGCCCGCGAGCGACTCGGCGGTGCTCGCCGAGATGAGGACGACTTCGCCGAGGCTGTTGAGCGCACCGGCCGAGATGACGGTGCCGCCGTCGATGACCGCGCCGACCGTCCCTTCCGCTTGACCGGGCAGCTTCAGTACGAACGTCGCGTTCGGGGTGATCGAGAGCGGGCCACCCGAGCCACCCGGACCTCCAGCACCCTCCCGTCCACGGTCGCTCGCGGAGAGCAGCTGCTGGTCGAGCCTGTCGACGAGCACGTTGTGCAGCAGCGTCACGCTCACCGCGCCGATGATGGCGGTCACGATGACGAGCGTCGCCACGAGCCCGAGCACGAGGCGCCGCCGAAGGGTGAGCGGCGCGCGCTCGCGAGCGCCTTCCGGGGCCGCGGGGCGACGCATCGACGCGGCTGGGCCCCCGTCGGAGCTCATTCCGTGGCCTTGAGCATGTACCCCACACCGCGCACGGTGCTGATCATGGGGTCGCGGCCCGCATCCACCTTCTTGCGCAGGTACGAGATGTAGAGCTCTACGACCGTCTCCCGGCCGCCGAAGTCGTAGCTCCAGACGTGGTCGAGGATCTGCGCCTTGGAGAGCACCCGACGGGGGTTGCGCATAAGAAATCGGAGCAGCTCGAACTCGGTGGCGGTGAGCTCGATGAGGTCGTCACCGCGGCGCACTTCGTAGCTCTCCTCGTCGAGGCTGAGATCGCCGACGCGCAGCACCGGGTCGTTCGCCCCGCCCTGCGTGAGCATGGAGCGTCGAACAAGCCCTCGCACTCGCGCGATGACCTCCTCGAGGCTGAACGGCTTCGTGACGTAGTCGTCTCCACCCGCCGTGAGCCCGGCGAGGCGGTCGGCGAGCGCATCCTTCGCGGTGAGGAACAGCACGGGAAGCGTCTCGTCGTCGGCGCGGATGCGGTGCAGGAGGCTGAGCCCGTCGGTGTCGGGCAGCATGATGTCGAGCACGGCGGCGTGCGGCTTGAATTCGCGTGCGACCTTCACCGCTGATGCCCCGTCCGCGGCGGTACGCACCTCCCAGCCCTCGTAGCGCAAGGCCATTCTGAGGAGGTCGGTGAGCGAGGGCTCGTCGTCGACGACGAGCACTCGGATGGCGGACCCGTCGGCCGCCTTGAGTATCGGGCCGAGTCGCGAGCTCGACTGATCGGTTGCAGGCATGCCTCTAGTCTCCTCGTCGATCTATGGAGAGCCTATGAGGCGCCTGAGCGCCGGGTATGGGATCGGCAACAGGCGTGTACCGCGGTCGCACGCTTCGCTGCCGATCCTCGCCCGGTCACCCGAACAGCGTCTCCCCCACGTAGCCGCCTTCACGGACACCCGGCGGGATCGCCCAGATGCCGCTGCCGGTGTGCTTGATGTACTCGTTGAGGAGGTCGGTGCCGAGCGACTGCTGCACTCGGATGAACTGCTCGGGGTCGCGCTGGTACGAGAGGAAGAAGAGACCGGCGTTGAGCCGGCCGAGCTCGTCGTTGCCGTCGACGAAGTTGTAGCCGCGGCGCAGCAGGCGCGCACCGGCGTTCTTGGTGGGGTGCGCGAGGGCGACGTGCGCGTTCGCGTCGATGGCGGGCTGTCCGAAGGTCGTGTCGCTCTCGACGACGAAGTCCGGCTCGGTGAATTCCTCGCCACCGCTGAGTGGCGCACCGGCGCGCTTGTCGCGGCCGATGATCTGCTCCTGCTCCTCGAGCCGAACCCTGTCCCACGACTCGATCATCATGCGGATGCGCCGAGCCACGAGGTAGGAGCCCCCGGCCAGCCAGTCGGCACCGTCGCCGGGAGCGACCCACACGTGCTCGGTCGTGGCGCTGGTCTCCTCGGCCTTGACGTTCGCGGTGCCGTCCTTGAACCCGAAGAGGTTGCGGGGCGTCGCCTGAGCCGTTGACGTCGACGAGGTGCGGCCGAAACCCAGCTGCGACCACCGGAGGATGACGCGACCGAAGCCGATGCGCGTGAGGTTGCGGATGGCGTGCACGGCGACCTGGGGGTCGTCGGCGCACGCCTGGATGCACAGGTCCCCTCCGGAGAGCTTGCTCTCGAGCGCATCGCCCGAGAACCGCGGGAGCTGAGTGAGCTTCGCCGGCTGCTTGCTGGCCAGCCCGAAGCGGTCGACGCCCTCGCCGTCGACGAAGAGCGTCGGCCCGAAGCCGAACGTGATCGTGAGCGCGGACGGGGGCAGTCCCACGGCCTCGCCCGTGTCATCCGGCGGTGCGAGCGGCGACCCGCCGACAGCACCGGAGGCGGAGACGTCGAGGCCCTGCACGAGGCGGGACGACGCGTAGCTCCAGTCCTGCAGCAGCTCGACGAGTTCCGCTCTGGTCGTCCCCTCTCTGACATCGAAGGTCGCGAAGTGGAGGCGATCCTGCGCTGGCGTGACGATGCCCGCCTGATGCTCACCGGCGAAGGGGTACTGCGTGCCGCTCCCGGCGTGGGAGGTCGAGCCGGCACCCGTCGCGGCTGCGATGCCGTACCCGCCGGCACCTCCGGCTGCGAGACCCGCCGCGCCTGCGCCGAGCAGACCGAGCAGGCCGCGGCGGGAGAGGCCACTGCCTGCAACGGGTGCCGAATCGGCCACCGGCCGAGGGGCCGCCGTCGAACCGGACCTCAGCTTCCCGGCGGGCGCATCCACACTTCCGGGCTCGTGCCCGGTCTCATCTGCACTCACCGGCGCTCCTTCTGGGTTGTTCTGATGAGCATGGCCAACTTGGGTGACAAACGGCACGAAACCACGACGTTCCGGGTCATTTCGGGCCGATTAGCACCCAAGTTGGCTGGGTGCGCTTCGGTGAGGCTACGCCTGCAGGCCGAGCACGGTGGTCGTGAGCTGCGAGAGCGGCTCGGCAAGCGCATCCACCTGCGTGGAGAGCTCCTTCACCTGGTCCGGGGTGAGGTCGCGGTAGTTGGTGAAGCCGTCCTCGTAGCTGCCGTAGCTGCCGAGCAGATCGTTCAGCGCCGTGAACTCGGCGCTGATCGAGTCGGCGATCGCGACGCCGTCCTCGCCCTTCGAGCGGGCCACGTCCTCGACGATGCCGAACGCGACCTCCGCGCCCTCGACGTTCGCCTTGAAGTCGCTGAGGTCGGTGCCGGACCACCAGTCCTCTTCACCGGAGATCTTGCCGGTCGCGACCTCATCGAGCAGGCCGATGGCGCCGTTGGTGATGTCCTCGATGGAGATCTCGAACTCGTCGCTGTTCACGAGGTCGGCGAGCTGCTGGATGTCGGCGACGAGCTGGTCGGCGTAGGCCGCGCGCTCTTCGGTCGTGGACGGCGCCCAGTCGAGGAACGCGTCGGTGTCGTCGGAGTTCTTGTCTCCGGGCTGCGGCTGCCAGAGGTCCTTCTCGATGCGGTGGAAGCCGGTCCAGTCGAGGCCCTCCGCGACGGCGTCGACCTCGCGGTAGTCGATCTTCGGGTCGAGATCGCCGAACGCCTCCGCAGTGGGCTCGATGCGCTCGTACGGCACGCGCGCGGCGGCGAACAGCTCACGGGCCTTCTCGTCATCGCCGGCCTTGTAGGCGGTCGTGAACTGGTCGACGAGCGGCACGAGCTCGGATACCTGGTTGCGGAGGTACGCGGTGTAGCTCGTGACGGCCTCGTCGTACGCTGCCTGGTCGTCGGCAGCCACCTGGACGGCTTCGCCGGAGACCTCGAATGCGGTCTGGCCGATGCCTGCGCCGATCATTCCCGGCTTGCAGACGGTGAAGTAGCTTCCTGGCTGCGCCACGACCGAAAGCTGGCGGCTCGTGCCCGGCGCGATGTTCTCGACTTCGCCGACGATGCGGAGTCCGTCATCGGCGAGCAGGTAGAACTCGGTGACGCGCTCGCCGTCGTTGGTGACGTCGAACGTGATCGGGCCGCTGGCGGCGGATGCGCCCGAGACCGTGCAGTCGGTGTCGGTGCTCGAGACGGCGAGCGAGGAGGCCGAGTCGGCGGGCGCGTTCGGCACGCATCCGGTGAGGGAGATGAGGGCCGCTGCGGAGAGCAGTCCTGCGGCGAGGGGCTTGAGTTGCATTGTTGTCTTTCTGCTTGGGGGCACGTGCTCAGTGGGCAGCGGTCGCCGCGGGCTGGGGTGAAGCTGGGGTGGTCTTCCGGCGTCCTGCGCGAGTGCGGACGATGAAGAGCGTCGCCGTCGGGATGAGGTACGCGAAGTAGGCGAAGAGCTCGAGCTTCGTCATCTCGGGCGTGAAGCCGATGGTGCCCTTGAGGAGGGCGCCGAGGAGCCCGTCCGGCGGGATGATCTCGGGAATCCTGAACGCCCACGCGTTCTCGCCGAACCAGGCCTGCACGGCGGCGGATGCGCCTTCCGGCGCAGGCACGAAGGGTCCGGGCAGCACGGCGGCTTCCTGGAGGTCATGGATCGCGTAGGCGACGATGCCCGCCGCGAAGACGATGAGGATGGCGCCGGTCCACGTGAAGAAGACGGAGAGGTTGATGCGCACGACGCCGCGGAAGAGTCCCCACGCGATCGCCACCGCGATGAGGAGGCCGAGGATCGCGCCGAGGAAGCCGAGCACCCAGTCGTCTCCGGAGCGTGTGGTCGACCAGACGAAGAGCGCCGTCTCCAGCCCCTCCCGCGCCACGGAGACGAACGCGACCGCGACGATGCCCCATCCGCTGCCGCCGAGGTGCCGGTCGACCTGCCCCTCGAGCTCATGCTTGAGCGTCTTCGAGACGCGGAGCATCCAGAACACCATCCACGTGACCATGGCGACCGCGACGAGCGAGAGGCTGCCGCCGATGATCTCCTGCGCCTGGAACGACAGCCCGTAGGCGCCGAACGTGAGCACGGCCCCCAGGATGAGCGATGCGACGACGGCGAGACCGACGCCGAGCCAGATGCGCCTGACGATGTCCGGCCGCAGGATGCGCCTGGCGTAGGCGATGAGGATGCCGACGACGAGCGCCGCTTCGAGGCCTTCGCGGAGACCGATGAGGAGAGAGCCGAGCATGCTGAATTCCTGGGCGTGAAGAGAACTGGGCCGGCGGGCGTGAGGGCCAGCCATAGCCCAGGCGTCCAAACGAGTGAGCCAGGTAAGGCTTACCTTTCGCGAAGATACACCCGTGCTCAGGCGTTTGCCAAGTTCCTCGTGGATCCGAGCCCCGAACCGGGACTATCCCGTCGTTCCGAGCCAGGATGTCCCCTCGAGGCGACTCAAGTAGCGTGGGTCGAGCCCGCGTTCCGGTCGGGCAGCAGCCAGCCAGAAGGAGCACCGTGCAGACGATCGACATCAAGGAGCTCTCCGAGCTCGGCGAGCAGGCCACCGTCATCGATGTCCGCGAACGCGACGAGTTCTCGGCCGTCCGCATCCCCTGGGCGAGCAACGTGCCGCTGAGCGAGCTCGTGGAGCGAGTCGACGAGGTGCCGGAGGACGGCCCCGTGTACCTGATCTGCGCCGCGGGAGTTCGCAGCGAGCGGGCGACGGCCTATCTCGAGCAGCAGGGCAAGCCAGTCGTCAACGTGCTTGGCGGCATGTCCGAGTGGGCGGGCGCTGGACTCACCGTCGAGCGCGGCTGACCCTACTCACGAGACGCCGGAGGGGAGTTCTCCCCTCCGTCTCGGGCGTGCCGCGCGGTGATTCTCGCTAGCGTGGGCCACCCCGACTGCGAGCACTGCAGCGCGTGCGAACCACCGGCGATGGGAGCGGAGTGTGAACAGCCCACGGCGTCTCGCGCGCACCCGCGACGCGTCCACCAGGCTGGTCGTGCAGCCGAGCAGCGACCAGCAGCGGCAGCTGGAGCAGCAGCACCGCGCCGCCCAGTTCGACCCGTTCGGGCACACACTCCCCCGACGGGGCATTCGGGTCTCGTCACCGCCGATGTTCGTACCGGCCTTCCGCTACTACCCGCCGCTGTCTCGCATCCGCGCTGCAAGCTAGCCGCTGGTCCGGCGTCCCCGCGCAGGTGAGTGATCTCGGCCGGATCCACGCGGCCCTGCCTGTGGAGCGCCGAGCGGATGTCCGAGGTCGCGCCTAGGCTTGCTCGCATGGTCGCAGCGCACGAGACAGAAGCCCCCTCCCAGCCAGGGACCCTGCTCGAGCGTGCGCAGCGAGTGCTGCGCGAGGTGTTCGGCTACGACGATTTCCGAGGCGACCAGGCCCAGATCATCGAGCGCCTCTGTGCGGGCGATGACGCCGTGGTGCTCATGCCGACCGGTGGCGGCAAGAGCCTCTGCTACCAGGTGCCCGCGCTCGTCCGCGAGGGAACCGGCGTTGTCATCTCGCCCCTCATCGCGCTCATGCACGACCAGGTGGGCGCGCTCGAGCAGCTCGGCGTCCGCGCCGCGTTCCTGAACTCGACCCAGTCGATCGACGAGCGGCGGGAAGTCGAGCGCCAACTGCTCGCGGGCGAACTCGACCTCATCTACCTGGCACCAGAGCGACTTCCCGTAGCGGCAGACCTGCTGAGCCGCACCAACATCTCCCTGTTCGCTATCGACGAGGCCCACTGCGTCGCTCAGTGGGGGCACGACTTCCGTCCCGACTACCTGAATCTCTCCATGATCGCGGAGCGATGGCCGGGAGTTCCGCGAATCGCGCTCACGGCGACCGCGACCAGCGAGACCCGCCAGGAGATCGTGGATCGGCTGGTGCTCGGCGACGCGAGGGTGTTCGTCGCGAGCTTCGACCGCCCCAACATCCAGTACCGCGTCTCCCCCAAGGCCACCCCGAAGGCGCAGCTGCTGCGCCTCATCCAAGAGGAGCACTCGGGAGACGCGGGCGTCGTCTACTGCCTGAGCCGGAAGTCGGTGGAGAACATCTCGGAGTGGCTGCGCGGGCAGGGCGTCAATGCGCTGGGATACCACGCGGGCATGCCAGCTGAGACCCGTGCGCGGCACCAGTCGAAGTTCCTCCGCGAAGACGGCGTGGTCATGGTGGCGACGATCGCGTTCGGCATGGGCATCGACAAACCTGACGTGCGTTTCGTCGCGCACCTCGACCTGCCCAAGAGCATCGAGGGCTACTACCAGGAGACCGGTCGCGCGGGCCGCGACGGCCTGCCGTCGACCGCGTGGCTCGCGTACGGGCTGCAAGACGTCGTGCAGCAGCGACGAATGATCGCCGAAGGAGAGGGGGACGCGCAGCGCAAGCGCGCCCAGAGCCAGCACCTCGACGCGATGCTCGCGCTCTGCGAGACCGTCACGTGCCGCCGCGTACAGCTCCTCGCGTACTTCGGGCAGTTGAGCGAACCGTGCGGCAACTGCGACACCTGCCTCTCCCCGCCCGCCTCGTGGGACGGCACGATCCCGGCGCAGAAGCTGCTCTCGACTGTGCTGCGGCTCGACCGGGAGCGGAACGGCCAGGCGTTCGGCGCCGGCCAGCTCATCGACATCCTCACGGGCAAGACGACCGACAAGGTCACGCAGTGGAAGCACGACGAGCTGTCGACCTTCGGCATCGGCAAGGACCTGGGCGACACGGAATGGCGCGGGGTCATCCGCCAGCTCCTGGCCGCGGGGGTGCTTGCCGTGCGCGGCGAGTACGGGGTGCTCGCGCTCACGAGCGAGGCCGCGCCCGTACTGCGGGGCGAGCGGCAGCTGATGTTCCGGAAGGAGCCTCCGAAAGCGCCAGGCTCGAGCGGTCGACGCTCTCGCGGCGAGTACGCAGGGCGTTCCGGCGGCGGCAGCGCGGCAGCAGCCGCCCTCACCGAGTCACAGCGCGAGGTCTTCGAACGCCTCCGCGCGTGGCGTGCAGAGACGGCGAAGGAGCAGGGCGTGCCCGCCTACATCGTCTTCACGGATGCGACACTCGCGGCCATTGCCGAGGTCAAGCCGCGTCAGCACGCGCAGCTCGCGGCCATCTCGGGAGTTGGCGCAGCGAAGCTCGAACGGTACGCCGACGACGTGCTCGACGCAGTCGCCGACCAGTAGCGCCGAGCCCCTCCGCTTCGACACGTGCTGAGCCTCGACCTCCGGACTTCCGAGGCGCGAATCCAACGTGCGAGTTTCGGTTTGTGGGGTTTCTGCACCCGTGATGAGTAAAAACCCATCACGGGTGCAGAAACCCCGCACGAGCATCCGAGAAACCCATCAGCGTCGAGGGAACCCATCAGCGTCGCGAAAACCCATCAGAGGCGTCGGACGAGCGGAAGACGGCGAGGCGTGCGGTTGCAGATGCAGATCGCCGCTCCCCTGAGGCGCCTAAGAGAGGACGCGGTGGACGCGCAGCGCTTCGACGACGAGCGCGTGGTCCTCGTGCATCTCCAGCCCGCTGACGCCGACGGCGCCGGCAAGCGTTCCCCCGATGCGGATCGGGAACGCTCCGCCCGCAGCTGCGTACTCTCGCGGGTCGAGCAGCGAGTCGGCGGCGAAGTCCTCGCCGTTCGCCTCATAGGTGTAGCGCACGGCGAGGGTGGAGTGGCCGAAGTGCTCGACGACCTTGAACTTCCGGGCAAGCCACGCATCGTTCAGCGCTGACGAGCCTGCGGTTGCCGCGTGGAACGCTCGCTGACCCCCGAGGACGATGGACACGGCGACGCTGTGCCCGCGCACGATCGACTCGTGTCGGAGCCAGGTGCCGACTTCCCACGCGTCTTCGAGCGTGAAGCTCGGGAAGTCGAGCTCGGCTTCCTCTGCACGGAGTGCCTGCAGGACCTCTTCTGGCGACAGGCCGACGTAGGGGGTTGTGCTGGGAGAGCTCATGGGTCACCTCGTTGTGCGGAACGAATATCTACTGGGGGGCGTGCCGAACACTGCGACGTGTCCTCGTGCCTGCTGCGAGCATAGCCCTAGATAGACCATTTGTCATGACATACGAACATAAAACGTCAGCCTCGAGCATGACGCGATACATCGCGAGTTGCGGCAGGATGTTCGCATGCGCACACTCCTCAACATCATCTGGCTCCTGCTCTCGGGCTTCTGGCTCTTTTGCGGCTACATGCTCGCTGGCGTGCTGCTCTGCATCCCGATCATCACGATCCCGTGGGCCATCGCCTCGTTCCGCATCGGCCTGTACGCGCTGTGGCCCTTCGGGCGCGACGTCGTGTCGAAGCCCACGGCCGGCGCGTTCTCGTTCCTCGGCAACGTCATCTGGTTCGTCCTCGCGGGCTGGTGGCTCGCGATCGGCCACATCGTCTCCGGCATCGCGCTGTGCGTCACGATCGTCGGCATCCCCATGGGCATCGCCGACTTCAAGATGATCCCGATCTCGCTCACGCCTCTCGGCAAGGAGGTCGTCGACCGCGACAACGGCCCGTTCAGCGCGGCACGTCGCTGAACAGCATCCACTGAGCGCAGGAGCGGCCGGCACCCCACAACGGGGTGTCGGCCGCTTCGCATCGCTCGCCAGGCGACGGATGCACGCCCTACTTCGCGGGAACCTCAGGAATGTCCTCCTCGACCTCGCGGATGACGGCGATGTCCTGCGTGTAGCCGCCGAGCTGCTCGAGCTCGTGCGCGAGCTCTTCGAGTTCGGCGCCGCCGGCCATCTGCGCCGTGAGCTCATCGAGGGTGATGTCGGCCTTGTCGTAGTAGCCGATCGACTTGCCGCGCTTGAGGAGCAGGAAGCTGTCGCCGACGGGGAAGGCGTGGTGCGGGTTGTGGGTGATGAAGATCACGCCGAGACCACGATCGCGGGCCGCGAGGATGTAGCGCAGCACCACACCCGACTGCTTCACGCCGAGGGCGGCGGTCGGCTCGTCGAGGATGAGCGCCTTCGCACCGAAGTACACGGCGCGGGCGATCGCAACGCACTGACGCTCGCCACCGGAGAGCTGCCCGATGGGCTGGTCGACATCGCGAAGGTCGATGCCCATGTCGAGCAGCTCCTTCTTCGTGATGGCCTTCATCTGCTCGACGTCGAGGCTCTTGAACGGTCCGAAGCCCTTCGTGAGCTCCGAACCGAGGAAGAAGTTGCGCCAGATCGGCATGAGCGGCACGACCGCGAGGTCCTGGTAGACGGCCGCGATGCCGCGCTCGAGCGCCTCACGCGGCGACTTGAGATGCACCGACTCGCCCTCGATGAGGAACTCCCCGTCGGTGTGCTCGTGGCGTCCAGCGATGATCTTGATGAGCGTGGACTTGCCTGCGCCGTTGTCGCCGAGCACACACGTGACCTTGCCGGGATCCACATCCATGTCCACGTTCTGGAGCGCGAGGATGTTGCCGTAGCGCTTGCCCGCATCACGAAGCGAGATGAGGTGGGCGCCCTGCTCGATACCGCCGGACTGCTTCGCATCCGCTGTTGTCTGGTTCGTTGTCATTACTTCTGCTCCGCCCTCTTCTTGACGACGAGGTTCACGATCGTTGCCATCAGCAGCATGAGGCCGAGGAAGAACTTGAACCAGTCCGGGTTCCACTGGGCGTAGACGATGCCCTTGTTGGCCATGCCGAAGATGAGGGCGCCGATGGCGCCGCCGATCGCCGAGCCGTAGCCACCGGTGAGGAGGCAGCCGCCGATGACGGCCGCGATGATGTAGAGGAACTCGTTGCCGATGCCCTCGCCCGATTGGACGACGTTGAAGGCGAAGAGGTTGTGCATGCCGAGGATCCAGGCGCAGAAGCCGACGCCCATGAAGAGCCCGATCTTCGTCGCCGTGACCGGCACGCCGACCGCTCGGGCCGCGTTCTCGTCGCCGCCGACCGCGAAGATCCAGTTGCCGATCTTGGTGCGCATCAGGATGAACGTCGCGACGAGCACCAGGGCGATCCAGATGAAGACAGTCACGTTGACGTTGACGCCGAAGACGGGGATCTCACTCGCGAAGATCGCCTTGGCCGACGCGAAGCCGTCCATGTCAGCGATTGCGGGACTGGAGACGCCGCCCCCGACGAGGCGCGTGATGCCGAGATTGAGGCCCGTGAGCATGAGGAACGAGGCAAGCGTCACGATGAACGAGGGCAGCTTCGTCTTGATGAGCAGCCAGCCGTTGACGAAGCCAACGGCGAGCGCGAAGACGAGCCCCATGAGCACGCCGACCCAGACGTTGGTGGCGAAGTACCAGCTGAACAGCGAGGCCGTGAGTGCCGAGGAGATGACGGCGACGCCGGCGGAGAGGTCGAACTCGCCGCCGATCATGAGGAGGGAGACACCGACCGCCATGATGCCGATCGTGGAGGCGCCGTAGAGCACCGTCGCGAGGGAGGTGACCTGCGTGAAGACGGGTGCGGCAATCGCGAAGAAGACGAACACGACGATGGCGCCGACGACGGCCCCCATTTCGGGACGCCCGAGAATGACGGAGAGCGGCGAGCGCTTGCTGACCCGCTCGTCTGCACTCACGGACACACCGCCGGTGGCTGATGTTCGAGGTGAGACTGAAGTTGGTGTTGAGGTTTGAACCATGACTGCACTTCCTTGTGAGGGGTTGGGATGGTCGCAGTCGCGACCATCCCAACCGTGGTTCGCTTGTTAGCGGATGCCCTTTTTGGCCTCTTCGAGAACGACCGCCGCGTTGCTCTCGTCGATGATCGTCGGGCCGGTGAGCACGGGCTTGCCGCCACCGAGCGCGAACTCGCCGTTGTTCTGGAGCCAGAGGGAGTCAACCGCCATGTACCCCTGCAGGTAGGGCTGCTGGTCCACAGTGAAGACGACGTCTCCGTCAACGATGGCCTGCGCGAGGTCAGCGTTGAGGTCGAACGAGGCGACCTTCGCGCTCGAGCCCGTCTCCGAGACCGAATCGATCGCGGTGAGCGTGAAGGGCGCACCGAGTCCGATGACGACGTCGGTGTCTGGGGCAGACTGCAGCTTCGCGGAGATGGTCGACTTGACCTGCGTCATGTCGGTACCGGTCACGTAGAGGATCTCAGTGGCTGGCACCTTCTCCTTGATACCTGCGCAGCGGGCTTCGAGACCGACGTGGCCCTGCTCCTGGATGATGCAGAGCGGTTTCGTGTAGCCAAGCTCGTTGATTTTGTCGCCGGCAGCCTGGCCTGCAACCACCTCGTCCTGTCCGATGTAGGTGAACGCTCCGAACTCAAAGGCCTCCTTGCTTCCGCCGTTGAAGGCCACCACAGGGATGCCAGCGTCGACTGCCGCCTTGATGGAGTCTTCGAGCGCATCACCCTTGGCGATGGTGACGGCGATTCCGTCAACACCCTGGTCGATGGCCTGTTGGATGAGCTGCGCCTGGTTCGGTGCCTGCGGGTCGGACGAGTAGAGCAGTTCGACGTTGTCCTTCGCGGCGGCGGTTTCGGCGCCCTTGCGGACGATGTCCCAGAACGTGTCGCCAGGGGCGGCGTGCGTGATCATGGCGATCTTGATGGATGGCGTGTCTGCAACGCCCGAGACTGCCGCTGCGTCGGCCGTTCCGGTGTCGCGTCCACCCGCGGAGGAACAGGCGGTCAGAGCGAAGACCGGCACCATTGCGAGGGCTGCCAGGCCGAACATGAGACGTTTCTTCTTCACGAAAACTCCTTTGAATGTCGTGATGACGCCAGTTGTGCGCTCAACAGAACTGCCACTGGGGGACGGCATGTCGAGAAGCGCACGTGTGCTCGCTCGGTCATCCTTGTCCGAGAGGAACGAGCACGTCACTGACTTGTCAGGACAATAGCTCAACAGGTGTATTAAGCAAACACTTTCTTGTGAAGACGAGGTCTCAGCTCGATCACGCCACACGATGGCAGACGATGAGCTCGAGAGCGACGCCACCTAGGGGCACGCCTGGAACCCTGCTCACTCAACGACAGGCTCCTCTCGACCTCTCGCGAGCGACTTCGTCGCGGCCTCTGCGATCGACTGCGCGCCAAGCTTCGCGGGCAGCGGCCTCCGGCCTGCGCGATACTGGCCTGGTGACCCAGATCATCCGCGACGCCACCGTCGACGACATCCGCGCGATCACCCAGATCTACAACGAGGACATTCTGACCACGACCGTCAGCTGGAACGCGTCAATCGTCGATGAAGACAACCGCCGCGCCTGGTTCGCCAAGCAGTCGACAGCCGGGCACCCCGTGCTCGTCGCCGTCGACGACGCGGATGCCGTGCTCGGCTACGCGACCTACGGCGACTTCCGCACCTTCTCCGGCTATCGGCACACCGTCGAGCACTCGGTGTACGTGCGCGGCGAAGCCCGCGGCCGCGGACTCGGCAAGGCCCTGACGATCGCGCTCATCGAGCGCGCCCGTGCAGCAGGCAAGCACGTCATGATCGCCGCCATCGACGCCGATAACACCGCGTCGATCAGCCTGCACGAGCGCCTCGGCTTCACGCACTCCGGACGCCTCGACCAGGTCGGCACGAAGTTCGGGCGCTGGCTCGACGTCGTCTTCCTGCAGCTGATCCTCGACGACCGCGACCCGAACGACGCGCGTCACGACTAGCTCCGAGCCGGGACGAACGCGCTCCTGACCAACTTCAGTGCGAAACCGGCTCCGAGATGCACTTTGGCAGCCCTGGGCAGCGATTCTGCACTGATGCTGGTCACACGGAAGGCGACGGG
Source organism: Pseudoclavibacter sp. (assembly GCA_052099095.1). GTDB lineage: Bacteria > Actinomycetota > Actinomycetes > Actinomycetales > Microbacteriaceae > Pseudoclavibacter. Next base: position 452,357 of record JBQDTF010000001.1, read on the forward strand.
ATCACCGAGAACCCGTTCGAATTTGGCGAGCTACTCGACGACGACCCGGAAGGACGAGACCGCGCTGTCGACGGCACCGCGCACGTGGCTGCCGGCAGCAGCAGAGGCACGCAGGAACTCGACGACCTCGACCGTGATCTCCTCGCCGGGCAGCACGTTGGGGATGCCTGGCGGGTAGGCGGCGAGCGAGTCGGCCGAGATTCGACCGATCGCATCAGCCCACGGAACCGTCTCGGCGTCGGCGAGGTACGCGGCGCGGGGGCGGATGCGCATGGCGCCTGGGCCAGGCATCGGCGGGATGACGGTGACGGCGTCAACGGAGTCGGCCGGCGCGTCCACGTCGGAACCCGCAGCGATCTCGGCCAGCGCGTCGAGGAGCACGCGCGCATCCGGAGCCTTGCCGATGCCGACCACCGCGACGATGCAGCTCACCGTGGCCATCTCGACCATCACGCCGAACTCGCGGGCGAGGCGCAGCCGCACGGTGTGCCCATCGAGGCCCGTCGCACGGACATCGAGCGGGATGCGGAAGGGGTCGATCGCGATCGTCGACGGGTAGGCGTCGAACTCGTCGGAGACGACGGGGAAGCGGCCATCTGCGCGGAAGAGCTCGCGGGCCGCGAGCACGGCCGCGTGCGAAGCTTCGAGGAGATCACGGCGCTCGACGAGGTCGCGACGGTCGAGGTCGAGGGAGGCGAGGAGCAGCGAGCTCTCGCTCGTGGAGGCGGTCATGCGGTGGGCACGCTCGACGTGCGGCTCGAGGGCGCGGGCGATGGGACCGTGCCCGAGGTGCACAAGCGCACTCTGGGAGAGCGACGACGTGAGCTTGTGGGTGCTGGTGACGACGAGGTCGGCTCCGAGGCGGACAGGAGAGTCGGGCAGCTCGGGAAGGAATCCGAAGTGTGCGCCCCAGGCTGCATCGACGATGAGCGCGGCACCCGCCTCGTGGACGACCTCGGCGATGCCTGCGACGTCGGCGACCGCGCCGAAGTAGCTCGGAGAGACGATGTAGACGGCGGCGACGTCTCCGCCACCGGATTCGCGGCGCTCGGCAAGCGCGTCCGCGACCGAATCCGGCGTGACGCCATGGGCGATGCCGTGCTCGAGATCGACGTCCGGAAGCACGAAGCTCGGCGAGGAACCGCCGAGGATGATGCCGTCGACGAAGCTCGAGTGCGCGCTCCGCTGCATGAGCACCCCCTCCCCCAATCCGCGCGCGGCGAGTGCTGCCATGCGGTTGCCCATGGAGGAGCCTCCCGTGAGGAACCAGGTGCGGGATGCGCCCCACGCGTCGGCGGCGAGACGCTCGGCCTGCTCGCGGGGCGAGCCGTCGCCGAGGTCGATGCCGTCGAGGAGCGGTGTCACGTCGAGTTCGAGGACACGCTCGCCGAAGTACTCCGCCTGCCCGAGCCCGAGGCCGCTCGCGTCGGCACCGTGTCCTGGTACGAGGAAGGAGGTCGAATCGCGGGCGGCGTGCACGGCGAGCGCTGCCGCGTACGGAGCCCCTGCGGTGTCACGACTGGACTCAGCTGACGGCGTCTGCGCGTGCACGGTCGACGTGTGATCCCGGCTCACTGAAGCTCCTGCGAAGTCGCCTTCTGCGTCGTCGAAGGCGAACGTCGGGAACTCGGGTGCGTGCGTCATGCACTCATCGTGACACCTCTGCTTGCAAGACAGAATCGCATCTTGCCGCGATGGCTTCAGCCCTAGACTGAATCCATGACGCAGCGAAGAGTGCCGGATCTGCCCGACTTCCGCGGACTCGCGGCGTTTGACGCGGTCCTAGTGAACGGCTCCGTCGCCGCCGCCGCGACAGCACTCGGCTGGAGCCACCCGACCGTCGACCACCACCTGAAGCGCCTCGAACAGCAAGCCGGCGCCAAGCTGCTGGAACGCGGGCCGCGCGGCAGCAGGGCCACGCCAGCCGGGCTCGTGTTCGCGGTGCGCGCGAAGCAGCTCCTCGAAGGAGGCCTGCGCGCGTTCGCTGAACTCGACGCGTGGCTCGACGACGAACGGCGCCTCGTGCGCTTCGGGATCTTCCCCACGCTCGGCGCCCTCGTCGTGCCGAGCATCCTGCGACGCGTGGAGCGCGAACGGCTCAGCCTCGAGCTGACCCTCGATGAGTGCGAGCGTCTCGGCCGGCAGCTCGAGCAGGGGCAGCTCGACGCAGCGGTGCTCTTCCAAGCCTCTGGACTGCCGACGCCGCTCTCGACGGAGATCTCCACAGAGCTGCTCTTCGCCGAGCCGCTCTTCCTGGCCGTGCATGGCTCGCATCCACTCGCGGCGGCGAAGACCTCCAGAGCCGTGCGGGACTTCGCTGAGCTGAGCGAGGACCGCTGGGCCTTCGGCGCCTCCGGAGGAGACACGCTCGACGAGGCCACTCGCGAGCTCTGCCGGCGGGCTGGGTTCGAGGCGAGCACGGGGATGCGCTCCGACGACTACCCTGCGATCCTCGGGATGATCGCGGCGGGGCAGATCGTCGCTGTCGTCCCGGCCTCCGTCGCGACTTGGCACGACGACGCAGTGGCTTTCCTCCCCATAGACCCCTCGACGCTCACCCGCGAGGTTGTGCTCGCGACGCGAGAGGAGCCGCCAGCCGAGCTGCGCGCAGCGATCGTGGGGGCTCTGGCCGAGCTCGGTCCTCCCTCCCCCGCCGATCCACCCGTTGCGGAGTGATCGCAGCAGCGCTCGCAGGGACCGCCGACGTCACGGTCGGAAACCTCCCGACCGCCAGTCCTATGCTCAGGTTGTTCTGACAAATGACGGAAGGCGAACAGTGACCAGCAACGTTCCTGTACTCGGGCTCAACGACGGCACGACGATCCCCGCAATCGGCTTCGGCACGTACCCGCACGCGGGCGAGGACTCGGCCGAACCCACACGCGAAGCGCTTGCCCTCGGCTATCGCCTGCTCGACACGGCCATCAGCTACGACAACGAGGAAGCAGTCGGCCGCGGTATCCGCTCGTCCGACGTGCCCCGCTCCGAGATCATCGTGACGAGCAAGATCCCCGGCCGCTTCCACGGCTACGACGAGACGCTCACTGGCTTCGACGAGTCCATGGCGCGCCTCGGCCTCGAACAGCTCGACCTGCTGCTCATCCACTGGCCCCTGCCCCGCCTCGAGAAGTACGTCGACACGTGGCGTGCACTCGTGCAGCTGCAGAAGGACGGTCGAGTGCGCTCGATCGGCGTCTCGAACTTCACGCCGGAGCACCTCACCAAGATCGCCGAAGCCACGGGCGTCACACCTGCCGTCAACCAGGTCGAGCTGCACCCGTTCTTCCCGCAGGCAGCCCTGCGCGAGTTCCACGCCGAGCACGGCATCGTGACGGAAGCCTGGAGCCCGCTCGGTCGCGGCGAGCTGCTCGAGCACCCCGTCGTCGCCGAGATCGCGGCTGCCCATGACGTCTCGCCTGCCCAGGCGATCCTGCGCTGGCACGTCGAGCTCGGCTCCGTGCCGATCCCGAAGTCGCGCTCCACCGAGCGCCAGGCCAAGAACCTCGACATCTTCGGCTTCCAGCTCGAGCAGGCAGAGGTGGATGCGCTCACCGCGCTCGAGCGCGGCCGCATCTGGGACCAGGACCCGAACACCCACGAGGAGTTCTAAGCCCGCACCCGCCTGCGCCCGCTGGCTCTGGCTCTGGCTCTGGACAGAGTTGTGGCCCGGTGATGTTCACCTTTCGATGAACAGAACCGGGCCACAATTCTGTGCGCGCGACGCGGCGGCGCAGAGCGCTGTCGCTGTCGCTGTCGCTGTCGCCTAGAGCTGACTGCCGCTCACCGCGAAGGTGTCGCAGGCACCCGTGCCCTGCTCGTAGCCGGTGACGAACCAGTTCACGCGCTGCTCGCTGGTGCCGTGGGTGAACGACTCCGGGTTCACCTGGCCCTGCTGGCCCTGGATGTGGTCGTCGCCGACAGCGGATGCGGCCGAGAGCGCGACGTTGACCTGCTCGCGTGTTGGGGGCTCGAGGAGCGTCGTGCCGTCATCCGTCTGCGTGTTCGCGGCCTCGCCAAGCCAGGCGCCGGCGAAGCAGTCGGCCTGCAGCTCGATGCGCACGCCGTCAGACGTCGGCCCCGTGTCGGTGCGGTTCGTGGTGTCGAAGACACCCATCTGGTGCTGGATGTGGTGGCCCCACTCGTGCGCGACGACGTACATCTCAGCGAGCGGGCCATCCTGCGCACCGAGTTGCGAGGTGAGCAGCTGGAAGAAGGACGTGTCGACGTACATCGACGAGTCGCCTGGGCAGTAGAAGGGGCCGACGGCGTTGGACGCGGTGCCGCAGGCCGAGCTGGTCTGGCCCTCGTAGAGGATGAAGCCCGGCTGCTCGTACGTGACGCCGACCGCGGCGCTCTCGGTCTCCCAGTAGTCGGCGAGCGAGTTCTCAGCGCCGACCATGCGGCATTCGATGATGGCGTTCGCGTCAGCGCCGGTCTTGCACTGCTCTGCGAGCCCGCCTCCCTCAACCTCCTGCTGCTGCGACTGCTGGCCCGTGTCGACGCCGCTGACGAGCCCCGTCAGGTCGACTCCGAGGAACTGCGAGGCGAGGAAGGCCACGATGAGCAGGCCGATCGAGCCGCCCCCGATCGCGGCCGTCTTGGCCCCCCGGCCGCGCTTCTGCACGCCGCTCGTGTCGAGCTTCGCGTTCTCGTTGAAAGTCATGGAGGAAATCTACCCGCACGGCGGGCGAATCGGGGTTCGCTGCTGACGACTTGGCGTGATCGCAATCTCGATCAGGCACTCCCCAGGCACAGCAGCCCTGAATGGGCTGCGGGCTACGCTTCGATGCCCGCGGCCTCGAGCGCTGCCAGGAGGGTGGGCAGCCACGCGAGTGCCGCGTCGCTCGCGGTCTGCCGCGAGCTGGCGTCGTGCCGGCCGTACTCGCCGACGCGCTGAGCGCCGAGCTCGGTCATGAGCCGGTCGATGTGCTCGCTGCCCTGGCTGTACGTGTCCGAGTAGGTGGTGTCGCCCATCCCGAACATGGCATACCGGTAGCCGTCGAGCGAGGGACGGATGGCGTCGAGCTCCTCCCAGAACGGCAGGGCGCCACTCGGCAGCTCCCCGTCGCCGTGCGTCGAGCAGACGAACAGGTAGAAGGTGTCTTCCTCGAGCTCTTCCGGCTCGAAGACGGACATGTCCTCGACCGCGACCTCGCGGTCCGGCATCGCATCGGCGAGGTCGCCTGCGACGAGTTCGGCGTTGCCCGACTCTGTGCCGTAGAGGATCACAATGCTCATGTACTGCTCCTAGGTGTTTCTCTCTGGGTGGGGTCCTGAGCCATTCTGGCGGTGCCGCGCGCGATTCGCAGCAGCGTCTCCGTGTCCTGCTCCTTCGCTCGCACGCGTCCGGGCCCGGCTTGCTGCTGCTCGTGCTCGTCGATGACGCTCCACTCGGCGAAGCTCACGGAGGACTCGTCGAGGTGCGAGAGGAGCTCGGCCCGCTGATCCCCTGGCTTCGAGGGCACGGAGGCCAGCCAGCCGTCGACCTCGCGAGCGACCGTCTGCCCCTCGGCTCGACTCTGCGCGATGGTGCCCTGCGGGCCGCGCCTCGCCCAGCCCGCCGCGAAGACGTCGCGCTCGTCGCCGAGCAGCGCATGCAGCAGATGGGCGTCGCCACGGTGGAAGCCGACAGCAGTGATGACGGAGTCGACGTCGATCGACGCGGGTTCGGTGCTCGTGGACGCCGCGTGGGCTTCCGATGCACCTGGCCCTGCGAGCGAGACCCGCAGGTCTCCGGCTTCCTCGGCGAGCGCGACGGGTGCAACCCCGAACCTGAGCCGAACCGTGACGCGCGGCTGATCCGGCTGCGCCCGATCCAGGAGCCCAGCGAGCGCAGCTGCCTGCGCAGATCGCCCATCTTCGTCGGCGAGCGCGTCCGCGTCGACGCCGAACGCCTCGAAGCGCGCGTCGTCGATGCGTCCGAGCTCGGAGAGGAGCGAGGGCGTGAACTTGGCGTCGTCGATGCCGGCCCGCCCGAGCACATCGATGGTCTGAAGCTCGCCGGTGGCCTCGACCAGGAGCGGCGAGTGCACGTCAGAGCCTTCGAAGTCGGTCTCGTGCTTGGCGAGCAGACGAACGACATCGATCGCCACATTCCCGTTCCCCACGACCGCCACTCGCGTGCCGAGCCGGGGAAGGGCGATGTCGTCGCCGGGGTGCTGGTTGAGGATGCGCATGAACTGCCCGGCCCCGATCACCCGAGCATCGTCGAACCCTGGCAGCTGGAGCTGCGCATCCGCGTGCAGCCCCGTCGCCACGACGGTCGCGTCGAATGCGCTGCGCACGGCCTCGAAGTCGACGTCGCGCCCGACCTCGACGTTGCCGAGGAACCGCACACCGGATCGAGTGAAGAGCCGGTCGAACTGCCGGGTCACCGCCTTCGTGCCCACGTGGTCGGGGGCGACGCCGTAGCGGATGAGGCCATAGGGCACGGGGAGTCGCTCGAACATGGCGACGTCGACGTCCCGCCGGAGCTTGAGCAGCGCCTGCGCCGTGTAGCAGGCCGAGGGGCCGCTGCCGATGATCGCGACGGCACGTCGGGCTTCAACGGTCATGCGGTGGTGCTCTCCTCGATTCGCGGGGGCGCGGGAAACGCTCCGCCGAGTATGCCACTTCGAGCCCAGCAGCCGCCCCAGGTTCACCGCCGGGAGGCGGTGGGGCCGCGATCGTCAGGCGTTTGCCCCCGCCTTCTGCTGCTTCAGCTTCTCCTCCGCCTGCATGGCCTTCTCTTCGACGGGCGCGTTGCCAGACTCCCGTTGTGCGACGACGTAGGCGCGTGCTTCGTCTTGACGCTCACGCTCGGCACCGGATGCGATGGATGCGCGAATGTGCTCGGGCCCGTAGCCGAACGCGTCGACGAGATCCGCCGCGTGCGGTCGGAGTCGCGAGATGAGCCGCTCCCGATAGGCGGAGACTGCCTGGGCGCGGGGCACTGAGAGGCGACCGGACATGAGGTACCAGGCGAGGTTCTCCTCGATGAGGCCGAGGCCGAAGAGGTCGCGCAGCCACGTGAGCACCTGCTTGGTCTTGCCCTCCGGCATGGCCGCGATGCCGTCGGTGAATGCCTCCCACTGCAGCAGCTGGCCGTGAGCCCTGGCCGCTTCGATGAGCGTCGGCTGGTTGCGGTTGAAGAGTGCGGCAGCTTCCGGCTTCGACAGCTTCTTCGCGTTGCGCAGCTTCGCCGCGATCTCGGCGACGAGGGTCTCGACACGCGCTGTGAGCAGCTCATGCTGCGTCGCCGGCTGACGCAGCCAGCCGACCGAGCGGGCTCGGCTTCCCCGATCGATGACGATCTGGCCGATTCCGCGGAGGCCAGAGCCCGAGTAGATGCGTTCGGCGGTCTGCTCGGCGATGATGCGCGTGACCTCGCCGCGATCGGCGCCCTTGAACTGCTCGGCGTAGTCGCTCAGGAGGCGCTTGCCGACGAGCTGCAGCAGCACGTGGTTGTCGCCCTCGAAGGTCGTGTAGATGTCGAGGTCGTGGCGCAGCTGCGTGAGGCGGTTCTCCGCGAGGAAACCAGCCCCGCCGCACGCCTCGCGCGCTTCCTGGAGCGTGTTGATGCCGTGCCAGGTGGAGAGCGGCTTGAGGGCCGCGGCGAGCGTCTCGAGATCTTCCCGATTCTCAGGGGTGTCGAGCTCGCCAGAGAAGACCCCGTGGAACTGCTTCAGGAGGTTCTCGTGCGCGAAGCTCAGCGCGTAGGTCGTCGCGAGGCGCGGGAAGAGCCGCTTCTGGTGCATCCCGTAGTCGAGGAGCACGGTCTCCTCACCGTCGCCGCCCGCGAACTGCCTGCGTTCGTTGGCGTACGTGACCGCGATCTTGAGCGCGACCTTCGAGGCGGCCACCGATGCGCCATCGAGCGAGACGCGACCCTGCACGAGCGTGCCGAGCATCGTGAAGAACCGGCGGCCCGGGCTCTTGATGGGCGAGGAGTAGGTGCCGTCCTCCGCGACGTCGCCGTAGCGGTTGAGCAGGTTGCGGCGAGGCACTCGCACCTCGGTGAAGTGGAGACGCCCGTTGTCGATGCCGTTGAGGCCGCCCTTGACGCCGTCGTCTTCGCCGCCGATGCCGGGCAGGAACTGGCCGTCGTCATCGCGGATCGGGACGTAGAACGCGTGCACGCCGTGCTTGACGTTCTTCGTGATGAGCTGAGCGAAGACGACTGCAGCCTTGCCGTGCAGGGCCGCGTTGCCGAGGTAGTCCTTCCACGCGCCGCGGAACGGCGTGTTGATGACCCACTCCTGCGCGCCCTCGTCGTACGTCGCTGTCGTGCCGATCGAGGCGACATCCGAACCGTGGCCCGTCTCGGTCATGGCGTACACGCCTGGAACCTCGAGACTCATGATGCCGGGGAGGAACGTGTCGTGGTGGTACTCGGTGCCGAGGTGCATGACGGCTGAGCCGAAGAGCCCCCACTGCACGCCTGCCTTGATCTGCAGGCTCGGGTCGGCGACCACGAGCTCCTCGAACGCGGCGATGTTGCCGCCGTGGTTCTCGCCGCCACCGAGACGCTTCGGGAACGCCAGGTTGACGGCGCCCTCTTCGACGAGGATGCGCAGCTGGCCCATGACGCGGTCGCGATGCTCTGGCATGGCGAGGGCCGGGTCGCGCCACAGCTCTGGTCTCGCGGAGTTTGCCCTGGCGCGCAGTCGCTCCTCTGGCCAGGTGCCGAGCAGCTGCTGCGACAGCCAGCCGACATCGATGCGGCTCTGCTCGAGAGCGACCGGCTCGTCGAGTTCCGGATCGTTGATGCTGATGTCAGACACGGATGCTCCTTTGCAACGTTTGCGGGTGCGTCCACGCTAAGACGGGCCACCGACACTCGCCATTTCCCCGTGGGAGGACACGAGATTCGTGCGCAACAGATGCGCCCGAATTGCACACTTCATACAACTCAGTGGGCCAAGCGTTAGCTTGACCCGCTAGAGATGTTCGGTGCGTTCGGCCGGAGCGGTGCTCCTCTAGCCCTTGAGCGCGTCGCTGAGCTTCACCCGTCCACCGATACGGAGGATCGAGTTCTCGTAGATGCGCGCGCCGATCATGATCGAGATCGCACTCGTCGCGATGAGGATCACGAGGGCGAGAATCGGCTCCCACCACTCCGCCTGGCCGAGCACGACCCGCAGTGGCATCGCGATGGTCGCCGAGAACGGGATGTAGCTGAGGATCGTCATGAGCAGCGCGTTGCTGTTGAAGAGGATCACGAGCATGTAGGGGACGAGCATGAGCATCATGAGCGGCGTCGTGACGCTGCCCACCTCCTCCTGCCTCGACACCATCGCGGAGGCTCCCGCGTAGAGCGTCGCGATCAGCACGAACCCGAAGACGAACAGCACGAGGAACCAGATGAAGCCCGGTCCGATGAGCGAGAACAGCATCCCCTGACCCGTCGCCGCGAGCGCGATCGCCGCCGCCGCGAGGATCGCCGCGACCTGGATCAGCGCGAGGACGCTGTTGCCGATGACCTTGCCGGCCATGATGACGCGCGGTGTGACCGTCGAGAGCAGGATCTCGACGATGCGCGACTGCTTCTCCTCGACGACGCTCTGGGCGATCGTGTACGCGTAGCCCATTGCGGCCATGAAGTAGAGCACCCCGAACGCGACGGCCATGATGTAGCCGAGCGCGGGGTTCACCTCTGGCGCCTCGAGCGAGAACGACGGGGGCACCTGAGCAAGCGCCATGGAGTCCTCGGTGGGCACGCCCTCGAGGCCGACAAGCACGAACGCGCTGTCACCGAGGTCGCTCGCGGGCTGACCGTCGCCCGTGAAGAGCTCGAGGCCACGCGCATCCGCCGGGGTCAGCACCGCGTATTCGACGGCACCATCGCGCACGAGCTGTGCCGCTTCCTCCGCGGATGCGGCCTCGGTCGTCTCGAGGCCAGCCGCGGAGGCGACCGACTGCGTTCCGGAGACCGTGGCGACCTTCGTCGCTCCGCCCCCGATGGCGTCGCCGAACAGGGCGACTGCGACGATGCCGCCGGCGACCAGCAGGAGCGTGACGAGGAACGAGATCTGCTGGGCGCGCGAGCGGGCCTGCACGAGGATCTCGCGCTTCGCGATGAGCTGGATGCCTTTCGCCGAGCTGAGGCCGAACTGCCTCTGGCGGGGCGCGGCAGCTGCTGACGCGCGCTGCGGGGCCTTGGTGTCCTGTGTATTCGTCATGCGACGACCTCCCGGTAGATGTCGGAGAGCTTCACGATGTGGCGGCCGAAGCCGAAGACCGGGCCCCGATCGAGGGCCGTGCGGAGGACGCGCTGTGCGGTCTCGCCCGAGTCGGCGACGAAGATCGCGTCACCGCGATCGAACTCGAGCACCTGGATGCCCGGTTCGTCGCGCAGCCAGCCGGCGTCGCCCGCGAGCGAGATGCGGTGCATCCCCTCGGAGTGCCGCTCCTGCAGCTCGTGGCGGTCGCCGCTCGCCTTGATGGCTCCGCCGGAGATGATCACGAGGTTGTCGCTGAGACGCTCGACGACGTCGAGCTGGTGGCTGGAGAACAGCACTGGAACGCCTCTCGCGGCGAAGCCCTGCAGCGTCTCGAGGACCACCTCGACGGCCAGCGGGTCGAGGCCGGAGAACGGCTCGTCGAGGATGAGCATCTCGGGTTCGTGAGCGAGGGACGCCGCGATCTGCGCGCGCTGCTGGTTGCCGAGCGAGAGGTCCTCGACGTTGTCATCGATGCGCTCGGTGAGGCCCAGGTCGTCGAGGAAGCGATCGGCGTTCTTCGCAGCTTCCCTGGCACTGAGACCGTGCAGTTCGGCGAAGTACCTGACCTGCTCCTTCACCTTCATCTTCGGGTAGAGCCCGCGCTCCTCCGGCATGTAGCCGAAGCGGGCCCGGTCGGTGACGGCGACGGGCCTGCCGTCGATCGTGACGACGCCGGAATCCGGCTTGACGACGCCGAGGATCGTGCGCATCGTGGTGGTCTTGCCTGCTCCGTTGCCGCCGACGAAGCCCGTCAGCTTGCCGGGCTCGACAGAGAAGCTCACATCGTCGAGCACCTTGCGGTCGCCGTAGGTCTTGGAGATGTTCTGGATCTCGAGCATCACCCCTCCTGTCTCGCGCGACGTCCGGCGCCGCACCTTCTCTGGGTATGCAGGAGACGCTACGGAGATCGGCGGGCGAGGGGATCGGCCGCGCGACGGAACTCGTCGTCGGGCACGCTCATCCGCTCGGGTGAGAGCGCTACTCGACGGGGGCGACGACCCCGACGTTGTAGGCGAAGATCACAGCGTGGATGCGGTCGCGCACCCCGATCTTCGCGAGGAGGTTGGAGACGTGCGTCTTGACCGTCGCCTCCGACACGAAGAGCCGCGACGCGATGTCGGCGTTGCTGAGGCCCTCGGCGATGAGCGAGAGCACTTCGCCTTCACGGTCGGTGAGGTTCGCGAGCGCGGGATGCTCGGCGGCCGTCGGTGAGGCGCTTTCGGCCCGCGGCGCATCCGTCACCTGCGGCGGAGCCTGCTCCGGGGTGTCGTGCAGCATTCCCGCGATGACGCCACGTGTGACCTGGGGGTCGAGGAGCGCATCGCCGGAGTGGACGACCCGCACCGCCTCCACGAGCGTCTCAGGGGGCGAGTTCTTGAGCACGAATCCGCTTGCTCCCGCACGCAGCGAGTCCCGCACCGCTGCCTCGTCGCGGAACGTCGTCAGCATGAGCACGCGCGGTGCGGCGCCGTCGAGCTGCATGATCTCGCGGGTCGCTGCGATGCCGTCGAGGACCGGCATCTGCACGTCCATGCAGACGAGGTCGGGGCGGAGCTCGTCGATGACCGAGACGGCCTCGCGACCGTCGGTGGCCTCGCCGACGACGACGATGTCCGGCTCGGACTCGAGGATCAGCTTGAAGCCCATGCGCACGAGCTGGTGGTCGTCGACCAGCACGACGCGAATCTGTTCAGACACTTGGCCTCCTTTGGCACCCGCAGCAGCGGTGTCGTTCTCGTGACCGTATCGGGGCGAGGTTACCGGGAGTTGTCCGTCCGGTGCTGGGGCTTGCGCTCACGGCTCACGCCCGGCGCTCATATGGCACGCGCAGCAGCACCCGGAAGCCGCCACCACTGCGCCTGCTCGTCGTCACGTCTCCACCGGCGGCCCGCGCGCGCTCGCGCATGCCGACGAGGCCGAGGCCGCCCGAGCTGCTCGTGCGCTTCGCCGCGGAGGCGTGCACCAGCGAGGCTGGCCCGTCGTCGGTCACGTCCAGTTCGAGTCCGCTGTCGAGATAGCGGAGACGCACGTCCGCCGGGGCCTCGGCCCCAGCATGCTTGCGGGTGTTGGTGAGCGCCTCCTGCAGGACGCGGTAGACGGCGACGCCCGTGAGCGGCGACACCTGCCTCGGCTCACCGAACGTGCTGAACTCGACGCGCATCCCGGCCCCGCGCAGTTCCTCGATGAGCGCAGGAAGCTGCTCGATCGTGTGCGTCGAAGGGGCTGATGTGCCCGATGCTCCCCCCGGCGCGTCATGGTCGGCGGGCTGCTCCCCGTCCGGTGCATCGGCGTCCGCGCTGCGCAGCGTCGTCAGCAGCGAATGGAGTTCGTCGATGGCGACGCGTGCGCTCTGCTCGACGCCGAGGAGCGCCTGCTGCGACTTCTCCGGCGACGTCGCTGCCGTACGTCGCGCGGCAGCAGCCTGCAACCCCATGAGGGACACGTGATGCGCGACGACGTCGTGCAGCTCGCGCGCGATGCGGACCCGGTCGAGGCGGATCGCCTGCTCCTCGACCAAGCGGCGCTCCTCGGCGAGCGCGGCCGTGTACGCCTCGAGCTCGCGCGTGCGCTCCTCGAGGGCCGCGCGCTGTCCCGCACGCCGATAGTCGGAGTTGCCGAACCAGAACGCGCCGATGAAGTAGAGGACGTTGATGAGCAGCGTGTACGCGCCGAACACGCTTGAGATCCAGTTCTCGCTGTCGCTCCCGTCCGAGAAGGTGAATAGCAGCGTGGCCCGTGTGAACGAGTCGACGACGGCCCACACGATCATGCCGACCGTGATGGCGACGCGAAGCAGCGTCACCATGACCCGCTGGTTGCTCCAGGCCCCCGCCGTGAAGATCAGGAGGAAGTAGCCGATCTGCGTGACGATGGTGTCGAGGTAGGTGAACGCGTAGGCCGAGACGAACGCGACCGTGCTGAGCACGAGCATCCACAGCGGGAACCGCCGGCGCAGGGCGATGGCGACGCCGTACATGGCAGGCACGACGAACATGCCCACGATGGCCGTAGCCGGGTCGGTGTCGTGCAGGATGGCGCCGACCTCGGCCGGATCAGCCCCCTTGCGCAGCTCGAGCACAGCCCAGTTCGAGAACGCCATGAGGGCCACCGCGACGAGCGCCACGACGATGTCGGTCCGCAACGCGCGCCGCGACGGCCCCGGCCGCTGCCAGTCTGCCGGGTGCTCGGCGTCGATGCCCTGCAGCCGCTGCCAGAGTTCGCTGCCACGCGCTGACGAGATCATGCGTTCAAGGCTAGGGGGTGCCTCCGCCGGGCCGCGCGTGCGTGCCCCGCTCCTCGCGAGCACATCAGTCGAGAAGCCCCGTCGGCTCCGCAGGCAGACGTCGCCACGCAGCGTGGAGCCAGATGGCTCCGACGATCGCCGTCCCGAGCCCGACGACCAATTGCACCCTGCCGGTCGCACTCGCGCCCGTCACAGCGAGCACTCCGGTGAGCAGGAGGCCCGTGACCGCAAGCACGGAGAGGATGCTGCCAGCCGTGCGTGCGCCCTCGGCTCGCTTGCGGCTCGCTGCGCCGAGGAGCTTCCAGATCGCGCCGTAGCCGACGACGATCACGACCAGGGAGATCACGAAGCTCAGCACGCTGGCCGACCTGAACTCCGAGTCCTGCTGCCAGTTGGCGAGCGCACCCGCCGCGATCATGACGGCGAGGAGCAGCGTGAGCCTGCGCAACCGCGAGACGCGCGTCGGGGTGAGCGATCGCTCCGGCTCGGCTTCGCGCGGCACGTCATAGCCGGGGCGCGGTTCTTCGGACGGAGTGGAGTCAAGCATGTCCCAAGCCTCCCACGTCACGACCACTCGGCCATGGGCTTCCCGTCACAGAACGGATTCGAACAGCTGGACGCGCATCCAGCTTCGGCTCAGAGCATCCGGTTTCGACCACGCCACGATCGGCTTCGAGACGCAGGTGGGACGCAGTTCAGTCGCCGAGCGCGGGCGCATCCTTCTCAGCAGCGGCCCCGTCCAGCTGCGCGCCTTCGCTGGCGGCACGCGCACGGAGCCGCCTCGCGCGCTGCACCAGCACGCCATCGTCAGAGCCAGCACCCGCTCCCGCAAGCGCCTGAAGCGCACCGGCAAGAGCCTCGGCACCGGCCTGCCCCGCCGCGGCATCGTCGGCGATGAGCTCGATGAGGAGCGCCGTCGCACGAGACAGGTTCTTCGCGCCTGCATACCTCGGAAGGCACGCCTCGTTCACCTCACCGAGCCGCTGAGCAAGCGCGTGGAAGCGCACGAGGTGGCAGCGCTCATGCGCGACGACCGCCTCCAGCTGCTCACGCGTGAGCAGCTCCTCGAGCCCGCTGGACACGATGACAACCGGTGAGGGCCCCGCCGCAGCGAACGCGTGCGGCGCCGGAGAGTCGACGAAGCGCACGAGAGCGCCGCCGATGCGCTCGTCACGATACGAGAGCACACGCGCCGCATCCCGAAGCTCGTCGTTCGCTCGCCTGCCGTCGGCAAACGCACGACCTGACCGGCGTGTGACGATGAACCCCCAGCCGAACATGGCGATGAGGCCAGCACTCGCGAACACCGAGGCGAGCGCGATCTCGAAGCCGCTCAGCCAGCTGCCCTCTTCATGCTCCCAGGTCAGCACCGCTACGACAGACAGCGCTACGGCCGCGAGCAGCGCGAGCGAGCCGCCGACGACGGCGCCGTGCCAGAGCCCGAGCGCAAGCTGCGGATGCCGCACCTGCCAGGTGCCGCGCGTCAGGAGCGAGGGCGCAGCGAGCATGGTGAAGACGGCGAACGCGAGACACACGAGCGCAGGGATGATCCACATCTCGGATCACTCGCGTTCGGGCACGAAACCCGAACGCCCTCTTGGAGCCATGGTGGAGCCCAGTCCGGCTCCGGCTAGCTGGCCGCTGCGGCCTCGGAGGCCGCGACAGGCGCCGGCTGGAGGGCCGCGCGCAGGAGGTCGGCGTCTCGGGCGTCGAGGTTGCCAGCGAACTTCAACAGGGCCGCCTCGCGGCCGTCGATCGTCTTCAGGGCGTTGAGCATGGCACGCGAAGCGTGCTCGGCCTCGGTCTGCGTCGCTGCGAAGCGGATCCCGCGCTGCTCATGGCCCACACGAGTCACGTCGCCCTTCGCCCGAAGCCGGTCGAGCGCCGTGAGGATGGTCGTGGATGCGGGAACGCGGCCCGGGAAGCGATCTTGGATCTCGCGCGCGGTGAGCGGCTCGTCTGCGGCCCACAGGAGCCGCAGCACGACGAGTTCAAGCTCACCCCGTGCTCGAGTGCGTGTTCCTGGCATTGTGCTGCTCCAATTCTTGTCGCGGACTCGCAGTGGGGAACGTCACCCAGGCGACCGCGAGCACTCAGGCTATCAAGCTCAGGGCCGTGTCGCGCCGCTCGCTCTACAGTTTGTAGACTTATGTCAGCCCGTGACCCATCGGGACCGTGTCCCGCTGAGGGAAGGCGTGGAGCCCAATGAGAAACGTCAGCACTCGTCTGCTCATGAGCTGTGCCGCCATCGGCGTCGCAGGCGGCGTGGTGTTCACCGTCAACGCCTACATCGGCGGCGCCGTGTCCAACCTGCTCCCGCTCGTGTACGGCCTCACGATCGGCCTCTACTTCATCCCGGGCGCCCTGGCGCAAGCGCTCTTCCGCCGCCCCTGGGTCGGCCTCATCACCTCGGCGCTCGCCGGTCTCGTCGCGAGCCCGTTCCAGCCGATCGCGTTCGGCGCGTTCCTCATCGGCGTCGGCATCGGAGTCCTGCAGGAGCTGCCGTTCCTCATCACCCGCTACCGCCGCTGGCCGACGTGGCTGTTCCTCGTCGGATCGCTGTTCGCCGGCCTCATCATGACGGCGGCCGCTTTCAGGATCCTCGGCGGCGGTGCGTACGACCTGATCGGCACCGTGCTCCTCATCGGCAGCTTCTTCATCTCGCCACCGCTCTGCACGTTGATCGCCGTCTGGCTCGCGAAGCAGCTCGAACGGGCCGGCATCGGCCGTGACCTGCGTCTCGCGGAAGACCGCAGAGCCCCCAGGTGACGTCCCCGCTCCTGCGGGTCGAGCACCTCTCCGTCACGCACTTCGACGCCGCTGCACCGCGCCCGGACGACGTGTCGTTCACCATCTCGCGCGGCGAGGCGGTCCTCCTTCTCGGCCCCTCCGGGTGCGGGAAATCGACCCTCGCCAGGGCCTTGAACGGCCTCATCCCGCAGTCGCTCGGCGCTGAGCTGACCGGGAGCGTGCTGCTCGCGAGCGGCGAAGCCGCTGCAGACGCGGAATCGGCCACCGCCTGGCGCGACGTCGCGGAGCTCGGCGTCGCCGCAGCGGGCCAGCACGTCGCCATGGTCTTCCAGGATGCCGACGCCCAGATCGTCACGGGACAGGTCTTCGACGAAGTCGCCTTCGGGCCGGAGAACCTGCGCCTGCCCGTCGAGGAGATCGAAGCGCGCGTCGAGGCGGCGCTCGCGCAGCTCGGTCTGTGGGCACGACGCGACGACTCCCCCGACGTGCTGTCCGGCGGAGGCAGACAGCGCCTCGCCATCGCGAGCGCCCTCGCGATGGGCTCGCGACTGCTGGTCCTCGACGAGCCGACCGCGAACCTCGACCAGGCGGCGAAGCACGCCATCTACCTCGCACTCGGCGAACTCGTGCGGGCGGGAACGCACGGGCTCCTGCTCATCGAGCACGACCTCGACGAGGCCCTCACCATCGCGACTCGCGTCATCGTGCTCGACGCCGAAGGACGGCTCGTCCTCGACGGCACACCCCACGAGGTCTTCGGCCAGCACGCTGGGCGGCTCCGCGAACTCGGCGTCTGGTTCCCGATCGCGCACGAAGCCGCGGTGCTCCTGGCCGACGCTGGTTGGGACCTCGGCCCGGGGCCACTGCCCCTGCTCGGGCGCGAGCTCTCGAAGCGCCTCGCACATGCGAGCCAGCGCTCGCCAGCTTCGGTGACAACTGGCACCGAACCGGCCGTCGAGGTGCCTGGAACTCGTGAGTTATCACCGAAATTCGCGGCTCGCACCGGCACCACGGACGAGGGCAGCCTCCCCCCTCGCCTCGAGGTACGCGAGCTGACCGTCACCCGTGGCCGAACACAAGTGCTCGGCCCTGTCTCCCTGAGCATCCAGCCCGGCACGATCACGGCAGTCGTCGGCCACAACGGGGCGGGAAAGTCGACGCTCCTCCAAGCACTTGCCGGGGTACGCCGAGCACCGCGCGGCGCGGTCCTGCTGGACGGGCAGGACACCGCTCGCCTGCGCGCTGGCGCGCTCCGCGCCCGCGTCGGCTACGTGTTCCAGAATCCGGAGCACCAGTTCCTCACGCACACGGTGCGCGAGGAACTCGCCTTCGAGCTCGGGCGAGGGGCGGCCGATGCTCAGAGACGCGTCGATGACATGCTCCAGCGCTTCGGGTTGGCGGAGCACGGAGATCGCCACCCCTTCCTGCTGTCTGGCGGCCAGAAGCGGAGACTCACCGTCGCCGCCGCGCTGCTCGACGGGGCCGACGTCCTCGTCCTCGACGAGCCCACGTTCGGGCAGGACAAGGCGCGCGCCGATGAGCTGGTGGCGCTCCTTCGGGAGCTGCACCGCGGCGGCGCGACGCTGGTCCTCGCGACCCACGACCTGCAGCTCGTCACCGAGCTCGCGACGCATCTCCTTGTCCTCGAAGACGGTGGCGTCGCAGCGCACGGCGAGGTGAGCGAGGTCGTCGCATCCGGGGCCCTCGAGGCTGCCGGGCTTGGACTGCCACCGCTTGCCCGCGCACTGGCAGGGGTGAGCCATTCCTGGCTGAGCTGCGTCACCTCCCTCACGCAGCTCGAGGTGGCGCTCGAACGCGAGTCAGCTCCGAACCGGCGCGGCGGCTCGTGAGCGCCACCGGCAACGCCCTCGTCTCGCGCCCGGGCGTCGAACGCGCGCGAGCCGACCGCCTCCCCTGGCTGCACCGACGCACTCCCCTCGTGAAGATCGCGGCAACGCTGCCCGCGATCATCGCGATGTTCGTCGTCCGCGACGCGCTCAGCCCGACGCTGCTGATCCTTCTCTGCGGCGCCGCCATCGTGAGCGGGGTTCGGTTGTCGGCGCGGGGCGCGCTGCTGCTGATCGTGGGCGTGCCAGCCGTCGTCGCAGTCCTGTCGGTCACGCTCGGGGTGTGGGTCGACCCGACCATCGCCGGCGAGACAGCGAGCGCCGCTCCGCTCCTCGCCGCGCTCGGTCTCGACGGCGCAGCCATCATCTTCGATGTCCCAGGACGCCCTTTCACCGTGGCCGCTTGGGCGACGGGGCTCGGCACCGCGCTCCGCCTCGTCGCGATCGTGCTCCTCTCACTTGTCGGCGGCATCGCGACGGCGGGGGACGACTTCGTCCGCTCTCTCGTGCAGCACCTGCGCGTGCCCTACCGTTTCGGCTACGCAGCGATGGCGGCCTTCCGGTTCGTGCCTCGGTTCCGATCGGAACTCGAGGTGATCCGCGCCGCTCGCCGCGTGCGCGGTATCGACCGGGGTCGAGGCCCGGTTGCGTCGCTGCGTTCACAGCTCGACGTCGCCATCCCTCTGCTCGCGGGCGCGCTCAGGCAGGCCGACCGAGTTGCGTTGTCGATGGATGCGCGCGCATTCGGCTACGCGCCCACCCGCACGGAACGACACGTGCTGCGCACGGATACAGCCGACGTGGCACTCGTGCCCATCGCGTGGGCGGCGACGGCAGCGGCGCTCGTCGCCCCGAGCATCCTGGGCTGAACGACCACGCACTCGCGCTCGCCCTCCGTCGCCAGCGCCAGCGCCAGCGACGTCTGCGGATGGGTTCCTCATCTCGGCATGCCTCGCGGCCCGTTCCGAGAAGAACACCCCATCCGGAGCCTGGCGGGAAAACGGGAGGAGCGGGCGGACTACTCGGTGGTGTTCTGTCCGAAGTTGCTCTCGGAGACGCCCCACTCGTCCGGACCTGTCGCGAAGCGCTTGTCGTGCGTCTCCGCCTCCTCCACCTCGGCCTCCAGCTCGTCAGGAGTATCCACGCGCTCGGGCTCGAAGAGCGAGCCGGCGGACGGGAAGAGGTTGCCATCGCCATTCGCGCGTTCATTGTCGAGCTGCTCGGCGCTGATGCGCTCCGCGCTCGCCTGACCAGCGCTCTGACCGCCAGTCCCCTCACCGTTCGCAGCGACATCCTCGCCCGCACTCGCCTGGTCTGCCCGCGCCTGCGGGTCGTTCGCCTGCTGTTCGCTCATGCACGCCACGCTACGCGGCGATCATCAACGTTTCGCGTGCGCGCACGACGAAAGATGCCCCTCGACGCGGAAGCTTCACCGCGTTGAGGGGCATCAGCCGTTCACCCGCTAGTCGACGTAGGCCATGAAGGCGTCGAGCTCGGCGCCACCCGGGCGCGCCGGGATCATGGGCGCTTCGATCTCAGCGCGCTCGAGCAGCTCGGACATGCGGCGGCGGCGCTGCTTCGGGATGACGGTGACAACCGTGCCCCGCTGGCCAGCGCGCCCCGTACGGCCCGAGCGGTGCAGGTACGACTTGTACTCCTCAGGCATGTCCGACTGGATGACGAGGCGGATGTCGTCGACGTGGATACCGCGAGCCGCGACGTCGGTCGCGACGAGCACGTTGACCTTGCCGCTCGTGAGCAGACGCAGGTTGTGCGTGCGCCGACCCTGCGTGAGGTCGCCGTGGAGAGCCGCCGCCGGCACCCCGGCCATCGACAGCTCCGTGGCGAGCCCTTCTGCGGCGACACGCGTCTTCGTGAAGATGAGCACTCGCCCGCCAGAACCGGCGAGCTGCTCGATGACGGCGCGCTTGTCGTCGCGCTCGACAACAAGGACGCTGTGGTCGATGTCCGTGTGCTGCTCTTCCTCGCCGGCGACCTCGTGCACGGAGGGCTTCTTGAGGAATTCCGTCACGAGGCGCTGCACGGCAGCGTCGAGCGTCGCGGAGAACAGGAGGCGCTGCCCGCCTGGCATCGTCATGCGAAGGATGCGCTGCACGGGCTCCAGGAACCCGAGGTCGCACATCTGGTCGGCCTCGTCGAGCACCGTGATCTCGACCTGGTCGAGTCGCAGGAAGCCCTGGCGCTCGAGGTCCTCGATGCGACCGGGCGTGCCGATGACGATGTCCACGCCGCGACCGAGGGCAGTGACCTGCCGCTGCTGGGGCACACCTCCGTACACCTGGGTTGTGAACAGGCCGACGCTGCGGGCGATCGGCTGGATGGTGCGGTCGATCTGCAGGGCGAGCTCGCGAGTCGGTGCCACGATGAGCGCTCGGGGTGCGCGCCCGATCTTGCGCTTGCTGGCGTCGGCATCCCTGCCGCGGGCGACGCTGAGCCGCTGCACGAGGGCGGCACCGAAGGCGATCGTCTTGCCGCTGCCCGTGCGGCCACGGCCGAGGACGTCGCGCCCCTGGATCGCGTCCGGGATGGTCGATGCCTGGATGGGGAACGGGCTGGGGGCTCCGAGCTCGGCCAGCGCGTCGACGATGTTGGCGCCGAGGCCGAGGTCGCCGAAGCTCAGACCGTCGGCGTTCTTGGCGCCGACGGCAGTCGGTGCGAGGCGCTCGAGCACCCGGTCCTCGTCGTGGGATGGGGCGCGGCCGGCAGCCGACTGGCTGTGGCTGCGGTAGTCCTGGATGGCCCCGCGCTGCGGCTGGTTCGCGCCGCGCGCCGTGGGGTCGAAGTGCTTGGCGCTGCGGTCGCCGCGCGACCCGGCGGCCGGCTGTCGGCCGTGCGACTGACGCAGCGCGTCGTGGTGGTGCCTGTCGATGCGCTCGTTGCGGTCGGAGAACTGCCCGTCGCGGCCGCGAGCGCCGCCCCTGGCTGGAGCCCCGCCGCGCGACGGTGCGCCTCGCCGCGTGCTGTAGCGGTCATCGCCACGGGGACGGCTCTGGTCGGAGCTGCGCGAGTTGTCGCGTGCCCTGTCGAAGGAGTCAGCGCGCCCACCGGCGTCGTACCCGCCGCGCCGGTCATCGCCCCGGTCACGGTAGCCGCCGCGGCTCTCGTCGCCCCCGGAGCCGCGGTTGCTGCTGCGACGATCGTCGCCGGCGCCTGGGCGCGAGTTCCCGGCGTACCCGCCGCGACGGTCATCGCTGCGCCCGCCGTACCCGCCACGGCGGTCGTCGCCACCAGCACGAGCGCCGCTCGCGCGCCGGTCGTCGCCTCGGTACGATCCGCGCTCGCCGCTGCCAGCAGAGCCGGAGCCACGCCGGTCATCGCGTCCGCCATAGCCGCCGCGGCGGTCGTCGCCAGCAGCGCCGTCGCGGCGATTCTCGCTCGCCCAACGGGGATTGCCGTTGGCGCCAGCGCCTCCGCCTGCGCGTGCAGGACGTTCGCCCCGACCCGATGAGTCCTTGGGGATGTAGTTGCTCGCGGGCTTGAACCCGCCCTTTGCCTTGCGCTTGGGCATGTGTGCCTTCTCCAGATCCGGCACGCTGCTCACACAGAATTCGGCGCATGCCCAACTTGCCAGGCTAGCTCACGAAGGCCAAGCTGACCAGCGCGGAAACCAGATTCGAGCCCCTCCACCTACTGGGAGGTCGTGACGAGCACCGTCCACGGGCCTTGCGGTACGTCGACGTCATCAACGAACCTCCATGAGATACCGGCTTCGACGCCGTTGATGTCCGCGAAGCCGAGGCACGAGTTGAGCGCCGGCGAGACATCCATGCCCGCACCTCCGTAGCGCTGGTTCTTCGGCCGCGCATCATCGGCCCCGAACACATACGCGTCATCGTCGTACTCCCCCGGGCCTGCGTCCTGGATCTGCCCGAAGCACGTGTTCCCGTCGTGCTCGAGCTCCACCCAGCGGTTCTTCATGAGGCTGAACGAGGCGTCTTCCTTGCCCGCGGCGTAGGCGGCCTCTCCCGCCCAGGGCACGATCGCCTGACGCATCTCCGCGCCCCTCGAGTTGTTGACGTCGTCGAAGGGCAGGTCGAGGTAGAAGGGGTTCTCCCTTGCCGAAGTCGCGCTCGGGAAGTAGTTGTTCTCTGGGGTCCTCACCTCCGTCTGACAGACACCTGCGACGATGACGCCGTCGCAGCCGCCGTAGCTGGCGTACCAGTTGCTGTCGTAGGTCGAGTACATCTGGCTGCCGTCCGGGGCCTGCGCGTCGAAGACCTCACCAACCCAGAACGTCGTCGCGACGACGTCGGTGTGCCACGGATACCCGGCCCGCTCCGCGTCGCCCCGTCCTCCGTCCGCCCCGCTGCCCCGGCCGGTGCAGGCGGCGCTGCTCAAGATGAGCAGCGCCGCCAGGGCGATCCCGAACGGTCGCCGGACTCGTCTCGTCCCTACCATCCCTTGGGTGGCTTGCACTTCGACGCTGAGCCGTACTTGATGAACCCGTTGTCGGAGAAGTAGTACCTCTCCCACGGGTCATACGAGAAGTTGCCGGTCGGGTCGAGGTAGTAGCCCCAGTTGCCGTACCTGTCGTAAGCATCGTGGAACGTCCACGCTTTCGTGCATTTGAGGTTCTTCGGCGGCTTGGGCGTCGGCGTCGCAGTCGGCGTTGCAGTCGCAGTCGGCGTCGGCGTCGCAGTCGGCGTCGGCGTCGGCGTCGCAGTCGGCGTCGGCGTCGGCGTCGCAGTCGGCGTCGGCGTCGGCGTCGCAGTCGGCCCTCCGGGCTTCACGATGGTCATCGAAGCCGAGTCGAGCGTGAGCGAGCCGTTCGAGAACACCGTGAGCCCGAAGGAGAGCGCGGTCGCGTCTGCCGGGAGGGCCGGCGTCGTCCACGTCGCCTCGCTCGTTGCCGGGCTCGGATCGAACCAGGGGCTCGAGTCCCAGTAGCGCCAGGTTCCGCGGGCGTCCCTGACGTACGCCGCGAACTGCGTCGCGACGCTCGAGGTGTGCGTCGCGCTGAGCGCATACTGGGCTCCTGGCTCAGCGGCGGGTGCGCATTCGCCGAGGTCGAGCTTCTGCATGAGCGACGAGGAGCCGCTCTCGTAGTCGCTCACGTCGACGACCATCTGCATGCCGCTGTCGACCCGGCTGAACTTGGCGGTGTGTGTTCCCCACGAGTTCGCCTGCCAGCATGTGGGCGCTGATGCGCCCGACGGCCAGTCGTCGAGACCCGAGTTCACCACGCGGTTGCCGTCGGTTGCCGTCTGTCCGGGATCCCAGTCGCCGGAACGGACTGGCTTGGCCTCGCCACCCACGACGGAATCGGTTGTCCGCACGGCGATGCGTCCCGCGCTGACCTCGGCCTGGAGGTAGCTCGCGAAGGCCTCGAGGTTCTCGGTTGTGACCCCGATACTCGAGCATCCCGCCGCCTCGCAGACGCGGTGGAACGTGATGGGCATCCATCCACTCCCCGCCGCCTGTGCCTGCACAACGAGCCCCTTGAGGTCGTCGAGCGTCCACCCCTCGCTGACCTGCGCCGGCGCGAGGAGCGCAAACGGGTCGAGCGGCGGGATGCTCTCGGTCGGCGGGCAGTCGGCGCATCCACCCGGCGACTTCAGGCCGCCGAGGAGACGTGCGCTGTTGAAGCCGCATTCCTTGACCGCGGCCTTGGCAGACTCGCTGAAGCCCGCGTATGGGTACGCGAGGCTCGTCGTGACGAAACCGAGGTCGGCGAGGTTCGCCCGGTCGGTGCACGCCTGCCGAATCGCCTCGTCCTTGCTCACGGTCGACAGGTCGACGTGGCCCGTCGTGTGGGAGCCGATCTCGTGGCCGGCGCCCTGCAGCCGCGCGAGATCGCCCGTCGACAGGTAGCCGTCAGTGTTCAGGGCTCCGCTCTGCACGTAGAAGGTGCCGTCGAGACCGTGCCGGTCGAGGATGTCGGCACCGAGGAGCTGGTCGGCGTTGCCGTCATCGAACGTGAGCGTCACGACGGGCACGTCCGGAGCTGGGGCCACGTCTGTCTGAGGCCGAAGGGACACGGCTCCAGCGCCTGTCGCGAGCGCCAGGGAGAGGAACATCGCTCCAGGAACGACCAGGCGCTTCAGGGCACTGCAGACAGCACGCACTCGGCTCGGCCCGGGTGTGCCGCTCATGCGCGCTGGGCAGACCCGAGCCGACCGCGCACCCCCTCGACGACGGAGTCGATGATGCGCTCAAGCGGCAGACGCGGCTCGTAGCCGATGAGCTCGGCGGCGAGCGAGTTGTTCGGCACACGTCGCTGCATGTCCTCGTAGCCTTCCCCGTACGCCTCGGCATACGGCACGAGGACGATGTCGCTCGAACTGCCGGTGCGGTCGCGGACGATGTTCGCGAGCTCCAGGATCGACACCTCGCGGGCACCCCCGAGGTTCACCGCCCGGCCGTGGGCGCGCTCCTCCTCGACCAGGGCGATCATCGCGGGCGCGACTTCCCCAACGAATCCGAAGCAGCGGCTCTGCGAGCCGTCGCCGTAGACCGTGAGCGGCTCCCCGACGAGAGCCTGGCGGACGAGGTTCGGCACGACCATCCCGTACCTCCCTGTCTGCCGCGGTCCGACGGTGTTGAAGGGGCGGGCGATCGCGACGCGGAGCCCGTGTTCGCGCGCGTAGGCGTGGGCGAACGACTCGTCTATCCCCTTCGCAGCCGCGTAGGTCCAGCGGGCGGTCAGTGGGGAACCGAGGATGCGATCCGCGCCCTCGTCGAGCGCGTCCGCCGTGTTCTTCCCGTAGATCTCGCTGGTTGAGGCGAGCATGACGGCCGCGTCGTGGCGCAGCGCCGATTCGAGGACGTTCTCTGTGCCGTGCAGGTTGGTTCGCAGGCTCTTGAGCGGCTCGTTGAGGATCGTGTGGACTCCGACTGCTGCCGCCAGATGGAAGACGCGATCTGCCTTCGCGACGAGCGAGTCGACCAGCGCAGCGTCGAGGACGTTGCCCTCCACGAGTCGCACTGCGTCGATGGAGTCGTCGAGGTTCGCGGACTGGCCCGTGGAGAAGTCGTCGAGGACGACGACATCATCGCCGCGAGCAACGAGCTCGTCCGTGAGGTGGCTGCCGATGAACCCGGCGCCACCGGTGATCAGAGATCTCATGCTGATGCTGTGTCTTTCTTTCGTGCTTGTCTGCTGTTGGTGTGTGGCGGCGCTCGCTCAGATGAGGCTGAGCCCCTCGCGCGCTTCGAGCGTGTAGGTGGCGTCGAGCACGCGGGGGTGGACCTGCAGCTCCGAGAAATTCGCGTCGCCATGCTTCGTGTGCAGCAGCACGAGATCGGCGTCCTCGAGAGCTCCGGGCTCCGCGGCTTCGAGAAGCTCGCCGTCGGAGAGACGGATGGCGGGCACCTTGGCGTCGATGAATGAAACTCGGGTTCCCTGCTTGCGGAGGATCTCGATGATGTCGATCGCCGTCGACTCTCGGACGTCCGCCACGTTCGGCTTGTAGGCGACACCGAGCACAACGACTCGTGCACCGCTCGGAACGATTCCAGCTTCAGCGAGCATCGCGTTGACCCGTGAGGCCACATGCTGTGGGCGATGCGCGAGCCCGGTCATCGCCTGATCGAGAATCGGCGCGGCTATTCGATCCGCGCGCAGCTGCCAGAGCAGGTAGTGCGGGTCGCACGGAATGCAGTGCCCGCCCACGCCGGGCCCGGGACGGAACGGCATGAACCCGTATGGCTTGGTCGCAGCCGCATCGATGACGTCGGTCACCGGCACACCCAGCTCTCGACAGACGCTGGCGAACTCGTTGATGAAGGCGATGTTCACGGCGCGGAACGAGTTCTCCAGCAGCTTCGACGCTTCCGCGATCTCGAGCGTGTCGACGACGTGGGTGGAATCGACGTACCGGCCGAGCATCGCTGCCGCTTCCGCTGCGCAACCGGGCGTCGAGCCACCTACGACTCGAGGAACCTCTTCGTGGCCAAACGCTTCATCAGCAGGGTTGATGCGCTCTGGGCTGAAGGCGACATGGACGTCGATGCCAGGCCGCAGGCCGCGAGCGAGGAGCGGTTCGACGATGAGGTCCCGCGTGCAGCCGACGTACGACGTCGAGGTGAGCATGAGCAGCTGACCTGGCGTCACCGCATCGAGCACCGTGGCGCAGGCTCCCCTGAGTGCCCGCAGATCGGGAACAGCGTGCGCGTCGATGGGCGTGGGCACGCACACGATGATCGCGCGGGCACGGGAGAGCAGCGTGATATCAGAGGAGATCTTCCAGTGACTCCCCCTGCTGTCCGCCGTCGCGAGCCGGCGCCGGTCACTCTCCACGAGGTCGACGTGACCGGAGCGGATGGCATCGAGCCTTCCCTCATTGATATCGATGCCGAGCACTCGCGAGCCGGCCGCACAGAAGGCGAGCGCCGTCGGGAGTCCGACGTAGCCGAGCCCGACGATGGCGATGTCGAAGTCTCGACCCAGCGCCTCGGATTTTGGTTCCCTGAGCAATGATTGAACGCGCGACAATTGACGCCCCCCAGCGACGAAGTAAACAGAGAATAACCGAGCAGCCAACCCCCTGGCATCCACTCAGATCTGAGTTCGAGAGTACCGCGTGTTCTTCCTCCGCGGACCGCGAGAGCGTAGGGCACCCCAGGGAAGACCCTGCATTTGGGGACTTTCTGGCCCGATAGGCCAACAAGATCGGCCAAAGACGGGCGATTTTCCATGGTGCCGCATACAGCTGGAGAGAACTCCCCACCACCGGTCAAGTGACTGACCAGTTCCACACTGAGACGCATCCGTTGCTAGGATTCAGCCTGTGCCGAACGAAGCCCTCCTGCTCGCGGCGCTGATCCTGTTCCTGTTCGTCGGCGCGAATGCCTCCTTCTGGACTGCGACGTCCGCGGTCCGCGCGCTGCGGGAACGCCGCAGCAGTGTGCAGGAGCTCACGTCCAATCCCCACGTGCGGATCCCGCGAGCTCATGATGTGGCGATCCTCATCGCGGCGCACAACGAGGAGAGCGGCATCCAGCGCACGGTGCGCTCCGCGGGGAGCCACGTTCCCCTCGCGAACGTGTACGTCGCATCCGACGGGTCGAAGGACGCGACCTCGGCCCTCGCAAGAGCTGAGGGCGCGAACGTCGTGGACGTCTCGCCGAATCGCGGGAAGGCTGGTGCGCTCGAGTTCGCCATCACCTGGTTCAGGCTCGCGGACCGGTACGAGGTCCTACTGCTGCTCGACGCGGACACGGTGCTCGCGCCGGACTACCTCGACTACGCACTGCCGCTGTTCGCTGACGACGATGTCGTCGCCGTGGCCGGAACGGCTCGCACCTCGCTCTTCCCAGGCCCGACATCTCGGCTCGGCGAGCTGCTCATCACCCACCGTGACCGCATGTACGTCGTCATGCAGTACC
Organism: Pseudoclavibacter sp.; assembly: GCA_052099095.1. Lineage (GTDB taxonomy): Bacteria > Actinomycetota > Actinomycetes > Actinomycetales > Microbacteriaceae > Pseudoclavibacter. The sequence continues at coordinate 479,749 of JBQDTF010000001.1, forward strand.
TGCTGAAGTTCGGTCAGGCAGCCAGCTTTGCGAACGCGGTCATGATCGTGCCTGGCTTTGCCTCGCTCTACCGCACCCGCATCCTCCAGCATGTCGACATCGCAGCGCCCGGACTTGTCATCGAGGACTACAACATGACCTTCGAAGTGCACGCGAAGCGGCTCGGACGCATCGCGTTCGATCCTCGAGTCGCCACGGCCTTCACGCAGGATCCTGACACGATCCGCAGCTACGTCGCGCAGGTGCGCCGCTGGAACCTGGGGTTCTGGCAGACACTGCGGCGGCATTCGAGAATGCAGGCCCGGTTCGGGACCCTGGCCGCGTTCTCCGTCGTGGAGATCACGCTCAGCTCGCTGCTCATCACGCTCACCCCAGTGCTCGTCCTGGCCTCGTTCGTGATCGGTCTCCCCGAAGTGGTCGCCGCGGATTCGTTCGAAGACCTGGCCGTGCGCTTCCCCGCGCTTCTTCTCCTCATCGCCTTCTTCGTCGCTGACCTGGCGCTGACCGTCGTCGCCATCTGCATCTCACGACGCGGCGCCTTCCTGAAGTGGGCCGCGCTCCTGCCGGTGCTGCGCTGGCTCGACGCGGCGCTCTGCCTGCAGGCGGCCGTGCTCAGCTTCAAGCGGGGCAGCGACGGGCGCTGGCGCAGTCCCGTCCGGCGGTAGCCGGTGATCCCGCTGAGCTGAGTCCGGACCTGCTCAGACGCTCGGACCTCAGGCAACCTGAGCGGCGGCGAGCTCCTCATCGATGCGGGCTTCGCGCTGGGCCCGCCGACGCTCGAGGGGTCCTTCCACGACCGTGTAGAGCGCGGGCAGGACCAGCAGGGTCAGGACCGTGGAGGAGAGCAGGCCGCCGATGACCACGAGCGCGAGCGGCTGCGAGATGAAGCCGCCGTGGCCAGTGATGCCGAGTGCCATCGGAGTGAGCGCGAGCATCGTGGCGAGCGCGGTCATGACGATGGGGCGGACGCGTCGGGCGCCTCCGGCGATGATCGCTTCGCGAACAGCGAGACCGCGCTCCCTGAACTGGTTGACGAGGTCGATGAGCACGATGGCGTTCGTGACGACGACTCCGATCAGCATGAGGACTCCGATGAGGGACGCGACTCCGAGCGGAACTCCGCTCGCAAGCTGCAGCAGAATCGCACCGGTCGCCGCGAAGGGCACGGACACGAGGAGCAGCAGCGGCTGGAGGAGGCTCTTGAAGGTGGCCACCATGACGATGTAGACGATCAGGATCGCTGCAAGGAGCGCGAGTCCGAGCTGCTGGAAGGCGGCCGCCTGGTCTGAGCTCACACCACCGAGCACAGCAGTAGCCCCTTCTGGCAGGGTGATCGAGTCGAGTTGCTCGGTGATGAGCGCGTTTGCCGAGCTGAGGTTGTCATCGGTCGGTACGACGGTGACGGATGCGAGCGGAACGCCTCGCTCTGAGGAGATCGAGACGGGGCCGTCGACGATCTCGACCGTGGCGAGGGAGGTGAGCGGAACGGGGCCGAGGGCGGTCGGGATGCTCGTGGCGCGAAGCGCGTCGATGTTCGCGGGTGGTTCTGCACCGAGGAGGACGACCTGCACGCTCGAGCCGTCGACCGTCAGCGAACCGACCGGGGTCGGCTGCAGCTGCTGCGCGACGATGGCACCGATAGCGGTCTGGCTGAGACCGTACTGGGCGGCCGTAGCCTGATCGATGTCCATCTCCACGAACGGACGCGTCTCGTCGAGGTCGCTCGTGACTTCGCCGAGCTGCTCGACACCGGCGAGGACCGCCACGACCTGGTCGCTGGCTTCGCGGAGCGTCGCTGCGTCTGGCGCGGTGAGGTCGACGCTGATCGCGCTCGAGAAGCCGGCGCTTCCACCGCCTCCGACGGAGATCTCGCCGGATTCCTCTGGGAGGGCGTCGAGCTCCTCGCGGAGCTCGGCCTGGATGGCGTCGGAGTCCGCGTCGGTCGACGTGGTCACGGAGAAGCTCGCACGCGATGAGCCGCCGCCGGTGAACAGCGACGCTGCTCCACCTCCGCCGATCGTGAGCTGCACGGTCTCGACGCCTTCCTTGGCGCGGATGATGTCCTCGACCTGCGAGGCGGCCTCGCCCGAGGCGGCAAGCGTGAGGTTCGGTTCAAGCGACTGCGTCACCGTGAAGCTGTTGCTGCCCGTGTTGCCGAGGAAGTTCGTCTTCATGAGCGGCGCGAGGGCGCCGGTGAGGATGAGGATGAGCAGCGCCGCCCCGAGCGTGATGAAGGGTCGGCGCAGGGTCCAGCCGAGCACTGGCTCGTAGCCGCGCTGCAGCCAGCTCGACTCCTCGCCTGCTCCTGCCAGCTCGGAGTCTGGCCCGTTCTCGCCGCGGCCCGCCACAGCGGCCTCCTGCTCGGCCTGGCGGCGGAGCGCACGGCGCGGGTGGAGTTCTTCATCGTCGCTGCGCAGCCCGAGCGGCGCGAAGCGTCCGGCGTCGCGCTGAGCGCGTTCGCGGCGCGGCCGCACACGGACGGGCTCGACGGGCAGTTCTGTGCCGCCTGGCGCGGTCGCAGATTCCTGCACGGCGACATCCCCAGTTGCCGGTGCCGCGTCGTTCGCGAGGACTGCTGCCCGCTCCTGCGGGAATTCGACGGGCGCTGACGGGTCACCGTCTGCTGACCAGGTCTCCGCCGTGCCGACGCGCGCCTTGCGCTTCAAGTGCCTGCCGCCGAGCATCCAGTACGCGAGCACGGGCACGATCGTGAGAGACACGAGCAGAGAGGCGAGGAGCGCGATGACGCTGGTGAGGGCGAAGGGCCTGAAGAGCTCGCCGGAGATGTCGCCGACGAACGCGATGGGGAGGTAGACCGCAACGGTCGCGATGGTGGCGCTCGTGACTGCGGTCGCCACCTCGCGGACGGCTTCCGAGATGACTCGCACCCGCTCGGTGCCGCGCAGACTCGCGCCCGGGTGCATGGACATGTGCCGTTTGATGTTCTCGATGACCACGATGGAGTCGTCGACGACTCGTCCGATCGCGATCGTGAGGGCGCCGAGCGTGAGGATGTTGAGCGAGTACTCGGCGGCTTGCAGGCCGATGAACGTCACGAGCAGGGAGGTGGGGATCGAGATCGCGGTGACGAGCGTCGCGCGGAACGACAGCAGGAACACGAAGATGACGATGACCGCGAACACGAGGCCCAGGAGGCCTTCGACGACGAGCGTGTCGATGGACTGCTGGATGAACGGCGCCTGGTCGAAGACGATCTGGAGGGTCGCTCCCCCGCCGATCGAGGCCTGGAGCGCTGGCAGCGCATCCCGAACGGCCTGCGACACCTCGACGGTGTTGGCGTTCGCGAGCTTCGTGACGGACACGGTGAGCGCGTCTTCGCCGTTGACGCGGGAGATGGAGGTCGCGGGCTCCGGCCCGAGCTGGAGCGTGGCGACGTCACCGAGGGTCGTCGTGGGCGGTGTCGCGCCGCTCAGTGGAAGCGCGGCGATCGCATCGACGTTGTCGAGGAGCGTGCCGGCCTGCACCGTGAGGGCGTCGTCGCCCTCGGTGATCTGCCCGATCGGGATGAGCGTGCCGGCAGCGTCGAGCGTGTCCCTGATGTTCTGGATGCTGGCGCCCGCCCCTGCGAGCGCAGCCTGGTCTGGCGTGATCTCGATGCGAGAGACCGGTGCACCGCTGACCGCCGCCTCGCGCACGCCGTCGAGTTCGGTGAGGCCGGGGACGGTCGAGCTCTCGAGACTCGCGGCGAGCTCTTCGGCGTTCGTGCCACCCGTCGCCGCGATCTGGATGACCGGGAAGTCGTCGATCGACCCGCTCAGCACGGTCGTCTCCGTACCTTCCGGCAGCTGGCTCTCGATGCGGTTGAGGGCCTGCTGGATGCGCTGCTCGGCGTAGACCGTGTCGGTCCCGTACTCGAACTCGACGGTCACCGAGGAGAGGTTCGCGCTCGACGTGACCTGTGTCGATGACAGCCCCTGGAGGCCTTGCAACGAGGTCTCGACGAGGCGCGAGACGTCTTCGTCGACGATCTCCGGAGACGCTCCGGGGTAGGTCGTGACGACCGAGACGATGGGCAGGGAGACCGACGGGATCAGCTCCTGCTTGAGCGAGGTCATCGACAGACCGCCGAAGAGGAGCACGGAGAGCGTCACAAGGGCGATCAGCGCGCGGTTTCTCAAGCTCATCTCAGCGAGTTTGTGCACGCCGTCAGTCTTGCACGCACCTTCGACAGCGGCCGAAACCCCGCTGAGCACTCCCCGAATCAGTGATCAGGGAAGCGCCTCCCGCGTTCGGCGCCTCAGCTCGTGCTGAGCGCGATCCAGAGCCCGAGGGCTGGCAGCGGAACGGCGAGCAGCAGCCCCGCGACGAGATTGAGCAGCCAGTACCGACGCAGGATCGCCGCGAACTCGCGGAGGATGGCGCTCGGCCAGTAGTAGCGGGCGACGGGCGCCTGCACAGCCTGCGCGTCGATGCCGAGCTCGCGAGCAAGCATCGCGGCTCGCATCGCGTGGTAGTTGCTCGTGGCGATGATGCCGGGACCGGCGATGCCTTCTCGCTCGAGGATCGCCCGCGTGAAGCGCAGGTTCTCCTCCGTGTTCACGGACTCCTCCTCGCTCAGGATGCGCGGCTCTGCCGCCCCGACCGTCAGCGGCCCGACGTCCCCGCCCTCGCGCGTGTTGGCCGGGTCGAGCGCCCACTCGCGCATCGCGCGTCCCTCAGCGAGCGCTTCGTCGTTCCCCTGACCACCCGACATGACGACGACGCTTGCCCCCACACGATGCGCGGCCTCGAGACCCGCGCGGATGCGTGAGGCGAGCAGCGGCGGCACGCGTCGGCCACCAGAGAGGCCGGAGCCGAGCACGACGACCCAGGATCCGACAGCGCCGCGGACGAGACGCGAGTAGAGCCACGAGTAGGCGAGGAACAGCACGAAGGCCGCCCCGAGGTAGGCCGCACCCAACGCGAGGAAGAGAGCCACGGCGAGGAAGAGGTCGCTCTGAACGAGGATCGCCACGAACGGGAGTGCCGCGAAGGCGGTCAGAAGGACCCCGACCACGAGCGAGAGCAGGTTGCCGAGCGAGCGACCCTCGCGCCGCAGCATCCGCGCACCGTTGACGAAGAGCATCACGATCAGCGCGAGCAGCAGAACCGGGGACAGCACGAGCGGCAGCCAGGTGAGCGTGGTGACGAGACCCGCAACCTGCCCGTCAAAGCTCGAGACGGCGCCGACCAGCACCACGACGGCGGCCACGATCCACACGCCGTTGCTCAGGCGCCGGGGCTCCGCCCGCGTGCGGAGGACAGCCGCCCAGGCGAGTCCCGCCCCGAAGATGAGGGCGACGAACGTCGACACCCATGTGAAGTCCTGCGTGATGATGTCGCACTCCCTCTGTGGTGCATCCGCCAGCGGCTGCCGGACCGCCCCAGTATGTCGCACCTGCCGATTCGCCCTCGGCCACCACCACCAGAGTCGCGATATAGCGCGAACACCCAGACTCGCGATATAACTTGACTCGAAGTCGCTCGGCTCCACGCTGAGCGCGAATCATGAACATCCCTTCCGAGGAGCAGCAGTGGCTATTGAACAGTGGATCGTGGATGGGCCCCGCGTCATCGACGTGCAGACCGTCCGCAGCGTTCGCGCGAGACTCGCGGGCGGCGCGATCAGCGTCCTCGCGCACAACGAACCGAGCACCCGCATCGAGGTGTCGGGCATCACGGGGCGCGACCTGAAGATCGCCATCGACGGCGACCAGCTCCTCATCGACCACCCTCAGCTCTCGTGGACCGACGTGCAGACCTCCGCGAAGACCATCTGGAACCAGCCATCGGTCGTGGTCAGCGTGCTCGTTCCCGCCAGCGTCAGCGTCGACGTCCTGGGCGTCAGCTCCGAGGTGCTCGTCGCGGGCATCAACGGGCGCATCGACATCAACACGGTCGGCGGCGAGCAGTTCCTCGACGCGACCCGGGGTGAACTGCACCTCAACTCGATCGGCGGAGAGATCAGCGTGCGCGGCCACGCCGGAAAAGCCGTCGTCAAGACCGCGTCCGGTGACGTCACAGCCACCGGCCCGCTCGTGAGCTTCGACGGCAGCACCGTCTCAGGAGCCACGATCGTCGACGTCACGTCCGGTTCGCCGAGCCTCATCGCGAACAAGTCCGTCAGCGGATCCACGACCGTCCGCCTCCCCGGGGGCACGCAGCCCAGCTACCAGGTCTCCACCGTCGGCTCCTCCGTGCAGCTCGACGGCCTGCACCTCGAGCCGCTCCGCGGAACCACCTACCGCTCCGAGGCCAAGGAAGGCGAGGTCACCGACGTGCGCATCAGCACCGTCACCGGCCGAGTCTCCGTCATGCTCTCAGCTCGCACGCCGCGGGCCGGCGACGCCCCAGCGGACTTCGACGAGCGCATCGACGCGAGACTCGTCACCTGCCCGGTCCCCGACGGCGACCCAGCGACCGACGAGAGCGCGCCGAGCCAGGACACGACGGGAGCCGACGCGGAACCCGGCGGAAGCATCGAGGTCGACGCAAGCAGCGAGACCGAAGCCGACACCACCAAGCCGGGAGGCACCGAGTGACCCCGCCAGTCTTCGCCCACGGACACCTTCGTCTCTATCTGCTGAGCCTCCTCGAGGACCAGCCGCGCCACGGCTACGAGCTCATCCAGGCGCTCTCCGAGCGCTTCGACGGCACGTACTCGCCGAGCGCAGGCACCATCTACCCCCGCCTCGCGAAGCTCGAGGAGGAAGGGCTCGTCACCAAGCACAACGACGGCCGCAAGAGCGTCTACCGCATCACCGAGGCCGGTCGGCGCGAGCTCGACTCGCGGCGCGAAGAGCTCGCCTCGATCGAGCAGGACGTCGATTCCTCGGTCCGCCGCCTCGCCGCCGACGTGCGGCATGGGCTCACGAGCGCACGTGAGGAGCTGCGAGCAGAATTCGCCAGGCTCGCGCAAGAGCTCGGCCCGGACGCACGAGCCGGGTTCGAGAAGGCCGCGAGCGCGGGTGCCGCGGGAGCAGCATCCGCCCGCGGCTTCTTCGCCGGAGCAGCGAAGGGCTGGAACGAGCCGCGCGAAGCCCCCATCTCCACGCCTGGTACGACGCCGCCCGGGTTCGCCCCGCCGGGGTTCGGCGGCGGGACGACGGACTCCGGTGAGCCGCGACCTCAGGACCCACCGCAGGCACCAACCGCACCTCAGACCCCAGAGGCGCCTCAGCCTCCCGAGGCTCCAGCAGGTTCGAGCTCCGAGCACCGCACCCACGGCAGATACGACTCATGGGCGTCAGCGAGCAGCTCGCACGTCTGGAACAGCGGCAAGGGCGAAGCCGACGCCCCGCACGACGCGGCGCCTGGAGCCGGGGATGCTGCGGGTAACGCCAGCAACCCGCAGCGAGAGGCCGGACGCGCGCAGCTCGAGGCGATGTCGCAGGCCGACCTCGTGCTCAACAGGTTCCGGCATGAGCTCAGGCAGGAGCTGCGGGCCGCGCAGAGCGAGCAGCGTCTCTCTCCAGGGATCGTGACGTTCCTCGATCAGGAACTCGAGCGAGTCCGCGAGCGCATCTCGCATGCCCTCGGCTCCCGCGATGCGAAGGACCCGCCCGGGGCCTAGTTTTCATCCCGACCGATCAGGCACAGCGCACGACCGAAGGGCTGCTCCCAACCAGGGGAGCGGCCCTTCGTCACGTGACCGGACTACCCCGCCACTACATCCACGTCTCACACGCACCTTGGCCGACGTCGACTGCCCAGCCACCCCAGCCCAGCCCGGCCCAACCCCATTCCAGCCTTCCCCAGCCGAACTCGGTGATACCTCGACCTCGAGCGTCGGTTTGGCGGCAGCGCGCCGCCGTTTAGCACCGAAGTTGCCCAGGGCACGCTGCTGAGATGCGCGTCGGCAGCGCGGAAGCAGCGCCGAGGACTTGGCCCCAGACATCGCCCCGACTCGGCAGCGGCTCCTGGAACTCCGCGAACTCCCCGGGCCCCTTCCCCAGTTCCCTGTCCAATTTCAGTGCGAATTCGGGTCAACGAGCGCCTTCCGGGGCCAGAATGCGTCGATTCGCACTGAAGTTGGTCAGCGGCACCCCGCTGGCGGAACCCTGAGCACGGGAGTACCGTTGCGGCGTGCGAACGCCAGCCCGCCTTCTCCTTGCCGTGTTCCTCGGCGGCGCCGTGGGCACTCTCGCGCGACTCTGGCTCGGCTCCCTCGTGGCGACCGCCACGAGATCCCAGGAGTCGGCGAGCCTGCTCGAGTTCTCGGCCGGGAGCGTGCACGTCCTCGACTCCGACATCATGGCGGCGCTCATCGCCAACCTCGCTGGCTCGCTCGCGCTCGGCATCGTCGCCGGCGCGCACTGGCCTCCCCACCGCGCCGCCTGGCGTGCCGCCCTCGGCCCCGGCTTCTGCGGTGGCTTCACGACGTTCTCGCTCATCGCCCTCGCGCTTGCGCTCGTCTTCTCCACCTCGGCCTGGGCCTTCACTGCGTTTGCTGTCGGCACGATCGGCGGCATCGCCGCCGTCTTCCTCGGGAAGGCCATCGGACGGCGCATCTCGCCTCCCCCAGCAGCTGCCCTTCCTCGAGGGGATTCACCAGACCCCGGGCCGGGGATGGCGCCCTTCCGGGATCCCTACGCTCCGGGTGACGACCTGTTCGGCCATGACGGCGTGACCCCAACGAGCGGTGCGCGCTGATGAACATCCTCATGATCCTCGCCGTCGCGATCGCGGGTGGCATCGGAGCCTGCGTCCGCTACGTCGCCGTCGAGGGCTGGCCGCGAATGCGCGAACCGGTGTCGGCAGGCGCCGCGCGCGTCCCGGTCCCACCACCCGCGACGGCAGAGCGCCGCCGTCTCGGACCGGAGTGGCGCCTCATGATCGTCAACGTCGTCGCGTCGCTTGTCGCGGGTTTCGCGGCGGGACTGCTGCCGCTCCCGACCGTCGCCTCGATGATCGTCATCTCGGGCTTCTGCGGAGGAATGAGCTCGTGGAGTTCCGTCATGCTCGACGCGGCCAACGCACTGAGCGCGCGCCACATTGGCAAGACCGCGATGATCGTGGTCGTGCAGATGCTCTGGGGCGTGCTCGCGGCGCTCATCGGCGTGACGCTCGGCCAGTTGCTCGGCGAGGGTCTGGGGCTCGCCCTCCTCGGCTGGTAGCGGCTCCTGCTGCAGGTCGCCCGCAGCTCCTGGTCATCCTGACGGATGACGTGCGGCGCGCAATGCCCTCCCAGAGGAGGGGGCGGATGCACCCGCAGGCGGTCGAGGCGCGCGCACCTCGAGGGGCACCGTGGAGGCATGACTTCTCACTCAGGCTTCCAGACATCAGCAGGGCGGGCCCCGGATGCGGGGCGGGCGGCGTTCGCGCAGCCGGATCAGCACCACTGGCAGGCGCAGCAGCCCCAGCAGGGGGCCGGCGTGCTCGGGCACGCGCCGCAACGGGTCACCGGCCTGACCCCCGCCGGGTCGCCGGAGCCCGGCACGGTGCTCGCGGCCCATGCCCTCACGAAGACGTACGGTGCGACGACGGCGCTCGCCGGCGTCAGCATCGCGGTCAGAGCGGGTGAGGCGCTCGCGATCATGGGCGCATCCGGTTCCGGGAAGACGACGCTGCTCCACAGCCTGGCTGGCATCATCACGCCCGACTCGGGCCGCATCGAACTGCACGGCGACGGGAGCAGCCGCGAGATCACAGGCATGTCGGATGCAGTGCGCACCGACCTGCGTCGCACCGAGTTCGGGTTCGTGTTCCAGGAGGGGATGCTCCTCCCGGAGCTCACCGCCCTCGAGAACGTCGCCATCGCCGCGATGCTGTGCGGTGTCGATCGGAAGCGCGCCGAGCAGGCCGCGGCGCAGTGGCTCGCGGCCATGGGCCTCGGCGGCATGGAGGCTCGCCGCATCGGCGAGCTGTCTGGCGGCCAGGCGCAACGTGTGGCGATCGCCCGAGCGCAGGTCACCGGCGCCCGCATCGTGTTCGCTGACGAGCCCACGGGTGCCCTCGATTCGGCGACGAGCTCCGACGTCATGACGGCCCTGCTCGCAGCGACCGCACGTGCCGGGCGCAGCCTCGTCGTCGTGACGCACGACCCCGAGGTCGCCGCTCGCTGCGACCGCACGGTGCGGATGCGCGACGGCCGCATCCTCGAGGACACGGCGGCCCGCGCATGAGCTTCAGGCAGGAGGCAGGCGACCTCGACGCGACCGCCGACATCGGCCCTTCCGCTGGCGCGAAGCTCATCGCGCCCGCGCCCTCGACCCCGCTCACCCTCGATCCGGCGTCCCGCGGAACCGGGCGCATCCCGCTGCTCACGATCCTCGGAATGCTCGCCCGCCCTGACACGGTCGGCATCGCGGCAGTCGCCCTCCCCGCCGTCGCGTTCGCCGTCGTGACGGCGCTGACGCTGGTGGTCGTCGGCGGCACGATGATGCTCTTCAGCCCACCCCCTGGCATGCAGTCGCATGGCCTCTTCGCCGTGTTCGCCCTCACCCTGCTCGCGGTCCCGCTGCTCACGCTCGGTGTTGCGGCCGCGCGCCTCTCCGCCAGACGCCGTGACGATCGACTCGCGACGCTCCGGCTGCTCGGCGCATCCACACCCGTCGTCACGATGCTCGCGGTCGCCGAGGCGACATCCATCGCCATCGTCGGCATCCTCGGTGGGGCGGTCCTGTACGCAGCTCTGCTGCCCCTCGTGGGGCTCCTCCCCTTCTACGGCGGGCCCATCGGCGCCGCCTCCATGTGGGTCGGGTTCCCCATCCTCGCCGCGACCTCGGCCGGCATCGCGGTGCTTGCCGCGGCGAGCTCGTTCGCGGGACTCGCCGCGGTGCGCGTCACTCCGCTCGGGGTGCGCAAGCGCGACAAGGCGCCACGCGTCAAGTGGTTCGCGCTGGCCGGCGGGGGTGTCGCGCTCCTCGTCGCCCTCGGTCTGATCAGCATGGCCCAGGGACTCGTGACGGCGCTCGGGATCGTGGGTATCGCGCTCGCCCTCTTCGTGCCGTTCGCGGTCGGGATGCTCGCGCTCAACCTCGCGGGTGGCCCGCTCGTCGGGCTCATGGGCAGGCAGATGGCGAAGCGCGCGAAGACACCAGCTCGCCTCATCGCCGGGCGCCGTCTCGCTGAAGCCCCCGGCGTCGCGTGGCGCAGCGTGTCCGGCATCGCGATGATCGCGTTCGTCGCCGTCATCGGCGGCAGCGGGCTCGCGCTGCTCGACATGGTCGGCGGTACCGAGGGAGTCTCTGCGGAGGACCTCACCGTCATGACGGACCTGCGCACCGGCGTCTTCCTGACGCTGTTCATCGCATTCCTCATGCTGGCGTGCACCGTCGGCGTCTCGCAGGCCGCCGCGATCCTCGACGAGCGCAAGCTGCTCATCGCGCTCGATCGCGCGGGCATGCCCCGCAGAGTCTTCGAGAAGGCGCAGCGGGCACAGGTCTGGGCGCCGCTGCTGCTCGCCGCGCTCGGCGGAGCGGGAGCCGCTGTGGCGCTCATCCTGCCCATCGTCGGCGCGACGCTGATCGTGGCCCCGCTCGCGATGCTCACGATGGCGCTCTGCTTCGCACTCGGGTTCGGTGCTGTCTGGCTTGCGCTGCTCGCAACGCGCCCCGTCGTCACCTCGGTGCTGTCCTCACCGCACCGCGCCTAGGCCCGCCAGAGGTGCGGGGTCGCCGCGGCAGGTCCTGCGGAACCTCGCGCTGACGCGCCCGCCGGGCCCCCGAGGCGCATCCGGCGCACGCTCGCGGTAAGGCGGGTTGGGGCTGCTCGAGAGGTCCGACAGAGGTGGAGGCGGTCGACGCGCTCGGGGCCTACTTGACGTCTGCCGGCGTCTCGCCGAGACGGTCGAACACGCCCTCCGCAAGTCGCTCTGCGTCGAGACGCGCCGCGACGGGGTTGCGTCGATTGGTGCCGTAGCCGAGCAGCGCGACTCGGTTGTCGCGGCGGCTCCACCCATCTCGCAGGCGTGCCATCCCACCCTGCTCGCGCAGCTGCAGGGGCGCGAGGTGGCGCATCGTCGGGCGGCTTCCAGTCGCCCAGATGATCACATCGGCCTCGAAGCGCTCCCCGCTCGCCAGGGTCACGCCATCAGGCTGAATGCTCGAGAGCGGTCCCCGCGACACGAGCAGCCCACGCCTGATCGCGGCGTGCGTGCCCCGCGAGAGCGGAATGCCGCGGACGCTCACCTCGCTCGGAAGGCGCTCGCCGCGCTCCACGAATCGAACGAACTCAGCCTCGTGCCGCGCATCCATCTCCCGCTGTCGAGAGTCGGTGCGCGACGGCAGCGTGAGGCGCGGAAGTTCATGGAAGTCGGGCTCGCGACGCGTCGACCAGGCAGTCCTCGCGGCGATCGGCTCCAGCTCGCGGAGGATCGTGACCGCGGAGCGTCCGCCACCCACGACGAGCACCCGCTTGCCGGCGAACCCCGCCAGCGACTCGACGTGCGCGGAGGGGATCTGCTCGCCCGCGAAGTCGAGCGCACCCGGATACCAGGGGACAAACGGCGACGACCAATCGCCCGTCGCGTTGATGACGTATCTCGTCGTGATCGTCCGGGGTGGACGATCGCGCACCTGGATGTGCACCGTGAGCAGCGGGGACCGACGCATCGCCTCGACGCGCAGCACCCGCACCGGGCGGGCGACGTAGAGGTCGTAGGCGTCCTCGTAGCGGCGCATGAGCGGCGGCATGATGTCGCGGACGATGGCCTCAGGATCCTGATCGCTGAGCCGGATGCCGAGCTCCGACAGCCCGGGAGGCCCCGTCAGGAGCGGCGTGTGCCCAACCGTCTGGAAATCCCAGCCACGACCCCACGACCCACCTGGCTGAGGTTCAGCGTCGAAGACGACGAAATCCCGCAGCGGCCGCAGGCCCATCTCGGCGAGCGTCGCAGCGACCGTCACGCCAGGCACGCCCGCGCCGATGACCACGAGGTCGATGTCGGTCTTCACGGCGAGCACATCCGGCTTCCTGTCGAGGCGCTTGGTGCGCGCCTGTGCGGTCACTCGGATGGTCGACGAGCTTCCGTCCGGTAGGGCTCAGTCTAGGGACGCCGAGTGACATGGCCGGGTCGGCGCACCGAAGATTAGCTCGCCTGCCGTGGTAATGTGAGCGTCAGATTTTCGTTAACGACTTGCGACCGGGTGGCCATTCCTGCCCGGCCCGATTTATAAGGGGGTTACGCATGGGGCGTGGCCGTCAAAAGGCGAAGCACACCAAGGTCGCCCGTGAGCTCAAGTACTCCGTACATGAGACGAACTATGACGCGCTGGCACGTGAACTCTCCGGTGGCTCCTCGAGCTACCCGGCGACTCCTCCAGCCACGGAAGAACCAAACGACGACATCCTCTCGAAGTGGTCCGAGTACCTCGACGATGATGACGCCGACGAAGACGACGACACGAGCGGCTACGAGCAGAAGCGCGCATAGGCGTTCGCGCACGACTCCCCCGAGTCCTGCCGACGTCACTGCCGCTCATCTCTGAGCCGACCTCTTCACTCCTGTGATCGAACTCCAGCCGCCGAGCTTCCCCGCTGCCATCGCGGTGGCGGTGATCCTCGTCGTCGGCAATCTCGTGAGCATGCTCACCGTGCGCTGGGGAGCGGATGGTCGCCTCGATCGTTGGGGGTACGCGGGTCTACGGACCGCGGCGACTCGAGCGTCAGACGACGCGTGGCGGGCAGGGCACGAGGCGGCGCTGCGGCCCGCGAACACGGGAGCGGGGGCCGGCATCGTCTTCGCCGTCGTGTCCGTGCTCTCAGCCGGGACCGTCGCGCCGTACCTGGTGTCGTTGGCGCTCGCCGTCATCGCAACGCTCACGGGCGTCATCCTGAGCCTCGTGACGGCGCACCGCGCCGCGAAAGGTGTCGCGGGCCTCTGACCCGGGGCCGACTCGCGCGCACCCGTCGGCGCGACCGGATTCCGCAGCAGCTCGCAGGCTCAACAGCAGCGGCTCTGCTGGTTCCGGTCCTGCGCGTCGTCACGGTCGCGCCAGAACGCTCGCTCACCCATCGGCTCAGCCCCTGGATGCGCGCGTCGCTGATGCGCGACGTACACCTCGTATGCGTTGTCGCCCATCATCGACGTCACGTACCAGCGGACGGCCCGCGCGGCGCGCCCGACGGCGAACGCCGCCGAGCGCATCCGGTGCCGAGATCCTGAGCTCGCCGTCACGTCAATGCCTCACGATGTTCGGGAGCCTGTCTGACGGCACGGCATCCCACGCTCGCTGCAGGTCTCGCTCGGGCTTCGTGGGCAGGAATCCCGCGGGGGCGTAGAGGCGCGAAGGCGTCACCGGGTCCTCCGTGCTCTGCCCGAGATCCCCGCGCAGGGCAGCGAAGGTGCGGATGAGCGCGGCAAGGATCACGATGATCGACAGCGTCACGAACAGGATCGAAAGCGAGCCCTGCACGGTCGTGTTGCGCACCACCGCTTCCATGGCCTCGACGGTCTTCGCATTGCCGAAGCTCGTCTCACCCGCCGCGAGTGCCTCTCGGAAGGCCGCGTTCTGCGCCCAGTAGCCGACCGCCGGAACCGGCGAGAAGATCTTGAACGCCGACGCCGTGATGGTGACAACCGCGACGAAGGCGAGCGGCAGCGCCACGATCCACAGCCACTTGAAGAGGCCCTTCTTCGCGACGATCGTGAGACACACGGCGAGTGCGATGGCGGCGAGCAGCTGATTGGCGATACCGAACAGCGGGAAGAGCGTATTGATGCCGCCCAAGGGATCAGTGACGCCCATGATGAGGATCGCACCCCAGCCTGCGACCATGACGGCCGTGGCGATCCAGGCACCGAGGCGCCAGTCGGGGTCGCGGAACTTCGGCACGAAGTTGCCGATCGCATCCTGCAGCATGAAGCGCGCGACGCGGGTTCCGGCGTCCACAGCCGTGAGGATGAAGAGGGCTTCGAACATGATCGCGAAGTGGTACCAGAAGCTCATCATCCCGACACCTCCGATGAACTGCTGCATGATCTGCGCGAGGCCGACCGCGAGTGTCGGCGCGCCGCCGGTGCGGGACACGATGCTCTCTTCCCCGACGTTCGAGGCCATCGTCGAGAGCGCATCAGGGGTCAGATTCACGCCGGTGAGGCCAAGCGAGTTGACGAAGGCGACCGCCCCCTCGATGGTGCCTCCGGTCGCGGCGGCCGAGGAGTTCATGGCGAAGTAGATGCCGCGGTCGATCGAGAGCGCGGCGACGAGGGCCATGATCGCGACGAACGACTCCATGAGCATGCCGCCATAGCCGATGAAGCGCGTCTGCTTCTCCTTCTCGACGAGCTTCGGGGTGGTCCCCGATGCGATGAGCGCATGGAACCCGGAGAGCGCGCCGCAGGCGATCGTCACGAAGAGGAACGGGAAGAGGGAGCCAGAGAAGACGGGACCATCGACACGACCCGCGAACTCGCTGAAGGCGGGCACCTCGATCTCGGGGCGCACGATGACGATGGCGCCGGCGAGCATGACGATGACGCCGATCTTCATGAACGTCGAGAGGTAGTCCCGCGGTGCGAGGAGGAGCCAGACGGGGAGGATCGCGGCGACGAAGCCGTAGGTGATGATGCCCCACGCGATGGTCGTGCGGTCGAGGGTGAAGATCTGCGTTCCCCACTCGGTGTCGGCGATCCAACCGCCCGCGACGATCGCGAACATGAGGAGCACGAACCCGATGATGGAGATCTCGGTGATCTTGCCAGGGCGGAGGTAGCGCAGGTAGAGGCCCATGAAGAGGGCGATCGGGATCGTCATGGACACGCTGAAGACGCCCCAGGGGCTCTCTCCGAGTGCGTTGACCACGACAAGCGCGAGGATGGCCACGATGATGATCATGATGACGAGCGTCGCGATCTGCGCCGCGACACCGCCGATGACGCCGAGCTCGTCGCGGGCCATCTGCCCGAGCGAGCGGCCGCCGCGGCGCGTCGAGAAGAACAGCACAAGGTAGTCCTGCACTGCACCCGCGAGGACGACCCCCACGATGATCCAGACAGTGCCAGGCAGGTAGCCCATCTGAGCCGCGAGCACCGGACCGACGAGGGGACCCGCGCCCGCGATGGCGGCGAAATGGTGCCCGTAGAGCACACGCCTGTCGGTGGGGACGAAGTCCTTGCCGTTGGCCTTGTACTCGGCGGGCGTCGCACGGCGGTCGTCCGGCCGCGTGAGCTTGCGTTCAATGAGCTTCGAGTAGAAGCGGTACGCGATCGAGTACGTGCAGACCGCGGCGAACACGAACCAGATGGCGTTGACCGTCTCACCGCGGACGATCGCGAGCATCGTCCAGGCCAGCCCACCGAGGAGAGCCACCCCGACCCACATCGCGACCTTCGCGGGAGTCCATCTGGGCTTCTCCGCATTCGGGTCGAGGTCCTCGACCGCAACGGGTGGGAGTTCAGGCTCGCGGAGTGCTGCTCCGCTGTTCTTCGCGTCGTGGCTCACAGGTCGCTCCTCGTTGAGTGGCTGTCGTCAGACCACGATGGCGCATGCCACCGACACTCGCCACCTCCTGAAGAAGGTATTCACCGGATCGAGACCCGGAGACCGAGATGCTGGCCGTCAGACCCCGTCGCGAAGGTTGCGCGCGAAACTCGCCGTGCGCATCCGCAGGTTCTCCTTGCGCTGCTCCCGCGCCGCATCCCTGTCGTAGCCGATGTAGGCCGACGTGGGGAGTCGACGCACGTTGGCTGAGCACTCGAACTCGGCGCACACCAGCGTCCCCACGGTGTCGCCGCGACGGCCAGCGTCTCCCGTGCGCTTCGCGCTGTAGAAGACGACGTCGTTGGGCAGCGTCACGTCCTCGCACCAGGAGCACATCGCCCGCCGTGTTGGGAGCTTGCGAGCCCGCTCGAACACGATCGCGACGAGGTCGCCGTCGACCGGGATCACCGCGTACGCGCGACGCCCCAGCTTCGGATCCGTCCACCCAAGGTAGTCGCGACGCTCCCAGTCGACCTCATGGAATCCAGGTGGCAAGGTCACGTCGCTGACCTCCTTGCGCGAGGCGTTCACGAACGCGTCCCGGATCTGGGCCTGGGTGAGCTGCTGCATCCCTCGAGGGTACCCAGCCTCGCGGTCAGAGTCCGTCAGCGAACTCCACAAGCGCCTTCGCGAGCGGATCCGGAGCCCCGATGGCCACGTAATGACCGCCGGGGACGACAAGCGCCTCCACTCCAGCGCGGTCCCTGGCATGCTGCTTCGCGAACTCGAGCGGGAAGAACAGGTCGTCCTCCGCGGCGATGAACCCCGTCGGCGTCTCCCGTCCGACGCCGGGCCACGGCGCGTCCATCCACGACCCCGTCTCCTCACGGACGTGCGCCTTCGCGTCGACCACGAGGTCGTCCGGCACCAGGTTGTAGAAGACCAGCTCATCCGAGGAGTCGACGCCGAGCGCGCTGTGGCCGCTCGCATCCCACCACTCCTGCATCGTCTCCCCCGGCTTCGGGATCATGCCGGCGACGTAGACGAGGCCATCCGCGTCGAGACGCTCCGCCACGAGTGCAGCGGTGAAGCCCCCGAGCGAGTGCCCGACGATCACGAGCTGCTCACCCTGCCCGTCACCATCGGAGCTGTCGCCACGCGCCTCGTCGAGCTGCGCCGAGACCGAATCGGCGTAGTCGATGAGCGACAGGCCAGCCTCCTCGATCGGCAGGTCGACGGCGATCGCGCGGTGCCCGGCTTCCTCGAGCTTCGGCGCGACCAGGTGCCAGTCCCAGCTCGACGAGCCTCCACCGTGGATGAGCACAAACGTTGCCATGGGTTCCCCGTCTTCGCGTCAGTTGTTCGTGGCCGGATGCGCACGCGTCCGCTCCCTCAGCCTGGGGGCTTCGCCTGGACTTTCGCCTGGCGGCTCCGCCTCGACGTACGCGTTTCGGGATGGGTTGGACCACGAAGCGGTACGACTCAGGCTGGCGAAATCACCTCGTGCTGGAAAACTTCCCGCAACCAAGCGAACTTTCCATCCCGAGCCAAGAGACCCCTTTCACGACGAGAAAACGCGCTCCCCAAGGTGTGGATGCACACGGCGACCCACGGAACGCACCGAACACGAAGCAGTACAACTCAGGCTGGCGAAATCACCTCGTGCTGGAAAACTTCCCGCAACCAAGCGAACT
>JBQDTF010000001.1:497906-575528 GCA_052099095.1 Pseudoclavibacter sp.
TTCCATCCCGAGACGGGACAGGCGCGCGGATGTCGCGGGCGCGCGGATGCGGAGCTCGCGCCCGGGCCCGCGATCAGCTGGCGACGAGGGGACGTTCGCTGCGGTCGGCGGCGACCAGCGCGGTCGCGAGCACGTGGATGCCGACCGCGATGTCATCGGCCTCGGTGAACTCCTCCGGCACGTGGCTGCGCCCGCCGACCGACGGCACGAAGATCATGCCCATGGGCCCGAGATGCGCGAGGTGAGCTGCATCGTGGCCCGCGCCGGACGGCACCGCCTCCCACGTGTAGCCGAGCGCGTCGGCGGATTCTCCGAGGAGGCGCTGCACATCGGGGTCAGCCGCGACCGGGTCCTGGTCGTTGAGCCATTCGATTGCCGTCTCGACGCCGCGAAGGGCGGCGCCCGCCGCGATGTCCTCTGCGACGCGACGCTTCGCGCCGTGCAGCCACGACGCATCGACGCTGCGCATCTCGGCCCAGATCCGCGCCTCGTCGGGAACGATGTTGAAGGAGCCAGGCGATGACTCGATTCGGCCCGTCGTCGAGACCCCGTGGATGGGGGCCCCGCACGCCTCGCGTTCGATCGTGAGGATCGCCTCGGCGGCGGCGATGAGCGCATCCTGCCTGCCCTGCATCGGCATGGTTCCGGCATGGTCGGCGCGGCCAGAGAATGCCGCCATGAGGCGCTCGATGCCGGCGATGGCCGTGACGACGCCGATCTGCCTGCCGCTGCGCTCGAGCTGCGGGCCCTGCTCGATGTGCAGCTCGAGGTAGGCGTGCAGCGAGCCAGGCGACCAGGCCTGACCGAGGGCGCCGCTCGTGTCGAGGCCGAAGCCCGTCATGGCGTCGCCGAGGCGCAGCGCCGAGTCGCCGTTCGTGCGCTCGAGGTGCTCCGGCAGCAGGAGGCCCGCGATCGAGCGCGATCCGATGCAGGAGACGCCGAACGAGTTCGCCTCCTCGCCGAGGAAGTCGACCACGTACAGGTCGCGGGAGAGCGTGATGCCCTCCTCGCGGAGCCGCCGCGCGACCTCGATGCCGCCGAGCACGCCCACGATGCCGTCGTAACGGCCGCCCGCGTGCACGGTGTCGGTGTGCGAGCCCGTCATGAGCGGCTTCAGCGACGAGCTCGCCCCACGCAGCACCCCGACGACGTTGCCAGCAGGGTCGATGTGCGCGTCGAGGCCAGCAGCGCGCATCCGGTCGCGTACCCACTCGCGTCCAGCTCGATAGGCGTCTGAGAATACGCGCCGAGAGAAGCCTGGCTCGGCGCTCTCGACGAGCCCCGCGAGCTCCGACAGGTCGGCAAGCACCCGCTGCTGGTCGGGCCGGAGCCTGGACGGGTCGACGGCACCGAGCAGCGCATCCGCGGTGTCAGCTGACATAGCCGGCCGTCCCACCGACCAGGCCAGAGTCACGGTACTTGAGGAAGTCGATGCCCATGATCTGTTCGATCTCGGCGAGCCCGGACTCGTCGATCGCCGACGACGACACCGGCAGCGCCGATGCCGGCACCGAGACGAGCACAACCTCCTCGCCCTCATACGCGTCTTTCACCGCGACGGCCTCGCCGAGCTTGGGGTCGAGGATGATGATCGTGTCCGGGTAGGTCGCGATGCGCTCGCCGCCGGACTCGATGGCCATGTACTCGTTGAGGTACGGCACCGTGAAGTCGCCGATGCGGAACGTGCCGTGGTCCCAGCCGCCGTGCGTATCGGTCGGCACCTCGAACCCGAGGGGGCCGCGTGACACGACCGTGCCGCCGAGGCGCTCGACGACGGCCTGCACGAACGCCTCGTGCTTGGCGGCCCCGCGCTTCTTCAGCGCCGCAGCCATGTCGCGGCCGAGGTCGAGGGCAAGCGAGATCGAGCCGTGGGCGGCGTGCTCGCGCACGTAGCTGAGCTCCACGGGGTTGCGCGCCGCTGCGATGAAGCCGCCGGTGCGGACCGAGATGTCGCGCAGCACGTCGTCGCACGTGTTGATCGTGCCCTTGTTCACCGAGAGGAAATGACCGTGCATGGCGCGGTTGCCGCCGGACACGACCTGCGTCGCGACGTAGCCCTCGCGTTCGGCGAGGCCAAGCGAGCCGAGCTTGCCGGTCGGGTGCGCGCGCACGTCGCCCGCGACATCGAGCACCTTCACGCCGAGCACCGACGACTGGATCCAGCCGTTGAGCGTCGTCGAGTAGCCGTTCTGGGCCGTCATGACGGCCGAGATGGGCACATCCGTGGCTTTGATGAGTTCCTGCAGGGCGTGCACGTAGTCGACCGGACGGATCTCCCAGTTCTTCGCGGCCGGGGCGCCGATGGCCGTGACCGTCGCCACCCAGCTGTCTTCCGGCAGCTCGTCGATGCTCGCCAGCACAGGGCGGTTCAGCTCAGTCGCCATGCGCCCCATGAGCTCGCCGTGATGCTTCCACCCG
Source organism: Pseudoclavibacter sp. (assembly GCA_052099095.1). GTDB lineage: Bacteria > Actinomycetota > Actinomycetes > Actinomycetales > Microbacteriaceae > Pseudoclavibacter. Next base: position 500,325 of record JBQDTF010000001.1, read on the forward strand.
CCACCGCCGCACGCGAGCACACCGCCCCCGAGCACTCCGTGGATGGCGTCTTCCTGGGTCAGTTCACGCACGAGCGTTCCCTTCGTCTGGGTCTGAGATTGCTGCGGATGCCTGGGATTCCGGGACAGCAGATGCAACGGAGCCGGCGGATGCGCCGCGCGCGGCCAGGCCGAGGGCCGCGATGGGCGCGTCCCCGGTCTCGCCTCCGCGTTCGATGGCGGAGCTCGCCTCCTCGTAGCCTGCGGCTGCGTGCCGGATGACGCCGAGGCCCGTGTCGAGATCGAGTGCGAGGCGCAGGCGCTCGAGCGTCTCCGGCTTGCCGTCGGCGACGATCGAGACGCCCGCCGACTGCATCCACCCCGTGTACCCGCCGCCACCAGAGTGGATGGCGACGAGGTCGGCGCCGGCCGTCGAGAGCAGCATGGCGTCGAGGAGCGGCCAGTCGGTGACCCCGTCTGAGCCGTCGCGCATGCCCTCCGTGCCGATGCGCGGATGCGTCATGCCTGCCGAGTCGAGGTGGTCGCGGCTGAACAGCACGGGGGCCGAGAGACGGCCGTCGGCGACGAGCTCGTTCGCGGCCTGCGCGAGCCTGGATCGCTCGCCGTGCCCGAGCCAGCACGACCGCGCCGGAAGCCCCTGCTGCGGCACGTGCACGCCGGCGAGCGCCAGCCACTCGGCGACCTCGGGGCGGTCGGGGAAGAGGGACGACGCGAGCGCATCCATCGTGAGCTGGTCCTCGACGTCGCCGGAGAGGCACACCCAGCGGAACGGGCCGATACCCCGCGCGAAGAGCGGCCGCAGGTAGGCCTCCATGAAGCCCGGGATGCGGTTGACGCGATCCGTCTCGCTCTCGCCGAGATGCTCGAGCGCCTTCACGCGCAGGTTGTTGCCGTTCTCGAACGCGATCGAGCCGCGTTCCTGCAGCGTGAGCATCGCCTCGACCTGCTTGGCCATGGATGCGCGCGCCAGAGCCTCGACGCGGTCCGGCTCGGTCTCGCGGGCGGTGACCCATTCGTCGAGCGTGTACTCGAGGGGCACGTAGCCGTAGCGCGCGTCGTGCGCCGCGGTCTGGTCGGTGACGATGTCGGGCGTGACCCCGCGCGAGGCGAGCTCGTCGAAGACGGCTGCCGCGTTGGCGCGCAGCGCGACAGCGGCTGGGATCCCCTCGGCACGTGCCGCCTCGATCAGCGCTAGGGCGTCGTCGAGCGAGGGCGCGAGCACGTCGATGCCGCCAACCGCACGCGCTCGGTCGATCTTGACCTGGTCGATCTCGACCGTGAGCGAGGAGAGGCCGAGGATGCGCGCCGAAATCGGCTGAGCCGACCCCATGCCGCCCAGGCCAGCCGTCAGCATCCACCGCCCCTCTGCCCGCGCGTCATAGTGCTGGACCAGGACCTCGCGCAGCAGTTCGTACGTGCCCTGGAGCACGCCCTGCCGTCCGATGTACTGCCACGCGGCGGCGGTCAGGCCACCCCAGATGGTCTGGCCGGCCCGGTATCGCTCGTAGAAGCGGTCGCTGGTCGCCCAGTTGCCGACCGTGTTGTTGACGGCGGACAGCACCATGGGCGAGTCGCGCTTCGTCGACATGATGCCGACCGCGGCACCGGTCTGCAGGATGAGCGTCTCCGCCTCGTCGAGCTCGAGCAGCGAGTTCACGATGCGGCAGGCCTCATCCCAGTTGCGGGCCGCCTTCCCGAGCGAGGCGTACACGATGAGCTCCGCAGCGTTCTCGCCCACCTCGAGCACGTTCTCGAACATGCGCAGCAGGCCCTCGGCCCGCCAGTTCTTCGCTCGGAGGCTCGTACCGCGCTGCGCTGTGATGGGCTGCGTGCCGCGGGCGAGGATCGGGCTCGGGAGGGGCGCGGACGCCGGCGGCGGTGTCTGGCCACCCATGAGGTTCGACGAGTCCGCGGGGGTCGTGGCTGGTTCAGGCACTCTGGTCGCTCCAGACTTCGAGGTCAACGTTCGATGGCAGTTTCGCGGCGAGCTCTGCAGCCCCCTGCTTGAGGAGCGAGATCCGCTCATCCAGTGCCCCAGTCTGCCGCTCATCACCGACAAGAGACAGGGAGCACAGCGCGCGGCCACCCGCGAAGACTGGCACGCCGATGCCGACCATGCCAGGCGTGATCTGCCCGTACGAGACCGCGTGCCCCTCCGCGCGCACCTGGCGCAGGTACGGCTCGATCATCTCCGGGCTCATGGTCGCCGTCGTGTACGCGCGCAGGCCACCGGAGAGCAGCTCGCGCACCACCTTCTTCGGCGCGTACGCGAGCAGCGGCAACGCCGTCGCGCCCGCGTACAGGCTGCGCACCTTGCCGCGCCCGAACGGGATGCGGTGCTGCGGATGCGCGTACGACACCTCGAGGCACACGGCGGTGATGTGCACCCGCACGGCGAGAATCGCGGTCATCCCCGTGAGCTCGCGAAGCCGCCGGAGCACGGGGGCCGCGTAACGCACGAGGTGCGGAGACGCGTCGTCACTCTCCGCCAGGCGGCTCGACGGCATCAGGTAGCCGTCGATCTCGATCGCGAAGCCCGCATCCCTGAGCACCGTCACGTAGCGGTACACGGTCGACAGCGGCATGCCGAGCTCGCTGCTGATCTCGGAGATCTTGAGGCGCCCCCGCCCCTGGATGAGCTGCAGGATCTCGAGGCCGCGATGCAGCGACTTGTACGCCGCGCCCCCTGTACCGCCCGTGCCTCCGGAGACGGCCACTCCCCCGGAGATGGGCCGTCCGTTCGGGTCCGCTTTCGGTCGCATGTCGCTCATGGTCAGACCAGCACCTCTCCCCTGCCCGCGCTGGCGAGCAGGCCCGCCGTCTCGGAGTACACGAGCTCGCCGCGCGAGAACGTGTGCGTCACGCTGCCACCGGGCGACATGCCCTCGTACGGGGTCCATCCGGCGTTCGACAGCATCCGGTCGAGCTCGATGGATGCGTTCCCCGGTGTGAACACGACGATGTCGGCGTCTTTGCCCACCTCCAGCGACCCCTTGCGCGCCTCGAGGCCGTACCGCCGCGCGGGGGCGATCGTGAGCGCATCCACCGCCTGCGACAGCAGCCCCTCGGACGAGTCGCGGCGGAGCGCACCGCCGAGGGTCGCAGCGACAAGCGTCTGCACGCCCGGCGCTCCGGAGCTGTTGTCGAGCATGACCTCGTGCTCCTTCAGCTCCCGAGACCACGGCGCGTGGTCGGAGCTGACGACGCTCACGGCACCGCGGCCGATGCGCTCCCACAGCCCCTCCCGTGCAGCGGCGTCGCGCAGCGGCGGGTTGATCTTGAGGTGGCCCCGCTGCGTCTCGAGGTCATCCTCCGTGAAGGTCAGGTAGTGCGGGCACGTCTCGAGCGTCACATCGGCGCCCTGCGAGCGGTACCACTCGACCAGGTCCACGCTGCGGGGCAGCGACAGGTGGCACACGTGCAGGCGCGCGCCGGTGTTCGCGGCGACCTCGAGCGCGGTCAGCACGCCGAGCGTCTCCGACACCGGCGGCCGCGAGCGGGAGTGCGACTGCGGGTCGGTGCTGCCGGCCGCGCGCTCCTCCTGCAGCAGCGACTGGATGATCTCGTTGTTCTCGGCGTGTGTGCAGAGCGTGCGGCCCGCATCCCGCACCGCGGCCATGACGCTCAGCAGCTCGCGGTCGTTGATGCGAGGGAAGCGGGTCTCGTGCGTGTGGAAGAGGGACACCTTGAAGCCGACAGCACCCGCCTCGGCGAGATCGCCGGCAGCACGCCAACCACCACCGGGCGCGAGGGTGCCGAGGAGCGCGACGTCGATGTGCGCTTCGTCGTTGGCGAGGTCCTGCTTGGCGCGGAGCTTGTCGAGGCTGTTGATCGGGCCAGTGCCGTCGTACGGCATCTCCACGATCGTCGTCACGCCGCCGGCCGCTGCGGCGCGCGTCGACGCGGCAATGCCCTCGCCACCGTGCGAGAGGGAGTGCACGTGCGCGTCCACCACACCGGGCAGCACGTAGGAATCGCCCACGTCCACGAGGCGAGCGCCAGCGGGCGCAGGGGATCGAGAGGCGCCCGTGTGCACGGCGACGATGCGCGGGCCCGCCGCCCACACCTCGCCTGGACCCCAGACACCGCGCGCGTCCCGAATCCTCCCGCGCACGATGAGGGTCGCGACGAGGTCTTCTTGCGGCTGCACGACTGGCTCCATGCACACAGAATAAGAACGTTGTCGCTGTTTGGGCTACTGCGTTCTTAGATCACGGGACAGGAGATGGTGCAAATCGGCCGCGCGCTGCAGACCTGGGGTTTCCGCAGGCCACAGCAGCGGCGAGCATGCGCAACCCAGATGTCTGCGCCTGAACTCAGCGCGGGCAGCTCCCGGCCCGTCAGCGAATGCGGTGGTGATCGAAGACGATGCTCGTGCGAGTCGACGCAACCGCCGGGTGCGTCGACAGGTGCGCCACCACGAACTCCCGCACGTCGTTCGAGTCGCGCACGGCGACGTGCACGATGAAGTCCTCCGAGCCGCCGAGGAAGAAGATCTGCACCACCTCAGGCAGCGCACGCATCTCCTCGGCGAAGTGCGCGAGCTCCTGGCGCTGCCCCGAGCGGATGTTGACGCTGATGAGCGCCTGCAGCGCAAGACCCAGCTGCGGCAAGCCCACATCCACCGTAAACCGCGTGATGATGCCGCGATCCACGAGCGAGCGCACACGCGCGATGCAGGTCGACTGCGCGATGCCGACCGCGCTCGCGAGCTGCGTGTTCGACTGCCGGGAGTTGGCCTGCAGCAACTCGACGAGCTGACGGTCGACGCTGTCGAGACCAACCGCGTCCGCATCCCGAAGTTCCTTCGGCGTTCCAGCCATGCTGATCCCTCCCGATCACGAATTTCTACCAATTCTCTCTCCCCCGCCGAGGATTCCGCGGCGTTCAACCTGTTCGAAACACTTTCTGCGCATGATTTCGGAAGAACCGCACCGAACAAGCACGAACAAAGAGGTCATCATGCGCATCGGGATCCCGACGGAGATCAAGAACAACGAGAACCGCGTCGCCATCACGCCCGCCGGAGTGCACGAGCTCGTGCGGCACGGCCACGAGGTGTTCATCGAGGCCGGTGCCGGACTCGGGTCGGGCACCACCGACGAGTCCTACGCAGACGCGGGTGCGAGCATCCTGAGCACCGCCGAAGAGGTGTGGTCGCGCGCCGAGCTGCTGCTCAAGGTCAAGGAGCCCATCGCCGCCGAGTACCGCCACATGCGCCCCGACCTCGTTCTCTTCACCTACCTGCACCTCGCCGCGGACCGCGCCCAGGCGGAAGCGCTCGCGAGCGCAGGCACCACGGCGATCGCCTACGAGACTGTCCAGCTACCGAACCGCTCGCTGCCGCTGCTCACCCCCATGAGCGAGGTCGCCGGGCGCCTCGCGACGCAGGTCGGCGCCTACCACCTCATGAAGGCGGCCGGCGGGCGCGGCACGCTGCTCGGCGGCGTCCCAGGTACCCCGAAGGCCAAGGTCGTTGTCATCGGCGGCGGTGTCGCCGGTGAGCACGCCGCCGCGAACGCCGTCGGCATGGGCGCTGACGTCACGATCATCGACCTCAACATCCCCCGCCTCCGCGAACTCGAGGTGCAGTTCCAGGGCAAGGTGCAGACGCGTGCCTCCTCGGCGTACGAGATCGCGGCGCAGCTCGCCGAGGCCGACCTCGTCGTCGGTTCGGTCCTCATCCCGGGCGCCGCTGCCCCGAAGCTCGTCACCGACGAGATGGTCGCGGGCATGAAGAAGGGCTCGGTGCTCGTCGACATCGCCATCGACCAGGGCGGATGCTTCGAAGGCTCCCACCCGACGACGCACGACGACCCCACGTTCCCTGTGCACAACTCGATCTACTACTGCGTCGCCAACATGCCAGGTGCCGTCCCGGAGACGTCGACGCGCGCACTCACGAACGCGACGCTGCCCTACGTGACCGCCATCGCCGACAAGGGCTGGAAGCGCGCCATGCAGGAGAACCCCGCGCTCGCGCTCGGCCTCAACGTGCACGGTGGGCACATCACGAACCGCGGAGTCGCGACGGCGCTCGGCCTCGAGTACCGCCCCGTCGACGAGATCCTCGCCGCCGAGTAGGCGCCCACCGCCGAGGCAGCGCCCCGCCGCCGACACCGCCCCACGCGGCCGACGGAGTTCCGTTCGGCCGGGAGCGGCCGAGGCGGCCGCTCCCGGCCGGCTCGGCAATCACCCGCGATCACTGCCAGCCAAATGGCCGCCAAGACCCGAGCCAACGCAAACGCTGCCAGCCGAATGGCCCTTCCGGAACATCCAGAAGGGCCACTTCACTGGCAGCGATGAGTGTGCATGAGCGCGACTCCCGCCCTTCACGTGGATGCACCGCCCCACGCGGTCACTGCCTGTGAAAGCAACGCTCCGAGGCCTCGCCCAGGTTGGCTTCTCAGGCAGCGATCGCGCTCCGCGACGTGCGGCGCCGCGCGGGGCGCTAGGCGCTTGTTGTGGCGACGCTCGTGGATGCGACCGTCGCACCGGAGACGGCGCCCGCGCCGGCGCCGGCGCTTCCTGACGACTTCGGGCCGCGCTTCTTGCGCCCCGGGACGACGAGCCGACCGAGCAGCGCGAGGAGCCCGTCGACGACCAGCGCCAGGAGCGTCACGAGGATGGCACCGACGAGCACGCGCCCGTAGTCGGTGACGGCAAGCCCGTCGAAGATGTAGCGGCCGAGTCCGCCGAGGTTGACGTAGGCGGCGATCGTCGCCGTCGCGATGACCTGCAGCACGGCGCTTCGGAGGCCGGCGACGATGAGCGGCATCGCGTTGGGCAGCTCGACCTGCCAGACGATCTGCCACTCGGTCATGCCCATGGCGCGGGCAGCATCCACGGTGGAACGGCTCACGTTGGCGACGCCAGAGTAGACGCCCGCGAGGAGCGGCGGCACGGCGAGCACAACAAGCGCGATGACGGGCGGGAACAGGCCAAGGCCCATGAGCAGCACGAGCAGCGTCATGAGACCGAGGCTTGGCAGCGCGCGCAGCACATTGGCGGTGGCGACGATGAAGGTCGTGCCCTTGCCCGTGTGACCGATGACGAGGCCGAGCGGGAACGCGACGACCGCCGCGAGCGCAACTGCGAGGAGCGAGTACCAGAGGTGCTCGCCGACGCGGGCTGGGATGCTCGCGGAGCCGACCCAGTTGGCCGGGTCGAGGAAGTAGGCCAGCATTTCGTTGAACATCAGACGTTCCCCTTGCCGATCACGGTGTCGAGCATGGCGGTCTCGGTGCGCTCATTCGGGGTGCGCTTCGAGGCACGCTTCGCCTTGACGCGGCCGCTGCGCAGCCACGGGGTGGTGGCGACTCCGATGAGGGCGATGACGCGGTCGAAGATGAACGCGAGCACGAGGATCGTGATGATGCCCGCGAAGATCTGGTCTGGGTAGTCGCGCTGGAACCCGGCAGTGAAGAGCTGGCCGAGCCCGCCGACGCCGATGACGGCGCCGACGGAGACGAGCGAGACGTTGGTGACGGCGACGACCCTGAGGCCCGCGACGAGCACCGGGATGGCCAGGGGCAGCTCGACCTCGATGACCCGCTTGATGGATGAGTACCCGATGGCGCTCGACGCGTCCTTCACGTCGGCGGGCACCGCGTCGAGCGACTCGAGCACCGTGCGGATGAGCAGGGCGGTCGAGTAGAGGGTCAGCGCGATGACGACGTTGAGCGGGCTGATGATGGGCGTGCCCACGATCGAGGGGATGACGACGAAGAGCGCGAGCGACGGGATCGTGAACACGATGCTCGCGACGACGATCGCGATCGCGCGCCCGCGGGGCCGGCCGACAAGCAGCATCCCGACCGGCAGCGCGATGACCAGCCCGAGGACCGTGGGCACCACCGCGAGCACGGTGTGCTGGATGATGATGGGCCAGACCGTGTCCCAGTTGGCGATGAGCCAGTTCATGACCGGTCGCCGCTCGCTTCGGCGACGCGAGCGAACACGGTCTCGCCGCGCACGACACCGGCTGCGAGGCCGGTCTCGTCGACGACGACCGCGAGGCCAGCCGGGGAGGCGAGCACCGCATCCAGCGACCTGCGCAGGTTGTCGTCGAGGGTGACGACAGCCCCAACGGGCACGCGCAGCGAGCTCGCGCGGTGCAGCCACGCGTCGGGGCGGCCGTTGTCGTCGACGGCGAGCGACCACTCTGCGGTGTGGGGCTCGAGGCTGATGATCCCGGCCACGGCCTCGGAGAGCGGCTCCGCGGTGAGGGATGCGTCCCGGAACGTGAGCGCGCGGTAGCCGCGATCCTTCGAGATCATGCTCGACACGAACGTGTTCGCGGGCCTCGTCATGACCTCTTCGGCGGCCGCGTACTGGTGCAGCACGCCGCCGGGGCCGAAGACGGCGATCTTGTCGCCGAGGATGAGCGCCTCGTCGATATCGTGCGTCACGAACACGATGGTCTTCTTCAGCTCGCGCTGCAGGCGGATCATCTCCTGCTGCAGCTCATCGCGCACGACCGGGTCGACGGCGCTGAACGGCTCGTCCATGAGCAGGATGGGCGGGTCGGCGGCGAGGGCACGGGCCACGCCGACGCGCTGCTGTTGGCCGCCGGACAGGTCGGCGGGGTACCGGTGCACGAGCTCGGGGCGGAGGCGAACGCGCTCGATGGCGTCCATGGCCTTCGCGCGGGCTTCCTTCGCGGGGACGCCCTTGAGCCGGAGCACGGTCGCGACGTTGTCGAGCACCGTGCGGTGCGGGAAGAGGCCCGCGTTCTGGATCACGTACCCGATGCCCAGTCGCAGCTGGGTCGACGGCACGTCAGCGACATCCTTGCCTGCGACCGTGATGCGGCCGCTCGAGGCGTCGATCATCTTGTTGATCATGCGCATCGACGTCGTCTTGCCGCAGCCACTCGGACCGACGAAGGCGGTGAACGACCCCTCCTCGATGTTCAGGCTGAGGTCGTTCACCGCGGTGGTGCCGTCCGGATACGTCTTGGTGACGCTCTCGAAGGTGATCATGCTGCTCCTTGGCTGGGGACGGGGTGATCTTGGTGCGTGAGCTGGCAGCTCACGCGTCCTGCACGTGCTCGCTCAGCTCGGCGATGTCGGCGCGCACGCGGTCGATTCGCTGAGAGGTCATGATGGCTGGGTCGTTCAGGGCAAGCGTTTCACGGATGCGCTTGGAGAGCTGCACCACGAGCGGGGCGCGGTCCTTCATGCTCGGCGCAGGGGCGGCGACACCGACACCGACGGCGAGGAGCGCCTCGATCGCGAGGAGGCGCTCGGCCGCTTCGAGGCTGTCCTCGAGGAGGCGCACGGCGAGATAGCCCTGAGCGTTGTGGTCCTCGACGCCGTCGCCGACGACCCCGCCGAGGTGCGAGACGGGCGCCGCGAGCTGCTGCAGCCGTGCCATGAGCGACGAGGCCGTGTTCGCGAGGATGACCGGCACGAACGGATGCTCGGCGTCGTCGATCGACAGCACCTGCTCCACGAGCGAGCGCTCCGAGCGGAGTCGCCTGATCATGAGCGAGCAGCGTCGCTCGCTCATGATGCCGAAGTGCGCGAGCAGGAGCCGGACGGAGTCGGCCGTGATGGCCATCTGGATGGTGGAGAAGTTGCCGTTCGAGACGATGACGTCGTTGTCGACGTCGATGTACGGGTTCTCGCTGCGCGCGTTCAGCTCGACGGTGACCGATTCGCGCAGCACATCCGCCTGCTCGATGAGCGTGCCGTGCACCTGCGGAACCGTGCGCATGGAGAGCGGGTCCTGCAATGAGCCAGCCGTCGCGGGGCCGTAGGCGCGGCTCGATCCGAGGAGCGAGCGGAAGCGCGCGGCGGCACGGATCTGGCCGGGGTGGGGGCGGGCCGCGACGACCTTCTCCTGGAACCCCTTGACGCTGCCGTTGAGGGCGTCGAACGTGTGCGCGACGACGAGGTCGGCGGATGCCGTGAATCGGTCGAGGCGGACGGAGGTGAGCGCTGCGATGCCGACGGAGGCCGCGTTGGCACCGACCAACGCGAGTCCGTCCTTCGCCGCGAGCTCCAGCGGGACGAGTCCTGCCGTTGCGAGCGCCTCGCGCGCTGAGATGGTCTGCGTGCCCGTCTCGTCGAGCACTCGACCTCGGCCGACGAGCACGTTGCCGACGGCGGCGAGCATCGACAGGTCAGCGGCGCCCACGGATCCCTCAGAGGGGATGGCCGGAGTGATGCCGCACTCGAGGAGGCAGCGCAGCCCCTCGAAGAGCGCGGTCGTGGCGCCCGAGTTGCCCTGCGCCATGACGGCGAGGCGCGCGAGCATGACCGAGCGGGCCTCGATGGGGGTGAGGTTCTTGCCGACGGCGGCGTCGTGCGAGGCGAGGACGAACAGCTGGAACGCGTGCTGCAGCTCCTCGGGGATCTCCTGGTCGCGGAGCGGGCCGAGGCCACGGTTGACGCCGTACGCCGGCTCGCCACGCGCCATGACGCTCTCGATGACGGCGCGCGCCTCTGCGAGCCGGACCCGGACGTGCGGGTCGATGTCGAGGTGGCCGACGGTGACGGCCAGTCGTTCCAGGATGCGCGGCGTCATGCGGTCGCGGCCGATGACGAAGCTCGTCAGCGACAGCGCCCCTTCTGCGCTGGTGCCGGCGAGCGCGTTGACGCCGGCGGAGGATGCATCCGTGACGGGCCGCTTGCCCTGAGCTGCGCGCTTGTTCGGCCGCATCGTGGGGCGCACATGCGGCCGTTCGGCGTCTGCGTGCTGCTGCATCCTGAACTCGCTTCTGGTGGATCTTGAACGCTGGAGGGTGAAGAAAGCGGGGGAGGTCGATACGAGGGGATGTGGCCCGGGAGGTGTGGATGCGGGTGGGACGTGCCCGCCCGCATCCACCCCTCGACGGAGGCGTGCGTGCTGCGGTGCTTACGCGCCGAGCAGGCCCTTCTCGGTGAGCCAGTCGGTCGCAGCCTTGGTCGGCTCGACCTTCTCTTCACCGGAGACGCGCGTGTTGAGCGCGATGAGCTCGTCGGTCGTCAGCTGCGCCGAGATGGCGTCGATGACTTCGGCGACCTCAGGGGTGAGCTTCTCGGTGTTGCCGATCGGGATGACCTGCTGTGCCGGGAAGTTGTTCTTCGGGTCCTCGAGGACGACGAGGTCGTTCTCGACGATCGCGGGCGACGTGGTGAAGATGTTCGCGACCTGCACCTGTCCGCTCACGAGGGCGTCGACCGTTGCCGGTCCGCCGCCGTCAGCGATGGGGGTGAACGCGCTCGGCTCGACGCCGTAGTTCGCCTTGAGACCGGGCAGGCCCTGCGGGCGCTCCTGGAACTCTGCCGGGGCACCGTAGGTGATCTCGGCGTTGTGGGCGGCGAGGTCGGCGATGGTCGTCAGGTTCCACTTCTCAGCGGTCTCCTTCGTGACGACGACCGCGTCCTTGTCCTCGGCGTCGGCCGGCGTGAGGCCCGTGAGGCCCTCCGTCTCGAGCGCCGCGGTGAGGTTCGTGTTGATGGTCTCCGCGTCCGTCGTCTCCGCCTCGGGGTCGAGGAAGATGAGGAGGTTGCCCGTGTAGTCGGGGATCAGGTCGATCGATCCGTCGGACAGGGCCGGGATGTACGCCTCGCGCGAGCCGATGTTGAACTGGGTCTCGACGGTGAAGCCGGCATCCTTGAGCGCTTCCGCGTACAGGTTGCCGATGATCTCCGACTCTGGGAAGTTCGCCGAGGAGACGACGATCGTGTCGCCGGATGCGCCGCCCTCGTCGGTTCCACCAGCGTCGGGAGCGGTCGGGTTGGAGCAGGCCGAGAGGAGGCCGATCGCTGCGAGCGCAGCGATGCCTCCCGTGATCAGACGCTTCTTCTGCATTGGGGTTCCCCTATCTTCGGCGGTAGCCAGAACATCAGTGAGTTCGGCCATCTTAGGAATGTGCCCCAAGAATTCGGCACGCGCTTCCCGGACGGCGCGAATTAACTCTGTGTTACGTGCGCAACGTCGCGTGCCACCCGGGTGTTCCCGGGCCGCGCGTCGCGCATCCCCAGCACACACCGCCGAAAATGCTGAAGTCAACCCTCAGCTCGCGCTCCCTCGAAAACGGGTAAGACTATGACCGTGACAGGCACAGCGACCCTTCCCCTCATCTCCGTCATCGCGACGGGCGGCACGATCGCAAGCACGACGACGGCGTCCGGCGCGACGACGCCGAGCCTCGGCGCGGATGCGCTGCTCGAGGGCACGGCGGCTCCCGGTGCTCGCCTGCGTCCCGTGAACCTCATGGCGGTCGACTCGTCGAGCCTCACGCTCGCCGACATGCAGTCCATCAGCGACGAGGTACGCCGTCAGGTCGAAGACGACGAGGTCAGCGCCGTCATCGTGCTGCATGGCACCGACTCCATGGAGGAGTCGTCGCTGCTCACGGATCTGCAGCTCGAGAGCGCGAAGCCCGTCATCTTCACCGGATCGCAGTTCACGGCCGAGTCGGAGCACCCGGACGGGCCGGCCAACGTGGCCGCCGCCCTCGCGGCAGCCCTCGACCCCACGAACCGTGGGCGGGGCGTGCTCGTCGCGTTCGGCGGGCGCCTGCTCAAGGCGTGGGGACTGACGAAGGCATCGGCTGATCGCGCCGATGCGTTCCGCAGCGTCACCGACAAGCCAGCGCGCCGCCTCCACCTGCCAGCTCCTGTCACCGGGATGCGCGTCGACACCGTCGCCGTCAGCCCCGGTGCCGACGCGACGCACTTGCACGCGAGCCTCGAGGCGGGCGTTCAGGGCATCGTCCTGGTCGGGCTCGGCTCGGGCAACGCCAGCCAGAGCGTCGTCTCCGCCGCCTGGGAATGCCAGGCGTCCGACATCCCGCTCGTCGTCTCGAGCCGTGTTCCCTTCGGAGTGCTGAAGGCCAGCTACGGGGGCGGTGGAGGCGGACACGACCTCGCGGTGGTCGGCGCCATCCACGCGGCTGTCCTGCGTGCCGGTCAGGCGCGCATCCTGCTCGCCGCCCTCATCGCGAACGAGGCGACGGGCGAGGAGATCAAGGCCGCCTTCGCTGCCGAGTAGGGGTCTGCGGCTGGCCGTGCGTCGCGCTTTTTCGCCTCGGCTGAGCCCAAGCATCGCGGACGCCTGTCCAACATCAGTGCAATATCGGCCTCGATGGCGCCGAAACCGCCCCGAAGCGCGCTTGTTGCACTGTTCTTGGACACGCCGCGCGCACACGCGTCTTCGTGCCCGCGCCACCTCGCCCGCCGGCGAGCAGCGGCGCCTCGCGTCTTGCTCTAGCTGGCGTAGCTGCCGACGAGGCGCACAGCCCCGCCGTCGACGCCCTTGGCGCCCTGCTCGAAGCCGTCGAAGTCGCGCGACTCGGTCGAGATCGTGCCGGCAACCCACGAGGGCAGGCCAGCGGCTTCGAGCCACTCGACAACGGCGGATGCGCGTGCGGCGTCGACGACCGCGAACATCCCGATACCGAGGTTCCAGGTGCCCTCCGTCGACTCGAGGTCGGTGCCGGCGAAGCCGGCGAGCACGCGGAAGATGTCGTTGGGCGACCAGGCGCCGCGGTCGAGCTCGATCCACGCGCCCTGTGGGAGGACGCGGGCGAGGTTGGCGGCGATGCCGCCGCCCGTGACGTGGCTGAACGCGTGCACGGCACCGTCAAGCGCCGGTTCGGCCAGGAGCTTGACCAGCGGGCCAGTGTAGAGGCGCGTCGGCTCGAGCAGCACCTCGCCGACGACGCCCCCGAGCTCTGCCGAGGTGTCGGTGAAGGCGAGGCCCTGGTCGGCGATGATGCGGCGCACGAGCGAGTAGCCGTTCGAGTGGAGGCCGCTCGAGGCGATCGAGATGACGACGTCTCCGTGCTGCACGCGCTCCGGCCCGAGCATCCGGTCGGCTTCCACGACTCCGACCGCGGCGCCCGCCACGTCGTAGTCGTCCGGACCGAGGAGGCCTGGGTGCTCGGCGGTCTCCCCGCCCGTGAGCGCGGTACCGGTCTCGGCGCACGCCTTCGCGATGCCCTCGACGATCGACGCGATGCGCTCGGGGACGACCCGGCCGCACGCGATGTAGTCGGTCATGAACAGAGGCTCCGCGCCTACGACGACGATGTCGTCGACGACCATCGCGACGAGGTCCTGGCCGATCGTGTCGTGCTTGTCGATCGCCTGCGCGATCGCGACCTTCGTGCCGACGCCATCCGTCGATGTCGCGAGGATGGGCTTCGTGAACGCGGTCAGACGCGATGCGTCGAAGAGTCCGGCGAACCCGCCGACGCCCCCGAGCACTTCTGGTCCGTGGGTCGCCTGGACCGCGCGCTTCATGAGCTCGACGGCGGTGTCACCCGCACGGGTGTCGACGCCAGCGGCGGCGTAGAGGTCGTTGCCTGACACAGAATGCCCTTTCCTCGGGGGATGCGCCCAACAGCCTAGCCCGCTGCGAGGGTTACCCCGGAAGCGAACCCTTTCCACGCGGGTGCGCGCGGACCCGCCAGCTGTGACAAAATCGGAAAATCGTCTCGGGCACCTCGGTGCCCCCTGCTACTCGTGGCCCTCGCGGGCCTCATCAAACTTGTGGCCCTAGCGGGCCTCATCAACCTTGTGGCCCTAGCGGGCCCGCTACCTTGCTTGGAGCTCCCCCAGCGTGTGCGGCATTGTTGGTCACGTCTCGACCAGTCCCGTCAACCAACAGATCTACGACTCTCTTCTGCTCCTGCAGCATCGCGGTCAGGATTCGTCCGGCATCGCGACGGCGGACGGCGACACGTTCCACATCGCCAAGGTCAAGGGGCAGGTCCGCGAGGGCTACCGCACCCGCGACATGCGGAACCTGCTCGGCAACGTGGGCCTCGGCCACGTCCGCTACGCGACAGCCGGCAGCGCGAAGAGCGACGACGAGGTGCAGCCGTTCTACGTGAACGCGCCGTACGGCATCGTCCTCGTGCACAACGGCAACCTCACGAACACGCGTGAGCTCCGCAAGGAGCTCTTCAACGTCGACCGCCGCCACCTGAACTCGTCGAGCGACACGGAGCTGCTGCTCAACGTCCTCGCGAACGAGCTGCAGCACGGCATCAACGGCGACGAGCTCACCCCGGACAACCTGTTCGACTCGATCTCCCGCCTGCACGACCGCGTCGAGGGCTCGTACGCCTCCGTCGCCCTCATCTCGGGATACGGTCTGCTCGCCTTCCGCGACCCGTTCGGCATCCGCCCCCTCGTCCTCGGTCGCCGCGACGATGAGCACGGCCGCGACGAGTGGGTTGTCGCGTCCGAGTCGCTGGTGCTGGAGTCGGGCGGCTATGACCTGGTCCGCGACGTCGAGCCCGGCGAGGCGATCTTCATCTCGATGGGTGGCGAGCTCTTCTCGCGCCAGTGCGCCGTGAACCCGCGACTCGTGCCGTGCTCGTTCGAGTACGTGTACCTCGCCCGCCCCGACTCCGTCATGAACGGCATCTCGATCTACGAATCGCGCCTGCGCATGGGGAAGACCCTCGCGGCGAACGTCGAGCGCAGCATCAGCGCCGGCGACATCGACGTGGTCATGCCCATCCCAGACTCTGGCCGCCCCACGGCCATGGAGATGGCGAAGACCCTCGGCATCGACTATCGCGAGGGCTTCTACAAGAACCGCTACGTGGGCCGCACGTTCATCATGCCTGGGCAGAAGGTGCGCAAGAAGTCGGTGCGCCAGAAGCTCAACGCGCTCCCGACCGAGTTCCGCGGCAAGAACGTGCTGCTCGTCGACGACTCGATCGTGCGAGGCACGACGTCGAAGGAGATCGTCGAGATGGCCCGCCAGGCTGGCGCCAACTCGGTGACCTTCGCGTCCGCCGCACCTCCGGTCCGCTACCCGCATGTCTACGGCATCAACATGCCGTCGCGTGGGGAGCTCGTCGCGTCCGGCCGGTCGATCGAGGAGATCGCGTCGGTCATCAGCGCCGACCGCCTCGTCTACCAGGAGGTCGGCGACCTGTTCACGGCCATCACCGAGGGCTCTGGCGTGAAGGAGCTCGACATGAGCTGCTTCGACGGGAACTACGTGACCGGCACGGTCACCCCCGAGTACCTCGCCTGGCTCGAGCTCAACACGAAGAGCTAGCTGCCGCTGCATCCACACGGAGATCGCATGTTCGTTGCCAAACGAGCATGCGATCTTCGTTTGTTTCGCGCGAGGACGCTGTGCGAGCGGGGGCGCAGCGCGCGGCGAGGCGACGGGCGGGGCGAGGCGACGGGCGGGGCGACGGTAGAGTCCTCGCATGACCGACGCGCCCCTCGCATCCAGGAACCGCACCCGCGACCTCACGCAGATCGCCGTGTTCGCGGGGATCGTGGCGGCGCTCGGCGTCGTACCGGCCATCACGATCCCCGGCCCCGGAGTGCCGATCACGCTGCAGACCCTTGGCGTGATGCTCGCGGGGGCCGTGCTCGGCTCGAAGCGCGGGTTCTCAGCGCTGCTGCTCTTCGACGTCCTCGTGCTGGCGGGGCTCCCGCTTCTCGCGGGCGGCCGCGGCGGGCTCGCTGTGCTCGCGAGCCCCACGGTCGGCTACTTCATCGGCTTCCCCATCGCCGCGTTCGCGGTCGGCTGGCTCGTGGAGCGCTTCGGCAACCCGTTCCGCATCCTGCCCGGCATCGTCTCGACCGTCGTGGGCGGCGTGTTCGTGCTCTACATTCCGGGGATCATCGGGGTTGCCCTCATGGCCAAGATCGGCTTCGGTGCCGCTGCCCTCTCCGCCCTGGCGTTCCTGCCCGGCGATCTCGCCAAGGCGGTCATCGCGGCGCTCATCGCCCGCGGCGTGCACAAGGCGTACCCGGGGCTCATCCCGGACCGGCGACGGAACCGGACCGGCGTGGCAGACGCGGCCCCGGCACCGGCAGTGGATGCGTGAGGCTCAGACCTCCGCCCCGACCGACGCCGGCCTGCTGATCGGGGTCGAGGCGTGATCGAACTGCACGGCGTGAGCGTCGTCTTCGGCGACGGCGCCCAGCGCAGGACCGTGCTCGACGAGATCTCCGTCTCCCTCGGCGAGCAGCGCATCGGCGTCATCGGCGCGAACGGATCGGGCAAGTCGAGCCTCGCGCGCCTGATCAACGGGCTCCTGCTCCCCTCACGCGGAACCGTGTCGGTCGACGGCTTCGACACCAGACGCGACGGGCGCGAAGTCCGCCGACGTGTGGGATTCTGCTTCACCGACCCCGACTCGCAGATCATCATGCCCACGGTCGGCGAGGACGTCGCCTTCGGGCTCGGGCGTCAAGGGCTCGGCCGCGCCGAGCTAGCGGCACGAACTGCGGCCGCCCTCGAGCAGGTTGGCCTGAGCGACCGCGCCGATCACCCCGCGCACCTGCTCTCTGGCGGGCAGAAGCAGCTGCTCGCCCTCGCGGCAGTCCTCGTGACCGAGCCGAGCATCCTTGTCCTCGACGAGCCCACGACACTCCTCGACTTGCGCAACTCGCGCACCATCGCCACCCGCATCGCCACCCTGCCGCAGCAGGTGGTGCTCGTGACACACGACCTCGACCTCGTCGAGACGTTCGACCGTGTCCTCGTGGTTCACGAGGGGCGCGTCCACTTCGATGGGCAGCCTCGTGCGGCGATCGCCGCCTACCGTGCAGTGGTGGATGCCGGGGGCCCGCTGTGACGGACCGGCTCACGGGGGTGAAGGCGAATGGCTGACCGCGGGGCTCCGCTCGCGGTCTACGTGCCTGGCGCGTCCGTCATCCACCGGCTGCCCGCGGGCGTGAAGCTGCTCGCCCTCGTCGCGGCAGGTGCGGCCGTGCTCGCGATCTCCTCCCCGCTCGCCGCCGGGATCGCGGTCACGGTGGCGCTGCTCGGCTTCCTGGCGGCGCGACTGAGCCTCCGCTCCGCGTGGCGTGGCGTGCGCCCCACGTGGATCTTCCTCGTCGGCATCTTCGCCTTCCAATGGTGGAGCGCCGATCTGTCCCGAGCCGTGGGCGTCGTCGGCTCGATCGTCGCTCTGCTGCTCGCAGCGACGCTCGTGAGCCTGACAACCCGGACGGCCGACATGATCGACGCCATCGTCTGGCTCCTCAGGCCGCTGCGCCGATTCGGGGTGAACCCCGACCGGGTCGCCCTGCAGCTCGCGCTCGGGGTGCGAGCCGTCCCGCTCGTCGCTGAGCTCGCGGAGACGGCCAGGCAGGCGCAGTACGCGCGCGGTCGCCGCGGCAGCCCGCGCGCCTTCGCCGTGCCTCTCGTCGTGCGAGCGCTGCGTCGCGCCGACGCGATGTCGGACGCGCTGCACGCGCGTGGCCTCGACGACTGAGCCGCGGCGGAGCTCCCGCTCTCGCTAGCCGCGGTTCTCGAGCTCGTCGGCGCGGATCAGGCGCGCGTCGATCGACTTCCTCCCCGCGATGCGGCCGGCGATGTACCCGGCCAGTCCGCCGAGGGCGAGCGTCACGGGCACCGTGAACGCGAGCAGGAACGCGAACACCTGGATGCGGGTGAACACCTCGTTCGGCGGGAACGCGAACGTGAGGATCGTCACCAGCACGACCCCGACGATGGCGCCGAGCACCAGGAAGCTGCTCATGCGCGGAACACGGTGCACCTTGGCGTCCATCTCGCGGACTCCGTCGTCTTCGTCTTCTTCCTCCACGAAGTCGGCGAGCTCGGCCTCGTAGCCGTCCAGCTCGCTTCCGGCGTCGAGCGCGCGGTCAGCCGCGGTGCCGTCACCGTCTTCTGGGCGCGGCTGACTTGGTTCGTTCTCGCGGAGCATGCACCCATTGTCTCGCAGTTCCCGGCGAGCGCTCGCAGGGACGATGCAGGCGGAGGCGAGACCCCGCGATCGTTGGCCTCGCTCGGCCGAGCGCCAGATCAGCGCCGGACGAGCGGCAGCCAGGCTGAGACATCCGCGCGGGTTCCTGAGGCGCGCACGCGGTTCGCATCCGCGGCCTCCTGCCAGGAGATTCGCCCGGTCGCGAGTTCGAGCCACGTGTCAGCGTCCAGCTCGATCACGTTCGGCGGTGTGCCGCGGGTGTGACCGGGACCCTCCACGCACTGCACCGCGCCGAAGGGAGGCACGCGCACCTCGACGCTCGCGCCGGGGGCGCGATCCTCCAAGGCCTGCAGGGTGTAGCGGACGGCGGTCGCGGCATCGGCGCGTGACGTCGGACGCCCCTCTGCGCGGGCTTCGGTCCAGGCGGTGATGGCGCCGAGGCCTGTGGCATCGGCGATTCGAGGTTTCGGCACGCCTCCATTCTGCGCCAGGGCTCGGTCGCGGGCTGCACGTGCAGGCCTGCTTGGAGGACCCGTCGGGGAATTCGGGGGCTACCTCGGGGTTCTCTGCATGAGCGCAGACGCGATCAGGCGAGATAGCACCGGAATTCGCCGCGCACCTGTCCGGGCCGGGACCTGAGCGGCCCTCGATCCGTCGCCTGTGTCGCGGGGCGGTCATCTGCGTTCACGCGGCGGCGCGAGACCTCGTCCCCGGTTAGGCTGGTGCGGTGAGAATTCTCGTCCTCGGATCCGGTGCCCGCGAGCACGCAATTGTTGCCGCCCTCCACAGCGAGAGCGCACACTCGATCGTCACGGCACCGGGCAACCCCGGCATCGCCGCTGAATCGGAGGTGATCCGCCTCGACGTGAATAACCCGTCGCTTGTGACGGAGTTCGCCAAGGACGAGAACTTCGACCTCGTGGTCATCGGCCCGGAGGCCCCGCTCGTCGCGGGTGTCGCCGACGCTCTGCGCGAGGCAGGCATTCCCGTGTTCGGCCCGTCGAAGGCCGCAGCGGAGATCGAAGGCTCGAAGACGTTCGCGAAGGACGTCATGTCGCGTGCCGGAGTGCCGACGGGTGGCGCGCGACTCGCGGCGACGCTCGACGAGGCCGCTGCCGCCATCGACGAGTTCGGCGCCCCCTACGTCGTGAAGGCCGATGGCCTCGCTTCCGGCAAGGGCGTCATGGTCACCGAGAGCCGCGAGGATGCGCTCATCCACGCCGAGCACTGGCTCGCCGCGGGCCCCGTGCTGGTCGAGGAGTTCCTCGACGGCCAGGAGGTCTCGCAGTTCGTCTTCTCCGACGGCGTCAACGTGCGCGCGCTCCCGCCTGCACAGGACTTCAAGCGCCTGCTCGCCGGCGACGAGGGTCCCAACACGGGAGGAATGGGCGCGTACACGCCCGTCCCGTTCTTGAACGACCGCTTCGGCGGCGAGCGCGCCTTCTCGAAGCTCATCGTCGATCAGGTCGCGAAGCCCGTCGTCGACGAGATGCGCGCCGCTGGCACACCCTTCGCTGGACTCCTCTACTGCGGGCTCATCGTGACGAGTGCAGGTATCCGCGTCATCGAGTTCAACGCCCGCTTCGGCGACCCGGAGACGCAGGCCGTGCTGGAGCGCCTCGACCAGCCGCTGTCCGAGCTCCTCTACGCATCCGCGACCGGTTCCCTCGGGCACCTGCCCGAAGAGCTCGCGATTGCCGACAACGCCGCGGTCACGATCGTCCTCGCGAGCGAGGGCTACCCGGAGGACGTGCAGTCGGGCCGCACCATCACAGGTGTTCCGGATGCGCTGGCCGAACCGAACGTGAAGGTGCTGCAGGCAGCGACCACGGAGCGCGACGACGACACGCTCGTGACGAGCGGTGGCCGCATCCTCAACGTCGTCGGCACGGGCGCCACCATCGCCGAGGCTCGCGCGTTCGCCTACCAGGGCCTCTCGCGCATCCACATCGACGGTGCGCAGTACCGCGCCGACATCGCAGAGCTCGCAGCCCGCGAGCAGCAGTCGTGACCGACACCGCACAGCCGCCCCTGCTCGAGGGATGGTCGCACGTCTCCTCCGGCAAGGTGCGCGAGGTGTATGAGGAGCTCGACGACAACCGCGTGCTGCTCGTCGTCGCCAGCGACCGCGTGAGCGCGTTCGACCACATCCTCGCTCCCGGGATCCCAGGCAAGGGTGCTCGCCTGACGGCGTTGAGCCGCTGGTGGTTCGACCGCATCGCCGTGCCGAACCACCTACGTGAGCCGGCTGGCTGGGATGCGTCACTGCCAGATGACACCGCGGCTCGCTCCATGCGCGTCGTGCGCCTCGAGATGTTCCCCGTCGAGTGCGTCGTGCGCGGCTACCTGACCGGGTCCGGCCTCCTCGAGTACCGCGAACACGGGACGGTGTGCGGCATCGAGCTGCCTGCCGGGCTCGAGGACGGCGACAAGCTCCCGTCTCCGATCTTCACGCCCGCCTACAAGGCGCCGCAGGGTGAGCACGACGAGAACATCAGCTTCGAGAAGATGATCGAGCTCGTGGGCCTCGACGATGCGGTCGCGCTGCGCGACCTGTCGCTGCGCGTGTTCCGTGAAGCCTCGGCGATTGCGGAAGGGCGCGGGGTGATCCTCGCGGACACGAAGTTCGAGTTCGGCCGCAACGCATCCACGGGCCAGATCACGATCGGCGACGAGGTGCTCACGAGCGACTCCTCGCGGTACTGGGACGCGAAGCTGTACGCAGACAAGACCCTTCCCCTGAAGCAGCGCCTGTCGTCGTTCGACAAGCAGATCGTGCGCGACTGGCTGTCCGCGAACTGGGACAAGCAGGGCGACCCCCCAGCGCTCCCTGCTGACGTCATCGAGCGCACGCAGGCCCGCTACGCGGAGCTCTTCGAGCGCCTCGGAGTCGGCGCCTAACCCCAGGGCCGCTTCTTCCTCACACCTCGCCGGGTGCAGTCCCGCTCCACCTCCACGTTCAGACTGGACCTCGCTGTGCCCTCCTCCCCCGCTTCCGCACCGGCGAGCGCCACCGCATCCGTGATCTCTCCCGAGCAGCGGCAGTCGGTGCTGTTGACGCTGCGGTCACCGCGCCTGCTGAAGGTGGAGGTGCTCGGCGGTCTGGTCGTGGCGCTTGCGCTGATTCCCGAAGCGATCGCGTTCTCGGTCATCGCTGGGGTGGACCCGCGGGTTGGCCTGTTCGCGTCGTTCACGATGGCTGTCTCGATTGCCATCCTGGGCGGCCGGCCCGCGATGATCTCGGCGGCCACCGGCGCCGTCGCGCTCGTGATCGCGCCGCTCATGGCCTCGCACGGGCTCGACTACCTCATCGCGGCGGTACTCCTCGCGGGTGTCCTGCAGGTGCTGCTCGCGGTGCTCGGCGTCGCGAAGCTCATGCGCTACATTCCGCGCCAGGTGATGGTGGGCTTCGTGAATGCGCTCGCGATCCTCGTCTTCCTGGCCCAGGTGCCTGAGCTGCTCGGGGTGCCGTGGCTCGTGTATCCGCTCACCGCGTTGGCGCTGCTCATCGTGTTCGGGCTGCCCCGACTCACGACGGTCGTGCCGGCGCCACTTGTCGCGATCGTCGTTCTGACGCTCATCACGGTCCTCGCGTCGATCACCGTGCCGACGGTGGGAGACAAGGGAGAGCTGCCGAGCACGCTGCCCGGGTTCTTCATCCCGGATGTGCCCCTCACGTTCGAGACGCTGCAGGTGGTCTTCCCGTTCGCGCTCGCGATGGCGTTCGTCGGCCTGCTCGAGTCGCTCATGACGGCGAAGCTCGTCGACGACATCACCGATACGCGCTCCAGCAAGACCCGTGAGGCGTGGGGTCAGGGCGCCGCGAACGTCATCACTGCGTTCTTCGGCGGCATGGGCGGATGCGCGATGATCGGCCAGACGATGATCAACGTGAAGGCGTCGGGCGCGCGCACTCGCATTTCGACGTTTCTGGCCGGTGTCTTCCTGCTGCTCCTGGTGGTGCTGCTCGGAGATGTCGTGGCGCTCATCCCGATGGCGGCGCTCGTGGCCGTCATGATCTTCGTCTGCTGGGCGACGTTCGACTGGCACTCGATCAGGCCATCGACGCTGCGCGGGATGCCGTTGAGCGAGACGGCGGTCATGCTCGTCACGGTCATCGCGACGGTCGCGACCCACAACCTCGCGATCGGCGTTGGCGCGGGCGTGCTGTGCGCGGTGCTGCTCTTCGCGCGCCGCGTCGCGCACGTCGTGGAGGTGCGTCGAACCCTCTCGGATGACGGCGCCGTCGCCTCCTACGCCGTGACGGGGCAGCTCTTCTTCGCCTCTTCGAACGACCTGTACGCGCAGTTCGACTATGCGGCCGATCCGAGCCGGATCGTCATCGACCTGAGCGCGGCACACGTCTGGGACGCGTCGACGGTGGCCGCGCTGGACGCGGTGATCCAGAAGTACGAGGGCCGCGGCGCATCCGTCGATATCACCGGGTTGAACGCCGAGAGCGAGACCCGGCTGCAGCGGATGCGCGACGTCCTGCCGGGCGGCGGGCACTAGCTCGCCAGGGGTCGCGCCGTGCGCGATCATTGACGCATGGAGTTCTCGTTCTCGAATCCGCTGTGGCGCTGGGAGAAGCGGCGCGAGCTGTGGACGTTCGTGAGCCTCAGCGAGGATGCCTCCGACAGGATCGCGGCGGCCACGGAGCGTTTCACGCACGGCTTCGGATCGGTACGTGTGGAGGCGACGGTCGGCGGGTCCACGTGGCGCACGTCGATCTTCCCGAGTGACGACGCCTACATCCTGCCGATCAAGAAGGCCGTGCGCGAGGCTGAGGGGCTCGAACTGGATGCGCCAGTGGTCGGCAAGGTGCGGCTCGTCGACCTGTAGCGATCGATGCTCGCCCCGGAAAGAGGAGGCACCCGCCACGCCCGTCGGGCCGTGTGGCCGGACGAGGGCGAGACGGGTGCCTCTCCTTCGAGTCGGACGCGTGCCTGAGGCGTGCATCCGCGTCGTGACTCCTAGTGCGCGAGCACCGGCTCTGCTGCGTCCTCTTCGGCGATCTCGCGGCCGAGCGACAGGCCCTGTCCGCGGCGGCGGAAGAGCAGGGCCGAGACCACTGCGCCGACCGCGAAGAAGCCTGCGCCCCACCAGTAGGCGGCGGCGTAGCTGGCGATCATCGCGTCGCCGACCGCGTCCGGGCCGTGCTCGAGCAGGTAGTCGGTGGCCGCGGTCGCTGCGAGCGTGTTGAGCAGCGCAGTGCCCACCGAACCGCCAACCTGCTGGCTCGTGTTCACCATCGCGGATGCGACCCCTGCGAACTCGCGGTCGACGCCGAGTGTCGCCGTCTGCATCGAGGCCGGCATGATCGTTCCCATCGCGAAGCCGATGAGCATGAGCGGGGGCATCACGTGCCCCGCGTAGCTGCTGGTCGCGTCCAGGAACGTGAGCCAGATCATGCCGGAAGCGGCGATCGTCATGCCGATCGGAACGAGCAGCTTCGGGCCGAACTTCGGGACGAAGATGTTGGTGCCGAGCTGGGCGGCGAGCACCAGCATCGCGATCATCGGCAGGAACGCGAGGCCCGTCTGGATCGGCGAGTAGCCGAGCGTGAGCTGCAGGTAGTACGTCACGAAGAGGAAGATGCCGAACATTCCGGCGCCCGCGATCATGACTGACAGGTACGCGGCCCCGCGGTTGCGGTCGCGCACGATGTGCAGCGGCAGCAGCGGATGCCCGGCGCGGGTCTGCCAGAACGCGAACGCCGTGAGGAACACGACGGACCCGGCGAGCATCCCCCACGTGAGCGGCGAGTCCCAGCCGTCGGTCTCGGCGTTCGAGAACCCGTAGACGAGGGCGAAGAGGCCTGCGGAGACGAGCAGCGTTCCGGGGATGTCGAGCTTCGGACGCGGACCCGTGCGCGCGATCGCCGGGACGAAGACGAAGGCGCCGATGAGGGCGATGGCCGCGATGGCGACGTTGATGTAGAGGTTCCATCGCCAGTCGAAGGCCTCGGTGAGCGCACCGCCGAGGAGGAGTCCGACGGCTCCGCCGGCGCCGGCGATCGCGCCGAAGACGCCGAAGGCGCGTGCGCGTTCCTTCGGGATCGTGAAGGTGGTCGTGAGGACCGCGAGGGCGGTCGGCGCGAGGAGGGCTCCGAAGACGCCCTGCAGGGCGCGTGCTGCGACGAGCAGTTCGAACGATGGTGCGGCACCGCCGAGCGCGGAGGCGATTGCGAAGCCGATGAGGCCGATGACGAAGGTGCGCTTGCGACCCATGAGGTCGGAGAGGCGCCCGCCGAGGAGCAGGAGGCTGCCGAATGCGAGGGAGTAGGCAGTGACGATCCACTGGCGCTGACCGTCGGAGAATCCGAGGTCTGCCTGCGCGGAGGGCAGGGCGATGTTGACGACGGTCGCATCGAGGACGACCATCAGCTGGGCGAGG
Source organism: Pseudoclavibacter sp. (assembly GCA_052099095.1). Taxonomy (GTDB): domain Bacteria; phylum Actinomycetota; class Actinomycetes; order Actinomycetales; family Microbacteriaceae; genus Pseudoclavibacter. The sequence continues at coordinate 525,372 of JBQDTF010000001.1, forward strand.
CCGACGACGACCAGCGTCAACCAGCGGCGACTGTCAGTCGCGGGTGTTGATGATTCAGGCATGCGCATCACCATATACGAGACTGACCGGTTTCGGATACACTGAGTTCCGTAATGTGCACGGCTAGTCTGTGCAACGACGAGAGGCGGTTTCGATGACGCAGACCAACCTCGCCGAGAGCTCCCCCGAAGCACCGGCGACCCCATCCGCGACCGCGGGTACACCAGCCGCGGATGCCATCCAGTCGCCGGAGGCGGCAGGGAAGCCGCGACTCGGGCGCAAACGCGACCACACACGCGACAACGACATCCTCGAGGCCGCACTGGATGTGCTCGCCGAGACCGGCTACGACGGCATGACGATCGACATGGTGGCAACCAGGGCCAAGGCAGGCAAGGCCACGCTCTACCGGCGCTGGGCCTCGAAGTCCGACCTCGTGCTGGATGCCGTCGCGTGCATGAAGTCGAAGGACCTCGATCTCGGAGCCCTCCCGGATACGGGCACTCTGCGCGGCGACCTCGTCGCGATGGTGCGACCACCGAACATCCGAGACGCCGAGCGCAAGCTCAATGTCATGACCGGCGTCGTGTCGATGATCGCGCGCGACCCGGACATGGCCGCGGCAGCACAGGAGGCGATCGTCGCGCCTCGCGCGGCCGCCAACCGCGTCATCTTCGAGCGGGCCATCGCGCGCGGCGAGATCGCGGCAGACGTCGAACTCGACACATTGAGCATGATCGCGCCGGCGATGGCAGCGTTCCGCACGTTGATCCTGCGTCGGCCACCAGACCGGGATTTCCTCATCGGCATCATCGACGACGTCGTCTTGCCCGCCGCCCGCCGAGGCGCTCCCGCGAGCTGACATCGCGCTTTCCGCGCCGCCCCTCATCCAGGCAGAGGTCGGTCAGGAGCACCTTCTCGTTCCGCGGGCGCGCAAAAGGGGAGGAGTCGTCGGCTTTCCTCGCGAGAAAACTAGGACCCCTCCCCCTGCGCCGCCCTACTGATTGAGCAGCAGGCGGGGTGAGCTCGACTCGATCCGGGTGTCGCGACTCGGGCGCAGGCGAGCTCAGGTCAGGAAAGGACAGCGGCTGCGAATCCCCTACGCCGCGGGGACGAGGATCTCGCGCACGAGCGCATCGAGCTGTGCGTCCGCGTCGAGGAACTGGCGGAGCGTGTTGCGAGCTGCCCCGAAGCCCTCGAACTCTTCAGGCGCCATGCCGTCGACCTCGTACGCGCGACGGAACTCGCTGAGCGTACCCAGCTCTTCGAGGATCGCTGCGTCGACGGGCACGTGGATGCGCTCGGAGACGGCGATGTTGTTCTCGTTGATGCGCGCCTGCCAGTCGAACGGCGGGGAGACGACGACGTCGCCGCCGACGAGCTCTGACCACTGCAGCTGGTTGCGGAACGCGGCGGACAGGACGCGACTCCGGTAGCCGCGTTCCTGGAAGACCGAGTGGGCGTGCTTGAGGGCGGCGACGCCTGCCCACTCGAGGATGCCGGGGGTGACGAGGATGCGGTTCGCGGTCGTCCACTTCTTGAGCCAGTCGTCGAGGCGGCCGCCCATGATGGTGACGACGTGGCCGAATTCCTGCTCGGGGAGGCCGTCGGCGGCGCGGCGGTCGAGGGCACGCTCGAGCGCGGCGCCGACGGCGACGGCCTGCGGCACGGTGAAGCTGAGGGTCGCGTTGATGCTCACGCCGCGGTAGGCGGCCTCTTCCATGGCCTCGATGCCCGTCTTCGTCGCGGGGATCTTGACGATGATGTTCTTCGCGAGCTTCGAGAACTCCTCAGCCTGGTCGGCGAGGGCGGCCGCGTCGCGGTGCAGGCGAGGGTCGGTCTGGATGGACAGGCGACCGTTGCGGCCCCCGCTGCGCTCAAACTCCGGCTCGAGCAGGCGGGCGGCGTCGATCGACAGGTCGCGCACGGCCTGCCAGCCGATCTCCGACTCGCCCCAGGTGGGGTGCTGCGCAGCGATCTCCTTGATGCGCGGACCCCAGACGTCTGGGCGCTTCTTGATTGCAGCGAAGGCGATGACGGGGTTGCAGGTTGCGCCGACTGCGCCGAACTCGATCGACTTCGTGAGCTCTTCGGGGTCTGCCGAGTCGTTCCAGAGGGCGGTCTTCGTGTTCTGCGCTGCCCACGCGAGCGGCGCGAGCTTCGTGGCTGGAGTGTTCTCATCGAGCAGGGTCATGCTGTTCTCCTCATCGGTGGCTGTTGGCCGGGTTCGCCGGTTCCGCGGCAGCCGTGCACCCCGAGTTCGGGGCGCTCAGCCTCGCGAGCCGTGACCGTCGCGGATGCTCGCCTTCGAGTCCGTGCCAGTTGCCGCCCACCTGCCGCATATGTCCTAACATTATCACAACAGGCATTACCGGCACTAGAGCGGCGGGGGCCCTACATCCACTTGTTGCGCTTGAACATCCAGTACAGGCCTCCCGCGAACGCGACCATGCCACCGACCGCCATCGGGTAGCCGAACGCCCAGTGCAGCTCAGGCATGCTGTCGAAGTTCATGCCGTAGACCGCGGCGATGAGCGTCGGAGCGAAGAGGATGGCCGCCCACCCGGAGATCTTCTTCATATCCTCGTTCTGCCGTTGCGCCACGAGCGTCGCGTTGACGCTGAGGATCTGCGCCAGCGCGTCCCGCAGCTCACCGACCTGCCGATCCACGACGATGAGGTGATCGGCCACGTCCTGCAGGTAGCTCTGCAGCGACTCGGGGACGTCGTAGCGCGCGTGGCCGCGACGCAGCGCATCCACGATCTCCGACAGCGACGAGGTCGCGTGCCTGAGCTCGATGACCTCCTGGCTGAGCCGGTAGATGCGTTCGGCCACCGCCGTGTCGCCCGTGAAGACCTGCCGCTCGATCTGCTCCTTGTCGACCCCGAGCCCGGTCAGGACAGGGCGGAAGCCGTCCACGATGGAGTCGATGAGTCGGTAGACGATGGCCTCGGGCCCGAGGTCGAGAAGCTCCTCGGTGAGCAGCCCGCGGTCGCCACCGACCTCGACCCCCTCGCTTTCCTCCACGAACGCGGCCGCGCCTGACCCGTCGATCCAGCGCCTGTCCTGGAACAGGACCGCGACCGCATTGGGCGGACCAGGACGTGGAACTCCGCGAACTCGACGTCCTCGATGTCGTCGATGTAGCGGGCGGAGCGCACCACCAGGAACAGCACGTCTCCGTAGCGCTCGAGCTTCGGCCGCTGGTTGGCGTGCTGGAGGTCCTCCACGAGCAGCGGATGCAGCTGCCACGCCTCGGCGAGCTCGGCGACATCGCCCGCCGTTGGTGTCGCGAACACGAAGAGCGCGAGGCGTCCGTCGGCACTGCTCGCAGCGTCGAGCGCATCGACGATGCTCACACCCTGCGGCGCGCGTTCGAGCTTGCCCGCCTGCGCGTACCGAGTGAGGCGCGTGGACGGAGCTTCGGACGGCGCAGGACCGTCTTTGCTGCGTCGGCGGAATGAGCCGCGGCGCGACTCGTGACCGGCCTGATTCGACTGGGGCATGTGCGCTCGATTCCGTGGTGCATGGGGGATGCTCAGACCATCGGGGCCTGAACCCAGGGGAACCCTACTGCAGCACCAGAGGCCACCGTCCTCCGCGAGGTCAGTGCTCCGCCAGGTAGCCAAGCGATGACGACAGCGAGGCTGCTGCCTGCTTGAGCACGGCTCCGAGATGCGTGACTCGAGATGCGAGCCGCTCCCTGGGGCCACTCACATTGAGGGCCGCCTTGATTCGCCCCGTGTGGTCGTAGACGGGAGCCGAGGCTCCGATGACCCCATCTTCGAGCTCCCCATCGACCACCGCGAACCCTTGCGCGCGCACTCGGTTCAGTTCGGCGAAGAGCGTGCGGCGGTCCGTGACGAACGTTCCACTCTGCGGCGGCTCCTCGTAGAGCTGGAAGAGATTCGGTTCACGACCGACGAGCTCGGCGTTGACAACCGCGGCGTCGCGACCGTGGATCTCGTACCAGTCGACCAGAGACGCCTCATCCCAGTCGCTGACCAGCACTCGGCCGGACGGCGTCCGCCAGGCAGCCGTCGTCACGCCCTCCCATGCCGCAGATCGGACCTCCTTCGGGCTCACCTCACTGGCGAGCGTGAGCACATTCCCGCCGTGCAGGATCGACAGGTGAGCGGTCTCCGCGGTCGCGCGGACCAGAGCCCGCAGCACTGGCCTTCCCAGCTGAACGAGCTGCGCTTCAGAGCTTCGGGACGCGATCGCGAAGAGCCGAGGACCGACCGTGAATGCTCGGGTCTCAGGGTCGCGCCGGACGAGCCCGGCCGCTTCGAGCGTGCTGAGTGCGCGAGACACGATCGACTTGCTGCGACCGGTGAGCTGCGCCAGCTCCGTGACTCCCAGCCCTCCAGCACGCCGAGCCCGGTCACTGGCCAGCAACTCCAGGAGTCCGACATCTCTCGTCAGACCTGACGAGTTGGTCTCGCCGGACTTGCCCGCGGTCGGCGCGCTGCTGGCATGGGCCGCCTGTGCCCTTGCACCTGTGGGGGGATCTGCTGTCATGCCAACAGTCTGAGTTCTTGTTCCGATATGCGCAACTGAGATCGTGCTCATCGGAACCCGGTCACATTCTTGATGCCAGCGCAGTGCGCAGGAGACGCAGCGAAGCGTCGCAACAGGAAAGGAAATCCAATGACGGATGACATCCAGAACGACCGGAGCCTCGCGGCGGCAAGAGACGTCGACGGATCGCGACGGCCAGTCGTCGGCTTCATCGGGCTCGGCAACATGGGCCAGGGGATGACACGCAATCTGCAGCAGGCAGGCTTCCACCTCGTCGTGAACGACGTCCGACAGGAATCCGCGGCGGAGCTCATCGCGGGCGGTGCACGGTGGGCAGCGAACCCCGCCGAGGTCGCAGCCCTCTCCGACGTCGTGATCACCATGCTCCCGACGCCGCGCATCGTGCGCGATGTCGTGCTGGGCGTCAACGGCATCATCGACGGCATCCGAGATGGCGGAACGTGGATCGACATGTCCACGTCCGTCCCGGAAGTCGCCGATGACGTGCGCGCGCAGTTCGCCGAGCGCAGGCTCAACGTGATCGATGCTCCGGTCAGCGGCATGTCGGTCGGCGCCGCCAACGGCACGCTCCAGATCTTCGTGGGAGCGAGCCCCGAACAGTTCGACGAGGTCCTGCCGGTACTCGAGGCGATGGGCGACCCCGAGCGAATCCTCCTCGTCGGCTCCGCCGGAGCCGGATACGCGGTGAAGCTGATGATCAACCAGCTCTGGTTCTCGCACCTCGTCGCAACAGCCGAGGTCCTCGCGATCGGAACCGCCGCCGGCGTCGACCTCGACGTCCTCCGCCAATCACTCATCGCGAGCCCCGCCAACAGCAACTTCCTCGAGCACGACGTCCTCTCCATCCTCAACGAAGGTGACTACGACGAGGGCTTCGCCATCAAGCTCGCCTGCAAGGACCTTGGCCTGTCTCTCGATCTTGCGCGCAGCGTCGGCATGCCAAGCGAGCTCTCAGCCCTGGTCGAGCAGATCTACGTGCGAGCCAAGCGCGAGTACGGAGACCTGGCTGGCGAGATGACACCGGTCAGGCTCTACGAGGACCTGCTCGGCACCGAGCTCAGGCTCACCCCTGCGACGGTTGCTGGAGGCACACGATGAGCGCCCAGTTCCGCGAGGACCTCTTCATCGGCGGGGAGTGGCGCGGAGCATCGAACGGTGCACGCTTCTCCGTCCTCGACCCGGCCACCGGTGCCGTCCTCGCTCGAGTCGCTGATGCTTCCCCGGAAGACGGCCAGTCCGCCCTCACAGCTGCCTTCACCGCGCAGGAGTCGTGGGCCAAGACCCCCACCCGTGTCCGCGCTGAGATCCTCCGCCGTGCCTTCGAGATCCTCTCCGCACGCGCCGAGGAATTCGCCGAGACGATCACCCGCGAGATGGGCAAGCCCCTTGCCGAGTCTCGGGCCGAAGTGAAGTACGGCGCCGAGTTCCTTCGGTGGTTCTCGGAAGAAGCGCCTCGGATCTCAGGCCGCTACTCGAGCGCTCCTGACGGAGGCAGCCGACTCCTCGTCCTGCGCCGCCCGGTGGGGCCAAGCCTCTTCATCACGCCCTGGAACTTCCCGCTCGCCATGGCGACTCGCAAGATCGCCCCCGCGCTCGCTGCAGGATGCACGAGCATCCTGAAGCCTGCCGCCCAGACTCCCCTCACCGCGCTGCTGTTCGCTGAGGTCCTCGAGGAGGCCGGCGTGCCGGCCGGCGTCGTCAACGTCATCCCGACCAAGCAGGCGAGGGCCGTGACCGGACCGATCGTCGCCAGCGACAAGCTGCGGAAACTCTCCTTCACCGGATCCACCGAGGTCGGGAAGCAGCTCATCAAGTCGGCGGCCGACCAGGTGCTCCGCGTCTCCATGGAGCTCGGCGGCAATGCACCGTTCCTGGTCTTCGAGGATGCCGATCTCGAGGCAGCCGTCGACGGCGCGCTCGTCGCGAAGCTGCGCAACGGCGGCGAAGCCTGCGTGGCGGCCAACCGCTTCCTCGTGCACTCCTCCGTCGCCGACGAGTTCTCGGCGAGGCTCGCGGAGCGAATGGGCACCAGCGTCCTCGGGCACGGCCTCCACGAGGAAACCACCATCGGCCCGCTCATCGACGAGGCGACCCGATCGAAGGTCGACGAGCTCGTCACCTCGGCCGTCGCGGCGGGAGCTCGTGTGAGCGTCGGCGGGATCGTGCCAGAGGGCGCAGGCTGGTTCTACCCACCCACTGTGCTCGTCGACGTGCCACCCACGGCGCGCATCCTGCACGAGGAGATCTTCGGGCCAGTCGCACCGATCATCACCTTCGACTCCGAGGAAGAAGCCGTGCGCCTCGCGAACCAGACCGAGTACGGCCTCGTCTGCTTCGCCTACACGCGAGACCTCGACCGCACCATCCGCCTCGCTGAATCGCTGGAGACGGGGATGCTCGGCATCAACACGGGCATCGTCTCCAACCCAGCCGCACCGTTCGGCGGCGTCAAGCAGTCCGGCACCGGTCGCGAAGGCGGCGCGGAAGGCATCGACGAGTACCTCGAGACGGTCTACGTCGGCATCGCGGGCCCCGCACCCGCGAACTAGCGAACCGGCTGGCGCGCGGCCAATGGACGCCGCGCGCCAGCCGCACCAGCACAGTGACTCAGGTTTTTGCCCTTCAATGACGAAGCAAGGAACACCCTCATGACCACTTCAACCAATCACCAGCGGGAGAGCATCGACTTCGATGACATCCCGATCAACCGCTTCCACATCCGCATCACCGCGCTCACGTTCGGCGCGCACTTCAACGACGGCTTCGCCGTCGGCATCATCGGCATGGCGATCGTCATGATCGCACGAGACGGCGCAATGGAACTCGATGCCTGGTGGATGGGTGCGCTGGGTGCGGGCGCGCTCCTCGGGCTTTTCCTCGGAGCCCTGCTCTCGGGGGCCATCGCCGACAAACTCGGACGACAGCGCATCTTCGCGCTGAGCTTCGTGGTCATCACCGTTGCCACGTTCGCGCAGTTCTGGGTCCAGGAACCGTGGCAGCTGCTTGTGCTGCGCATCATCATGGGTCTTGGCATCGGCGGCGACTACGCGGTCGGGCACACGATGCTGGCGGAGGTGCTCCCCCGCAAACGTCGCGGCGAGATCCTCGGCTCCTTCTCCGTCATCTGGACCGTCGGCTACGTGCTCGCCACCATCATCGGCATCCTGTTCTTGCAGTCCGATGTCCCTGACGGGTGGCGTTGGATGCTCATCGCGCCGGGCTTCATCGCCGCGATCGTGCTCGTTGCGCGCCTCGGCACGCCGGAATCGCCTCGCTGGCTCAAGCGCAACGGGCAGGAAGCTGAAGCGCGGCGTGTGCTCGACAAGTACTTCGGCACGCACGTGACGCTCGACGACGAAGCCGGAGCCGAAGGGCCCACCGAGGGCATGCGAGCGCTCTTCACGCCCAAGTACATCCGCCGCACCCTCTTCAACTGCATCTTCTTCGCCTGCATCGTCGCGCCCTACTTCGCGATCTACACGTTCCTGCCGACGCTCCTCGAGCAGATGGGCCTGTCCGATCTCGCGGAGAGCGGAGGCGGATACGCGGTCGAGGTCTACCTCAACATCTTCCTGCTTGCGGGAGCAGTGGCAGGGATCTGGTTCACCGCCAAGTTCTCCCGCCGCGGCTTCCTCATCACGGGATTCTTCGTGCTGACCGTGTCGCTCATCGCCCTCGCTCTCGTCCCGACCGGTGCGACGCTCGTGTCCGTCGCGTTCTTCGCGGTCTTCACCTTCACCCTCTCGGCGGTCAGCAACCTCGTGGGCGTGTTCCCGGCGGAGAGCTTCCCAACGCCCGTCCGCTCGTCGGGCATCGGACTCGCGACTGCTGTCAGCCGCCTGGGTTCAGTCGTCAGCACCTTCCTGCTGCCGATCATGCTCGTGCAGTTCGGGGTCGTCACCACGATGCTGAGCCTCGCTGCTGTCCTGGCAGTCGGCCTGCTGGTCTCCTGGCGCTGGGCGCCCGAGACGAAGAACAAGACACTCACCGAGAGCGGCACCATCACGCTGCCCTCCAAGCGTCGCCTGGAACGTCTTGAGCGCCAGAACGAACGCTGACAGTCGGACCGACCTCCCTACCGAGAAAAACGAGGAATCGCATATGAGCACAGTCCACGACATCGACGGCAAGTTCGCGCAGGGCTGGGGCGGACTCGCCCCCGACGGCGTGCACGTCAACGTGCTGCTCGCGAAGCGCGGCACCGCGACCGCTGCGGCGATCGCAACTGCCTTCACCTCGCCGAGCCCCGGGTTCACGCCGGTGCTCGCGTCAGTCGGCGAGAGCCAACCCTCCTACGTGACCGTGAACCCGCCGACCATCATCCTCTCCAAGAGCCCTGCGGTCGAAGGCGTCCATGAGACCGTCACCTTCGGAGCAGCCGGCGTCGGCATCTCCCAGGGCGTACTCGACGTCGTCGCAGAAGGGCTCCTCGCCCCAGACCAGGACACCCTGGTTCTGGTGTCGCTCTGGATAGACGCGGCAGCCACCGATGAGACCAACGTCAAGAACGCCGCAAGGGAGGCCACGGCCGCGGCCACGAGGGAGGCAGTGCTCGGGCGCTCAGCCGAGGACCGCGCCCAGCTTGTCCAGGACCGCGAGACGATCCGGCACCCCTTCTATTCCGGCGACTGATCCACAGAACGCCGTCGATGCAGTGGCCCCGGGAGCGCTTCAGCTCACGGGGTCACTGCTTCGTCGTCTCTCGCTGACGCTCTGCATCCTCTGGTCGAGAGCGCCTGAGCCAGAGCACACCCGCGATGGAAGCGACGAGCAGCAGCGCGCTGAGCATCCCGAGCACCCAGAGGACGTCCCACAGGTAGCGGTCCCACCAGGACGGGTCGAAGTCGACGATGGCCAGCCACGTGTTCTGGAACGCCTCCGCCGCGTTCCGTGCGCGCGCATTGTTCTCGCCGGAGACCCAGAGCGCGGGAGCGAGGAAGACGAGCATGAGCATGCCCGCGAAGGTCAGCCGCTCAAAGCGAGCCCTCGCGAGGCTCCCCCTCGGCGCCGGCTCGGCGTTGATCGACGCGGCCCTGGCGGGATCACGCCAGGACATCACGGGGAGCACGACGAACACGAGGCCGACGAGCGCCCCGCAGAGCACGGCTGCGATGCCAAGCAGCCAGGTGAGGAAGGCGTTGAGCAGCAGCTCGGCAACCGGAGATTCGGTCTCGTTGAGCTCCGGAACGATACCGCCAGTGAGCGTCAGCACGAGCAGGAGCAGCGAACCGAGCAGCCAAGCGGCCGTGAAGAGCACCGGCCCGACCACCATCGTGCGAACCATGAATCGCCCGAGCAGCGGGCGCTCTTCGGTGTCGGGGATACCGAGGAGCTCGACGATCAGCCAGATCCCCAGGAGCGCAGGAGCACCCATGCCCGCGTAGGACCATGCGGATGCGTCGTACGGGAACTGCGTGATGTCGGCGATCGTGTACAGCGTCCAGACGCCCACGAGCACGCCCACCGCGATGCTCGCCGAGCTGAGTTCGGCGAGCATCCCCTTGTGCCGGATACCCCGGGTGAGCTGGCTCCACATCAGGCGTCGGCGTTCGAGCCCTTGGCGTCAGATGCGGCGCCGACAGCGACGTCTTCTTCGGCGAGGTCCTTGCGCCACGGCAGCCTCGTCCGCATGTCGTCGGGGACGGACTCGTCTTCCTGCAGCTTCTCGAGGGGCTCGTACCAGGCGCGGATGAGCGCCCAGCTGACGGCGGCAACGGGAACCGCGAGGAGCGTGCCGATGATGCCGCCGAGAATCGTGCCGACGGTCAACGCGATGAGCACGACGAGTTCGTGCAGCTTGAGCGACTTGCCGAGCACGACCGGCTGGAGGAAGTTCCCCTCGAGCTGGTTGACGAGGACCACGATGCCGACGACCACGATGGCCGGGACGAGCCCGTTCGTGACGAGCGCGACCAGCGCTGCGAGGATACCGGCCAGCGTGGCACCCACGATCGGGATGAACGCGAGGATGAAGACGAGCACGGCAAGCGGGAACGCGAGCGGAACTCCGACGATCGCGAGGCCGATGCCGATGAACACCGCGTCCACGAGGGCGACGATGACCGTGCCACGCACGTAGCCGCCCATGACCTCGACCGCACGCGAGCCCATGAGCCTCGCGCGTCGCTTGTTCGCGCCCTTGAGCGGCTTCGTGAGGAAGCCCCAGATGAGCGGTCCGTCCTTCATGAAGAAGAACAGGATGACCACGAAGAGCACGCCGCTCGTGATGAAGGTCGTCACGCCGGAGATGCCAGCTGTGAGGCCGCTCGCCGCGGCGTTGCCGAACTGGCTCGTGAAGATGAAGTCCTGAGCCTGGCCGATCCACTCGTTGATCTGGTCCTGGTTGATCGCGATGGGGAACGTCGCGTTGGCCCATTCGATGGCCTGGTTGAAGCCCTGGACCGCCTGGTCGGAGAGCTCGCCCCACTGGTTGCGCACGAGCAGCACGACCGTGGTGAGCGCGCCACCCAGGAACACGATGATCGCGAGCAGCACCGTCACGGTCGCCAGGGCGGGCGGCCACTTCTTCGACGTGAGGAACTTGATGATGGGCCAGGCCGCAGCCGAGACGATGAGCGCCAGGAGGACCGGGATGACCACGATCGTGACCTGCAGGCCCGCGAAGATCAGCAGCGTCGCCGCCGCCACGATGACGAGCCCCTGGAGCGCCCTGGTCGCAACCCTGCCGAGCTGGTCGGTCCACATGACGCCGACGCTCGTGGGCCGACGACCTCTGCCCTCGCCGTCGTCTGGCGCATACGCCTGCACGGCGTTGCCTCCCACCATGACCTCGTCGCGCGCGGGCGCATCGAGGTGCTCGACAGGTGCAGCGGCCTGCGCCGCCAGCTGGGCGGCGACGGAGGTCGCGGAGGGCGCGGGCAGAGCGGGGTGCCCAGCCTGGCCGGCACGGTCCTGCTTGCCTCCACCGAAGAGGCGCTTGAGCTTGTCGCGCATGGATGCTCCCGAAATGTCAGCGATGCGGCCGACGGGGGTGCCCACGGCCGCGAATATAGGTCAAGGCTATGCGTGTGCACCGACATTCGGAGCGAGCCTCGCGCGACGGCGGCTGACGGTAAGCTGGGGGCCGTCTCTTTCCTCCACCGATCGGAGCCGCTCCCGATGCCCAAGATCGTCGTCATCGTCATGCCAAAGCAGGAACTCCTCGACCCGCAGGGCAAGGCCGTCGCCGGAGCCCTCTCGCGCCTCGGCAAGGACCACCTGCACGACGTGCGCGTTGGCAAGCGCTTCGAGATCACGACCGACCGCGAGGTCACGGCCGAGCTCATGGAGGAGATCTCCCAGGTCGCCGACGAGCTCCTCGCCAACGGTGTCATCGAAGACGTCATCTCCATCGACGTCCTCCCCGACGGCGCCGAGTCCGCGGACGACGCCGATGAGAGCGACGACGTCGCCGCCGCCGACACGGAGGCCTCCCTCGCGTCGGTCATCGCGGCCGAGGTCCAGTCGAAGGGCACCGCTTCATGAGCCCCCGCGTCGGCGTCATCACCTTCCCCGGTTCGCTTGACGACCGCGACGCGCAGCGCGCCGTCCGCCTCGCCGGAGGCGAAGCCGTCGCCCTCTGGCACGGCGAGCACGACCTGCACGGCGTCGACGCCATCATCCTGCCCGGCGGCTTCAGCTACGGCGACTACCTCCGCGCCGGCGCGATCGCCAGCCACTCCCCGATCATGGCCGAGGTCATCACGGCCGCCAACGCTGGCCTCCCTGTCCTCGGAATCTGCAATGGGTTCCAGATGCTGACGGAGGCGCACCTCCTGCCGGGTGGACTCATCCGCAACGACCACGGCAAGTTCGTCTGCCGCGACCAGGTGCTGCGCGTCGAGAACAACGACACCGTGTGGACCAACGCGTACGAGAAGAACGCTGAGATCACCATCCCGCTCAAGAACGGCGAGGGCGGGTTCATCGCCGACGACGAGACGCTCGCGCGCATCGAAGGAGAGGGCCAGGTCGCGTTCCGCTACGTCGACGTCAACCCGAACGGCTCGCGCAACAACATCGCCGGTCTCACCAACGAACGCGGCAACGTGGTCGGCCTCATGCCCCACCCTGAGCACGCGGTCGAGCTCGGCTTCGGTCCGGACACGGCAACCCACATGGCCTCCGGCCTCGACGGGCTCCCGATCTTCCGCAGCGCCGTCGAGGCGCTGCTCGCCCGCGTCTAGCCCTTGTCAGCGACGAACGGGACCAGCGGGCAGATGACACAGACCACGGCGACCTCACCGGAGACCGCCGCCCACGACCGGCGACTCACCCCGCGCATCCTGCTGCGTGCCGTCTCGATCGGCGAGGCCATCACGTGGGCCCTGCTGCTCACTGGCATGTTCCTCAAGTACGTCACGCAGACCACCGACCTGCTCGTGTCCGTCGGCGGCTCGCTGCACGGCGCGATGTTCATGGTCTACCTGGTCGTGACCGCGTTCGTCGGCGTCAACCAGCGCTGGCCGTGGTGGATGTTCGGGCTCGGCTGGTTCGCCGCCATCCCGCCGTTCGCGACGCTCGTCTACGACTGGTGGGCTGAACGCCGGGGTGCGCTCGAGGGCGGCTGGCGAGACGCCCCCGCGAAGGGCTTCTCGCTGCAGCGCATCGTCCGCTGGTTCGTCGACCGGCCCATCACGATGAGCGCGGCTGTCATCGTGCTCGCCGTCGTCATCCTCACGGGCTCCCTCAGTGGCGCCCTGGTCGGCCCGACCGGCGCCCACTGAGGCAGCACCTCCAACACTCCAGAGCAACACGAAGAGGGCGGATGCACCTGCATCCGCCCTCTTCGCATGTCTCAGCCCCGAAAGGCCTGCTGTCTAGCGGCCGAAGAAGATCTTCGCCTGGTCCCAGCGGTCCTGCGGAACGGTCTTGAGACCATCGAGCGCCTCCTCGAAGGCGACCGTCTGCATCTCGGTACCGCGGAGGGCGACCATATTGCCCCACTGCTTCTCGTTGACCATGTCGACGGCGTACTGGCCGAAGCGGGTCGCGAGCACGCGGTCGAACCCGGTCGGGGCGCCACCGCGCTGGATGTGGCCGAGCGTCGTGTTGCGCGTCTCGATGCCCGTGAGCTTCTCCAGCTCAGCGGTCACGTAGTCGCCCACACCGCCGAGCAGCGGACGGCCGGAGACCTCGGTGCCCTGCGAGAGCACGTCGTCCATGCCCTCGGGGATGAAGCCCTCTGCGACCACGACGAGCGGCGAGCGGCCACGCTGGTGCACCTCGGAGACCCACTCGGCGACCTGCGTCATCGCGACCTTCTGCTCGGGGATGAGCACGGCGTGCGCGCCGGCGGCCATGCCCGAGTGCAGTGCGATCCAGCCGACGTTGCGGCCCATGACCTCAGCCACCATGACGCGGTGGTGCGATTCGCCGGTCGTGCGGAGACGATCCATGGCGTCGGTCGCGATCTGCACGGCAGTGTCGAAGCCGAACGTGTAGTCCGTGGCCTGGAGGTCGTTGTCGATGGTCTTCGGCACGCCGACGACGGGGATGCCAGCGTCAGCAAGGCGCTTGGCACCAGCCAGCGTGCCCTCGCCGCCGATCGCGATGAGCGCATCCACCGAATGGCGCTCCAGCATGACGGCGATGTTGTCCGGCCCACCGTTCGGGCCGTCGAACGGGTTCGTCCGCGAGGTGCCGAGGATCGTGCCGCCCTGCTTCGCGAGGCCGCGGACCTTCGTGCGGGGCAGGTCCATGATGTCGCCCTCGATGACACCCCGCCAGCCGTCGCGGAAGCCCACGAACTCGTTGTCGTAGGTCTTGATGCCGTGGAGCACGCTGCCGCGAATGACAGCGTTGAGTCCGGGGCAGTCGCCGCCGCTGGTCAGCAGTCCGATCTTCATGCGTTCGTTCTCCTCTGGGTGTGGCAATACACGCAAACAGCCATCACGGTCGAGTAGTCCACCCGCTGCGGAACGAATTCAGTGCAGAAAGCGGATCCCTGCGTTGGAAGACGGCTCGACAGCGACAGTACCGGGTCCGGGTGTCTTGCGCGATTTCTGGGCGAGGCCGCGGGTCGGGCAGCTGCTCGCCACCCGCCCGCTCCGGACCACTCCAGGGCTAGGCCGAAGCCTTCCCGACCATGCGGAGTGCGAGGAAGATCGCGCCGACCATGAGCGCGGCACCGACCGCCGACGTGACCGTGCTGCCCGCGTCGAACGCGTGGAACGCCGAGTCGAGGAGGGTCTGCGCCTGCGACGTCATGCCGCTCGCTTCGAGCTCGTTCGAGACGTTCACGGCGCCGGCGAGGGTCTCGCGGGCGGCGTGCGCCTGCTCGGCAGTCGCACCATCCGGGACGACCATGCCAGAGCGGTAGCTCGCCGTCAGGACTCCGCCGAGCACGCTCGTGCCGAGCACTGCCCCGACCTCGTATGCCGTCTCCGAGACCGCGGACGCGGCGCCGGCCTTCGCGGGCGGGACGCTCGCGATGATGACGTCGTTCGAGAGCGTCTCGGCGATGGCGATTCCCGCCGCAAGCAGGGTGAACGCCGCCACGAGCATCCACAGCGGGGCGGAGCCGCCCGTGATCGCGAGCGACAGGTAGGCCAGGAATGCGAGCCCCAGCCCGAACGCCATGGCGATGTGCACCTTCACGCGGCGCACGACGCGCACGATGAGGAGGCCGGCGACGATCATCATGACCGTCCCTGGCAGCAGCATGAGCCCGGCCTGCAGCGGAGTGAGGCCGAGGATGAGCTGCAGGTGCTGCGAGAGGAAGAAGAGCAGCCCGACGAGCGCGACGACGCTCACGAGGTTCACGAGCACCGAGCCGGTGAAGGCGGGCACCGCGAAGAGGCGCATGTCGAGGATCGGGTTCTCCTGCTTGAGCAGGCGCCGCACGAACAGCCAGCCGGAGAGCACGCCGACCAGGAGCGCACCGACCGAGATGAGGTCGAGGCCGTCGGTCGCCGTGTGCTTGATGGCGAAGACGATGGGGGCGAGCGCCGCCATCGAGAGCAGGATCGCAGGCAGGTCGATGGGGCCAGGATTCGGGTCGCGCGACTCGGTGACGAGCAGCGGCGCGAAGATCAGGAGCGGCAGCAGGAACGGCACCGCGATGAGGAACACGGAGCCCCAGTGGAAGTGCTCGAGGAGCACACCGCCGACGATCGGACCGATGGCCGTGCCTGCGGAGAAGCCGGTCGCCCAGATGGCGATGGCGAGGCGGCGCTGCGCGCGGTCGTGGAACATGCCGCGCAGCAGCGAGAGCGTGCAGGGCATGATCATGGCGCCGAAGACGCCGAGCAGCAGGCGCGACAGGAGCAGCATCTCGGCTGACACGGAGAAGGCCGCGAGCACTGAGACGAGCGCGAAGCCCGTCGAGCCGATGAGCAGGAGCTTGCGGCGGCCGATGCGGTCGCCGAACGAGCCCATCGTGACGAGGAGGCCGGCGAGCACGAGCGGGTAGATGTCGATGATCCAGAGCTGCATCGCGGCACTCGGCTCGAGGTCGAGCGCGATGTAGGGAAGGGCGAAGCTCAGGACCGTGTTGTCGATCGACACGAGGAGGACAGGGAGCATCAGCACCGCGAGGCCGAGCCATTCCTTCCGGCCTGCGCGCTGTTCGATCAGTGTGGTCATGGAGATGGACTATACCGACCAGACGGTACAGTTGGCAACTGTAGGATGTCGAACATGAGCTCCGCTAGAGAGAAGATCCTCGACGCCTATGAGGAGTCGCTGACCACGGTGGGCGTCGCCGCGACCACCCTCGATGCCGTTGCCCGCATCGCGAGCGTCTCCAAGGGCGGGCTCATCTACCACTTCCCGTCGAAGGAAGCCCTCGCCGATGCGCTCATCGCCCGATTCGCGGACATGGCGCGAACCAGCGCAGACCAGCTGCAGGGAGACGCGGCAAGCACGGTCCGCCGCTTCATCGAGATGAGCAGCTCGGTCGGCGACGAGCTCGACACCGCCTGGCTCGCCGTCATGAACCTCTCCCGCAACGGCAACCAGAGCGCGACCCGCGCCATCCTCGACCTCGAGCGGTCATGGCACGACGCGATCCTCGAGTCGACCGGCAGCCCCCTCGTGGCGCACATGACGAAGCTCGTCGGCGACGGCCTCTACCACTCGACGTCGTTTGTCACCGAGTCGCGCGAGAGCCTGCCGGAGGCAGCGAAGCTCCTGCCGAGCGACGAGGAACGCGAGGAGATCATCAGCACCCTGCTCGACCTCCTCGAGCACTAGTCGCCACCGCTCGCGCGAACATCAGGCCAACAGTCCATTCCGTCTCTGACCAACATCAGTGCAATAACGGGCCGATGAGGGACTTGTAGGTCAAAATGCCGCCATATTGCACTGATGTTGGTCAGCGGTAGCTTCGGCGAACTCGGCACCGCGGCTGCCAGGTAGGCGAAGCATCCTTCCTCTGACAACGACGCACCCTGCCTTCGACACCGAAGTGCCCGGACCCACGAGATCGTGGGGCCGGGCCCGGCGGTGCGTGGGTGCAGGGGCCGGGGTGCGCGGCCTCGCCGACCAGCACGCGCGCCGCGGCCGACTAGTCTGCGACCGCCTTCTTCCGCTTCCGCGAGCGCTCGACCAGCAGGAAGATGCCGATGGCCGACCCGGCTATCGCCGCCAGCACGAGCCAGAACTGCCAAGCGCCGAGCGGGAGGACGGGAGCCGGGAGGTGACCCGTGAGGAGCGCCACCGCGATGAGGATGACGAAGATCCCTGCGGCCCACTTGCCAGCTTCGCGCTGCCACTCGCCCATGTCCTGCTTCGTGAGGTTCAGGAGCAGGTAGATGAAGGCGGTGAGCGGGCTGAGCATGTGGAACGCCTGGCCCATGAGCGACGCGTAGCCCATCTCGAACTGCGTGAAGCCGTAGGCCTGACCGGCCTCCGCGAGCACCGGGAGCACGCCGTAGAAGAACGCGTCGTTGGAGATGAAGAATCCGCCTGGCGCCGACACGAGCGTCGTGATGAACGGCCACGACGGCCCGAACGAGGCCGGGAAGGCGTTGACCATGCTCTGCGCGATGGCGCTCGACATCCCTGAGTTCGTGAAGAGGCCCATGAAGACGCCGGCGCCGATGACCATGATGACGGTCTGCAGCACGTCGGGGGCCGTGGAGTCGATGAACTTCTTGAGTTCGGGGATCTTCGGGAAGTTCACCGCGAAGGCGATGAGCGTGCCCGCCATGAAGATGAAGACGGGCTCGAAGAGGCCCGCCATGAGGACGGCGAGGGCCAGGAGCGTGAGCACCGCGTTGAAGACCATCACCGGCTTGCTGCGCGTGACCGTCATGACGTTGCCGTCTGCTTGCCTCGACTGCATGAGCTCGTCGATCTCGGCGACGCTGAGGTCGGAGACGCCGAGCCGCTTGCGCTCGCGAAGGCCGCGGTAGACGCAGACGAGCATGACGAACGCGACGGACGCGAGCATCCCTGGGACCAGCGACTGCAGGATCTCGTTGGCGCTGATCTCGGGAAGGACCGCGAGGACGCGGGCCGTCGGGCCGCTCCACGGGAGCAGGTTCAGGATCGTGTTCATGAGGATGAGGATCACGGCGAGGTCCATGAGCCTGAGCCCGAGCTTGCGGTAGATGGGGATGAGGGCGGAGCAGACGATGAGGGTCGTCGTCGTGCCGTCGCCGCTCAGGGAGACGACCGCGGAGATGATGCCGGTGCCCACGAGGATCTTCAGCGGGTCGCCCTTGGCGATCTTCAGGATCTGGCGCGTCAGCGGGTCGAAGAGACCCACCGCGAGCATGACCGAGAAGAACAGGATGGCGAAGAACAGCATGTACGCCGTGGAGGACGTCGTCACCATGCCATCGGCAGCCCACTCGCCGAACGCCTGGAACTGCTCGAGGAGGGTGACCTCGGAGACCGGCTTCTCCCAGTAGGCGGCGACCGCCTCAGTGAAGAGGCCGAAGAACGAGCCGAGGACGGTGAAGATGATCGGGATGAGCGCGAGGCCCACGAACGGGTGGATCTTCTTCATCATGATGAGGGCCATGAAGACGAGAATCGTCAACCAGGCGAAGAGGGTTAACACGGGGGCCACGCTCCTTTACGTAGTCTCCGAGCAGCGGCACTAGGCCCGGCTCTGAAGCAGTTCTGTGTCGAGGTTCTGGCTCACGCCGAACCGGGTGTCCTGGTCTTCGCGCAGCTGCCACAGCACTGAGGCGGCTGGGCGGGCGACCAGGTCGTAGGTGATGACGGTGCCAGCGGCGATGTCGCGGGTTGCGACGTTGCCGGTGAGCAGGTGGGCGGCCGCCGGACCGCCTGATGCGATCGAGGATGCCGGCACGATGCGCGCGGTGAGCTGGGGGCTGTGGTCGTTGCCGAAGACCTCGCCTGCCGCGATGTCGCGTGCGGCCACCTTGACGAGGTCGAAGTGGGGCCGGTAGTCGTCGGTGCCCGTGTCCATGCCGAGGAGGCCCGCGAGCAGGAGGCTTGTCGAGGTCTCGACGCCGCACAGGTGGTACGGCCGGTAGATGACCGTCGCGGTGCCGTCGGCGTTCGCGATCTGGCCCTTGGTCGTCATGATGTGGTTCGAGTAGGCGTTGTCGGCGCGCACGACGATCCAGACGCCGCCGCCGAGCCCCGCTTCGTCCTCGGTGCGGAAGCAGGTGGCGAGGTCGATCGTCGACTCGCGCTCGAAGACGCCGCCGTTCTCCTGCAGGGCGTAGGCGACGGGGATCTCGGTGATGCGCAGGGGCATGTGGAGCAGCTCGTCGACCTGCGGCGCGAAGCCGAGGTAGTTGGCGGCGATGGTCATCTCGCACAGGTCGTAGGCGCCTGGCTTGGGGAGGCCGTCCAGGATGCGCGCCCGTTCGCGCAGGTAGGTGAGCGACTTGCCTTCAGGAACCTTGCGCAGCCACTTCCTGTCCTCCTCGCTCACCGTCACGGTCTCGACCGCGGGTGCGTGGATCTTCTTCTCGGTGAGGATGCTGACCGTCGAGTTCTCGACGTCGTAGACGAACTCGCCGTCGGTCGCCTTGCCCGCGGAGATGACGGTCAGGCCGATCTGCTTCGCCCACTCGACGAGCTGGATGAGGAGGCCGTGCTGGTCGCCGTCGACGGGCGTGTAGACGACGCCCTTCTCGCGGGCGAGCGCCTTGAGTTCCGGGCCGACGGTGACGTCGGTGTCCTTCGTGACCATGGCGACGTGCTTGCCGTTGGTGATCGCGTCGCGGGCGTACCGCGCGCTGGCTTCTGGGATGCCGGTGCCTTCGCAGACGACGTCGATGCCGTCGAGGTCGGCGATGATGTCGCACTGGTCGGTGACGATGCGGGTTCCGGCCGAGAGCGCGGCCTGCGCTTCGCTGCGCGTGGCGACGTAGACGTACTCGTCGTCGTCGAACCCGGCGCTCTTGTAGGCGTTCACGGCGTTGGCGAGGTTGATGTCGGCGACGGCCAGGACCTCGAGGCGGGGAGTGAGGGGCGATTGGGAGACGACGGCGGTGGCGTACTGACCAGCGCCGATGACGGCGACGGTGACTCGCTCCTGGCGGCTCAGCTGTTCGAACAGGTGGTGGTAGATCATCCGAGGTCTCCTCAGGTTGCGGTCGTCGGTCACGCCGACGCAGACGGGCACGGAACGCCGTTCGAAGTCGGGATGCGGTCAACGGCGGTGTCGAGGAAATCTGCTCCTCGCCGTTGAGTCGCGACGCTAGCTTCGGCGTGCGACATCAGTATTACCGAAACTGGTCAACTGGTCAACCAGTTATTCGAAAGTCACGAGGACACCGGTCGCAGCCGGCATCCGAACCCCGGGACGACGGGCGAGACGACCCCGCGAGCGCGCGCCTAGGAGGCGGGCTCGGCCGCGGAATCCTCGCGCAGCGTGTCAACCAGGCGACCACCGGCGCGATGCATGTGCGAGTCCATGGCCGACTGCGCCGCAGCTGAATCACCGTCTCGAATCGCCTCGAAGATCGGCACGTGCTCGGCGTACGACGGCTCGAACGATTCCGCCGCGCCCATGACCCGGGAGATCCAGACGCGGAGCAGTGCCGCGATGCTGCGGAGCATGTTCGCGAGCGCGACATTGCCCGCCGCATCCGCGACAGCCAGGTGGAACTCGACGTCCGCGTCGACGAACTCCTCCGCCGTGCGAGAGAGGCGCATGGCCGAGAGCGAGCGCTCCATCCGCGCGAGGTCGGCGTCCGTACGCCGCTCGGCCGCGAGCGAGCTCGTCACCTTTTCGAGGTGCTGACGCGCCTCGACGAGGTCGGTGGTGTGCCGCTCTCCGAGCAGGAGCCCCCACTCGATGACCCTCGGCAGGAGGTCGGAGTCGGCGCCACGGAAGTACGTGCCACCCCCGTGACGGAACTCGACGACCCCGAGCAGCCCGAGCGACTTGAGCGCCTCACGCACCGTCGAGCGGCCGATGCCGAACGATTCGCTGAACTGACGCTCCGACGGGAGCTTCTCCCCCGCCGTCACGTGACCCGCGAGGATGTAGTCGAGGATCGCGCGTGCGATCTCGTTCGACGGCGGCTCGGTTGCCGCGAAGGTCACCGGACGGAGCCCGGCGATCTCGCCCTTCACCTTCGGAGGGCGGCCACGGCGCGGCGCGGCGGCCTCGAGATTGGAGTCCGGCGTCGTCGTCATGCCCCCTACTGTACGGGTGAGTCGGATGCGCGACTCGGCGCACGCATCGAGTCGCGTGAAAAAAGTGGTCGACCAGTAACCCACTTTTCGCGTAGAGTGCTCTGCGTCAGAGACGACACACTCACCTTTGAGGAGCACCTCATGCCATCACCGCAACGCGGACCACGGATCGCGGTCATCAGCGCCGTGCCGACCGCCATCGCGCCCGCGAGCGCCGCACTCACGGCGCGCATCCCGGACACGCAGATCTGGAACATCCTCGACGACCGCCTCCTCGAAGACGCCTCCGACGCCGGCGACCTCACCCCCGTGCTCCGGGCACGCATGGATGCGCTCATCGACCACGCACTCGCGGGTGGCGCCGACGGCATCCTTCTCACGTGCTCGCTCTACGGCGCCGTGGCTCGGGCCCGAGCGTCGGGCGAGGCGGTGCCGATCCTCGCGCCAGACGACGCGGCCTTCGACGACGTGCTCGCCGAAGGATTCAGCTCGATCCTCGTCGTCTCCCCCAAGCAGTCGGCCCTCGAGGACACGCTGGCCCGCATCACTGCGGCAGCTGGTGCCGCAGCCAGCGCATCCGCCCCCAGGCTGGTGGGCGTCGTCGCCGACGGTGCGCACATCGCCGCGACCGCAGGGCCAGAGGCGCTCGCCGACGCGATCTCCGCCACGATCGCCGGGGCGGCTGCACCGTTCGACGCCGTCCTCCTCGCCCAGTACTCCCTCGCTCCAGCCGCCCCGCTGCTCCGCGAGCGCCTCGACGTGCCGCTCTTCTCCACCCCAGGCAGCGCCGCGGAGCGTCTCGCGTCACACCT
Source organism: Pseudoclavibacter sp. (assembly GCA_052099095.1). Lineage (GTDB taxonomy): Bacteria > Actinomycetota > Actinomycetes > Actinomycetales > Microbacteriaceae > Pseudoclavibacter. The sequence continues at coordinate 547,301 of JBQDTF010000001.1, forward strand.
CGACCGGGCGGAGCTGCCCTCGTGATCGGCGCGATCGCCGACGACTTCACCGGCGGAACCGACGTGGCAGTCGCCCTCAGACAGGGCGGCCTGCGCACCCTCATCTTCTTCGGCGCACCCGACGCCGTCGAAGACCTGCCGGAGCACGACGCCATCGTCATCGCACTCAAGACCCGAACGGTCTCGCCTTCTGACGCGGTCGCCCAATCGCTCGCCGCAGCCGAGTGGCTGCTCGCGCACGGCGCCACGCAGCTCTTCTTCAAGTACTGCTCGACCTTCGACTCCAAGCCGGAGGGCAACATCGGACCGGTCGCGGATGCGCTGGCCGCGCTGGTCGGCTCCCGCGTCACCGTCGCAGTCCCGAGCTCGCCAGAGCACCTGCGGACCCAGTACATGGGGCACCTGTTCGTCGACCGGCAGCGCCTCGACGAGTCACCGCTGCGCCATCACCCGCTCACGCCCATGACCGACTCGTCCGTGCCGAGGCTCCTGCAAGCGCAGACCAGCTGCCGGGTCGAGCTCCTGGACCTGCGCGACGTGCGCCGAGGGAGCATCCACCTCCGTCAGCGCCTCGACGCCCTCGGAGATGCGCAGAGCTACGCCGTCGTGGATGCTCTGACGGACGACGACCTGACCGAGATCGGGCGCGCGTGCCTCCACGATCCGCTGCTGACCGGCGCCGCGGGCCTGGCACGCGGACTGGCGGTCGCCGCCTCCGAGGCTCGAACCGCGACGCTCACCGCTCTGGAGCTCGGCGACAAGGCGCTCCCCGCGCCCGGACCTGCCGCCGTGCTCGCCGGCAGCTGCTCCGCACGCACCTTGCAGCAGATCGACGTGCTGCGGACCAACGGACACCCCTCCTTCCAACTGGATGCCCTGCGCACCCAGGACCCAAGCGCCCTCGCCGAGGACGCCCTCCGCTGGTTCGACGCGCTCGACACCGTCAGGGAACCGCTCTTCTTCTCCTCGCTGCCCCCGGAAGAGCTGCGCGTCGTGCAGCGAGCGCTCGGCACGGACACCGCATCGGGAATCCTCGAGACCGCCATGGGCCTCATCGCCGTCGGCCTGCGCGCCCGCGGTACGGCGAAGATCATCGTGGCCGGCGGCGAGACCTCGGGAGCGGTCGTGACCACGCTCGGCATCCAGGGAGCCGTGATCGGCGCCGAGATCGCGCCAGGCGTGCCCTGGATCCACACGGTCGATGAGGCCCCCATCTCGCTCCTGCTGAAGTCGGGGAACTTCGGTGACGTCGGCTTCCTCGCCGAGGCCCTCGAGCAGAACGTCGTGGCTCGATGAGCGCCACCGACGAGCGACGCTCCCGTGAGGAGCTGGCGGAAGCGGCGCGCTCGCTCTTCGCCCGCGGCCTCACGCACGGAAGCACGGGCAACGTCAGCGTGCGGGCTGGCGAGCGCATCCTCGTGACCCCGACGGGGGTCAGCCTCGGCCAGGTCGAGCCGGACGCGCTCTCCGTCATCGACGCGGCAGGACGCCACGTGGACGGCCCTGCCCCCACCAAGGAGGCCTTCCTGCACGCCGCAGTCCTGCGGGCGCGGCCGAGCGCCGGCGCCGTCGTCCACACGCACTCCACCTACTCCGCGGCAGTCTCGTGCCTGGACGGACTCGACCCCTCGAACGTGCTGCCCCCGCTCACCGCGTACTCCGTGATGCGCGTCGGCCGACTGCCGCTGCTGCCGTACCACGCACCGGGAGATTCGAGCCTCGAGCAGCTCGCCGAGACGACCGCGCGCACGCACACCGCGCTGCTGCTCAGCAACCACGGGCCCGTCGTGGCGGGGACGAGCGTCTCCAACGCACTGGATGCGCTCGAGGAGCTCGAGGAGACCGCCAAGCTGTTCTTCCTCCTCCGCGGCCACGCCGTCCGCCCCATCTCCTCGGCAGCTCAAGCCGAGCTCGAGGCTCGCTACCCCGCGGTGGCCGCCGACCGCTGAGCCCTGGCTGAAGCGCCATTGACCACGACCTCCGAGCACTGGATTCCTCAGCCGCCTGTCCAACTTCAGTGCAAAAACGACGCCATTCCCGCGTCTGAGCGCCATCGGGGCGGAATTAGCACTGAAGTTGGACAGCGCCGGCGGGCCCAAACGTCCTCCTAGGATGACGGCATGGTGAGCTTTGCCGACAAACCCATCCACGACTTCACGATCGAGCAGTGGGAGGCGTTCCTCGCATCCGGCCCCGACGACGGCGGCGTCCGACTGAAGCTGCGCAAGAAGCTCTCGAAAGCACCGGGCATCACCTGGCAGGAAGCGCTCGATGTGGCCCTCTGCCACGGCTGGATCGATGGCCAGTCAGCGCGCTTCGACGACGACTACATGCTGCAGGCGTTCACACCTCGGCGGAAGAACAGCCCGTGGTCGCAGATCAACATCGGCCACGTCGCTCGCCTCATGGAGGAGGGGCGGATGCAGCCTGCCGGCCACGCGGAAGTCGAACGCGCGAAGGCCGACGGGCGCTGGGACGCCGCCTACCGAGTCAAGGACGCGGCCCCGCCGGCCGACCTGCAGGCAGCCCTCGACGCGAACCCGGCCGCGCTCGCCTTCTTCGAGGCGATGAAGAAGCAGGAGCGCTTCCAGGTGATCTTCCGCATCACGAACATCAAGACCCCTGCGATCCGAGCCGCGCGCATCCAGGACGTCGTCGAGAAGGCCGCCCGCGGCGAGCGCCACTACAAGTAGGCCCCGCCACTTCGGGGCAGGCAGACGGAAAATGCATGCTCCCGACTCCGGGAGCATGCATTTCTCGGAGGTTCTCGCCCCGGGGTGGGGCGCACTGCTAGCGCAGCACGCGCTCCGAGATGAACGCGCGCAGGGCCTGCTCGTCGTCATCGAGCTCGACAACCCGCTGCGGGGCGTCGAGAAGAGCCTGCGTCTCCGCGTCGACCTCCACCTGAGCACCGAGCGCCTCGGAGATCGTGTCGGCGAACTTCTGCGGCTTCGCGGTCTCGAGCACGAGCATGGGGACGCCGTCCTCGAGGTGCTCGCGCGCGACCTTCACTCCGTCGGCGGTGTGCGGGTCGATCGTGATACCGGATTCGTCGTGCACGCTGCGGATCGTCGCGAGCCGGTCTGCGTGGGTGCTCGTACCGCTGACGATGCCGAAGAGCGGCTCGAAGGTGTGCTGCGCCTCCGACAGGTCGATCTCGCCCGTCTCGGCGAGCTCGCTCCATGCGGCTGCCGTGCGTCCGCCGTCGCGGCCGAGCAGCTCGAACACGAAGCGCTCGAGGTTCGACGCGCGCGACACATCCATCGACGGGCTCGACGTGGCAAGCGTGTTCTCGGCGTTGCGCGGGCGGTAGAAGCCGGTGCGGAAGAACTCGTCGAGCACGTTGTTCTCGTTGACGGCGAGCACGAGCTTGCGCACGGGCAGGCCCATGAGCTTCGCGTAGAGGCCAGAGAGGATGTTGCCGAAGTTGCCGGACGGCACCGCGAACGACACTTCGAAGCCGTCGCGTGCCTCCGCCGACAGCTCGTCGGTCGCGCGCAGCCACGCCCACACGTAGTAGGCGATCTGGGCCGAGATGCGGCCGAAGTTGATGGAGTTGACGGCGCCGATGTTGTTCCCGCGCTTGAAGTCGATGTCCTCCGCGAGGCGCTTCACGAGGTTCTGGCAGTCGTCGAAGACGCCCTTGACCGCGATGTTGTGCACGTTCTCGTCCTGCAGCGAATACATCTGCGCGCGCTGGAACGCGCTCATGCGGCCCTGCGGGGAGAGCATGAAGACGGAGACGCGCTCGCGCCCGCGCAGCGCGTGCTCCGCGGCGGAACCCGTGTCGCCCGACGTGGCACCGAGCACGTTGAGCACGCGGTCGCGCTTGCCGAGGACGTAGTCGAGCGTCTGGCCCAGGTACTGCATGGCCATGTCCTTGAACGCGAGGGTCGGCCCCTCGGACAGGCCCACGAGCGTGAGCTGCGCATCCAGCTTCTGGAGCGGCACGACGTCCTCGGAGACGAAACGCCCTTCGCCGTACGCGTGCGCCGTGAGCTGCTCCAGGTCTTCGCGCGGGATGTCGGTCGCGAAGAGGCCGAGCACCGCCGTCGCGAGCCCGGCGTAGTCGAGCGAGCGCCAGCTCTCGAGGTCCTCGTTCGTGAAGCGAGGCAGCAGCTCTGGGACGGCGAGACCGCCGTTCGGCGCGAGGCCCTCGAGAAGAACGTCGGAGTAGGAACCGAGCGTGCCGCCACGGGTAGAGATGTATTGCAAGTTCGCTCGCCTCAGTCGTCGTGTTTCACCGGGAATGTGCGCACCCATCGTATCGGGGCGGCTCAGTCGCGCGAGGTGCCCTTGACTTCCGGCGTCTGCTCCGGCGTCTGGATTGCGAGCGCGCCTGTCTCGTCGACGAGGTCGGCGCGGCGCTTGCCCGCCGCGCTCACCGCGAACTGATACGCCACGAGCAGCACGGCGAGCCACACGGCACCGACCACGAGGGCGACGCGCGTGTTCTCGAACCAGCCGAGCACGCCCAGCACGAACACGAGGAATCCGAGGGTCGCCCACGACGCGTACGGCCACAGCGGCACAGGGAACTCGGATGCGCTGCGCCCGCCGCGTGCGATGTCCCGCTTCATCGCGATGTGAGAGCAGACGATCATGATCCACACCCACACCGTCGCGAACGTCGCGATGGACGCGATCACGAGGAACACGTCCTCCGGGATCACGGCGTTCATCCACGCGCCGACCGCGAGGGCCGCGACCATGAGCGCAACCGTCGCCCACGGCACGCCGTTCCTCGAGACGCGCAGGAACACGCGGGGCGCCTGCCCCTGCTCGGCGAGGCCGAAGATCATGCGGCCCGCCCCGAAGACGTCCGAGTTGATGGCGGAGAGCGCCGCGGTGATGACGACGAAGTTCAGGATGTGCGGGGCGGCGGGGATCCCGAGGCCGTCGAAGATCGACACGAACGGGCTCGCGTCGCCAGTGATCGTGTTCCACGGAGCGAGCATCATGATGACCGCGAGCGCACCCACGTAGAAGAGCAGGATGCGCAGCGGCACGCTGTTGATGGCCTTCGGGATGACCCGCTTGGGGTCCTGCGCCTCGCCCGCCGTGATGCCGATGATCTCGATGCCGCCGAACGCGAAGACCACGATCGCGAACGACGCGATGAGGCCCTCGATGCCCATGGGGAAGAACCCGCCCGTGGCCGGGTTGAAGAGCGCCCCGATGCCGGATGCATCCGGCGACTGGTTGCCGAAGCCGAAGATGATGATCGCGATACCGCCCGCGATCATGGCGATGATCGCTGTGACCTTCACGAGGGCGAGCCAGAACTCGAGCTCGCCGAAGGCGCGCACGCCGAGCAGGTTGATGGCTGCGATGAAGAGGATGACCGCGACGATCCAGACCCAGCGCGCGACGTCCGGGTACCAGAAGCCCATGTAGACGCCGAAGGCGGTGACGTCGGCGATCGCGACGACGACCATCTCGAACGCGTACGTCCAGCCGGTGATGAAGCCCCAGCGCGCGCCCAGGTACCGGTTCGCGAACTGGCCGAACGACCCCGTCACGGGGTGCCGCACCGTCATCTCGCCGAGGGCGCGCATCACCATGAACACGGCGGCACCCGCGATCATGTACGCGAGCAGCACGGCGGGGCCAGCGGCCTGGATCGCAGCCGAGGAACCGTAGAAGAGACCCGTCCCGATGGCCGAGCCGAGCGCCATGAAGCGGATGTGCCTCGCCGTCAGCGCCCGGGCCAGGGGACGCTTCTGCCTCGCGCCGGTCTCGATGCCTTCGTTCTCGACCGTGTTCATTCTGATGTTGGTCGTGGGTCGTGCATGTTCGTGCCTTCCTTGCGCCGTGCCTGGGCTCGGTCGCTGTCTCCTGCGTACTTGGCAGCGACGCTCTGCGAGCATAGCTTTCCGCCGAACGTGCCCAACTTCGTGTGCGGGAAGCACGACGCAAGTGAACGAGTAGTCGTTCGGTTTCGGCCGCGTGTTGGCAGTGCCGCCACCCGGAGTCGCCAGGCGGAGTCGACAATCGTGACGACGTGAGTAATTTCGCGAGTTCAGGCGCAAAATGCCCGCTCAGGGAAGTCTCGCCTTGTGACTCGCCCGGTTTGTCACCATTCTGGGCGGACAGGAGACCGGGGGGGGGTCCGCATGCACAGAGGCACTCATGACCCAGGAGGCTCTGTCGAGGTGCGCCTCTGGGCTGGCTCGCTCCGCGCAGTTCCCCGACGCTGGGCGCACTACCTCGACGACGAGGAACGTGGCCGAGTGCGCATGTTGCGTCGCGCGAGCGCGCGGACATCCGCTGAAGCGCGATTCTCTGTCGCGCGGGTGGTGCTGTCGCAAGAACTCGGGGTTGCACCCAGCGCCGTGCGCCTCGCGCGGCCCGGTGTGGCGAGTGTGACCGCCCCCACGGTCGTCCGTTGATCAAGCGGCGAGCCGCGGACCCCGATCTGCGCGTGAGTTTCAGCGCGAGTGGAAATCGGTGGCTGCTCGGGGTATCGATCGGACGCGACATCGGCGTTGATCTCGAAGCGGCCTGCACGGACTTCACCTTCAGTCGACGAATCGCCTTCACCGAACGCGAGCAGTCCCGCATGACGGTCTTCTCCGGTGCTCGCGCGGCCGACGCTCGAAGCGCGGCCGCGGCGTGGGTCGCGAAGGAAGCCGCCGCGAAGGCGAGCGGACTCGGGCTGAAGCAGGACCTCCGGGCGCTCCGCTGGCGACCAGCGACCCCGACCGGTCTCGAGGTGAGCGCCCCCGCAGGGGTGCGACTGGTGGGAGTTGACGGCGAGCTCTTCGGCACGCACAGGTTCGCTGCGGTGTGGGAAGACGGTTCTGTCCCGCACCCGACGGTTCCAGTCTGGCGGCGTGCACCGCTCGGCGAAGCGGGCGACCACGTCTCCGCTGTCCGGGCACACGTTGTGCTCACCGGCGCTCGGCCCGCTCCCGCTCCCGCTCCCGCTCTCCAACCTTCGCTTGCGCCTGCCGCCGGGGCGACTCGAAGCGGAAGCGCGAGCGTGTCTCCGCTTGCTCCCACGTTTTCTTTGAAAGGAACAGCACGATGAAGCACGTCATACTCCTCTTTCCAGGTCAGGGTGCGTACACGCCAGGGCTCCCAGGACGCCTCGCCGCGACCACTGACGAAGCTGTCTCGTCCATCCTGAACGTCGCAAAGTCCGAGTTCGGCGTCGAACTCGCGCAGCTTGCGTCAGACCGCCGCCCTATCAAAGAGGTCCTGCAGACCCACCCGGATGAAGCTCAGTTCGCGATCTTCGCGGAGTCGGTGCGCCAGGGGTTGACCGCGTTGGCTGCTGGTGTGGTGCCGCTCGCCCTGCTCGGGCACAGCTTCGGCGAGATCGCGGCACTGACGGTGGCTGGATGCTTCAGCCCTGCCGACGGGGCTCGGGTGGTCGGCCATCGGCTCGAGACTCTGCGCGCCGCTGCCTCGCCTCCGGGGGCGATGCTCGCGCTCGCCACAGGAGTCGACCGTGTGGATGCGCTGCTTCGGCTGGCAGAGCTGGAGGGAGTCGCGATCGCTGGGATCAACGGCTCGGAGCAGACGGTGGTCTCTGGGCCACGAGATGCCATGGCCGCGATCGCCTCGATCTCGACCGTCGCTGGCGTGCAGTCGGCCGCGATTCCGTCGCCGCACGCGTTTCACAATGCTTTGCTGACCTCGGTGTCGCGCGAGTTCAGCGCGGCTATCCGCCCGATTCCCACCGCGACGGCGAAGTACGCCGTCTACTCGCCGATCTTGCACCGCCAGTACGGCCCCGAGGACGACCTGGCAACCGCGCTTGGCACGCACCTGACCGAGCCGTTCGATCTGGCAGCGGCTGTCCAGTTCCTCACGGCGGAGCGCGGCGAGGGCATCCTGGTCGAGTGCGGCGCGGGACGCGTGTTGACGGGTGTGCTGCGCCGGGCCTGCCTTCCAGAAGAATGGACGGTGTCGCACGGAGACCCTGATGTGCGCGGCGCCGTCGATTGGGCTGCCCTGGCGCGATCGACGCAGCCAGATAAGCAACTCCATACTCGGCTTCAGGTCGTCGACGATGACGCCGATGCGGCGGAGTTCCAAGGCAAGTTCGGGCGATTCTGGCAGGAGGCCGGTTCGGAGTTCGAGGGTGTCCTGCAGGCGCGGTTCGCCGCCTGGCAGGCACCGGTCAGCGCTGAGCCGCTCCCGTCGATCGACGAGCCTTCTGAGGTCGAGGCCTCGCGGGATACTCGTCCGAGCGCGCAGGCGCTCGCACAGTCGCTGGCAGAGCTCTACGCCGAGGCACTCGAGTACCCCGTTGAGGTGTTCCTCGACGACACGAGTATGCACCTCGAGGCTGACCTGGGCGTCGATTCGGTGAAGCAGACCGACCTCCTCGGGCGAGCAGCGGCACGCTTCGGACTCGAGGTGCCTGAGACCGGATTCGCGGTCGCCGATTACCCCACCTTCGAGAGCATCTGCGAGCTCGTCCGCGAGCGCTCGGGCATCGCTGCATGAGCGAGCGGCGAGTGGTCCTCGTGACAGGCGGCGCCCGGGGCGTCGGTCGGGCGATCGTCAAGCGATTCGCGCGTCAGGGCGACAGGGTCGTCTTGAACTACTTCCATTCGGTTGACCGAGCACGTGCCGTGGAGGAGGCCCTTCAAGCGCAAGGCCTGGATGTGGTGGCCCGCCGTGGCTCCGTGGCCCGGGAGTCGCAGCGTGCTGCGCTGTTCGACTGGATCACAGAGACCTACGGACGGCTTGACGTGCTCGTCAACAATGCGGCGATGGGGTTCTTCGCACCCTCGGAGGCGACGACCCAGGAGCAACTGCGGCGCTCTTTCGAGGTGAACGTCGACGGCTCGCTGGCGTGCGCGCAGCTCGCGATGCCGCTACTCGCCACGGCCCGGGGCCGCATCGTCAATCTGTCGTCGGTTGGCTCAGGGCTCGTGGTCGGGAACTACACGAGCGTCGGCACCTCGAAGGCGGCCGTGGAGTCCATGACGCGTTACCTGGCGGCGGAGTGGGCGCGGTACGGGATTCGCGTGAACTGCGTCTCCGGCGGTCTGATCGCCGGCGAGGTCGCAGATGCGTTCCCCAATGCGGTTGCTATGCAGGACGCCGTTCGGGATGCGACGCCGTTGGGACGACTGGGCACTCCAGAGGAGCTCGCCGACGTCGTCGCGTTCCTCTGCTCGCCTCAGGCGAGCTGGATCACCGGACAAACGGTGATCGCCGATGGCGGGCTCTCGCTCGGCGGTTCCATGCTCGCGGCGCGCGATGAGTGGCTGGGGCGCGTCGACGAGGCGCGCCGCGCCGATCATGCACCGACGGCCCCCTCTGCCATCGGCGACCCGGCCGCCACGCCGCCTCCCGTCGAGCCGTTCGCGCAGCAAGAGCCACAGGATCCTACGCAGCTTCGCGCGACGCCGGGCTTCGACGACGCGATCGTGGTCGTGGGTTCGGGAATCGTCGTCCCTGGGGCGAGCAGCGCTGGCGAATTCTGGGACGTGCTCCGCCAGGGCCCCGAGCTGCTCCGGGACGCGAACCCCGATCGCATCCGATCCGAGCTCTTCGCCTCACCGGACGCTGACGCGATGGACAAGACCTACCAGATCGCATCGGGCTACGCCGACCAGTACACGCCGGACGCGGCGACTGCCGCTGAGCTGGGACCGGACCGGCGGGCCACCGACTACCCCACGCAGTGGTTCAGGCATGCGGTGCGCGACGCGCTGCGCGATGTGACGGCCTCGGGCCGCGTGGGCTGCGCGATCGGCTACACGGCGGATGGGAACCAGCATCTGGAGGAGGCGCTCGTCGTCGAGTCGATGCTCGCCGACATAGACGCGGCCGCGACGGAGCGAGGCCGCGACTCGGAGCTCATCGCGCAGGTGCGCGCTCGCTTGCTCGAACGGTACCCGCTGTACGGCCATTCGCAGGTGGCGCCTCTGCCCTCCGACGTGGGCAACGACGCGGTGCGCGACCTCTTCCCCTCGCAGCCGGAGGTGTCCATGATCGACACTGCCTGCTCGTCTTCGCTGTACGCATTGGACATCGCCGTCAAGGGACTGCTCGAGGGGCAGCACGATGTGGCCGTCTGCGGGGGCACGTTCGCAGTCGGTCCGCGCAACGCGGTCCTGTTCGCGAAGCTCCACGGCCTGTCGCCGAGCGGCGAGCTGCGGCCGCTCGACGAGGACTGCGACGGGGTGCTCTTCTCCGACGGCGCGGCAGCCGTCGTCCTCAAGCGGCATGCGGATGCGGTGCGAGACGGGGACCCGATCCTCGGTTTCGTGGGACCGACGGGTGCCTCGTCCGATGGCAAAGGCAAGGCCATCTACGCCCCGAACGTGCGGGGGCAGAAGCTCGCGATCGCTCGCGCAGCGGAGAAGAGCGGGGGCGCCGCCCTGGACTGGATCGTCGCACACGCCACTGGCACTCCTGCCGGGGATCTCTGCGAGATCACGAGCATCCGCGACACGCATCCGAACGGCACGGAGACCGTCATCACGTCGAACAAGTCGCTCGTGGGGCACACGGGGTGGGCTGCGGGCGTGGTCTCGCTCATCCAGGTGCTCTTGAGCCTCGAGCATGAGACCATCCTTCCGCAGCTCAGGTTCGAGCGGGCGCCTGACTCCTACGGTCTCGCCGGCACGGGGCTCAGCATTCCCCGTTCACCGATCTCCTGGAGTCGGGATCCGGAGCGCATACGTCGCGCGGCGATCTCCGGGTTCGGCTTCGGCGGCACGAACGCCCACCTCATCGTGCAGGACCGGCCCTTCCAGTTCGCGGTCACGCCCGCCGCTCCGAGTCCCGGAGGCGGCGCTGAGGACGCGGACATCGTCATCACCGCGTGGGCGGCGGATCTTCCAGGTTCCCCCGACCATGTCGAAGTCGAGTCGTGGGCCATGGGGCGACGAAGCATGCCCGCTTCGTTCGGCGACGAGTACAGCACGGCAGGCTTCGGTGTGCGGATGCCACCGCGCGTGCTGCGCACGCTCGACCGGAGCCAGCTCATGGCGGTGCGGTGCGCTCTGGAGCTGCAGTCAGATATCGGGAAGGACCTCTGGTCGTCGCTCAGGCAGCGCATCGGCGTGTTCGTCGGGCACATGGGACCTACCCACAACGCGGTCATGTATGCGAGGCGCTGCCACTTGGACGCGACCTTCGACGCGGTCAGCGGGTGCGCGGGGCTCGATGACGAGATACTCACCGCGGTCCGCGCATCCGTCTACCGAGGCGTCGTGGAGTCGAACGAGGACTCCTTCCCCGGGATCATGCCGAACATCATCTCGGCCAGGATCTCCAATCAGCTGGACACCAATGGGCCGAACATGGGCGTGGACACTGGGGCCGCGTCGACGCTGACGGCTCTCGAGACCGCAGCCAAGTACTTGCGCGCGGGGGAGATCGACCTCGCCGTCGTCGGCGGCGTCCACGGCAACTCGACGCGGGTCGTGGAGCGGATCCTCTCGGCCAGTGTCGGCAGGGAGGTCAGGGCTCACGAGGGTGCGGTGATGTTCGCTGTGACGCGGCGGGCCACCGCTCTCGAGCACAGCTTGCCGATCCTGGGGTCAGTCCACGAACTGCGCATCGACGAGGTCGCGACTGACCGGGAGGAAGAGCCGCTCATGTCCAGTGCCTTCTACGGAGGAGCGGAGTCGGCGCGGGAGGTGCTCGGTGCGCTCATCAGGGGTGGACGCTCAGAGGTCCGCGCGTCGACAGGCGTCCGCAACCCCGCGGTCTCGCTGACCGTGAGGTCCACGTCGCCCGCGGTCGGTGAGATCGTGCTTGACGAGACCGCGATCACTGACGGGCCGCCTCCTCCTCAATCGACGGAGGATACTCGCCCCCCGTCCGTGAGCCGGTGGGATCGAGTGTGGATGGCAGCACCAGCCGATCCCGGGAGCGGCGCCGCTGCCGGCGTTCCCGACGGTGCTCTGGTGCTCACCTCCGGCGACGCATCCGTGGTCCGAGATCTTCTGCCGCCAGACGTGAGCGTCCTCAGTTCCGCGCACTTCAAGGGCGCCTCGGTCCGGCCTTCGATTGAAATGCTCGACGGCATGCTCGGCGAAGCGCTCAGCGAGACCGAGGTCCGTGACGTGCGCGTGGTCCTCGACCTCACCACGATCCCCGGCCTCGCCCTCGATCCCGGTACGACTCCTGCCCTCGACTCGCTCCTGGCCGCGCACGACCTGATGTTCCTGACCGCGAAAGCGCTCGAGAGCAGCGAAAGTGGCGGCCGATCGTTCGGCGTCTGCCTTCTCGGCGCCTGGCCCCAGGGGACGCTGCATCCGCTTGCCGGGCTCTTCCTCGGCTTCACGAAGAGCCTGGCGCTCGAGCTGAATGGCGTTCCGGTGCGCGCTGTCGCGGTCGACAGTGACAGCCCCGCAGTTGGCCTGGACTTCCTTGAGCGCGAACTCCGCATCGCGGATGGCCTCCCCACCGCCGCGTACCGAGACGGCGTCCGCTACCGCGAGGGAGTGCGCGAGGCCAGTCGAGGCGTCGGCGCCCCCTTCCTCACCAGGGATAGCACCGTCGTCGCGACGGCAGGCGGGAAAGGCATCACCTCCCTGATTGTGCGCGCGCTGGCCGAGCGGTTCGAGTGCCGGCTGGAGCTCATCGGCTCGACCGACCTCGAGCAGGCGGCACGGATGCTTGGCGAACTCGGCGGGGAGGATGCGCTGAGCGATCGCGGCGCCTTCATCCGCGCAGAACGGGCCCGCGGAGACGGACGGAGCGTCGCCGACATCAACCAGCGCTTCGAGCAGCTGATCGGGGCGTTGGAGATCCTCCGGACGCTGGAGCACTGCGAGCATCTCAGCGGCGCAGGACGAGTCCGCTACCACTGCGCCGATGTGACCGATCAGGATGCGGTCGCCGCGGCCGTCACGCGAATCGAGCAGGACACCCAGCGCGTAGACCTGGTCGTTCACGGTGCGGGCATCAACCGAGCCGCGGGCGTCTCCACGAAGACTCTCTCGCAGTTCCGCGCCGTCCGGGACGTCAAGGTCGGGGGCTACCTGAACCTCAAGCGGGCGTTCAGCCGCCCACCGGCGCACTGGTGCAGCTTCTCCTCGCTCATCGGCCTGACCGGGCAGCGAGGAGAGACGGACTACGCGTCCAGCAACGACTTCCTGGTCTCGGCGGCTGGCTTCGAGCGCGAGTGCGGCTCCACTGACGAGTTCTCGATCGGCTGGACGCTGTGGCGGGACGCAGGCATGGCGGCCAGCTCCGTGCACCAGTCGTTCTTCACGGGAGCGATGTCCGATGTGCTCACGCTCATGCCGAGCGAGGAAGGCGTCGACCTCTTCATGCGGGAGATCGATGCCGATCAGCGCACGTCAGGAGTCGTCCACATCGGCGAGGTCGAACTCCGCTCGATCGAGCGAGTCGCTCCCGGCTTCTTCACCCCGGCCTCACTCGATACCGCGAAGCAGTTCTACGTCGACAGCGTTCAGCTGGCGTCGAGCGATGAAGCGACCACCCTGCGCAAGTTCGCCAACCAGGACGCGTTCCTCGCCGGCCACGCTGTCGGCGGCGTAGGCACCCTGCCCGGCTGCTTCGTCGCCGAGGTGATCGTCGAGGCCGCCCTCGCACTGCGTCCCGGGCTCGTCCCGAGGGGCATCCGGGACCTGGAGTTCCACAGCTTCCTTCGCCTCGACGGGCCCGCCACCCGCTCCCCGCTCCGATCCAGAGCCAAGGTGAGGGCCGAAGATGAAGAGCGGGTTGTCATCGACGTCGTCGTCACGGCGGACGTCGCGCTCCCGACAGGGCGTGTCCTCGCACGGGACAAGCTCTTCTACCGGGGCACCGTCATCCTCGCCCCTGCCCTGCTTCCAGCGCCCACGCACGTCGAATGGCCGGATGCACGAGAGGTGCCCATCCTGGATCCGTACCATTCCGAGGGGTCACCGGTCAGGCTCCGCGACGAGTTCGTCTCGACCGCGCGAACCCGCCTGCATCCGCTGGGAAAGCGAGCTGACCACCGTGCCGCGGCTGCGGCCGACTCGCCCTATGCGAGCATGCGGTTGCCCGTCCTCCTGATGGACGGTCTCGTGCGGCTCGCAGTCCTCGAACGCGACGAAAACGGGGAGATCCCCGTGGCGGCGCCGACCAGGATCGGTCGCATCGACTACTACGACTCACGCAACGACGCCGAGCTCACCGCCGCTGGGGAGCGCATCGAGCTCTACGCGACGCCGCTCGGCCTCGGCATCGGCATCGGCGAGCAGGACGCGAAGTTCTGGGCCGTCGGCAACGGGAGGGTGCTCTTGCAGTTCACGCAGGTCGAAGGTGTCGTACTCGGATCCGTCAAGGATGTCGGCGAGAGCCTGGGCGCGACCGCGGGGCCCGCCCCCGAGATGATGGTCGCGCTGTGACCGCACGGAGGAACGCGACGGCGATCCCGCCGTCCGCCAGGAAGCCGCCTGGCCCCACGGGGCTTCCCGTGCTCGGCAGCCTGCTCGACTACCTGAAGGAGCCCGCCGGCTTCCTCATCGCAACCCGCTACAAGCATGGCCCCGTCTCCCGGATGCGCATGGGGCCGTACGAGTTCACGCTCGCTACCAGCCCTGCGGCGACGCAGCACGTGCTCGTCGGAAACCACCGCAACTACCGGCGAGGCAAGCTGTACAAGCAGTTCGAGGTCGTGACAGGACGTGGGCTGCTCGCGCTCGACGAGAACGATTGGAAGCCCCACCGCCGAGTCATGCAGCCGGCCTTCATGAAGGCGGCGATGTCCGGCTATCACCCGCACGTGCGACGGCAGACGGAGGCGATGCTGGAACGCTGGCGCGAGAGCGCTACGAAGGGCGAGCCAGTGGAGCTCGTCGCCGAGACGCTGCGCCTCGCCTCCTCGATCATCGCGGCGGCGCTCTTCTCCTTCGACATCGACGACCACCACACACGGCTGAAGTCGGTCGTAGACGAGAGCATCGACATCATGTTCCCGCACGGGACCGTGAAGGAGATGCTCCCCGAATGGCTGCCGACAGCGCGCAATCGTCGCATCCGCCATAACCGTCGCCATCTCCGTGGGCTCGCGGATGAAGTCCGGGGCTCGACGACAGGACAGGGCGAGGGCAAGCTGCTCAAGCTGCTCGAGGACGCAGCGGCGCGCGACGACGACCCCTGGGATGCGGACGAGGTTCGGGATGAGATCCTGACCATCTACCTCGCAGGGCACGAGACCACCGCCGTCGCGCTCTGCTGGTCGCTCCTCTCCGTGTCGGGTACCTCGAGTGTGCGCGAGCAGCTCGAAGCCGAGGTCGACCCCCTCAGGGAGGTTCGCTTCGAGGATCTCGACGCCCTCACCTACACGGATGCGGTCGTCTCCGAGGCGCTGAGACTTTATCCGCCCATCTGGCTGTTTCCCCGCGACGCTGTCGACGAGGATGCCGTCGACGGCCACCGCATCTCAGCGGGCTCGAGTGTCCTGCTCTGCCCGCTCATCACCCACAGGGACCCGGAATTCTGGGAGTCTCCCACCGTCTTCGATCCTTCGAGGTTCCTGCCCGGCGCACCGCCCCGACCCCGAGGTGCATACTTCCCGTTCGGTTTGGGGGCGAGGCAGTGCGTCGGGAATCTCATGGCGATGATGGAGCTGAAGACCGTGGTCGCCAGTGTCGCGCGTGAGTTCCGGCTGGAGCTTCTCCCCTCAAGCCTGCTGCGGTACGGCGACTCGGTGATCTCCCTCCGACCCATGTCAGAGGTCTGGGTCCGGCTCTCGCGTCGGGAGGGCAGCGCATGACCGGCGAGGTCCTCCGCCACGAGGTCCGGCTCGTGGGAGTTCGACTCGCAGACAAGCCCCTCGTGAGGCTCGAAGGCTGCCACGTCTGGGTCACGGGAGGCAACGCATCGTTCCGCGCTGATACCGCCAAGGAGTTCGAAGAGAGGGGATGCTCCGTCCGAGTCCTCGAGGACGTCGCTGCCCAGGCCGACGACCACGATCTTGCGCCCGACGTCGTCATCGATGGTGGCCTGCCGCCGGAGGAAGCACACGGCTGGCGGAAGTGCCTGGCCAACTCGCTCGCTCTCCTGCAGCGAATGCAGGAGAGGTGCGCGTCCAACGCGCCGTTCGGTTCGCCTCGGCTCGTGGTCATCGCCTGGGCAGGCGAAGACGGCGCGGCCGCCGCTGTGCAGGGCATCTGGAGCGGGCTCGCGAAGACCCTGCCCCGCGAGATCCCCAGTGTCAGGAGCCAGGTCGTGACCGTGCATCCCGGCGTCCGCGCTGCTACCGCGGTGCGCGCCTGCCTCGTGGGTACCGACCTCATCGAGGTGACGGTGAGCGCTGCAGCGCAGAATGAGCTGCGGGTGGAGGCGACCCTTGCGGTACCTCTACCTCCCAGCGGAGCATCCACTCCTCTGACCGCCGCCGACACGATCGCGATCACGGGTGGTGCCCGCGGCATCGGCTTCCAGTTCGCGCTCGGCCTCGCCGAGCGGTTTGGCGCTCGGGTGCTGGTCTCCGGCCGTGAGGACCTGGAACCCCACGAGGGAGAGCCCTGGCTGACCTGCTCGGAGGCGCAGTTCCGCGAACTCCGCACTCAGGCCCTGCGGCGGCGCGGACAGGAGCCGATTCGCGAACTTCGGAGGCGGTTCGACCGGTACTCGCGACTGCGCGAGACCGCCGCGAACCTCGCGCTGGCACGCGCCCGGTCAGCTCGTGTCGAGTACGTGCGCTGCGACGTGACGCAGCAAGGTGACGTGCGCGCACTGTTGAATCGCGCCGGCCCCGAGCTGACCGTCGTCGTCCACAACGCAGGCATCGACGCTCCATCGCGCCTCGCGACGAAGACCGCAGAGCAGATGTGTCGCATCATCGAGGTGAAACACTGCGGGCTCGAGAACATCCTCGAAGCGCTGGGCGAGCACCCGCTGACCATGCTCTGCCTCGTCGGATCGCTCACGGGGCGATACGGCGGCATGGTCGGGCAGCTCGAGTACTCAGCCGCCAACGAGACGCTCGCCTTCGCCTCCCGAGAGCTCGCGACCCAGGTCGACTACGCCGTGAAGTGCCTCGCTTGGCCGACCTGGGACGGCATCGGACTCATCACGAATCCGACAGCGGCCGCGAAGTACATGCGCCCCATCGACAACGCTCAGGCGGTCAGCGCCTGGATCGAGGAGCTGCAGCACGGTGCAAGCGGTGAGATCGCGTTCCTCTCCGGCTTCGCGGCAGTCTCCGCGCAGCATCTGCTCGGCATTCCCGTCCCCTCCAACTGGGCGGGCGCGCGTCGCATGCTCACGCGCCGATTCTTCCTCGGCCAGGTGATGAGCTACGAGCCCACGCGCGCCATCGTCTCGCGGCACAGGGTGAACCCGGCCACCATGCCGTACTTCGCGAGCGGCAGGGTCGATGGGCGGGCCGCCATGCCGATCAGCGCGGTCCTGGAGTACCTCATCAACTGCAGGGACGGCTTCCTCGGCGACTACTCTGCTGTCGGCAGCCTCCAGGACATCACCGTGCACGTCGACGCCCTGCACGTGAACTCATCAGGTGTCGAGCTCGAACGCGAAGTACGCATTGTCGACGAGACCGCGGACGGGCCACGACTCGCAGCGACGCTGTCCCGTATCGGAGCATCCGGCGATCGCGAGCTCGTCGCCACGGCTGTCCTGCAGATCACCACTCAAGGCCATTCACACTCGGGCCTCACGATGCGTCCCGGCGAGCGCACGGTTCCGGCCACGAGGTTCCCGCACCCGCGCTACCGATGGACGGAATCGCTGGGCGGCGGACATGCGTTCTCCGACGCCATCGCGATCGCCTCACCGGTGCCGCTCGAACTCACCTTGCCCACCGCGCAGGTCGAGTCGACGCTCGCGGCCTGGGACTCGGAAGGCGTCGTGCGCATCTGCTATCTGAGCGTCGGCGCGGACCAGCACGCCGCTCCTCCCTCCGCTTCCGCTTCCGCTTCCGCTCCATCGAGCGATGCAGATCCCGAAGCCATCGGCGCGGTGCTCGAGCGTGCATGACGTCATCATCGTGGGAGCTCGATGCGCTGGCGCATCCTTGGGACTCCTCCTCGCTCGGGCGGGACTCCGGGTCCTCTTGATCGATCGGTCGAGCTTCCCGAGCGACAAGCCGATGTCGACGCACCTGGTGCACCCGCCCGCGATCCGACGGCTCCGCGGCTGGGGCGCCCTCGACGACATCCGGAACTCGAACTGCCCGCCCATCCGCCGCTACGGGCTGAACGTGGGCGACGTGCACCTCCTTGCCGCACTTCCGGCCGTGGACGGCGTCGACGAGGCCTACGCACCGCGTCGCTTCGTCATCGACTCCGTCCTCGTCGAAGCAGCGACCGCGGCGGGAGCTGAACTCCGCGAGAACACATCGGTCACGGGTCTCCTCTGGGAGGACGACCGCGTCGTGGGCGTCAGGTGCAGCTCCGGGGGACGTCGCGAAACGCTCCGCGCCCGCCTCGTCGTGGGCGCCGACGGAACGCACTCCAGAGTCGCGAAAGCCGTGGATGCTCGCACCTACCTGGAACGTCCGACGAGACTGGCGAGCATCTGGACCTACTGGCAGGGCAGCTCCGTCGTCGACGTGCCGACCTGGCGCGACGAGCACAACTACGCGTTCGCCTGGCCGACGAACGACGGTGCGGTGCTTGCTGGCGTCACATGGCCCGTCAGCGCATTCTCCGAGCTCGACCGCACCGACCCGCGAGTGCCGTACCTCGCGGCCCTCGAACGGATGGCCCCCGAGCTGGCAGAAGAAATCCGGTCCGGCGAGCAGGACGGCCGATGGCTGAGCGGCTCGGTCCCGAACTTCTATCGCGAATCCAGCGGACCTGGCTGGGCCCTGATCGGCGACGCCGGCTACAGCAGGGATCCGGCGACAGCAAGCGGCATCAGCGACGCGCTGCTCAGCGCCGACCTCCTGGCGACGAACGTCGCAGAGCATTTCGAGGCGCCGGAAGCGCTCGACCGCGCGGTCCTCACCTACGAAGCGGCTCGGAACGCCGCGACCCGCCCCTACTACGAGTACACCTGCGATTTCGCGAAGTTGACACCGTACCCAGAGGACGTGCTGCAGCTGCTCGGAATCGCCTCCTCCCAGCCGCAGCAGGCGATGTCACTGACGGGCTTGTTCTCGCAGACCGCGGCGCCGCGGGACTTCTTCTCAGCGGCGAACCTGCAGGCCATCCTCGGAGACGCACCCTGGAGGCGAACGCGAAACTGGCGCCTCCTCGCCCTGCGGCTGACCCTCGGAGCACCAGGGCCGCTCGCCGCGCCCGCGCGACGTATCGGACAGCGCATGCTGAACGGGCGCCTCGACGAGTTCGGCACGTACCTGGCCCGAAACCCCGACCCCGCCCACGATCTCGTCGTCCCGAGACCGACCCGGTGACATCCACGACAACCGACAACCGACAACCTGGAGCGAACACCTCATGATCTACAGCAGCATCGTCGAATCCAAGGTCCGCTCGACCTTCGACGAGATCAACGGCGGCAACTACATGGCCATGGTCGACGGGCTCGGCAGTCCGTTCCGCTACCACTTCCACGGCGAGCACGCGCTGGGCGGCCGCCGCACATCCCGCGAGTCGATGATCAGGTGGTGGGAGCGCGTGAGCACGCTCCTTCCTGGCGCACGCTTCACGATCCACGAAGTGCTCGTCCGCGGCGGCCCCTGGCGGACGCGTGTCGCGATCCGCTCGAGCATCCGCGGCCCGCTCCCGAACGGCGAGGAGTACCAGAACAGCGTCTTCCAGTTCATGACGCTGAGCTGGGGCAAGGTCGTCGATGTGGAGACCGTTGAGGACCTGCAAGTTCTCGAACATGCGCTCAGAGTGGTCGCTGCAGCGGGCAACCCCGAGGCCGCAGCGGATCCGATCACCAGTTGACTGGCACCTCGCAGCGCACGTCGTCTAGCTTGAGATCAGGATCTAGGAGGATCACATGTCAAATCTGCTTCCGCTTCCCGAATCTCCCCGTCAGGGCGTCGAGCGCTTCGAACTGACCGCCGTGCCGCTTGCCGTCGCGCGCTACGACAACGTGAGCATGGGTGAGCTCCGCACGCTCTTCGACACGACCTTCCAGGCCATGGGTGCCGCGATCGGGGCCGGCAAGGTTCAGCCCGCGGGCCCTGCCCTCGCCGTCTACCACGGTGACCCGTCGCAGACGTTCGACGTCGAGATCGGATTCCCGGTCGCCGAGCCCATCCGCGAGAAGACGCTCGTCGGTGATATCACGATCCAGAACTCCACGCTGCCCGCCGGCCCTGCAGCTGGCGCCTCGCACCTCGGCTCGTTCGACGGCCTCGGCGACTCGTGGGGGCGCCTCATGCAGGACGTCGTCGACTCCGGCGATGGTCCTGGCGCCATGGTGGAGATCTACGTGACCGAGCCGAGCCCAGACATGAACCCTGACGATCTGCGCACCGACCTCATCGTGTCGCTCGCCCCTCGCGGGTAGGGCCAGGCACGCGCGCAGACCTCGGGCTTGCGCATCCAGTTCTCGGAGAGCGGATGCGCAAGCCCGAGGTCTGCGACGGGGCAGCCGGAGCCGCGCAGGCGGCGTTACACGCGGGCGGCTCCCTGCGAGGGGAGCACCTCGAACGTTGCGGGCTCCGTGAAGCCGGCAGCGGCGAAGGCGTCGTGGATGCTGCGCGAGATGGATGCGAGATCGTGGCGTTCCACGAGCGCGATCGCCGCTCCCCCGAAGCCGCCGCCCGTCATGCGCGAGCCGATGGCCCCTGCAGCGACGGCCGTCGATACAGCGAGGTCGAGCTCGGGCACGGAGATCTCGAAATCGTCGCGCATCGATGCATGCGACTCCGCGAGCAGCGGGCCGATGCTGCGCGGCCCCGCGTCGCGGAGCGCGTCCACGACCGCGAGCACCCTGGCGTTCTCGGTGACGATATGGCGCACGCGGCGGAAGGTTTCCTCGTCGAGCACCTGCTCGGCCCGCTCGAGGTCGTCGACGCTCACGTCGCGCAGCGACGAGACCCCGAGACCTGCTGCACCCCGCTCGCACGACGCCCGCCGGTCGGCGTAGCCGCCGTTGGCGTGGGCGTGCTCGACCCGAGTGTCGATGACCAGCACCGCGAGCCCCTGCGCCTCGAACGAGAGCTGCACGATGGTCGACTCAAGCGAGCGGCAGTCGAGCAGCACCCCAGCGTCGCGCTGCCCGAGGAGCACCGCCGACTGGTCCATGATGCCGGTCGGCGCACCGACGGCCTCGTTCTCGGCAAGACGGCCGATGCGAGCGAGCGTCCGCCGGTCGAGCCCGAGCTGCCAAAGTTCGTCGATCGCGACTGCCACGGCGCCCTCGAGGGCAGCGGATGAGGAAAGCCCGGCCCCGAGCGGCACGTCCGACTCGACGTGAAGGTCGAGCCCGCGCACCTCGCTGAGGTCGGCGCCAAGCTGGCCGGCCGCCCAGACGACTCCAAGCGCGTACGCGGACCAGCCGTCGAGCGCATCCGGTGCCAGGTCGTCGATCGAGATCTCTTCGACGCCATCACGAAGACCACTCGAGACGCGGACGAGGCGGTCATCGCGCAGCCTCGCGGCGACCACCGTGTGCCGGTCGATCGCGAAGGGGAACACGAAGCCCTCGTTGTAGTCGGTGTGCTCGCCGATGAGGTTCACGCGACCCGGCGATGACCAGAGGCCGTCGGGGGTGCCGCCGTGGATGCGCGCGAACGCATCCGTCGCCACCGTCACCAGCTCTGGCCGGGTCACGCTGCGTCCACCTTCGCGAGTGCCGTGCGCAGCAGACCTGCCGTGGCCTCTGGCGGCACGTCGCCGATGAACGCGCCCATGGCCGACTCCGATCCGGCAAGGAACTTGAGCTTGTCCTCGGCGCGACGAGGCGAGGTGATCTGCAGCATGAGCCGGATGTCGTCCCTGTGCTGGTTGACGGGGGCCTGGTGCCAGGCAGCGATGTAGGGCGTGGGTGTGTCGTAGATCGCGTCGATCGCGCGCAGCACGCGGCGGTACTCGCGCGCGATCTCGTCGCGCTCCTCCGGCGTCGTCTCGGCCAGGTCGGCGACGTGGCGGTGCGGCAGCATGTGCACCTCGAGCGGCCACCGCGCGGCGAATGGCACGAAGAACGTGACGTGCTCGCCGCGGAGCAGGACGCGGTCGGAGGCCCGCTCGAAGTCGAGGATGTCCTGGAATAGCGTGGGCCCGTAGCTCTCGACCGAGCGGATCAGCGCTGCCGTGCGCGGGGTGATGTACGGGTACGAGTAGATCTGGCCGTGCGGGTGGTGGAGCGTGACGCCGATGTCCTTGCCCCGGTTCTCGAAGGGGAAGACCTGCTGCACGCCGGGCAGCTGTGAGAGCGCGGTGGTGCGGTCGGCCCATGCCTCGACGACGGTGCGAGCGCGCGAGAGGGACAGCGACGCGAACGAGCCCTCCGACTCTGGGCTGAAGCAGACGACCTCGCAGCGGCCGATCGACGGCTTCGTGCGGCCGAGGCCGACGGATGCGAGTTCCGCGAGCTGCGCATCCGCGTCGAAGTCGTCACCGGCGAGCGTCGGGCCGAACGAAGGCGACTTGTTCTCGAAGACGGCGACGTCGTAGTTGCTCGGCACCTCGGTGAGGTTCGCGGGGCTCGAGGGCGCGAGGGGGTCGAGGTGCTTGGGCGGGAGCATGACGCGGTTCTGGCGTGCGGCGGCGATGGAGATCCACTCACCGGTGAGCGGGTCCTGGCGCATCTCTGCGACGGGGGGCCGGTCGGCAGGGATGCGGCTGTCGAGGGCGCGCTCGGGGTCGAGTGTCGTGTCGGCGTCGTCGAAGTAGATGAGCTCGCGACCGTCGGAGAGCAGCGTCTCGCGCTTGACGATGTTGTTGGTGAGGGAGTGCACGCTCCGATTACGCCACTTTCGATTTCGAAAGTCAAGCGCCATTTCTCTTGCGAACGCGTAAGCTGTGCATCGTGGTGAACAACGAGACGACCCCAGACCGCCCAGCGGAGGCGCGCAGAGCCGACGTGGTCGAGCTCGTCAAACGTACCGGCTTCGCACGGGTTGCCGATCTCAGCCGCGAACTCGGCGTCTCCGAGGTCACGGTTCGCTCGGACCTCACCGCGCTCGAACGGGACGGGATCCTGGGACGCGTCCACGGGGGCGCGATCTTCGGGCACGGGCCAACCGGCATCGAGACCTCGTTCGAGACGGCCCAGCAGAGCGCCGCCGATGAGAAGCGGCGCATCGGCGCCGCCGCGGCAGCACTCGTGACCAGCGGCTCGAGCGTGCTCCTCGACGTCGGCACGACCACGACGGCCGTCGCCGAAGCCCTGCTCGCGCGGGACGACCTCGACGACGTCGTCATCATCACGAACGGCCTGTCCATCGCGCTCGCTCTCGAGTCAGCCATCCCCCGCTTCACCGTCGTCGTGACCGGTGGCACGCTTCGACCACTCCAGCACTCGCTCGTAGCTCCTTACGCCTCCGCGATGCTCGAGCGCATCCACACCGACCTCGCGATCATCGGCTGCACGGGTGTGCAGGTCGGCGCCGGGGTCACCAACGTGAACCTGCCGGAGTCTGAGCTGAAGCGGGCGATGCTCCGCACGGCGGACCGCTCGGTGGTCGTCGCGGATGCGAGCAAGCTCGGCCGCGCCCACGTCGGCGTCATCGGCGGGCTCGACGAGTTCGAGAGCCTCATCACGGGCACGGAGGCAGACCGTGGCGAGGTCGAAGCGCTGCGCGCGGCCGGCTGCGACGTGCGCCTGGTCTAGCGACACGAAGTCGGTCGCGCCGAGTCGGGCCGGTGCCTGTCCAACATCAGTGCAAAATCGGCGGTTTCGGACGCCGAGACGCCAGATACGACCGAAATCGCACTGATGTTGGACAGCGGTCACTCCCCCGCCGCGACCGCGAGCGCTGGCGCCGGGTGCACCTCGACGGAGACGATGCCGCCAGCTTCCAGCGCACCCGTGTCTCGGCTGCGCATGTGCGCACGCAGCAGCGTGCCGTCGGCGAGGCGGGCCTGGACGACAACGTGGGCGCCGAGGAACCCGGTCGAGACGACGCGTGCGAGCGCCTCTCCCGCGGGGAGCCCACCTGCTGGATCGACGTGCATCGATACCTCCGCGGCAGCGGAAGCGTGCAGAGCGGCGAAGGACACGTGCTCTGGCCGAAGAAGGACGTCCACGGCGCCTTCTGCGCTGCCCGACAGCAGCGGAACGCGCTGTCCGAGGACCGTCGCGACGCCACCCTCGGCGCTCGCCCGCACACGCGAATGGTGGCCGATGAAGTCGGCGACAAACGCGTTCTCGGGGGTGGAGTAGATCGCCTCCGGCTCGCCGAGCTGCTCGATGATGCCGCCGCGCATGACGGCGACTCGGTCGGCGACGGCGAGCGCCTCCTCCTGGTCGTGGGTCACGAACACCGTGGTGATGCCGACCTCGAGCTGGATGCGGCGGATCTCGTCGCGCAGCTGCACGCGCACCTTCGCATCCAGGGCCGAGAGGGGCTCGTCCAGCAGCAGCACCTTCGGCTGCACCGCGAGCGCACGGGCGAGGGCGACGCGCTGCTGCTGCCCACCCGAGAGCTCGTTGGGGTAGCGGTCGCCGAACCCGCCCAGACCGACGAGTTCGAGGTACTCCGGCACTCGCGCGGTGCGCTCCTTCGCGGAGATGCCGCGCCGCAGGCTCAGCGGGAACGCGACGTTCTGCGCGACGGTGAGGTGCGGGAAGAGCGAGTACGACTGGAAGACCATGGCCATGTCGCGTTTCGACGCTGGCACGTTCGCGACGTCCCGTCCGCCGACGAGGATCTCGCCTTCGTCGATGTCCTCGAGTCCAGCGAGGGCGCGCAGCGCGGTGGTCTTCCCGCATCCGCTCGGCCCGAGCAGCGCGACCATCTCGCCCGGTTTGATGCTCAGGTCGAGGCCACGCAAGGCCACGGTCGCCCCGAAGCGGCGCGTGACCCCACGTAGCTCGACGCCGACTGCGGCTGGCGCGTGGTCGGCGGCTGCCCGAGCAGGAGACGACGCGGGGAGGGTGCTGGTCATGAGTGCTGGCCTTTCGGTGATCGGCGTGCGGCCCGTGCGGGGCCGCCGTTCCTGCGCTCGGAGACGAGGATGGAGAAGCTGGCGGCCGCTGCCGCGAGGTACACAAGCGCGCCGAGGACGAACTCGCTGCTGATGATCGTCACGTGGCGTCTCACACGCGCCGCCGCTTCGTCCGCCCCGCGAGCAAGTCGAGGGCGATGAGCAGGATCGTGGTGACGCCGAGCGCGAGGAGCGACATGACGGCGGCGATCTGCCCGTCCGAGAGGTTGATCTGGAAGAGCGCGGTCTGCAGGTTGTCTCTCGCGAGGAAGCGGGCGACGGTGAACTCGCCGAGCACAACCGCGATGGTCACGAAGCTGGCCGAGATGAGCGCGGTGCGGATGTTCGGCAGGATGACGCGCAGAATGATGACGGGCCAGGAAGCGCCGAACGAGCGGGCGGCTTCGGTCAGGGTCTTCAGGTCGATCGATCTGAGCCCCGCGTCGATCGAGCGGTAGGCGAACGGCAGCACGAGCACGGCGTAGGCGAACGCGAGCCACACGGTGTTCGAGCCGAGCGGGGTCGACGCGATGAACCGGTAGATCGGCGCGAGGCCCACGACCAGGACGACTGCTGGGATGGTGAGCGGCAGGAGGCAGATGAACTCGACCGCGCGGTCCATGGCCGGCACCTTGAGCCGCACCCACACCATGGTCGGCACGAGCAGCACGAGCATGACGACGACGGTCAGCACGCACATGATGAGCGAGTTCGTGAGGCCAGACCAGAGCACGTCGAGCGTCGAGTACTCGCCGGTGTTCCCGGCGAGGACCCGCTCCCACGCGTCGAAGCTGACCTCGCCCGTGAGCGGGAAGCGGACGGAGAACTCGAAGAGGCTCACGAGCGGGATGAGGAGCGCGAGGGTCGTCAGCAAGAGCACCGTGATGCGGAAGGCCTGTTGGCGGCGGCGCGCTCGTTCGACGAGGCCGCGGCGTGTGCGGGCCGGAGCGGAAGGCGCGGCAGTCGATGCTCCGCGGGCAGTGAGCTGCGTCATCGTGACAACCACCTGGAGCTGCGCTTCTGCAGCAGCGCGTAGAGCGACATGACGATCGCGACGACCACGATCATCCCGAGCGCGAGGGCCTGCGCGTACGCCTCGAGTCCTGCCGTGTTCTCGTTGCGGAGCGCCGCCTCGATCTCCATCGGGACGATGATCGTCTGCTGCGAGATGAGCGCGGCGGCGGTCGCGAAGGCGGAGAAGGAGTTCGCGAACAGCAGGAGCACGGAGCCGAGGAAGCTCGGCGCGAGCAGGGGACCTGCGACACGGAACCAGTAGACGAGCGAGCTGCCGCCGAGCATGACCGTCGCGTCGCGCCATTCCCGGCGGATGCCATCCACCGCAGGCAGGAACACGATGACCATGAGCGGCACCTGGAAGTACAGGTACACGGCGACGAGGCCGGGCACGCTCGACAGGAAGCCGGAGTCGACCTGGAAGCCCGCTGCGCCCTGCAGGAATCGGGTGAGCATCCCGTTCGTGCCGATCGTGGCGACGAACGCGAAGGCGAGCATGACGCCGCCGAACTGCGCGAGCACCGAGTTGAAGGCCGTGAAGACGCGTCGACCGATGCTGTTCGCGGGGCTCGTGGACAGCGCGTACGCGACGACGGCGCCGATGATGGCGCCGAGCACCGCGGTGACGAGCGACAGCCAGGTCGAGGTCCAGAAGATGGTGATGGATGCGGGCGAGAAGAGCCGCTCGAACCCGCTCGTCGTGAACACGCCCTGGCGAGTCAAGAAGGCGCCGACGACGACGAGCAATGTCGGGAGCAGGAGGAAGACTCCTGTGTAGAGGAGGAAGGGGGCGACACCGATGAGCGACGTGCGCGACGCCACCCGGGGTGCGCCCCACGGGCGGCGGCCGGGCGCGCCGGGCGCGGCTGCTGGTGCAGCTGCGCCGGCCTGCTCGGTCGCCGCCGCGAGGGGTGCGGTAGCGGTCATCAGGAGATCGTCGAATCCCAGTTCTCAGCGAGGAACGCGTTCGCGGTCTCTGCCTCTTCCGAGGTCGGCGTCAGCGGCGTTCCCTCGACTGCTGGCAGGCTCTCGAGCGCCTCCTGGTCGAGCGTTCCCTCGGCTTCCATCCAGTCGAACAGCACCGGCATGGCGCCGCCTGCGAGCCAGATGTTCTGCACCTCTGGCGAGTACAGGTACTCCATCCAGAGACGTGCCGCGGCCGGGTTCGGGGCGTCGACGTTGATGGCCTGGTTGTAGTAGGCGGCGATCTCGCCGCCCTCGGGCACGAAGGTCGCCCACTCGACGCCCTTGGCCTCGAGGCGCTCGACGGTCGAGAGCTGGTTGTAGCTCCAGTCGAAGACGACCCCGTGCTCACCGGCGTCGACGGTGCCCGCGGTCACATCCTTGAGGTTGAGCGTGCCGGCCTGCTTGAGCTTCGCGAAGTAGTCGAGGCCTGGCTGCAGGTCGCCGAAGTCGCCTCCGGAGGCGTTGTTGGCGGAGAGGAAGCCGTTGAACGCGGCACCGGCCTCGGCAGGCTTGCCGTTGAGGGCGACGGAGTTCGCGAACTTCGCATCCGTGAGCTGGTCGATCGACGTGATCTCGCCGTACTTCGTGGCGTTGTAGCCGACGGACATGATGCCCGTGTAGTCGTTGACCCAGAGGCCGGTGGCCTCCTTGTTCGCATCTGGGATGTGCTCCCAGTTCTCCACCTGGTACGGCGCGAAGTAGTCGGTGGAGGCGAGGGCGACGTTGGCGCCGAGGTCGAACACGTCCGGCGCCTGGTCGGTGCCCTTGTTGGCGTCTGCTGCCGCGATCTCCTCCTGCGATGAGGCGTCAGGCAGGATCGAGTTGACGGTGATGCCGTACTTCTCGGTGAACCCGGCCTTGATCTCGCCGTAGTTCGCCCAGTCGTCTGGCAGCGCGATGACGTTGATGGTGCCCTCGGCCTTCGCGGCCTCGATGAGGGCGTCCATGCTGCCGAAGTCTTCGAGGCTCGTCGCGGTCGACGCCTCGGCGGTGTCGCCCGTCTCACCCGTCGCGGGGCTCTGCGAGCACGCCGTCAGGGCGAGACCGGCGAGGGCGAGCGTCGCCACAATGGAAAGTCGCTTGTTCATGCGAAGTCGATGTCCTTCTCGGAATCGTGGTGGGGCCGGAGACCCGGAGGCCTGCCGCGCAGCCCTGCCGACTGGCCGGGCGGAGACAGGCCACCACGCCCGCGTGAACAGCAGCGATCACCGGATGAACGCCGACGGACACCGTCCTGAACGGCAGGCACTGCCGGCTGACGAGACGTGCCGCCCCGGACAGCGTCCGGG
>JBQDTF010000001.1:575538-612064 GCA_052099095.1 Pseudoclavibacter sp.
ACTGCCGCAATCTCGGGCGCCCCCCGGCCCGACCCGGCCCTTCCGGGCTGGCTGGGCCGCCTCCCGCCCCGCCCCGCCCGGCCGGGGGGCGGGCCCCCCACGTCTCGTGTCACAGCGGGCCTACGTCTGCTGCGGCGTGTTCAGGTTGAAGGTGGCCTCGAAGTCGAAGATCGATTCGACCGTCAGCGGGCTGCACCCGTTGCCCTCGACGACGCCATCTGCGTTGATGTCGAGCGCGAATGGAACCGCCATGGTGCTGCTGCTGCGCCAGTCGCGGCTTGAGCCAGTCACCCAGGAGTTCGTGACGAGGGCGCCCGTGAACTTCGGCTGGGCGATCTGCGGTGCATTCGACGTCGCGGCTGGCTGGTTGGTGTCCGAGATCACCTTGGAGGTGAGGGTCGGCGCGCCTGCCGCCCGGTAGATCCTGTACGCGTAGAGCTGGACCCCGGAGTGCCCGGACACGCTGCTGGTGCTGTTCCTGCTCGGGTCGTAGGCAATGCGCCAGTTGCCAGAAGAGGTGCTGCCGAAGCTCACCTGATATGGCAGTTTGATCCAGTATTCGATACTGCTTGTCGTCGCCGTCCGACCGTTCGGCGTCGCGCTCAGGTAGCTCAGCGCGGCGTTCGAAGATTCACCGATGGTGACGGTCCCGGTGGTGCCCGACTGCCAGGCCCCGGTGGTGTTATTCGTGTTCACCGCTCTCACGTACGTGTAGCCGTACACGTACGGCCTGGCATCTCCGCACGGCTTGGACGCCGCGTGCGCGGGGGCCGCGGCGGCCGCCGCGATGACGGGTAGCGTCCACGCCGCCCCCTTGAGGAGCGTGCGGCGATCTGTGCCGCCACCCCTGGCCTTATCTCTGTCCCTGTCACTGTTCAGTTCAGACATTCGTGCTCTCCCCCACCTTGGCCCAGAAAGATGGCGCACCGCATGAGCGGGAGAGTCAGAGCATCTGACCCGACCGCTGACGCACCGCTGGCCCACATCCAGGCCAGACCTCCCGCCCGGCCTGCAACTGGGTTCGCAGGACGCCCCCCGGGAGGTCGCTCAACTCTGCACAGTACAACCGAGGAGGACTGGCACCGAAGAAGAAGTGGTAATGACTGAAATGTAGGCGTACAGAGTCTGAAATCGTTCAAATGTGGGTGCGAGTTCGGCGAGCGCACTACCTGGACCGACGCACCCTCCAGAGCATCGGACGGGCGACTGAGGACCATTCCCGACCCCTTCGCGCGGGCACCCGCGAACGCCGTAG
This sequence comes from Pseudoclavibacter sp., assembly GCA_052099095.1. Lineage (GTDB taxonomy): Bacteria > Actinomycetota > Actinomycetes > Actinomycetales > Microbacteriaceae > Pseudoclavibacter. Next base: position 576,794 of record JBQDTF010000001.1, read on the forward strand.
ACTCGTCCGGTGCGGACACGCCCCGACTTCTCCGCATCGCGCCGCCAGAAGGAGCCTCGCCAGTGAGCAGCCAGACCACCCACGTTCCGGATACCGTCGACAACGCCAAGGCGACCCCTGAGAAGGAGCAGCCCTACGGCGCCCTCGGGCTGAAGCCAGACGAGTACGACAAGATCCGCGAGATCCTCGGCCGCCGCCCCACCTCGGGCGAGCTCGCCATGTACTCGGTCATGTGGTCTGAGCACTGCTCCTACAAGTCCTCGAAGAACTACCTGCGCCAGTTCGGCCAGAAGGTCTCGGACGAGATGAAGAAGAACCTCATGGTCGGCATGGGTGAGAACGCCGGCGTCATCGACGCGGGCGAGGGCTGGGCGGTGACCTTCAAGGTCGAGTCGCACAACCACCCCTCCTACATCGAGCCGTTCCAGGGCGCCGCAACCGGCGTCGGCGGCATCGTGCGCGACATCATCTCGATGGGCGCCCGCCCGGTCGCGGTCATGGATGCGCTCCGCTTCGGCGCCATCGACGAGCCCGACACGGCCCGCGTCGTGCACGGCGTCACGAGCGGCATCTCGTTCTACGGCAACTGCCTCGGCCTGCCGAACATCGGCGGCGAGACGTGGTTCGACGGCGTCTACCAGGCGAACCCACTGGTCAACGCCCTCGCGGTCGGCGTGCTCCGCCACGAAGACCTGCACCTCGCGAACGCACGCGGCGCGGGCAACAAGGTTGTGCTCTTCGGTGCGCGCACGGGTGGCGACGGCATCGGCGGCGCATCCATCCTCGCCTCCGACTCGTTCGACGAGAAGGGCCCCACGAAGCGTCCAGCAGTCCAGGTCGGCGACCCGTTCGCCGAGAAGGTGCTCATCGAGTGCTGCCTCGAGCTGTTCCGCGAGAAGGTCGTCGAGGGCATCCAGGACCTCGGCGCGGCGGGCATCTCCTGCGCGACGAGCGAGCTCGCGGCTGCCGGCGACGGCGGCATGTACATCGAGCTCGACAAGGTACTGCTGCGCGACCCGAACCTGACGGCTGAGGAGATCCTCATGTCGGAGAGCCAGGAGCGCATGATGGCCGTCGTCGCTCCCGACAAGCTCGACGCGTTCATGGCGATCGTCGACAAGTGGGACGTCGAGACGAGCGTCCTCGGCGAGGTCACGGACACCGGCCGCCTCGTCATCAACTGGCGCGGCGTCGAGATCGTGAACGTCGACCCCCGCACCGTCGCGATCGACGGCCCCGTCTACGACCGCCCCGTCGCCTACCCGACGTGGATCGACGCGCTGCAGGCTGACTCAGCATCCTCGCTCCCCCGCCCGCAGTCCGGCGAGGAGCTCCGCGAGCAGGTGCTTGCCCTCATCTCGTCGGCGAACCTCGCGAACCCCGAGTGGATCACGCAGCAGTACGACCGCTACGTCCTCGGCAACACGGCCTTCGGCACGCCTGAAGACGCCGGCATGGTGCGCATCGACGAGGAGTCCGGCCTCGGCTTCGCGATCAGCCTCGACGCCAACGGCCGCTACGCGCAGCTCGACCCGTCGGCCGGCGCGAAGCTCGCCCTCGCCGAGGCGTACCGAAACGTCGCCGCCACGGGCGCCCGCCCGGCCGCCGTCTCCGACTGCCTCAACTTCGGCAGCCCCGAGAACCCCGAGGTCATGTGGCAGTTCTCGCAGGCCGTCGAGGGCCTCGCCGACGCCTGCCTCGAGCTCGGCATCCCCGTCACGGGCGGCAACGTGTCGTTCTACAACCAGACCGGAGACGTGCCGATTCACCCGACGCCCGTCGTCGCGGTGCTCGGCCTCATCGACGACGTGGCTCGCCGCGTCCCGTCCGGCTGGCAGGAGGAGGGCGACAACCTCTACCTCCTCGGCACGACTCTCGAAGAGCTCTCGGGCTCCATCTGGGCCGACGTCGTGCACGGCCACCTCGGCGGGCTGCCCCCGCAGGTGAACCTCGAGCGCGAGAAGGCGCTTGCCGACCTCGTCATCGGCGCGGGCCAGCAGGGCCTCCTCACCTCCGCTCACGACCTCTCCGAGGGTGGCCTCGCGGCCGCGATCGTCGAGTCGTCGACCCGCTTCGGCGTCGGTGCGCGCATCGTCCTCGACGGCCTCATGCAGAAGGAAGGGGTGGATGCGGCTACCGCGCTCTTCAGCGAGTCGGCCGGGCGCATCCTCGTCTCCGTCCCGCACGACGACGACGTTCGATTCCAGGCGATGTGCGAGGCGCGCGACTTCCCCGTCACGCGCGTCGGCGTGAGCGACGGCACGGGTCCCGACGCGAAGCTCGAGGTGCAGGGGCTCTTCGAGTTCACGCTCGCCGAGCTCTCCGAGGCGCGCGGCGCGACGCTGCCGAAGCGCTTCGGCGACGTCGTCGGACCGAACTCGGCGCCGATCTCGGCCGCGCTCTAGCCGCCGGCCGCCGCTCTTGAGTCTCGGGATGGGTTCCTCACTTCGGGATGGGTTGGTTCCCATCCCGAAGCGAGAAACCCATCCCGAAGCTGTTGGTGCTGGGGACGGACTGGTCTTCGCGGGAATCGAGACGGCCGCAGGGTCCGCTGGCTTCGCGCTCGACACCGGACAGCGCATGGTCGCCCTGCGCCTCGCCGACCTCGGCGAGCGGATCGTCGAGCACGAGCAGAGCGCGACCCTGCGGGAGCCCCAGACGGAGGCCGGCAGCGAGGAGCCCGACGTCGCGGCCCCGCGCGGCGTGTACCTCTGGGGACCGGCCGGCCGCGGCAAGTCGTGGCTACTGGACGCGTTCTACGACGCCGTCCCGATCGAGCGGAAGCTGCGCGTGCACTTCCACTCGTTCTTCAACGAGCTGCACTCGCGCATCTTCGCCAACCGCGGCTCGGACACCGTGATCGAGAATGCCGTGCGCGAGCTCATCGGCGACGCCCACCTGCTGCTGTTCGACGAGTTCCACGTGCACGACCCCGGCCACGCCACATTGCTCACCGGCCTCCTCCGGTATGCCCTCGAGCACGGCATCACGGTCGTCGCGACCTCGAACTACCCACCGCACGGCCTCCTCCCGAGCCCCGTCTACCACCACATCTTTGAGCCGGGCATCGAGCTCATCGAACGCGAGCTCGACGTCGTCGAGCTACCGGGCGAGGTCGACTACCGACGTTCCCGCACGGATTCCGCCGAGCGTCGCGGCTTCGCGACCGGTTCGTGGATGCACGTCGCCAGCGGCGCATCCGGGCCATCGTCCGTCCGACCCTCACGGGACGAGGCGACAGCACTCGAGCTCGGTGGCCGCACGTTCGAGGTCACCGCGGTGCGCGGCCGCGAGTTGTGGGCGACATTCGCGGAGCTGTTCATCGTGAAGACGTCCTCGCTCGAGTATCTGCAGTGGGCGCGCGACTTCGACGCGTGGCACGTGCTGGACGTGCCACTCCTCGCCTCCGTCGGCCGCGACCCGCAGCAGCGCTTCGTGAACGCCGTCGACGTGCTCGTCGACTACGACATCGAGACCCATTTCCACGCCGACGTGTCGTTCGACGAGTTCGTCGCCGCCTCCGCGGGCCGCGCAGACGCGTTCCGCATGGTCAGCCGCCTGCACCTCCTGCAGCGCTGACCAACTTCCGTGCGATAACCAGCGTCAGGCGCCGCTCAGCCACCAGAAGCGGCGAAATCGCACTGATGTTGGTCACGTCAGAGCTGCCCGAATCGGCAGACGCGCTCAGCCGCTGCCGCAGCCACTCCGCCCGCACCTGAGCCTGCATCTGCATCTGCACCAGCGGCAGCGCCAGCCAGATCTGCGTCTGCCAGACCTGGGTCTGGATCCAGCGCGGGAAACTTCGGTGCTAAACGGCGGTCTAGGCCCGGAGCGGCACCGTATGACAGCGTTTAGCACCGAAGTTCGGCGAGGCCGGCCGCGCCCCGATCCGCGCAGTGGCGAAGCGCGCGCGCCCTCAGACCCGAGTAGCTCGAGAATTTGCCCATACTCATCAGGATTCCGGGATGCTCACCGCTCGTGCGCCAGGTGTGGCATCGGGCTGCGCGAGCCATCGATCGCTGACCAGCATCCGTGCAACTCTTGGCCTTCGACCGTTTCGGGCCGGATGCGCCAATTCTGCACGTACGTCGGACACGACCCACGGGAACCAGTGCCGCCGCAGAACCACCGCGCCACCGCGCGAGCGAGTAGCCGCTCCTCGCAGCATCCGGCCAACATCCGTGACCGTTGCCCCACCTGACACGGTTTCGAACCCGAATGCGGCCACCCATCACGGAAGTTGGCCAGACGGCGCGACCCCGACCGCAGACACGGCCCGCACGGACGCGGCAACAGCACCAGCACTAGCTACGGCACCGGCACCGGCACCAGCACCAGCACCAGCACCAGCAACGACTACGGCAACAGCACCAGCTACAGCACCAGCGACAGCCGCGCCCGAACCCGCGCCGCCTCGCTACCTCTTGGCTTCCTGTTGCGCTCGCGCTGCCTCGCGCCTGAGGTCGCGCGCGGCGTCCGCGGCGGCGGCTTCCTCTGGCGTCGGTGCCGTGCCGCCGAGGATGCGGGGCTGCCACCACTTGCCGCCGCCGTCCTCTGGGTAGCTCGACTGCAGGTCGCCGAGCAGCGCCTCCATCGTCGTCTTGAGCTTCGCGGTGGCGGCGGCGGGATCTTCGTCGGCAGTGACGTGGATGGGCTCACCGAATGAGAAATGCACGGGGATGCCAAGGCGCTCTCGCATCGTGATCTTGCGGTTCTTGGTCAGCAGCCGGTGTCCACCCCACACGGCGACGGGGATGACAGGGACCCCGGCCTGCGCGGCGAGACGCACGGCCCCGGTCTTGAAGTCGCGGATCGTGAATGATGCGCTGACGCCGGCTTCAGGGAACACCCCGATGAGTTCGCCACCGCGGAGGGCGGTCGCGGCAGCCGCGAACGCGTCGGCGCCGGCCTTCATGTTGACCGGGATGTGCCGCATGCTGCGCATGAGCCTGCCGACGACGGGCTTCTCGAAGACGCTCTGCTTCGCCATGAAGCGGATGCGGCGCTTGTTGTGCATCCAGGTCGCGCATTCGACGAGCGCGAACTCGAGGTAGCCGAAGTGGGTCATCGCGATGACGGCGCCGCCCGCATCGGGGATGTGCTGCGCGCCACGGACCGTCTGGCGAACGCGGAGCGCGGCGAACACCGTGCGCCCGACCCCGATCGCAAATGAGTAGACGGGTTCGCGAGTCATGTGGCTCCCTGGTCCAAGTGTGAGGTGCCAGTTTATTCGCGTCACCTGGGACGAGATCGGGGCAGCCTCGGAGGCCGGAGCGGCTCCGGCAGCCCTGCTCTTGCCAGTTCCTCTCCGTGGGTGCGATACTAACCTCATTGCACGTTCGTACGATCTTTAGTGCAACTTTGTGCATTTATCCGCTAGGAGCAACTGACAATGGCTGTCCCCATCCCTGTACGGAGCCCGTTTCTCATCGTCAACCCGAAGGCCTACCTGACGGGCAGCGAGCTCATGAAGCTGGCCTACCTCACCGACGAGCTCGCCGGCGAGTTCGACATCGACGTCGTCTTCACGGCACAGCACATCGACCTCCGGTCCGTGGTGGCCGAGACGACGAACCTCTGCGTCACGGCACAGCACGTCGACCCGATCGTGCCAGGCCGAGGCATGGGCCACATCCTCGCGGAAGGCCTCGCGGAAGCCGGTGTCAAAGCGGTGGTCCTCAACCACGCCGAGCATCCCCTCACCTTGGCCGACCTCGACGCGACGATGCGCCGTTGCGAAGAGGTCGGTCTTGCAACCATCGTGTGCGCCGACTCCGACCTGCAGTGCCGGGCCGTCGCCGACCTCGACCCGTCTGGCATGATCTGCGAGCCGACCGCCAACATCGGCACCGGCCAGATGGATGCGGGCGACTACATCGAACGCACGACCCAGATCGTGAAGAACGTCGACCCGTCGATCCTCGTCGTGCAGGCAGCGGGCGTGAGCCGTGGCGCCGACATCACGCGCGTCCTGCAGCAGGGCGCGGACTGCTCAGGCGGCACGAGCGGCATCATCAAGCACCCCGACTGGCGCGAGATCCTCACCGAGATGTTCCAGGCGCTCGCCGACCACCGCGACGCGCAGGCGTCCACTGCCCCCTCCAACTGACCAACTCCCCAGAGAGAAGATCCACGCATGCTCATCGGACTCGACGAAGCGCTCCGCTACGCACAGAAGAACAACATCGCCATCGCGGCGGTCAACACCCCGTACTTCGAGGGACTCCTCGGCACCATCGCAGCGGCCGAGAAGGCCGGTGTTCCCGTGATCCTGCAGCACGCGCAGGTGCACGAGAGCACCCTCTCGATCGATGACATCGGGCCAGCGATGCTCGCGCTGGCGACGCGCAGCGAAGCCCCGTTCGTCCTGCACGTCGACCACGGCGAGGACATCGACTACATCGCTCGCGGCCTCGACATCGGCTTCAACTCGGTCATGATCGACGGCTCCACCCTCCCGTACGAGGAGAACGTCGCTCGCACGACCGAGGTCGTGCGGCTCGCGAAGGAGCGCGGCGTGGGGGTCGAGGGCGAGCTCGGCGTGATGACGGGCAATGAGAACGGCGATCCGAGCCAGGGCATCGCCGACGAGACGCTGTACACCGAGCCCGCGCAGGCGAAGGAGTTCGTCGAGCGCACGGGTGTGACCGCGCTCGCCGCCTCGTTCGGCACCGTGCACGGCATGTACCACCAGGAGCCGAAGCTCAACTACGAGCTCATCGAGCAGCTGCGCGACGCGACGGGCGTTCCCATCGTCATGCACGGGGGCTCCGGCCTCAGCCTGGACGAGTACCACCGCTCGATCACGCGCGGCGTCCGCAAGATCAACTACTACACGTACGCGGCGAAGGCGGCACTGGATGCTGCGCTCCGGGCCGCAGGGGAGCCCAACACGATCCTGTTCCCCAAGGTCGCGAAGGCCGTGTCTGCCCAGGTCGAGAGCGACGTGGCCGAGTTCATCCAGTCGCTGCGCCCCGGCGCCTGACCCGCGGCGACCCTACAGACCCCGCGCATCCGTCGACGTATGCGCTTCGACAGCTACTCAGAGGAACCCCGATGACCGTCACCCAGACCACCCTCCAGCTCCAGTCGCACGGCGGCACCCCCAGCTACATCGACGTCACCGCGGAGGTGAAGGAGGCGATCGCGGCGAGCGGCATCTCGACCGGCACGGTCACCGTCATCTCTCCCCACACGACCTGCGCGGTGTTCTTCGAGGAGTTCGTGCATGACCGTCTCGAGGACGGCACCGAGTTCCTGCAGGCAGACCTCGACGACGTCCTCAACCGCATCGCGCCGAACCAGACCGCTGTGCCGCCCGAGGGCGAATACCGCTACCCGGGACCTGAGCACTATGCCGACGTCGAGTCGTGGCCGGACGCCGAGGTGTACCTGCCGGGCGGTGACAAGACGGCACTGCTCAACGCCGAGGCGCACATCAAGGCGACGCTCCTCGGTTCCAGCGAGGTGTTCGCGGTCATCGACGGCAAGCTCGGCGTTGGCGTGACGGGCTACATCTACTTCGTCGACTTCGACCGCACACGCGCTCGTTCGCGCAAGTGCCAGGTCGTCGTCATGGGCGAGTAGCGGCCTCGCGCTCCGGACGGCCTGTCTGGTGCAGCGCTCGGCGCAGCGCATCCGAGCTTCCGAAGCCGACCCTGCCGGCGAGCCCGCTCCTGCCGGTCGTCGGGAAGCGCTCGAGGATCGCACCGGCCCTGAGCGCTCGCACGGTCCTGATCTCCGAGTAGGGCGTCGATCCCTCCTGCCGGAACGCGTGGCCGAGGTGGCCGGCCGACACCGCCATCCGTCGGGCGAGCTCGACGGAGTTGAGGGTGACGTCTGCGCTCGAGCGGAGTATCTCGAGTCGCGCCTTGGCCACGAGCGTCCGCGAGAAGTCGGTCCGGATCGGGTCAGCCGCTCGGGCGATCCAGATAACCCAATCCTCGAGGGTGTGCTTCATTCGCGTGCGTCGTTCCTCGTGCGCGTGCCCTGCGAGGATGTCCTCGACCAGCGCGCGGACCTCTCGGAGACTGCGACTTCCGGGGAGCGTCGCGAGCCCGGCCGCGTCGAGATGGATTCCGCCTGGGAGACGCCTGAGGTCGATGCGGAGCACCGTGAGGTCGATCCCGTTGTGCGTGGATACGTCCAATGGGAGGGAGGGCGGAAGCATGAGCACCTGGGCAGACCCGAGCAGCACTCGAGTGGAGCCGAAGTAGCAGAGGAGCTCATGTGCGGGAGCCGCGTTGACGAGCACCGTGAGCATGTACGGGCCGGCCGGCGCGATCCACAGGGCTGCCGCGGCGCCTTCGCGACCACGAACACGGGCGACCTCGTGTGGCGCGATTCGGGCATGCTCGGCGGCGATGCTGCCTCGCTCAGCCCCGTCGACTCGGATGCCGCTCGAGCGGAGCTCGTGCGCGGTCGAGATGGTGATGCCCTGCTGCCGCTCCCCCGCCCCTCCGGACAGCTGATCCGTCACGCCTGGCAGGTGACGAACGACGGCGTGATTCTCCAGTCGTCGTTGTCACCTCCGGTGGTCGGATCCGTCTGGATGCGGAACGAGAGATCGACGTTGGCCGTGTACTTGGGTGTGAAGCTCGCGTAGGCGATGTACTTGTCCCCCTCCACGCTGTTGTTGCCCCACACGGAACCTGGTGTTCCCGTCTCGCATCTCGGCGGGGCGACCTGGACACCGGCGCCCGTCTGCGTGTATCCCTCGAAGAGCACGGCGGTTGACCCTGGCCCAGCGTTGACCGTGATCTTGGCCTGCGAGTTCACGGTCTTGCAGCGGACGTCGTGCCCCTTCTTCGTCTGGATGACGAACTTGAAGTTGTAGGTGGTACCGGCCGTCATGGGGATGCGCGTGTACGTGGTCGTAGCCTGGCCGAAGTCGAGCGAGTTGGCGTCGGTGATCACTTCCCAGGTCTGCCCATCCGAGGTGGTCTTCCAGGATGTCCCTGCGGACGAGTGAGGCGCTCCGACGTTGGTGATCCAGGATGCGGGCAGGGGAATGGCGGGGCAGGGAATGTCGGTCCGAGATGCTGCGGCGCTTGGCGCTGCGATCGCTGCCGCGATGATGGGCACGGACCAGATCGAGCCTTTGACGAGTGACCTTCGGTCGATGTTGTTGCTCATGCTTCCTTCTTCTGTGGGGTTCGGGTGGTGTTCTGTTGACGTCTCGACGCCGGCGCTGAGCGCTCTCTGCCGAGTGCCAGCAGGCATGACCTGAACGAACCTAGAAGTCGTCCACGACCAACCGGCAGGAAGGTGCATTACCGCTGATTTCACGTGCAGTTTCGGGTCAAACGCCTGCGGTCCTCGCTGAATATCCGCATTCATTGCGTCCCTTCCGCGATACCGCCGCGCTGCCGAAGCTACTACCGAGGTCCGCTTCCGAGACCGCCGGTGCACGTTTTCTCCTGCTCGAGGCCCGAAACCGACACCTCCACCCGCCCACAGCCGACCCGAAGGAGATCTGCGTACCCTTGCGCCAACCCCGGCCGAAGTGAAGTCCAGCTCCGCACATCCCCTGTGCGAAGCCGTGCAGCAGGTGGTCGCCGCGATTGCGCCCGGTGAAGCACGCAATCAGAGCGGTGACGTCCGCTTCCCTCCGAGCCGAGCGAATGCACACGGCACGGAGGTTGTGAGATGGATGCAGAAACGCAAGGCAGAGAGACCGTTCGACCGCCAGAGCACGGGCTGACGCTCCGCGGCGCGGATGCCATCTCCTGGCTCGACAACCTCGGGTTCGAGACGGAGGCCGACTCCGTTCCGACCATCCGCTTCGACATCAAGCAGGACGGCGCGTTCGGCATCGCTCGGGCGCAGCACACCGGAATGCGAAGTCGGCTGAAGCAGCTCGGCAGCGAGCAGATCACGATGCTGTTCATCGTCGTCGAAGGGGCTCTGACGGTTACCGACGAGACCTCGGGCGTCGAGCACACGCTCGAACGCGGGGACGCCTACGCGTTCCCCTCGTCCGCCCATGTGGTGCAGGTCAACACTGGTTTCATCACGAAGATCGGCGTGATGCTCGACAGCTCAGCGTCCGAGATGGGTGCACTGCCAGGGCTGACCGTCATACGACGCGGCGCCGATGTCGGCCTGAACGCGGTCGTCGCGACCCTCGTCGGCACGATCCTGCGAACGGACATCCAGCCGGGCGACGCGGCTCACGCACATCTGCGCTCCTCAGTGGAGCAGGCCGTGCTCGCGCTGTACGCGGCGACGCTCAGGGAGTTCTGGGCCAGCGGCTCAGCTCGGCTGCTCACCGCGGGGCGCCGCCTCATCGAGCTTGAGGACGTCCGGAGGAAGTTCACCGTCCACTCGCTGTCCGCCGCGCTCGGCGTCTCCGACTCCTACCTGCGGCGAGTCTTCCGCGAAGAGGGAACCTCGCCGCTGCACGAACTCGACAGCGCCAGAATCGCGCGAACCAAGGCGCTCACGGTGAAGAACAGCGTCAACAGGTTCACGCAGACGCAGATCGCCGACCGTTCAGGGTTCCCCTCCCTCGCCAGCATGCGCAGGGCGCTGAAGAAGGCAGCATCCGAGTCGACTGTGGGGTGACCGACCCTTCCCATGGATTGCGCCGGCGAGCTCTGAGATCCCTGCGCGCGGCACCGCGTGCACGCCACTCGTCGGCTTTCGCAACCGCGCGAGGAGATTCCGTGCGCGACGGGCCACGCTGCGCTTCCGCCCGGATACGTTCCCCTCACCCTGCGCTTCCGGTCGATCCGGAGACACACGCGGGCAAGGATCGAGGAACGACATGCATGCAGACGACGACCATCACGACTCACCGTCCCTCACCAGACGAACCGTGGCGAACGGCGCGATCTGGACGGTGCCGATCATCGCCATGGCGGTCGCCGCACCCGCCGGGGCGGCCTCGCGGGCATGCCCGAGCGTCAACGATCCGAGCACGTGGACGACCACGTACTCCAGGGAGCTGCCGCCGGGGGCGAGACCCGCGTTCTTCAACCAGTACGGCGGCACCTACATCCCGCTGTCGGAGCGAAACAGCGAGAGCTTCCTCTCCGTACAGGACGCTCGCCCCCTGGCCGAAGGGGATGCGACGGTCACGCTCGAGACCACCTTCACGCCAGTGGCCGGAACCACCTACACCTTCACGTTCACCGCGCGGGGCACCGGAGGCGAGGCGCGTGGACAGACGCTCGAGATCCTCATCGGCGGGGCAGCCGTGTGGTCAGGCGCGTCACGGGCTGGGCTCGGCCCGACCACGATCATCCGCGCCCAGGCGAACTACTCCTTCACCTGGCGGGCCCCTGACTCCGCGCCGGCGACCCTCAGCTACGTCTTCCGGATGCCAGCCACGAACGGCAACAACGACGACATCCGGGTCGCGCTCCCCCTCGTCTCGTCGACCACCTGCGGGTAGGCTGCGCCGCGCTACACGAGCTCCACGAGGGCGCGGGCGAGGTCCTCGTCGAGGACGACGCCGTCGAGCGCGCCCGTGCGCAAGGACCCGGCGACGCCTGGCGCCTTCTCCGCACCGGCAGCGAAGCCGACCACCTCGGGGATGGCGGCCAGCTGCTCGAGCGTGATGCCGATGACGCGTTCCGAGACGGGCGAGCCGAGAGCACGCCCCGCCGCATCGAAGAAGCGTCCGCAGATGTCGCCGACCGGTTCCTGCGCGTCGAGCTCGGCGCGCTCGTCATCACTGAGGCGCATGGCGGAGACGATGTGCCGCGACGCGTGGAGGCCATACGAGCCGATGCCGACGAACGCGAGCTGCACATCCGTCGCGCGCTTGATCGCGGAAGAGATCGACGACTCGCGCGTGAGCGCGGCCCAGGTCTGCGGCGACTCGACGACGGCGGGCGACTCGAAGCGGAACGCCTTCGCGCCCGACTTCTGCGACAGGCGCTCGAGAGCCGTGTTGCCGGCCGGGCCGGAGTCGAACGGCATGCCCCCGACGAGCGGGCAGAGCGTGAGGGCGCGGCCCGTCGACTCGACGTGGATCTGCTCCACGAACGCGTCGATCGATTTGCCCCAGCTGAGTCCGACCGACCCGACCGAAGGCACTCGCTCCGCGAAGTAGTCGGCTGCGGCGCCCGCGACGACGTCGAGCGGATGCCGGCCGGGCAGGCCCGAGACGACAACGGCCGAGCCGACGCCGAACGCATCCACGATCTGCTGTTCGAGCTCGCTCACGCGCCCGACGACGTGCGGGTCGTGGATGCGGATCTCCACGATCCCCTGATCGCGGGCCGCCGACAGGATGCGCGAGACGCTTGCCCGGGAGACGCCGAGGGCGGTCGCGACGTCGCTCTGCGAGAGGCCGTCGAGGTAGTAGAGGCGCGCTGCCCGAACGAGGGTATCGGCGTTCCGAGGTGCTGGCATCCCGTCTGCTCCTTCGTCGTGTTGCGGCGGTGGTCCTGCAGCTTGCGTTGCCACCGGTGGGGCTGATGAGGACTGCGCGACGTTGCTCGCCCCCGTTCGCCCCGCCCGTTGCAGGACGAGGACCAGGACGAACGCGGCTCCCGAGCCTCGCATCCGCGCCGCTCGGGAGCCGCTTCGGCACCGCGCACGAGGCGCGGTGCCGGTGGTCCGGTTCACATGATCCTACCGAGCGGCAGCCGAACAGCCGGTCCAGAGAGCCTCAGACCCCGATGACTCCGGCGGCCACGAGCGAATCCTGCAGGCGGCGCATGGCCACGAGCGGGCGCGTCTCGTCGAGCTCGACGTCGTCGTACGAGACGATCTCGCCTGCCTTGATGTCGCGCTTGAGGGTGGCTCCCGAGATGAGTCCGATCGGGATCGAGTTGTCCGCGCGGGCCTCGTCGGCGTCGACGGCCCAGCCGTGCACGTGGTGCCCGCCCATGCCCTCGAGCTTCGTGCCTGCGGCGAGGTCGAACTTCGCCTTCGACGCGACCTCGGTGCGCCAGGTGATCGTCTGGAAGTCCGCGCGACGCTCGAGCACCGCCTCGCTGATCGAGAGGATCGCCTCGACGGAGGCGAGGTGGTACGGACGGTAGAGCGCGTAGTACGGCCCCTTGCCGAGCTTCAGGTAGTCGAGCTCGTGCGTGACGACGTCGTCCTCGGACTTCACGACCACGAACACGCCAGGTGCGACGTCGCCCTCGACCGTGTACTCGACAGCCGGGGTGGAGGTGAGCACGCCGCCGTCCTCCACGGGGATGAGGGTCGTCGCGAGGGTCGCGATGTCGGCGGCCGGACCGTTCATGCCCGGCTTGTTGACGGGGAAGCCGGTGGCGTTCGACAGCGACGCCATCTCGATCTGCGTCTTCGTGCCGTCGGTGAACTCGCACAGGATGCGCGGGTTCATGTTCTTCGCCTTCGCCTCCTCCATGACGTCTTCCGGTACGTCGGTGGGGCGGTTGGGGTTGTTCTTGCCCTTGCCAGCTGCGACGACGGTGAGGCCGAGATCGGTGGCGTGCTCGACGAGCTTGAGCGCCTCGACGGGCTCGTCACCGCGGCAGATCGTGTAGACCTGCTCGCCTGCGTTGGCGATGCTCGCGAGGAACAGGCCAACGGTGACATCGGCCTCCACGGTCATGAGTGCGACGTCCTTCTTGCCGAGAAGCGAGGCGTAGGCGACCTGCGCCGCGATCTCGGTGACGCCCGAGACCTCGAGCACGACGTCGACGGGGAGCTTCGGGATGAGGAGACCGTCGTTGATGACGACGGGGCGGCGGGCCTCGATGTGCTCCGCGACGACGTCGAGGTCGTTCTCGACCTGCACGTCGCTGCGGCCGGCGCGAGTGTACGCATCCACGCCACGCTGGACGGCGATGTCGGCGACGACGGCGACTTCCATGCCCTTCGCTCGTTCGATCTGCGCGATGAGGCCAGAGCCCATCTGGCCCGCCCCCACGACGCCGACGCGGATGGGGCGGCCAAGCTCTGCTTCGCGCTGGATGAGGCGCTGCGTGTAGTTCATGTGCGTTCCTTCTTGTGCTTGGTTCGTGGAGGGCTAGTTGCTGATGCGGGAGAGGCCGACGAATTGCTTCGGGGCAGCACCCTTGATTGCGGCGGGCTGCGCGCGCTTGGCCTTGCCCTTCGCGGGTGGCAGCGCGACCTGCGCGCGCACCTTGTGCGGGAGCATGCCGATCGCCTGACGGACGGCGGTTCCGAGGTGCTTGTGGCGGGCCTGCGCGCGGTCGAAGACCGTCTTGAGCGGCCCCTCGAGCTCGGGCGCCGGCTTCAGGCGACCGAAGACGCTGAAGCCGACCAGCGCACGCGCCTCGATGACCTCGAGGGTCGTCGGGTCGACGAGCAGCACGGCGATGGCACCTCGGAAGGCGCCCTTGCCTCGCCCGCTGACGAGATTGAGGTTCTTGCCGGCGTTGGCCTTCGCGATCTCGTTGACCTGGCGCATGTAGGCGCGCATCTGCACGACCGTCATGAACATGCTCAGGACGAGCGCGAGGACCAGGACAGCCGGGAATCTCCAGTCCATGATCTAGACCTCGTTCCGGCGCACGCTGATGAATGCGCCCTCGGTGGGAGCGGAGAGAGTGCCGGTCGCCTGGATGGCACCGGGGAGGAGCGCAGTGTCCTCCGAGTTCAGGTAGAGCACAACGTGGCCGAGCTCCTGCAGGTTCGGGTTGGCGAGGTCGCCGACCGCCGTGACCGTGACGGCGTCGTCGCCGATCACGAACTCGTCACCGGCTCGGACCGGCACGAACTCTCCCGTGTGCCCCTTGTGCACGAGGCTGACCTCGGCGAGGGCATCCGGCACGGGTTCGCCGAAGAGGATGTAGACGCCGCCCTCGAACATGTCGTTCGCGTCGGGTCCGATGCGTGCGATTTCTGACTGCCAGATGGTCGTGGACACGTTGTGGTGCCTTTCTGTCATTGCGAGCTTCAGTGGTGGATGCGCGGGCGGGCCGGGGAGCGGCCCGCCCGGCACCACTTAGACGAGGAGGAAGGAGGCGAAGTAGGCGAGCACGACCGCGAGGGGCGACGTGATCTGCCTGGAGAAGAGCACGGCGGGGACACCGACCGCGACCGTCTCGGGCTCTGCCTCACCGAGGGAGAGGCCGACGGGGATGAAGTCACAGCCGACCTGGCCGTTGACCGCGAAGAGCGTCGGCAGCGCGTACTGCACCGGCAGCGCGCCTGCAGCGATCTGCGTTCCCATGAGCACGCCGACGACCTGAGCGATTGCGGCGCCCGGACCGAGGATCGGCGACAGGAACGGGAGACCCGTGATGACGCCGAGCAGGATCAGGCCGATCGGGTTCGACGCGAGCGGCGACACCGCGTTGGCGATGAAGTCGGACGCGCCCGTGTACGTGACGACTCCGATGAGCAGCGACACGTACGCCATGAACGGCAGGATCGTGTTCAGCGTCAGCTTGATGGCCTGGCGGCCAGACGAGAGCAGCGTGTTGATGAAGTAGCCGATCGCGTTGCCGAACTTCACGACGAAGCCCGTGAATCCGCTTCCCTGGGCTGCGACCCTGGCGCGTGCATCCGCCTTCGCCTTCGCCGCGATCTCCTCTGGGCTCTGCGCCGGCCCCGCAGCGGCGGCGGGTGCACCGGCCGCAGCGGTTGCCTCGGCGTCGAGCGCGACCACGTCGCGAGGAGCGACGTCGGAGACGAAGATGTCCTCGGTGATGAACTGGGCGAGCGGGCCGCCAGGCTCTCCGGGGTACACATCCACGGTCGGGATGCGCTTCTTCGGGTACACGCCGATGCGCGCCGTGCCACCGCAGTTGATGACCGCGCAGAGCACGTTCGCGTCAGGCACGTTGTTCTTGAAGCCGTCGACCGCCTCGGCGCCCGTGAGCTCCGCGATCTTCTGCGCGACGGGGTGGATGCCGCCGCCCGTGACCGAGAGGACGATGTTCTTCTCGGCGTTCGGAACGAGCGTCAGGCCGTCGCCCCAGCCGCCGCGACCGCGGTTGACCTTGACGCCCTTGTAGTCGGTCGTGCCTGCGCTGGCGTTCTCAGCAGCGCCGGCGTTCGTGTTCTCAGCGTCTGTGCTCACAGGACACCACCTTCGGTCTTGGAGCCCTGGAGGTGGCCCTGTGCGTACATCTCGTCGAAGCGAGCGAACGTCGCCTCGTGGCCACCGCGCTTGATGAGGATCCTCGTGATCCACTGCGTGGTTATACCGCGGATGAAGATGACGACGATGCCGACCATGAAGTAGAGGGCAGCGAGCGTCGCGTACTTGTCTGGCGCGATGGAGAGGACGCCGGCGGAGATGCCCGTCCAGACGAACAGCTCACCCGCGTTGGCGTGAGGCAGGAACGCCGTGACCGGGTGCACGAACGACACGGCGGAGTCGTAGAAGGCCGGCTTGTAGCGTTCTGGGAGGAAGCGGCCGAACGTGTACGCCATGGGGTTCGTGAGCATGATGACCGCGATGATCGGCATGACCGTGTAGCGCGTGATCGCGTACTTGCCTGCCCAGCGGACGGCGCGCGTGACGCGCTCCTCGCCGATCCACGTGGTCACGGCGTACATTGCCGTGAGCAGCACGAGAAGGAGGGGGAGGATGCCCGTGATGAGACCCATGAGGCTCTCGGCGGAGGCATTGAAGAGGCCGATGAAGTTCTCGGCGATCCAGGTGATTACTTCCATGCCGGCTGCCCTCCCGACGTGGTCACCGAGCTGTGCTCGATGGTGCTGGCCGCATGGGCGGCGAGCGGCGACTTAACCCGCATGTTCTGACTCCTTTGTCGGGGGTGTGCACGAAGTTGCAAATAGATCTGATCGTTTGTGCACCTGCCGAAAGTGTAGGCACGAGCGACCCCGCGCGCAAGAGCCGATTTGCACGCACCCGAACCGGCTTCGATTCCTGTGAGACGGGTCCTGGCAGAACCTGTCACCTCCCGACGAGGCGACGTAGCGTTTCACGCATGAGCGCCACGAACCTGACCCTGAACAACGGCGTCGAGCTGCCCTCCATCGGCTTCGGCGTCTTCCAGTCCTCCCCAGAGGAGACCGAGGCAGCCGTCGCCGAAGCGCTGCGGGTCGGCTACCGGCACATCGACACGGCAGCCGCCTACGGGAACGAGCGGGAAGTCGGGCAGGCGATCGCCGCATCCGGCCTCCCCCGAGACGACATCTTCATCGAGACCAAGATCTGGATCAGCGACTACGGCTACGACGAGACGCTCCACGGCTTCGAGAAGTCGGCCGCCAAGCTGGGCGTCGAGCAGATCGACCTGCTCATCCTCCACCAGGCCCTCCCGACCGCGTGGGAGAAGAC
This sequence comes from Pseudoclavibacter sp., assembly GCA_052099095.1. Lineage (GTDB taxonomy): Bacteria > Actinomycetota > Actinomycetes > Actinomycetales > Microbacteriaceae > Pseudoclavibacter. Next base: position 594,003 of record JBQDTF010000001.1, read on the forward strand.
GATCGGCGCCTACCGCGCCCTCGAGCGTCTCTACGCCGACGGCAAGGTCCGCGCGATCGGCGTGAGCAACTTCATGCCAGACCACCTCGCCTCCCTGCTCGAGGCGACCGACATCGTTCCGACCGTCAACCAGATCGAGCTGCATCCCTACTTCCAGCAGAAAGAGCTCCAGGCGGCCGATGCGCGCCACGGCATCCTCAACCAGGCCTGGTCGCCCATCGGCGGCATCACCTTCTACCGCGACGGCGACGGCGGAAGCACCCTCGAGGACCCCACGATCACCGCCATCGCGGAGGCCCACGGCAAGAGCCCAGCGCAGGTCATGCTGCGCTGGCACGTGCAGGAAGGCCGCTCGGTGATCCCCAAGTCCGTCAAGCCGCAGCGCATCGCCGAGAACTTCGACATCTTCGACTTCGAGCTCAGCTCCGACGAGGTCCGCAGATCGACGCACTCGACAAGGGCGTTCGCCGCGGGCCCGAGCCCGAGTCGCTGACACTCGAGGCCTACGGCCGCCCCATCCCGGAAGCCTGATCGACCCGGCCTGATCCGCGCGGCCGAGCGAGTTGGGGCGGGTTCAGGCCACGCCTCGTCTCCGCTCCTGTCCAACTTCAGTGCGTAATCCGCCCTCTCCGCCGCTTTCCGCGACGTTCAGCCGGAATCTGCACTGAAGTTGGACAGCCGGCCCCGGAACCGGCCGAACCCAGGTGGCCCCAGGCCGACCAGAATTTCTCCGAGCGGCCGGACCGACTCACGAAACGAAGGCAAGCACCATGCAAGTACTCATCATCGGAGCGACCGGAAGCGTCGGCCGCCACGCGGTCGCCGCGTCCATCGCCGCCGGACACCAGACGAGGGCGCTTGTGCGCGACCGATCGCGCGCCGACCGCCTCCTCGACCGGTCGGCAGAGCTCGCCGTCGGCGACGCGAGCGACGTCGAGTTCCTGAAGCAGGCCGTCACCGACATCGATGCCGTCGTCTTCACCCACGGCGGGCACGGCGGCCCCGGCGAGGCCGAAGCCGTCGACTACGGCATCGTGCGCGCAACCCTCAAGGCACTTGGCGGGCGTCGCGTCCGTGTCGCACTCATGACCTCAATCGGGGTGACCGTGCACGACAGCAGCTACAATCGCTCCTCGCAGTCGCACGATTGGAAGCGCCGGGCAGAGCGCCTCGTCCGCGCCAGCGGCAACGGATACACGATCGTACGGCCCGGTTGGTTCGATGAGAGCGCGGCAGCGCATCCCGAACTGCATTTCCTGCAGGGCGACACGAGGCGCTCGGGCTCCCCGGCCGATGGCTGGATCGCTCGCTCGCAGATCGCCCGCGTGCTCGTCGACAGCCTGGACTCTGCTGCGGCGAACCACAAGACGCTCGAGCTCGTCGCAGAGCGAGGGGCCAGACAGACGGACCTGGATCCGCTCTTCACGGCTTTGACTCCAGATGCCGAGGGCGCGCTCGACGGAGCCCTCGACCCTGACACGCTCCCCCACGATCGGGAGCCTGACGACGTCATGGCGGAGATCGCCGAGGTCGCGCGCCGCGGCCGGTCAGCCTCCGCCAACTGAGGCTCGGCCTCCGGAAGCCTCGGCCTCCGAGACAGATCCCCCCTCGCATCCGCACCCAAGCGGGCCGCGCTCCTGCACGGCCCGCTTTCGCGTGCGACAGCCCCTTCTCCCCGCGCTGGCTGCCCAGCCCTGCCCCTGCTCCCGCTCCCGCTCCCGCTCCGAATTTCGGTGCTAACCGCGCAATCTGGGTGCGAGAACGCGCTCTCCACCGCGAGTTATCACCGGAATTCCCTCGCACCGCCTCGCACCGCACCGCACCGGCCAGGGACAAGGGGCACGGCATCCTGGCCAGGTACTCGCGGGGCCTCCCTCGGCGGAGCCACCGGGCGTAGCTTGGACGCATGAACGATGTGCGCGAACAGGTGAAGGAGTTCCTCAGCTCTCGCCGGGCGAAGATCACCCCCGAGCAGGCTGGGCTGCCGGCGTACGGCGGGAACCGCCGCGTCGCGGGGCTCCGCCGCGAGGAGGTCGCAATGCTTGCTGGCGTCTCGGTCGACTACTACGTTCGGCTCGAGCGCGGCAACCTCTCCGGCGCCTCGGAGAGCGTGCTCGATGCGATCGCCTCGACGCTGCAGCTCGACGAAGCCGAGCGCGAGCATCTGTTCAACCTCGCCCGGGCGAGCGCGCCATCGCGGCGCTCGTCGAAACGGTCGAGCACCGGTGAGCTACGCCCGTCGGTGCGGCAGATGCTCGATGCATTCTCTGAAGCGCCCGCCTGGGTGCGCAACGACCGCCACGACGTGCTTGCGGCCAACCGCCTCGGCAGGGCCCTCTACTCCCCGGTCTTCGACGACCCGCGTCGCCCCGTCAACACGACGAGATACATCTACTTGAACCCGGCCGCGCGCGACTTCTGGCCCGACTTCGACCGCATCGCTGCTGATGCTGCGTCGATGCTGCGCCTCGAGGCGGGCAAGAACCCGCACGACCCTGAGCTGCATCGCCTGATCGGCGAGCTGTCGACGCAGAGCGAGCTGTTCCGGGAGATGTGGGCGGCGAAAGACGTGAAGTTCCACCGCAGCGGCGTGAAGCGCCTCAACCATCCCATCGTCGGGTTGCTCGAGCTGAACTTCGAGTCGCTGCCGCTGCCGAGCGAGCCAGGTCTCACGATGAACGTGTACACGGCCGCCGCGGGCAGCCCGAGCGCAGACGGGTTGCGGATGCTCGCGTCCTGGGCGGCAACGGAGTTCCCGGTCGAGACCCCGACCGCCCTCCAGCAGAGGTAGGCAGGAGCGGCAGCGTTCATGGGCCCTGTCGGTGTTCCCACGGGCACACGAGTGAGCCAGACGCATCCACGACCACTGGTTCGGGCAGCACCTGGCTCACTCTTGCGGAATCGCGGGTCGCGACCCCTAGCTGTGCGGGTACTCGTCGGGCGCGAGCAGCTCGCCCCAGACGGTCTCCGGCTCGTCGGAGTCAGCGCCGGTCCCTTCCCACAGGGCGAGGTGGCACATGAAGTTGTCGGCGGTCGCCCCGTGCCAGTGCCACTCGCCAGCCGGCGTGTAGACGGTGTCGCCTGGCCGCAGCTGGATGAGCTCCTCACCTCGCGACTGCACGTAGCCGTAGCCCTCGGTGACGTGGAGGGTCTGCCCGACGGCGTGGCGGTGCCACGCCGTGTGCGCGCCGGGCGTGAAGCGCACGAGGTTCAGCCGCGTGCGGGACGGCTCGGTGCCCGAGTAGTAGGCGTTGAAGTAGACGTCGCCGGTGAACCACTCGGCTGGCCCCTTGCTGGTCGGGGTCTTCGGCTGGAGTTCTGTGCTCATGAGGAGGTTCCTTTCGTTGAGGGTGAAGGTGAGGCGGACTCGCCACCCCTCTCCTTGCGCCTCGGCAGGATGAGGGTGGCGCAGGTCAGGAGTGCGATCCCGAGCAGCACTGCGCTGCCGGTGAGGGCCGCGGAGACCTGCTCGACCGCAGCGGCGCCAGCGGTGGCCGCGTCTGCGCCAGCGGTGACGGACACGGCGACGAGGACTCCGAGACCGAGCGCCATGCCGAGCTGGTGGAACGTGTTGACGAGTCCGGATGCGGCGCCCGCGTGCTCCGCGGTCGCCCCCGACATGCCTGCTGTGGTGAGGGGCGCGAACACGAGACCCTGACCAGCGCCGATGACGAGCATCGGCAGGGCGACACCGAGCACGTAACCGGCATCCGGGGTCAGACGGCTGAGCCAGATCATGCCGGCGAGCGTGAGGGCGATGCCGAGGATGAGCGGCAGTCTGTCCCCGATGTGCTTGGCCAGCAGCGGCAGTAGGAGGGCGACGGCGAAGTTCACGAGCGTCATCGGCAGGAAGCCGAGGCCCGCCTGGAGCGGGTTCATGCCGAGCACGTCCTGCAGGTACTGGGTGGTGAAGAAGAAGAAGCCGATCATGGCGCCCATGTAGAGCATCCGCCCCACGTAGCCGCCCACTCGGATGCGGCTCGCGAAGAGTCGCAACGGCATGATCGGGTCGGATGCGCGCGCCTCGTTGACGACGAGGAGCGCGAGCAGCACGACGCCCGCGGCAAGTGAGGTGACGGTGACCGGCGAGGTCCACGTCGATTCTGCGGCGTGGATGATGCCGAACACGAGCGCGCCGACGCCGCCTGTCGCGGTGAGGGCGCCGAGCACGTCGAAGGCCCCGCGCGCTGGCTTCGTCTCGGGGAGGAAACGTGGGGCGAGCGCGATCATCGCGATGCCGATGGGCACGTTGATGAAGAACCCTGCCCGCCAGGAGATCCACTCGGCGAACGCGCCGCCGATGACCATGCCGAGGCTCGCGCCGATTCCGGCGGTCGCCCCGTAGAGCACGATCGCCCGCGCGCGTTCCTTGCCTTCGGGGAAGCTGACCGTGATGAGCGACAGGGATGACGGGGCCACGATGGCGGCCCCGATGCCCTGCAGTGCTCGCGCTGCGATCATCCACTCGCCAGACGGCGAGAAGCCGATGAGCAGCGACGCGAACGAGAACACGACGAGCCCGAAGATGAACACGCGTCTGCGGCCGAAGAGGTCGCCGGCGCGCGCCCCGAGCAGGAGCAGGCCTCCGAACACGAGCGTGTACGCGTCCTGCACCCAGGCCAGCTGACCGGCACCGAGGTTCAGCTCGGATTCGATGCTCGGCAACGCGGTGAAGATCACCGAGTTGTCGAGCAGGATCATGAAGTAGCTGATCAGGATGATCGCGAGCACGGGCCCCGTCGAGCGCCGCGAGGCGGTCGGCGCGGATCCGGTTGGCAGCTGCACCGGGGACGTGGTGTTCATGGGGTCGAGGTTCCGTTCGGGTCGTGCCGCCAGGTTGTGCTGAGTGCGATGACGCAGCGGATGCGCGTTGCTGGTTCGCGCGCGACCGTGCACGGCATGCGCGAATGCGCAAGCGATGTCCGTGCACGGTCGCGGGGCGTCTACATCTGGACGAGCACCTTGAGGGCTTCGCGTGCGTCCATGGCGGCGTAGCCGGCTGGCACATCCTCGATGCCGATCGTGCGGTCGAAGACGAGGCCAGGGTTGATCTCGCCGTCCAGCACCTGCTGGATGGCGGGCTCCAGGTACGCGCGCACGGGGGCCGGGCCGCCGGTCAGGGTCACGTTCTTGCCGAAGAGGGAGCCGAACCCGATGGGAGCGTCCTCGTACTGGGGCACGCCGACGCGCGAGATGACGCCGCCTGGGCGGATGATGCCGTACGCCTGCTCGTAGGCGGGCATGTGCCCGACGGCTTCGAGGACGACGTGGCTGCCTTCGCCGTTCGTGAGGTCCATGACCTTCGCGATGCCCTCTTCGCCGCGTTCGGCGACGACGTCGGTCGCGCCGAATCGGACGCCGAGGTCGGTGCGCGAGGTGTGGCGGCCCATGAGGATGATCCGCTCGGCGCCGAGCTGCTTGGCGGCGAGCACGGCGGAGAGCCCGACGGCGCCGTCACCGATGACGGTGACGACCTTGCCCGCCTCGACGCGGCCCATGTGTGCTGCGTGGTAGCCGGTGAGGTACACGTCGGAGAGGGTGAGGAGGCTGGAGGCGAGCTCCGGGCTCTCGCCGCGGCTGAGCGCGGCCGCGTCGACGCCTGGCACGACCACGAGGCTGCCGTCGGCCTGCGGGATGCGCGCGAGCTCGGCCTGCAGGCCGCCGACCTCTGGGCTGCCGTAGAAGCCGCCGTGGATGCATGATGTCTGGAATCCCTCACGGCAGAACACGCACGTGTTGTCCTGGAACGCGAAGGGCGCGATGACGAAGTCGCCGACCTTGAGGGTCGTGACGGCGGCGCCGATCTCTTCCACGATGCCGATGAGCTCGTGCCCCATCGGGGCCCCCTGCTCGCTCGCCTGCATCGAGTGATACGGATGCAGGTCAGAGCCGCAGATGCAGGCCTGTGTCACCCGGACGATCGCGTCGGTCGGCTGCTGGATGGTCGGGTCTGCGACGGTCTCGACTCGGACGTCGCCTGCCGCGTACATGAATGTTGCCTTCATGGGTGCCTCTCGTTGCGCTTCCGGGAACCGCGGCGAGCCTGGTCGCCCTCGTCGAGAGCACCGGCCGCCGCCGTTCCTCCATTGGATCGCTTCCAGCGTGCGCCCGGGAGGGGCGGTCGTGCCAGGTACTGGCATGCCCTGCCAGGGGCGCGGTCAGTGCCGGCGAGGAGCGTGACCAACATCAGTGCAGAATCGGGCCTCGGAGGCCGTTTCGGCGCATCCGGCACCGTTTTCGCACTGATGTTGGACAGCGAAGCGCACGGCGGACGCCTACGCCTCGGCTGTGAGGCCCTCGTGGATGCGGCGGAGGTCTTCGATGAGGGAGCCGATCAGCACCCAGCTGCCACCCTTGGGGGCGGAGACGACGAGCGGCGCGGTGAGGGCCGGCGGCTCCAGGATGAACGCGCGAGGCTCCCCCGGTTCGCTTGGGATGAGGATGCGGGTGTCGTGGGCGGCTCGCCGCAGCTGCTCGGCGATGGCGATGGCCTGCGGCTCATCCGCGAGTGTCGGCTCCCAGTGCTCGGCGACGGCGCGGGTCATGCCGGTGAGCTGCGTCACGATGGGGCGGAACCGGTCGAGCAGCTCGCGACATTCGACGAGTTCTTCGTGGTGCCTGGACTTCCTGGGGTTGAAGGCGAGCGACTCGAGGCCATCGGCGATGGAGTTCTCAGCGGCGCCGACCATGGGCCGAAGGAGGCGCGCCTTGAGGAGCATCTCGGTGAGGCTCGCCGGAGTCTGCGGCTGCTCGATGGCGTCGGCGAGACGCTCGAGGGATGCGGCGATCTCGTTGCCGAGCATGGCGGTGTCGCGCTGCGCCGGAGCGACGAGCACCGGCGGCAGGATGATCGCGTTGATGAGCAGACCGAACGCTGCGCCGATGAGGGTTTCGAGGATGCGGTCGAGTGCGTATTCGGGGGTTGATGCGCCGAGCGCGAGCACGAGCATGGCGCTGATCGCGACCTGGTTGCTGGTCGTGGAGGTCATGCGCAGCAGCCACGCGACGATCATGGCGACGACGATCGCGAGGAGGATCACCCATGACTGCGGGCCGAGGACCAGCGAGATGGCGCTCGCGACGGCCACACCGATGACAACTCCGGCGCTTCGCTCGAGGGCTTTGGCGAACGACTGGTTGACGCTCGGCTGCACGACGAGCAGCGCGGCCACGGCAGCGAACACCGGCAGCGGCCCGGGGATGAGCCAGCCGGCGAGGAGCCACGCCCCGACGGCGGCGATGGCGGTCTTCGCGACTTGCAGGGCCGGCACGCGCTTCGTCGCCTGGATCCGGTCGAGGCCGGTGAGACGAGTGAGGGAGCGCACGTCCTCAGCGTAGAACGCCGGGCGGGGCGAGCGCCCAGGCGCCTGCCAGCGACTCGCTCAGCTGGTGGTCGCCATGAAGACGACGAACGCGATGACGATGACCGCGACCGTGACGAAGGCGAGTACGGCACCGGCGATGAGGAGCCCGAGGGCCACCGGATGCGCCTGCCACCACGGCACGAGGCGCGGGTCGCGTTCCCGCAGTTGGGCTGGCGTGACGGGTTCCGGCACGGAGAACCAGGGCACGCCGCGGCTCGCGAGATCGTGCATGACGGCGGAGAGCTGCTGCGTGTCCCACATCTGCCCGACGAGGAGGAGGAGCCGCCGGTCTTGTCCGGTGACGATGAGGTGGTGGGTCGGCGCGCCCGCGAGGCCACCGAACGACATCTGGTCGACGGTGACAACGCTCGTCGCCTCGGCCGCCGCGAACCGGCGCGTGCGGAACATCCACTTGTGCTCGATCCAGCCGTCGCCGAACCGGATGTACGTGTCGCGCATCGACGTGCGGGCGAGCCAGAGCGAGAGGGGGACGGAGCCGCCGATGAGCACGACGATCAGCGCGCCGTAGCCGAAGCCGAGCCAGAAGTCCTGCAGCGAGAAGATCACGATGAGCGCCAGGAAGATGGGTGCGAGCATGCCGAGGCTGATCCAGGACTGTCGCATGTTGAGGGCGATCGCGCGGCGCTGGGCTTCCGAGGTGAGGCGTAGCTCGTGCATCCACAGAGCCTAGAGCGTGGGCCCGTATCGTGAGCTGATGCTGAAGCGCTCACTGGTCACACCGCACGGGGTGGATGCGACGAGCTCGACCGTCGCCGGCCCGCACGGCCCGATTCCGGTCCGGACCTACTCCCCTGCTCCCGGCAACCCGCGCTCGAGGGCCCTGCCGTTCGTCTGGCTGCACGGTGGCGGGTTCTACTCCGGCGGGCTCGATCAGCCGGAGACGCACGAGGTCGCGCTTGCTCTTGCACGCGCGGGATTCGAGGTCACGACGGTCGCCTACCGCTTGGTGACGCTCGGCGGCCGGGAGCGGGCTCCGCGCGAGGAGGGCCCCCAGGGGCCTAGTCGCGCGGGCCGTGAGCGTCGCCCCGATATACGTTTCCCGATGCCTCTCGACGAGGTGCTGGCGGTCGTCGCAGCCGTCAGCACGCGATCAGCAGACGGGGTGGTGCTCGGCGGTGCGAGCGCCGGTGCGTGCCTTGCGGCCGCCGCGGCGTATCGACTCGAGCGCGGCGGAGCGTCTCCGCTGCGTGGGCTCTTCCTCGCGTACGGCACGTTTCACGCGGAGCTGCCCGAGCGCTCCCCCGAGCTGCTGAGCCGCCTGCGCGGCCGCCGCCGGTACGTCCACACGCCGTGGCTCATCGGCCAGATGAACCTCAACTACGCGGGCAGCGCGGATGTCCTGTCTCGGCCGGACGCGTTCCCTGGCGGCCACGACCTGACCGGCTTTCCGCCCTCGCTGCTGGTGGATGCGGACCGCGATGCGATGCGCGCATCCGGTTCCCTCTTCGCGCGGGAGCTGGCCGAGGCCGGCGTCGAGACCGAGTACCGAGTGCTCCCCGGCAGCTCGCACGCTTTCCTGAATCGGCCGAACGACCCGGCGTTCACGCTCGGTATCGACCTCATCAGCGAGTGGATGCGTCGGCTCGTTTGAGGGACCGATTCACTGGGAGCACCCGGAGCGAACGCGGCGTCTACTGCGCCCGAGCGGCGAGCCTCCGATAACCCGCGAGGTTGTCTGCCGTCAGCGACGCCTCGAGCGCCAGCACAAGGCCGCCGCGAATCCCGGCGTCCTCGCCGAGCTCCGATCGCGTGATCAGCAGGTTGCGTGTGGAGAGCGGGAGACCGACGTCGTAGATGACCGCACGGATCGTGGAGAGGATCGCGTCGCACGAGTCGAGGATCTGCCCGCCGATGACGATCCGCTCCGGGTTGACGATGAGGAGGATCTCGGCCACGGCGCCCCCGATCTCCTTGGCAGCCTCCACGGCGATGCCTGTCGCTTCGTGGTCGCCGAGGCGGAGTGCCCGCTCGAACTCCGAGAGCGAGTCGGCGCGGCGTTCGGGGCTACTGCTCCGCCACTCGCCGAGCATCGCGGGAACCGAGCTGTAGGTGGCGAGGTGGTCGAGCCCGCCGCACATGCAGACACGACCCTCCCGACGCCCGGCGCGCATGTGGCTGATCTCGCCCGCGGCTCCGTCTGCACCCGTGACCATCTCGGCGTCCGAGTTCACGTAGCCGGCGCCGATGCCCTCGCCGATTCGGATGTAGACGAGCGACCCCGCTCCAGGGTGCACGCTTCGAGCAACCCCGAAGCCGCGGAGCCCGGACTCATTGCGCAGGAGGGCGATGCAGCCGAGCGCCGCTCCGAACTCGGCTTCGAGCGGGAAGCGATCCCAGTTGGCGAGGAACGACGGGCCGACGATCATCCCGTGGCGGATGTCGACGGGAGCGGAGACACCGATCCCCGCGGCGCGCAGAGGCGCGCCTCCCCCGAACTCCCGCACAAGCGACAGTGCTTCTTCCGCGAGCGCCCGCACGACGACGCTCGGGCCGTCAGTGAGGGAGATGGAGACCTGCGACCTGGCCAGCCTGCGCTGGCCGAAGTCGTACAGCGCTACCGTCGCGCCCGCGAAGTCGATCTCGAGCGCCACGATGAGCCCGAAGCCGGGAGCCACCCTGAGGTTGTCCCCCGGTCGACCCCTGCCCGCTCGGTCCTGGATGCCATCCACTTCGACGAGCCCGATGGCCTCGAGCGTGGAGAGGCCGGCACTCACGGTCGACCTTGCTAGCCCCGTCCGGCGCACGAGCTCGGCCCTCGTGGCGGCGGCCCCGGATGCGATCAGCCGAACGAGGACGCTCGCTGACTCGTCGGCACTCACACGCGCGGAGAGGTGGGGCACGGCCAGCCATGCCCCGCCACTACCGGAAAATGTTTCAGTCATTTTTTGACTATATAGAGTCCTTGAACAACGTATTTGCTTTGTATTGACTCCTCTCAGGCGGTTTCGAGGGACCTCACGCGTGGTGAGCCCGGCACCGAATCTTCAAAGGAGAAGGACGACATGACCAAGCCACTACTGGCCCCAGCGGGGTCTCGAGTCACTTTCTGGCGCCTCGCCGGAATGATGCTCCTGCAGTACGCGACCTACGGATCGTGGTGGGCAACGATCGGCCTCGTCCTCACTTCCAACGGCCTCGGCTCGATCGTGGGGCTGGCATTCTCGCTCGCCGCCGTCGCCGCGATCCTCTCGCCGATGCTGACCGGAGCGATCGCAGACCGGTTCTTCGCTTCCCAGAAGGTGCTGGCGGTACTCCACGCGCTGGGCGGACTCGTGCTGCTGCTCATCGCCCCCACCGTGACCTCGGGCAACGCTGGGCTCCTCCTCGGCGCCCTCTTCGTCTACATGCTGTTCTTCCAGCCGACCATCGCGGTGAGCAACAACATCGCGTTCACGCACCTCCCCCAGGACTCGAACGCTTTCGCCTATGTGAGGGTCTTCGGCACGGGCGGATGGATCGCAATCGGCCTCTTCATCGGCCAGTCCGGGCTGTCGGCGAGCACCGCGATCTTCTTCATCGCCGCGACCATGTCGTTTGCCCTCGCCCTGTACTCGCTCACCCTCCCGAAGACACCGCCACCCGCGCATGGCTCGAAGTTCAAGGCTGGCGATCTCGTCGGCGCGGGTGCTCTGCACCTCTTCCGCAACCGAAGCTTCTGCGTGCTCATCGTCGCAGTGCTGCTCACCTGCGTGCCGATCTCGATCTACAACGCTTTCGGAAGCACGTATCTCGATGTTGTCGGTGTTCCGAACGTGGCCTCGTTCATGACCATCGGCCAGGCGTCCGAGATCCTCTTCATGCTCGTGCTGCCGCTCGTGCTCAAGCGATTCACCTGGAAGTGGGTCATCCTCGGCGGCCTCGTCGCCTGGCTGGTGCGTGCGCTTGCGCTCATGACGATGACCGAGGGCAACATCACGATGGCCGTGTTCATCATCGCCCTGCACGGCGTCTGCACTGACTTCTTCCTGACGGCCGGCTTCATGTACGTGGACACAGTGACACGCCTTGAGGCACGAGCACAGGCGCAGTCCCTCTTCCTGCTCTTCGCCCTCGGCGTCGGCAACGCGATCGGCGCACTCATCGCGGGTGAGATGTTCAACGTCTTCGTCGGTGACTCGACCGATGTCGCCGCATGGAACCCGCTCTGGTACGTGTCCGCGACGCTTGCCGGTATCTCGGCGCTCGCTGTCCTGCTGCTCTTCAAATCCAAGCAGCGCAGGGCACCGTCGCTGGTCTACAGCGATGACGTGCGCACAACCGACATCGCGAGTCCAGTGACCCTCGGCCACTGAGCACCGCGCATCCACCTCACAACTTCTGTTCCGCAAAGGAGACACCATGACGAAGCCAGCAGAGTCTGAATTCACCCCGCTGTTCAACGGCGAGAACCTCGACGGGTGGTTCTCGATCCCCCGCGTGTACTCGACCCTCTGGGAGGGTGGACCCACAATCGAGGAAGCGTTTGCGCACCTCCCGGAGGAGCAGCGATTCAACCCTGACTTCCTCGCTCGCACGCCTGACCACGAGGCGTCCTGGACGGTCGAGGACGGCGCTATCACGGGCCGCCAGCACCCGAACGGTGAAGGATTCGGCGGCTTCCTCCTCACGGAGAAGGCATACGCGGACTTCGAGCTCCGCCTCGAGGCGAACCCGGACTGGCCCGCAGACACGGGCATCCTCGTGCGTAAGACCGCCGACTCGTGGAAGGGCATCCAGATCCTCCTCGACCACCGCCGCTCCGGGTCGATCGGCGGCTACTACGGCAACGGCATCGGCTCATTCCACGCCGTGGCCTTCAACCTGGACGCCGAGCTCGACGCCGCAGGCAACCTCGTGCGCCTCAAGGAGGAAGACCCCGAGACGACGATCGAGCCGATCGGCGACAAGACCTCCCTCCTCACGCGCTCCGCCACTGGCGCAGAGTTCCTCGAAGCGTGGCGCGTCGGCGACTGGAACGAGTTCAGGATCCGTGTTGAGGGGCGTCTCCCCCGAATCACGACCTGGATCAACGACGTGCTGATCTCGGAGATCGACCTGGGCACGCTCGAGTTCGAGAACTACGACGCCGAAGCGACCGCTGCGACCCTCGGCCGCGCGGGCCACATCGCCCTCGAAGTGCACGACACCGACCCGATGATGGGGCCGGATCGCTGGGGTCCGGAATCGGCGTGCCGCTGGCGCAACATCCGCGTCCTGGAGCTGCCGACCTCATGACGATCCAGACCGACACGAAGCTGCGCACCATCCGCTGGGGCATCCTAGGTGCGGGGACGATCGCCGAGCGGTTCGCGAGCGACTCGGCGCACGCCGAAGGAGCAGCCGTGCACGCGGTCGCGGCACGCGACGGAGAACGGGCTCGAGGCTTCGCCGCCCGCCACGGCATCGACGTCGCCTACGAGGGCTACGACCAGCTGCTCGCAGATGACGACGTCGACGGCGTGTACATCGCGACCCCGCACAGCCTCCACTTCGAGCACGCCCTCGCGTGCATCCGGGCGGGGAAGTCGGTGCTCGTCGAGAAGCCGTTCACCGTCGACGCCAAGCAGGCTGAGCAGTTGCGGCTCGAAGCCGAAGCCAACTCGGTGTTCCTGATGGAGGCGATCTGGACGCGCTTCAACCCGATCATCCGACAGCTGCAGGAACGACTGCGGGGCGGAGAGATCGGCACCCCGGTCCTGTTCACCGCCAACGTCGGTCCGATGTCGGTGCCGCTGACGAGAGGCAGCGGGCACCGACTGGAAGACCCGAGCCTCGGCGCGAGCTTCATGCTCGAGGCACTCGTCTACCCGATCTGGATCGCGACGACGCTGCTCCCCGGGCTCGGCGACCCGGTCGACGTCACGGCCGCTGCCCACGCTCCATCGAACGGTATCGACGAGGCCGCGTCCCTGCTCCTGAAGGGGGCGGATGGGTCGATCGCCTCGATGGGTGGCGGACTGGTGTTCGGGGCAGCAGGGGGCCCCGACTCGCTCATCCAGATCACAGGCACACACGGCTGGGCGGAGATCACCGACAGCCTCTTCGACCCGCAATCCGCTCGAATCGGAACGCAGTCGGGTGTCGAGACGCTCACGGCCGATGCTCCCTCCCGCGGCTTCGCTTGGGAGATCGAGGACGCCTCGAGCGCCATCAGGTCTGGGCGACTGGCGAGCGAGCTCGCGCCGGTCACGCAGAGCGTCCAGGTCATGAAGATCCTCGACCGAGCGAGGGAGAGCGCAGGCCTCGCCCCGCAAGCCGGCAGCTGACGCCTCCCCTCGACCAAAGAACCACCACCGAAAGGCCACCATGCTCACCGAACGCTACGCGGGCCGAAGCGACCTGCAGCCCGGACAGATCTCTCGAGTCGTCGTCCACGACATCGCCTCAGGCACGAACCGCACCGTCCTGGAATCCGACCAGCTCATCGAAGCGCCGAACTGGACGCCCGACGGCAAGACGCTCGTCCTCAACGGCCTCGGCAAACTCTGGACGCTGCCGGTCGGCGGCGGCGACCTCACGCACATCCCCACGGGTGGGGTAGAGCACGTCAACAACGACCACGTGCTCTCCGCCGACGGCCAGACCGTCTTCTTCAGCGCGGCAGGGCACCTCTACCGCGTGCCGATCTCGGGCGGGGAGGCGGTCCGAATCTCAAACGAGCATCCGCCGGAGAGCGGGTACACCTATTGGCTCCACGGCGTCTCGCCGGACAAGTCGACGCTCGCGTACGTCGCGGTCGAGCCAGAAGGCGACGACGAGCGCGGGCGCCGCAACCTCGCTGTGATCCCGGCGGATGGCGGCGCGGACCTCTACCTCACTGAGGGTGTCGTGCCATACGACGGCCCCGAGTACTCGCCGGACGGCGAATGGCTGTACTACAACTCCGAGGAGGCGGCCTCGCAGCCAGGGCATGCGCAGCTGTTCCGGATGCGCCTGGATCGTCAGGAGCGCCAGCAGCTGACGTTCGACGACCGCGTCAACTGGTTCCCGCACCTCGACCCCTCCGGGGAGCGCGTGCTCTACATCAGCTACAGGCCAGGAACGGTCAGTCATCCTGCCGACGTGGAGGTCAAGCTCCGCCTTATTCCTGCCGAGGGTGGCACTCCGGAGGACGTTGTGACGCTGTTCGGAGGCCAGGGAACGCTGAACGTCAACAGTTGGGCACCGGACGGCTCCGCGTTCGCGTTCGTGTCGTACCCGATCCCGGGAGAGACCGAATGAGCGACAAGATCACCGACCCGGGAGCGTTCGTGAGCTTCACGACAGACGATGCGTGGCGCCTCGGATGCATGATGCGCGAGAAGGCGCGCGAGCGGGGGTTGCCGATCTGCGTCGACATCACTCGCCCAAACGGCACCACCCTCTTCCATGCCAGCTTGCCGGGCGCCACCGTCGATAACGACGGCTGGGCTTCGAGGAAGGCAGCCGTCTCGCACAGGTTCGAGGTGAGCTCCGCTGAGTTCGGCGCACAGTATGAGGTTGCCCGCGAGCATCCTCTGCTCGCGAAGTGGGTAGACCTCGACCTGTACGCGCCGGTTGGCGGTGCTCACCCCATCTTCGTCGCCGAGACGCTGATCGCAGTCGTCGCTGTCTCTGGGCTTCCCGACACCGGCGATCACGACTTCATCGTGGAGTGCCTCAAGGGAGTCAGCGAGTGAGCTCCGGGCGACGGACCGCGATCAACCCCCTGCCTTGGATCCTGCAGGGCATGGAGTACCGGCTCGATCGAAGCGTGCTGCTTGAAGCCATGCGCGAAGTCGCGGATGTCGGCTTCACGCACATGACGATCGAGCTCCCATCGGATATGCCTGCGAGTGAGTACGGCGCAATGCTCGCCGACCACGGACTCTCCGCGGCCCCCGGATACTTCGGGGCGCACTTCCACGACCGCGAGACGCACTCGGCCGTCGTCGAGCAGATCAGGCGCCACGCTGCAGCCCAATTGGAGCTCGGCGTGGATATCGGCTTCATCGCGGGAGATCTCATCCCCGACCGTGTTGCTGCGCCCGCTATCGGCACCAATCCCGACCAGGAGCGGACGCTCATCATCGCCGAGGGGCTTGCGGCTGCGGCCGAAGCAGCGGCAGCCGAGGGCGTGCGCTACGGCCTGCATCCTCACGTGGGCTCCCCCGTGGAGACGGAGTCGGAGGTGCGCGCGGTTCTTGACGCAACCCAGGGCAGCGCTCTCTGGTTCGGCCCTGACACCGGTCACCTGTTCTGGGGCGGCGCCGTGCCGCAGACCCTGATCGGCGACTACTCCGACCGCGTCTTGGCGATCCACCTGAAGGACGCAAATGCTGACGCCATCGATCGTGCGCGGGCTCTCGGGCACGATTACTCGGCCGCAACTGGTCAAGCTCAGGTCTGGCGTGAGCCGGGTCTCGGCGACGTGGATCTCGACGCGGTCCTCGAGGTGCTCCCCAGCGACTTCGACGGCTGGTCCGTGATCGAAGTGGACGTGCCGTTCGTCGGGACCCCGAAGGAGAGCAGCGCCAAGTCGTTCGAGTACTTGCAGAAGCACCCCTTCTTCGCAGCTGCCCGCACTGTGACAACCCCGTAGAGGAGCAGAAATCATGACCGCTCACCAGCGAACCAGAGTCGCCATCATCGGAACCGGAATGATCGCCACAGCCCACCTGCGGGCGGCGCGGGATGCGGGCGCTGATGTTGTCGGCGTCCTCGGCTCCTCCAAGGAGCGTTCGACAGCCATCGCCGAGGATTGGGGTGTTCCGAATGGATACGCCGACATCGACGCCCTCCTCGCCGACAGGCCAGACGTTGTCCATGTCTGCACGCCGAACGACACCCACGTCGCTTACGCGCTGGCTGTTGTGCGGGCAGGACTCAACGTCGTCGTCGAGAAGCCGATCGCCATCGATGTCGGAAGCGCTCGGCAGCTTGTCGACGCCGTCGATGAGGCTGGCGTCGTCGCGACGGTCCCGTTCGTGTACCGCTACCACCCGATGGTGCGGGAGATTCGGGCGCGACGCCTGCGCGGTGAGCTGGGCGATGTGCTGCTCGTCCACGGCTCCTACCTGCAGGATTGGCTTCTTTCGTCGGACGCTTCGACGTGGCGCGTCGACCCCGATCGGGGTGGTGCTTCCAGGGCCTTCGCCGATATCGGATCGCACTGGGCGGATCTCGCGGAGTTCGTCTCCGGTGAGCAGTTCGTGACGGCGACCGCGAACTTCACGATCGCCTATCCCACAAGGCCCGCTCCTTCTGGCCCGTCGTTCTCGGCCGGCAACGTCGACGCCGAGCGTGTTCCGGTCGCGACCGAGGATGTGGCTGTCGCCACGTTCTCGACGGCACGCGGGATGGTCGCCAACACCGTCATCTCCCAGGTCTCCGCCGGGCGAAAGAACCGCCTGTGGCTTGAGGTGGACGGCTCGGCCGGCTCGGCCGTGTTCAACCAGGAGGAACCCGAGTCGGCGTGGTTCGGCAGCGAGAACGGTGCGACGATCCTGCGTCGCGCCGAAGGCGACGTGTCACCCGACCAGGCCAGACTCAACCGAGTCCCTGCGGGCCATCCGCTCGGCTGGCCGGACGCGCTGAGCGCGTTCTGCGCGGACACGTACGCGGCGACTCGAGGTGAGCGTCCAGAAGGGCTCCCCACGGTCGCGGACGGACTCCGCTCGGTGGAGATCGTCGCGGCAGTGCTTCGCGCGTCGAGGTCAGGCTCCAACGAGACGATCGAGACCCGCGCCGGCTCGTTCGCCCGCAGCCTCTGAGAACCCAGAAAGTGTCCATGACAGCAAGCGCACTCGGCATCGACGTCGGCGGGACCAGCATCAAGGCCGGCCTCGTCGATCTCGCCACGGGCAGACTCCTCAGCGAGCACGTGCACGTACCCACACCTGTGGGCGGGCGCCCGAACGATATCGCCGTCACAGTCCGTCATCTCGTGGAAGGCCTGGTCGCCGCTGATACTCGGATACCCGTCGGCATCTGCTTCCCCGCCGTCGTCCGTCGCGGCCGCACACTGTCGGCTGCGAACATCTCGAATGAATGGGTTGGGCTCCACGCGGAGTCCCTGTTCGCGGATGAGCTCCAACGTACTGTGAGCATCGTGAACGACGCGGACGCGGCCGGGTTCGCGGAGGCGCGATTCGGTGCCGCGAAGCATGTGCGGGGCCTCGTCGCGATGGTGACGCTCGGCACTGGCATCGGGACGGCACTCATCCACGACGGTGTCCTCATCCCGAACAGTGAGCTCGGACACCTCGAAATTGAAGGCGTCGACTGGGAAACGCAAGCTGCCGTTTCGGCGAAAGAGCGCGAGAACCTGTCCTGGGCAGCGTGGGCGAACCGGGTGCAGACGTACTGTGCTCGACTTGAATCCCTCATCAACCCTGAGCTCATCATCGTCGGCGGGGGCGTCTCCGCCACGCCCGAGAGGTTCCTGCCACTCCTCAGGCTCTCGACGCCGCTCGTCGCCGCGACCCTGCACAACCAGGCTGGCGTGACCGGTGTTGCGGCGCTGGCAAGCATTGATCAGCGGGAACTGCTGAGCCGCTAACTGAAACTGCCCGGTCGGGACAGATATGCGCGTCTGTCTCGACCGGGCGTAGACCCGCAGTACACCCCCCAGCCCGCTCCGCGGGGCTCTGTTTCACGAAGGAAAACGAAATGTCTGATCAGATCGCGAACATCGGCGTTGTCGGCATGGCCGTCATGGGCTCCAACCTCGCACGCAAC
>JBQDTF010000002.1:0-382193 GCA_052099095.1 Pseudoclavibacter sp.
GTTGCGTGCGAGGTTGGAGCCCATGACGGCCATGCCGACAACGCCGATGTTCGCGCTTGGGGACGAGCCGGTTTCCGAGGAGATCGAGGGGGCAGCGTCAGTGGTCATAGATGCGTCTCTTTCAAAGTGGATGCGAGCTCCCGTCAGGGCGATGCACGGGACACTCCACGGTATTGCACGACGGGCAGTCGTACCCTGACTTGTGGCACGAGCAAGGCAACCATTTCGGAACATGACGAAACGGCGCCGAACTTCGGCACACAGCCAGGACGATAGCTGGCTGCGTGCGTGACCGCGAGCACCAAGACAGGGAGACACTCCAGTGGCTGATCACGACGCCCGCACGAGAGCCTACGATTTCGGGCGCCCAGACGATGACGGCGACGCCATCACCGACGAGCAGCCGACGACGGCGATGCCCAGGACTCGGGCGGTGCCGAGCCCGCCATCGTCCCCGCGCGGCACGTCCTCGAGCCTCTACGCGGGCAGCGACGAGTCGACCCGCATCATCCCGCAGCAGGCTCCACCCCCCGCACCTCCGGCTTCGGCACCCGCTCGACCAGGCAAGGCCCCGCGCCAGCAACCGGTCAGCCCTCAGCAGGCGGGTCTCGCGGATGCCCGGGGCGGCGACAGCCGGAGCGGCCGCGGCCGTGAATCAGC
This sequence comes from Pseudoclavibacter sp., assembly GCA_052099095.1. GTDB lineage: Bacteria > Actinomycetota > Actinomycetes > Actinomycetales > Microbacteriaceae > Pseudoclavibacter. Next base: position 661 of record JBQDTF010000002.1, read on the forward strand.
CAGCCCCAACGTCTGGGCGCGCATCGGCTCCGTGTTCCTCGCCGTCCCGCTCTACATCGTCTGCGTCGCTGCCTTCAGCGCCATCCCCGTGCTCATCATCGTGTCGGGCGTCTCGTCGTCGGCCGGCAACTTCCTCGGCGACGGCGCGGGAGTCTCGCCTGTCTGGACGATGCTCGTCACGATGCTGGCGGCCGTCGGCTTCTTCCTCATGGCCCTCACCATGCGCCTGTCCGGTACCGGATCTGTCGTATCGGGCGCGCTCTCCGTCCTCGCGGGACTCGGCTGCTTCCTCCTGCACGCCCAGATCACCGCGGCCATCGCCGCTGCTCCGCTCTGGCAGGACGAACTCGCGACGTTCGCGCTGTTCGCAGGCCCCGCGTCCGGGATGGCTGTCTCCCTGCTGGCTGCCGAACTGGTGGTCTTCGGGTTCGCGATGCTCGGTGCCGGCGCCGCCGTGAGCAGCGCTCGCCGCCACGGCTGGCGCAAGGCCGTCGGCTTCTGACGAAGCTCTTCAGTGGAGTTTTCGAGAACGAGCCCCTTCGGCGCCCCGTATGACGTAAAGTGGGGGGCTGAACTTCGGCGAGGGGCCGTGAGGCCCGTGATCGACGCGGTGATGTGTCCTTGAAAGGGCCTCCACACGCTTCCTCAGTCTGTCGAGAACCACCATCAAGGAGACAACATGGCAGAGACCAACAAGCTCAGCGTTGAACTGCGCGAGTCCTTCGGCAAGGGCGCAGCCCGCAAGATCCGCGCTGCAGGCAAGATCCCCGCAGTGCTCTACGGCCACGGCACCGAGCCCCGCCACCTGACCCTCCCGGGTCACGAGACGATGCTGCTCATCCGCAAGGCGAACGCGCTCATCGAGCTCGACATCGAGGGTGACAAGCAGCTCGCACTGGTCCGCGACGTCCAGCGCGACCCAGTGCGCCAGATCATCGAGCACCTCGACCTCGCGGTCATCCGCAAGGGCGAGCGCGTCGAGGTCGACGTGCCGCTGCACCTCATCGGCGACCCGTTCCCCGGCACGATCGCCGTTCAGGACGCGACGACGATCCTCGTCTCCGCCGACGCCACGGCCATCCCGAGCTTCATCGAGGTTTCGGTCGAGGGTCTCGAGGACGGCACGCTCATCCACCGCAACGACCTCAAGCTGCCTGAGGGCACCGAGCTCGTCGACCTCGCCGAGGACGCCGAAGAGGTCGCTCTCGTCTCGATCCAGACGCCGCGCGGCGAGGACGAGGACGAGGACGAAGAGACCGAAGAAGCAGCAGCCGAGTAGTTTCTCATCTGGCGTCGAAGGCTCGACGCAGCTTCGTCGAAAGGCGGGTGGCTTCGGCCGCCCGCCTTTCGCGTCCAATCGTTCCGACGAGCCGCTCACCACAGCGACCCGTCACATGAAAGGCTTTGCAGCATGGCAGCAGACACCTGGCTCGTGGTCGGACTCGGCAACCCCGGCGAGAAGTACGCGAAGAACCGACACAACGTCGGTCAGTTCGTCGTGGATGAACTCGCGAAGCGGCTCGGGGCCAGCTTCTCGCGGCACACCAAGGCCAACGCGCGAACGGCAGAAGGTCGCACCGCTCCCGGCGGGCCGAAACTCGTGCTCGCGAAGTCGAACGGCTACATGAACACCTCAGGTGGCCCGGTCTCGCAGCTCGTCGACTACTACGGGGTCGACGTCGACCACGTCGTCGTCGTGCACGACGAACTCGACCTGCCCTTCGACACCCTGAAGCTCAAGGTCGGCGGCGGGCACGGCGGCCACAACGGGCTCCGCGACATCAGCGCCGCGCTCGGCGACCCCGGCTACCTTCGCGTGCGTGTCGGCATCGGACGCCCGCCGGGCAGGCAGGACGCTGCCGACTTCGTGCTCAAGGACTTCGCGGGCAGCGAGCGCGACGTCCTCCCAGTGCTCGTGGGCGACGCAGCGGACGCCGTCGAGCTGATCGCGAGCGACGGCATCCAGGCGGCGCAGCTGCGCGTGCACACGGCTGCCGGCGCGTGAAGCTCGTCATCCAGCGGGTCACCGAGGCCAGCGTGACGGTCGACGACCGGATCGTCGGCAGCATCGCAGAACCCGGTCTGCTGATCTTGGTCGGGGTCACGCACGACGACAGCGAGTCGGATGCGGCAAAGCTCGCCCGCAAGGTGCTCGGACTGCGCATCCTGAACGACGAGAAGTCGGTGCTCGACATGGCGGCACCCGTTCTGGTCGTCAGCCAGTTCACGCTCTACGGGGATGCGCGCAAGGGCCGTCGGCCGTCCTGGTCGCTCGCGAGCGGCCGTGCGCATTCCGAGCCGCTCGTCGACGCCTTCGTGTCGGCCCTCCGTGAGGGCGGGACGCGTGTGGAGACCGGCGAGTTCGGGGCCATGATGAAGGTCGCGAGCGTCAACGACGGGCCGTTCACAGTGCTGCTCGAGTCGGCCGATCTGGCCTAGCTCGCTGTCAGCGCAGCAGCGAGCCCCGCGACTGTAGGAAGTATCTTCGCCTCGGCGCGTACAATTCCCCGAGTGACTCTGCACGGCTTCGTACGCTCCATCCAGTCCACCCCCTCGTTCGAGCGCGCCATGGGGCGCGCCGGTCGTGACACCGACTTCTCGCTCGTCGATGGCGCGAGGGCGCCGCTCATCGCGAACCTCCTCGCTGCACGGCAAGCCGAGCTTGGCGCGGCCCCCATGCTCTTCGTGCTCACCGCGACCAGCCGAGAGACCGAGCAGTTCGGTGCAGACCTGCAGACGTTCGTCCCGGATGCGCACATCGCCGAGTTCCCCGCGTGGGAGACGCTCCCGCACGAGCGCCTGAGCCCATCCGTCGAGACCACAGGCCGTCGCCTGCGTGCGATGCGCGAGCTCACCGAGTGGAAGGCAGGCGATCGAACGGCGCCGTTCGTGCTGCTCGCCTCGGTTCGCGCCGCCCTCCAGCCGCTCCTGCCAGGCCTCGACGCCGCCACGACCATCCGCCTCGAACGGGGTTCGCGGGGCAACGACCTGTCGAGCCTCGCGCTCCAGCTCGTCGATCTGGCCTACTCTCGCGTCGACATGGTCACCCGCCGCGGCGAGTTCGCGGTGCGAGGCGGCATCCTCGACGTGTTCCCGCCCGACGCGTCGCACGCGCTGCGCATCGACTTCTTCGGCGACGAGGTCGACGAGATCCGAGTGTTCTCTGTTGCCGACCAGCGTTCGCTCGAGTCCGAGGTCACCGAGGCGCTCATCACGCCCGCACGCGAGCTGCTCCTGACGGAGAGCGTTCGCCAGCGTGCGCGAGAGATGCAGCACGAGTTCCCGAACCTGCAGCAGATGCTCGCCAAGATCGCCGAGGGCATTCCGTCGGAGGGCATGGAGTCGCTCGCGCCGGCGCTCGTGAGCGAGCTCGTGCCCATCACGAGCTACCTGCCGAAGGACGCCGCAATGGCGGTGCTCTCGCCAGAACGCGTCGCGACACGCGCCGTGCACCTGTCCGAGACCAACCACGAGTTCCTCGAAGCGGCCTGGAGCGCGGCGACCGCCGGTGCGGATGCGCCCATCGACCTCAGCTCCGGCGACTTCCTCACCGTCTCCGGCCTGCGGGATGCTCGCGGCGCGCGCCCGTGGTGGTCATTCTCCCCGTTCCAGACGCTCGAGATCCCGGAGGAGCAGCTCGACGCGAGCGAGATCCTCGCGGTCAAGATCGAAGGCGACGCCGTCCCGAGCTTCGCCGGCAACGCCGACGGCGCCATCGAGCACGTGTCGGCCCTTCTCAAGGACGGCTGGCGGGTCGTCGTCACGAGCCAGGGGCCCGGTCTCGTGGAGCGCGCGAGCCAGCTGCTCGCCGAGCACGGAGACGGGGCGAGGCTCGTCGACGAGCTCCCGGACGAGCTCGAGACCGGGGTCGCCTACCTCACCCAGTCACCCGTCTCCACCGGCGTGCAGGTGCCGGGGCAGAAACTCGCGCTCGTCACCGAGACCGACTTCTTCGGCCGCTCCGTCGGCTACGACTCGCGGCAGCCGAAGAAGCTCGCCAGGCGTCGCACGAACTCGGTTGTCGACCCGCTGCAGCTCAAAGCGGGCGACTTCGTCGTGCACGAGACGCACGGCATCGGCAAGTTCATCGAGCTGCGCCAGCGCGAGGTGCAGGCCGGCGGCCGCAACGCCCCGAAGACCGTGCGCGAGTACCTCCTCATCGAGTACGCGCCCTCCAAGCGCGGGCAGCCGGGCGACAAGCTCTTCATCCCGACCGAGCAGCTCGACCAGCTCACGAAGTACGTCGGCGGCGAAGCGCCAGCCCTGTCGAAGATGGGCGGCTCCGACTGGTCAGCCGCGAAGGGCAAGGCACGCAAGGCGGTCCGCGACATCGCCGTCGAGCTCGTCAAGCTCTACAGCACGCGCATGGCCTCGAAGGGGCACGCCTTCGGGCCGGACACCCCCTGGCAGCACGAGCTCGAGGAGGCGTTCCCCTTCGTCGAGACCCCAGACCAGCTGCAGACGGTCGACGAGATCAAGCGCGACATGGAGCGTCCCATCCCAATGGATCGCCTCGTCTCGGGCGACGTCGGCTTCGGCAAGACCGAGGTCGCCGTGCGCGCCGCGTTCAAGGCGGTGCAGGACGGCAAGCAGGTCGTCATCCTCGTCCCGACCACGCTGCTCGTTCGCCAGCACCACGAGACCTTCTCCGAGCGCATGGCAGGCTTCCCCGTCACCATCAAGCCCCTCAGCCGCTTCCAGTCGAAGAAGGAGTCAGAGGAGACGATCCGCGGACTCGCCGACGGCTCCGTCGACATCGTCATCGGGACGCACCGCCTGCTCACCGACTCCATCGCGTACAAGGACGTCGGGCTCATCGTCATCGACGAGGAACAGCGGTTCGGCGTCGAGCACAAGGACGCGCTCAAGAAGCTCAAGGCCAACGTCGACATCCTCGCCATGAGCGCCACACCCATCCCGCGAACCCTCGAGATGGCGGTCACCGGAATCCGCGAGATGTCGACCCTCGCGACACCGCCGGAGGATCGCCACCCGATCCTCACCTTCGTCGGGGCGAAGTCCGAGCGCCAGGTCGCAGCGGCGATCCGCCGCGAGCTGCTGCGCGAGGGCCAGGTCTTCTACGTGCACAACCGCACCGCATCCATCAACCGGGTCGCCGCGGAGATCGCCGAGCTCGTGCCGGAGGCGCGAGTGGCCGTCGCGCACGGCAAGCTCAGCGAAGCTCGCCTCGAGCAGATCATCGTCGACTTCTGGGAGCGCAAGTTCGATGTGCTCGTGTCGACGACGATCGTAGAGACGGGCCTCGACATCGCCAACGCGAACACGCTCATCATCGACGACGCAGAACGGTACGGCCTCAGCCAGCTGCACCAGCTGCGGGGTCGCGTCGGCCGCGGCCGCGAGCGCGCCTACGCGTACCTCCTCTACGACGGAACGCGTCCGCTCACCGAGACCGCCACCGACCGACTCGAGACGATCGCCGCGAACAACGAGCTCGGCTCGGGCATGCAGGTCGCGCTCAAGGACCTCGAGATCCGTGGAGCCGGAAACCTGCTCGGCGGAGAGCAGTCCGGCCATATCGCCGGCGTCGGCTTCGACCTGTACCTGCGCATGATCGGCGAGGCCGTCAACACGTTCCGCGGCGAGGTCGCGGAAGGGCAGACCGAGCTGCGCCTCGAGATCCCGGTGGATGCACGAGTGCCGGAAGATTACGTCGCGAGCGAGCGACTTCGCCTCGAGGCCTACCAGAAGCTGTCGAGCGCCTCGAGCCCCAACGCGAAGCCCGGCCAGATCGGACTCGTGCTCGAGGAGTTGCAGGACCGCTACGGCGAACCGCCGATCGAGGTCCAGCGCCTCATCGAGGTCTCCAAGCTTCGCCGCCTCGCCGTCAAAGCGGGCCTCGGTGAGCTCGTCGTGTTCGGCAAGACGCTCCGCATCGGACCGGCCGAGCTGAGCGACTCGAAGCAGATGCGTCTGCGCCGGATGTACCCGGGTTCGAAGGTCGTCGACGCCACGCACTCGCTCGCGATCCCCGTGCTCGAGGGCCGGGATGGCAACCAGCCGAGCGACGAGGAGATGCTCATCTGGGTGCGCGGCATCCTCAAGGCGATCTTCGAGGTGGAGGACGAAGCCGTCGAGGTGCCGAGCGACACGGAGGCGAAGTAGCGTGGCCGACGCGAGCGCGCATCCCGAGCTGCCCGCCCGTTCCGGGCACCCTGGGCGTTACGAGCATCCTGCTCGTTCCGGGCACCCTGGGCTGACTGCCCATCCTGAGCTGAACCGGCTGCTCGCCGTCGTAGAGGCGTTCCGCGGCGAGGGCGGGTGCGCCTGGTACGAGGAGCAGACGCACGCGACGCTCGTGAAGTTCCTCACGGAAGAGACCGCGGAGCTCGTCGAGGCGCTTGAGGACGACGACCCGGCCGACATCAAGGAGGAGCTGGGAGACGTGCTCTTCCAAGTGCTGTTCCATTCGGACATCGCCGCTCAACGTGGGAGCGACGCGTTCACGCTCGAGGATGTCGCCCGTGAGCAGGCCGACAAGCTCGTGCGCCGCAATCCGCACGTCTTCGGGCCGAATCCCACCCGCGATATCGACGAGATCATCCGCCTCTGGCAGGAAGCGAAGGCCATCGAGAAGCGCGACCGCACGAGCGTCCTCGACGGGGTGCCCCGAGACATGTCGGCGCTTGCCCTCGCGCAGAAGCTCCTCGGCAAGGAACGCCAGGTCGGCGCGCCGCCCGCGCCGCCCGCGCCCGCTCCCGCGCCCGCTCCCGCGCCCGCTCCCGACTCGGGATGGGTAAATCACTTCGGGATGGAAAACAAACCATCTGGAAGCGAGAAAGCCATCCCGAAACCTGGGGTGGGGGAGGCGGCTGACGAAGAACTCGCGCTCGGGCGAGCGTTCCTGGCGCTTGTGCGTGACGCGGATGCGCGGGGCCTCGACGCCGAGCGCGCCATGCGGCTCGCGAACCGCGAACTCGAGGCGCGCATCCGCTCGGTCGAAGCACGACGCGGCTGAGTCCCGTCAACGACGCTGGGTCACGACGCCGAGTCACGACGCTGAGTCACGACGCCGACTCACGACAGCCCTCCTGCCGTCCCTCGTCCCAGCGCTGCGGCCGCGAATCGCTGCCAGCCAAATGGCCGCATCTGCCGGCCTCCCGCGAAGAGCTGCCAGTCAAGTGGCCGCTTTGGCGTGGCCTAACGGGCTCATCGGCTGGCAGCGTTGGCTCGCAGCGTGGTCGGGCCAGAGGGCCACGTCAGCGCTGCGTTGCCAGCGCGTTGCCAAGGTCGCGGGCGAGGTTGCCACGGTCGGCCACGACGATGTCGTCGAGGTTCTGCCAGGCGGCCGCGTCGCGCAGCAGCAGCGCCGTGCGTTCGGCGATGTCGGCCGGCGCATCCGCTTCGCTCCATGCCGATTGCACGCGCAGGATGCGTGACTGGCGGTCGTTCTTGAGGTCGATGCGGCCGACGACGGCGTCGCCCAGGAGGATGGGCAGCGAGTAGTAGCCGTAGACCCGCTTGTGCGCCGGGGTGTAGATCTCGATGCGGTAGTGGAAGTCGTGCATCCGCTCGGCTCGCGGGCGGAACCAGACCACTGGGTCGAACGGAGAGAGGAGTGCTGCGGCGTCCATGCTCCTCGGACGACGGGCGTCGCGATGCAGCCAGGCGAGGCCGGGCTGACCGTCCTTGCCCCACTCGGCGACACGAACGGGCAGAATCTCTCCCGAGTCGGCGAGCTCCTCGAGGGCGGTCTTCGTGAGTGCCATCGGCACGCGGAAGTAGTCGGCGAGGTCAGCCGTGGTGCCGATGCCGTGGGCGGCCGCTGCCATGCCCGTCAGCTGTCGGACAGCGTCGCCGGTGCTCACATCGACTCCCAGCACCTCCGAGGGGAGCACCTGCTCCGGCAACGCGTAGCGACGCTCGAATCCCTTCCGGGGAGCGGATGCGAGCTCACCCCAGCGGAAGAGGTACTCGAGCACGATCTTGACGTCAGACCACTCCCACCAGGAACCGCGCCGCCTGTTCGCCTCGTGTTCGAACTCGCTCGCGGCGAGCGGACCTCGCTCGAGGAGCTGGGCGCGCAGCCAGGCGATCGTCGCCGCGTGCCCTTCGAGGAACTCCGCACTCTTGCGTCGGTCGCGCTCAGCCTTCTCGCGCATCCGCCACCCGAACAGGGGGAGCGACGTGACCGGGAGCAGCGCCGCCTCGTGGGCCCAGTACTCGGTGAGGCGCGGCTGGCGCCCGGACGCGAGCCGATCGAGAACGGCCTTGTCGTAGCCGCCGAGGCGAGAGAACACCGGCATGTAGTGGCTCCGCTCCCACACGTTGACGGAGTCGATCTGCAGCAGGTGGATGCGTGACAGCAGCGAGCCGAGCTGCCTGGTACCGACTTCTGCCACCTTGCTCCGGGAGCCGAAGCCCTGGGCGGCGAGTGCGATGCGCCGCGCCTGCGCTGCGCTGATCAGTGGGAGCTGCGCGGTCATGCGACGTCGCGCCGTGTCACGGTGATCTCGACGTGCCCGCTGTCGACCGGCAGCGGTCCACCCGCGACGGGGGACGGGGCCGGCAGGACCCGCTCGGCCTCGAGCGTGGCGGCAGCCTCGGCGTGTGTCGGGGCAAACGCCTGGTCGACGCCGGTCATCGCGCCAGAGAAGGCCCCTCCCACGTGTGGGCGGCCAGGCCGGCCGATGCGGGAGAAGCTCCAGAACATGCAGGCAGCGAAGAGGAGCGCTGCCGAGAGGATGACGAGGCCGGTCACGACGCGCCCCCGAGTCCGTCGCGTGCGATCATCCTGCGAGAATAGTGCAATGGCTTCTCAGATCACTCCGCCTCGTGGCATGCGCGATTTCCTTCCGGCAGATAAGCGCAGGCGCGAGCGCATCCTCGGGACGATCCGCGAGGTGTACACGAGGCACGGCTTCGACGAGATCGAGACTCCGGTCGTCGAGGACGCGGCCCGTCTGCACTCCGGGCTCGGCGGTGACAACGAGAAGCTGTCGTTCGCGGTCATGAAGCGGGCGCTCGACGGCGACGCGCTTGCCGCCGCCGCCGAATCCGGGGATCCGCTTGCGCTCAGCGACCTGGGGCTGCGCTTCGACCTCACGGTGCCGCTCGCCCGGTTCGTCGCGACGCACCGCGGCACGCTGCCCGGAGTGTTCCGCAGCCTTCAGATGGCCCCAGTCTGGCGGGCGGAGCGTCCGCAGAAGGGCCGCTACCGCCAGTTCGTGCAGTGCGACATCGACATCATCGGCGAGCCCGGAGCGTTGGCGGAGGTCGAGCTGCTTGTCGCCTCATCGGCCGCACTTGTCGAGCTCGGTCTCGACAACTGCACGATCCGTGTCAACGACCGTCGCCTGTTGACCGCGCTGCTCGTGCACTGCGGCTTCGCCGACGCGGAGCACGGTGCCGCCCTCATCACGATCGACAAGCTCGACAAGATCGGGCCGGAGGGCGTCGCTGCTGAGCTCGCGACGATCAACGCCACGGCGGCCCTGCAGCTCGCCGCGGCGCTCGCCACGTGGGCGCCGCTGCTGGAGACGGGCATCCGCCTGGACCGCGAGACGGTCCTCACGAGCCTGCCTGGCGCCCTGCGCGAGGACCCCGCCGTTGTCGAGGTCGTGGAGGGAATGGCTGAGATCGCGGATGCGGCTGCCGCGGCCGGCGCGACGATTCGGCTCGTCTTCGACCCGAGCCTCGTGCGCGGGATGGGCTACTACACGGGCACGATCTTCGAGGCCGCTCACCCTGAGTCGGGTTCGTCGGTCGGCGGTGGCGGACGCTACGACGGCATGATCGGCCGCTTCCTCGGCCAGGATGTGCCCGCCTGCGGCTTCTCGATCGGCTTCGAGCGCATCGTCGACCTGGCCACGCTGCCCGACTCGGGGGAGGAGCGTGCCGTCGCGCTGCTCTTCGACAAGCGCGCGTCGGTCGCTGAGATCGCGAGGCTCAAGGGCGCGGTCGTGCGTTCGGGAGCCTCGCGCGTGCGCGTCGCGAAGAAGCCGAAGAACGTGCGCGGCCTCCTCGCCTCGCTTGCCGAGCAGGGCTTCACGCACGTCGCCCACGTGCGGGACGAGCACGTCGCCGCCCCCGAGACGCTCAGCTTCGAAGCGCTCCAGACCTCGTAGCCTGGCCCCTCCGAACGAGGGGGAGCTATGGAGTCCGGGTCTTGTGGAGGTAGAGCGGTCGGCGGGGTCGGCACGAGATGGATGGCGGCGATTGCGGCCGCGTCGATGGCGGCGGTAATGCTCGGCGGATGTTCTCTGCTCGGCGAGTGGGATGAGCCGTTCGCGTACGAGCAGGTCGTGATCCCTGAGGCCAATGCCGACCCCGGAAGCCGGTTCGAGTACCGGGAGACGGCGCTGCTTCCGCTCGAGGACGGTCGCGAGGTCGCCGTAACGTTCACTCAGGTCATGACGGGCCTCCACGAGAACGCCGGGCTCGCGGAGATCGGACCGGATTGGACGACTCCGGGGTCAATGAACGTCACCATCGGCATGCAAGGCGACGCGGCGCATGGGGTGTCGGCGCTCCCGCCTGACCTTGTCGGCATCCTCGATGACGGCTCCGTCGCTGCTCGAGCAACGGTCGAGGAGGCTCCCGAAGCAGTCGCCTGCGACCTCCTTCTTCAGGTCCCAGACCAGGATGACGCGGACTCGCGGCAACTCCGGTGCGCGATCTACCTCGTTCCTGCGGGACGTGAGCTCACCGAAGTCCGCTGGGCGCCCGTGGATGGTGATCCCATCTACCAAGAGCGCCCGGTTACTTGGCGAGTGCCGAGTATCGAGGAGCTCATGACGAAAGAGCTGGCGAAGATGCCCACGCCGACCTCGTGAGCAGCTGGTGCTTCGCACCTTCCTCACGTTCCGCCAGCACCGATACACTGACGAAGGACCGCGTCTCTGGCGGTCCGTACGCTACTGATTCGCAAGGAGCATCCTGTGGCCCTTATTGACGTCGTCCACGCCCGCGAGATCCTCGATTCCCGAGGCAACCCAACCGTCGAGGTCGAGGTTCTGCTCGATGACGGATCGACCGGCCGCGCGGCCGTGCCGTCCGGTGCATCCACCGGTGCCTTCGAGGCCTTCGAGCTGCGCGACGGCGACGCCGACCGCTACCTCGGCAAGGGCGTCCAGAAGGCCGTCGAGGCAGTCATCGACGAGATCGACCCCGCCATCGAGTTCTTCGACGCCAGCGACCAGCGGCTCGTCGACGAGGAGCTCAAGGAGCTCGACGGTACCCCGAACAAGAAGCGCCTCGGTGCGAACGCCATCCTCGGCGTGAGCCTCGCAGTCGCGAAGGCAGCGGCCGACTCGGCTGGCCTCCCCCTCTTCCGCTACGTCGGCGGCCCGAACGCTCACGTGCTCCCCGTGCCGATGATGAACATCATCAACGGCGGCGCGCACGCTGACAACGGCATCGACGTGCAGGAGTTCATGATCCTCCCCATCGGTGCAGAGACCTTCAGCGAAGCGCTTCGCTGGGGCACCGAGGTGTACCACCAGCTGAAGAAGACGCTGCACTCGAAGGGCTACGCGACGGGCCTCGGCGACGAGGGCGGCTTCGCCCCCGACCTGCCCAACACGCGTGCGGCACTCGACCTCATCGTCGAGGCCATCGGCGCGACGAAGTACGAGCTCGGCACCGACATCGTCCTCGGTATGGACGTCGCATCGAGCGAGTTCTTCAAGGACGGCAAGTACCACTTCGAGGGCGCCGAGGTCTCGGCTGAGGAGATGACGGCCTTCTACGAGAAGCTCGTCGCCGACTACCCGATCGTGACGATCGAGGACCCGCTGGACGAGGACGACTGGTCGGGCTACCAGGCCCTCACCGCCGCCATCGGCGACAAGGTGCAGATCGTCGGCGACGACCTCTTCGTCACCAACCCTGAGCGCCTCCAGCGCGGCATCACGGAGGGCGCGGCCAACTCGCTCCTCGTGAAGGTCAACCAGATCGGCACGCTCACGGAGACGCTCGACGCTGTCTCGCTCGCGCAGCGCGCCGGCTACACGGCGATCCTGTCGCACCGTTCGGGCGAGACCGAGGACGCGACGATCGCGCACCTCGCGGTTGCCACGAACTCCGGCCAGATCAAGACCGGTGCGCCTGCTCGCACCGACCGCGTCGCGAAGTACAACGAGCTCCTCCGTATCGAGGAAGAGCTCGGCGACGCCGCCGTTTACGCGGGACGCAGCGCCTTCCCGCGCCACAAGGCGTAGGGTCCTCGCCGCGCTGATCAGCGCGACACACGAACGGGTCGGGGCAAGTCCCCGGCCCGTTCGGCATGATGGGAAGCCGACACGGAGAGGGGGGGATGAGCATGGCGAACACGTCGGGCAAGTCGGGTGCTACCGGCAAGTCGGTCTCCGGGGCCCGAGCGAAGACAGGCTCCAAGACCACTCCAAGCCCCAAGGCCGCTCCGAAGGCGGCGTCCTCCCCGAAGACTCCGTCCGCTCCGAACGGCAAGACCGTTCCGAGACCGAGCTCGAGCGCTCGGCCGACGGGCGGTGCGGCTGCCAAGTCGCCCTCGAAGAGCAAGCCGAAGTCCAAGCCCGGTCCGAAGACGGCCACGGATTCGCCACGCAAGTCGAGCGCGACCGGCGCGAACACGCGTCGCCGCCTCCCGACCGTCCGTCCCAACGGCGCAACGGTTCTCGTGGCGCTGGTCGTCATCCTCGGCATCGCCGTGCTGGCTCCGACCGCGCAACGCTATATCGCGCAGCGGCAGTACGTCGCGCAGCTGCAGGCTGAGCTCGCCGAGACGCAGAAGAGCGTGGATGAGATCGCCACGGAACGCGACAGGTGGAGCGACCCCGCCTACATCCAGTCTCAGGCTCGTGGTCGGCTGCTCTTCGTGATGCCGGGTGACACCAGCTATCTTGTGCTCGACCCGCCGGCGACGACCAAGCAGCAGCAGAGCAACATCAGCACGGAACTCCACGAGACGCAGTCGAGCTGGCTCGACAGCTTCGTCGAGTCGCTTGTCACGGCGGGCACCGCCCCGGCGCCCACGCCGAGCGAGTAGTCACACCTTCACGAACGAGACCAGCGGATGCGCATCGACACGCATCCGCCCAGCACAGCCGAAAGCGACCAATGCTCGAGTACTCAGAAGCCACCGAACGCGACCTCGAGGTCATGCGCGAGCAGCTCGGCCGACCCATGCGGGGCGTCGTCGGCATCGGCGCGCGCTGCGCGTGCGGCAATCCGACCGTCGTGGTCACGCGTCCTCGCCTCCCAGACGGCACGCCGTTCCCCACGCTCTACTACCTGTCGCACCCTGCTGCCACGATCGCCATGTCGCAGATCGAGGCAGAGCAGATCATGCCGGAGATGCAGCAGCGCCTCAGCGACGACGACGACTTCCGCGCCGCCTACCGCGCAGCGCATGAGCGCTACCTGGCGGAGCGCGAATCGCTGGAGGTCGTCGAGGAGATCGCCGGCGTCACGGCTGGCGGCATGCCAACTCGGGTCAAGTGCCTCCACGCGCTCGCCGCGCATTCGCTTGTCGCGGGTCCCGGAGTGAACCCCGTCGGAGACTGGGCGCTCGAACTCTCAACCTGGTCGCCACAGCGCTGCGTGTGCGCCGACCCCGGCGATGCACTCGCCGGTGCCTCGCAGGAGTAGACTTGACAAGGTTTTCCTCGCCCAACCATCGCATGCAGGGAGTACAAGTACGTGACTAAGATTCTCATCGTTGGCGGAGGCTACGCCGGCTTCTACACGGCGTGGCAGCTCGAGAAGCAGCTGAACCCTGGCGAAGCCCAGGTCACAGTTGTCGACCCGCTGCCGTACATGACGTACCAGCCATTCCTCCCAGAGGTCATCAGCGGAAACATCGAGCCGCGTCACGCGGTCGTCTCGCTGCGTCGTCACCTCAAGCGCTCGCGTGTCATCACGGCTGAGGTCACGAACATCGACCACGCCACGAAGACGGCGACCATCAAGCCCGAGATCGGCGAGCCCTACACGGTCAACTACGACATCATCGTGGTCACCGCGGGTGCTGTCTCGCGCACGTTCCCGATCCCGGGCATCGCCGACAACGCCATCGGCGTGAAGACGGTCGAAGAAGCCACGTGGATCCGCGACACGATGATCGACAACTTCAACAAGGCGTCGACCATGGCTCCGGGCCCGGAGCGCACACGCCTCCTGACCTTCGTCGTCGTCGGCGGTGGCTTCGCCGGTATCGAGTCGTTCGCTGAGATGCGTTCGCTCGCGACCGCGCTGCTCGAGGACTACCCGTCGCTGCAGTTCGACGACGTGCACTTCCACCTCATCGAGGCTGCAGGGCGCATCATGCCCGAGGTCTCGGAGGACACTGCTCTCTGGGTCATCAAGAACCTCGCAGAGCGCGGCGCGACGGTGCACCTCAACACGCAGGTCACCTCGGCCGTTGACGGCGTCGTCGAGACGTCGGCTGGAGACAAGTTCCCCACCGACGTCATCGTCTGGACCGCAGGTGTCATGGCTGCTCCCGTCATCAAGAGCAACAGCGACCTTCCCGTCGACGAGCGCGGACGCCTCCGTGCACGCGCCGACCTCCGGGTCGAGGGCGACAACGGCATCGTGCAGGACGCTTGGGCTGCTGGCGACGTGTCGGCTGTTCCCGACCTGTCCGGTGGCGGAGTCGGCGGTTTCTGCGTGCCGAACGCGCAGCACGCGGTTCGTCAGGGCAAGCTCATGGCTTCGAACCTCGTCGCAACGCTCCGCGGCGGAACCCCGAAGGACTACTACCACGAGAACATGGGCGCGGTTGCCGGTCTCGGCATCGGCGTTGGCGCCTTCCAGTCGGGCACGTTCGCTCTGACCGGTGTGCTCGCCTGGCTCGCGCACCGTGGCTACCACGACATGGCGATCCCGACCGTCGAGCGCAAGATCCGTGTGCTCACGGGCTGGATCAATAACTTCGTGCTCGGCCGCGACTTCGTGTCGATCAGCGCCCGCGAGACGCCTCGCGCCGCCTTCGAGCGTTTCGCATCGCGTCCTCGCCCGGCGGCTCCGGCTGCCGATGCTGCTCCGGCCAAGCTGCCTGCAGTCGATGCAGACAAGAAGCCGGAAGCAGACAAGGCAGCTGAGAAGCCTGCTGAGCCCGTTGCGGCCAAGCCCTCGGCTGCGAAGCCTGCCGCCGCACGCGCGGCCAAGGCTCCCGCTGGCGACAGCAAGTAGCTGACCTCGTCGGGGCCGCCACATCTCCGGATGCGGCGGCCCCGACGTGTACGCCCCACTAGCCCAATTGGCAGAGGCAGAAGACTTAAAATCTTTCCAGGTCAGGGTTCGAGTCCCTGGTGGGGCACACTTCTCGTTCCTCGCGAGCGTCGAGGTACACGTGGCACTATGCCGCCATGGTGATCGATGTTCGAGCGGCGAAGCGGTTCGCCGATGTGCGGACGATGGTGGGGCCCAAGCGGCCGGACGCCAACGTCTGCTGGTGCCTCAGCTACCGCATCCCCTCCAAGGAGAACCAGGGGCTTGCAGGCCCCGAGCGGGGTGAGCGAGTCAAGCGGCTGCTGCGCGAGAAGATCCCGCCGGGGGTGCTCGCGTATGACGGCGAGGAAGTTGTCGGCTGGGCAGCCGTGCACCCTCGCAGCGACACGAGTTTCGCCCGCAACCGGCGCATCCCGCACCTCGACGACCTCCCCGTCTGGTCGCTGTGGTGCGTTCGCGTTCGCCCGGGTTTCCGTGGCCAGGGTCTCTCGCACCGGCTCGTCGAAGGGGCCGTCGAATTCGCGAGGGAGCACGACGCTCCCGTTGTTGAGGCCTACCCCGTGGACAACGGGGGAGAGAAGGTCGATCTCACCATGGCCTATGTCGGCACGCGCGCTCTCTTCGAGAAGGCAGGCTTCTCGAAGGTCTCCGACACCGGCTCTGTGCTGAACGGGTTCCCCAGGGTCCTCATGCGGCTCGATCTGCGCTGAGACGACGAACGGCGGAAGAGGGATACTGACGGCATGCCGATTCTCAATAAGGATATGACCCTCTGCATCTCGCTCGCGGCCCGGCCGTCGAACCTCGGGACGCGGTTCCACAACTACCTCTACGAGGAACTCGGCCTGAACTTCATCTACAAGGCCTTCACGACGGAGGACATCGAGGGCGCGATTCGGGGTGTCCGCGCGCTTGGCATCCGCGGTTGCTCGGTGTCGATGCCGTTCAAGGAAGCGGTCATCCCGCTCGTCGACGAACTCCACCAGTCGGCGCTCGCCATCGAGTCGGTCAACACGATCGTCAACGACGGTGGGAAGCTCATCGCCTCCAACACCGACTACGAAGCCATCGCCGAGCTCATCGCGGAGCACAAGATCAGCCCCACACTCCCCGTTCTCGTCCGAGGCGCAGGTGGCATGGCGAAGGCGGTCGTAGCGGCATTCCGGGATGCGGGCTTCGCCGACCTCATGGTCGTCGCGCGCAACGAAGCCGCGGGCTCGGCGCTCGCCGAGAAGTACGGGTATCGCTGGCAGGCCATGGACCCGCCGCCCGGTCCCTTCGCGCTGGTCAACGTCACGCCCCTCGGGATGACCGGGGCTGACGAGGACGCGCTGTCGTTCGGCCAGGAGCACGTGTCCGCTGCCGAGCTCGTGTTCGACGTCGTCGCGTTCCCCGCGGAGACACCCCTCATCCGTCTCGCCCGAGCCAAGGGAGTTCCAGTCGTGACGGGCGCCGCCGTCGCTGCGCTGCAGGCCGCGCGCCAGTTCGAGAAGTACACGGGGGTGACCATCACGCCAGAGCAAGTGGACCGCGCAGCCGAGTTCTCACGGCGGAGCTAGCAGCGCGGGGAGGGGGTAGCTCCTCAGCGGATCAGCCGCGCAGCCGCCCCAGTGGTCTCGTTCGCTACGCCGTGATCGCGGCTCGACGGCCGACGCGCTCGGGCCGCTGGGCCCCGAGCATGGCCTGCACGATCATGTCCTCGTCGAGCAACTCGGAGCGTCCCTCGAGTGCCGTGCGGCCACCCGCGAGCACTACGACTCGGTGACTCCACTGGAGAAGCTCGGTCATGTCGGTGCCGAGGAAGACAACAGACGTGCCCGTGTCGGCGAGGCTGTGGAGGAACGCGAAGACCGAACGCCGCGCACCCACATCCACGCCCTGCGTTGGGTGGGCCAGCACGAGCACGTTCCCACCGCGTTCCACGGCCCGGATGAACTCGGCCTTCTGCTGGTCGCCACCGGACAGCTCGTCGAGTGCGGAGTGGATGTTGGTGGTGTTGATGCGGAGGCGATGCACGAGCTCGATCATCTTGCGTGCTCGCGAGATTTCGGCGCTCAGTGAGCCATCCGCCGTGTCGACTCCCTCGATGAGGCTCCGATCGGAGTCGAACGATGGCACGGCATCGGGGAGGAAGCTCACCCCGTGAGCCTCCGCGACGCCCTCCTCGGTGAGATCCACGGGCTCCCCGTAGAGCTCGACGTGGCCTTCTCGTGGGCGCGCAGCGCCTCCGAGGATCTCGATGAGCTGGCGGACGCCGGAGTCGTGGGTGCCCGTGATGCCGACGACTTCGCCGGGCCGGACATGCAGGTCGACACCGTGCAGGAGATCGCCGTCGCCGACACCGAACGCTGCCAGGGCAGCCCGGTGCGCCTCGTCGGTGGCGACCGCGAGCGTCGCGTCCGCCTCCGGCAGTTCACCGATGAGCATGACCGTGAGCTCTTCGGAGCTGAGCCCTGCGATGGGGGTGTCGATGGCGATCCTGCCCTCGCGGAGCAGGAGCACGCGATCGACGATCGACTGCACCTCGTCCATACGGTGCGTGATGTAGAGGATTCCGCGCCCCTGGGCAGCGAGCTGGCGCAGCACGCGATGGAGCAGAGCGATCTCGTGGTCTGCGAGGGTGACTGCCACTTCATCGATGACGACGAGTTGCGCCTCTTCCGCGAGCATGCGCACGACCTCCACGAGCGCGCGCCTCCCGCGGTCGAGCTCGTTGATCATGGCGCCGAGATCGAGCTCAGCGCCGGTCTGCCCCAGGAGCTCCTGCGCACGCTCGAGCACGGCCTCGTGGGGCTCACCTGACCTGTACGTGTTCCGGAAGAGAGCCTGTGCGACGGTCAAGCCCGTCGGTGGCTCAGCGTTCTGGGTGATGACGCCGACTCCGCAGGCCTGCGCTTCCTCGAGCGACGAGGGTGCGTACGGCTCCTCGTCGAGAATCATGGTTCCGGAATCGAGTTGGTGCCGGCCGACGAGCGTGCTGACCAGCGTGCTCTTCCCGGCGCCGTTGACGCCGATGAGCCCGACGATCTGACCCCTGTAGAGCGTGAGGTCGATATCTCGGAGTACCTGCCGGTTCCCATACGAAGCAGTCGCGCCGGTCAGGTGTACAAGCGTGTCCATCGTTCCCCCTCGATAGCTTTGCGACGCGTCATTCTGAGATCGATAGCGCGTCGTGTGTCCGCCCCCTCGCGGTGACTCGCGAACCCGGACGAGGTAAATCTATACGAAAGCCGCATTCTCACGCGTACTGGCGCGATTCCTGTGTGGGTTATGGTCATCTTGGCTGCCGTCGGCGGCCGATACCGATTTGATCTTCGCCCAGCTGAGGTTGACGCGCAGAATCCAGATTCTCTGCACTGAATACGGATGCTCTCGGGCCTGGAGGGCACGTGGGCGCAGGCTAGCGCGGCCGTCTCGTCACCTCGCGATCTCGGATCGGGGGTTGCGCACGGCGACGTGCAGTCGGACGGCGATCAGGTCGGCAAGGGGGAGCGGCACGACGCATCCGCCTCAGGATGGACGATAACGCAGGACTAACTTCTGCCCGTCGATCCGAGGCGCCGTGGTGGTCGCTCGACACGCAAAGGGGAAAGACCGTATGAGTTCACTCGACGAGGCAATCAAGCAGCTGCTCAGCATCGAAGGCGCAACTGGCGCCGCGATCGTTGACTATGCCAGCGGCATGGCGCTCGCGCAGGGCGGCAACCCGTCCTTCGATCTCGGCATCGCCGCCGCAGGCAACTCGAACGTCGTGCGCGCGAAGCTCAGCACGATGTCCGAGCTCGGCGTCACTGACGAGATCGACGACATCCTGATCACGCTCAGTTCGCAGTACCACCTCATCAACGTGCTCAACACGCAGGGGGCCAGTGGGCTGTTCATCTACCTCGTGCTGAGCCGAACAAGCGCGAATCTCGCGTTGGCGCGACACAAGCTCAAGACGGTCGCTGCGCAGATCTCCGTCTGACTGCACGAGGTCGAATGCGAGAGGGGCGGCCGGGTGGCTGCTCCTCTCGCTTGAGGCCACGGTTGTTGTACGTCGTACAAAATATGCAAGACTTGCGCACATGATGGATGTGCTGACACCGGGATTCGGACTCGCCGCGGTCGATTACGCGGAGGCCTTGACCCTCCAACGGACCCTGCACGCCGAGCGTGTGCTAGGGGCGCGACGGGACTCGCTTGTGCTCCTCGAGCACCCGAGCGTCTACACGGCGGGTCGCCTTACGAGGGCCCACGAGCGACCCATCGACGGATCTCCCGTCGTCGACGCGGACCGGGGTGGCAGGCTGACCTGGCACGGGCCTGGCCAGCTCGTCGGCTATCCGATCGTGCGTCTGCCAGCGCCCATCGACGTCGTGGCGCACGTGCGTCGGCTCGAATCCGCGCTCATCGAGCTGATCGCGGACCTGGGTGTCGAGGGCAGGCAGGTGACCGGTCGGTCCGGCGTCTGGGTCGGGGGCGAGGATTCGCCACGAAAGATCGCGGCGATCGGCGTCCGAGTGGTCGAAGCCTGCACGATGCACGGCTTCGCGCTGAACTGCTCGAACGACCTCGAGCCGTTCGAACGCATCGTCCCGTGCGGGATCAGCGATGCGGGCGTCACCACGCTGAGTGCTGAGCTCGGACGGGTGGTCACCCCGTCGGAGATCGCTCCGATGGCCGCGCAAGTGCTGACCGAGCACCTGGACCTCACCAGGGAGGTCGCAGCGTGACGA
Organism: Pseudoclavibacter sp.; assembly: GCA_052099095.1. Taxonomy (GTDB): domain Bacteria; phylum Actinomycetota; class Actinomycetes; order Actinomycetales; family Microbacteriaceae; genus Pseudoclavibacter. The sequence goes on from JBQDTF010000002.1 coordinate 20,553, forward strand.
TCAAGCCGGAGGGGCGGCGGCTGCTGCGCGTCGAAGCGCGCAACGCGCAGACTCCCATCGAACGCAAACCTGAGTGGATCAAGACCAGAGCCAAGATGGGGCCCGAGTTCAAGCAGGTCTCCGAGCTCGTGAAGGCGGGTGGGCTGCACACCGTCTGCCAGGAGGCCGGCTGCCCGAACATCTTCGAGTGCTGGGAAGACAGGGAGGCCACCTTCCTCATCGGTGGTTCGCAGTGCACCCGGCGCTGCGATTTCTGTCAGATCGACACGGGAAAGCCCGCCGACTACGACACCGACGAACCGCGCAGAGTGGCAGAGTCCGTGTCGACCATGGGCCTGCGCTACGCGACGGTAACGGGTGTCGCCCGTGACGACCTGCCGGACGAGGGAGCGTGGTTGCACGCGGAGACGGTGCGACGTATCCACGCCGAGAACCCCGCCACCGGAGTCGAGATCCTCGCGACGGATTTCTCTGGCAACCCCAAGCTGCTCGCCGAGGTGTTCTCTTCGAAGCCCGAGGTGTTCGCGCACAACGTCGAGACCGTGCCCCGGATCTTCAAGCGAATCCGGCCCGCCTTCACGTACGAGCGGTCGCTCGACGTCATCACGCAGGCGCGAAGCGCCGGGCTCGTCACCAAATCGAACCTGATCCTCGGCATGGGGGAGGAACGCCACGAGATCGAGCAGGCTCTCAGCGACCTCCTCGGAGCCGGTTGCGACATCATCACGCTCACCCAGTACCTGCGGCCGAGCCCGAGGCACCTGCCCGTGGCTCGCTGGGTGAAGCCGCAGGAGTTCATCGAGCTCAAGGCGGTCGCGGAGGAGATGGGCTTCCTCGGTGTGCTCGCCGGTCCGCTTGTCCGCTCGTCCTACCGGGCCGGACGGCTCTGGGCGCAAGCGGCGCGGCGCCGTGGGATGCCCATCCCCGAGCACCTGAGGCACCTGGCGGAGTCAGCTTCGAGCGAATTCGCCCAGGCTGTGGGGTGACCCCACCGTCTTGCAGTCGATGCGGGATAACATTCCGGCATGCTCGAAGTCTGGATCGCCGTCGGAGCCGTGCTCCTCATCGTCATCGCCGTTGCCGTATATGTGGTCGCCACGAGCCGCTCCCTGAAGCGCTTGAGTTCGCGAGTCGACGGCGCGTGGAGTGACATCACCGCCCAGCTCGCTGCTCGAGAGGAGCTGCTGCCGCTGCTCGAGAGCCGAGTGCGGGGGTTCGCGACGCACGAGGACAAGGTGTTCGCGGCGTTCGCAGAGGCGCGTCAGGCCAGCTCGCAGGCCGAGACCCCAGATGAGGTGAGCGCAGCGGAGAACCGCGTGCAGGGCGCGCTCCGCGGGCTGTTCGCGGCTTCGGAGGCCTACCCGCAGCTGCAGTCGAGCCGGGAGTTCCTGCAGCTGCAGTCCGACCTCGTTGACGTGGAGAACCGCATCCAGGCGTCCCGCCGCTTCTACAACGGCGGCGTCCGCGAGTTCAACACCAAGGTCAAGGTGTTCCCGAACAACCTCGTCGCGGGCCCCCTCCACTACGAACAGCGAGCCTTCTTCGAGGTGGCCGATCGCGCCGCGATCTCGCAGCCCCCACGGGTGCAGTTCTAGTGGTGCCGACGCGCCCGAAGGCGCTCCTAGGATTGAGCGCATGACCGAACGCGACCTCGACGAGACAGCTGCCAAGGCGGCATCGCCGAGAACCGGCTCCACCCTTGCGCAGAACCCCGCGCCAGCCCTGCGCATCGAGAGCGAAGACGAGCTCGTGCCCAGGGGCCTCCGCATCGGCGGGGCATGGGCCTGGCGCAGCGTGGCCATCCTGCTTGCGCTGATTCCGCTCGGCTGGCTCGTCGCCCAAGCATCGATCCTCGTGATCCCGCTGCTCGTCGCGGCGCTCCTCGCCTCGCTGCTTGCACCGCTCATGAAATGGCTCGTGGGAAGCGGCCTGCCCCGGTGGGCGGCGCTCATCCTGTCGCTCATCGTGCTGCTGGTGGCGATCGGCACGCTCATAACCCTGGTCATCAGCCAATTCGCACAGGGGTTCAACCTCGACCTCGGCAAGCTCCAGGCTCAGTACCAGCTCGCGTTGCAGTTCCTCGCGGACTCCCCGCTGCACGTCACCGAGCAGCAGGTCGATGACGGCCTCGGACAGATCGTCGGATGGGTGCAGTCGAACGTCAACTCGATAGCCTCTCAGGCGCTCTCTGTCGGATCCAACGTCGCGGCGTTCCTCGCCGGCACGCTCGTGACCGCGTTCGCCCTCATCTTCTACCTGCTGGATGGCCGCAGCATCTGGCTCTTCATCGTCTCGATCTTCCCGAAGAACGCGCGTGCCGCCATCGACGGGGCAGGGCAGCGGGGTTGGATCTCCGTCGGGCACTACGTGCGAGTGCAAGTGCTGGTCGCGCTCATCGACGCCGTGGGGATCTACCTGGGTGCCGTCATCCTGCAGGTGCCGTTTGCGCTGCCCATCGGCGTCATCGTGTTCCTCGCATCGTTCGTTCCGTACATCGGTGCGATCTCGGCCGGCACGATCGCCGTCGCGGTGGCTCTCGCCTACAACGGCTTCCTCAATGCGCTCATCATGCTCATCGTCGTGGTCGCCGTCATGCAGATCGAGTCGCACATCCTGCAGCCGCTCATCATGGGCAGCGCGGTCAAGCTGCATCCGCTCGCGGTGCTGCTGTCCGTGAGCGCTGGCACGATCTTCGGCGGCATCGCCGGGGCCGTCTTCGCGGTTCCGCTTGTCGCGGCAGGCAAGGTGATGGTCCAGTTCATCTCACGTGGCACCTGGCGCGACGAACCGGACCCGACGAAGACCGCACAGACCACAACACCGAAGCGCGAGAAGTCGAAGCGCGAGAAGAAGGCAAGCACGGTATGACCGCTCCCACCATCACTCTGGAACAGATCGTCGCTGCGCGCGAAATCGTGCGGCAGGTCATCTCCCAGACGCCGATCGACTCGGCCCGCTTCCTCTCGGAGAAGCTCGGCTCGCCGGTGCTCCTCAAGTGCGAGAACATGCAGCGCACCGGTTCGTACAAGATCCGGGGTGCCACGTACCGCCTGTCGCAGCTGAGCGAAGAGCAGAGGTCTCGTGGCGTGGTCGCCGCATCCGCTGGCAATCACGCGCAGGGCGTTGCATTCGCGGCTCGCGAGCTCGGCATCAAGGCGACCATCTTCATGCCCGTCGGAGTGCCGCTGCCCAAGCTGCAGGCCACTCGCGGCTACGGCGCGGACGTTGTCCTCACGGGCGTGAACGTCGCGGATGCCCTTGTCGCAGCCAAGCAGTTCGCGGTCGACACCGGGGCGGAGTTCATCCACCCCTACGACCACACCGACATCATCACCGGCCAGGCGACGCTTGCGCTCGACATCCTCGAGCAGGCCCCAGACGTCGACACCATCATCGTGCCGATCGGCGGCGGTGGGCTCATCTCCGGTGTCAGCGTCGCGGCGAAGCTCCTCGGCGAGCAGCGGGGTCGCCCGATTCGCATCGTCGGCGTGCAGGCCGCCAACTCCGCGCCATTCCCCGTCTCTCTCGAGGCTGGTCACCCGGTCAAGATCCAGGCTCGCCCGACGATCGCAGACGGCATCGCCGTCGACGTGCCAGGGGAGATCACGTTCGAGGTCGTCCGCGATCTCGTGGACGAAGTGGTGACCGTCTCCGAGGACGACATCTCGCGCGCCATCCTGCTGCTTGTCGAGCGAGCCAAGCTCGTCGCCGAGCCGGCCGGGGCAACCGCCGTCGCCGCGATCCTCGCCGACAAGATCAAGAACGCCGGCACAACCGTCGCGATCCTCTCCGGCGGCAACATCGACCCGCTCATGCTCGAGAAGGTACTCAGCCGCGGCCTCGCCGCGTCCGATCGCTATCTGAAGCTCGTCATCGAGCTGCAGGACGTTCCAGGTCAGCTGGCCCTCATCGCGAAGACCATCAGCGAGGTCAACGCGAATGTCGTCGAGGTGCTGCACACGCGGCACAACAAGGGCCTGCAGGTGAGCCACGTCGAACTCGAGGTGTCCGTCGAGACTCGGGGCACCGAGCACTCGCACCAGGTCATGGATGCGCTGCGCGCCCTCGGCTACCAGCCGCGCACGAGCCGCGACGCGGCGCCGATGCCGTGACCTGAGCATCCCACGTCGAACAGACACGAAGAGGACCTCCCGCGGGAGGTCCTCTTCGTTGTCCATCGGCCCAGGCGCGACGCAGCGCCCTGCGCCGACGGGCGCACCGTGCTCTTACGGGTGGAAGGTCTCGACTTCGACGATCTCAACCTCGATGGAGTTGCCGTTCGGCGCTTCGTAGCTCGTGGAGCCACCGACGGCGAGGCCGAGGATCGCAGCGCCGAGCGGGCTCTCGCCCGAGTACACGCGCAGCTGCGTCTGGTCTGCCATCTCACGGCTGCCGAGGAGGAACTTCTGCTCCTTGCCGCCGATCTTGGCGGTGACGACAGTCCCCGTCTCGACGATGCCAGATGCCTCCGGCGCCTCGCGCACCTCGGAGCTCTTCAGCATCGTCTCGAGCTGGTTGATGCGGGCCTCGATCTTGCCCTGCTCGTCCTTCGCCGCGTGGTAGCCAGCGTTCTCCTTGAGGTCGCCGTCTTCGCGCGCCTCCTCGATGCGCTTGGCGATCTCTTCGCGGCCGTTCACGGCGAGCTCGTCGAGCTCCGCCTTGAGACGGTCATAAGTCTCCTGGGTGAGCCAGGTCACCGATGGGTTAGCCATGCTGAAACTCCTTGTGCAGCCGGATACGACCAAAGCCCTGACGCGAGTCAGGGCCTCGTCCGCCATTCTACGGCAACCAGCATTCCTTCACCAAAGCCGTCGTGCCCGCCTTCGTCGTGCGCACCTGCACGTTCAGGACCTGGGACGGCTCTTCGCTCGGCGGGACGTCGACGATGTCCCAGCCGACGACGGCCTGCTGCTCGTCGCGGATCTCGATCGCGCAGGTCACCTCGGTGCCGGCCGGGGCCGTGATCCGGTAGTCGAAGCTCACGTGTGCGTCGTCCACGATCGAGAAGCGCACCGTGTCGGCTCGGATCGCCGATGAGGAGACCGGCCCGACGGTCGTCGTCGCCCAGAATGCGACGACGGCGATGACGAAGATGCCGACGACCATCCAGATCCACCGCTCAGGCTTCTTCTCAGAGCGCGGTGCGCGGGTGCCGTACCGGTCGACGAGGTCAGCTGTGGGGGCGGCGTCGGCGAGGGTTTCGCGTTCAGCTGACACTGGGGGTTCCTCCCGACGTGAGGGCATGCACGGCCAGAAACTGGCGGCCGCGCGAGATAGGCTCTGTATCTAGGTTAACGTTCCACGAGGAGACCAGTGACACTTCGACTGTTGGCGGTCCACGCCCATCCCGATGACGAGTCAAGCAAGGGCGCCGCCACGTACGCTGCGTACCGCGCCAAGGGCGCCGAAGTCATGGTGGTCAGCTGCACCGGCGGCGAGGCTGGCGACATCCTCAACCCTGGTCTCGAGTCCGTCCACCACGCTCAGCGAGACCTGGCGGGGCTTCGCCGTGTCGAGATGGCTGCCGCCCAGGAGTTCCTCGGCGTCGAGCACCGCTGGCTCGGCTACGTCGACTCTGGAATGGCTTCCGAGGACGGATCGCTGCCAGTGAACTCGTTCGCGAGCATCCCACTCGACATCTCCTCGCGCCCGCTGCTGCGCGTCGTCCGCGAGTTCCGGCCGCACGTCCTCGTCACCTACGACGAGAACGGCGGCTACCCGCACCCGGACCACATCCGCACGCACGACGTCTCCATGCGGGTCTGGCGCGAGTCAGGACTCGCGATCCACCCGGAACTCGGCGCACCGTGGAGAATCTCGAAGCTCTACTACGACCGCACCATGAACGGCAAGCGGGCGGACAGCCTCCTGCAGCACATCAAGGCGCTCGACCCGGAGTCGCCGCTCCTCGAACGCCTCGAGCAGATGCTCGCGTGGATGCGCGACAAGCCGAGCAACGTGACCACGCAGATTCAGATCGACAAGTTCTTCGACGCCCGGGATTCCGCCCTGCGCTCCCACGCGAGCCAGGTCGCACCGGACAGCGGATTCTTCGCGATCCCGCGAGACATCGAGGCCGCCGCGTACCCCTTCGACGATTTCGAACTCGTCGACTCGCGGGTCGACGCACCCACGCCGGAGACCGACCTCTTCGCTGGTGTCGATGAACGAAACGACGACAAGCAGGGTGCCGCGGAGGCTTCCGAGTGATGCTCCTCGCGCACGCCCAGACCTGGGTGCTCTCGCTCGCCGCGACCGCACCGACACCGGGGGAGGAACTGCCCTTCAATCCGGATGATGTGACGCCGGGCCCGCTCGGGTTCTTCGTCTTCATCTTCGTCGCCGTCGCGACCGGGTTGCTGGTCATGGACCTCATCCGCCGCACGAGCCGGGTGCAGGCGAGGGCCCGCATCCGCGAGCAGCTGCAGGCAGAGGTCGCGGCGAACGAGGCGGCCGCAGAGGTCGCTCCTGTTGAGCCGAGCGAGCCCGGCGCGAGCGCCGAAGGTGAAGCCGCACCCGATCCGCAGAAGAGAGCTGCCGACTAGGCGAAGACCGGCGGGTCGATGCAGAGCAGCAGGATGCCGGTCCACTGGCTGAGGAACGCGAGCACGGTGAAGACGTGGAACAGCTCGTGGAACCCGAAGTGGCCCGGCCAGAAGTTGGGGCGCTTGAGCGCGTAGAAGACTGCGCCTGCGGTGTAGAACAGACCGCCGACGACGATGAGCACCACCGTCGCCACGTTCACGGCCGCGATGTCGCCGAGGTAGGCCACGGCCGCCCATCCAAGCGCGATGTAGAGCGCGACGTACAGCCACCGCGGTGCGCCGATCCAGAACACGCGGAAGCAGATGCCGAGCAGGGCCGCACCCCAGACGATCGCGAACAGCGGCCACCCCTTCTCCGGTGGCAGCGCGACGAGCGCGATAGGTGCATACGTTCCCGAGATCAGCAGGAAGATGTTGGCGTGGTCGAAGCGCTTGAGCGCGACACGCGTCTTCTCGCTCCAGTTGAAGCGGTGGTAGAGGGCCGAGATGCCGAACAGGAGCCAGGAGCAGATCGCGTACAGGGCGCAGGCGAGCTTCGCTGTCGTGCCTTCGGCGAGCACGATGAGGACGATTCCGGCTGCGATGGACACCGGCAGCGTTCCGGCGTGCACCCAGCCGCGCCAGGAGGGCTTGGCCTCCGTTGCTGGAGCGCCGGTCTCGGCCTCGAGCAGGGGCAGGTGCACAGAGGGCTCCCGCCCGGGATCGAGGTCTGCGTCCGCGTGATGTTCTGAAGCCACCCTCGCACTCTACGCGGCCCCGTGCAGGCGCATCTCGCTCTTGGTCCGGTACGTTGTTCGGATCATGTCGATGATTCCCACCAGCTTGCGGAGCTTCCTGTACGGGCTGTACACGAGGCGCCTGCGTCGTTCTCTGCACGGGCGTCCCAAGCCCAAGCACGTCGCGATGATCATCGACGGCAACCGACGTTGGGCCAGGCAGCTCGGGCTGCGCGACGCCGCCCAGGGGCACGCCGCGGGTGCGGCGAAGATGATGGAGTTCCTCGCGTGGTGCGACCGCGAGGGAGTCGAGGTCGTCACGCTCTATCTCCTCTCGAACGACAACCTCAAGAACCGCAGCAGCGAAGAGCTCGACGCCCTGATCGACATCATCGAGAAGCTCGCCATGCAGATCGCCGAGAACGCGCGCTGGCGTGTCCACCACGCGGGCTCGCCCGAGCATCTGCCCTCTGGCCTCGGTGCCACCCTTGAGCGACTCCAGCGCGATACGGCTCAGCGCCGTGGGATGCACGTCAATCTCGCCGTGGGGTACGGCGGTCGCAGCGAGATCGTCGACGCCATGCGAAGGATCGTGCGTGCCCACGCCGCAGACGGAGGCGACGTCGCCGCCCTCGCGGACATCCTCACCCCCGACCTCATCGCCGAGCACCTCTACACCGGCGGACAGCCCGACCCGGACCTCGTCATCCGCACCTCCGGCGAGCAGCGGCTCAGCGACTTCATGCTGTGGCAGTCAGCCCATTCGGAGTTCTACTTCGTCGAAGCGCTCGGACCTGACCTGCGTGAGGTCGACTTCCTCCGCGCGCTCCGCGACTTCGCCTCTCGCCAACGTCGCTACGGGCAGTAGTCTGCCGCGTTCAGACACGACACAAAATTTAACTTTCGCCTGCGCGTGGCGTGCCCCTCATCGTCGTACGTTAATGCCATCAGGTACGGTGCCTGATCGAAACGACCACAGGTTCCCGAAGTTCGTTTCAACCTACCGATTCCCCCTGTGGTCGTAACGTAACCCAACGACGAGCGAGAGCTTGGCGAAGGAGCGGAACTGCCGTGATACCCGCACAGCGCAACACCGACCACCTCGAGAATGAGGAGGGGAGCGCCGTGCACGTCACGGCTCCCGGCTCCTCGGTCTCGACCCGCACCTACGTGCTCGACACGTCAGTGCTGCTCAGCGATCCGAGGGCCCTGTTCCGCTTCGCGGAGCACGCCGTCGTCATCCCAGTCGTCGTCATCACCGAGCTCGAGAAGAAGCGGCACGACCCGGAGATCGGGTATTTCGCGCGGCAGGCGCTCAGGTTCCTCGACGAGCTGCGCATCAAGCACGAGCGCCTCGATTTCCCGATCGCCATCGGAGAGGCGGGAGGCACGCTGCGCGTCGAGCTCAATCATTCCAACATGAGCGTCCTGCCGAGCGGCATGCAGCTCGGCGACAACGACACGCGCATCCTGGCGGTCGCGCAGAACCTCGCTGGTGAGGGGCTGGCCGTGACGGTGGTCTCGAAGGATCTGCCCATGCGCGTCAAGGCATCGGCGATCGGCCTCGCTGCGGAGGAGTATCGGGCAGAGCTGGCTCGCGACACCGGTTACACGGGCGTCGCGGAGATCTCGCTCGGAGCCGATGAGCTCGACACGCTGTACACGGATGAGACCGTCGCGACGGCCGTCGTCGATGACCTGCCCATCAACACGAGTCTCGTGATCCACTCGGATCGCGGTTCGGCTCTCGGACGCGTGTCGGGGAAGGGCGCCGTCCGACTTGTCCGCGGCGACTTGGACGTGTTCGGTGTGCACGGTCGCTCGGCGGAGCAACGGCTTGCGATTGACCTGCTCCTCGATCCATCGATCGGAATCGTGTCTCTCGGCGGACGCGCGGGCACTGGGAAGAGTGCCCTCGCCCTCGCTGCTGGCCTCGAGTCGGTGCTCGAACGCGGACTGCACAGGAAGATCATGGTCTTCCGGCCGCTCTTCGCTGTCGGTGGTCAGGAACTCGGCTTCTTGCCCGGTGACCAGGGCGAGAAGATGAATCCGTGGGGCCAGGCGGTGTACGACGCTCTCTCCGCGATCGTCTCGGAGAACGTCATCGATGAGGTCATGGACCGTGGGATGCTCGAGATCCTGCCACTGACCCACATCCGTGGGCGTTCCTTGCACGACGCCTTCGTGATCGTGGATGAGGCGCAATCGTTGGAGCGGAACGTGCTGCTCACGATGCTCTCCCGCATCGGCAAGAACTCGCGGGTTGTGCTCACCCACGACGTCGCGCAACGCGACAACCTGCGAGTCGGGAGGCACGACGGAGTTGCCTCGGTCATCGAGACGCTCAAGGGGCACAAGCTCTTCGCCCACATGACGCTCACGCGGTCCGAGCGCAGCGACATAGCGGCCCTCGTGACCGAGCTCCTCGGCGACTACGAGGTGTGACGCGGGCTGCCCAAACGGCTCTTCGAGCGGTGTGGGCTCCGCATCCGTCTCGCTGTGGATAACTTCCGTGGCGCGAGCCAGCGGTGACTAGTGTGCCGGCATGGAGAAGAGAGGTGGGGGCAGCTCCTCCGCTGTGACGGGGTTGGGCTCCGCGCTCGAAGTCGGGGGAGCGCGGGGCTCAGTCGCATCGTCACGGCACGGGAGACCGTGGGAGGTGCTGTGCGTCAGCGCGCTGGTCGTCGTCTCCGTGGTGGTGGCGATTCCGGAGCGGCTCGCTCTTCTCCCAGCGCTTCTGGTGCTGGCACTTGTCACGCCGCGCCTCATCGTCGTTGACCTGAGGGAGCACCGTCTCCCGAACCGCCTCGTCGGCTGCGCCGCACTCGGCGTGCTCCTCGCGAGTCTCGCGGAGTGGCTGCTGGACGGTCGGCTCGACCTCTTCGCGATGGGCGCTGGCGCGACTGTCGGCGCCGTCCTGCTGGTGCTGTCACTGCTCGGCGGACTCGGCATGGGTGACGTGAAGCTCGGCGCCGTCCTCGCCTGGATGGCCGCGCTGGTCGATCCGTCGTTCGCTGTGCTCCTCGTCATGATCGCAGTCCTGGTCGGGGGAGTGCAGAGCACCGTCGTGCTCCTCCGCACACGCGAGGGGCGTCGCAGCATCGCCTTCGGCCCGGCGCTTCTTGTCGGGTACTGGCTGCCCATACTGTGGCTCGCGGTGGTGCCCGGGTAATGGGGTGCGCTTTCCGCCCTCGACGAGAGCCGCCCGCCTGTGTACAGCGAAGACCCGCCGTGTCTCCACGGCGGGTCTTCGTGATGCGGGCGTTCGCCTAGAGGTTAGGCGAGGTCATGCTGAGCACGTCGAGCTTCTCGTCGAGCTGCGCTTCGGTGATGTCACCACGCTCGACGTAGCCGAGGTCGATGACTGCCTGGCGCACGGTCACCTTGTTGGCGACCGAGTACTTGGCGATCTTGGCCGCAGCCTCGTAGCCGATGATGCGGTTGAGGGGCGTGACGATCGAGGGCGAGGACTCGGCGAGGGCTCTGGCACGCTCCTCGTTCGCAACGAGACCGTCGACCGTCTTGTCTGCCAGCACCCGGACGCCGTTGGCGAGGAGTCGGATCGACTCGAGGAGCGCTGTTCCCATGACGGGGATCTGCACGTTGAGCTCGAACGAGCCGGACGCGCCGCCGAACACGATCGCTGCGTCGTTGCCGATGACCCGGGATGCGACCATGAGCACGGCTTCTGGAACGACCGGGTTGACCTTGCCCGGCATGATCGACGAGCCCGGCTGAAGGTCGGGGATCTGGATCTCGCCGAGGCCCGTGTTCGGGCCGGAGCCCATCCAGCGGAGGTCGTTGTTGATCTTGATGAGGCTCACGGCGATCGTGCGGAGAGCACCGGAGGCCTCGACGAGGCCGTCGCGTGCGCCCTGGGCCTCGAAGTGGTCAAGTGCCTCCGTGAGGGGGAGCTTCGAGTTGTCAGCGAGCTCTGCGATGACCTGCTGCGAGAAGCCGGCCGGGGTGTTGATGCCCGTGCCGGTCGCGGTGCCACCCAGCGGGACCTCTGCGACGCGGGAGATGGTGGACTGCACGCGTTCGATTCCGAGGCGGATCTGTCGCGCGTAGCCGGCGAATTCCTGGCCGAGCGTGACGGGGGTGGCGTCCATGAGGTGAGTGCGGCCGGCCTTGACGGTGGTCGCCCACTGCTGAGCCTTGCGCTCGAGTGCTTCCGCGAGGTGCTCGAGTCCGGGAACGAGGTCGTTGAGGAGCGCGTCCGTCACGGCGACGTGCACAGAGGTGGGGAACACGTCGTTCGAGGACTGGGAGGCGTTGACGTGGTCGTTGGGGTGGACTGCGTCGCCGAGGCCGCGCGTCGCGAGGGTTGCGAGCACCTCGTTGATGTTCATGTTCGAGGACGTGCCCGAACCTGTCTGGTAGACGTCGATCGGGAACTGGTCGAGGTGCTCGCCGTCGATGATCTGCTGGGCGGCTGCCACGATGGCGTCGGCCACTGGCTGCTCGATGATGCCGAGCTTCGCGTTCACGATCGCAGCGGCGCGCTTGATGCGCGCGAGGGCGATGATCTGACCCGGCTCGAGACCCGCACCGGAGATAGGGAAGTTCTCGACGGCGCGTTGCGTCTGCGCCGCGTAGAGCGCGTTCTTGGGAACGCGCACCTCGCCCATCGTGTCGTGCTCGATGCGGTACTCGTCTTGATTTTCCACCACGTTGTGTGACCTTTCCAGGTAGCCGATCTCTGTAAGAGCCAGCCTACCGAGTACTGGCCTCAGTCGAGGTCGGCAGCGACGAGCTCGGCCAGCTTCGTGACCGTCTCCGGCTTGTTGTTGCCGTACACGAGGTAGGCCTCGTCTCCCCGCTCGAGGACCAGCATGTAGGCGCGGTTGCCTGCGTCTTCGGGGCTGAGGTCGGTGGCGTCGTACTCGATCCAGTCGAGACCCCCGACCTGGACGGTGCCCGTCGGGGTGCGTTCGCGCGTCGCGTTGAGCAGCCAGGTCGGGTTCACGCCGATGCCCTGGCTCATGCCCACGTACTCGGTGGGGGCATCCTTGGGGCCGACGAGGAACCCGATGTACCACTCGCTCACGCCGTCCGCGCTCGTCCGGATCTCTGCTTCGTTTGCTGTCCAGTCGGTCGGGACCTCCGGAACGACGAGGGGCACCGCGAAGTCGCCCTGAGCACTCTGCGCTTCGGACGCGAAGTCGACATCGAAGGCCACCGGCGTGTCGTTGCGGGGCACGATCGCGACGATGAACACCACGAGGCCAAGCGAGACCAGGAGCGAGTAGACGAGGTTGTTGATCGTCTTGCGCTTGCGGTAGAGACGAGATGACTCGGCCTTGCGCGCGAAGGTCTCCTCGGGCGTCTCGGGGCGTCCGAGTTCCGCGACGACCGGCGGCTGCTTCTGCTTGGCCATCAGGCCTCGTCTGCGTCGTCGGCGCGTCGGCGTGCCGCCTCGAGCCGTTTGCGAGCACCGAGAAGCCAGGACTCGCAGTGGGCCGCGAGCTGCTCGCCGCGTTCCCAGAGCTTGAGGGAGGCTTCGAGGGAGGCGCTGCCCTGCTCGAGCTGGCTCACGACGGAGATGAGCTCGTCTCTGGCCTGCTCGTAGCTGAGCTCCGCGATGTCGGACTGTTCCTGCATGGTGGTCATTCTACGTTCGCCTCCGTCGCGCCGTTCGAGGCGCCGGTCGTGGTGGTGATGGCTTCGCCGCCGAGCGACGAAGCTGAGATCCGGCCGTCTGCCGTGCGGATGCGGAGCTCGGTCGAGGCGGGTGCGTCCTGCCAGGCCGTGACGAGCGTCCGCGTCTCGCGGTCGACGCGCTCGACGATGGAGTAGCCGCGCTCGAGGGTGCCCTGCGGGGAGAGACCGCGGAGGTGTCGTGCCAGTGACTCGAGCTTGTCCTGCTCCCGGTCGATGCGCCGCGTGATGAGCTCCTCGCCGCGCTGGGACGCCCGCATGAGCTCCTCGCCGCGCTGGTCGATGATCCAGGACGGGTTTGCGAGCGCTGGACGCGACACCAGCGACTCGAGCGCGTTGGACTCGCTGCGCACTCGATCGACGATGCGCTGCAGGATGCGCGACCTCGCCTGCTGGACTCCGGCGAGTTCCTCGGCGACGTCGGGAACGACGCGCTTGGCGGCGTCCGTTGGCGTGGAGGCCCGGAGGTCGGCGATGTCGTCGAGAATCGGGCGGTCTGCTTCGTGGCCGATGGCGCTCACTACCGGCGTCGAGAGCGTGGCGACGAGGCGGACGAGGCTCTCGTCGCTGAACGGCAGGAGGTGCTGGAAGTCGCCGCCGCCTCGCGCGACGATGATGACGTCGACCTCGGGGTCGGCGTCGAGCTCGCGGAGTGCCGCAGAGACTTCGGCGACGGTGCGTTCCCCCTGCACGGACGTGTGGATGGTGCGGAACTGCACGGCAGGCCAGCGCAGCTCGGAGTTGCGGCGCACGTCCTTCTCGGCGTCGGACTCGCGGCCCGTGATGAGGCCGATCGTGCCGGGCAGGAAGGGGAGCGGCTTTTTGCGCTCCTCAGCAAACAGGCCCTCTGCCGCGAGCTGCTTGCGGAGCCGCTCGAGCCGTTCGAGAAGATCACCGAGCCCGACGTGGCGAAGATCGGAGACCTGCATGGAGAGCGTGCCGCCCTTGACCCAGAAGTCGGGTTTGACGCTCGCGATGACGCGGTCGCCCTGCTTGAACTCTCCGTCGAGACGCTGGACGACGCTGCGCCAGGCCGTGACTGAGAGGGTGGCGTCGGCGTCGAGGTCCTTGATCTTGCCGTAGGCGTGTCCGCCGCGGATACTCCAGCCGGTGAGCTCTCCCTCGATCCAGACGGAGCCGAGCCGGGCGATCCAGTCGCGGACGAGTTCAGAGACGACGCTGACGGGCCAAGGCGCATCCGGCGTTGACTTCGGGGGCTGGATGACGACCACGTGCCTCTTCTCGGAGCGGGGATCTCCCGGCGGATCTGCGACCGGGACGTTGCGGCATGGCGACAAGAATCGGCCGCCGCATGCGAGATCGAGGATATCGCGTGCGACGGCCGAGCCGGTCCGGCTGTGGAAAACCCAGGAGCTTGAGAACAGCCCTACGTCGAGGTGGGCGTTGCGGTTGGCAGCGCGCCGCTCGATAGGGCCTGCAGGAGTTCGCCGTGCAGCAGGATGGCTGTCAGCGTGAAGCCGAAGATCGTGATGAGAGTGACGATCGCGCCGATGATCGGGATCCACATCGCGCGCTTGCCCGCCTTCCAGCGGATGAGCGTGAGGTAGAGCGTGAGCGCGTAGATCGCGGGCAACACGACGATCGCCGTGAGCGACAGCGTTCCCAGCCCCTCGGGTCGCGCGTAGTCGCTGATTCCGAAGTCCTTGTAGAGCAGGGCCATCTGGCCCGCCAGCGAGTTCTCCGTGAACGTCGTCATGTTCACGATCGTGGCGACGAGGCCGAGCACCAGGAACCCGATGCCGAGGAAGCGGTCGTTCTTTCGCTTCGCTTCCTGCATCGAGTCCTGCTGCTCGGCTCCCGGCGTCACGCTCACGCGGCTGAGTGACCGAACGAGCCGAGCTGCTTGGTGGCTTCGATGACACGAGCCGCCATGGCGGTCTCGGCCTTCTTGCCCCATGAGCGGGGGTCGTAGACCTTCTTGTTGCCGACTTCTCCATCGATCTTGAGGAAGCCGTCGTAGTTCTTGAGCACCGTGTCGGCGACCGAGCGGCTGAAGGCGTACTGCGTGTCGGTGTCGATGTTCATCTTGATGACACCGTTGCGCACTGCTTCTGCGATCTCTTCGTCGGTCGAGCCGGAGCCGCCGTGGAAGACGAGGTCGAGCGGCTTGGAGCCGGTGCCGTACTTCGCAGCGAGGCCCGCCTGGATCTCGGCGAGGAGCTCGGGGCGGAGCTTGACGTTGCCTGGCTTGTAGACGCCGTGCACGTTTCCGAACGTGAGGGCCGCCATGTACCGGCCGCGGTCGCCCAGGCCGAGGGCCTCTACGGTCGCGATGGCGTCGTCGAGCGTCGTGTAGAGGTGCTCGTTGATCTCGTGGGCGACACCGTCTTCCTCGCCGCCGACGACGCCGATCTCGACCTCGAGGATCTGGTTGTTCGCCTGCGTGAGCTTGAGGACCTTCGACGCGATCTCGAGGTTCTCAGTGAGCGGCACGGCTGAGCCGTCCCACATGTGCGACTGGAAGATCGGCTCTCCGCCGCGCTTGATCTGCTCGGCAGACGCCTCGAGGAGCGGGTAGACGAAGCCGTCGAGCGCATCCTTCGGGCAGTGGTCGGTGTGCAGCGCGACCGTGATCGGGTAGTTCTTCGCGACCTCGTGTGCGAATGCGGCCATGGCGAGCGCGCCGGATGCGCGTGCCTTGACGCTCTGGCCGGCGAAGTAGTCGGCACCGCCGGTGGTGACCTGGAGGATGCCGTCAGAGCCGGCTTCGGTGAGACCCTGGAGAACGGAGTTGATCGTCGACGAGCTGGAGACGTTGATCGCGGGGTACGCGAAGCCGCCTTCCTTGGCTCGGTTCAGCATCTCGGCGTACTGGTCCGGTGTTGCGATGGGCATGTGTGCTCCTTCAGCGCTTGGAACTTACGCGTGAAGTCTAGCGAGGGCCGCCGACTTTCTCCGAGCGCGCGTACTAGGGTTGAGAACTGGATAGCGCGGAGCAATGGTGTCGTGTGATTGCTCGGCAAGGACATCCACAACGCCAGCGAAAGGGACCCCTGTGACCTCAACTTCCGCCACTCCGACTCCTGAGCACGGGCAGCTCTTTGCGAACCCGGACCGCAACCTCGCTATGGAGTTGGTGCGCGCAACCGAGGCTGCGGCCATTCGGGCGACGCCGTTCATCGGGCGTGGTGACAAGAACGCGGCTGACGGCGCTGCTGTCGATGCGATGCGCAAGTTCCTCTCCACGGTCGACTTCGCCGGTGTCGTCGTCATCGGCGAGGGCGAGAAGGATGAAGCCCCGATGCTCTTCAACGGTGAGCAGGTCGGGAACGGGCAGGGCCCTGACTGCGACATCGCGGTCGACCCGATCGACGGAACGAGCCTGACCGCAGCCGGGCGACAGAACGCGCTGAGCGTCATCGCCGTGGCCGACCGCGGCTCCATGTACAACCCGAAGGATCTCTTCTACATGGAGAAGATCGTCACGGGGCCGGAGGGCGTCGGCGTCATCGACCTGGCTCGCCCGATCGGCGAGAACATCCGCGCGCTCTCGAAGGCCAAGAACAAGCCAGTCGAGGACATGGTCATCGCAGTCCTCGACCGCCCGCGCCATGAGGAGCTCATCAACGAGATCCGCGAGGCCGGTGCGGGAACGCAGCTCATGCTCGACGGCGACGTCGCCGGTGGCATCAACGCCGCTCGTGGCACTGGGCGCATCGACATGTGCGTCGGTATCGGCGGCACGCCGGAAGGCATCATCACGGCGTGCGCGATCAAGGCGCTTGGTGGCGTGCTGCAGGGCCGTTGGTACCCGCGCAATGCTGAGGAGCGCGAGCGGGCCATTGCGAGTGGGCACGACCTGGAGGCCGTGCTCACGCAGGATGATCTGGTCCGCACCGAGAACACCTACTTCGTGGCGACCGGCGTGACCGATGGTGGTCTCTGCGCGGGTGTGCGCCGAGTGGGCAATCGCATCCTGACCGACTCTGTCGTGCTCCGCTCGCGTTCGGGCACCGTGCGTCGTGTGACGGCCGAGCACATGGCTGACAAGTGGCTCTGATCTCGGTAGCTCGCTGATCCAGCAACCTCGCTGCCCATCGAATGCGCGGCCCGCTCCGGGCGGGTTTCGCATCCGGTGGGCAGCGTTGTGTCGTCCAGGCGGGTTCGGATGCGGGTCAGCGCTCCGTGAGCTCGGGTTCTGATCGTTCGGATCGAGGCGGTTCCGTCAGCTCCGGGGCCGTGAGCCCACGCAGCTGTTCTTCGACGGGTCGCGGCGTGTTGATGGGCGAGCCGATGTTGAGTGCGTCGAGTTTCCTGGCGGTCGGCAGGACTCGAGTCTCGAGGGAGCCGAGGAAGGCGTTGTAGCTGGTTGTGGCCCCGGCGAGGGAGCGTCCGAGCTTGTCGATGTGCGTGGCGAGGGTCCCGAGGCGAGTGTGGAGCTGCGTGCTGAGCTCGAAGATCTCGTGCGCCTGGTCTTCGAGGACGTCCTGTTGCCAGGCGTAGGCGATGGCCCGCAGCGTTGCCCAGAGCGAGACCGGTGAGGTGACGGCGACGCCGCGGTGGATGGCGTCTTCGAGCAGTGACGGATCTGAGGCGACAGCGGCGGAGAGCGCTGACTCGCTCGGCACGAAGGCGATGACCAGCTCCGGTGAGCCGGAGACTGCACTCGGATAGCCGCGCGCGGCGAGAGCGCCGACGTGCGCCTTGAGCGCCTTCGCGTGCTCACCCAGGAGCGTTCGGCGCCTGGTTGTCTCCTCCTCATCGCCGAGCTCGCTGAGCTGGCTCGCCGCGAGGTACTTCGCCATGGGGGCCTTCGCGTCGATGACGAGGTGCTTGTCGCCGGGGAGGTGCACGATCATGTCGGGGCGGCCCGCGCCTTGCTCTCCGTTGACGCTCACCTGCGTGTCGAAGTCGACCCGCTCGATCATGCCGGATGCTTCGACGATGTTGCGCAGCTGTGCTTCGCCCCAGACGCCTCTCGCCTGGTTGGACTGGAGCGCGGAAGCCAGCGAGTCTGTTGTCGCTCGCAGTCGCTCGTCTGCTTCGTGCTGGGTACGGAGCTGCTCGCTCAGCTCGCCGTGCTGCTGGAGTCGCTGCTCCTCGATGGCAGCCACAGCTCGGCGCATGAGCTCGAGTTGCTTGTTGACTGGCGCGAGTGCGGTGAGCACCTGCTGCTCGCCGACCTCCTTCGACCGTCGGGCTTCCAGCTGCGCGCGTTCACGCGTGAGGGCCTCGTCGAGGTGCTGCTCCGCGCTCGAGCGCGCTTCGACTGCGGCTTGTGCGCGAGCGCTCGCGCCGGCGAGTTCGGTGGCGAGCTGCTGTCGCTGGTTCGCGCCCCGCATCGTGGCGATGGCGAAGCCGACGACGAGGCCCAGGAGGAGCCCGATGACGAGGGGAAGAAGTTCCATGCATCCACCCTCGCAGGTGCCTCCGACATTTCAGGCGAAGGTGGCTGCCGCCGTGAGTGTCGCGGCGCGTTCGAGCTCACGCTCGAGTGCGATCTGCTCGATGGCGACGCCCTTGAGCGTCGACAGGGATTCGAGATCCTCGACTCCGAGACGGAGCGCCGTGTCGACGACGATGGCGGCGCTGGCTTCGGCGTCTGACATCGGGTCGTGGTGGATGAGCGTCTGGAATCCCGCGGCTTCGGCCGCCACGGGCAACCTGTAGGAGTGGAGCTCGTAGCTGCGCCTCGCGAGTCGGAGCGAGCAGAAGTAGCGCAGGGGCGGCAGTGGCATCTGCGTGGCGAGGCTGCTCGCCAGCAATACGCCGACGTCGAACCTGGCGTTGTGCGCAACGAGCACGTCGTCGCCGAGGAATTCGAGGAGGCCGGGCAGCTGCGACTCCCAGGTATCCGCGCCCCGGGTCATCTCCCTGCTGATGCCGTGGAGCTGCACGTTGAACGGCAGGAAGACGTCGTGGGCGAGCGGCGGCCTGATGAGCCAAGTCCGTCGTTCGACCACCGCGGCGTCACGAACTCGCACGAGGCCGACGGCGCAGGCCGAGGCGGGGGAGCCGTTGGCGGTCTCGAAGTCGATCGCCGTGAAGTCGATGGTCACGCCATTCATGGTGGCACGAACTCGGACGCGGAACTCGCGGCCGGCAAGTACGATAGACCCTCGTGGCTCTTACTCTTGGCATCGTCGGCCTGCCCAACGTCGGCAAATCGACCCTTTTCAACGCACTCACGAAGAATCAGGTTCTCGCGGCGAACTATCCGTTCGCCACGATCGAGCCGAACGTGGGGGTCGTCGAGCTGCCTGATGCCCGCCTGAAGGTGCTCGCCGAGATCTTCGGCTCCGAGCGCATCCTGCCAGCAGCGGTGTCGTTCGTCGACATCGCAGGCATCGTGCGCGGTGCGAGCGAGGGTGAGGGGCTCGGCAACCAGTTCCTCGCGAACATCCGTGAAGCGGATGCAATCGTGCAGGTCGTGCGTGGCTTCGAAGACGGCGACGTGGTGCACGTCGACGGCAAGGTCGAGCCTGCCAGCGACATGGAGACGATCAACACCGAGCTCATCCTCGCCGATCTGCAGACCATCGAGAAGGCGCTGCCGCGCTTCGAGAAGGAGGTCAAGCAGAAGCGTCTTGATTCGTCCGTGCTCGAGGCCGCGAGTGAGGCGAAGGCCGCGCTCGACGAGGGAACGCTGCTCTCCGCGACCAAGATCGACCTCGAGCCCATCAAGGAGCTCGGCCTCCTGACTGCCAAGCCCATGATCTTCGTGTTCAACATCGACGAGGCGGCACTGAGCAGCGAGGAGAAGCTCGCAGAGCTGGCCGCGCTCGTCGCGCCCGCCAAGGCGATCTTCCTCGACGCGCAGACCGAGTCGGAGCTCATCGACCTCGACCCCGAGGAAGCGGCGGAACTGCTCGCGTCGCTCGGCCAGGACGAGTCAGGGCTCAGCCAGCTCGCCCGCATCGGCTTCGACACGCTCGGACTGCAGACGTACCTCACCGCCGGCCCCAAGGAGTCGCGCGCGTGGACGATCCGCAAGGGCTGGAAGGCGCCAGCGGCCGCCGGTGTCATCCACACCGACTTCGAGCGCGGTTTCATCAAGGCCGAGGTCATCTCGTTCGACGACCTCGTCGAGACCGGCTCCACCGCCGAGGCTCGCGCCAAGGGCAAGGCCCGCATGGAGGGCAAGGAGTACGTCATGCAGGACGGCGACGTCGTGGAGTTCCGCTTCAACGTGTAGTGGAGCCTTCACCAGATTGTAGATTCTTCTAGTCGCAGGCCGCCGAGGTGCGCGATCATGGCACTTGTGCAGGGTCGCGGAGGGCTGGTAGGAGTCCTGGACTCGTCAGACGCTTTCTTTGTGGCTCGCGTCAGTTCGTTGAGGTGACTAAAGCCCCGGGGATTCCCAGCAACGCGACGTTTGTTATTGTTTCGGGATGAATCTGACTGCTTTTTGTGAGCGCTATGCGGAGCGGCCGTTCACCCCAGTTGAGGGTCGACCTGACGCAGTCGACGCGTACTGGCAGCTGGAAGAGGCTGAGGGGCTCATGCGCATGCCCTGTGTAGAATCTCTTGTCGGGGTAGACGCTGAAGGTCAGTCTTCGTACACTCTCTCTGTCGAAGACGATGAAGAACTCCATGTCTGGTTGATTCGTTCAGATGACCTCGTCCTAGCTGTAGAACCAATGGCAGCTCTCAGTTTGGGTAAGGTGAAACACACCAATCTAAGTGGAGGTGACCCCGCTCGTTGCGGCGGAGAGCTTTGGCGCGTCGACGCCGAAGAGTCAACATTGTATGTGAACGGTTGCTCTGGGCGGTACACAGCCAGGACTGAGCAGGAGTTGGAAGACGCGGTCTCCGTTTTCAGAGACTTCCACGATCCAGTGGTGAGTGCGGGTTGGGACGAAGATGTCGACCGACCGGCAAAGTGGTTTAGGGGGTGAGGGTGTGAATTTCGTAAGGGGATTGGATTCGCTTGCGGAGGATATTCGGCCGGCGGCGCGCGGACGACGGATGACGGAATCCGAGGCCAGGGAGGCTTTCGGGGAAAGTGTGTTGGCACAGGTCAGGGATGAGGGGTTCGCGACTTTAGCTGCGAGCCCAATGATCGCCGGTGGGAGCATAAAACGAAGGCGGGAGGCCCTCGGCCTTCCGGCCTCACTTATCGCGCGCAGAGCTGGCCTGAGCGAGGAAACGTATCTGCGCGTAGAGCAATCGAAGCATCGTTCAGTGCGTGACTATGAGCATGTCGCGCAAGTTCTGGGATTATCTGAACTGGTTTTATACTCTGGCGCTTTGACCAAAGCCGAGTCTGCTTTAGGTACGCGCTTGCGAACTCTCAAAGATGCGTCAGGAGGAGTTGGTGCAAGTAGTGTCGTGATGCTTGCCGAGTCAGCATGGGTAGCGGCCGCACAGAATCGACTCGAAAAGCGAATGGGCGTGATACGTCTCCGAGACAGTAAACCGCGCCGCGTACAGGGGCAGCCATTTGAGCAGGGCTATGCTCTGGCTCGGGAGTTTCGAATAGACTACGGCCTCGGTGAGCGACCGATTGAATCGATGAGAGCCCTCGCCGAAGAGGTTCTCGGCATAACCGTCATGCACGGCAAGCTGCAGAAGGATATTGCAGGAGCTACGCTCGATGTCGATGGCACGCGCGTCATTGTCCTGAATGATCAAGGCGCGAATGGTCGTGTCGCCGTGAGGCGAGCAACTATTGCTCACGAGATTTGCCACCTGTTGTACGATCCAGAAGTTGACCTGAAATCCCTGCGCGTAGACCAGATTGACAATCAGGGAAGTATCGAAAATTTCGACGCGGTCGAACAGCGCGCAAATGCTTTCGCGGCAGAGTTGTTGCTACCGAGGAGTGTGATACTGGCTAAAATCGACACCGAGTCATTCAGTTCGTTGGCGAGCGAATACGGCGTCAGTATAACGCTCGCCCAATATCAGGCGTTCAATGCAGAATCCAGGCGCCGAGGTCCCGGTGACTATGCCTTTGTGCCCTTGCGTGATGAGGAATGGGACGGACCTGAGTCGTACACTACGATCTACTCACCCTTGCCAGAACTTGTGGAGCATCCCCTTCGCGCTGGACGTTTCGCTGCAGTGGTAGTCAGGGCCGTAGAGCTTGGGCTCATCTCGGAAGACTCAGGCAGCGAATGGCTGAAATCGGGAGCAGATCTACTCATCTCGCCCGGTGTCAAGGACAGTTACAGCGACCTCTACGCTGACGTCTGGGATCAATCCGCGTAAAGGCCAACCGGTGGTCAGTTTTAAGGTACCGAATCTCGGTCGGATCAATTGTGGTCGCGAGTGGCGCCCGAGCACGGCGGCTACACAACGGTACTAACGAGAACCACTGGCAAGCACTGACTGCTCGTGCCAGGTAAGATCGGATTTCCCCTTGGGTGACCTCTGTGTGGACTGGTCCCGGCCAAGTTCAGGATGCTGCTCCAAGCTAGGTGCTGAGCCGATTATCTGAGCGCGGCGCCTAATTGTGCAGCTATGGTCCGAGGATCTCGGCTCAACATGCTCGGGCCGAAAGCAATGCCTGCGATGACGAAGCGTTGACGGCGACATCGCGTAGTTCGGTATCAGTGTCAACTGAGGGTCTGGTTGCGTCAGAGCCGAGCTGCGTTGATGCCGATCATCGGTTCGAGGCAAACTGGAAATCTTGCCCTACTGCTCTCGAGCCGGAGCGGGGATGGCAAGTTCGAAGACACACTCTGGCGACCTGCGGACGGTCCCTAAATTCGGTCGTCTGATCGGCGCCTGCATGACCGTGATTGGGCTCCTCGCAATCCAGAGTGTAAAAGTGGCCTGAATCTGCCGGTCTTGAGTAGCGCTCTTGCGACATGGTGGGTGAGGTTGCGAAAGCCGAGGGTAATGCCTCGGAGTTGTTCGAGGCGTCTGTTGACGGCTTCGGGGCTTTGCTCCTGCCGGGATGATCGAAGTGCGCGAGAACATCGACGGCTCGCCGTTTGAGTGTGCCGTCGAGCTTGCCCAGCTCGGCAAGGCCTGCTGGGACGCTCGTCTTGAGCGAGCCGATTACGGCTTGCAGTGTGGTCTGACCCAGGGCTCAGTTCGGATCGCGGTATGCGGTAATCACGCGCTGCTACATGCTCGAGGTCGCCTCGACTTCGGCGTACTCGAGCTTCTCAGAGACGTGGCTGTTGCGTTCGCGCTGCCGGTCAGTGAGGAACTGCCTGCTGAGGCGCAGGGCCCGCCTCGCGCCGGAGGTTGGGGCGCCTGTCCGGCCGCGGTCGTCGGTGGTTTCCTGTTGGACTCGCTGCCGGCATGTATCGAGAGCGTCGACGGCGTGCTTGACCGCATGGAACGGATCGACGACTTCGACCGCTTCCAGGAGCACCGTCTCCGACGTGGTCTTGAAGCATGTGAGCCCACCCATCGCGACCATCTCGACCGCGTCGCTCCGCGCATGCGCTCGTTTACGGAACAAGGTCGTGAATATAGCCTTCGATCTCCTATCAACCTTGGCGAGCAGACGCGCAGGACTCGTCTTCGCGCTGACTGGGTGAGGCCGATGATCACGGTCACGAACTTGTCGCCGCGCTTGGTGTGCTGCCAGCGTGTTCGTCAACCCCGATCACCGGGCTGTCGAAGCGGGCATCGTCGTTGATCAGGAGCTGTCGTCCCTCCGTGAGCACGGCCCGGTTTGCGGTGTTCTAGGACACGTCAAAGCCTTCCACGACGCTCTGGACGGAGGGGTGGTGGACCACCAGCGCGACCAACGCGCGTCGCAGAGCTGCCCGGGAGAGCTTCGCTCTCGGTGCCGACGGGAGCGTAGCGTCCTGCCGCCATACGTGAGCACACTCGGAGCACGGGAGCTGCGGACCGAGATCACGAGCAAAGTTGGTCGCCATCCGGAGGGCACACGGGCGACACGACTCTCATTGACAACTGCCCCGGCACCTTCAACCCGAGCTCGTCAAGACCGCAGAACACGGCAAGGTCAGGACGTTGAAGGGTAGCGTTGAACATGTCGAGGTCCTTCGGGTGGACAGCTTAGGAACTTCCATCTTCGGGAGGCCTAGACCTTTACACACGGAACGACGCGCTACCCTTTCCTACACTCTCAATTTCGAAGAGCCGTTCAAGAGAGGATGGACGGTACCTTGTTGCCATACCGGTCGTCTGGGAAAGGGCTCATCGATTTCGAGTCGATTCCACGGTCGTGGTCAAAGATGTGCGATGTCCTATACCTAGCTTATTGCATCGGGTTCAACAAGATGGTGCGGGCAACCTGTTGACTTCTTCGATCGCGGAACGTCGTGGAGTTCCGCTTCAACGTGTAGCCCTTGATGTAGTCCACCGCAGCACGCAGGGCCCGCTGCGGTGTGTGCGACAGGGGAGACTACAGTTGGTTGCAGCAGGAAGGGCCGACAGGTTCTGTGCGACGGTGCCCGGGAACGACGGCAGGCGTCGTGCTGTCCAAGGGCCATTCCCTGAGCATGTGAGCAAGCCAAAGCGCTTTGGGTAAGCGGGGGCAATCGATCCCACTCGAGCCGCGGCACCTGAGGTGGTCCAGTGTCCAGCCCGCTGGCGACAACGCAGGCACTTGCAGGGCCACAACCAGACGCACCCAGGGCGGCAGAGGCCCAGGAAACGGCGCCGTAAATGCTCGAAAATGTCTACGCGGACACGGTTGTGCACGAGGATTTAATATCGGCCGGATTCGCGACCAACCGGGGATTCACGCCTAGTAAAATGGTGCGCAAGCTTGGCGGCATAGATCAAGAATGGTGGTAAATTTCAAGTGTTGTCCATCACCGCCAGCCCAGTCGCGGAACGTCGAATCCCATTCACGTTCTCCGCACCCACACCGCGCGAGCAGTGAGGATGTCGAGGTGACCCTTGTCTTGATTGGCACCGACAGGTCTGCGCTCGGTGGCGTCGCGCCGTCATGGCGAAAGATGCCGATGGTGTCGGGGTCCGGCACGATACGAAGTGGACAGACTGTTGATCACTCCGGTGACAAGTACGACTGGATTGAAGGCCCCCTCGCGGCCCGGAGCGACTCGGCTCGTGGTCAGTGTTGACGAAACGGCTTCCCAGCAGCCATGGCTTTGGAACCATCAATGCAACTGGAATCACGCGAACGGCACTAAGTGAGAGAAACGCGAATAGCCAGGTTGTTGGTATGCGTGGCGCTGGTCTTTTCAGTGCCAGCCGCGCTCACGGCGTGCAGTATCGACATCAGGGATCTTGGGCGGCACGACGTCACGCTGACTCAGATTTGGGATACCGAGGCAGCGACGATCCTGACTTCGCAAAAAGACGTTTCCTCAACCGTCTGTGGTGAAGTGAGTCGTTGCGTGGATTCGCTCAGTTCCGATCAAGCTCAGATCTTCAATTTTAGAACTTCGGAAGATGCCGAGGCTGAAATTCGCGAAGGCGATGTGCAGATACGGGAGATCTTCATCGTTCGTTGGACAGCTGAAGTGCCTCAACAGGACAGAGAATACGTTGAGTACATGCTGTTGAGCGCGGGTAACTCAACCTGACTGTCGGGCACGGACCCCGGGGGAGTACTCGTCCGGGGCCCGCGTATCCGCGGCTGACAGCGGAAACCTGTGCGCCCTTCGTCTCATCGGTGAGATGCTCTGCGTTACGCCCATCGCGATGCAAGACGCCAGAAAGAGGATCTCCTGTTGAGTCTCCAGCCCAACTCCAGGCGGACCTCCGCCAAGGCCCGCAGGCCGTCGCCACTCGGCGGTCGGAAACCTCTGACTTCCGAATTGGGCGAGTTCCAGACCATGGCCGACGATGCCATGGATGACATCCTTCCCCTTGATGTCACGACGGTTCGCATGCTCATCGTGGGCGTCAATCCTGGACTGTGGACGGCGGCCGTCAACGCGCCGTTCGCGCGACCTGGCAACCGCTTCTGGCCGTCGTTGCACCGAGCTGGGTTGACCGACCACGTTGTCGACGCGTCGCGAGGACTGTCAGCGTCGGACGAGCAGCAGCTCCTCGGCCGCGGTATCGCGCTCACGAACCTCGTAGGCCGGGCAACGGCGCGCGCTGACGAGCTGTCACCTGCAGAGCTTCGGGCCGGCGGCCAACGCATCGTCGAACGAGTGCGCGAGATGCGACCGGATGTCGTCGCCGTTGCGGGGATCACCGCCTTCCGCACTGCGTTCGGGCTGCCGAAGGCGGTGCTCGGACAGCAAGATGCGCGGGCCGTCGACGGGTGGCCGGAGGGCGTGGACCTGTGGGTCGTCCCGCAGCCGAGCGGGCTGAACGCGCACGAGACGATCGACACGCTCGCCGCCAAATGGAGAGAGGTATGGGACTCGCTGCGTTCCCACTGCCGACGCGCTGCAACGAGGGACGCAACCGGATCACCCTCAGCGTGACGGCTCTCCCCACAGCTAGTTTGGTGCCATGACGGATTCGAATGCACTGAAGAACGCTGCCGAGGAGCGTGTGCTGAGCTTCATGACCGAGTACGAGACCCAGTGGCAGATCGCGGCTCCAGCTTTCGAGCATCGCGACCCGGACAACGCGACGAGCCCCTTCGAGACGTGGCGCGCGCTCATGGCAGAGACGACGCGGCAGCACTTCACCGATCCGCCGGCAGTGGACCTCGCGCAGTCCTTCGGTCGACCGGCCGACCACGGCCCGGCGGCGGAGCGGCTTGTCAGTTCGGAGCTCGTCGGGGACGTCGCCTACGTGCTCACACAGAGCACCTCGATGCAGCGCAAGCTGAACGAGTACAGGCTGCAGCGGCAGGGCAGCGAGTGGCGGATCGCGGCGATCACGCAGCACTTCGGGGATCCGAAGGCACCCTTCATCGATCCAGCCATCGTGAGCGACCGGGTGCTGCAGTGCAGTGCGGATGCCGAACCAACCAAGATCCCAGAGGCGCAGTCGCGACTCGACGAGGTCCACAACTTCACTGAGCGTGACGTGATCCGACCGGACGACGAGCACACCGCGCGCACCGAGGTCACACACATCGGCACGCTCACGACCAGCACCGGGGTCTTGTCGGTCCTGGACTTCGGCTACGACAACGACGACGCCCGCCCGCTCGCTCGAACTGTCGCTCCAGGGAGGTACCCGGTCGACCGGGTGACTGCGTTCGGTCGCAACGCCGCGGTCCGTGTGCGCTTCAGCGATGTCGCGCCTGCCAGCTGGATCCCGGCGTCGCTCCCCGGCAGCGGACACGTGGTCGGTGTGGATGCCGGCTGCATCTGCATCGCGGACTACGTCGGCTACTCGGCGATGACGCGCCGAGAGAAGGCAGCCGCCTACGACGCCTTCGTTGCTGCTCCGACTCCCGCCGCCCAGGAGTTCGTGCTCACCGACGCCGACCGCGGGATCGCATTCGATTCGGGCTACGGAGACGGCAGCTACCCCGCCTACTGGGGTCTGGATGCCGACGGCAACACGGCACAGCTTGTCGTCGACTTCATGGTCCTGGTCAGTCAAGACGAAGACGGGATGCTCACTCACCTGTAGCCCGCATCCGGTGACTGGGCGTTTGTTGCTATCGGATCGAGTAGAGGAAGCCGGCGCCTTCATCCGCGAACCGCTGGATCGCCTCCCGGAACGGCCCGAAGAGACCGCTGCAGTACAAGCCGTCCGCCTCGCCACAGGTCTCCTCGAGTTCCGCGAGGTCAACTCGCGCATAGTCGTCGGCAGCGAGCCGTACGTACTCCGCGGGCACGATCCCGTAGTACGGCTTCCAAGTCGCGTACCCGTCTGAATAGAGCACGTCTCCGAGCAAGAGCAGGGCCCCGGCCCGCGGGAGAACGTTGATCTGCCGATCGTCGATGCAGTCACAGCGATCGGCGGCGGCCACCGTGTCGAGCGCGGTTGTCTTGAGCGGGCCGCCACTTTCCAGCAGACTCTCGACAGACGGCCCCGGCATCCAGTCCTGCAGGAAATAGTCCAGCAGTACTCTGAACCCCTTGTCGAGACCGACGCAGTTCTCGTCGTCGATGGTCGCCTCGCGACGATCAAGCGCGTAGCTCGTGGCACACGGGTCGTCGACGGCCCGCTCGAAATCAGCTTGTGTGCGGAGCGGCCAGCCGTAGTAACGAATTCCCATGCGGAGCAGTATCGCGGTCGCTTTCGTGGGTGTAAGGACTTATCCACAGCGCGGTCGGGCATCCGTCCGAGGTTTCCTCTGGCTGCCCTGATCTTCGAGGCAGGGGCGTTCGCTAGGGTTGCGGGCACTCCAGCCTCTTGCATCAGCGATGAGAGGCGTCGGCCGCGAGCAACCTCACCCCGGAGGACCAGATGATTGCCCACTCAGATCTCGGAACGCTCGACGAAGAGCAGCAGGAGCTCATCCAGTCGTTGTTCGAACGGAGCGCCACGATCTGGGACCTCCCCGAGGACGAGGGCAAGATCGAGGTCTGGGACGAGTTCGTGGAGGACTGCGAACGAGCCAGCTTCCCGCACCTCATCGCCAGCGCGCGCTTCGGCCAGTACACGACCCTCGTGAAGGCCGGCCTCGCGGCGAGGGCACTCGAGGCCTACGCGAAGCTCATGCAGGTCATCCACCGCTACGGCGACTTCATCGCGCCCGACAACGTCGAGCGCATGCTGGGTTCCATCGCGACGGCGACGATGACGCTCCTCGACGACCCCACCGTGCCGCTGCCGCGCATCGAGCGAGTCGTCGACCTCGTCGAGCAGCAGGTGAAGCAGCGGGGCATGGACATCGTCGGCGTCTACGTCGCAAGAGCAGCCGTGGCTGCCGCGACGGGAGATGCGGCAGCGACCTTCGACTGGATCTCACGCTGGCGGGCAGAAGGAAGCGAGGAGTGGCGACCGGACTCCGCTGGGGTGATCCAGATGGAGATACCCCTCATCGCGCGCTTCGACGTGCCCCGGGCATCCGTCGCCCTCGAGCAGAGACTTCGAATGCTCGACATCGACCCTCAGCGCTTCGACGCAGACCGCACCGACGCCGACGAAGCCGTACGCCTCCTGACCATGCTCGCGTTCTTCTACGTGCACGAGGACCGCCGAGGGGACGCGGATCGAATTGTGCAGCAGCTCCTCGACGGCTACGGCATCGAGCGCCTCGCGCGTGAGGCTGTGACGGACTACCTCATCCCGGTCCTCGAAGAGCGGCCCGCGGATGCACTGGTCGCCGTCGACCACACCCTGCAGAACCTGCACCTCGACACGAGCGATTGGGAGGCGACCGCCGCCGTCGCGCGCAGCCGGGTCCTCGCCGAGCCTTACGGCGAGGAGGGGCGCCTCCTGCGGGCACTCGCCGATGAGGCCGCGACTGCGCTGGATGCTCGAGGCCACACGGACGTCCACAGTCGGGAACTCCAAGAGTTCTGGTGGGCGGGACTCCCGGAACACGGGATCCCGGAGATCGTCGGGCAGCGCGAGGTCTGGGGCGACGTGGAAGAACGGGCCGAGCGCATCCTCGCGGCCGGCTGGCTTCCGAGGACTGGCGCGGTGAGCATGGACGATCCACCGATCTCCATCAAGCACCGCTACGTGTCACTGCTCGGGAACACGATGGATCTGCTCGCCACCGAGTCGGCCGAGGAGGCGACCGCGCTCGAGGGACGTCTGGAAGCGCGAGCGGAGCAGCTGAAATGCGCGACGTCCAGCTACTGCATCCCCCTGCTGCACGGCCTCCGAGCCGGGCAACAGGCCGACACCGCAACACTCGTGCGGGACTTCGAGCGCGCGCAACTCGAGCTGCTCCAGAACGCCGGGCTGATCACCGACTCCATCCAGGCGATCGGCGAGAGGTTCTTCGCCGTGACCGTCGAACAGGCAGTTGCAGACCCCGCGGTGCCCTGGGAGCAGATCGATCGTCTCATCGAACGTGAGGAACACGTCCGCGAGGTCACTCAGGGACCCTCCTCCCACGTGTTGCTGGCCAGAGCGGAAGTCGCCGCTCACCGCGACGACGCCGAGTCGCTGCGTCAGATCATCGCCCAACTGCAGCGGGCGCTGTCCGATGAGCGAGACCTTCTCGACCGCCCAGCCGTCGAGCTCGAGATCATCCGCCTCAGCGCCCCGTACGCGCCGAACTTCGCGATGGACGTCGCCAAGCGCGTCGCAGACACCGGCGACGCGGAGCAGGTGCGAGCCGCGAACGCGTGGCTGTGCTGGTTCGGCGCTCAGCAGGGTGACCCCCGCGCGGCCCGGGCGCTCGCCCACCTCCTGGCATCCGTGGACGGCGATGTGACGGAATTCGGTCCTCTCCCGGGCTGGGTGCTCCTCGAGGGGTTGGCGGCACCTGATGCCGATCTCGGTCCCGTCATCGACGCGGTACTCGAGGAAGCCGACTCCGGATCACCGAGCGACCTGTTCGTCTTCGCGGCAGCAGGCAGCGCACTGCTCGCGCGAAGTACTGGCGACCCGCGTGGTATCGAGCTGCGTGCGAAGGCCGTCGAGATCACACGAGGGCTTGCCGCGCGCAACGGCGACACTTTCTGGAGCCAGTGGATCCGCGACCGCTGGTATCCCGGCGATGCGGCCTTCGAGGTGACCGCATGAGCGGCGAGAGCTTCCGCGTCGACCTTCGGGGGATCGTGGACATCCTCTCCCACCACCTGTACTCGAGCCCGCGCGTCTACCTCCGCGAACTCGTCCAGAATGCGCGAGACGCCGTTGTCGCGCGTCAGGCGCTCGACCAGGAGACGCCGGACGACATCGTCGTCGAGGTCGACGCTGGGGGAGCCGTCACCGTGCGGGATCACGGCATCGGTCTCACCGAGGACGAGATGCGCACGGTGCTCGCGACCATCGGCGCGTCCAGCAAGCGCGGCGACCTGACGCAGCTGCGGCGCCAGTACCTCGGCCAGTTCGGCATCGGACTGCTCTCCTGCTTCCTCATCGCCGACCGGATCGAGGTGCGCTCGCGAAGCGCGCGCACTGCCGATGCTCGGACGCTGAGCTGGGTGGGAAGCGCGGACGGAACCTTCACGATCTCCGAGGCCCAGCATCCGCTTGCCGACGCTGGCACGGAAGTGCGGGTCGCCGCTCGCGCGGACGACAGGGAGTGGGTCGAACCCCAGCGGGTCCGCCTCCTCGTCGAGCGCTTCGCGTCGCTCCTGGATCTGCCCGTCATCCTCGGCGGCGATGGGAGGCCCGGTGAAGTCATCAGCGGCCGGACAGCTCCGTGGCGGGCTACCCAGGCCCAGGCCGAGGTCTGGTGTCGGCGCGAGCTCGGCTTCACACCGCTCGCCGGGCTGCCCATCGACGTCAGGGCTGCCGGAGTCGTGGGCGTCGCGTTCATCGCCGACAGCCCAGGTCGGGTCGGCAACCGCAAGGGCGACACGATCTACTCGCGCGGCATGTTCGTCGCCGAGAACAACGTGCAGTTGGTGCCGGGCTGGGCGTACTTCGTGCGCCTCGCGGTCGATGCGGGCGAGCTGCCGCTGACCGCCTCGCGGGAGTCCCTGCAGGACTCGCTGGCGATCAAGGAGGTCCGCACCCAGATCGGGATCCAGATCCGCGAGGGCATCGAGAGATTCGCCGCAGGCGACCCCGATGGCTTCGCGCGGTTCATGGACGTGCACGCCAAGGGGCTCCTGGCGATGGCCGCGAGTGACACGGACATGCTCGACCTCGTGTTGCGGTACGTGCCCTGGGAGACGAGCGAGGGCACGATGACGTTGGAACGCCTCCTGCGGCTCTTCGACAGGGTGCAGTACACGACGTCGATGACCGAGTTCACGGCGTTCGCCCCGATCCTCCGCGCTGACGGGACGCTCCTGATCAACGGGGCCTACGTGTATGGCACCGAGATCCTGCGGCAGGTCGAGGAACGGCGGGGTCGGATCGGGAGCGTGCGGCAGTTCGACGCGCGCGCGTTCCTCGAAGAGCTGCCGAAACCAGACCCGGAAGACGCGGATGTGCGGAGTCTCGAGCGGCGCGCGCGCTCGGTGCTCGATCGGCTCGGCCTCGATCTCGACCTCCGGGCGTTCGCGCCAGCATCCGTCCCCTCCCTCTTCGTCGGAGCTACGGGCATGCCAGACCCCGAGGCATCGACGCCCGAACCAGATCCGTGGGCCGACTTCCTGAGCGAACCGGAACGGCAAGCGGCCCGGTCGCGCCTGGTCCTGAACGTGTCGAGCACAGCGGTTCGTGCGCTGTCGTCGCTCGCGGACGAGCGCGTGCTCGCGGAAGCGATCACGGGTCTCTACGTCATCGGACTGCTCACCGCGGGCGAGAAGCTCGACGAGCGTCACAGTGAGCTGCTGAGCGGGACCCTGCACACGCTCATCACGGCGGCAGCCCAGAAGTGAACCGTCCGTGGCAGGAGTAATGTCACCTGCACCACGGAAGCCGTTGCGATCGGAGGGCACCCATGTCCGACACCACCTGCCATATGTCCATCTCGCTGGACGGGTTCGTCGCGGGTCCCGACCAGAGCCGCGAGCATCCGCTCGGCAAGCGAGGACATGAGCTGCACGGCTGGCACATCGGCGACCCACGGGCGACGCAGGCCGACGAAGTCGCGGCGAGCTGGCTCATGCGACCGCGAGGCGCCTACGTCATGGGCCGGAACATGTTCGGTCCCATTCGCGGCGACTGGGAGGGCGACTGGCGAGGGTGGTGGGGAGCCGAGCCGCCGTATCACGCACCGGTCTTCGTGCTGACGCATCACGCGCACGAGCCGATCGAGATGGAGGGCGGGACCACCTTCCATTTCGTGACCGAAGGGTTCGACGTGGCCTACGCCAGGGCCGTCGAGGTCGCACACGGGATGGGCGTGGACATCGCAGGCGGCGCCTCGACGGTGCGTCAGGCGCTCAACGCAGGCGTCGTCGACGAGCTAACGCTCGACATCGCGCCCGTGCTGCTCGGGTCAGGCGAGCGGATGTTCGATGGCGTCGGGACGTTCGGCTACGAGCCGGTCGAGGTGCTGCATTCGCCGCTCTCCACGCACATCCGCTACCGCAGGATCGCCCAGGACTGAGCACGACGGGACCGGCAGCTGGCCGCCGGTCCCGTCCTCGCCACGGCTCGTGGCCGCTAGCCTGCTGCCTTGCGCACGTAGTCGGCGATGGTCTTCTCGGTTTCGGGCGTCAGGCTGATGAGCGCGAACGACGTGACCCACAGGTCGCCGTCGTCGAGCTTCGCAGCCTCCTCGAAGCCGAGCGTCGCGTAGCGGGTCGTGAACTTCGACGCGGCCTTGAAGAACACGACGACCTTGCCGTCGGCGTCCGTGTAGGCGGGGAAGCCGTACCAGGTCTTCGGCATGAGCTCCGGTGCGACCTCTTTGACGATGCGATCGATGCCTTCGGCGAGGACGCGGTCGTCGTCGGTCATCTCGGCGATGGCCTTCTGGATCGCAGCGTCACCCGCGGCGCGGTTCTTGCCCGCCTTCGCTTCCGCGCGCAGTTCCGCGGCGCGCTGCTTGACAGCGTCGCGTTCATCCTTCGAGAGTCCCGTGGTCTTCTCAGCCATTGCAGATTCCTTCGTTCTTGCCGGTTTTGGTGAATCACGACTACCGTACGACGCCCCACCCGCCGACGCTTCTCCAAACCTGCTCGGTGTCGCCGCCCATCGGGTCTCGCACCCCTCGCCGCCGCCCGCGCGCTGCGAATCCCCAGCTTGGCGACCCAGCATGGGCTGGTCTGAGGAGGCACACATGGGACTTCGCTGGTACTCGACCGTCGTCGACGCGCACGACCACAAGGCACTCGCCGCGTGGTGGGCCGAAACCCTCGACTGGCGGGTGATCTACGAAGACGAGAACGAGGCCGCAGTGATCCCGAAGTGGCTCGACGAGGAGGACCCGGGAGTCCCCTTCGAGCGGGTGGGGCCAGGACTCGTGTTCGTCCCGGTCGCGGATCAGAAGACGACCAAGAACCGCCTGCACATCGACCTCGCCGCGCCCGTGCATGAGAGCCAGGCGGCGCACGTCGACGCGTTGCTCGCACGGGGCGCGACCAGAGCGGAGGTCGGCCAGGGCGAGGACGCCACGTGGGTTGTCCTGGCCGACCCGGAAGGCAACGAGTTCTGCGTGCTGTCGTCGCGCCAATCCTGAGCGGCTCGCCCAGTTCCGACCTGCTGATTTCTGAGCGCCGTCAACGCCGAGGCTGCTCCGCACAGGTGACGCACTGCTCGGCGAACGGGCGGACACGGAGTCGGATCTCCGGGATGCGCGCGCCGCAGGTCACGCAGACGCCGTAGGTGCCGGCCTCGACTCGGGCCAGGGCGCTCTCGATCTGCGAGAGCTCCGACCTCGCAGCGTCTGCCTGCCCCGCGAGCCGCGACCACTCCGCGGAGAGCGGAGCGCCATCGGGATCGTGCTCGTCATCGTCGTTGAGCGACGCGCGATCGTGGACGAGGGCCGCGAGCGCGCCCGCCGTGCTCGTCACGCGGTCGACGGCCTCTGCTCGCAGCGCGAGCAGGCGCTGCAGGTAAGAGCCGCCGTCGTCATCCATACCAGCCATTCTGCGTCACAGACGCGCTCAGGGACGGCCCGGGTTGCTGCAGCAGACTGACGGGGCACCCGACCGAAGCACGCCGAACGGAGCCACATGGACACTGACGTCGTTGTCATCGGAGCGGGACTCGCCGGGCTCAGAGCTGCCCGGAGGCTCGACGAGCTCGGGCGGAGTGTGGTCGTGCTCGAAGCGGCGGATGAGGTCGGCGGCAGGGTTCGCACCCGCGCCATCGACGGCTTCCTCTGCGACCGTGGGTTCCAGGTGCTCAACCCCGCCTATCCGGCGCTTCGGGCTTCCGTGGACCTCGCTGCACTCGACCTGCAGAGCTTCGGCGTGGGTGCGATCGTCAGGTCGGGCGACCGGGCCAGGACACTCGCGCATCCCCTGCGTCATCCCGGGCTCGCCGTGCAGACCGTGTCGAGCAGACACGTGACGGCCTCCGACGTCATCGCTCTCGCACGGTGGCTCGGCCCCACCCTCGCCAGACCCGATGCGGCTGATGCGGGTGTCGACCAGCGCCTCGATGACTCATTCGACAGAGTGGGCCTCACCGGCCCCCTCCGTCGCGACCTGCTCGACACGTTCCTCGCCGGGGTCCTGTCCGACAGCAGCGGCGGCAGCTCAGCGAACTACGTCAAGCAGCTGGTCCGCTACTTCGCGCTCGGAGCGCCCGGGCTGCCAGCAGACGGCATGCGAGCCCTGCCCTCGCAGATCGCCGCGTCTCTCCACGAACCTGTCCGGCTTGCCACGGCCGCCCGCGAGGTGAAGGAGACAGGCGGGGAAGTACGAGTGGCCACCGACCGGGGAACGATCCTCGCTCGGGCCGTGATCATCGCGGTCGCACCGAACGAACTGCCCGAGCTCACCGGTGAGGATGCGCCGGCCACGCATGGGCTGACGACGTGGTGGTTCCGCGCGACGGGCCAGCCGCAGACGGGTCCGTTCCTGCTCGTCGATGCGTCCCGCACAGGCGGGGGACCAGCCGGGCCGATCTGGAACACCGCCGTCATCTCGGAGGTGGCGCCCTCCTACGCACCAGACGGGCAGCACCTCGTGCAGGCGACCACCCTCCTCGACCGCTCGGACGGACTCGCGAGCGAAGCCGAGATCCGCCGCGACCTCGCCCGCCTGTACGGAACGTCGACAGCCAGCTGGGAAGTGCTCGCGCACGACGTCATCCCGCACACGCTGCCCGCTCAGCCGCCACCCCTCACGAACCGTGGCCCGGCAAGGATCGGAACGAACGTCATCGTCACGGGCGATCACCGCGAATCCGGCTCGATCCAGGGTGCGCTCGTCGCCGGCGAGCGAGCCGCGTCGGCGGTTGCAGAGGCTCTTGGCTGAGGCCCGAACGTCCAGCACCCGACTGCGCCTCGTCTTGCCTCACCAGCTGTTCGAGGCGCATCTCGTCGAGCCCACAGGCACCGTGTTCGTGCTGATCGAACACGAGCTCCTCTTTCGCCAGTACGCGTTCCACGCCCACAAGCTGGTGCTGCACCGGGCCTCGATGACGCAGTTCGCGAGGCGCCTCCGCGATCGGGGACACGAGGTCGAATACGTCTCGAGCGACGCGAGCCGCTCCTCCGCTGCGCAGCTCGCCGAACTCATCCGTCGCCGTGAACCCAGGCGGGTGACCTGGTACGACGTCGTCGACGACTGGCTGGAGCGCGACCTCCGCGAAGCGCTCGCCTCAGGTGGGTACGCGTCGACGGCGGCGGATGAGCTCGAGACCCCGAACTTCCTCACCAATCGAGGGCAGATCGAGGAGTGGTTCGCGAACAACGAAGCGCGAATGCACGAGTTCTACGTCTGGCAGCGTCGCAGGCTCGGCATTCTCGTCGACGCAGGCGAACCCGTCGGCGGGCGGTGGTCCTTCGACGCCGAGAACCGCAAGCGCGTGCCCAGAGGCTACGTGCCGCCGCCGATCGAGCGCTTCCGTGGGCGCCCCACCGTGCAGGTCCAGGGCACGTTCGACCTCGAAGCGCTCGTGACCGAGAGCGGACTGTCGGAGAGTACGGATGTTCGGTCCGCGGACGTCGAACGCGCCATCGCGTGGGTGTCTCAGGAGTTCCCCGACGCGCCGGGCGACCCGACGACGTTCGCGTGGCCCACAACCGCGGTGGAGGCACGCGAGCACCTCCGGGAGTTCGTCCGAGACCGGCTCCGCGATTTCGGTCCGTACGAGGATGCCATCTCGGGAGAGCATCCCTTCCTCAATCACAGCCTGCTGACACCGCCGCTGAACATCGGCCTGCTCGATCCGCGCGAGGTGGTGGACGCCGCGCTCGCGGGTGCGGGCGCGCCCATCGCCTCGCTCGAGGGCTTCGTTCGGCAGATCATCGGGTGGCGTGAGTACATGCGTGCCACGTATCGACTCCGCGGTCGTGGACTGCGCACGACGAACGCACTCGGCCACAGGAACCGCCTCGGGCCAGGATGGTGGACCGCGAGTACCGGGCTCGCACCCGTTGACCTCGTCATCGACAGAGTGCTGGCCACCGGATACGCGCATCACATCGAACGCCTCATGGTGCTCGGCAACGCGATGTCGCTCCTGCGAGTCCACCCGGATGCGGTCTACCAGTGGTTCATGGAGCACTTCGTGGACGCCTACGACTGGGTCATGGTGCCCAACATCTACGCCATGAGCCAGTTCGCCGCCGGGGATGCGATCACCACCAAGCCCTACGTCTCGGGGAGCAACTACTTGCGGAAGATGTCGGACCTGCCCGCTGGGTCGTGGACCGCGGACTGGGACGCGCTGTACTGGGCGTTCGTCGCCCACCACCGAGCGGTGTTCGCCCGCAACCCGAGGACGCAGATGACGATCGGGCTCCTCGACGGAATGGATCGCGCAACGGCTGAGGGGCATCGGGTTCGGGCCTCGAGAATACTCGAGGCCACCAGTCGTCCTTCGCTGATCGAGCGAGCGAACGAGACACCGAGCGTGCCGGCTTCCCGGAGTGCGCCCGGGCTCCTATGATCGTCGTGCGGAACGAATCCGTCGTCACATCTGTCAAGTGCAAAGGA
The DNA here is from genome assembly GCA_052099095.1 of Pseudoclavibacter sp. GTDB lineage: Bacteria > Actinomycetota > Actinomycetes > Actinomycetales > Microbacteriaceae > Pseudoclavibacter. The sequence goes on from JBQDTF010000002.1 coordinate 57,840, forward strand.
GCCCAGCATGGGCGTATCCATGGTCTTCCCGAACTTCCCGGTCGCCGACGTCAAGGCGGCAACCGACTTCTACGTCGGGCTGGGCTTCAGCGTCAACCCGATGTTCAGCGATGACAGCACCAGCTGCATCGTCGTCAACGAGCAGGTCGCGATCATGCTCCTCCAGACGGAACGCTTCCAGGGCTTCCTGCCGGAGGGCGCCGAGGCGATCCTCGGTGGCAACCGCCACGAGAGCACGACGGCGCTGCTGCTCGGCAGCAACGCAGAGGTCGACGAGATCACGGCAAAGGCCGAGGCAGGCGGCGGCAAGATCCACCGCCCTGCGGAGGCCAACGAGTTCGGCATGTACGGCTCGGCCTTCGACGACCTCGACGGCCACCTGTGGGAGGTCTTCTACATGGCGGCTCCCGAGGCCTGAGCTCCTCCTTCACCTCCGCGGGTCCGCGACTCCACGGTCAACTGCACCCGACAACGGACGGCTCCACCACTCTCCATTGCAGAAAACGGCAAGGGGCCTGGTGGAGCCGTTTCCTCTCTGGCACGGTTAGGCGTCCCCTTTCCGCCCCCGCACCTTTGGATACGCACATGACCGAGCTCAGTCCGGCCGACAGCACCGTCCCCAGCACGGCGCAGGCGCCTCTCACGCGCAACGAACGCCTGGACCGCCTGCCCTTCACCGGCAGACACCGCAAGCTGCTCTTCGGCTCGGGCATCGGCTGGGCGCTCGACGCCATGGACGTGAGCCTCATCTCGTTCGTCATGGCGGCGCTTGCCGTGCAGTGGAGCCTCGACGCGACGACGCTGTCGTTCATCGCCTCGATCGGCTTCGTCGGCATGGCGATCGGCGCCAGCGTCGGCGGTCTGCTCGCGGACAAGCTCGGCCGGCGACAGGTGTTCGCCGCGACGCTCCTCATCTACGGTCTCGCGACGGGCGCTTCCGCGCTCGCGGCGTCGGTTGCCGCCCTCATGGTGCTCCGGTTCGTCGTGGGCCTTGGTCTCGGCGCTGAGCTTCCCGTCGCATCGACCCTCGTGAGCGAGTACGCGCCGAAGCGAATCCGCGGGCGAGTTGTTGTCCTGCTCGAAGCCTTCTGGGCCGTTGGCTGGATCGGTGCCGCGCTCATCGGAGCCTTCATCATCCCGCTCTCCGCGGACGGCTGGCGGTGGGCGCTCCTCACGGGGCTCCTGCCCGCCGTCTACGCGGTGGTCGTGCGCTTCGGGCTCCCCGAATCCGTCCGCTTCCTCGAGAGCAAGGGCAAGTACGCGGAGGCAGAGCAGGCGGTCCGGCAGTTCGAGGAGTCCGCGGGGGTGGATGCTCCGCCTGCCTCGAGCATCGCGTCGACCGATCGAGCCCAGGCCTCCCAACGGGCATCAGCCGCGCCTGACACGCAGAAGGCTCGCTGGCGGGACCTCTGGGCGCCTGCCCTTCGCCGCAGAACGGCGGCGCTTTGGGCGGTGTGGTTCTGCATCAACCTCAGCTACTACGGCGCCTTCATCTGGATCCCGAGCCTGCTCGTCGGGCAGGGGTTCACGCTCGTGAAGTCGTTCGAGTTCACCCTCATCATCACGCTCGCGCAGCTCCCCGGCTATTTCGTGGCGGCGTACCTCATCGAGCGGATCGGCAGGCGCGCGACGCTCGCGATCTTCCTGCTCGGGTCCGCCTGTGCCGCGTTCTGGTTCGGTTTCGCGACGACAGAGGGCACCATCCTCGCAGCCGGCATGTGCTTGTCCTTCTTCAACCTCGGCGCCTGGGGAGCGCTCTACGCGATCGGCCCGGAGCTCTACCCGACACGGCTTCGCGCATCCGGGACCGGGGCCGCGGCCGGGTTCGGCCGCATCGCCTCGATCATCGCCCCGCTGCTGGTGCCCGTGATGCTCGCGGCGGGCGGCAGCGTGCTGGTCTTCGGCGTCTTCGCGGCCGCGTTCCTGCTCGCCGCGGGGGCGGCGTTCACGCTGCCTGAGCTCATGGGACGTGAGCTCGAGGAGTAGCCGATGGGCCTTCACATCACGATGCCCGATCACCGTGCGCGCCGCCGCTCGCTCAGGCAGGCGCGGACTAGCCTGAGACCGTGAACGAACGATACGAACCTTCACGACGCGGGGTCATACGGGGAAGCGCGGCTGTCGGCGGCGGCATCGCGACGGCGGCATTGCTCGCGGCGTGCGGAAGCGACGACCCGCAAGGCGGGACCGAACCGGACGGTGCGGCTCCCGAGGGCGGCGCGATAGCGATCGAGGAGGTTCCGGTCGGCGGGGGCGCGATCATCGCGGAGACCGAGACCGTCATCACCCAGCCCGCCGCCGGCGAGTACTACGGGTTCAGCTCGATCTGCACGCACCAGGGGTGCCCCGTCTCCAAGGTGACCGCCGAGCACATCATCTGCCCGTGCCATTCGAGTCATTACGACACGAGGACGGGAGAGCCGGTCTCTGGTCCAGCGGACCGGGCACTCACCCCTCGCACCATCACCGTCACCGAAACTGAGGTCGAATACTCGTGAGCATCACCAACCTGACCGCGATCCGCGACCTCGCGAGCAGCGCCGGACTCGAGGTCGAGTACTGGGGGTGGCGAGGGGAGAAGGAGCAGGTCGCAGCCGAGACCCTCGCGGCCGTGCTCGGCGCCCTCGGGCTGCCTGCATCCACCGACGAGGAGGTCGCGGCCTCGACCCTCGAGTACGAGAACCGACCGTGGCGTCGTGCTGTGCCCGCGTGCACGACGGTGCGCTCGGGCAGCCTCGCCGAGGTGTTCATCCACGTCCCGCACGGGAGCAGCGTGCAGGTCGAGGCGCATCTCGAGAACGGCTCCACTCGGAACCTCCAGCAGCTCGAGAACTGGGTCGACCCGAGGGCCGTCGATGGAGCGCTCGTCGGGCGCGCCACGTTCGAGATCCCCGATGATCTGCCGACGGGGTGGCACAAGCTCGTCGCGCGCGTCGGTGACGACTCGCTGTCCGAGGCGGCCGCTGAGGGAACGCTGATCGTCGTGCCAACGACCACGCCGTGGCCCAAGGACCGCTCCTGGGGGCTGTTCACGCAGCTCTACCAGCTCCGCTCGTCCACCTCATGGGGAATCGGAGACCTGCGAGACCTCGCGACGCTGACGGCATGGGGAGCCGAGCGCTCCGCGGACTTCGTGCTCGTGAACCCGCTCAACGCCAACCCTCCCGTCTCGCCCATCGAGCCATCCCCGTACCTGCCGACGTCCCGGCAGTTCGGTGACCCCCTGATCCTCAACGTCGACTGGGTTGCCGCTCTCGTCGCTCAGCACGCCGAGGTGCCGGGCGAGACGGTCGAGCTGCTCTCGCGACTCGCGAGCGAGGCGATCGTGGGCAACGGCATCGACACCATCGACCGAGACAGGACCTGGGCGCTCAAGGAACCAGCTCTGCGCGCCCTCTTCACGCTCTGGCGGTCGGCGAACGTGATCGACGACGACTTCGAGCAGTTCCGCAAGGAAGCGGGAGAGCCGCTCGAGCGCTTCGGCGTGTTCTGCGCCATCTCGCGTGTCCACGGACGGGACGCGCGCGACTGGCCGAGCGAGCTCGCGACGGCCAACGGCAGCCAGGTGCTTCCCTTCGCGGCGGCGCACGCCGAGGAGGTGGAGTTCTACGTGTGGCTGCAGTGCCTCCTGGAACGTCAGGCGAATCGCGTGCAGGCGGATGCGAGGGCGTCGGGCATGTCGATCGGGGTCGTGCATGACCTGCCCGTAGGGGTGCATGCGGGCGGTGCTGACGCGTGGTCGTTCGGAGCTGCGATGGCGAGGGGCGTGACAGTTGGAGTCCCGGCCGACCAGTACAACCAGTTCGGACAGAACTGGTCCCAGCCCCCCTGGCGCCCCGACATGCTCGCGGAGCTCGGCTACGCGCCATATCGGGACATGCTCCGTGCCGTGTTCCGGAACGCTGGCGCGGTGCGCATCGACCACATCCTCGGCTTCTTCCGCCTGTGGTGGATTCCCGAGGGGAACACAGCCAAGGACGGCTGCTTCGTCCGCACCGACGCCGAAGCCATGCTCGGGATCCTCGCGCTCGAGGCCGAACGGGCCGGTGCGGTCGTGATCGGCGAGGACCTCGGCACGGTTCCGCCCGAGGCGCGGGATGCGCTCGCCGAGCGCGGCATGCTCGGCGCGTCGGTGCTCTGGTTCGAATGGTCGGAGGACCGGGTTCCCCTGGCCGCCGAGGACTACCGACGCGCTTGCCTCGCGACGGTGACCACCCACGATCTGCCGCCAACAGCGGGTTTCCTCGCGCTCGAGCATCTCGACGTCCGCGAACGCCTCGGACTTCTCGAAGGCTCCGTCGACGAGGCCAGGGCTGAGGAGACCGAGACCATCTCGAAGGTGGTCGACCGGCTGCGGCAGGCTGGGCTCGTGGGGGAGGCGCCCAGCAACGAGGACATCGTGGTCGCCCTGCACCAGTACCTGGCCGGATCGGCCGCGCAGCTCTTCGGCGTTGGAGTCTCCGACCTTGCCGGTGACCGTCGCGGCGTCAACCAGCCCGGGACCGCAGATGAGTACCCGAACTGGCGAGTGCCGATGACCGACGCCAGTGGTCGACTCCTCACGCTCGAGGAGCTCCTCGCCTCGCCGCTCGCGGCAAGGATCGCGGCGTCTTCCGTAAGAACTGAGTGAAGACGTTGAGTCTTCTTCGAGGGTGGAGGTCACGCGGTCTGCGTGAGATCCTCGCGGCGGGGACCATCGGGACCACTCTGCTGCTCGCAGCGTGCGCTCCGCCTGGCGGCGCCGTGCCGAGCGAGTCCGCGGAGGTGGTCTCCGTCATCGCGACGCCCGGAGTGACGCAGACGCCGACTCCGACCGTCACGCCCCTCAATGTCCAGGTCGTGCCCGCGCCGCGAGTTGCGGAGAACGAGAACCCGGAGCCGGTTGACGGCGAGCTGCGCTTCACGCGCGGGCAGTGGGCGACGGTGCTCGGAGCGAGTGGCGAGCCTGTCGGCAGGTTCACAGTGACGGGCGTCGTCTTCGACGTGAGGTGTCTCGAGGAGGACGCGCCGAAAGCCAAGGGAAGCTACGTGGCCGTGCAGTTGCAGGTCGAGGGCTACGGGGCGCTCGGCGCCGAAGACGATGAGGAAGGGTTCGGGCCCGTGTTCGGCTTCGACGACATGCACCTGTTCGAGAAGAACTCTGACTCGCGCCTCGGGGCATCGCTCGCCGACGACTGCATCGAGAGCTCCGTGCAGCAGGCCGAGTACGGGGTCGGCTCCGAATCGGGCTACGTCGTGTTCGATGCGCCCAAGAAGAAGTTCGACGTGGTCTGGGAGTACGGCGATCAGACCTTCCGCTACGTGAACTTGACCCCTTGAGCCAAGTTCGCTGCCAGGTTCGCTGCCCTATGTGAAGAGCTGGGGGAGCAGCGCGGCGGCGAGGGGATAGCCGAGGAAGGACACGGCATCCAGGATGAAGTGGGCGACGATCAGCCCGCCGAGTCTTCCTTTGCGCAGGAACCACCACGAGAGCAGCGCGCCCATGGCGACGTTGCCGAGCGCCATCCCCGGCCCCTGATACAGGTGATACGAGCCGCGCAGCAGGGATGACGCGACGATGATCTGCCACGTGGCCCAGCCCAGCTCGCGAAGCCTCGTCACGAGGTAGCCGACGACGACCACCTCTTCGAGGAGCGCCGCGCGCAGCGCCGCGAGCAGGAGCAGGATCACGGTCCACCAGGTGATCTCCTGTGCACTCGCCTCCACGGAGAGCGTGATCCCGAGTGCCCTCGTGGCGAGGTAGAAGAGGATTCCGGGGATGCCGATGCACGCGGCGAGCAGGAAGCCTTGGCCGGTGTCCCGGAGCGGCTGACGCGCATCCAGGCCCAATCGCCGGAAGCCGGAGACGGCCGGGGTCCAGAGCAGCCAGATCACGAGCGCGACCGGGACGAGATCGGTGACGATGCTCATGAGCTGCAACAGCGCGTCGAAGAGCGGTCTCACGTCGCGAGAGGCGTTCAAGGTCGTCGTCTGCTCGGCGAGAGCGACGTCTCGCGTGGCCCGCTCCGCCAGCGAAATGATGGCGTACAGGCTCGATGGGATGATCGCGAGCGCGAGGACGATCCAGATCTCCCAACGCAGACGAATGCGCGAGGATCGGTCCAGCTTGGTGCGACCTTCGCTGACCGTAACGTCAATGCGCGAATGTGACATGTCGGCAGTCTACGAACGGCGAAGGCCTTGTGAGAGATGCACAAGACCCGTTTCGTGTGAGTAACGATCACCTGAATTGGTGAAAACCCGCGCGCGCGGGGGCGTAGGTTCAACTGGTATTTGTCGGGAATTCACAGAGTCCGTGGATCTTCGACGCTCACAGCCCCATGTTTCCCCAAGGAGGTCCTATGAGGACATCACGAGTTATCGCCGTGGGAGCCATCGTCGCCACAAGCGCATTGGTTCTCGCAGGCTGCTCCGCCCCGAACCGCGATCCTGAGATCGTCGGTGGCTCCGCCATCACGGTTGCCTGGAACGACCCGTTCTTCGCGTTCAACGTCAACACCTCGGCCAACAACGCCGCGGCGAACGCCAACATCGTCCACGTCACGTCGGACGGCTTCATCGACTACGACCCGACGCCCGCGCTCGTCGAGAACACCGAGTTCGGCACCGTCGAAGAGGTCTCGAGCGACCCGCTCACCATCAAGTACACGGTCAACGACGCGGTGACCTGGAGCGACGGAACGCCCTTCGACGGCGCCGATCTGCTGCTCACCTGGGCCGCGAACACGACGCACCGCTCCGCCGGCGAGGTCCCAGAGGCCGAGTACGACGACGACGGCAACGTCACCAACCAGGACGCGATCGACGCCGCCGCAGACGCTGGCGTCTACTGGGGAACCGACCCGGCTCCCGGCCTGCAGCTCGACCTCGCATCGGCGGTCCCGACGCTCGCAGACGACAACAAGTCGTTCACGGTCGTCTACGACAAGCCGTACGCCGACTGGAAGACCATGTTCGCGCCGGACACGACGGCGATCTCGGCTCACGGCACCGTCCAGCTCGCCTACCCGGGTGAGTACGACGACGCGCAGGCCGCGAAGGACGCTCTCGTCACGGCCATCAACGACAACGACACCGCCTTCCTCGGCAAGGTCGCTACGGCGTACCGTACGGGCTACGACTACACGTCGATGCCTGAGGAGCCGCAGAAGACGCTCTCCAACGGCCCGTACACGATCACGGATCTCGTCGAGAACCAGTACGTGACGCTCACGGCGCGCGAGGACTACACGTGGGGCCCGCTGCCTCACTACGAGACCATCACGATCCGCTTCATCCCGGACCCGCAGGCACAGGTGCAGGCGCTCCAGAACGGTGAAGTGCAGATCGTCTCGGGCCAGCCGACGACCGACCTCCTGCAGCAGCTCGAGGCAACCGAGGGCATCGAATGGGAGTCCTCGCTCGAGGGCACCTACGAGCACGTCGACCTCCAGGTCGCCAACGGCGGCGTCTTCGACCCCGCGACCTACGGCGGCGACGAGGCCAAGGCCCAGCAGATCCGCGAGGCCTTCCTGCTCACGATCCCGCGTCAGGAGATCGTCGAGAAGCTCATCACCCCGATCGCACCGGATGCCACCACGCGTGACTCGCTCGTCTTCCTCCCCGGAGCAGACGGCTACGAGGAGTCGGTCGCAGCGAGCGGCGTCGACCGTTACTCGGGCGACGACGCCTCCATCGAAGAGGCCAAGGGCCTCCTCGCGCAGGCCGGAGTCGCGAACCCCTCCGTCCGCTTCATGACGGCGTCGACCAACCCGCGCCGCCAGCAGGAGCTGCAGCTCATCAAGGCCTCGGCCGAGAAGGCTGGCTTCACGATCGTCGACGCGAGCGCCGAGAACTGGTCGACCGTGCTCACGACGCAGACCGATGCCTACGACGCGGCCCTCTTCGGATGGCAGTCCGAGGGTCTCGGTGTCGGCGAGCCGTCCCCGAACTACATCACGGGCGGCATCAACAACTACTACGGCTGGAGCGACCCAGAGCTCGACCAGATCCTCAAGGACGTCGAGGTCACCCTCGACCCAGCCGAGGCTCAGGGCAAGCTCGTCGAGGCCGAGAAGATCATCATGGACAAGTCCTGGTCCGTGCCGATCTTCCAGTTCCCCGGCGTCGTCGCCTGGAGCGACAAGGTCGCGAACGTCAAGCCCGGGTTCCTCTCGCCCCAGTACTTCTGGAACGCCTGGGAGTGGGCACCCGTGGAAGCCGCTGAGTAGTCACACCGGCGTCGAACTCTCGACGCGCTGACCGCCGCGCGGTCAGACCAAGCGACGGCGGGAGTACCGTAGTCTTCTCGACTGCGGGACTCCCGCCTCGTCTGTTCGCGGCCACCATCCGGCCGAATGCCTCCTCCAGAACAGGACCCATCTGTGCTGAGATTCACCCTCCGACGCCTCTTCGTGTCGATCTTCATCCTGCTGGGCGCGCTCTTCATCGTGTACAACCTCGTCGCGATCTCGAAGGACCCGCTCGCGGACATCTTGGAGTCCACAGCTCCCAACAAGGAGCAGCTCATCGCCGCGCGCGTGGAGCTCCTGCAACTGGACGTACCTGCCCCGGCCCGCTTCTTCCTCTGGCTCGGCGGCATCCTCGGGTTCTTCATACCGACCTTCGACGACCCGAACGGGCTGTTCGGCTTCCTCGGCAACAACTTCTCGATGGGCGTCAACATTGTGGGCCAGGACGTCGGCCCCCTCATCGCCTCTGCTGTGGGCCAGACCCTGCAGCTCGTCACGGCCGCGACGCTCATCGCCGTCGTGATCGGCGTGGCCGTCGGTGTGACCACAGCCCTCCGCCAGTACTCGGGCTACGACTACACGGTGACGTTCCTGTCGTTCCTCACCTACTCGCTGCCGATCTTCTTCGTCGCCGTGCTGCTCAAGCAGTACATGGCCATCGGCTTCAACGACTTCCTGCAGGAGCCTGAGATACCGATACCCGTGCTGCTCCTCATCGGCGTGATCATGGGCTTCATCTTCATGTCGATCATCGGCGGGCCCGCAAAGACGCGCGGCCTCGTGTTCGGCGCTGGAGCCGTCGGGACCATCGCGATCCTGTTCGGGATGGAGCTGCTCGACTGGTTCCGCAACCCGGGCCTCGGAACGGTGCTGATCATCGTCCTCGGCCTCGCCACGGTCCTCCTCACCGCCGCGCTCACGGTCGGCCTCTCGCACCGCCGCAACCTCATCGTCACCGGTGCTGTCGCGGTTGTCGGGGGAGCCCTCTGGTATCCGCTGCAGTTCGCGATGACCAACGAGATCGGCGTGTGGTTCCCAATCGCGCTCATCGTGGCCTTCACCGTCATCGCCTGGTTCGTCGGCAAGTACTTCGGTGGGCTCGACAAGCGCAACGTGGCGAGCAACGCCGCGATCGTGGGCTTCGTCGTCTCGCTGCTGCTGGTCATCGACCGCGTCATGCAGACCTGGGCCGGCTACTACGACCAGACCGGCGGACGGCCGATCGCGACCGTGGGCGCAGCCAGCCCGCAGCTCGGCTCCGACCCCTCGATCTGGCTCCAGATGCTCGACGGCTTCACTCACCTGCTGCTGCCGACCATCGCGATCATGGTCATCTCCATCGCGAGCTACAGCCGCTACTCCCGCTCGAGCCTCCTGGAGATCATGAACCAGGACTACGTGCGCACCGCGCGCGCCAAGGGCCTCCCCGAGCGCACCGTGGTCATGCGCCATGCGCTGCGGAACTCGCTCATCCCGATCACCACGATCGTGGCGGCCGACGTCGGAGCCATCATCTCCGGCGCGATCGTCACCGAGCAGATCTTCGGCTGGCGCGCGATGGGCTCGATCTTCTCCGAGTCGCTCAAGGCGGTCGACCTCAACCCGCTCATGGGGTACGTCCTCGTGACAGCTGCGCTCACCGTGATCTTCAACCTGATCGCCGACATCCTGTACTCCGTCCTCGACCCGCGAATCCGCCTGAGCTGAGAGAGGGCTGAGCTATGACGACTCCGAACTTCACCGAGATCACCGCCCCGCAGCCTCACGGCCCCGGGGATGAGCTGACCATCGAACAGCGAGAGACCATCGGCCTGAGCCAGGGCCAGATCGTGTGGCGGCGCTTCGTGCGCCACACGGGGGCCATGGTCTCGACCGCCGTGCTGCTGGTCATCGTGCTGCTCGTCTTCACCTCCGTGGGCATCGTCGTGCCCTGGTGGGACTTCTCCGATGGCAAGTTCACGCAGATCCAGATCCCAGGGTGGTGGGCGTACGACTGGAATTCCATCGCCCCCATCGAGAACGGCGGCAACCCGACGTTCGCGGGCCTCTTCGACTGGGGCTCGCATCCGTTCGGCCAGGACGAGATCGGCCGCGACATCTTCGCCCGCGTCATGCGCGGCACGCAGCAGTCGCTCACGGTCATGTTCATCTACGGCATCCTCGCCGCGGTCATCGGCATCATCGTCGGTGGCATCGCCGGCTACTACCGCGGCTGGGTCGACAACGTCCTCATGCGCGTCACCGACCTCTTCCTCGTCATCCCGACGCTCGTCTTCGCTGCGGTGCTCGGCCAGCTCGCCGGCCAGAACGAGGTACTGCGCGCTTACGGTGCCGTCTCGCTCGCGGTGGTCCTGGGACTCGTCGGCTGGATGTCGCTTGCGCGCCTCGTGCGCGGTGAGTTCCTGACACTGCGGGAGCGCGAGTTCGTGGATGCGGCACGAGTCGCCGGTGCCTCCGGTCGGCGGATCATCTTCCGCCACATCCTCCCGAACGCCCTCGGCGTGGTCATCGTCTCGACAACCCTGCTCATGAGCGCCGCCATCATCCTCGAGGCCAACCTGTCGTTCCTCGGCTTCGGAATCCAGCCACCTGACGTCTCGCTCGGCCAGATCGTCCAGGAGTACCAGGGCGCGTTCGCGACTCGGCCTTGGCTGTTCTGGTTCCCTGGTGCCTTCATCGTCGCCATCGCCCTGTGCATCAACTTCATCGGCGACGGCCTGCGCGACGCGTTCGACCCGCGTCAGCGCAAGATCCCGGGCAACGGCACCTGGTCTCGCATGTGGCGCACGCTCACGTCGCGCGACGGCCGCCCCACCAAGGGCGACGCGTCGAAGACCGACACGAGCAAGGCGGATGCGTGACGCTCCTCGGCGCAGAGCACGCCGAAGCGCTGGCCTGTGAGGGGCTAGATCGCGAAGAGCGCGCCGACGACCAGAAGCGTGGCGATGAGCACAACCGTGTTCGCCACGTTCTGGGTGCGCACCACTGGGCCGACCGGGACTCCGGCCTCTCGCTGCTGCTGGGCCCTGCGGTGCGTGAGGTTGACGGCCGCGTCGCCGGAGTACGTGCCCGGGGCCGCGCTCGTGCGGATGCTCTGGGACTCGTCGGTGAGACGTCGCGGATCCTTCCAGAGGAGCGGGTCTCGGGGATCCATGCGCTCGGCGCTCAGCCTGTCAGGCGGGGGAGCGGCCCAAGCGCTCACCTTGCCCTCTGGCGTGGTGACGGTGAATCCTCTCGTCGTCTCCACGAGCTCGATCTGCCCGTAGGGGACCACGGTCCTCTTGAGGGGGTTGTTCACCTCGAGGGCCTGGTCCGTGAAGACGACGCTCGGGCTGACGAGCGTGATCCAGCCCACGCCAAGCGCCAATATGGGCAGGGGGAGCACGGAGAGCAGGTGTCGTCCAGCGCCTGGCGTGACCATCACCGAGACGACGGCGACAAGCGCCATGGCGGCGATGACGCCGTAGACGACAAGACCCATGCGGGGGCGGAGAACTGTTCGCTCGGACACCCGCCAAGTCTCGCAGACGAATCGCCGCTCTTCGCGGCGAGTGGACCGACGACCCGTCGGCGTACAACTCAGACATCACGGACTTCGACCGCAGCCCACCGGGAGGCACGCTCATGAGCACGACTTCACGCAAAGACGACACGACGCCGATCCTCGAGGTGCAGGACCTCAGCGTCGAGTTCTGGGTCGGCGGAGACTGGGTCCCCGCCGCCAAGGACATCAACTACGTGGTCCGGCCAGGCGAGGTGCTCGCGATCGTTGGCGAGTCCGGCTCAGGCAAGTCGGTCTCGTCGATGACGCTGCTGGATCTGCTTCCCAAGAACGGGCGCACTTCCGGCAGCGCGAAGCTCAACGGGACCGAGCTCATCGGCGCTCCGCAGTCGACCCTGCGCCGCGCGCGAGGGAACGACATCGCGGTGATCTTCCAGGAGCCGATGACGGCGCTCAACCCGGTGCTCACGATCGGGTTCCAGATCTCCGAGGCACTCCGCATCCACAACCCCACGATGACGCCGAACGCCGCTCGGGAACGTGCGCTCGAGCTGCTGCGCCTCGTGGAGATGCCGAACCCGTCCAAGGCCTTCGACTCCTACCCGCACCAGCTCTCGGGCGGCCAGCGCCAGCGAGCGATGATCGCCCAGTCGTTGAGCTGCGACCCTGACCTCCTCATCGCCGACGAGCCGACGACGGCGCTCGACGTGACCATCCAGGCCGAGATCCTCGAGCTCATGCGCTCGCTCCACGAGCGCCTCAACTCGGCCATCGTGATCATCACGCACGACATGGGCGTCGTCGCGGACATCGCCGACAACGTGATCGTCATGAAGGGCGGCGAGATCGTCGAGCGCGGCACGGTCCGCGAGATCTTCAAGAACCCGCAGCACGCGTACACGAAGACGCTGCTCGACGCGGTCCCGCATCTCGGCACAGGAGCTGCGAGCGGGCTGGATGCTCGCGAGTTCACGGGCGAGCCAGCGCTCGTCGTGCAGAACGCGGATATCGAGTACCCCAAGCAGGGGCGCGTGCCCGCATTCAAGGCGGTCGAAGACGCGACGTTCGAGATCTACCCTGGCGAGATCGTGAGCGTGGTCGGCGAGTCCGGCTCCGGCAAGACGACGGTTGCACGCGCAGTCGTCGGCCTCCTCCCGGTCGCAGCCGGTTCGATGAAGCTGAACGGCGTCGAGCTGAACGGCGTCTCGAGGCAGGACCTCGCGAAGGTTCGTCGTGACATCGGCATCGTCTTCCAGGACCCTGGCTCGTCGCTCAACCCGCGTTGGCCTGTCGGGCAGTCGATCGCTGAGCCCCTCATCCTCGAGAAGAAGCTGTCGAAGGCCGAGATCGAGGCGCGCGTCGGCGAGCTGCTCGACCAGGTCGAGCTTCCGCGCTCCTTCCGCAACCGGTACCCGAACGAGCTGTCCGGCGGCCAGCGACAGCGCATCGGCATCGCCCGTGCGCTGGCGCTCGAGCCCAAGCTCCTGGTTGCCGACGAGCCGACGTCCGCCCTGGATGTCTCGGTGCAGAAGCGTGTCCTCGAGCTGCTCGTCGAGATCCAGCAGCGACTGCAGTTCGCTGTGCTGTTCGTGACGCACGACCTCGCTGTGGTGGACCAGCTCGCGAATCGCGTGATCGTCATGAACCACGGCAAGATCGTCGAGCAGGGACCGACCGACCAGATCCTTCGCGCACCCCAGGACCCGTACACGCAGCGGCTGGTCGCCGCCGTTCCCGTCCCGGATCCGGACGAGCAGGCGATTCGCCGCGAGGAGCGCGCCGCGCTCAAGCGGGCCACGACCGGAGCGGTCACGACCGAGGTGCTCGGCGACGACATCGTCGTCTCCGACGTCACGACGGCGCAGCAGGAGGAGATCCTGCGCGCCGAGGCTGAGGAGCGCGAATCCGGCCAGTGATCCGGCCAGAACCCCCGCTGTAGCTTCGGCCGGCGCGCGCCCAGTCCGTGCAATATCGGACCCAGTCCGCGCTGGTCGGGAGGCGTGCCCTCCGTGACGTAAGATGAACTGCCCTTTTCTCAAATGAAAGCACCCCTGAATGACTGCTGTGCCTGTCGCCCACCGTTCTGAACTCCGAAATGTCGCCATCGTGGCGCACGTCGACCACGGCAAGACCACCCTCGTCGACGCCATGCTGAAGCAGACCGGCTCGTTCGGTGACCACGACAGCCACTCGACCGAGGCCCGAGTCATGGACTCGAACGACCTCGAGCGTGAAAAGGGCATCACGATCCTCGCCAAGAACACGGCGATCTCCTACAAGGGGAAGCACGCCACGGATGGTCCCATCACGATCAACGTGATCGACACTCCTGGCCACGCCGACTTCGGTGGTGAGGTCGAGCGCGGTCTGTCCATGGTTGACGGCGTCGTCCTGCTCGTCGACGCCTCGGAGGGCCCCCTCCCGCAGACCCGCTTCGTGCTGCGCAAGGCACTTGCGGCGAAGCTCCCGGTCATCCTGTGCGTCAACAAGACCGACCGTCCCGATGCTCGCATCGACGAGGTCGTCGCCGAGAGCCAGGACCTCCTCCTGGGCCTCGCTTCCGACATGGCTGACGAGGTCCCCGACCTCGACCTCGACGGAATCCTCGACCTGCCCGTGCTCTACGCCTCCGGTCGCGCCGGCGCTGCGTCGCACAACCAGCCCGCCGACGGCGAGCTGCCGGACAACGACGACCTCGAGCCGCTCTTCGAGACGATCCTCAAGCACATCCAGCCGCCTGCCTTCGACCCGGAGGCGCCGCTCCAGGCTCACGTGACCAACCTGGACAGCTCGCCGTTCCTCGGCCGTCTCGCCCTCCTGCGCGTCTTCAACGGCACGCTCAAGAAGGGCCAGAACGTGGCCTGGGTCAAGAACGACGGCTCGGTGCACAACGTGCGCATCACGGAGCTGCTCGAGACGAAGGCGCTCGACCGCGTGCCGACCGACTCGGCTGGCCCCGGCGACATCGTCGCCGTCGCCGGCATCCCGGAGATCATGATCGGCGAGACGATCGCCGACCCGGACGACATCCGCCCGCTTCCCGGCATCACGGTCGACGAGCCCGCCATCTCGATGACGATCGGCACCAACACCTCGCCCATCATGGGCAAGGTCAAGGGCCACAAGCTCACGTCGCGCATGGTCAAGGACCGCCTCGACCGCGAGCTCATCGGCAACGTCTCGATCCGCGTGCTCGACATCGGACGCCCCGACGCCTGGGAAGTCCAGGGTCGTGGCGAGCTCGCTCTCTCCGTGCTCATCGAGAACATGCGCCGCGAGGGCTTCGAGCTCACGGCGGGCAAGCCGCAGGTCGTCACGAAGATCGTCGACGGCAAGACGCACGAGCCGTTCGAGCACCTCACGATCGACGCGCCTGAAGAGCACCTCGGTGCCATCACGCAGCTCCTCGCGGCACGCAAGGGCCGCATGGAGTCGATGTCGAACCACGGCACCGGCTGGGTCCGCATGGAGTTCGTCATCCCGTCGCGAGGTCTCATCGGCTTCCGCAGCGAGTTCATGACGAGCACGCGAGGAACGGGTATCGCCAACGCCATCGCGCACGGCTACGAGCCGTGGGCTGGCCCCATCACGACGCGCGTCTCCGGTTCGATCGTCGCCGACCGCGCAGGCGTCGCGACACCGTTCGCGATGCAGGCGCTGCAGGAGCGCATGTCGTTCTTCGTGCAGCCGACCGAAGAGGTCTACGAGGGCATGGTCATCGGCGAGAACTCGCGCGCCGATGACATGGACGTCAACGTGACTAAGGAAAAGAAGCTCACGAACATGCGTTCCGCCAACGCGGACACCTTCGAGTCCATGACGCCCTCCCGCGTCCTGACGCTCGAGGAGTCACTCGAGTTCGCTCGTGAAGACGAGTGCGTCGAGGTGACGCCCGAGAAGATCCGCATCCGCAAGCTGCTCCTCGATGGCAACGCACGTGCACGTGCGACGTCGCGCGCCAAGAAGCAGTAGTCGAACGTGCGAGCCTCCACGGTTCGCGGTGAAGATTAAGGTCGTATGACGGAAGTCATCGAACAGCCCGTTGTAGAGCAGCGAACCGGGGAGCGAATCCTCGGTGCGCTGCTCTACGCGCTTTTCGGCCTCATCGTCGGCACGGTCACGACGTTCCTCCATCGCGGGCGTGTCGAGCTCTTCGACACCACGCTGTGGGTGGGCATCGTGCTCGGCCTCGTGTGCATCCTGTGCCTCGGCATCGGCCTTCGCCTCTATCTGGTCGACCGGTGGATGACGACCGGTTTCGCCGTCGGGGTCGTCGTCGCTGTCGGCGGGCTCGGCCTGTGGAATCCCGGCTCGAGCGTCGTCGTCGTCGGTGACGCATTCGGGATCGCCTGGCTTGCGCTCGCCTCCCTCGTCGCGGCCGCTTGCGCCTTCTGGCCGGAGCTCCCGAGTCGCAGATCGGGGACGGCTCCCGTCCGTGGCGGGTACGATGAGAGATCGCAAACGAACTTGGAGGAGTCACCTCAGTGACCTACGTCATCGCCCTTCCCTGTGTCGACGTGAAAGACCGGGCCTGCATCGATGAATGCCCCGTCGACTGCATCTACGAGGGCGATCGGATGCTCTACATCCATCCGGACGAATGCGTCGACTGCGGAGCTTGCGAGCCCGTCTGCCCTGTCGAGGCCATCTACTACGAAGACGACCTGCCGGACGAGTGGAGTGAGTACTACACCGCGAATGTCGACTTCTTCAGCGAGATCGGCTCACCCGGGGGTGCCGCCAAGGTCGGTGTGATCCACCACGACCACCCGCTCATCGCTGCGCTCGAACCGCAGGGGGAGGGCGCGTGACGCTCGGGGAGCTCCCCGACTACCCGTGGGATCAGCTCACCCCGTACATCGAGCGCGCGAAGGCGCACCCTGGTGGGGCCGTCGACCTCTCCATCGGCTCTCCCGTCGACCCGACACCCGAGATCGTCCGCACGGCCTTGCGGGAGCATGCGGACGCCCACTCGTACCCGACGACGATCGGCACCAGCGAGGCCAGGGACGCTGTGGTCGCCTGGTTCGCCAGGAGCAGGGGAGTCGCCGGCCTCGAGCGGGCGAACACCATGCTCACGGTCGGCTCCAAGGAGTTCGTGGCCACAGCTGCGTTCTTCCTGCGCCTCGGTGTCGAGGACACGGTCGTCTACCCTGCCCGCGCGTACCCGACGTACGAGATCGGCGCCGTCTTCGCGGGGGCGAACGGGGTCGCGGGCGATGACCCCGCCGCGTGGCCGGACTCGACGAAGCTCGTCTGGCTCAACAGTCCTGGGAACCCGGACGGGCGAGTGCTCGGCGTCGACGAGCTCAGAGCTGCGGTCGAGCGCGCTCGTGAGCTCGGGGCAGTCATCATCAACGACGAGTGCTACGCCGAACTCGGCTGGGATGAATGGGCGGGGGAGCGCATCCCGAGCATCCTCGACGAGCGAGTCAATGGCGGTGACCTGACGAACATCCTCGCCTGCTCGTCGCTGTCGAAGCGCTCGAACCTCGCGGGCTACCGTGCCGCCTACGTGGCGGGCGACGCCGCCCTCATCTCCCGGCTTCTCGTGGCACGCAAGCACGCCGGACTCATCGTTCCTGCACCCGTACAGGCGGCTGTCGCGACGGCTCTGGGCGACGACGAGCATGCTGTCGACCAGTACAACCGCTATCGTCGCCGCCGAGAAGTGCTGCTGCCGGCGCTCGAGGCCTGGGGGCTGCGCATCGAGCACAGCGAGGCGGGCCTGTACCTCTGGGGTACCAAGGGCGCCGACTCCTGGACCACGATCGATGAGCTGGCCGGTCTCGGCATCATCGGCGGCCCAGGGGTCTTCTACGGCGAGGCTGGTGGGCGGCACGTTCGGGTCTCCCTGACGGCCACCGACGACCAGATCGACGAGGCCGCAGCGCGGCTCCGCGCGGCCAGTCGTGACCATTCCGCGAAAGCCCAGTAGATAACACACAGCACATCGCGGGTTTCGTTGTGGATTCGCATAGTCACCTGGTCGACCGATTAGGCTATGAGGACACTGCGCGTTCTGCGTGCTCGCCGGGGAGCATCCCCCACCCGCTCGAGGAGGATCTGTGACTGAACAGCACAAGCAGGCTGAGGCCCACCAGCACGAGGCGGACTCGGCCACCTTCAGGATCGGCGACAGGACAGCGGAGTTCCCCGTCCTGCGTGCGACCGAAGGCGCTGACGCGGTCGACATCTCGACCTTCATGAAGCAGACCGGGTACACCACGCTCGACCAGGGCTTCGTCAACACCTCGTCGACGAAGTCGGCGATCACCTACATCGATGGTGCCAACGGCATCCTTCGCTACCGTGGCTATCCGATCGAGGAGCTCGCCTCGAAGTCGAGCTTCCTCGAGGTCGCGTACCTGCTCCTCTACGGTCAGCTCCCGACCGAGTCCGAGTACGAGAACTTCACCGACCGTATCCGCCACCACACGCTCCTGCACGAGGACCTCAAGCGCTTCTTCACGGCACTGCCGCCGCACGCGCACCCGATGTCCGTGCTGTCGAGTGCCGTCAACGCGCTCTCCACGTACTACGAGGACTCGCTCGACGTGCACAACCCCGAGATGGTCGAGCAGTCGACCATTCGTCTCCTCGCGAAGATCCCGGTTATCGCGGCCTACGCGCACAAGAAGAGCATCGGCCAGGCGTTCCTGTACCCGGACAACTCGCTCGACTTCGTCGACAACTTCCTCAAGCTCAACTTCGGCAACCTCGCGGAGCCGTACGAGGTCAACCCGGTCCTCTCGAAGGCACTCGAACGTCTCCTCATCCTGCACGCCGACCACGAGCAGAACGCGTCCACCTCGACGGTGCGCCTCGTCGGATCGACCGAGGCGAACATGTACTCCTCGATCTCCGCCGGCATCAGCGCCCTCAACGGCCCGCTGCACGGCGGCGCCAACGAGGCCGTGCTCAAGATGCTCGCGCAGATCCAGGAATCCGGCGAGGGCGTCGACCGCTTCGTCGAGCGGGTGAAGAACAAGGAAGACGGTGTGCGCCTCATGGGGTTCGGGCACCGTGTCTACAAGAGCTACGACCCGCGCGCGAAGCTCGTCAAGGAGTCTGCCGACGAAGTGCTCGCGGCCCTCGGCGTCAACGACCCGCTCCTCGAGCTCGCCACGCAGCTCGAGCAGGTCGCGCTGAACGACGACTACTTCAAAGAGCGAAGCCTCTACCCGAACGTCGACTTCTACACGGGCCTCATCTACAAGGCGATGGGCTTCCCCACGCGCATGTTCACGGTCCTCTTCGCCATCGGGCGCCTTCCCGGTTGGCTCGCGCACTGGCGTGAGGCGAACGCTGACGCCAAGACCAAGATCGGGCGCCCGCAGCAGCTGTACATCGGTGAGCCCGAGCGCCACTACCCCGAGAACCGGGGCTTCCAGCTGCTCTGACGACGCGACCAGGCGCTGACGTGACGCGTGCCGTCGCAGCCTGGAATCCCCTGTGAGGGGTTCCGCTGCGACGGCACGCGTTCTACTCTGATCGAACAAGACACTCCCCGCTCGAGCCGCACGACAGGTGGCCAGCGGGGAGTGTTGTTCTGTCTCCAGGCTTGTCGCCTGCAGGTTCGGGTGGTCGCCTGAAGGGGCTCCGGCTCAGGCGTGCAGGGCGTCGTTGAGCTGGATGCCTGCTCCGGTCCGAGCGAGTGCCTCCACCGCTCCATTGACCGAGTTCCGGCGGAACAGCAGGTTCGGGACGCCGGAGAGCGCCGATGCCTTGACCGACTGCGGTTCGCCGATCTGACCGTCAGGGTCGCTCTGACCGATGAGCGAGACCTTCGTGCCTGCCGTCACATAGAGGCCGGCCTCGACGATCGAATCATCCCCGAGGGAGATGCCGATGCCCGAGTTCGCACCGAGCAGAGCACGCTCGCCGATGCGGATGCGCTCCTTGCCGCCACCGGAGAGCGTGCCCATGATGGACGCCCCTCCGCCGATGTCGCTGCCTGCTCCAAGGACCACACCCTGCGAGACGCGCCCTTCCACCATCGAGCGGCCCAGCGTGCCGGCGTTGAAGTTGACGAAGCCCTCGTGCATGACGACCGTGCCGGGCGCGAGGTGCGCGCCGAGTCGGACTCGTCCGCCGTCGGCGATGCGCACATCCGCTGGCATCACGTAGTCGAGGAGTCGGGGGAACTTGTCGATCGCGTAGACCTGGATGCCCTCGCGCTGCAGGATGGCGCGCGAGGAGGCTGCCAGATCGGGTCGCATGGGGCCGACGTTGGTCCAGGCGTTGGTCGGCAGGTGGCCGAAGATGCCGTCGAGGTTGATGCTGTTCGGCTCGACGATGAGGTGGCTCAGCAGGTGCAAGCGCAGGTAGGCGTCGACGACGCTCTCGACCGGCTCATCGAGCTGCACGGTCACCGTGACGGGGCTGACCTGCACCTGGCGACGCTCGTCGTCGTAGGAGAGCGCGGCGAAGCTCGCGGGGGAGATGTGCGGGTCGCGGCCCTCTGGCAGCGGGCCGAGTGCGGGAGTCGGGAACCAGGCGTCGAGCACCTGTCCGTCGTTGGTGATCGTGGCGAGGCCGTCGCCCCAAGCTGTCCGCTGGTCGTGGGAGGTGGGTGCATCGTTGGTCATGCGCTCCAGGCTACCCAGGGAAGGGCCCGCGCGGGCACCGCGCTGTGCTCTCGCCGAGCACTTAGGCTTGAACCCATGTCTTCCTTCGCGAGTGCCGACACCCTCGATCTGACTCGACCCTCTACCGAGCTCACGCGCGTGCTGTGCGACATCTCGTCTGTCTCCGGCGACGAGGCGACGATCGCCGACACGATCGAGGCGGCCCTGGCTCCGTTCGCGCATCTCGAGGTGCAGCGGCTCGGCAACACCATCGTCGCGAGGACCTCGCTCGGGCGTGCCCAGCGGGTCGCCATCGCCGGGCACATCGACACCGTGCCCATCAACAACAACCTCCCGACGCGGCTCGAGGTCCTCTCTCCGGAGCAGGCCGCGGCCGACGTGCCGAACACCCCGGCCGGGGAGTACCTCTGGGGGCGCGGCACGGTCGATATGAAGGCCGGAGTCGCTGTGCAGCTGAGGCTGGCAGCTGAGCTCGTGCAGCCCGCTGTCGACGTCACCTGGATCTGGTACGACAACGAGGAGGTCGCGTCCGATCTGAACGGACTCGGACTGCTCGCAGATGCCCGCCCAGAGCTCCTGGCCGCTGACTTCGCGATCCTCGGTGAGCCGACGAAGGGCGAGGTCGAGGGAGGATGCAACGGCACCATTCGGGTCGACGTCCGGACCAGGGGCAAGCGCGCGCACTCGGCCCGCGCGTGGGTGGGGGAGAACGCCATCCACAAGGCCGCGCCCATCCTCGAGAGGCTGGCGGAGTTCGAGCCCGCGACCGTGGCGGTCGAGGGCCTCGACTACCGGGAGGGGCTCAACGCGGTCCGCATCTCCGGCGGGATCGCCGGCAACGTCATCCCGGACGAGTGCGTCGTGCACGTCAATTACCGCTTCGCTCCCGACAAGACGCTCGAAGAGGCCGAAGCGAAGCTCCGAGCATGGTTCGGCGACTTCGAGCTCGATTTCGTCGACCGCTCGCCCGCCGCCAGGCCCGGCCTCGACGCTCCTCTTGCTCGCGGGTTCTTGGAGGCTGTCGGGGCCTCGGCGAAGCCCAAGTACGGGTGGACCGATGTGGCCAGATTCTCGGCGCTCGGCATCCCCGCAGTGAACTACGGTCCGGGCGATCCGCTCAAGGCGCACGCCGACGACGAACGCGTGCTGCTCTCCGAGATCACGCGCGTCGAGGAGGGGCTCCGGACGTGGCTGACCTCACGCTAGCGAGGACGGGACGCGAGGAGTTCACGGTCGCCGCGGACACCAGGCCGACATACTTCTCCTACTACTGGAGTCGCCTTCCGGCTCTGGCGCAGGTCGCCATCATCTTCTTCGCGTCTCGGGTCGTGACGACCGTGTTCCTGCTGGCCTTCGCATCCCAGCAGCAGGAGACCTGGCAGTCGCCCGCGAAACCCGACCTGTGGACCTACTCGAACCTCTGGGACTCGGCTTGGTTCGAGCGCATCGCGACCGGACCGTACGGCTACTCGAGTGAGCTGCCCCGCAATGAAGAGGGCCAGGTCACCGAGAACGCCTGGGCGTTCATGCCGCTCTACCCGGTCCTGGTTCGCGGACTCATGCTCGCGACCACGCTTCCGTGGGACGTGGCCTCCGTGCTCGTCGCGACGGCGTTCGGGTTCGCGGCGGCCTGGGTCTTCAACCGCACCCTCGCGCTTGTGGTCGACAAGAGCACGACAGCCTTCGCGACGCTGCTCTTCTGCATCGCGCCGACGAGCCCGCTGCTTCAGCTCGGCTACGCAGAGAGCGCGCAGAGCTTCTTCGTCGCCGTGCTGCTGTACCTGCTCATCAAGCGACAGTGGCTGGTGATGCTCCCCGTGATCGTCCTCGCCTCGTTCACGCGTCCCACGGGGCTCGCGTGGGCCATGACGCTCGGCCTCTACTTCCTCGCCCGCTGGTGGATGCACGCGAAGGGTCGCGAGCCGTTCCCGCGCCCCGAGGTCATCAAGGTCATGATTGCCGGCCTGCTCTCGGCGATCGCGGGCTTCGGCTGGCTCCTCATCGCGTGGGCCGTCACCGGCGAGCCGTCCGCGTACATCGACACGGAACTCGCGTGGCGCATCCACTACACGGGGCCCATCGAGCTCGAGCCGTTCACCGGGTGGTTCCACGGTTCGACCTTCTGGTTCGGCCAGCCGATCGGGGCGGTCATCGTCGTGCTCTTCGTCTTCGTCGTGGTCGGTGCCATCGCGCTTCCGATCATGCGTAGGCTGGGGATAGAGATTCGCATCTGGCTCCTGAGCTACTTCACGTACCTGTTCGCCGTGTTCTTCCCGCAGTCGAGCACCTTCCGACTGCTCATGCCGATGTTCCCCGTGCTCGGCGCGATCGCGATCCCGAAGTCCCCGCTCTACCGGGTCGGCGTCGTCGTCCTCATGCTCGCGGGTCAGCTGCTCTGGCTGTACGTCTGCTGGTACACGGTCGAAGGAGACTGGACACCCGCTTAGCCCGGTCCAAAATGTCGCCGTTCTGTAGCCCGAGCGTTACCGTTTCGAGCGACGAAACCCCAGGTCAACCCCTACCTTGAGTGCATACGGCAGCACCGGCGCGCGAGCGTCGATACGACACAGGGGGAGAGCGAAATGGAACGACTCGGGGCTGGACGGATCACCGTCATCGCGACGGTTGGCATGCTGGCGCTGTCTGGGTGCCAGGCGACACAAGGGGAGGTGGCTCCGACGAGCACGTCGTCATCAACCACGGCACCCTCAGTGACTCAGGAGCCCACGGAAACTGCGACGTTCCAGCCCGAGGCAACGCAGTCGACAGCTGTGACGGGGGCCGTGCCCTCGACCGACTCGGCTGATCGGTGCCCTCAGTTCACGGACGCTCTGGGCTCAGACCTGTTGCCCCCGGAGCTCGTGACCTTCCGGTCGATCTTCTTCGGGCCCCAGGGAGACAAGTTCATCCAGCTCGGGGAAGCCAACGACGGCGTCTGCAGCTGGATGCCGACGAAATCGGCCGAGCAGAAATCGCGCGCCACGACGCTGCACATCGCGACCATTCCCGGGAGCGAGGACTTCGACGCGGCGGCGACGTTCGACGAGTTCGAGAGCTCGGCCGAGGGGCAGAGCCTCGGCAGCACGGCGTACGTAACCCAGCCGCTTGGCAACGGCACCGTCTATCTCCTCGACGACCTCGTGCACGGTGAGACGGTCAACGCGGATATCTGCCACTACGTCGAGGGCAGGACTGTCGTGACGATCACGCGCGAGCACGACGGTCAGTGTGTCGCAGCGCTCGAACAGGTCCTCGCCATCGCGAAGGGCTGACCACCGCCTGACCTACAGAGCACGATCGCCGCATCCGACCTCGGATGCGGCGATCGCCGTCTGTTCAGGTGCGTGTCGTGTCAGCTGCGAGCTGCGTCGAGGCGCTCGCCGACGTTCTTCCAGTTCACGATGTTCCAGAACGCCTTGATGTAGTCGGCCCGCACGTTCTGGTAGTCGAGGTAGTAGGCGTGCTCCCACACGTCGAGCTGCAGGAGGGGAGTGACCCCGAACGGTATGTTGCCCTGCTGGTCGAAGAGCTGGAACGTGGTCAGGTTGCCGCCGGTCTGGTCGTAGCCGAGCACGGCCCAGCCGGAGCCCTGGACGCCGAGCGCGACCGCGGTGAACTGCGCCTGGAACTTGTCCAAGCCGCCGAACTGCTCGTCGATGGCGTCTTTGATGCCGCCTTCCGGCTCCCCGCCCTCCGGCGAGAGGTTGGTCCAGAAGACGCTGTGGTTGACGTGTCCACCGAGGTTGAAGGCGAGGTCCTTCTCGAGCTTGTTGATGTTGGCGAGGTTGCCGCTGTCACGCGCCTCAGCGATCTGCTCGAGTGCCGTGTTGGCGCCCTTGACGTAGGTGGCGTGGTGCTTGTCATGGTGAAGTTCCATGATCCTGGCTGAGATGTGGGGCTCGAGTGCCGCGTAGTCGTATGGAAGGTCGGGAAGCGTGTATTCAGCCACGGGAGGTCCTTTCGATCGTCTGGCTAGAGCAGGAGATGCCATCGGCACCAACGAAAACCGACGCTACACCTCGCTTCTGGCCGTTCCCCGCGTCGTTTCCTCGCAAGTCAGCGTGATTTATGCCCGCGACTTTTCACATTCCGGAGGGCCGAATGCACACTCCGTCCACGAATTTGGGATACTAGGGAGACACTGCACAAATCTTGGAGGCGCAATTATGGCCGCGATGAAACCGCGTACTGGTGACGGACCTATGGAAGCCATCCGCGAAACACGGCTGATCATCGTCCGTGTACCCCTCGAGGGTGGCGGACGCCTCGTGGTGTCCGTCAACGACGACGAGGCCCGCGTGCTTCGCGAGGCGCTGAGCGCAGTCGTCGGCGAACCGCCGTTTCGCACGAAGAGAAGGGCGTCGACCATTCGGTCGACGCCCTTCTTCTGCGAGCACCCAGCGTGCTTACCGCAGCTTCGTGAGCTGCAGGATCCCACCATCGAGGGGCAGCAGGGAGAGTCGCAGGTCGTCTTGCAGGTCGAACTCGGAGTAGAGGGCCCTCAGCCCGCTCGTCAGCGCGTCCCGGCGGGCGGGTGAGGCCACCTTGCCTCCGTTGAGGGCTCCGAGGGCGATGATCGTGCCCCCGGAACGGATCAGGCGAAGTCCGTGCTGCAGGTGCGCTCCGATATGGGCGACGTCGCCGCCGATGACGACGAGGTCGTACCCGCCCTCCGTCATGCGCGGGAGCACATCCTGCGGATGGCCCGTGATGAATCGCAGACTCGCGCCTCGCGCGCCCGCCGAGATCAGGAGTCGACGCGCGTGACCGAGGTACTCGGGCTCTGCATCGATGCAGGTGATCGTCGAGCTCGGTGCGCCTCGCCAGACGGCGTGCGTCAGGACGCCCGCGCCCGTGCCGATCTCGATGATGGTGGACGCGCCGGTCGCGGCCGCGACGAACGTGAGGTGAGCGGCGGTTGCGGCCGAGGCGAGCGGCAGGCCAAGCTCGAGAGTCAGCTGACGAGCATCCCGGACGAGAGCATCGTCCACGATTCGCTCGTTGATGTACCGCGAGCTGAGCTCCAGTTCAGACATTCTTCAAGACTAGCGTCGGCTGAGGCTTCGAGGCTCGAATGCCGAGTCGCGGCGTGCGTCTCGCGAGTGCCGCGCCGGCGCGTCCCAGAGCCTATGATGGGACGGTGTTTGGGCTGACGTTTGAGAAGTTGCTGTTGATCGGCATTATCGCGGCCTTCATCATCGGTCCCGACAAGCTCCCGAAAGCTGCCGAGCGTCTCGCTGATGCGGTCAAGTGGCTCCGTGGAGCTTCGACGAATGCGAAGTCGCGCATGAAAGAGGAGATGGGCGACGACTTCGCCGACGTCGATTGGCGCAAGCTCGATCCTCGGCAGTACGACCCTCGTCGCATCATCCGCGATGCCTTGCTCTCCGAAGACGAGCCCGCGGCACCGGAGCCAGCTCAGGTGAACGCCGCTTCCGCCCCTGCTGATGCTGCTGGCGCAGTCGCCGTTGGCGGCGCGGCCGCAGCGCTCGGGGGTGCCTCGCGACCGAGCTGGGCAGCGAGCGCTCTCCCGGCGCCAGCCGTGGTCGGCCCCGTGCCGTTCGATGTCGAGGCGACCTGACGCAGCGCGACGCCTGCGCTTCGCTCTCCGCTCTCCGCTCGAGGGCAGGAACCACGCTGGATGGACAGCTAGACGAGCGAGACCGGGAGCCTGCGGCCGTTGAGCCCTCGCGGCTGAGCGAGGAGGGCATCCGCCGCGCGCTGCAGGGCGGAGCCGGCGGGGCTGCTCGGGACTTCGGCGAGCAGCGGTGTCCCCGCGTCGCCTGACTCGCGCAGCGGCTGGCTCACGGGCACCTCCGCGAGCAACTCGACCGGGGAGCCCTCCTCGCTCAGACGAGTGGCGACGGCCCTGCCGCCTCCCTCGCCGAAGAGGGTGACGAGCGTCCCATCCGCAGCTTCGAACGGCGACATCGTCTCGATGACGCCAACGACCCGCTGGCCGGTCTTCCTCGCCAATGCACCGGAACGCCACGCCACCTCCGCGGCGGCTGCCTGCGGCGTCGTGACCACCACGACCTCTGCGCCGGGGAGCAGCTGGCCGAGAGAGATCGCGATGTCACCCGTCCCGGGTGGGAGGTCGAGCAGCAGCACATCGAGGTCGCCGAAGTACACGTCGGTGAGGAACTGCTCGATGGTGCGATGCAGCATCGGGCCGCGCCAGGCGACGACCTGCGAGTCGTCGCCGAGGAACATGCCGATCGAGATGAGCTTCACCCCATGCGCCTCTGGCGGCACGATCATGTCGCCGATGCGTGTCGGGGAGACGTCGTCGCCCAGGCCGAACAGGCCAGGAATCGAGTAGCCGTGCACATCCGCGTCGATGAGGCCCACGCTCAGGCCGCGGCGAGCGAACGCTGCTGCGAGATTCGCGGTGACGGTCGACTTCCCGACGCCGCCCTTGCCGCTCGTGACGGCGATGACACGTGTCAGCGAGTCGCGGCCGAACGGATGCACGCGTCCGGCCCGCGAGCCGCGGAGCCGCTCCGTGAGCGCCGTCCGCTGCTCGCGCGTCATGACACCGACCTCGAGTTCATACGGTGCGTCCTCGAGGACGGACTCGATCGCGGATCTCACGTCGCGCTCGATCTGGCGCGCAGCTGGGCAGCCGACGATCGTGAGCCGCAGCTCGACCTCGACCGAGCCGTCAGCGCGCTCGTCGACGCGCTCGATCATGCCGAGCTCCGTCAGCGGTCGACGCAGTTCCGGGTCGCTGACCTTTCCCAGCGCACTCCAGATGTCCTCGGCGAGAGCCACGCCGTTCACACCTGCTCTTCTGCCGACTTGGCCGCGCGCTTCCTGTCTCGGATGGCTTCCGCCCGGCGCCGCGCGGAGTCGCTCACGCGCTGCTCCTGACGCGAGATGGTCTCGGAGCCGTCCTCGTCAGGGTCGTCGAGATCCTCGATGTCCTCGAGCAGGGCGCGCAGCTCGGCTCGGATGAAGTCCTTGGAAGCGAGGTCCTTCGTGAGGACACGGAGAGCGACGATCTCGCGAGCGAGGTACTCGAGGTCTGCCGAGTTGCGCTCAGCGCGCTGGCGATCCTGGGCGATCTGCACGCGGTCGCGGTCGTCCTGGCGGTTCTGTGCGAGCAACAGCATGGGGGCCGCGTACGAGGCCTGCAGGGACAGCATGAGGGTCAACGCGATGAAGCCGAGGTCCGCTGAGTCGAAGCGGAGCTCGATGGGCGCCATCGAGTTCCACACCACCCAGAACACGACGAACAGGGACAAGCCGACGAGGAACGCAGGCGTGCCCATGGCGCGAGCGAACGCCTCCATGCCGCGGCCGAACGCATCGCTGCGCTCGTGGTCGCGGTTCTCGGAGTCGTCCCCGCGCGAGTCGCGCCTGGGCTTCGGGCGCGGCCGCCTGAGGTGGGGGCCCTTCACCTTGGGGCGCTCGAGATCGTCTTCACGACGTGCCATGAGTCCTCCGGGCGGCTGGGGAGTTCGCGGGGGCGGTGACGACGCGCTTCGTTCCGACGCGCTGCGAGACGCGACTCGGAACGACCTCGCCTTCAGCGTCGACCTGTCGCCAGTCCTCTGGGAGGAGGTGGTCGAGGACATCGTCGATCGTCACGACGCCCACAAGGCGGTGGGCCTCGTCGATGACGGGGAGCGCGACGAGGTCGTAGCTCGCGAGCACGCGCGCTACTTCGGCGTCCCGCATCGTGGTGGGCGCTGGCTCCATCTCACGGTCGAGGATCGTGTCGAGTCGTTCATGCGGCGGGTATCTCAGGAGCCGTTGGAAGTGGACCAGGCCGAGGTAGCGGCCCGTCGGCGGCTCGTAGGGGGAGAGCGTCACGAACACGCTCGTGGCGAGGGCTGCCGGGAGATCCTTGCGGCGGATGAGCACGAGCGCTTCAGCCACCGTGGCGTCTCCGGGCAGGATGACGGGATCGGTGGTCATGAGGCCACCCGCCGTGTCAGGGGCGAACTCGAGGAGCATGCGCACTTCCTCCGCCTCCTCGGGGTCCATGCGCTGGAGGAGCGCCTCGCTCTTGACCGCGTCCAATTTCGCGACGAGGTCGGCGGCGTCATCCGGCTGCATCTTGTCGAGCACGTCGGCCGCATGCTCCTCATCGAGCCACTCGATGATGTTGACCTGGTCGGACTCTCGCATCTCCTCGAGCACATCTGCGAGCCGCTCGTCAGGCAGCATGCTCACCACCTCCTTGAGGCGTGCATCCGGCAGATCGAGAAGCGCCGTCGCGAAGTCGCTCGGCTTCATGTCGGAGTGTGCCGTCAGGAACTGCGTCGCCGCGTGCTGCTCGCCGATGGTCAGCTCAGGCGTGACCTCATCCCAGGCCGCGAAGCGCGTCGGGCCGGTGCCGAAGAGCTGCTTGCTCTTGCGCGGCAGGCGCACGAAGAGCTGGCCGACGTTCCAGTAGCCCTGCGCGTCCTCCTCGATCTGGACGTCCTCGATGGTGCCGGTTGCCGTGCCGTCGTTGAACGTCACGGAGCGGTCGGCGAGGTCCGCGAGCACACGAACTTCCTGACCGTGCTGCACGAACGGGCGTGAGTCGATCTCGCCGCTCACGACGATCTGCCCGGAGCCGATCGACTCGACCTGGCGGATGGGGATGAAGATCAGTCGCTTGCTCTTCGTCTCGACGACGAGGCCGTTGACTCTGGGGGAGTGCGCTGCGCGGTACTCGACGATGACATCGCGGACCTTGCCGATGCGGTCGCCGTCTTCGTCGAAGACGGGGCACGCGGAAAGACGCGCAGTAAAGACCTTGGAGACGCTCACGCGCCAATGGTAGTCGCCCCTGACTGCTCGCCAGCCAACAGCGAACATGTGACTCGCCGACCGCATTTCGCTGTGCCGTGCTGAGAGAATGGCGTCATGACATCTCCAGGCACGACGACACGTGGCGCCCGCAGCCGGTTCCCGAAGGTCCCAGAGGGCGACGTGATCGCGAGCCTCGACAGCTACGAGGCCGCCCGCTCCGTCGTGGACGGTCTTGCCAAGCAGGACTTCCCCGTCTCGACGGTCTCAATCCTGGGCAGCCACCTGCGGACCGTCGAGCGGGTCACTGGCCGGATGTCCTTCGGCAAGGCGGCCCTGGGTGCGGTCGGCACCGGCGTCATGCTCGGCCTCTTCGTCGGACTCCTCGTGCTCATCGTGACGCCGGGCGTCGGCTTCGAGACACTCATCGCGATCCTGCCCGTTGCCATCGGCTTCTCTGTGATCTGGAGCGTCATCGGCTACGCGGTGAACCCGCAGCGCAGGCAGTTCACCTCCGTCATGCAGGTGGTCGCGACCCACTTCGACGTCGTCGTCCCCCGTGAGCACGCGGGCAGGGCGCGCGGTCTCCTGGGTACGCAGGCGCAGGTCGGCACGCCCGCGCCGCAGCAGGCGCCACAGCAGGCCCCGGTCACTGCGCCCGCTGTCGAGCAGCGGCCGTCTGGGCCCGGCACTGTCCCGCAGCAGTCCGGCGAAGCTCCCGCCGCCGAGGCACAGGAGCCAGCCGCTCCCCGCCGAACCTACGCCGAGGCGCAGGCAGAGATGCGCCGCCTCGAGCGCGAGAAGCGCGCAGAGCAGGCCGCGCAGGACCGCTCGGGGTCAAGCTCGAGCTCCTGACCCCGGCGGCGTCGACGCCTGGCTACTGGGCGCCGCGTCTCGCGAACCACGCCTCCACGTCGGCGACGGTGCGCGGGATGCCCGACGACAGGTTCTCTGCGCCGTCGGCCGTGACGACGATGTCGTCTTCGATGCGCACGCCGATGCCCCTGAGCTGCTCCGGGACCGTGAGGTCATCCGGCTGCAGGTACAGGCCCGGCTCGATCGTGAAGACCATGCCCTCCTCCAGCACGCCATCGAGGTAGAGCTCGCGGCGCGCTTTTGCGCAGTCGTGGACGTCGATGCCGAGATGGTGGCTTGTGCCGTGCACCATGTACCGGCGGTACAGCTGCTCTGCGGGGTCCGTCTCACCGAGCCCGAGCGGCATGCCGAGTGCCTGCGTGCGCCTGGCGATGACCTCCATCGCGGTGTCGTGGATCGTGCGGAACGTGATGCCGGGGCGGACGATCGCGAAGGCCGCGTCGGCAGCCTCGAGCACGATCTCGTAGACCAGGCGCTGCTCGTCGGTGAACCGACCAGAGACGGGGATCGTGCGCGTGATGTCGGCCGTGAAGAGCGAGTCGACCTCGACTCCCGCGTCCACGAGGATCAGGTCGCCATCGCGGACCGCACCCGAGTTCTTCGTCCAGTGGAGGATGCACGCGTGACTTCCGGATGCGGCGATCGTGTCGTAGCCGACATCGTTGCCCTCGAGGCGTGCCCTCGCCTGGAAGACGCCCTCGACGATGCGCTCACCGCGCGGGTGCTCGGCAGCTCGCGCGAGCGAGGCGACGATGTCGTCGAAGCCGGCAGCAGTTGCAGCGACCGCCTCGCGCATCTGCCCCACCTCGTACGCGTCCTTCACGAGCCTCAGCTCGCTGAGGTCCTGTGCGAGGAGCGCATCGTCCGCGAGGAGCGCGTCGAACTCGGCATCGGGGAGCGACATGGTGCGACGTGCCTCGTCGACGCGGGTCGCGAGGCTCGGGTCGGCCTCGCGGAGCACCAGCGTGCGTGCGTCCGTCACGAGGCCGAGTTCGGAGACCTCGGCGAGGTCGCGCGCGGCGACGTCGAGGTCGGCGGCCGTCTGCGCGAGCGACGGCCGCGGCCCGATCCAGAACTCGCCGATCTCGGAGTTCGCGTAGAACTCGTCGCTGTCGCGGCCCGCACGCTCCCGGAAGTACACGGTCGCGTCATGCCCGTCGTCGCTGGGGTCCAGGACCAGGACCGCGCCGGGCTCTGCGTCGGAGCCCCAGCCGGTCAGCTGCGAGAAGGCGGAGTGCGCGCGGAACCGGTAATCGGTGTCGTTCGAGCGCTGCTTGAGGACTCCCGCCGGAATGACGAGTCGTGCGCCGCGGTGGCGCGCCGAGATCGCATCGCGGTGCGCAGCCGCCGTCGCCACGGAGACGCGGGCTTCAGGGAGCAGCTCGTCACGCTCCGCCCAGCCCCGCATGATCTGCGTGCGGAACGCGTCGCTCTTCGGCGTCGTGCTGCGGTTCTCGTTCGCGGGCGCTCCGCCGGGCTCGAGGCCTTCGGCAGTCTCTACGGCCTCGCGCCCGTTCTCGGAGGCTGAGTCGGTGGCGGACAGGGTGCTGGCGCGGTCGGAGATAGTCACCCAGACATTCTCGCGCGGAAAACTGGACGGGGCGGTCAGCGCTCCAGGACTCGACGGAGGGAGAGCCTCAACTTGCGCCAGCTGGAGTCAGCTGCGCGAAGACCGGGCGGTGGTCGCTGCCGGCGGAATCGCGCGAGAGGAGCACCTCGAAGCCCGTGACGCTCCACTCCGACGTCGCCATCACTCGGTCGATGTTCGCCCCGAGCAGGGGTGGGACGCCGGCCGTCCACGTGCCGACGGCGCCGTTTCCGGTGGAGAGCGCGGCATCTGCACACGCGCCGAGCTGACTCGAATCGTCTGCGCCGAGCCCGGAGAGATGATCGAGCGTCGAGTTGAAATCCCCGGCGACGATCGTGTTGCTCGAGCACTGCGTCGCGAGCCATTCCAGGTCGGCGTTCCAGGAACTCATGTTCCCCGGCGTGGGGGAGACGGGGTGGGCCGCGATGATCGTCGGGCCGTCACCATCCACCGGCACCGCGATGACAGTCGGCAGCGTGCTCGTGTCGCCCCTGTCGGTCACGACCTCGTAGTCGCCGAGGTCGGGGGAGATGAGGAGCGTCGTCGAGGTTGCCTTGTAGTCCTCGTCGATCGTGTGGGTGTGCACCCACATCGGGGACCCGGCCTCGGACATCTGCGCCGCGATCTCCACGCCGAGCTCTTCTGTCGTCTCGGGGAGCACGACGACGTCCGCTCCGACCTCGATGGCGAGCTCCGCGATAGACGGCGAGCCGGGCGCGTCGCCGCGCGTGTTCCAGCTCAGGATGTTGATGCTCTCGGGCGAATCGCCAGCTGCGACGGGAGAACCGAGCCCCCGGCTCACGAGCACCGCCGCGGTGGATGCGACGAACAGCGCGATCACGAGCGTCGTCATTCCGAGCACCGCGCGCGCCTTTCGAGACGCGAGGACAGGAATGAGCAGCAGCAGCATGATGGCTGTCGCGCCGATCGCCACGGGCAACCGGAACGAGATCGCCTGCGCGACGAGGGGCGCCCGCTGCAGGTCGAGCAGCTGCGGCCAGCCGAGCACGATCGCGGCGGCGAGCGCGACGATCCCGAGGAGGATCCCCGCTGCTCGGTAGCCGGCAATGGAGGATCGTCGTGATGATGGAGAAGTACGCGGCATGACCGCCTCAGCGTAGCCGCCGCACCGCGGAGAGCCTGGGAGGCAGGTGGCGTTTGGCCCTCCGCACCCTGTGCTTTGATCGGAGCATGACCTCCTTCGACACGCCTGGCATCGACCTCCACACCCATTCCGTGGTGTCTGATGGCACAGAGTCGCCGGGGGAGGTCGTCCGGCAGGCGGCGAAGGCGGGTCTCGATGTCGTCGCGCTCACCGACCACGACACGACGGCAGGCTGGGCTGATGCTCGAGCCGCTGCGCGAGAAACCGGAGTGACGCTCATCCCCGGTATCGAGTTCTCGTCTCAGCTGAACCACGCGAGCGTCCACGTGCTCGGCTACCTCATCGATCCGGCCAACGAGGTGATGCTCGCGGAGATGCAGCAGGTGCGCGAGTCGCGCGTCTCTCGTGCGGAGCGCATGGTGCAGATGATCGGGGGCGACCACGACCTCAACTGGGACGACGTGCTCGCCGTCACCGAGCCGGGCGCGACGGTCGGCCGTCCGCATATCGCCGACGCGCTCGTCGCGAAGGGGATCGCCGAGAGTCGCGTTGCGGCCTTCGAGACGATCCTCCATTGGCGAGGCGGGTACTACGTCGCGCACTACGCGCCGAGCCCCGTCGACGCCGTGAAGCTCATCCGGCGGGCCGGAGGGGTGCCGGTGCTCGCGCATCCGGGATCCAGGGGAAAGCGTGGCATGGCCCCCGATGTCCTCGAGCAGCTCGTGCACGCGGGCCTCGGCGGGCTCGAGGTCGGCCACAGGGAGAACGACGCGGAGAGCCGCGAGCTGCTGCTCGAGATCGCAGCTGAACATGACCTCATCGTCACGGGATCGAGCGACTACCACGGGGCGGGCAAGCCGAATCGCCTCGGCGAGCACACGACCGCATCCGAGCAGCTGCAGCGCATCCTCGACCAGGCGACCGGCAGCGAACCCGTGTTCGGTGGGGCGAGCCCGCTCTAACTCTCTCGACTCAGCGGCCAGGAGGGGCGCAGACATCGCGCGGATCCTCCGCGGGAACAGCAAACGGCGCCGAGCTCATGCTCGGCGCCGTTCGCTGGTGCGCTGTGGCTACTCGCTGGCCTGCGACTCCTGGCGAGGAGCGCCGGACTCGCTGCCAGATCCGCCGCGACGGCGACGGCGCCTGCGTGCTGGGCGCTCGGCTCCTGCTTCTCCGGCGGCCTGCTCACCGGCAGCAGACTCGGCTGCGGGCACAGCTGCTTCTGGAGCCGCACTCGTGTCGTCACTGCGGCGACGCGACCGCGAGCGGGCGGGCCGCTCAGAAGATCCTCGGGAAGAGGAGGCGCCGCGTTCGCTGCGCTCTCCTCGTTCTGAGGAGCTGTGGCGGCTGCCAGGAGACTGCACCTCGCGCTTGGGGGCAGCGATGCGTCCCTTCGTGCCCTCTGGGATGCGCATGTCGGCGTAGAAGTGCGGCGAGGACGAGTACGTCTCCACCGGCTCCTCGGCGCCGAGCTCGAGCGCCTTCGAGATGAGGGCCCACTTGTGCAGGTCGTCCCAGTCGATGAAGGTCACGGCGATGCCGGTGTTGCCGGCGCGACCGGTACGCCCGACACGGTGGAGGTAGGCCTTCTCGTCCTCCGGGATGGTGTGGTTGATGACGTGCGAGACATCGTCGACGTCGATGCCGCGGGCCGCGACGTCCGTCGCGATGAGCACGTCCTTCTTGCCAGCCTTGAAGGCGGCCATCGCTCGCTCGCGCTGCTCCTGATTGAGGTCGCCGTGCACCGCTGCGGCCTTGAAGCCACGGTCGGTGAGCTCTTCCATGAGCTTCGCGGCGGCACGCTTCGTGCGCGTGAAGATGACCGTCTTGCCACGGCCCTCCGCCTGGAGGATGCGGGCGATCATCTCGTCCTTGTCGAGCGGGTGAGCTCGGTAGATGACGTGCTCGATGTTCGCCTGCGTGATGCCCTCGTCTGGATCGGTCGCGCGAATGTGGATGGGCTTCGTCATGAAGCGGCGAGCGAGGGCGACGATCGGGCCAGGCATCGTCGCGGAGAAGAGCATGGTGTGGCGAGTCGCCGGCGTCTGCGCGAAGAGGCGCTCGATGTCGGAGAGGAAGCCGAGGTCGAGCATCTTGTCTGCCTCGTCGAGCACCATCTCCCGCACGTTGGAGAGATTGAGCATGCGCTGCTGAGCGAGGTCGAGCAGGCGGCCAGGTGTGCCGACGACGATCTGGGCACCGGCCTTGAGCTGCTCGATCTGGCCCTCGTACGCCTTGCCGCCGTAGATCGGGACGACGGTCGTGGAGCGGCCGGAGACTGCGATCTGGAGGTCCTCGTAGACCTGGACCGCGAGCTCGCGCGTCGGCACGACGACAAGCGCCTGGACCCCGTGAGCCGGGTCGAGGCCGAGTCGCTGGATGAGCGGGAGGCCGAAGCCGAAGGTCTTGCCAGTGCCGGTCTTGGCCTGGCCGATGATGTCCTGCCCGCTCAGCGCGAGAGGAATCGTCTGCTCCTGGATGGGGAACGGCTCAGAGATGCCGTGTCCCTCGAGCGCCGAGACGATGTCGGCATCGATGGAAAGGTCGGAGAACTTCACGAGTGAAACGCCCTGTCTGCAGTTGTGGGATGCGCCCGGGAGGTCGAAGGGCGCCGAACGGCCGCGGTCGCGGCATCGCCACAGTCTAGCGAATGCGACGATTTCGGTCTCCTTGGCGTTGAATCGGGCCCAGATCTGGCACATGCGGTCGACTCGGGGCTGCGACGGAGCGCGTCATCTGGCACGTAGGATGAGCGTGTGAAGCCAGTATTCGGAAGGCGCGGCGGAGACCGATCTCAGGATGACGCAGCCCCGGCATCCGCGCCGAAGCCAGCAACGTCGCTGGGAGACCTGCTGGTTCCCGTCGATGTGCTTGTCGCGCGCGCCGCGTATCTCGAGCTGCTGCTGTTCCAGGAGCTCTCTGCCATCGTCAACGAAGCGCCAGCTCTCGCCAACAAGCAGCACATCGGGGCGGCCGCCAATGCGGCTCTCGAGCGGCACCGGGCTCTGCTCGGTGGTGCGGATGCGGCCTCGGAGGCGACCGCGATAGCTCGCATCGGCGACGCCGCCAAGCACTTCTCGGGGTACCCGGAACGAGTGCTCGGCCACGACTGGGCGCAGCGCCTTCTGAGCTGCCACCTCTCCTCCGGTTTCTTCCGCGACTTCTTCGGCGAGGTCGCCGAGCATGGCGGGAACAGCTATCGCGAGGCGCTTGCGCCCGTGTTCCTGACGGACGAGGAACGGGACCAGCTGCTGCCCGTCATCGAGGCGGCCATCCACTACGAGGACGGCCTCGGCGATCGTCTGGCCATGTGGGGGCGGCGCATCGTCGGTGACACGGTGCTCGCGATCCGTCTCGCACTCGATGTCCCACTCGGGACAAGTGGGGACACCATCGTGCCTGACGGAGAAGAGCAGCTCGAGAAGCTCGCATCGGTGCTCTACGCGGGCCACTCGCGCCGCATGAACACGCTCGGGCTCGCCGCGTAGCGGTCTCGTGCCGCGGTGATGCCACGGCGCATGCCCATGGGCCCCGGCTCTCGTGTACTCCCTTCGGAGTATCGAGGACCGGGGCCCATCGTGGCGAACGAGCTTCTGCTCGTCGTTCCTACGTCGTCTGCGCCCGGCCGAGGTGGCTGAGGCGGTGCAGGAGGTCGTCGTCGTCGTGCTGACGGCGGCTGCTCAGCGACCATCCGATGCTCACGGTGGCGATCGCCGAGGTCGCGAGCGTGATGACCCAGATCCACCCACCGTCGTAGGCGAGCCAGGGCGCTGGGCCCTGAAGCCACGTGAGCGCCTGCCACACGACGAGGGCGACGATGCCGCCGAGCGCCGGGAGCAGCACGGGACCGCGCGTGGCACGGTGCGGTGCCGCGAACTGCACGGCCACGCCGAGCAGGATGCCCGCGAGGCCAGCGAACATGAGTTCCATGACGGAGGGCTACGCGATGAAGCCGACGCGGCGAGCCTGGTCGCCGGAGAGCTCCACGTAGAGGATGCTCGCTGTCGCGACGAGGTAGGACCGAGACTTCGAGTCGTGCAGCTTCACGATCGCTGCGTCCTTCGTGACCGCCTCTTCGATGACGCGCTCGAAGTCGTCCTTGGTGAGGTCAGTCTCGAACGAGAGCTCTCGTGGGGCGTGCTTGATGCCGATGCGAACTTCCACTTGGCGCCTTTCGAATGCGAACGGGTGTCTGGCAAGGCTACCGGCAGCATGCGGGGCTCGCTCGCATTGGCTCCTCCTTTCGCCGTGGGCGCAACGCGGGTGCGCATCCTTGGGCGAATTCCGGGGAGGGCATCGAATGTCGGTGCCCCGGGATACCGTGATTGCATGACTCCAGGACCCGCACTCGACGCCGTGCACCTCGACGCCACGCAGAGGGCCGTCCTCGACGCAGACAGCACGTCTCACCTCAGCGTCGTCGGCGCACCGGGCTCCGGGAAGACGACGACGCTGATCGAGCTGCTCTCCAAGCGCGTGCTCGTCGACGGGCTCCAGACGACCGAGGTCCTCGTGCTGACGCCAGACCGCCGAAGCGCCGCGCGGCTGCGCGAGGTCATCGGGGAGCGCCTCTCGGTCAGCACGCCTGGTGCCATGGCGCGCACTCCGGAATCCGTGGCATTCGAGATCGTGCGCGCCGATCGTGCGAGACAGGGGCTCCAGGCGCCCCAGCTGCTGACAGGGGCCGACGAGGACACGATTCTCGCTGAGCTCATCCAGGGTGACCTCGAGGCGCACGCGGCGAGCGAGGATGCGCAGTTGCGCGCGACGCCGATCGAATGGGCACCGCCGGTTGGGCTGGAGACCATCGGACTGCGTGGTTTTCGTGCCGAGGTACGCGATCTCCTGGCTGCGATGTCCGAGTACGACGTCACACCGGAGCGCCTTGAGGAACTCGCGCATCTGAGACCCGTGTGGTCGGGCGCCGCAGCGCTCGCTCGGCAGTTCCGTGAGAGCGTCGCTCAGGCAAAGCCGAACGCCTTCGACACTCCGGGCATCGTGCTCGAGGCCGTGAGCATCGTGCACTCTGCCGAGCGCCTCGACACCTTCGCGGGCCTCAAGCTCCTCCTCGTCGACGACGTGCAGGAATTCACGGAGTCCGGCAGGCGGCTGCTCGCCGCCTTCGCGCTGCGCGGAGTCCGCATCATCTCCTTCGGCGACCCGGACATCACGACGGGCGGCTTCCGTGGTTCCCGGCCCGAGCTTGCCGCCGATTGGCGCGGAGAGACTCGTGGCGCGCTCGAGGAGCCGATCAGGCTGGTGCTCGGCACCGTCCATCGCGGCGGTGCGGAGCTGAGGGCGTTCGTGCGCGGGGTCACCGAGGGCATCGGCGTCCAGCGTGAGGCACGGCACCGGGCAGCAGAGGCGGCGCACGGAAACGCATCGTCAGCGTCCGCCCCACCGGCGGTGGCGCGCTTCGCCGCCGCCTCCTCTGCGGCAGAATGCCGGGGCATCGCCGACTACCTCCGTGAGCTGCATCTGCTCTTCGACGTTCCGTGGGACGAGATGGCGGTCATCACACGTCGCGGCGGCAGCATCGAGTCGCTCAGGCGCCAGCTCGCCAAGCTCGAGGTTCCAACGAGCTCATCGCAGGCTCTCCCCGCCGCGAGAGACAGGGCAGTGCAGGCCGTCGTCCGGCTCGCTGCCATCGCCAGCGGTGCCGAGGAACTCAACCCTGAGGCAATCGCAGAGCTCGCCGCCTCGCCAGTCTTCGCCATCGACCCCGTGCAGCTCCGTCGTGTTCGCCGAGCGCTCCGTCTCGACGAGATAGCGGCCGGTGGAAACCGGGCGGCGGACGACCTCCTCGTGGAGGCCGTCTCCCGGGTCGCAGGGTTGCGGCTCCTGACAGACCCTGATGCACCCGCGTCCGGGACGTTCGAGCGGCTGCTCGCTACCGGTGGATCCGCCAGCGGGCGGAGCGCGACCAGGGCTCTGCAGCAGCTCGGATCGCTGCTGCGGGCGGTGGCTGGCGAGATCGAGGCGGCCAGTGCGCAGCAGCGCAGCATCGCAGCTGACGAGGTGCTCTACGCCGTCTGGGAACGCCTTGGTCTCGCGAAGCCCTGGCGCCAGGCGGCTCTCGGCTCTGGACCGCGAGCCGAGCAGATCGGCGCTCATCTCGATGCGCTCGTGACGCTCTTCGATGTGGGCAAGCGCTTCGTGGAACGGCAGCCAGATGCCAGCATCCACGACTTCCTCCTGCAGTGGTCCGGCAGCGAGGTGACGGCAGACTCCCTGGCGAGCCGCACGCACGGTGGCACGGTCACCGTCACGACTCCGGCCGCTGTCCTCGGGCGCGAGTTCCGCGTGGTCGTGGTCGCCGGGCTCTCAGATGGAGTCTGGCCGAACCTCCGCCTTCGCGACTCGCTGCTCGGCGCGGGTCAGCTGGCCGAGCTCGAACGCGGCATCGACACGACTCGCGACCTGGTGGACCGTCGTCTTGAGGTGCTGCACGACGAGCGGCGGATGTTCGCCCAGGCCGTCTCCCGCTCCTCCGAGTGGCTCCTGCTGACGGCGGAGGAGAGCGAGGACAGCGCACCGTCGCCGTTCTTCCTCCTGTCCTCGCGCACTTGGAACGACGCAGCGGCGAACTCCGCGGAGGCAGCTCAGGGAGCGCTGACGCTTCGCGGACTCGTCGGCGAGCTGCGCCGTGCAGCGATTGTCCGCGGCATCGAGCCGTCGGACGCTGCAGGGCTCGCGACGCTCATCGCCGAGGGCGTTCCCGGCGCAGACCCCGCCGAGTGGTACGGCCTCGCCGGCCCGACCACAGGACGGCCGCTCTACGACCCCGGAGACCCGAGCGCGAGCATCCCGGTCTCTCCGTCGAACATCGAGAGCTTCGAGGACTGCGGGGTCAATTGGTTCGTGAGCGCCCACGGAGGTGGAAGCACGAGCGAGAGCATGAACGTCGGCAACATCGTGCACGCCGCCGCCGAGTTCGACTTTCCGAGCCTCGAGGCGCGCACGGAGTTCGCACAGGCGCGCCTGCGCTCGAGCGACTTCGATGCGTCCTGGCAGGAGACCGCAGTTCGCGCGAAAGTCGACGAGCTCGTGCGCAACCTCTCGGCGTACCTGCACCGAGTCGCCCTCGGGGGCGGAGCTCTTCTCGGCGCTGAACGGGCGTTCACGGTCGAGGTGCGAGTCGAGGGCGAGGACAGCGCGAAGATCACGCTGCGCGGCAAGATAGACCGCATCGAGAGCACCGCTGCAGGCTCGGTCGATGTCGTGGACTTCAAGACGGGGAAATCCATGCCGTCCAACGAGTCGATGGCCACCAACGCGCAGCTCGCCGCCTACCAGCTCGCACTCTCGACGGGGGCGGTGAGCGACCCCGTCGAGCGCCCGGTCCAGGCCGTCGAGCTCCCCCCGCGGAGTGATCGAGGCGAGAAGATCCCCACGACGCAGGTGCACGAGGCGAAGCTCGTGTTCCTCGCGAAGCCGACGACAAAGCAGGAGTGGAGCGAGCGCACCCAGCAGCCGTTCGACGAAGCAGCCACCGCTGAGTTCTTCGACCGCGTCCGCACAGTCGCGCTCGGCATGATCGGCATCCCAGAACCTCAGAGCGCGAGATCCCCAGAGGGCGAACTCGCCGATGCCCACTACCAAGCCCACCTCGAGTCGCACTGTCTCGGCTCGTTCGGTGGCGGACGAGCGTGTGCGCTGCATGCGGCACGGGAGGTCACCGAATGAAGCACGTCTGGCCGGCAGGAGCCGTCACACACGGCGACATAGCGTTGGCACTCGCCGACAACGACCCCTCGCGCATGCTCGAACCGACTGCCGAGCAGCGACTCGTCATCGAGGCACCGCCGGTGCCGAGCCTCGTCATGGCGGGGGCAGGCAGCGGAAAGACGCAGACCATGGTGCAGCGCATCGTCTGGCTCGTGGCCGCACAGGGCGTCCACCCCACAGAGATCCTGGGCCTCACCTTCACCCGGAAGGCCGCGGGCGAGCTCCGAGAGCGAGTGCAGCTGGCGCTCGCACGGCTCCGCAGCGAAGGGCTTGTCGGCGGCGACGAGTTCGCCTCCCCGGAGGTTTCCACCTACAACTCGTTCGCGAACCGGGTGTTCTCGGAAAACGCGCTCCTCATCGGGCAAGAGCCCGACGCTCGCATCGTCGACGAGATGACGGCCTTCGCGCTCATGCGGAACGTCGTGCTCGCAAGCGACGATGCGAGGCTGAGCTCGCTTGACCTCCAGCTCGGTGGCATCACGAACCTCGCCCTCAACGTCGCGAGGGCGATGCGCGACAACCAGCTCCCGGCCGCAGCGTGCGACGCATTCGTGGCGGAGTTCCGAAAGGTCAGCGAGCTGCCTGGCCGTGGCAAGGCCAACACTCCGAGCAAGCCCGTCGTCGACGCCGTCGCCACAGTGGACGAGCTGCCGATCTTCGTCGCGCTGGCCGAGCGCTATCAGCTTGAGAAGCGCAAGCGCGGGCTCATCGAGTTCTCAGATCAGGTGACCTTCGCGGCGGAGATCTGCGCGGCGACACCGGCCATCGTCGAAGAGCTCCGCACCAGGCATCGCTTCGTCATCCTGGACGAGTACCAGGACACGAGCGTCGGGCAGACCCGTCTCCTCGGCACGATCTTCAGCGATCATCCGGTGCTCGCAGTCGGAGATCCGAAGCAGTCCATCTACGGCTGGCGCGGCGCGAGCCCAGGCAACATGCGCCGCTTCCACGGCGACTTCAGGTCGAGCATCGTCCCGGCTGAAGAGGAGCCCACCTTCCAGCTCTCCATCTCCTGGCGCAACGACGCGAGGATCCTCGATGCCGCGAATCGCGTGGCATCGCGGCTGCCCGAAGCCAACGACCCAGGAGTGACTCAGCTCGACAGGCGACCAGGGGCGGGTGACGGACGAGTCTCGCTGGCGTTCTCCGAGACACTCGACGAGGAGGCAGACGCCGTCGCTGCCTGGATGCGCGATCGCATCATCGTCGACGACGGGCTGAGGCCACCATCCGGTGCCGTGCTCCTGCGCGCCCGCAAGCTCCTGCCGCTCTTCTCCGCCGCGCTGACGCGCGCCGGCGTGCCCAATAGGGTCATCGGGCTGGGAGGCCTCCTGTCCGCTCCTGAGGTCGTCGACCTCCGCTGCGCCATGCGCGTCGCACACGACTCCACAGCGGGCAACGAGCTCCTCCGCCTCCTCGTCGGCGCCAAGTACCAGTTCGGCCTCGCCGATGTGAAGGTAATCCACGACGTCTCGCGGAGCCTCGCCAACCGAGACGTCACGATGGCGGCACTCGCGGACGACGTGCGTGCGAGCAAGCGCGAACTCGCGACTGGTGACGATGAAGTCCCGCTGCAGGAGGCGCTTGACTTCCTCGCAACTCGCATCAGCGCCGAGCCCGGAAGAGACGAGCCGGACACCTGGCTCGCGGGCCTGAGCGACGACGCCCGCCGTCGTATCCCGCACGTCACCGGGCTCATCTCCGAGCTGCGCCGCAACTCGGGGCTTCCCATCACGAGCTTCGTCGACGCCACCATCTCGATCATGGGCCTCGACCTCGAAGCCACCGCGAACCCGGGCAACATCGCGAGAGTCGGCAACCTCGACGCGTTCGTCGAGGCGGCGGCGGCGTTCGCCGGTGCTGAACCCGATTCGGATCTCGGAGCCTTCCTCGACTGGGTGGAGATCGCGGCAGGAGACGACTCGCTCGCACCCGTGCAGGAGCAAGCCGAGCCAGGAGTCGTCCAGCTGCTCAGCATCCACGGCTCGAAGGGGCTCGAATGGGACTTCGTCGCCGTGCCGCGCAGCGTCGAGGGTGAGATGCCGAGCACCTCGCGCGACGGGCTCGGATGGATCCGCCGAGGTGCCATACCGTACGAACTCCTCCTCGACGCGCACGACCGTCCGGAGCTGCCCTGGCGGGGAGCCGAGACGCAGAAGGAACTCGCGGATCTCATGCTGGAGCTCAAAGAGCAGATCAGGGAACGCAACGACGACGAAGAGCGACGCCTCGCCTATGTCGCCTACACGCGTGCCCGCCACGAACTGCTCATCTCGGGCTCGTACTGGAGCGCCATCCACAAGACAGCCCGCAAGGTCTCGACGTTCGTCGAAGAGCTCGCCGAGGAAGGCATCATCGACGCCCCGCCCGAGAACACACTCGAATCTCCACCGACCTCACTGGCAGCGGACAGCGTCGCCTGGCCGCACACGCCGTTCAGTCCGGCCCGCCTCGAGCGCGTCGAGGCACTCGCAGCCGCCGTCGGCGACGCGGCCAGGACCGGAGCACGCCCGGATGGCGCGCTCGGGAAGCGAATCGACCTGCTTCTCCGAGAGCGAGCCGACCGAAACACCGTCAGCGGCATTCAGCTCCCTGCTCGGTTCGCGGCTTCCAAGTTCAAGGACCTCGTCACCGATCCGGCTGAGATCGCTGCACAGCTTCGGCGGCCGATGCCGCAGAAGCCCTTCAGGCAGACGCGCATAGGCACGATGTTCCATGCCTGGGTCGAAGCCCACTACGCGGCCCCGAGCGCGGGCGGCGACCTTCTCGGCATGGCCGAGCTCTTCGGCACGGAAGACGCGGCGCTCAGTGGCCTCGCCGACGCGTCAAGCGCCGACTTCGCCGAACTCGAGCGCCTGCAGCACGCGTTCCTGGAAACCCCGTGGCCGCACAGAACCCCGACTCTGGTCGAGCAGACCATCGAGTTCCGGCTCGGAGACCGAACGGTCGTCTGCAAGATCGACGCGGTCTTCGAACACGACGGCCGCGTGGAGGTCGTCGACTGGAAGACCGGCAGAGTGCCGAGCGGTGAGAGCGCGCGCTGGGAGCGTCAGCTGCAGCTCG
This sequence comes from Pseudoclavibacter sp., assembly GCA_052099095.1. Taxonomy (GTDB): domain Bacteria; phylum Actinomycetota; class Actinomycetes; order Actinomycetales; family Microbacteriaceae; genus Pseudoclavibacter. The sequence continues at coordinate 101,269 of JBQDTF010000002.1, forward strand.
CGCTGTACACGCTCGCCTACTCGGAGCACACGGGGGTGCCCCCGGAGCGGATCGACGCCGTGCTCGTCTACGTTCGGGAAGGCGAAGAGATCAGGGTTCCTGAAGTCACGGGGCGCCCCGAACTCGAACGACTCCTCGCCGAGGCCGAAGCAGCGCTCAGCGCCGCGAATCCGTCCGCATGAAATCGTTCGGGGGAGTGTCGTCGTCGAGGTCGTCCTCGGCTGCGTGATCGACGTCGACGTCCGCGCTGTCATCGGGGTGCACGCCGGCCGGGGCACCGGAGCTGGCCTCGTGCAAAAGGCCAGGGAGCACCGCACTGCTCGTGTCGTGCGCGTCGGGCTGGTGCGCAGGCCGCCTGCCTGCCGCTTCCCTGAGGAGCTCCTGCACCTCCGCGATGTCCAGCACTGGCAACGTCTCGTGAACCAGCGGCTGCGCGGGAGCACGGTGGATGCGATCGACAAGCGAGTCCAGCATCCCCTCGGCGTCCGAGATGATGTCTGCATCGCCGGCATCCACACCGTGCAGCAGCCAGCGGGCGAGCTCCAGCTCTGCGTAGAGGAGCGCGCGCTGGCGCAGCTGCCTGTCCACCGTTCCGGGCGCCTCGTCCGTGTACTCGTCGAGGATGCCCCGAGCGATGGCGCCGTCAAGCGAGGAGATCCAGTGGAGGTCGCGCGCGGGGTCACCTACGCGGAGATCGCTCCAGCCGAGAACGCCCCTGACCTGGTTGCCGTCGGTGATGATCGAGGCAAGACCGAGCGCACCGTGGATGACGGTCGGCTGGAACTGCCAGAGCGAATCGTCGTCGACGGCTGCCGACCAGCGACGATCCAGCGTCACGGGGAGCCGGCCGGTCTCCTTCGCCCGGGCGATGGTCTGCGCAGCGGCCTGCCTGGCCTCCGACGCGGTCAGGCTGGGCATGCCCGCAGCCTCCACCGGCCCCTTCGGGAGCGAGTGGATTGCGGCGATTGCACGCCCCAAGCTCACGAGGAACAGCGTGCCGGGCTCGAGCGCCTCCTGGTCAGCGGGGATCCCGCGCAGGAACGTGTAGACGGCGACTCTCTCGCGCTTCTCCGCCAGACTGCCGAGCACCTCCGACACCTGGAAGGGCAGACGGCTGCGCATCCCGGGCGTCAGGACCGCCAGGGCACGCACATCGGCAAGCTGCTCCTGGGCGGCTGCCGCCGACGTCGGGCGCCGGGCAATGATCGTCTCCCCATCCCCAAGCGTCAGCAGGGCGGCGTCGAAGTCACCGTGCGCTTCGTACGTGTGCTCGAGGGCCGCAGCCACATCGAGGTCGGGGACAGCGGCCACGGCAAGTGCCGCGAGTTCCAGCGAGAGCTCAGCCATGCCTCCAGGTTAGGAGGCCGGGTCGAGGCTGGGTGAGTGCCACGCCCGCAGGGCCTCGAGGCGACCTAGTATGAATCCGCCTATGAATCACTTCATGTCTCGCCTCCCACTCGCCCAGCAGCAGACCGATCGCGACCACGAACGTCGAAGCGAACCGGGTCTTGTGCACTCGCTCTTCGCCGACGACGCAACTCGCGTGCTTGTCCTGAGCGGAGGCAAGGCGCTCATGCGCGCGTCCGGTGACGGCCCCAAGCTCGACCTGCTGGTTGCGACGGATGATCGCGCCGCGGTGCTTGCGCCCGCGATCGGTGACGCCGTCTACCTCGGTCGGACGCTCGCGGACGACGAAGGGCTGCCGCAGGGGACCTCCGTCGTCTCGGTCAGCGTCGACGAGAGCGTCGCTGCGGCGCTCGAGCCAGATGCACGCCTGTGGGCCGGCCTCATGGAGACCGCGGCACACCTCGGGGCAGTGCACTGCGGGCTCTTCACCGAGGCGCTCGCCATCACGAACTGGCACGACACGCACGCGTACTCGCCAAGGACCGGCTCTCCGACGAGCTCGGGCCTGGCGGGCTGGGTGCGCCAGGCTGAGGGAGAGTCGCACGTCAGCTTCCCGCGCACTGACGCCGCGATCATCGCCGCGGTGCTCGACCGCGATGATCGGATCCTGCTCGGAGCGAACGTCAGATGGAACCCGCGACGCTTCTCCCTCCTGGCCGGCTTCGTCGAGCCAGGGGAGTCCTTCGAAGCGGCCGTGGCGCGCGAGATCTACGAAGAGGCGAGGGCGCACGTCGTCGAGCCGCGATACCTGGGCTCGCAGCCATGGCCCTTCCCGGCGAGCATCATGGTCGGCTTCACCGCCAAGCTCCACCCGGACCAGGACCCCGCGACCGTCGAGCCCGACAACGACGAGATCGTCGAACTCGGCTGGTTCACGCGCGATGAGGTGCGAGCAATCGAAGACCGTCTCCCTGGACCCACCTCCATCGCCCGAGCGATCATCGATGCCTGGCTCAGTGGTCAACTCGACTGACACGGACCCCGCGGCGCAGTCGGCGACGGCGGATGTGAGCCTGCTCGCGTCGCTCAACGACGCCCAACGCGAGGCGGCGCTCGCGCTCGTCGGCCCCGTGTGCATCCTGGCTGGTGCTGGTACGGGCAAGACGCGGACCATCACGCACCGCATCGCCTACGGCATCCGCTCGGGCGTCTACGACCCGTCGCGGGTGCTCGCGCTGACCTTCACGTCCAAGGCGGCAGGGGAGCTGCGTGGGCGCCTCCGCGACCTCGGCGCATCCGGTGTCGCCGCGCGAACGTTCCACGCGGCAGCTCTCAGCCAACTCGGGTTCTTCTGGCCGCACACCGTCGGCGGGCCAGCTCCGGCGATCGTCAAGGGCAAGGGCAGGCTCATCGCTGAATCGGGTGAGCGCATCGGCTTGCGCCTCGATCCCGCCGGAGTGCGCGACATGGCGACGGAGATCGAGTGGCGGAAGGTCCGCGAGTTGTCGCTCGAGGAGTATGCGATCCAGCTGCGGACCTCGCGTTCGCTGCCAAAGGGGGTCAGCGACGACGCGGCACTCGGCCTGCTGCAGGCGTATGAGGACATCAAGGATGAGCGCCGGCAGATGGACTTCGAGGACGTCCTGCTGGCAACTGTCGGAATGCTCGAGCTGGAGCCGTGGGTGACTCAGCGCGTGCGCGAGCAGTACCGATTCTTCGTCGTCGATGAGTACCAGGACGTGTCGCCGCTGCAGCAGCGTCTCCTGCAGCTGTGGCTCGGCGAGCGGCGAGAGCTGTGCGTCGTCGGCGATGCGGCACAGACGATCTACTCGTTCGCGGGCGCATCAAGCTCCTTCCTGACCGGATTCCCCGAGCGATACCCAGATGCACGTGTCGTGCGTCTCGAGGACAACTACCGCTCGTCTTCGGCGATCATCGGCGTCGCGAACGAGGTGGCACGCCACGTGCCGTATGCGCTCACGCTGGAACCCGCCGCGGAGACCCCGAGGCGAGAGCCCCTCCCCGAGGTGCTGCAGTTCCACGACGACGACGACGAGGCCAGGGGAGTCGTGCACCGCATCGGCGAGGACCTGCGAAGCGGCATCCCGATCGAGAGCATCGCAGTCCTGTACCGCACGAACGTACAGGCCGCGGCGGTCGAGCGAGCCCTGCAGGACTCGGGGATCGCCTATTCGGCGATAGGCCAGCGGCGCTTCTTCGAGCAGCCGGAGGTGCGCCAGGCACTCAGCGCGTTGCGCGCCGCGGTCATGCAGGAGACAGAGGGGCCGTTGTTCCAGGCCGTGAGCGATGTGCTTCGCGACCTCGGCTGGACGCACGAGCCACCCGCAGATTCCGGTGCGCTCCGAGACCGGTGGAACTCGTGGGATGCACTCCTGCGCCTCGCGGATGCGCAGCCGCACGGCACGAAGCTCGCCGAGTTCTCCGCCGAGCTGCAGCAGCGAGCCAAGATGCAGTACGAGCCGGAGCTGCGTGCCGTGACGCTCTCGAGCATCCACGCCGCGAAGGGGCTCGAGTGGGACAGCGTCACCATCGTCGGGGTGAGCGAGGGGCTTCTGCCCATCTGGTACGCGGAGACGCAGGCTGAGCTCGATGAGGAACGACGTCTGCTCTACGTGGCGGTCACGCGCGCGCGGAAGCGTCTTCGTCTGACGCACGCGCAGTTCGGTGGACGACGCGACGCGGAGCGGCCCGCTTCTCGCTTCCTGGCAGAGCTCGGCACCCGCATTCGTCGTGGAACGAACGGCGCGTTCGGCGGATCTCGCAGGTAAGCGCGTCGATCGTCCACGCATCCGAGGTGCAGTAGGCAGAGGCAGTGCCCTCGGCGAGCCACGAGGAGACGACGTTGGAGACGAGGCTGCGCACCAGCTCGCGGGTGAACCGAGACAGCGGGGGTCTGCTGGTGACCGCGAGCTGCGTGGCGATCGCTGCCCACGAGAGGTCGGCGTCGAGTCGATGCAGGTCGTCGCAGCGTGCGCAGGGCGTGAGGCCCGGGACGACAAGGGGCCCGACCGTCGCTCCCAGGTCGTCGGGGATGACGGCGAGGTGCGGCACGTCGTCGGCCATGAGCGGCGTGTAGCGCCGCGGTGGCAGGACATAGTCGGCGCAGTCGACGATAAGGCCGATCTCAGCGGGGCGTGGCGGCTGGTAGTCCGCACGTGCGCCTCGAACGGTGCAGTTGAGCGCAGCGATGTGCTCGGCGAGGTCGTCGCCGGCGGCCGTTCCTCGCACGAGGACCACAGGAGGACGGCCACCACCGGCGCGTGCAGCTCGCGGGGAGCGCTTGCGCGGCGACACCGGAGCCGTTTCGAGGATCGGGCTGACGGAGTCGAGCAGGGCGCGCACCTCGGCGCCAGCGAGGCCGAGTCGAGCGCCACGCGCGTGGAACTGCTCCAACGTGCCTGGGCTTCGCAGTGCTTCGAGGAAGCGCTCGGCAGCTGTGCTCGGAGACATGATGACAGCTCGGGCGGTGACGCCGCCGAGCTGGAGCTCGGTGGGAGAGCGCCACACGATCGGCACACCAGGAGGTAGTCGGAGGTCCATGTGGTGATCTTCCTGGAAGCGCCAGCAGGGCGCTGGAGTTCTCCACAGGGAGGGGCACATGGTGCGGCCGGCAGCCCGTGGCTGCCGGCCGCAACGGGCTAGCTTGTCGGCTTGTCGCCGCCCTCCGGGGCGTCGCCGAATGCTGAAGGATCGTCGAGGAACTTGGTGAGCGCCTCGTCGTATTCGTCGGCCGGGAGCTCGCCGAAGCCGAGCCTCGTGACGAGCGCCTCGGGGTGATCGATGTCCTCGCTCGTCGGCAGCGCGTCGAAATGCGCCCAGAGTTCATCTCGCGCCTGTGCTCCGTGCGCCTCAGAGACTGCACGCCACATCGCGGCCGCCTCGCGGAGGCGGCGTGGGCGGAGCTCGAGGCCGACCAATGAGGCGAATGCACGCTCAGCCGGCCCACCGACTGCGCGGCGGCGGCGGACCGTCTCCGCGAGCGCTACGGACTTCGGCAGCCTGGCCGTGGCGTCTTCCGTGACGACATCGACCCAGCCCTCGATGAGCGCGAGCATCGTCTCGAGACGGGCGAGCGCAGCTTCCTGCTGCTCGGTGCGGGGCGGGATGAACGCGCCTTCGGAGAGGGCGGCCCTGATGCCGTCCGGGTCGCTCGGATCGAGGGTCTGAGCGAGCTCCTCCATCCGCGACACGTCTATGCTCACGCCCCGAGCGAACTCCGTGATCGAGGAGATGAGGTGCAGGCGGAGCCACTTCGCATGCTGGAACAGCCGCGCGTGGGCGGTCTCGCGCACGGCGAGGTAGAGCTCGATCTGCTCGCGGTCGACATCGAGTCCTTCAGCGAAGTCATCGATGTTCTGCGGCAGTAGCGAGGGCCTGCTGTGGTCGAGGACCGGGACACCGATGTCGCCGCCGGCGACGACCTCTTCCGCGAGGTTTCCGACGACCTGGCCGAGCTGCACGGCGAACATGGCACCGCCGATGCCGCGCATCATCGAGGAGGACTGTCCAAGGAGCTGCGCCATCTCGGGTGGCGTCTGCTCGGTGAGCACGTTCATGAGCGCGTCCGCGATGCTCGTCGCGACAGGCTCGGACAGCGAAGTCCAGAACTGGATCGAACCCGTGATCCACTCGAGCCGGGTCAGCGTCGCGGGAGATTCGCTCAGCTCGCCGAGCTCGGTGGCCTCGCCGAGCCACAGCTGTGCCACTCGGAACGCCTGATCGACTCGTGCGGCTTCCTCGGAGCTGATCTCGCGGTTCCCCGGCTGCGCGACGCGGCGAGCCTGGTCGCGTGCGACCTGCCAGTCGAGTCCGTTGCCCGGGTTCGCGACGGCTGCCTGCAGCTGCGAGAGCAGCGCCTGCACAGCCGCAGGGTCGTTCGGGAGTCCTGCGACCCCCGCGAGCTTGGCGGGGTCGAAGCCGCCCTGTCCGCTCAGTAGCTCTCGAAGCAGCTTGCGCAGCTCGTCTTCGGATCCGTCGTCGGGAATAGGTCCCTGTGCATCACTCATTCCGCACCTCCCAGCGCTTGGATCTACGCTAGCTCGTGGCCCCTCGAAGGAAGGGCCTCCGTGACTGCGTATGCGCCGAGTGCCTTGCGCCACGGGCGAACAATGGCCGCAGGACATCGAAACGAGCGCAGTGACCTTCTTCTCCGAGCCCTCCTCAGAGGGCGAAGCCCGTGTGCGCGAGCAGTCAGAGGCGTTCGCCAGAGCGCACGAGGCGAATCGTCGTCGCAGCGAGGAAGGCTCGCGCCGGGCGCGTGTCGGCCTCGTCTTCCTCTCGATCGGGATGGTCCTGCTCGTTGCGCTCGGATTCAGTCCGGCCCCCTATGTCGTGCGTTCACCCGGTCCGGTCTTCGACGCGCTTGGCACGGTGCAGGCCTCTCAGGAGGACCCGACGCAGGTTGAGGTCATCACGATCGGTGGTGCAGACACCTTCGAGCCGTCGGGGGGACAGCTCGATGTCATGACGGTGAACGTCGGCGGCCGGCCCGAGAACCTGCCCAACTGGTTCGAGGTCTTCCTCGCCCTCATCACACCGTCCAACGATGTGCTTCCTGTCGAGGCGTACTACGCGGATGCCGAGACCGGCGAGCAGCGTGATGCGCAGAACGCCGCGCTGATGCAGGGGTCGGAGGCCGACGCAATCGCTGCCGCGCTCCTCAATGAGGGCTACGAGGTCGGGACGGCCCTCGCCGTCGTGTCTGTCGGCGACGACGGTGCTGCTGCGGGGCAGCTCGAGCCCGGCGACATCGTCACCTCGGTGAGCGGCATACCGGTCGATTCGACCGAGGGGCTGCCTGCCGCAGTCGCTGAGGCTTCCGGTGGCAACCTCGATGAGCTCCTGCCCGTCGACGTCGTCGTCGACCGAGGTGGCGAGTCCAAGACGTTCTCGATCACTCCGCGCGCCGGTGTCGTCGAGGGGGAGGAGCGTGCGCTGCTCGGGGTCACCGTTGCCACGCAGCACGACTTCCCGATCGACGTGAGCATCGAACTCGGCAACGTTGGGGGGCCAAGCGCTGGCCTCATCTTCGCGCTCGCCGTGTCCGACAAGCTCGTCGACGGCGACCTGACCCAGGGGCTCCATGTCGCGGGCACTGGCACGATGTCGCCTGACGGCACGGTCGGCAGCATCGGCGGCATCACGCAGAAGCTGTACGCGGCGGTCGAGGTCGGGGCCGACCTCTTCCTCGCGCCAGCCGACAACTGCCAGGACGTGATCGACGGCGGGATCCCAGGCGACATCCCGGTCTACGCGGTCTCAACGCTCAACGAGGCTGAGCAGGTCATCGAGACGGTCGGCCAGGGCGGAGACACCGCCTCACTGCGCACCTGCGAGACGGTGCTCGGCTCCTGAGACCACGGAGTCTCAGTTTTGCCAGGCACTTGCCAGATAAACTCCTCTAGTTCCCCTTTCTCGGAAAACAAACGGCCCTTCCAGGCAATGACAGGTACGACGTGACAAGCACTGCAGCTCAACAGCCCCAGAGTCCGAAACCCGCCAGCCGACGTCGGATGGGACCGCTCACGATCACACTGCTGATCGTCGTGGCGCTTCTCGTCGTCTTCTTCTGGTTCGCCGGCCGATACGCGGACGTGCTGTGGTACGACCAGCTCGGCTACCTCCAGGTCCTCTTCACGGAGTGGGGTGCAGGCGCGATCATGTTCGCGATCGGACTCGTCGCCATGGCGGTTCCCCTGTACGTGAACCTGCAGATCGCCTACCGCGCGCGGCCCGTCTACGCGAAGCTCAACGAGCAGCTCGACCGCTACCAGCAGGTCATCGAGCCGATCCGCCGTGGCGCTATGGTCTTCGTGCCGGCCATCTTCGGTCTGTTCGCCGGCGTGGCCCTCATCGCGTCCTGGCAGACGGTGCTGATGTGGATGAACGCGACGCCGTTCGGCGAGACCGACCCGGTCTTCAACCTCGACGTCTCGTTCTACATCTTCCAGCTGCCCTTCTACCGCGGCGTCGTCGCGTTCGTGAGCGCAGTCGTGCTGCTCTCGCTCATCCTGACCGCCGCGACCCTCTACCTCTACGGAGGCATCCGGGTGACCGGTCGCGAGGTCGTCATCTCGAAGAGCGCACGAACGCACATCGCGATCCTCGCCGGCCTCTACATGCTCGTTCAGGCGGTCAGCTTCTGGCTCGACCGCTACGCGGCGCTCAACACGCTCTCCGGCCGCTGGACGGGTGTGCTCTACACCGAGGCCAACGCGACGATCCCGGGTCAGGGCATCCTGGCCGGAGCCGCGATCGTCGTCGCCGTGCTCTTCTTCATCGCCGCGGCCATCGGGCGCTGGCGTCTCCCGCTCGTCGGGACGGCGCTGCTCGTCATCGTCGGACTCGTCGTCGGCATGGTCTACCCCTGGATCGTGCAGCAGTTCCAGGTCGGACCGAGCGAGCAGGCTCTCGAGACCCCGTACATCCAGAACAACATCGATGCGACGCGAACCGCGTACGGCCTCGACCAGATCGAAGAGGTCAACTACGCCGCGGAGACGACGGTGAGCCAGGGACAGCTGCGCAACGACGCCGACACCACAGCGAACATCCGCATCCTCGACCCATCACTCGTCTCGCCCACGTTCGCGCAGTTCGAGCAGGAGCGTGCGTACTACCAGTTCCCTGACCGACTCGACGTCGACCGCTACGAGATCGACGGCCAGGTCCAGGACGCCGTCGGCTCGGTTCGCGACATCAACATCGCTGGCCTCGGTGCCGACGCGCAGTCGTGGGTCAACAACACGATCGTCTACACCCACGGCTACGGCCTCGTCACGGCGTACGGCAACCAGCGTGGGCCCGACGGGCAGCCCCTCTTCATCGAGGGTGGCATGCCGAGCGAAGGCGCACTCGGCGAGTTCGAGCCGCGTGTCTACTTCGGCGAGTCCTCGCCCGAATACTCCATCGTCGGTGCTCCTGAAGGCTCAGAGCCAGCCGAGTTCGACCACGTCTCCGGCGCGGACGGTGCAACCCAGACGTACAACACGTTCACGGGTGAGGGTGGCCCCGACCTCGGGAACCTCTTCAACCGCCTCGTCTACGCGATCAAGTTCCAGTCGGAGCAGATCCTCCTGTCCGAGTACGTCAACGACGAGTCGCAGATCCTCTACGACCGCGACCCGGCCGAGCGCGTGCAGGCGGCGGCTCCGTACCTGACGATCGACTCCGACCCGTACCCCTCGGTCGTTGACGGGCGCCTCACCTGGATCGTCGATGGCTACACCACGAGCAACAAGTACCCGTACTCGGAGCTCGCCGGCCTGCAGAACCTGCTCGAGGATGCGGACACGCCCGCGACCTCGCTGCCGCCCGAGGTCATCAACTACATGCGCAACTCCGTGAAGGCGACCGTGGATGCCTATGACGGAAGCGTCACGCTGTACGCGTTCGACGAGACAGACCCGATCCTGCAGACCTGGCAGAAGGTCTTCCCGTCGACGCTCAAGAACGTGTCGGAGATGTCCGGTGATCTGCTGAGCCACATCCGCTACCCCACGGACATGTTCAAGGTGCAGCGCGAGATGTTCGCGCGCTACCACGTCACCGACGCGAGCACGTTCTACAACCAGACGAACGCGTGGCAGCTGCCGCAGAACCCCACCGGGGGAGAGGCATCGCAGCCGCCGTACTACCTGACGATGCAGATGCCCGGCCAGGAGTCGGCGTTCTCGATCTACTCCACGTACATTCCGCTGACGAACGCGAACGCGCAGTCCAGGAACGTGCTCAGGGGGTACCTGGCGGCCAACTCGGATGCCGGGAAGACCGACGGCACAGTGGCTGATACCTACGGCAGGATCACGCTGCTGCGTGTGGAGAACGACAACGTCAACGGCCCAGGCCAGGTGCAGAACATCTTCAACTCGAACGAGACGGTCGCGAACCAGCTGAACCTGCTCGAGCGAGGCGGTCAGACCGCGGTGCTGCGAGGAAACCTCCTCACGGTGCCCGTCGGCGAGGGCTTCCTGTACGTGCAGCCCGTGTACGTCGAGTCGACTGGTGAGACCAGCTACCCGCTGCTCAGGCGCGTGCTCGTCGCGTTCGGCGACAAGATCGCGTTCCAGCCCACGCTCGACGAGGCGCTCGACGAGCTCTTCGGCGGCGACGCGGGTGCTGACGCCGGCGATGGCGGCGTCGAGGTCTCGGAGGACGATGTGCCCGTGGACAGCGTTCCTGACGGCACGACGTCCACGCCTGCACCGACGGCGACCACTCCGCCAGCTGGCGGAGGGACGGGAACGCCTCAGGAGCAGCTCTCGACCGCTCTGGCGGACGCTCAGCAGGCGCTCGAGGACCGGACGGCCGCATACGCGAGCAACGACCTCGTCGCAGCTGCAGAGGCCGACAAGCGGCTCACGGATGCGCTGAACCGCGCCCGTGATGCTGACAGCCAGGTGTCGGGCACTTCGACCACGCCGAGCGATTCCCCGGAGCCGACGCCGACCACCTAGGCCAGCGCAGCTCCACACGCCGACGGGCGTCGTCCTCACCGAGGGCGGCGCCCGTCGGCGTATCTGCGTCTGGGGCGGCGTCTGCGATGAAGGCTGTGCGGAGACCCTCCGTCCTTGCCCGCCCTGAGCCACGTGGGGGCCGTGCATCGGCTCTGGGAGCGGAAGCTGGGCGAAGCCCAGGTCTGTTGCGCGGGTTGGGAGGTGGTTCCGGCACTTCGACGCGCCCGGGATGCCTCTTGTGCTGGGCGCAGGAGGGAGAATTCGCGTGATTTTGAGCGATTTCGAGCCGTTGACGGCCGTGCTGTGAGGCTCGTAATGACCAGCGCATGCCCCCGACACGCCGGGTTTTCCGCGGAATGAGCGGCCCGAGTTGCACGACGTCAGGACCGCTGGTAATGTTTTCTCTTGTGCCGCGGGGTGGAGCAGTTCGGTAGCTCGCCGGGCTCATAACCCGGAGGTCGTAGGTTCAAATCCTGCCCCCGCAACCAAAACCGCACAAGTTGGGTTGCTCGAAAGAGCAAGCATGTACTGCGGCACAAGGCCCGTTTCCTCTCGAGGAAGCGGGCCTTTCGCGTACCCGGTTGCGGCATGTGCGAGCAAGCCAACGCCGGCTTGCCTGAGCGGTCCAGCCCGGGGCAGCCGCTAGTCTCGGCCATTCGACAGACTCTGCCATCCGATGGGATGGGATAGGCGGTGCCAGGTGGCCAGGTTCACGAGCCTCGAGCAGCGCATCGACGACTTCGCGGGACGCCTCCTCGAGAAGGCCCCCTCGCACGGCTTCAGGGCCGGCCTCGTCGAGTTCCTCGTCTTCGGCCTCAAGCAGGCCTGGGCGTGCATCTTCGGCGCGCTCATGCTCGTCGTGATCCTCGCGGCAAGGCTCTGGTATCCAGACGATGCAGTGCTTGCCAGGAACGATGCGCTGGTCATCGCCGCCGTCGCGATCCAGGTGTTCATGATCGCGGCGAGGCTCGAGACCGGACGAGAGCTGCTCGTCATCCTTGCCTTCCACGTCGTCGGCACAGGCATGGAGCTCTTCAAGACGAGTGTCGGCTCGTGGAGCTACGCGTCAGGGGGCGTGCTGCACATCGGCCCAGTGCCCCTCTACACGGGCTTCATGTACGCCGCAGTCGGCTCGTACATGTGCCGTGTCTACCGCCTCTTCGACCTGAAGTTCTCGAAATACCCACGCATCTGGCTTACCGTCATCGCTGCCGCGGCGATCTACGTGAACTTCTTCACGCACCACTACACGTACGACTTCCGCTATCTTCTGCTGCTCTTCGTGGCGATCCTGTGGGGGCGCACATGGATGCATTTCCGGGTCTTCCGCACCACGCTCCGAATGCCGTTGCTGCTCGCATTCCTGCTCGTGGCGCTGTTCATCTGGTTTGCCGAGAACATCGGCACCTTCGCCGGAGCGTGGGTCTACCCGAACCAGGAGCACGGCTGGGAGCTCGTGTCGATCACGAAGCTGCTCTCCTGGTTCCTGCTCATGATCATCTCGGTGGTCATGGTGACGCTCGCCTACCCGCCGAGGTCACCGGAACGGGGAGTCAAATGATCGAGTATCCGTACGAATCGCAGTGGGGGAGCCTTGCTTGCAACGCTCCGCTCATCGAAGAGGGCATCTCTCCGACCGAACAACACGATTGGACGCGTGACGGGTACGCCACGGAGTCCGAGTACATCTTCTGGTCAAGACATGTGTGTGGTCTTGCCTGCCTGAGGTCAGTTCTCCGAGCTTGGTATCCAGAAGAAGAAGCTCCGAGCATGGGGGAACTCCTTGCTGGAGCTGCCGCAGGCGCGGCGCTCACGCTGGAGGGAGGCAAGGTCGGTGGGCTTTTCTACCGCCCGTTCTTGGCGTGGGTGAAGCAGGACTTCACTATCGAAGGGGAAGTCGTGGAAGGCCCTGACCTCGACTCGATGCTCCGCCGGGTACGTGAAGGGTCGGTCTTCCTTGCCTCGGTCTCGTCTGAGATCCGATACCCGGATCGCGCGAATGAGCGTCGGGGCGGCCATCTCGTTCTCGTGTACAGGTACGACGGGGAGACGGTGCACTTCCACAATCCTTCGGGAGTTCACGACCAAGCCGCGCATGTCCAACTCGACATCGCGCAATTCTCCCGGTTCTCATCCGGCCGGGGAATGCTGCTTCGGGGCGGCTAGTCCCAGGCCTTGGCGGCGGGGATGCGCACGATGAACGAGGCGCCGTCCTTGGACTCTGCGGCGATCTGCCCGCCGTGCGCCTCGACGATGGACTTCACGATGGCCAGTCCGAGTCCTGTGCTGCCGGATGCGCGGGTCCTGGCTGAGTCGCCTCTCGCGAAGCGGGAGAAGAGATCCTGGCGGAGCCCCTCTGGAATGCCGGGGCCGTCGTCTCGGACGATGAGCACCGCCTCGCGGCCCGTCGCCGAGGCGGACGCGAGTTCGTAGCGCACGGAGACGTTGACGTGCGTGCCCTGCGGGGTGTGCTGGCTGGCGTTGGAGAGGAGGTTCACGACGATCTGGTGGAGGCGCTCCCAATCGCCGAGCACCGAGACCTCGCTCGGCGGCACGGTGGCGCTCCAGTGGCGGTCGGCGTCGCTGGCCTGCGCGTCGCTGACGGCGTTGATGACCAGCTCGGAGAGGTCGACGGTGTCGAGCTGGAGGTCTTGTCCCTCGTCGAGGCGGGCGAGCAGGAGCAGGTCGTTGACAAGCGAGCTCATGCGGGTCGCCTCGGACTCGATGCGAGCGAGCGAGCGCTCCGTCGTGTCAGGCAAGGACGCGGAGTCCTGCCGGGTGAGCTCGGCGTATCCCTGGATCGCTGCGAGCGGCGTGCGCAGCTCGTGGCTCGCGTCGGTGACGAAGCGGCGCATCCGCTGATCCGCCGCGGTGCGAACCGCGAAGGCCTCGTCGACGTGAGCAAGCAGCTTGTCGAGTGCCTCGCTCACCTTGCCGACCTCGGTTCTCGGGTCGATGTCGTTGAGCTTCACGGCCTTGCGCAGGCCCACCTCGCCGGATGCGAGCGGCATCTGCGCCACGTTCTCCGCGGCGGTGACGACCCTGGAGAGCGGGCGCATCGCGACGCGCATGACGAGGGCGACGAGGAGCACGATGAGGCCGATGCCCAGTGAGGAGAGGACCAGCGTGAGCACGGTCTGGTTGAACGTCGCGTCCCTTGCGGTGTCGAGCGAGACTGCCGAGATGAGGGCATAGCTGGGGTCGCCCTCCCATTCGTGGATCATGACGCGGAAGTCGCCGGCGACGTCGTCGAGCTTGATCGTCTCCAGGAGCGAGTGCTGAGCCTCGAAGCTGTCGGACTGGGCGAGCGTCGCGAGTTGGCTCTTGATGGTCTGGTCGCATTCGACGGCAGATGTCTCGCTGAACGATGCGGAGTCGATGATCTCGCCGTTGTGCGCGAGGGCGATGATCGTGCCGGGGGCGTGCCCGACGAAGTTGACGAGCGGCTTGATTTTCGGCGTCGAGGTGTCGCCGCTCTTCCCAGGGTGCGGATGCGTGCCGGGAACATCCACCCGGTACTTGTCGACGGAGTTCTCGAGCACCGACATGGAGGCCGCGAGCTGCGTGTTCACGACGCTCGTGATCGCGGAGTTGAGGGTGACGACGTTCATGATGCCGATGGCGCTCATGACGAAGGCGACGACGAGGGTGACGCCGACGATGATGCGCGCGCGCAGCGTCCACGGCCTCATTCTGTTGGCCTGATCACGTATCCGACGCCGCGCACGGTATGGATCATGGGCGTGCGGCCCGCGTCGATCTTCTTGCGGAGGTACGACACGTAGAGGTCGACGATGCTGGCCTTGCCCGCGAAGTCGTAGTTCCAGACGCGGTCGAGGATCTGGGCGCGGCTGAGCACGCGCTTGGGGTTGCGCATGAAGTAGCGCAGCAGCTCGAACTCGGTGGTCGTGAGTGCGATGGGGTCGCTGCCGCGCCGCACCTCGTAGCTGCTCTCGTCGAGGAAGAGGTCGCCCACCCGGAGCTGGGAGGCGTCGTCGGCGACCGCCTCGCCCGCGCGCTGGATGAGCCCGCGGAGCCTGGCGACGAGCTCCTCCAGGCTGAACGGCTTCGTCATGTAGTCGTCGCCGCCAGCGGTGAGCCCGATGATTCGGTCGTCGATCGAGTCCTTCGCGGTGAGGAAGAGCACCGGTGTGGCGTGTCCCTGACCTCGGAGGTTCCTGAGAATGCTGAGCCCGTCGATGTCGGGCAGCATGATGTCGAGCACAACCACGTCGGGTCGTTCTGCCGTGAACTTGGCCAGCGCGTCCCGGCCGTTGTTGGCGACGTCGACCTGCCAGCCCTCGTAGGAGAGCGCGAGGCTGACGAGGTTCGTGAGGGTCTCTTCGTCGTCGACGAGCAGGACGCGGATGGGCGAGCCGTCCGGGCGATGCAGTCGGGGGAGCTGCGCGAGGACCGCCCGACGGCGCCCGGGCTCGATGATCGGGTCGGCGGCAGGAAAATCGGGCATTGAAGCATCGTGTCATGAGAGGGGCGTGCTGATGCGTCGCGCGCCCTTCCTCATAGGAAGCTCAAATCTTCTCTTACCCGGGGCATGGGGGGAGTTCGTAACCTGCGACGCATGACACTCCAGCGAATCCAGCAGCCCGACCTCGGGAGCCGTGCGCCGGGCGTCAAGAAGGACTTGCAGGGTGGACTGTTCCACCGACCGAGGTTCCTGCGTGGCCCCCGCACCGAGCGTCCGTTCGACGCGCCCCAGCTTTTCACGGAGCGCCTCGTGCTCCGCCCCCACACGGTCCGCGACGCTGAAGCCTGGCACGAGATCGTGTCTGATGCCGAGGTCGTCCGCTACCTGCACTGGAAGCAGCGCGACCTGGCAGAGGCGACCGAGCACCTGAGTCGTCGCACCACCCAGACGCGCCTCTGGCAGACGGGCGATTTCATGGCGCTCGCCGTCGAGCACGAGGGGAAGCTCATCGGCGACGTCTCAGTGCACCTGCGCGAGGTCGAGTCGGAGCGCCGCTCGGCGGAACTCGGGTGGATCATGCACCCGGGATGCTCGGGTCAGGGCTTCGCGACCGAGGCGGCGGATGCGCTGGTCGAGTACCTGCGCGACTATGTGGGCGTGAAGCGCGTGCTCGCGGTCATGGATCTCGAGAACGAGGCTTCTTACGCGCTCGCGAGACGCCTCGGCCTGACTGAGGTCTCTCGCTCCGACGACTCGAGGACGACGGCGCTCGAGCTGGCCTGAGTCGGCCCGGCACCGCGCATCCGCTGCGCCCCGGTTGCACTCGCTGGCTGTGGCGCCGCCATGAGCTGCGCGACCTCCAGAAGATCCCACGCCATGTCGCCCGTCACAGAGATGCCCCTGGCTCCCGACCGGCGCGTCTTGCCCCGCACGAGCATGTAGTGGGTGCGGAACACACGACTCCCTGCGCGTTCCTGCGCGTCATGGAAGAACACGACCTGGGAGAGGCCAGTGCTGTCGTCGAGGGAGACGAACACGGTCCGGCGTCCGCCGCGCATGGGTGGCGTGTTCGTCGCGCGCCGGACCCCGGCGATAAGCACCTCGGTGCCGCCAGGCAGGTCGATGAGCGTGCTCGCCGGGACCACCCCGAGCTGCCTGAACAGCGGGAAGAAGCGCTCCATCTGGTGGCGGCTCACACCGAGACCCAGCTCCTGCAGCTCGAGGTCGGTCTGCGTCTTCCCGTGCAGGTCCATGGCGCTCACGCCGCGCAGCTGGGGGACGGGCAGCGAGAACGCGAACGCCTGCTGGTGCTCCGGCACCCGAGTCGGGGTGCTCGTGAGCGAGCGGATGAACGCGAGCAGCTCGTGCCGCCTTCGCGGCTCGTAGTCGATGAACGCGTCGAGCGCTCCGACTCTCGCGAGGGAATCCAGCGTGCTGCGTCGCGGCCGGACTCTGGCCCGGAAATCGGCGAGCGAGTCGAATGGCTGATGCTCCGCGACCCTGTCGCGTTCCGCCGAGGACATGCCACGCACATCCGCGAGTGACATGCGCACCCCGTCACGCCCATCCGGGAGCGGCTCGACCGTGTACTCGAGGCCCGAGCGCTGCACGTCGATCGGCAGCAACGGGATGCCGAGGTGCCTGGCCTCGGCGACGATGAGGTCCTTGCCCCACATACCCGGGTCGTGGGTGAGGAGGCCTGCCCAGAAGTGCGAGGCGCGGTGCGTCTTGAGCCACGCGCTCTGGAAGGTGGGCAGCGCGAACGCCGCACCGTGCGCCTTCGCGAAGCCGAAGCTGCCGAAGCCGGCGAGCACCTTCCAGGATCGGTCGATGATCTCGGGTGGGAACCCACGCTCCGCGGCCTTGTCGCGCACCAGCTTCTCGATGCGCGGCACAAGCTCCGGCTTCGCGAGCCACCGCCGGTACACGTCGGCGAGCTCGAGGCCGCACCCCGTGAGCTCGTCGAAGATGCGCATGACCTGCTCGTGGAAGACGACGACGCCCTTCGTCTCAAGCAGGATGGGCTTGAGCCTCGGGTGGATGTAGTCCGGCATGACCTCGCCGTGGCGTGCCCTCAGGAAGTGGAGGGGCATGTTGTTCTGCATGGGGCCAGGCCGGAACAGGGAGATGTCGATGACAAGATCGTTGAACACCTCCGGCTGCAGCTTCCCGACGAGCTCCATCTGGCCGGGGCTCTCGACCTGGAAGATGCCCAGGGTCTTCGTCGAGCGGATGGTCTCGTAGGTTGCCTCATCGTCGAGCGGCAGCGCGTCGAGGTCGAGCTCCTCGCCGCGGGTGCGTTTGAGCTCCTTCACTGCGTGGGCCATGGCGCTCTGCATGCGCACGCCGAGGATGTCGAGCTTGATGAGGCCCATCGGGTCCATGTCGTGCTTGTCGAACTGGCTCATGGGCAGGCCGATGCCCGACATCTGCACGGGCGTACGGTCGAGGAGGGAGATGTCGGAGAGGATGACGCCGCAGGGGTGCACGGAGATGTGCCTCGGCAGGGAGTCGAGCCGCTCCGTCGCTTCGACGAGCACGTCGAGCTGGCGTGAGCGGCGCACCTCCTCGGCGAACTCCCGAAGCTCCGGCTTCTCGGCGAGCGCCTGCCTGAAGCGCTTGGCGGAGAACCGCCACAGCTCCTTCGCGATGCGGTCGACCTCGCCGTCCGCGAGCCCGAGCGCGAGGCCCGCGTCGCGCACGGCGCCCCTCGAGCCGTACGTGTTGACCATCGACATGAGCGTGACCCGCTCGCCGCCGAACTCGTCGAAGATGCGGTGGTACACGCGGTGGCGTTCGGCGCTCTCCACATCGAGATCGATGTCGGGCAGCGTGCGTCGCTCGTCGGAGAGGAAGCGCTCCCAGATGAGCCCGAGGGAGACGGGCTCGACGTGGCTCGTGTATAGGAGGTAGTTGAGGAGCGAACCGACCCCAGACCCCCTGGCCTGCACCCGAACGCCCATGTCTTTGATGAGCTCGACGACATGGGAGACGGTGAGGAAGTACGGGGCGAAGCCCAGCTTCCGCACGGTCTTGAGCTCGTGGGCGAGGCGGTCCTGCAGCTCGCGCTCGTGAGCACCGGACGCGCCGGGGTAGCGGGCGGGGATCGCGGCTTCCGCCTTCGCCCTCAGCACCTCGAAGGGGTCGCCGTCGATACCGAACCGCGTGACCTCCGGCATGCGCGGGGTGCCGATGCCCGCATCCCGTTCGAGGTCGATGATGCACGCTTCGGCAAGCGCCCTCGTCTGGGTGAGGAGGTCGTCGGCTGCCGAGGCGCCGTGCCCGCCCGCATCCGCGATCATGCGGGCGACCTGCCGCATGAGGCTCGCTGGCTTGAGCCAGGCCTGCGCGGTCGGGGCCAGCTCGATGTCGTCGAGCGCTCGTCGTGCTCTGACCGCATCGGCGATATCGACCGTCGCGGCCTCTTCCGGGGAGGCGTAGCGGACCGCATTCGTGAGCACCGCCCGCATCCCTGACTCCGTGGCGAGACCGAGCATCCGCGTCGCCGCAGTGACCGAACCTGGGGTGCCAGGCTCCGCGAGATGACACACGACCTCCATGACCAGCGAGGCGCTGGGGAGCCCACGCCGCCACACCCGCAACCGCTCTCGCGCCAAGCCGAGCTGGGCCGCAGAGGCCGCCGTGCCGACGTCGCTCGTCGGCCCGAGCAGCACCGTCAGCCGTGTCGCCCCTTCCTCTGTCGAGGAGAGCTGAGCCAGGGTGGCGAGGGGGATGCTCGGCTCGTGGATGCCCGCCGGGGCGCTCGCGGTGGTCTCGTGCGCCGCGGAGACGGCCCGGCAGAGTGCCGCGTAGCCGGAGCCGTCATCGCCGCCAGTCGCGAGCACGACAACTCTCCCGAGGGGCTCGCCGCGCTCGTCGTGCACTGCGAGTTCGCTGCCGAGCACGGCTCTGAGCTTCGCGTCTCTGCAGGCGAGGAGGTGTTTGACCGCGCCGGAGATGCCGTCGCGGTCGGTGAGCGCGATCGTGTCGAGGCCCCGCTCGACGGCGGCCTGCGCGAGCACCTCGGGAGGGGAGACCGCGTAGTGCGCGCTGAAGCCGGACGAGACGTGCAGGTGGGGGAAGCTCATCGCCCGCTCACTCCCAGCTCAGGGCCAGCAGCCAGCCGTCGGAGGCTCGGCACAGGTCGTAGAGGTGCCCGTCGTGCTGCTCGCGGGCACCGTCGCGAACTGCGGTGACGCGCCAGAGCTCCTGGTCGATGCGCTCGGAGGGGGAGGCACCATGCCACCAGGGCGGGAGCCTGCGGAAGTAGGCCTGGGGCTGGCCCGTGACCGTGTAGAGGAAGCGCTGCCAGACGAAGGAGACCGGCTGTCCGTCGCTGCTGAGTGCGACGTCGATGGTGTCGTCGATGACGGTTGGCATGGTTCCCCCTCCACATAATCGAATCTGTATTCGAATGTGAAATAAGGGTAATTGCCCCCACCGACAGGGGCAACCGCAAGTCTCAGTCAGAGGGTGAGGGTGTGCTTCAGCTGGACAGATTCGAAATCTGTCTGATAGCTTTCATGAAGAACGTCACCCTCAAGGACGAAGGACCATGACTCACACTCCAGACTCGATCCGCTCGGCAGATTCCATCCGCTCGATTGGCCTCTCGACGCTCCGCCTCCCGCTTCGAACTCCCATCTCCGATGCGAAGGTCTTCACCGGCCGGCAGAAGCCGATGACCGAGGTCGTGTTCCTCATCGCCGAGGTGCAGACCGAGCAGGGCTTCTCGGGCCACGGCTTCAGCTACTCGAAGCGCGCCGGTGGCGCCGCCCAGTACGCCCACGCTCGGGAGGTCGCCGAAGCTGCACTCGGCGAGGACCCGAATGACATCCAGAAGCTGTACTCACGACTGCTCTGGGCCGGCGCATCCGTCGGCCGTTCAGGCGTCGCCACCCAGGCGCTCGCGGCGCTGGACATCGCGCTCTACGACCTCAAGGCCAAGCGTGCCGGTCTGCCGCTCTCGAAGCTCCTCGGCGCGCACCGTGACTCCGTGCGGACCTACAACACGTCAGGTGGGTTCCTCAACGCCTCGCTCGAAGAGGTGCGCGAGCGGGCGACGCAGTCGATCGCCGAAGGCATCGGCGGCATCAAGATCAAGGTCGGACTCCCGGACACGGCAGAGGACCTGCGTCGAGTTCGCGCGGTGCGCGAGCATATCGGCGAGAGCGTGCCGCTCATGGTGGATGCGAACCAGCAGTGGGATCGCGCGACGGCCCTGCGGATGGGGCGCCGCTTCGAGGAGCTCGATCTCGCCTGGATCGAGGAGCCGCTCGACGCCTATGACGCCGAGGGGCACGCCGATCTCGCGAGGGCACTCGACACTCCGATCGCGACGGGCGAGATGCTCGCATCCGTCGCCGAGCACCGGCAGCTCATCAGCGCACGCGCCTGCGACATCATCCAGCCAGACGCACCGCGTATCGGCGGGATCACGAACTTCCTCCGCCTCATGACGCTGGCGGATGAGGCCGGACTCGACCTCGCGCCGCACTTCGCGATGGAGATCCACCTGCACTTGGCCGCCTGCTACCCGCGCGAGCCGTGGGTCGAGCACTTCGATTGGCTGGACCCGCTCTTCGACGAGCGGCTCGAGACACGAGGTGGCCGGATGATCGTCCCCGACCGCCCTGGGCTGGGCTTCACGTTCAGCGAGCAGGCACGCGCCTGGACGACCGAGAGCGTCACGCTCTCGGCCTGAAGCAGAACCGGTCTCCGTGGCGCGTGCCCGCGAGACCAACAGCGTTCGAATGCGCGGTGTGAGCCGCGCGCTCGCCGACGACGCCGTCGGCGATACTGACAGAGAGGTCCTCGAACATGTCCACTAAACCCATGTCCACCCGCAAGATGTGGTGGATCGCACTGATCTCGGGAATGGCGTCCTACATCGACGCGGCCGCCATGACCTCGAGCGGAACCGCGCTCGTCCTGCTCAAGGACACCCTGGCGCTCACTCCGGAGATGATCGGCGTGCTGTCGTCGGCGCTCACCTTCTCGGTCGCCATAGGTGCGCTCTTCGGCGGTCGCCTCGGCGATCTGCTCGGACGCAAGTCGGTGTTCATCGCGACGATGGTCATGATCGCTGCAGGTTCTGCCCTGCTGGTGTTCGTCGAGGTGTTCCCTGGGCTCCTCGCCGGGATGATCCTGGTGGGGCTGGGCGCAGGTGCGGACCTGCCGGTGTCCCTCGCCACGATCTCGGAGATGGCCAAGGCCGGGTTGCGCAGCAGCATGATCGGCTTCACGCACTTCCTGTGGAAGATCGGCAGCATGGTCGCGCTCGGAATCGCGACCATCGTCGGCAGCATGGGGCAGCTCGGGGCCCAGATCCTGTTCGGGCACATCCTCGTCATCACGCTCCTGACGCTCGTCGCTCGCTTCGCGGTCCCGGAGTCGACGCTGTGGCTCGAGCAGCGCGAGGCGGAGAAGGCCGGCGCCACAAGCCGCTCGGACGCGGCGCTCGGCTGGACGACGCTCAAGACGCTCCTCAAGGCGCCATTCGCCAAGTACTTCATCGTGCTCGCCATCTTCTACACGCTCATGAACCTCGGCTCGAACACCGTGGGGCAGTACGGGGCGTACATGTACACCGAGGTCGCGGGCTCCAGCGTCCAGGTCTACTCGACGGTCAAGCTCATCACGATGTTCCTCGGCGCGATCCTCGTCCTCCTCTTCATGCGAGTCGTGGGAACGCGCTGGCGCATGACCTGGTTCGTCGGCGGTGCCATCTGCACGATCACGGCGATGGGCGTCCCGCTGCTCTTCGGCGTGACCGAGGCGACGCTCAACGTCATGATGTTCCTGTGGCTCATCGGCACGGTGTTCGCGGGTGAGGGCATCATGAAGATCTGGACGCAGGAGTCCTTCCCGACGCTGCTGCGCTCATCAGCCCAGGGCGCGATCATCGCGATCGCACGGTTCGGCTCGTCTGCGCTGGTCCTCGTCACCCCGGTCGTCTTGGCGACCGGCCCCGGCGCGCTCTTCGGCTTCCTGGCTGGTTCCTGCCTCGTCGCCGTCGTGCTGGCCTTCGTCGTCTTCTCGCGTCAGCGGACGACGATCATCGACCAGGAGGAAGCAGACGCCGCGGCTGCACAGGACGCTGCCGAGGTCGCTGCGCCGGCTCGGGTGCAGGGATGAGCGACACGATGCGAGACGTCATCCGCGCCTTGCGGGGTGACAGCGCTCACGCGGCGCCGCTCATGCGCTGGTGGTGGTTTTCGACGCACGTGAGCGAGGCGGCCATCGACGCCGACCTTGACGTCATGCTCGCCGCTGGTATCGGGGGAATGGAGGTCGCCTTCGTCTACCCGGTCGACGAGGGCGGTCCGAGCTTCGGCTCCCCGGAGTTCCTTTCGCTGGTCGGCTACGCGGCCCGCGGGGCGGAACGGCGTGGCCTCCGCTTCGATCTCACGCTTGGAGCGGGGTGGCCGTTCGGTGGGCCGCACATCGACACGACGACGGCAGCTCGCGGCCTGCGCTGGGAGCGCCTCGAGCTTGCTCCCGGGGCGACCGAGATCGCCTTCACCCCACCGTTCGACGGCGACCGCCTCGTCGCCGCGTACGTCGGCGCCGGTTCGATCCAGGAGCCGCCTGGCCTGTGGCAGCGCGCGGAGCTCGGGGAGCTCATCCACGTGCCGGTGCTCGGCAACGGCCCTCGGGTGCTCCTCGTGGCAGTGTCGCGCCTCACCGGGCAGAACGTGAAGCGCGCACCTCGAGGCGGTGAGGGCCTCGTGCTCGACCACTACTCCGCTCGAGCCGCGGCGGTGCACCTCGACGCAGTGGCAACGCCGCTGCTGACCGCAGCCGGCGCCACCCGCGTGCATGCCGGTTTCTGCGACAGCTTCGAGGTGTACGAGGCCGATTGGACGGCAGACCTGCCGGAGCAGTTCCTCGCGCGTCGGGGCTATGAGCTGCTGCCTTCGCTCTGGATGCTGGAGATCGACGACGTGGGCACCGAGCGCCTGCGGACCGACTTCATGACGACGCTCAGAGAGCTGTTCGAAGAGCGGTTCCTTGCGGCCTTCCGGGACTGGTCGCACCGGCACGGGATACTGTTCCGCGCGCAGTGCTACGGGGAGCCGCCCATGCTCACGAGCAGCTTCCGCCACGTCGACCTCATCGAGGGCGAGGGGTGGGGGTGGCGACGCTGGACGAAGAACTCCTGGGCAGTCTCCGCGGCCAGCGCCTACGGGAGGTCCTTGGTCTCCTCCGAGACCTGGACCTGGGTTCACTCGCCGTCGTTCCGCGCTGGACCGGCCGACCTTCTCGGTGAGGCCTACGAGCACCTCCTCAGCGGCGTCAACCTGCTCGTCGGCCACGGATGGCCACTCGGCGCGGCGCTTGGCGACGGGCAGCCCGTCTTCTACGCATCCGGTGCTCTGGACGCGAGGAACCCGTGGTGGCCCGTCGCGGCGGAACTCTTCTCGGGACTCGCCCGGGCGAGCGCGGTCCTGCAGCTGGGAACCAGAATCGCCCAGGTCGCCGTGTACCACCCGGTTGCGGAGCTCCTGGCGAGCGCGGAGGGTGAGCGTCCGTTCGACCTGTGGCGACAGACGCGTCGCTTCGTGGACGACGGGTTCGTCTCCGCCGTGCGCACGACCGGTCTGGACTACGACCTCGTCGATGACGCCCTGCTCGCGGAAGGGGGCACCGATCGCTTCGAGGTGCTGCTCGTGCCGGCCGGATGCGCGCCCTCCGTTGCCGCGGAGGAGCAACTGGCGGCGGCGGGCCTGAGGGTCGTCCGCTTGTCCGAGTCCGCCGGTGAGGCGCGGGCGGCGGAGATCCGCGCCGCCGTGGCCGACCTGGTTCCCCCTCTCGCGACGAGCACCCGAGAGACGGTGGGCGTGACGACGCGGCAGCTGGACGGGGCGCGGGTCTCACTGGTCGTCAACACTGGGGAGAGCACGGCCGACGTGGCGCTGGGGGAGCGAGGCGGCAGCTCGCTCACAGTCTGGGACAGCGTCTCGGGAGCGAAGCGCGTTGCTGCTCACAACGGTCGCGCCGTCGTGCGCCTCGGCTCCTACGAGGGGATCCTCGTCACCCAGACTCGGAGAGGTGCGGACGAGGAAGCAGAGCAGGCGCCCCAGCGTGCCGGGCGTGCCGAGGACGAGCACCGCCAAGCGCTTCGAGAAGGCTGGTCGGTGAGCTCCGACGGCGTGGAGTACGAGGTCGTCGTTCCCCACGTGTGGGAAGAAGACCCGCGTGTCACCGCGGAAACCGAGCGACTCTCGTACCGGACGGACGTCGACCTCGAAGATGCTGCTGTCGCGACGCTCGACTTCGGCGAGGCCGTGGTGCTCGAAGCGCAGCCCATTCGCCGCGAGAACTCGTTTGCGCTGCCGGTGACGCCGCCTGTCGGGGCGGCCGCGCGAGTCGAGGTCGACGGCGTCCTGGCTGGACACGTCTGGCGGGCCCCGTACCTGGTTCCGCTCGGGCGGCTGTCAGCGGGGCGGCACGAGATCACCGTGACGGTCTCTGCCCTCGGCGTTCGGAGCACGGCCGCGAACGCCGTCGACGGCGCAAGCCCGGCTGCGATCGCCGCCAACGGCGTTCGATTCCGGGTGCAGGATGCGAGCCGCAGGCAGGACGGAGCGCGGGCGGGCATCTTCGCCGTTCCCGTCCTTCGCCTGTCATCAGGGTGAGGGATGGCACGATGTCTCCATGAGCATGACGCGCGCCGAGGAGATCGCCAGGGTCCTGGCCGACCGCATCGTCGAGGGAGTCATCGCCCCAGGCGACCGACTCCCGAGCGAGGGAGGCCTCGTCGACGAGTTCGGGGCGAGCCGGAGCGTCATCCGAGAGGCGCTGCACCGTCTGCAATCGCGCGGCCTGGTCCGCACCCGAGTCGGCTCCGGGAGCTACGCGCTCACCCCTCCCGTTCCCACGACGGGCGACGACTGGCTCGGGGCTCACTCCGAGGCCGAGCGCTCAGAGCTCCACGCCTTCCGGATCGCCGTCGAAGTCGAGGCAGCCGCGCTCGCGGCGCGTTCCCCGTCAGCGAACCAGATCGCGGAGATCGACGCCGCCCTGGACGCGCTTGCGACGGCGACGCTGCCGAGCGAGACCGTCGATGCCGACTTCGCGTTCCACCGGGCCATCGCCTCGGCATCCGGCAACAGGTACTTCCTGACAGCGCTCGACCGCATGGGGGCGCGCGCCATCATCCTGCCGCCTGCCCGCATCTCCGACCGGGAGCGCAACGCCGCTGAGTCCTCGGCCGTCCTTGCCGAGCATCGGGCGGTCGCCGATGCCATCCGCCTCAAAGACCCCGTCGCGGCGTCGGCAGCGGTCCGCACCCACCTCGCAGCCTCGACCGCCCGCCGCGCAGCCCGCGAGTCGGGCACCTGACAAGCCGCAGGAAAGCCCCCGACTAGGGCCTGGGCCCCACGGGCGCCATGAGCTGCGCCCCACTGCTCGATACCCGACCCACCTCGGGGCCGACCTCGTGCATGACCAGCGTCGAGGCCAGCTCGACGCCAGCCAGACTCGCCTCGTCAAGCAGCCCCTGCGTGCCGACGACCGACTGGTCGAGCCACTGATCCCACAGCGCTCGCGGCAGCATGAGCGGCATACGGTCGTGGATGCTCGCCAGCTCGCCCGTCGAACCGCGCGTCAGAATCGTCGCCGAGAGCACCCAACGAGACGGGTCGTCGCCCGACTTCATCGGATCCGCCCACCACGAGTACAAGCCGGCGAACGCGATGAGGTCATCATCCCGCTCCGGGTGGATGAAGAACGGCGTCTTCGAACCCGCCTTCGTCCCATCCGCCGTCTTGCGCCACTCGTAGTACCCGACAGCAGGCACGATCGCGCGGCGCTGCTTGACCGGCCCCCGGAACGTCGGCTTCTCGAGCACCGTCTCGATGCGCGCATTGAACGCCTTCGAGGAGAAGCTCGGGTCCTTCGCGAACGGCGGCAGCAGCCCCCACCTGGCGCGCTCGACGCGGCGCACCGCAGCCCCTCCGCCCTTCGGCTCCGGCTCCACGACAACAGGCACCGGATCCGTCGGCGGAGTGTTGTACGACGGCTCAGGCAGGTCGGCGCCGAGCGCCTCGATATCGAAGAGCGCCTCGACGTGCTCGACTGCTGGGGTGACGTAGCGACCGCACATGACTCAACGCTACGACGAGGCGGGCCCCAGCGCGCGCTCGAAGCCTCGGATTCTCGGTACGCTCAGAGCATGGTCAAGCAGCGCAGCGCCCTCGAGCGCATCCCCGCATACAAGCAGGGCGCCATGCCCAGCACCAGCGACGTCGTCAAGCTCTCCTCGAACGAGAACCCCTTCCCACCCCTCGCCTCCGTGCGCGACGCCGTCGCGAACGAGCTCGAGCGCATCCACCTCTACCCGTCGATGGCAGCCCCAGCGCTGACCGCGCGCATCGCGAAGCTGCAGGGCGTAGAACCGGAGAACATCGTCTTCGGCGCTGGCTCCGTCGAAGTCGCGACGCAGCTCGTCCAGGCCAGTGCCGGGGAAGGCGACGAGGTCATGTTCGCGTGGCGCAGCTTCGAGGCATACCCGATCATCGCGCTCGGAGCAGGCGCGACCCCAGTGCAGGTGCCCCTCACCGCCGACGAACGCCACGACCTCGACGCCATGGCCGACGCCATCACCGACCGCACCGCCATCATCTTCGTCTGCAACCCCAACAACCCCACCGGCGCAACCCTCACCCACGCAGAGGTACGCGACTTCATGACGCGCGTCCCAAGCGACGTGCTCGTCGTCATCGACGAGGCCTACGAGCACTTCAACAGGGAAGCAGAGACCGCGATCGGCATCGACCTGTACCGCGAGTTCCCCAACGTCGCCGTCCTGCACACCTTCTCCAAGGCCTACGGCCTCGCGGGCCTCCGCATCGGCTACGCCGTCGCGCAAGCAGACGTCGCCGCCAATCTCCGCAAGGTCGCCGTTCCCTTCGCCGTCTCCGCCCTCGCCCAGACCGCAGCCCTCGCCTCGCTCGACGCCGAAGCCGAGCTCGCCACCCGAATCGACGACATCGTCAGCGAACGCGCCAACGTCACCGAAGAACTCCGAGCCCAGGGGTGGAACGTCGGCGACTCCCAGGCCAATTTCGTCTGGCTCAGACTCGACGACGACACCCAGCGCATCGACGCAGCACTCACCGAAGCCGGCGTGCTCGCACGCGCCTTCCCCGGCGAAGGCATCCGCATCACCATCGGCTCGCCGGAAGCCAACCGTCGCGCGCTCTCCGCGCTCGCGGGAGTCCGAACGGGGGCACGCCGATGAGCACGTGGCGCATTCGCGACTTCCAGCCGACGGACATGGATGCGCTGCTCCGGCTCTGGGAGCAGCATCGCAGCGCGGGATCGGAGCCCGTGTACGGCCTCAGCGAGGTCATCGCCTCGACGCGCAAGGACACCGCCGTCGTCGCCGTCGCGGGGGAGAAGATCGTCGGCGTCGCAGTGGCGCGGGCGGCTCACGACCAGGGCTGGATCGTGTTCTTCGCCACGGACGACGAGTGGCGCAGACGCGGAATCGGTGGCGCGCTGCTCGCCTCGCTCGAGCAGCGAATGGCTCAGCACGGCCTGCAGAAACTCACCATCCTCGTGCCAGACGAGCAGACGCAGGTCGGCGCGCTCACGAAGGCCGGCTTCGCCGACAAGCGGCACCTGCGCTACTTCGAGCGGGAGATCCGCGTCAAGCAGCAGGAGATGGTCGCCCTGCGCGAGCTGGGCGGGCGAATCCTGCCGTCTGACCGCTGGGACGCGATCGGCGGCATGCAGCACGAGAAGGACGTCCTCGAGCGCCGCCTCGTGCTGCCGCTCAGCGACCCCGACCTCGCGGAGGAGTACGGCGTCGTGCCGCCTCGCGCGATCGTGCTCTTCGGCCCTCCAGGGACGGGGAAGACGACGTTCGCGAAGGGCATCGCCTCGCGCCTCGGCTGGCCGTTCGTCGAGGTCTTCCCGTCGCGGCTGTCCGCGTCACCGCGTGGCCTCGCGGGTGAGCTGCGGGAGACGTTCGAGCAGGTGGAGTCGCTCGAGCACGCCGTGGTGTTCATCGATGAGGTCGAAGAGATCGCCTCGCACCGCGGTGGGGAGCCGCCGTCGCCGACGCAGGGCGTCACGAATGAGCTCCTGAAGATCATCCCGGCGTTCCGCGAGAAGCCGGGCAGGCTCCTCATCTGCGCGACGAACTTCATCCGCGCCCTCGACCAGGCGTTCCTCCGCCACGGTCGCTTCGACTACGTCATCCCCATCGGGCTGCCGGACACGGCCGCGCGTCGAGCGATCTGGGAGCGGTACGTGCCCGAGTCCGTGAGCGACTCAGTAGACGTTCACGCGCTTGTCGAGCAGACGAGCGGATACTCACCAGCCGACATCGAGTTCGCCGCACGTCGTGCGTCGCAGGTCGCGCTCGAGCGCGCCGTCGCGGCGCGCAACTCGGGCGACGTCGTGCCGCTCGGGCCGACGACCGATGACTTCCTCGCGGCCATCGCCTCCACGCGCACCACCGTCTCCTCCGAGGTCGAGCGCGAGTTCGAGGAGGACATCTCAGCGATCGCTCGCGTGTAGTCCACGCTCGCTGTCCAACATCGGTGCGAGAAAGCGCCAAACGCCGCAGTTTGGCCGCTGACAGCCGCATATCGCACTGAAGTCGGTCACCGCTCAGCCGCGAAGAGCGTCTTCGAATGAAGACGAGGGGCCGGATGCGTCGCATCCGGCCCCTCGTGCGTGCAGCTGAGGCTAGGCCTTCTTGGCTGCTGCGTCTTCGTCGTCCGAGGTGATGTCGAAATCATCGACCTCGTCGTCACCCTCGGGGTCGAGCTCGGTCTCGGCCTCGTCGAGATCCTCGTCCTCGTCGTCGCCGTCTTCGAGCTCGCTCTCGATCTCGTCGATCCACTCATCGAGGAGGTCCTCGGCGGCTTCGTCGTCTGCGGCGGTCTGCACCTCGAGGGTGCCGTCGCCCCAGAGGCGGGAGGAGACGCGGACGTCGTCGGTGTCCTCGACGGCGTCGTGTGCCTCCGACTCGTACTCATTGGCGATCTTGGCAGCTTCGTCTTCGGATTCGGCTTCGATGACGAGCGCCGAGACGACCTCGTATTTCAAGAGCACGGCGTAGGTAGGCATGGGGCGACTCCTCGTGACTGCGAGCGCACCGCTCGCAGAATGAAGGTACTCGGGACGGTGCGCCCAGACAAGCTGGGGCCGGTGCGTCGTGAATGACACCTTGGTGAAGAGTTTCCGTCGCCACCCCGCTCGCCGTAGGCTCGCGTCATGCCAATCGATGCGCGCGCCCCCCTCGAAGCGACTGCCGGCACTCTCGAGGAGGCGAAGGAGCGCCCGCAGCTGGCCGTCGCGGTGGCGCAGTACGCGCCAGGCGCGGATCTCGCCGAGAACGAGCGGCTCCTCCGTGATCACGTCGCCACGGCGGCAGGGCGCGGTGCGCAGCTGGTCGTCGTTCCCGAGTACGCGAGCTTCTTCCTCCCTGACCTCGGGCAGGAACTCGTGCGCAACGCGCAGAGCCTCGACGGGTCCTTCGTCTCGCTCATGCGCTCGCTCGCTGTCGAGCATCGAGTCGCCATCGTCGCCGGCCTCGTCGCGACCTCGGAGGATCCGGAGCGCTTCGCGAACACGCTCGTGGCGGTCGATGCCAGCGGCGAGGTGGCGGCCGAGTACCGGAAAGTGCACCTGTACGACGCCTTCGGGGCGAAGGAGAGCGACTGGGTCGTGGCGGGTGACACCTCGGCGCCGCAGACGTTTGTCGTGGGCGGCGTGCGAGTCGGCCTGCAGACCTGTTACGACCTCCGCTTCCCTGAGGTCTCGAGGACGCTCGTGGATGCCGGTGCCGAACTCATCGCCATCCCTGCCGAGTGGGTGCGGGGCCCGCTCAAGGAGCACCACTGGACGACACTGCTCGCTGCCCGCGCGATCGAGAACACCGTCTACTTCGCGGCCGCCGACCACCCGGCGCCCATCGGCGTGGGCCACAGCGCGGTCATCGACCCGCGAGGAGCGACGCTCGCGGCTGGCGGTATCGACGCCGGGGTCTCCATCGGCTGGGTCTCGCTCGATGTCCTCGACACCGTGCGAGAGCAGAACCCGGCGCTCAAGCTGCGACGCTACCGGGTCGTGCCGAAGTCCTGACTCGCTATCGGCTGAGCTCACCGAGCCGGTCGAGCCTCCGCATGCCCTCCTCGAGGACCTCGTCGCTCTTGCAGAAGGCGAAGCGCACGAGGGATCGGTAGTCGCCCTGTCGTTCCGGTGTGCACAGGGCAGCGACGGGGATGCCGACGACCCCGATCTCACGAGGCAAGCGGCGACAGAGCTCGGTCGCATCCGTGTAGCCGATGCTGGCAGCGTCGGCGATGGCGAAGTAGCCCGCTGCCGGAGTGACGGTCTCGAGGCCGCGGCTCCGCAGGGCCGTGACCAGCCGGTCGCGCTTGGCCCTGAGGCGATCGCGTTCCTCGTCGAACCTCGACCTTGGCAGCCGAAGGCCGATAGCGACGGCTGGTTGGAATGGCCCGCCGCCGACATAGCTCAGGTACTGCTTGACGGCGAGAACCGCCTCGATGAGGGCTGCGGGACCCGTCACCCAGCCCACCTTCCAACCCGTCACGCTGAAGGTCTTCCCGCCTGAGCCGATGCTGAGTGTCCGTGAGGCAGCACCGGGCAGGCTCGCGATGGCGATGTGCTCGCCGTCGAAGGCGAGATGCTCGTAGACCTCGTCGGTGACGATGATCGCGTCGTGTCGAGCCGCGAGGTCGACGACAAGTTCGAGCGTCTCGCGGGGGAGGACGGCACCCGTCGGGTTGTGCGGCGTGTTGACGATGATGAGTCGCGTGCGGTCCGTGACGGCCCGCCGGAGCTCGTCGTGGTCGGGCCGGAACGTCGGCCACCTGAGGGGGACCGTCACGAGTCGCGCATCCGCGAGGTGGGCAAGCGCGCCGTACGCGTCGTAGTGGGGTTCGAGGACGACGATGTCCTCTCCTGGCTCGACGAGGCCGAGCACGGTAGCCGCCAGCGCTTCCGTCGCACCGACCGTGACGAGGACTTCTCGGTCGGGGTCGAGCGTGACGCCTCTGAACCTGAGCTGATGCTCGGCGATCGCAGCCCGGAGATCCGCGGTTCCGCGGGGAGGTGGGTACTGGTTCTCGCCGCGCGAGATCGCCTCGATCGCCTCGTCGAGCAGCTCCTTCGGGCCCGCGTAGTCGGGGAAGCCCTGACCGAGGTTCACCGAGCCGGTCGTGCGGGCGAGTTCGCTCATCTCGCCGAAGATCGTGCCCTGAAGTTCACCGCTCGGGGAGAGGAGGCCAGCCCCCTGGGCTGCCCGGAGCCACGGTCCGTCTCTGCGCATGCATCCAGTCTGTCATCGGCCGAGTCACGATCGAATCTCGAACCGCGACGTGCCGACGAAACGAGAGAGTTCGCTCTCTTCGCTCCCTAGACTGACGCCACAGATGCGCCCCGACGCATCGAGCGAACGTCAGGATCCACATGCTCGACTCACCACCCGCTGCAGGCGCCGACGCGAACAGCGCACAGGCGCCTGCGAGCGATGCACGGTCGGAGGAGCATGGCCGCCACAGGGCGGGGGCTGGGGCGCACCTGCATTCGATCCACGACGATGCGCCCGTGCTCACTCGACGCACGGGGTTGCTCATGATCGCGGGTGTCGCTGTTGTCGCTGCCGTCATCGGTGGGCTCAGCGGCGCGTTGATCACGGCCAACGTGATCGGCCGCCCCAACCAGGACGCGCAGCGTCTGACGCAGCCGCTCGGCTCCCCGAGTGAGCCGACGGCTCCGCTGCCGGGTGTGGCGAGCGCAGCCATCGCGGCCGCCGCGCCGAGCGTCGTCACGCTCACGGTGTCGACTCCGACCCGCACCGAGACGGGGTCGGGCGTCGTCTACTCGGGCGACGGGCTTATCATCACCAACGCGCATGTCGTGACGCTCGACGGCACTGTCTCGGATGCGCAGATCACTGGGACCACGAGTGATGGCCGGGTCTTCACCACGAGTCGGGTCGGCCTCGATGTGCTGGCAGACGTCGCAGTGCTCAGGCTCGAGGGGGCAAGCGGTCTCCAGCCCGCCACCTTCGCCGACTCCGACCAGCTGATCGTCGGACAGTCGACCATCGTGCTCGGCGCTCCTCTCGGACTCGCGGGCACAGCGACGACCGGCGTGGTGTCTGCCGTGAACCGCAGCATCGAGATCGCCTCCGCCGCCGTCCCGCCGACGGTCGACGAGAACACCGCGACCGACTCACCGCTCAGCTCGACGACGGATCCAGGCAAGAGCATCGTCCAGCTGCCCGTGATCCAGACGGACGCCGCCATCAACCCCGGCAACTCCGGTGGAGCGATGCTCAACGAGAACGGCGAGGTCATCGGCATCAACGTGGCGATCGCAGGTACCAAAGCTGGTGGCCAGGGACAGGCGGCCTCGAGCGGGAGCATCGGCCTGGGGTTCGCGCTGCCCGCCAACTACGCCGTGCAGATCGCGGCACAGCTCGCCGAGGGCCAGACCCCTTCGCACGGCGCGCTCGGGGCGACGGTGCGAAATGCGGCGACGGTCGCGACGAGCAGCCAGAGCATCGTCGGCGCCTATATCGACAGCGTCGTCGAGAACGGTGCTGCGTCTGTCGCCGGCCTCCGGCGAGGCGACATCGTGACGTACATCGGCACGGTCCCCGTCTCCAACGCCAACGATCTCATCGCG
Source organism: Pseudoclavibacter sp. (assembly GCA_052099095.1). Taxonomy (GTDB): domain Bacteria; phylum Actinomycetota; class Actinomycetes; order Actinomycetales; family Microbacteriaceae; genus Pseudoclavibacter. Next base: position 134,197 of record JBQDTF010000002.1, read on the forward strand.
CACGTCCGCGTCTACGAGGCCGGGGAGGAAGCCACGCTGACGGTCGTCCGCCAGGGCGAGGTCATCGAGGTCGAGGTATCGCTCGACGCAGCCGCCTAGAGCCCGACGTCGCGCGCGGGGTCGGTGTCCGGCGCCTTGTCTTTTCCGCGGGTGAGGGCAAGCGGGACGCGGAAGAAGCTGAACGGCCCGCGTGTGAGCGCCTTGTGAGCGTCTTCGCCGTCGTGCGTGGTGGCGGCGAACTTCGGGTGCAGCTCGATGGGGAAGCTCGCCGGTGCGACGCCGAAGGCCTCGCGCGACGTGCGGACGACTTCGTGGCTGAGCATCCGGTTGCCTGCTCCGCCGATGACGGCGCCGATGCCGAACGGCACGAGCCGCCCGACGGTGCTTGCCGACTGGCGGACGACGAAGCGCTTCAGGAACATCGACTGGATGCGCCCTGACAGTTCGCCGACCATGGCTCGCGGCAGGCTCTTGGTCACGATCTCGCCCCAGAAGACCTGCTTCGTGGGGCCCTTTCCGAAGACCTGACCCGCGAACTGCTGGATGAGGTTCTTGCTGGCCTTGCCGAGCATGAGCGACTGGATGAGGGTTCGCGCGCGGACGGGGTCGGAGATGGGGAGGCCGTGGATCTCGGCGACCGCCTGTCCGAAGAGCGAGGTCATCTCGAGGAAGCCGGCCGTCTCGACTCCGGTGACGGCCAGCGAGGCCGCGGTTCCGACTCCGGGGACCATCGCGGCCGCACCTGCGGCTCCGCCGCTCACGGTCGTGGCGTTGAGGTACTGCTGCTCGATCTTCTTGATGAGCTCGCCGGGGGTCGCATCTGGGTACTTGCCGCGGAGGATGCGGATCTGTCGCACCACGATCGGTCGCTGGATTGCCATGAGGCGGTCGAGCCAGATCTTGTCCTGCTCGCCTGAGGCGGCGCCGTGCTGCTCGTCGCGGGGCGGCAGTGGGGCGTAGGTCGTCGCGTCTGCTGCCTCGTCGAAGCGCTGCGTGCTGGAATCGGACACTGGACCTCCTCGTGGTCGCACCGCCCTCGGTCGTGCAGAGGGCGACGCGAGCAGTGTATGAGCAGACGCCTGGGGAGAGCTTGGAGCCGGGGGAGCGGCGCGGCACGCCGGATCGTTGGTACGGTTGAGCGATGTCTTCGAAGAGCTCAGACGTCGGCGATGGCGCCGCCGACGATGTGAACGAGAGTGCTGCCAGCCCCGACGTACCGGAGGGCGACGCGAGTCGACCCCAGCCGATCATGGTCGAGGCGATTGTCGTCGACGACACCGTGACCGTCTCTTCGCTCGCAGAGGAGGAGGCTGCGGCGCAGGAGTCTGGTCTTCCTGCTGCGGTCAGGAACCCCGTGCTCGGTGCGGCGACGGCCGAGGGCCTCTCCACGATGACGCCGGTCACACGCGTCACCGAGGCACCGGATCGTGAACTCGGCGACACGGTGCTGTCCGTCACCGGGCTCACGAAGCGATTCGGTGCTGATGTCGCGGTGAACGACGTCACCTTCGAGGTACGGCGAGGCTCATTCACCGGCATCGTCGGACCGAACGGCGCGGGCAAGACAACAACCCTGTCGATGGCGACCGGACTCCTCAAGCCCACCAGCGGGACGGTCGAGGTGCTCGGACTCGATGTCTGGAAGAACCCGAAGGCGGCACACCCGCACATCGGCATCCTCCCGGACCGTCTGCGTCTGTTCGATCAGCTCACCGGAGGCCAGCTCCTCTACTACTCGGGATTGCTTCGTGGGCTCTCGCCCGCCGATTCGCGAGCGCGCACCGAGTCCCTCGTGCACGCGTTCGAGCTCGAGTCAGCCGCGAACCGTCTTGTCGTCGACTACTCGGCTGGCATGACGAAGAAGATCTCGCTTGCGGCCGCCCTCATCCACTCGCCTGAGCTGCTGGTGCTCGACGAGCCGTTCGACACGATCGACCCCGTATCTGCCGGGCAGCTCATCGACATCCTTCTGGAGTACGTGCAGCGCGGGGGAACCGTGCTGCTCTCGAGCCACAGCATGGACCTCGTGCAGCGTGTCTGCGATCACGTCGCGGTCATCGTCCGCGGCGAGCTCCTCGCTTCGGGCACCGTCAGCGACGTGCGCGGCAACGTCACGCTCGAAGAACGCTTCCGCGACCTCGTGCGCGGCACGCCACAGATGGAGGGGCTGGATTGGCTGGACATCTCCTTCAACTGAAGCTGCAGTCGATCCGGAACGGCGCACGACGCGATTCGCAGCACAGGGGGGCCTGGGTCGGCACTCTGCTGTTCTCGATCCTCGTCGCGGTCTTCGCGGTGCTCGCTGTCGTCTCGATGCTCGATTCGGACGTCGAAGCCAAGCGCGAGGGTGCGATCATCGTGGGCTCGCTCGCGACGATCGCTACCGGGCTCGTCAGCGTCTTCGTGACGCCGATCGCGGCAATCGACCCTCGGTCGCTTGCCGTCATGGGGTTCTCTCCGCGCCGATCTGCGTGGCTTGCACTCAGCACGGCGCTCATCAGCGTGCCGTCCTTCGCGCTCACGGTCGTTCTGCTCGTGGGGCTGCTCCTCTGGGTCGGCGACGGCACGGGGCTGCTTGTCGGTGTCGTCGGGGCGGCGCTCGTCCTCGCGACGCTGGTCGTGCTCTCGCGACTTGCTGGACTGGTCGGTGAGGACCTGAGGGCGAGGCGACTCGTGAGCGATGCTCGCGCAGCCCTTGTCCTGGTCCTGCTCTTGCTCGCGTCCCCGCTCGTCTTCGTGGCGGTCGCCGTCGACTGGCAGCTAGGTCAGCACGAGGCTGTCAGTACCGCCCTCGAGGTCCTCTCGCTCTCGCCTCTCGCCGCTCCGTGGGCTGCTGCCGCCAGTGCGACCGGGGGAGACCTGCAGCTCGCGCTGGTCCAACTCGGCATCGGCGCTGCGACGCTCGTCGTGCTGCTCGTGCTCTGGCAGGTGGTCGCCGGACGAGTCGCTTCGGCAGCGCTCGGTGGCGACGAGACCGAGCTCGTCGACCTCGGCGGATTCGGAACGTTCGGGCGCTCGCCGGCGCTGGTCGTCGCGGCACGCACGGTCACGTACTGGATGCGCGACCCGCGGTACGTCGTCGTCAACGTGTCGATCATCCTGATCCCGCTGCTCGCGCTCATTCCACTGGCTGTTGTCGGCGTCGAACCGAGGCACCTCGCGCTCCTGCCGCTTCCGCTGCTCGCCTTCTTCATCGGGTGGACGCTCCACAACGACCTCGCCTTCGACGGTTCCGCGGTGTGGATGCACGTGACGAGCGGCATGTCGGGACTGTCAGATCGTTTCGGCCGCGCCCTGCCGACGCTCGTCTTCGGGTCTGTCGTCGTGCTCCTCGGCGCGGTCGTCACCTGGCTGATCGTCGGCGACTGGGGCACGATCCTCGCACTTGTCGGCGTCTCGCTTGGTCTCCTCTTCTCGGCGACCGGTTTCTCGAGCATCGGCAGCGTGCTGCACCCGTACCCCGTCGCACGTCCGGGCGATTCGCCCTTCAGCCAGCCGGTACGGTCCTGGGGGTCCGGCGTCTTCTGGCACCCGACGACCGGCTTCATCGCGATCCTGCTGATGGGCCCTGCCGTCTATGCCGGCCTCGTCGCGCTGAACGGCGGAGAGACCTGGTGGAACTTCGTGGCCCTCGGTTGGGGACTTGCCGTGGGGCTCATCGTGCTGGTCGTGGGCCTGCTGGCCGGTGCGAGGCAATTCGAACGACGCTCCAGCGAGATCATGGCCTTCGCGCAGAGCGCCTAGACACAGCTCAGAACTGCACGCACAGGCGCCACCGGATCGAGCATCCGGTGGCGCCTGCGGTTTGCGCCCTAAGATGTTCGGCATGACGTTCTCCAGCACCCCAACGGGCCCGGGCGGGCCAGACGAGACCGGCGGCGGCACGGCGATCCTCGACCGCGAGCTCGAGGAGCTCCTCAACGAGGAGCAGACCGACGACCCGGGCGATCACGACAAGTTCTCCCACTACGTGCGCAAGGAGAAGATCCTCGAGTCGGCAGTCACGGGCAAGCCGGTGCGTGCGCTGTGCGGCAAGAAGTGGCTTCCGAACAGCAACCCCGACCGCTTCCCGGTCTGCCCGAACTGCAAGGCTGTCTACGACAAGATGAAGGGCTGACTTCGTCTCAGCCTCGAGCGTTCGGCCGAAGCCTGAACGCAGAACGGCCGCGACCCCATTCCGGGTTCGCGGCCGTTCTGCATTCGTGCGCGGAGCTGCGCAGGCGCGCTGGGTCAGACCCAGACGGTCTCGCGGCCGTCCTTCTCGACGAACACCGTTGGCAGGGCAGCCTCGCCGGCGTGCAGGCGCAGAGCACTGGTCGGCAGCTCGTCGATGGCACTGCGGTGGTGCTCGCGCGCCAGCTGGACACCGGCTTCGCCCGTGTACTCCTCGCTGATGACGCCGTCGACGACGAGGTCGACCAGCAGCGATCGGTCGCTCTTCTCGGAGACCGGGGGAGTGCCGATGCCAACGACCTCGGCCTCGGCGACGCCGTGCTCGTCACGGCGGCGCACAGGGAACTTCTCGCCGCCGACGCTCGCCTTGCCCGCTGAGCGCTTGGCCACCGAGACCCATTCGCCGTGCTCGTCGCGTCGGGCGACGAGCTTGTAGACCATGCCTGATGCGACGGCGCCCGAGCCGGTGACGACGCTCGTGCCGACGCCGAACGAGTCGACGGGGCTTGCTCCGAGGCCAGCGATGGCGAACTCATCGAGATCGTTGGTGACGGTGATGTTCGTCTCGGTGTTGCCGAGCTCGTCGAGCTGCGCGCGGACCTCAGCGACGAGCGTCGGGAGGTCGCCCGAGTCGAGGCGAACGCCGCCGAGTTCGCGACCCGCCACCTCGACCGCGAGGCGCACGCCCTCGCGGACGTCGTACGTGTCGACGAGGAGCGTTGTCCCGGCGCCCAGCGTCGCGACCTGTGAGGCGAATGCCTCGCGCTCGGAGTCGTGGAGGAGCGTGAACGAGTGCGCGGCGGTGCCCATCGTGGGGACCCCCCAGCTGCGTCCTGCCTCGAGGTTGCTGGTGGCCTTGAAGCCGGCGATGTACGCGGCGCGGGCGGCCGCGACGGCGGACCGTTCGCCGGTGCGCCGGGAGCCCATCTCGGCGAGGGGTCGCCCGCGGGCCACCGACACCATGCGGGCCGCGGCTGAGGCGACGGCGCAGTCGTAGTTGTAGATGCTGAGGAGCAGCGTTTCGAGGATGACACCCTCGGCGAAGCTCGAGCGAACCTCGAGGATGGGGGAGCCAGGGAAGTAGATCTCGCCCTCGCGGTAGCCGCGGATCGTGCCGGAGAACCGGTAGTTCGCGAGCCAGTCGAGAGTCTCAGCTGAGACGATCGAATGCTCCCGGAGGTGTTCGATCTCGGCGTCGCCGAAGCGGAAGTCCCGCAGCAGCTCGAGCGCGCGTCCCACCCCCGCCACGACCCCGTAGCGTCGTCCGCTCGGCAGTCGCCGCCCGAAGAGCTCGAAGACGCTGTCACGATTGGCGGTGCCCGCGTGAATCGCGGCATCGATCATCGTGAACTCGTACTGGTCGGTGAGGAAGCCGGTCGACGGGCGTTCGAAAGTCACCGCCCCAGCCTAGGCCCCGTTCCAGGGCGCGCAAGGGAACGCGGCGTGCGCATCCAGCCGCGGCAGGTGCCTGGGAGTAGACTCGGCACTCATGAGCGAGGCACCGATCGGCGTATTTGACTCTGGTGTCGGCGGGTTGACTGTCGCGAGGGAGATCCGAGCGCAGCTGCCGGGGGAGTCGCTCCTGTACGTCGGAGACACCGAGCACACGCCATACGGCCCGAAGCCGATCGCCGACGTTCGGCGCCTGTCCCTCGCGATCCTGGATGAGCTCGTCGAGCAAGACGTCAAGATGCTCGTCATCGCGTGCAACACCGCCTCGGCAGCCGTGCTCCGGGATGCGCGTGAGCGGTACGACGTGCCCGTCGTCGAAGTCATCGCCCCCGCCGTTCGCGCGGCCGTGAGCGCGACGCACAACAACCGCATCGGAGTGCTCGGCACTGAGGCGACCGTCTCGTCCCGCGCCTACGACGACGCCTTCGCGGCGGCCCCCCACCTGGAGATCTTCTCGCAGGCCTGCCCCATGTTCGTGGAGTTCGTGGAGCGAGGCGACACGACCAGCCCAGAGCTCGTGCGCTACGCCGAGGAGTATCTCGAGCCCATCAAGGCGGCCGGCGTCGACACGGTCGTGCTCGGATGCACGCACTACCCCTTCCTGAAGGGTGTGCTCGGCTACGTGCTCGGGCCCGGCGTCCGTCTCGTCTCGAGCGATGTCGAGACGGCGCAGGACGTGTATCGCGTGCTCGCCTCGAACGGCCTGCTGAACTCGAGCGGCCGCGCCCCGCAGTACTCGTACCGGGCCACAGGCGAGAACACGGAGGCATTCGTGAACCTCGCCGGCCGCTTCCTCGGCCCGGACGTGCGCCACGTGGAGCGCCTCATGACGGAGGCCATCAACCTGCCGCCGTCGATGCGTCGCGCCTGACGCATCGGCTTCCTACACCGACCGCAGATTTCCCGAAACGCATCCGATCCCTTGGAGGACCAATGACCGAAGCACGCGCAGACGGCCGCACCCACGACCAGCTCCGCCCCGTGACGATCGAGAAGGGATGGAGTGAGCAGGCCGAGGGGTCCGCGCTCATCTCGTTCGGGAAGACGAAAGTGCTCTGCACCGCCTCGTTCACGCCTGGCGTTCCACGTTGGCTGAAAGGCCAGGGCAAGGGGTGGGTCACGGCCGAGTACGCGATGCTCCCGCGGGCCACGAACGACCGCAACAGCCGCGAGTCGGTCAAGGGCAAGATCGGCGGTCGCACGCACGAGATCTCGCGCCTCGTGGGACGCTCCCTGCGCGCTGCCGTCGACATGTCGGCGCTCGGCGAGAACACGATCGTCATCGACTGCGACGTCCTCCAGGCCGACGGAGGCACCCGCACGGCAGCGATCACGGGTGCATACGTCGCGCTCGCGCAGTCCATCGAGTGGGCGAAGGCCAACAAGCACGTCCCGGCCAAGGCCAACGTGCTCACGCGCTCGGTCGCCGCGATCTCCGTAGGCATCGTCGACGGCGTGCCGCTGCTCGACCTCGCCTACGTCGAGGACGTGCGGGCAGGCACCGACATGAACGTCGTCGCGACGGGCGACGGCAAGCTCATCGAGGTGCAGGGCACTGCTGAGGGAGCTCCTTTCGATCGAGATGAGCTCGACCGCCTCCTCGACATCGCCCTTGCGGGCACCGCGACGCTCACGGAGCTGCAGAACGAGGCGCTCAAGGCATGAGCGAGGCGGTCCGGGTTGTCCTCGCTTCCCACAACGCGCACAAGCTCGTCGAACTGCGGCGAGTTCTCGGCGCGCAGCTCGACGGCATCGAGCTCGTCGCCTACGACGGCCCCGAGCCGCGCGAGACGGGCCTCAGCTTCGAGGCCAACGCACTCCTGAAGGCTCGCGCCGCTGCAGAGCACACGGGGCTCCCGGCGCTCGCCGACGACTCCGGCATCTCGGTGGATGTGCTCGGCGGGTCTCCCGGCATCTTCTCCGCGCGCTGGTCCGGGCCCGCGAAGGACGCCAACGAGAACCTGGAGCTGCTCCTGTGGCAGCTGAGCGACGTCGCGCATCCGCACCGGACGGCGCAGTTCGTGGCGGCTGCCGCGCTTGTCGTACCGGCTTCGGCGTCGTCGACAGGCGAGGAGCAGAGCGAAGCGGTGCTGGGGATCTGGCCCGGCCGCATCCTTGAGCAGCGGAGCGGCGACCATGGCTTCGGCTACGATCCCATCTTCCAGCCTGACGGCGCAGAAGGATCGGCCGCAGACCTCACCGACGCTGAGAAGGACGCGGCGAGCCACAGGCGCCGCGCCTTCGACGCGCTCGCGCCGAAGCTGCGCGCCGCCCTCGGGCTCTAGCCCGGCTCGGCGCTCCGGCAGCGCGCACGAAGAATCGGGATGGGAAACTGGCTTCGTGCTGGAAACCTTTCCAGCACGAGGCGAGTTTTCCATCCCGATTTCTTGCGTTCTCCGACCGCGAGGGCTGGACTTCGCTAGAGCAGCGAGCTCGCTTCGGTGAGGACGCCGCGCAGCGTCTGCTCGATCTCATCGAACTCGGCCTGGCCGATCGTGAGCGGCGGTGCGAGCTGGATGACGGGGTCGCCGCGGTCGTCGGCGCGGCAGTAGAGGCCAGCGTCGAAGAGCGCCTTCGAGAGGAAGCCGCGGAGCAGACGCTCCGATTCCTCCTCGTTGAAGGTCTCGCGCGTGTCCTTGTCCTTGACGAGTTCAATGCCGAAGAAGTACCCGTCTCCGCGGACGTCGCCGACGATCGGGATGTCGAGGAGCTTGTCGAGGGCCGCACGGAAGTGCGGCGAGTTCTCCTTGACGTTCTGCGTGAGACGCTCTTCTTCGAAGATATTGAGGTTCTCGAGCGCCACGGCTGCCGACACCGGGTGGCCTCCGAAGGTGTAGCCGTGCGAGAACGAGGTCTGCCCGTGCTTGAAGGGCTCGTAGATGCGGTCGCTCACGATGGTGGCGCCGATGGGCGAGTAGCCGCTTGTCATGCCCTTCGCGCACGTGATCATGTCCGGCTGGATGTCGTAGGTGGTCGACGCGAACATGTCGCCGATGCGGCCGAAGCCCGTGATGACCTCGTCGGCGACGAGCAGCACGTCGTACTTCGTGCAGATCTCGCGTACGCGCTTGAAGTAGCCCGGAGGAGGCGTGAAGCAGCCGCCCGAGTTCTGGACGGGCTCGAGGAACACCGCGGCGACCGTCTCCGGGCCCTCGAAGAGGATCATCTCCTCGATGCGGTTGGCGGCCCACTGGCCGAACTCGACGAGGTTGTCGCCGTGCTCCGGCGCGCGGTAGAAGTTGGTGTTCGGCACGCGGAAGCCGCCCGGCGTGAGCGGCTCGAACATGGCCTTCATGGCTGGGATGCCCGTGATGGCGAGGGCGCCCTGAGGGGTGCCGTGATAGGCCACCGAGCGCGAGATGACCTTGTGCTTGGTCGGCTGCCCTTGGAGCTTCCAGTAGTACTTGGCGAGCTTGAAGGCGGTCTCGACGGCCTCACCGCCGCCCGTGGAGAAGAAGACTCGGTTGAGGTCTCCTGGCGCGTAGTCGGCGAGTCGGTCGGCGAGTTCGATGGCGTTCGGATGCGCGTACGACCAGATCGGGAAGAACGCGAGCTCAGCTGCCTGCTTGGCCGCAGTCTCGGCGAGGCGCTGGCGTCCGTGGCCGGCATTGACGACGAAGAGGCCGGAGAGGCCGTCGAAGTACTTGTTGCCTTTCGAGTCCCAGATGTGGTGCCCGTCGCCCTTGACGATGATCGGCACTCCGGCGCCGTCTTCCATCACGGACTGGCGCGAGAAATGCATCCAGAGGTGGTCTTTGGCCTTCTGTTGCAGGTCGGCTTCGTTGAACTCGGTCATCTTCGATGCTCCTTCGCAGTACTGATACTGGAACCGTACCCGTTGGTCGGGTGAGCTGGAACAGACAGACTGTCGAGTCGGAGGAGCCGAACACTCCGGTGCGGAAGGCGGGACTTGAACCCGCACGCTCGAAAGCACAGGAACCTAAATCCTGCGTGTCTGCCAATTTCACCACTCCCGCGAGCACGGGCGAGCCCGTGTCCTGGAACCAGTCTAGGCGGGGCGCGGGTCCAGACGCAGCGGCTCGCGTTGTCGATGGCGAGGTCCGCAACCGGACACGTCGGCTAAGCAACCTCGGGCCATACGAGGGCAGCTTGGTCTGTCGGGGTCGAACCTCGCGTGCCGCTCAACGACGCTCAGGTCGAGGTATGCCCGGAGACTTCGGAGCAAACGGGTTCGCGACTGCGCCTTTTCGGCCTGCCAGGATATCGAGCGTGTCCTGAACCTCATCTGCATTCTGGCGCGGTCGTTCTTGCGTATCGCCGGCAATTGTCAAACAGGCACTCGCCGGAGAGGGAAACGGATTTCGGGACACCGTGCTCATCTTCTCTCCGCATGACAAAGCCCCCTGCCTCTTGGGGGTGAGGTCAGGGGGCTTGCGCCGAGGCTCTTGCTAGTTAGCGGCGTCGTACGCGTCCAAGATCGCGCCCGGGATGCGGCCGCGGTCGGACAGAGCGTGTCCGTTGCTCTTGGCCCACGCACGAACCTCGGCGAGGTCGGTGCGCTTGCCAGCGCTGCTTGCACTGCCCTTGTCCTTGGTGGACTTGGAGACCTTCGTGCCGGCCTCGACGTAGCGGTTCAGGTGCGAGCGAAGCTTCGTGGCGTTCTTGTCGTTCAGGTCGATCTCGTAGTCCTTGCCGTCGAGGCTGAAGGAAATCGTTTCTCCTTCGCCCTCTTCATACGGGGTCTGGTCGAGATCGTCCACGAACTGGTAGATAACTTTCTTTGCCATAGTTTTGGCCTTTCGTCGGGGATGTGTTCAAGACTGTGGAGAGACTACCTTGCTTGCCGCGCATCACCACGCAGGTTGGGCAGTTTCGCGGGGAGTGATTGGCTTCTGCAAATCCGTTCATTTGCAGAGGATGCGGCTCAGTCGGTGCTCTGCGACAAAGGGCCTTTCTGCTCGACTGGGATTCAAGGCGTCGATTCCGAGGACACCATTGCGGCGTCGATCTCTGCTGCGGTCATGGTGTCGGGCTTCGTGGAGAGAGCTTCAGCGGCGCTTGGCCGCAGCTTGCGCAGGCTGCCATCTTCAACTCGGCTCTTTCGTTGCGAGCCGGCCTGTGGATAACTTCTGCGGCGTTCTCGGGGGTTGGGCATGCTGTCGCCGTGAGCATCGCGGTAAGCACCATCACTGACCGAATCCGTCGTCGTGTCCTGCTCGAGGGCATCGATCTCGGCGGTGACCGTGCGCGCGCCGCAGACATCGCGCGCGAAGAGGTGCGGGGATATGCCGAGGAGGCTCTTGGGTCGTCGCTTCCGCTGGTGCATGACGAGGAGTCGACAACGCGCGAGGTCCTCGCGCGAGTGACTGGCTTCGGTGTGCTCCAGCCGTATCTCGACGACCCTGAGGTCGAGGAGATCTGGATCAACGCCCCTTCACGGGTGTTCGTCGCGCGGGCTGGGGTCCCAGAACTCACCTCCACCGTGGTCCCGGAGAACGACCTGCGTGACCTGATCGAGCGGATGCTCCAGTCGAGCGGGAGGCGCGTGGACCTCTCCTCTCCATTCGTCGATGCTTCGCTCCCCAACGGAGAGCGCCTGCATGTCGCAGTTCCGGAGGTGACGCGTCGCTACCCCTCGGTGAATATCCGAAAATTCACGCGACGTATCCGCGACCTCTCCCACCTCGTCGAGCGCGAGGCGCTCACTGCGCAGGCCGCCGAGTTCCTGCAGCTCGCGGTGCTGGCCGGCTGCAACATCCTCGTCTCGGGTGCCACCCACACGGGTAAGACCACCATGATCAACGCACTTCTCTCCTCGGTGCGCAGCGAGGAACGGATCGTCACCGTGGAGGAGACCTTCGAGCTCGACCTCGTCGCACGCGACGTCGTCGCGCTGCAATGCAGACAGGCCAGCCTCGAGGGAACTGGCGAGATCACGCTGCGGCGTCTGATCAAAGAAGCACTGCGCATGCGACCCGACTGGCTGGTCGTCGGTGAGGTGCGGGAGGCGGAGAGCCTCGACCTCCTGATCGCCCTCAACAGCGGTATGCCCAACCTAGTATTGAGGCTATGACGGACGAACCACAGAAACGCGCTGCCCTCTACGCGCGAATCTCCCAGGATGACGACACGTTCGCCAAGACTGAATCGCAGATCGAGGCCGCACGGAAGCTTGCGAAAGCCGCGGGATACCTCGTCACGCATGAGTTGGACGAAGGCGCGGCATCGGCCTACCTGCAAGGAGTCAAGCGACCTCAGTTCGACAAGCTCACCGCTCTGGTCCAAGACCGGGAAATCGACGTTGTAGTCGCCGCCGACCAGGACCGCCTGGCACGTAAGCCGGAAGAGGCTGTGATTTTCGCCCGACTCTGTGCGGACGCGGGCGTTCTCTGGCACTTCACGAACAGCAATCAGATACGTGACCTCAGCGACCCCTCAGACAATTTCCAGACGATGATGATGGGGGCTTTTGCTTCGTACGAGTCCGGACTGAAGCGTATGAGACTCGCGGCGAGGTTCGAGTCTCGACGGGCCAAAGGTGAACCACTCTGGGGGCCAAGACCGTTCGGATTCGAGCCTGATCGCATGACACACCGCGACTCAGACCCCGGCGTCGTCGGCCAGGAGTCAGAGGCCCAAGAGCTACGCAACGCCTACGATGCGATCCTCAACAAGAAAAGGTCTCTGTCGTGGCTCGTGCGTGACTGGGAAGCGCGGGGCATCCGAACACCGCTTGCCGCGAATAAGGACCCGAAGCGGCCCGCGAAGCGTCTGGGCGGTAACACGTACCAAATCCAGACCTTGAAAGCCCTGCTCCTCAGTGTTCGAAATGCTGGCATCGCTCAGACTGGGAGGGGAGACACCGCGACGTTCAGGAAGGCCGCGTGGGACCCCATCGTCAGCGAGGAGATTTTCAGAAAGGTAGAAGCCAAGCTCACAGACCCCGACCGAGCGACCAAGCGCGGGACGAAGAAGAAATACCTCAGTGCTGGTCTAGTGCTGTGCGCCTGCGGCCATGTCCTGCGATCTGGCCTTGGCAACAAGAAGCCCTATCTCAGGTGCCCGCCGAGCTACGAGCACCGCACGACCAAGACTGCGGCGGCTAAAGTTCACTCCAACATCGCGATGGAAGTAGCGGAGCCGTTCGTCAGGGAGGCACTGGTGCGAGCAATCGTTGAGGCACCGATGCCGGACCCCGAGGCGGGTCTGTCTGCGCGAGAAGTTGCAGTCGAGGTCGAGATTTCCCAAGCTCGACAGGCGATCCGGCGTCAGAAGCTTGTCATCGAGACAGTGGAAGAGGATGAAGTTGCTTCCACCCTTAAGCGGATCAGCGAATTGAGCAAGACGCTCACGAAGCTGGAAGCCGAGCGCGACGAACAGGCAGGCAAGAGGCGTAGCTCATTGGCCGATCTCCGCGCCGAGTGGCTGACGCGCGATCCTGACACAGGGCGCGTGCGATTCTCGTTCAGCACCGTGACGGATCTGTACGACGCTGTGCGGGCGAAGCTCGACACGCTCAGTATCGAAGACCAGACGGCCCTGGCCCGAGAATATATTGAGGTTCGTCTCGCGCCGGGAAGAGCGCGCGGCACGAAGCGGCTCAGCGTGCGCTACCTGAAATCTCCGCACTTGGACCGCACTCCCGAGAATGAGGCGGCAGAGGACTGGGCCGAAGCCATGAGTTGGGTCGAGGACGACTTTGATTACATGGTCGCAGAGCTTGACCGGCCCGCCGAACTCGATCGCGTCCGGCTGCATCGTTCGGTGCCGGGGTACGTCGATATGTTCCTCCATCGCCAAGGCCGTTGATCGCAGAAACGGTCGCGAACTGGCAAAAATTTCAACGGGCGCGGGGTCCCCTGGTCGGCTGGCATCATTCGCAGAAGCGCCCGAAAACGGGTCGTGTCTCTTCCGGACACGGGCACTGCCGAATCCGAAAACTCACTAGGGGTCAAATCGAAATGACGCTGGGCGGGCGGAGTTGCGCGCGTCCGTCTTCTCCAGATGCATGACGTTTGGCGCGGGTAGTGTTTCACCTCGGGGCGACGGAGGATCACCAGAGCAACCGCTGTCGCCCCGTCCTCGTACCCCCGTGCGCCGCGGTTGCGAGCTGTAGACACGGAAGCCCCATCCACCAGGGACGGGGCCGTACGTGATCGAGAGGGGCTATGCGCTGGCATCCTCCGACGGAAGCGCACGGTAGACGGTGGCACGGGAGACGCCGAGCTTCTTGGCGATCACTGTGCGGCTCTGGCCTGCCGCAAGGAATGCGCGGGCATCCGCTAGCTGGGTGTCTGTGAGCGCCTTGGGTCTGCCGGTTTGCTTCCCGCGTGCCCGTGCGGCTTCACGTGCGGCGTCGGCGCGTTCATGGATGAGTGCGCGTTCGTACTCCGCAAGGCTGGCGAAGATACCCGCGAGCATCCGGCCCGTCGGCGTCGCGAGGTCGATCCCCTCGCGGAGACTGCGAAGCTCAACGCCGGTCTGCACAAGCTCTTCCAGGAGCTTGACCATCTCTGAGAGTGAGCGCCCCAAGCGATCCAAGGCGACGACCACGAGAACATCACCGGATCGCAGGGTGCGCTTCAATTCTGCGAGGCCGGGGCGATCCCACTTGGCACCCGAGAGAACATCGCCGTAAATATTCTCTGCCGGGACACCTGCCGCGATCAGGGCGTCGTGCTGTTGGTCAGTGGATTGCTTCGAGGTTGAGACCCTGACGTAGCCGAATGTTTTGCTCATGGGTTTAGTGTCTCATAAGTCGGCGCACTTCACACGCTGAGACGCCGAGTTTCTGAGACTATTTTTGAGACGGGATCTGAGCCTGTTTGAGGTCGCTTCGGACACTTCTGAGGCGCGTCTCAGAAGCAAGGGTTTGAGACTAGGGTCTGTCTCACTCGTCGGCTGGCCTAAGTCGCGACAGTCGAAGCACGAATGCGCCCACAACATGCAGCGCAAGCATCGCGTCGTCAGCATTGGCGGAGGCAGGCCCGTGGGCCGTCCCACGGTTGCTGCGATCAGCGGTCACCCAGCCTGCAACTAGTTTGAAGATGTCGAACAACTTCTCGTCGTGACCTTGGAAGAGGCCCTTCTTCTTGCCACTGTTAACCAGCGCTGTCAGATCATTTCCCTGTGCCCCCAGAGCTTCCAAACTTTCTTGCAGGCAAGACCCCATCGACGTAATCGCCGCGCCATAGTGACCGGCAGCCATACTGGAAGTAGCGTCCCCATAGGCTTTTTCCGCTTCAGCGAAGCGAGGATCAGCCGTAAGCAATACTGCAAGTGGTTTGACAATTTCAAGGTGCATCGGTGCGTCAGACCTCGGCATTAGACGCTGATCCACGAAAGCGTAGTCGATGCGCTCATCGAGAAGCACTTCATCTACGTGAGAAACAAAGTGCTCGACGCTGTAGTCGAAAAGGACTGTATACTCACCGTCGTCTGCCAAGCGACCATTCAATTCTGAAGCCAAACGACCGAGAACTATTGGTGCAGCGGCTAGCCAATCCACGAGTTCAATGTCAGACACGTCCCAAGCGTTACCTTGGAGCGCTTCGCCTAAGGAGTTAGCCTCAAGCCCTAATCGTGAATTCTTCTCAACAAACTTGTACATCTCACGGTGGAAAGTATTCTCGATGTACGCATTGGACGAGTTGTAACTCTCGTTCAAGACACTGAAGATACGCCTACGCGCCTGAACCGAGAAGACACCGGTCCACTGGATGCCATGCTCGCGTTCAGCGTCAGAACGTTCCGTGACGAAATTTCTGTGCGAAGGCAACCAGTCCCGTGAAATTTCTTTCGGTGAGGTGTTATCGTTCAAAATTGAATCTCACTTTCGTAAACATGTCGACCCATGACCGCCTGCCGGTCAGGCTCACTGACGCATGCACAGCTGCTCACTCCTCGAAGCCCTTTATTCCGGACGAAGGCACGTGTCCCTCAGGCCAAACCGTACTCAAGTCCCAGGACGCCGCCTGGTTAAGTTGCTCGGGTGTCCATCCACGGGCACTCTCATACATCCAATCCTTGAACACCGCGCCTTCGAGTCGAGCATTTTTGAAGTTCGTTCGCGTTAGATTCGCGCCTCCAAGTTCGGCATGCCTGAGGTCTGCGTGATTGAAGTCAGTGTCACTCAAGTTAGCTTTCTCCAAATAGGCCCGTTCTAAGCGAGCGAGATACAGATAGGCACTCGTGAGGTTGGCACCTGATAAATGTGCATCGGTGAGGTCCACGTCGGGAAGCTGGGCCGAGGTGAGGTTGGCGTCGTTGAGCATGGCACCTTTGAGGCGGCTATCTGTCAGCCATGCGCGCTCAAGATTGGCCCCTTGGAGTTTGGCTCCGCTTAGGTCGGCTCTCTCTATATCAGCGCGAGATAGCTCGGTGCCGCGTAAATTGGCCTCGCGCAAGTCCAAGCCCGTTAAGTCCAATTCGAAGAGCACTTTATCTTTCGAGCCGCGAACGCGCACTAGAGAATAGACAGCTGCGGATGCATCCGCGGAAACAGGCAGGGCTGGCTTTTTCGGATCAGTAATGAAGGTAGTTCTTGAGTTCTCACGCAGGAACGCATTTAGAACGAGGAAGACTGTTTCTCGATCCTTATCAGAGTCTTCCGCGATCCGTTGTAGAGAATAGATGCCTCCTAGACGAACTGCAACAGAACCGGTATCTCCCAGCTGCGCAATGGCCTGAGTGAATCGAGCGGTTACTGTTGCATCACGATCATTTTCGGCTTTCTGAGATTCGAGTTCCTGCGCCTTTGCCAGGTGTTCGAATTGCCTACGTTGGTTGTCGGCATTAGTTTCCGCCTCTTTGGCCTGGAATTCTTGCACGCGTTTGAGGTGTTCCAACTGTTCTTTTTGCGCTTGTACGTCCGCGTCGTGCTTTTGCTTTTCGTATGCAAGTCGTAACAGATTGGTTCGGTCACGATGAACAGTAATTAGTAGCGTCAAAACTGCCAGGAGCCCACCTAAACCCAGGAGCGTGGTCTGGTACGACGTGGTTCTCGCCGCGATCTGGGCTGCGGAAGACGGCCTCTCCACGCCGTCGAGAATGAGCCCAGCGATAACATCCGGGGCGTACCGTAGCGCGACAACTGAAAACGCGAGGTACAGGAAAAGACCGAGGACCCAGCCCCACAGTGGAATCCCCATTGGCACGTCTGGCTTCGTCTTGGTCACAAAACGAGCCTACTTCAAGACGACGAACCCCCAGTCTGCTGCCCGATGAGTCACAAACTGGGGGTTGGTCGGAGCGGCGAGCCGGTTACTTAAGCCTGCTCGGTGCTCAGTGTCGGGCGGAGGGAGATGAAGCCTCCGGTGGCCGACATGCCTGACCGTCAACCGAAAAGAAACCGATCAGGCGTCACACATGCAAGCCCCACGAGAAGAAGGTCTCGTCTCTTACGTGTGTGAGTTTGGAGGATGCGCCATGGTCCCGGCTAGGTAATGGCGCATCCGGTTCAGAAAATCTTGTTTGGTGTCGTCGTCATGCAGACAGTGACGGTGAGTGATCAAGTACGCCGCACGCCGTGCAGGCTTCACCCATAACCATGCTTGGCCGTCCCTGTCGAAGCGATGCACGTACGTGCCAGCGGAGAATGAGTACCGCGCTCCGTGGTGGATGACATATTGAGCGCCGGACAAGTCTTCATAGTCAGGAGGCTGCGAGGTCATCAAGGGTTATGTCGGCAGTTGCGAGCTTGCGGAGAGCATCGTGCATGTCTTCGGTTACCGTGCGTTTGCGATTGAGATTGTCAATCAAGAAAGGCGACTCACCATTCGCTGGGACGACCACAAGCCACGCTTTGTTCGCCAGTGTGACCCGCCGAATGCGTGTACCCGGCGCGAACACCCATAGGCTACCATTGTGAATTAGCTCTAACTTCTTGACCTTAGTAGAGGAGGTCGGGCCGGGCGGTCTGCCGCGTCGCTTCGGCTCCTGCTCGCTCATGATCGCCCCTCTAGTGCCCGCACGAGTCTCGCGAAAGTTTCGAGGTCCAGGACCACGTACTGATCGCTCGCGTCTGGTGAGCGGTGTCGCTGGATCACTGCGGCTGCGAACTCACGCCCATCACGTGCGGCGTTGGCCTTCGCCCGGTTGAGGGAACCTGACACATCGAGCGGGAAGCTCGTAGAGACGGTGACGCCGAAACGCTCACCCAACAGAAGATGCGAAGAGGTCGGCTTGGTCTGGTCCCGTAGGTGAACAGAAATCTTATCGAAAGGAATTCTTGGTGTCACCTTGACAAGATTCAGAAGAAAGAATGCCTTGACCTGACTACGGAATCTTTCGGACTTGAGTCTGTTCGATGCCATTAGGAAGCTCCGTTCGTAGGCTTGCTCCACCGAATCTGACGACCAATATTGACAGTGCCCTCGCCAAAGTATTCTTCGACCTTCTCGACAGCTGAGTCACGCTCTGGTGTGCCTTCGTTGTATCGATATGCCGCGTTCAAGGCGTTTCTTTTCGCGAGCTTCCAGGACACGGAGCCGGGCACGTAGGGTAGGAATCCGTCCGGCTTGGGTCCACGTGCGAAACGCACCTCCCCGAATGCAGCCTTTTGTGCGTCGTCAGTAAGCCACTTAGTAAGGAAAGAATCCCCGAGATAATTGATAGATTCAATAACGTCATTCATCGTGAGGGTGATTTCGTCGCCTCTCGTGTAGACGTGGCCATTGAACATTACTCCGCGTTCTGTAAGAACGTGAAACGTTGAATCAACTAGAGGAAATAGCTCCTCAGGGACATTCTTGGCTTTCAGTATGTCCAGTCTTTGCTGGGTTAGGTTCGTTGTGCTACTCATTGGATTTCTCCCTGTAAATTGATTGATTCGAGGATGCTTGCCATGTCTGGGTTTTCATCTCGAAGATGTTTGGCAACGGTTGTTGCGATATCGGGTCTTTCACGTATTGCTTCCCCAAGAGCGGCGACAAGTGAGTTTGCGTCCTTCATGAATTCTTCTACGTCTGTCGTATCGACGCCGAGAGTTTGAGTCAGTTCGGAAATGACTTTGATTTCTGAGTTGATAGCCCGTAGAACGGCGCTGCCGTTATTTCTGGCAACTGCATTGTTTCGGACGGTCTGAGCATCGTTCGCGATTTGAATGAGACGTTGGACTAAGTCCGCCGTGTTGAACGAATCGACGTTTGCAATCTTTGTCGCTAGCGTTTTGCTGACGTGGTTATGAAAGTGTCTGCGAATAGCTGAATCTGTAAAGTCAGGGTTTGCCCGCTGCACTGAAGCCACGGATTCGCCCGTGAGAAGTGCGGCGTCTATTTCACCTTGTTTGGGTGAGGTACATACTTTGCACATTGCCATGATTGCCGCATTTCTTCGATGGTTTTTGTTCTTCTGCTTATTACTATCGGCAGAAACGAAACACATCTTTTCGAGGCTCCAGAAAGGGTGTAACAATAGGCAACATAAGGGGTGCAAGAAATTCTTGGCGAGAGATAGCAAGAATTACTGAAGAGTATTCGCTGATTCCTGCGTTTCCTGCTGCGGCCCTGCCTCGCTACGCCTGAGGCTGTCCTGAGGGTGCCTGCTGCCCTTATGCCTGCTGGGCTGTGGCGTCGCTGAGCTGTGCCCGTGCTGGGACGCTAGGAAACCGTGCAGGCTCAGAATTCTTGCTAGGGCGTTGCGCCTGTTTTGTTCGGGTTGAGAATTCCTGCTGAGCCACCCGTTCGACGCTTGAAGATAGCGGCCTCGATTTCATGGAAGGCATCGATTGCTGTCTCATCGTCGTATGCCTGTGCCAGAAGCTCGCCGGGTGTTCGCGAGGTCATGTCGTCAGCGACATGTTCACTTCCCAGCTGGTCCATCACATAGGCAATCACTGGGTAGACATTGTTAGAATTTATTCTATCCAGGTCTTGGGCGTGCTCTGCCGCTGCAATTCCTGCTCGCGAGGCCGCTGCAACGAAAGCAGAAATAATAGTCTGAATCTCTTCTGCTTGTTTCGGCGTTGCGGCTATCATGAAATGGCGATGGACATTCCATGTCCCATCGGCGCGTAGCGTAATGCCGTCCTGCCAGAGAATGCCTGCTGTTTTTCTTGAGAGAGCTTTTCTGAGTCCGGCATCTTTGAAGATGCTCTGGAATTCATCCCATGAAGCCGCGAGGTCTGGCGACCTCCGCGACGTTGACAGGCGAAGGTGGAAAGCGACGAGACCTGAGTCTGAATTCAGGCGGCTCGTCAGGATTGCTAACCGCAGCGCCTTTGCGCGGTGCGAGCATCTCGGACAGATTGCGCGAAGGCAAGAATTGGGGCGAAGGTGCGGCTGGGCCTTGAGTCCACAGACCTTTGACTTCGCGAAGGTCGTGATGTCTCGGAAGCACTCCTGTTGCTCCTCGATGTGGGGAGGAAGTGCGGATGTCTCATTTAGCGTCTCTAATGATTGATTAGCAAGAGAGAGTGTTCTGTCGAGTCCTCTTGAAAAGTCGATTGCTGTCACGTCGTGAACCTGTTCTGTGTGAGCGAGGTTCTACGAGAGTGGCTATCCTGTTCGATCCTCTGTGAGTATTATTTGGAGTGAGTGACGAAATGCGGGACCGGTTTGGATAACGGTCCCGCATTCCTGATGAAAGGAGTTGCCACTCTGTTTCCATTATACACCATCGGCACCAAGAAAACGCTTCTGTGGATCGCGGCTCTGAAGGAGTGCTTAGGAAGAAGAATAGCGGCCCGTAAGCTCTGTAAATCTTTGTCGGGCTGTTTCGTCACCGCATTCTTCTGCCAGTGCGGTAGTCGATATGTGACAGTGCTGTTGGATTTCTCAGAAATTATTCTTAGCGCAGCCCGTGGTCGAAATCGTGTCGTCGTTGGAAGTGGCAGCGCGTGTGGTCGCAGCGGGTGCATTTCTCGATCTATTTCCTTACGTGTAGCTTAGGAAATAAGGTCGAATCCATTCATGTTGGCACCGTCGCCCGGCGTGACGCAGACAAGTTCGCATTTGTCAAGCTGTTCTTTGGCTTCCTGGGTGACTGGCGTCCGAGTCTCAGAGTATTTAGCGAGAAGGCATCCCGTGTCGGTCCGGATATACGTGGTGACCTGGTAATCAGGCCCTATCGTAGTAACTTCGTTCTAACGTCCTTAAAGTTCATAGCCTCATTGCAAGTTCGGGGATGCCCGGCATGTGCAGCATCCACGCCAACTCGGCACGGGATGCGCTCATCAAGCTCTCGACGCTCCCGCTGCTTGCCGGCAGGAACATCGACAGCGCGTTCGTGGTGCCGACAGTCGCGAGCTGCATCGACCTGGTCGTGCACCTCGAGATGACGGCATCCGGGTCGCGCCACGTGAGCGAGATCCTCGCGCCGACAGGTGTCGTCACGGGCCAGGTCATCGAAGCCGCGGCCCTGTTCCGCCGCGGTCGTGCGCAGCTCGAGTCCACCGGATCCCCACCGCCCCGTGCCGCGAAGTTCGTGGCGCACGGGCTGGATGCTGCTCGAGTTCTTCGGCGGTCGCTGTGACGGTCCTGCTTGCTGTTGCCATGGGGGCCGGCGTGTGCAGCCTGGTGAGCGTGTGGCTCTGGCCGCCGAGCGACGAGAGCGCTGCCCGCCGCATCTCGCGCGTGGCCGACTTTCGGGCGGACCTCAGACGTGCAGGCTTCGAGCGTGTTCCCGTCGCCGTGTTCGCTGGGGCAGCCGTCATGCTCGGTCTCGCGTTGAGCGCAGTGGGACTCGCGCTCACAGGCGTGGTCGCGGTCGCCCTCATCGCGCTGGTCGCCGGCGGCGCGAGTCCGTTCCTGATCGTGCGCGTGAGATCCGTGCAGCGTCGCAGGCGAAATCGCCTCGTGTGGCCGGACGTCATCGATCACCTCGTCGCGTCAGTCCGATCGGGCGTCGCACTCCCGGAAGGGGTCGCTGGCCTCGCAGCGTCCGGACCCGCCGTGTTGCGGGAGGACTTCACCGCCTTCACGAGGCAGTACCGCCTCACGGGCAGCTTCCGGGTGGCCCTGGACGATCTCAAGGAACGTCTCGCGGACCCGACCGCCGACCGGATCCTGGAGACGCTCCGCATGTCCAGGGATGTCGGCGGCGCCGAGCTGCCGACAGTGCTGAAGAGCCTCGGCGCCTACCTCCGGGAGGAGCAAGCCGTGCGCCACGAAGTCGAGGCCAAGCAGTCGTGGGTGCTGAACGCCGCCAAGCTCGGTTCGGCGGCTCCCTGGGTCGTCTTGCTCATGCTCGCAACCCGGCCCGAAGCTGCGATCGCGTTCAACAGCATCGAGGGCGCCGTCGTGATCCTCATCGGCCTCGGCGTGACGGTCGTCGCCTATCTCCTCATGCTCCGGATCGCGAAGCTCAAGGACGACCGCAGGTGGTTCGCATGAACGAGACCCTCGGCTGGGCCGTTCTCTGCGGGCTCGGTCTCGGCATCGGACTCTGGACCATGCTCACGGCCGTTCCCCGCCTCTCGAGGCCAAGCCTCGCCGAGCGTCTGGCGCCGCACCTTCTCGATGTCTCGGCGGCAGCGCGCGAAGACGTCCGGAAGACGGCAGCCGATCCGCTGCCGATCCTCGGCACGCTTGCCGCTCCGCTCGCGGCGAGAGGCAGACACGTCCTCAGCGAGGTGCTCGGTGGCAGTGATCGCATCAGCGGGCAACTTCGTCAGAGCGGGTCCCACGCGACCATCGAACGGTTCCGGGCGGAACAGCTCACCTGGGGTCTCATCGCAGCGGGCATCGGGCTCGCCGTCGCGCTGTTGCTGGGCGTCGCCCGAGGCATGCCAGTCGCCGCGCAGATCATGCTGCCACTCCTGCTCGGGGGAATCGGGATCTTCGCACGAGACCAGGCACTCGGGCGCGCAGCTCAGCGCAGACATCGACGCATCGCGAGCGAGTTCCCGACCGTGATCGAATTCCTCTCCCTGAGCCTCGCCGCAGGCGAGGGCGTCTTCGACAGCCTCAGACGCGTCGCGACAGTGAGCACGGGCGAACTGGCGAAGGAATTCGCCCGCGTCGTGCATCACGTGAACACGGGTGTCTCCCTGGCCGACGCACTCCACGAGATGTCGAGAGGGGTCAGGTACCTGCCGCTCGATCGCTGCGTCGAGCACATGATCTCAGCCCTCGAACGCGGCGCCCCACTCGTCGAGGTGCTCCGCTCCCAGGCGAGCGATGCCCGCGAGCTCGGCAAGCGCGATCTCCTCGAATCCGCCGGACGCAAAGAGGTGCAGATGCTCGTGCCGCTCATCTTCCTCATCCTGCCAACGACCATTCTGTTCGCCCTCTACCCGGCCGTCTTCGTGCTCCGCACGAGCTTCTGACACCCACCCGAAAGGAACGACCATGCGGTTTCTTCACGCACTCCGAGCCCGAGCTCTCTCCGAACGAGGAGACGTCCCCGGCTGGGTACTGATCACGATAATGTCGGCCGGAATCGTGATCCTGCTCTGGACCGTCGCCGGTGATCTCCTCGTCGGCGTCTTCGAGAGCGCCATCACCCGAGTCAGTGACTTCAGCTAGTCCGACCGCCCGCGGCTCCGGGTCTCGGCTGCGAGACGACCAAGGCTCGGCGGTCGCAGAGTGGGTCATGGTGTCAGCGATGCTGCTCATGCTCACTCTCACCGTCCTCCAAATCGGCCTCGCACTGCACGTGCGCTCAACGCTCCTCGACGCCGCAGGAGAGGGCGCGAGGCACGCCGGCCTGTTCGGCGCCGGGCTCGAATCCGGGGAAGACCGAGCCGCAGCCCTCATCGCCGCAAGCCTGGGAACCGGGTACGCCCAGGACATCGACGCAACGACCACCGACCGAGAGGGGGCGCCGCTCGTGGCCGTCACCGTGCGCGCGCCGCTTCCCCTGCTCGGGCTCATCGGCCTCCCGGAAACGCTGGAGGTGACCGGCCATGCACCGATGGAGACCCTGGAAGCTGAGTGACGAACGAGGGTCGGCGTCACTCGAGTTCCTGACGCTCGGCACCCTGTTGATCGTGCCCCTCGCGTACCTCCTGCTCACGCTTTCGGTCCTGCAAGAGGCAAGCATCGCCGGGGAATCAGCGGCGAGAAGCGCCGCCCGCGTGCTCGCCGCCGACCCGGAGTCGTCCGAGCTGCTCGCCCTCGCCGAGGCGACGATCGGCCTCGCCGCGTCAGACCACGGCTTCGAATCCAACGCGGTCGACCAGCGCGTGCACTGCAGCAGCCCGAGCAGCGCCTGCGCGACCCCGGGGTCCATCATCTCGGTCACCGTCACGATCGCCGTACCCCTGCCGTTCGC
Source organism: Pseudoclavibacter sp. (assembly GCA_052099095.1). Taxonomy (GTDB): domain Bacteria; phylum Actinomycetota; class Actinomycetes; order Actinomycetales; family Microbacteriaceae; genus Pseudoclavibacter. The sequence continues at coordinate 157,996 of JBQDTF010000002.1, forward strand.
ACCGAACCTCACCGGGGGAGCGGCCCCGATCTCGATACCGACCAGCTCCACATCCTCATTCGCCGTCACCCGGTTCGGGCCGTCCGCATGACGGACACCCAGCGCCCGTCATGCGCCGCCTTCGAGCGGATGCGAAACGAGCGCGGCAGCGTCCTCCCGCTGATCCTCGTGTACCTCATGATCGGTCTCACGGCCGCGTACGTTCTCGCCGCCGCCACATCCCTGTCCATCGAGCGCAAACGACTCCTCACGCTCGCCGACGCCGTCGCACTCTCAGCCTCCGAGAGCTTCGCCGTCAACGATGTCTCGTTCGACGACGGCGAGCTCAAGCCCGTGCTGGACTCGGACAAGGTGCGAGAGCGCGCCCTCGCGACGCTCGAGGATCTCGCCGGGGCAGCCCCAGACAGCATCACGCTCGACTCGGCGTCGACGGCAGACGGCATCACCGCGCACATCGTCATCACAGGCCACTGGTCGCCGCCGCTTGCGCATGCACTGCTCCCGACCGGACTCGAGATCACCGTCTCGAGCGACGCAAGGGTCGTGCTGAGCTGATGCTTCGCGAGCCGAACCGTGCCGCACAGCCCTGGCGGCTAGGCTTGGGGGATCATGATCAACCTTGACCTCGCCTCGGAGATCGCCGCCCTGCGCAGCACCTTCGGAGACATCAGCGCCGTGCTCAACCCCGACAAGCTCCGCGCGAAGGTGGTGGAGCTCGAAGCCGCAGCGTCCGTCCCGGACCTCTGGAACGACACCGAGAACGCGCAGAAGGTCACCTCGGCGCTCAGCCACGCGCAGTCCGACCTCAAGCGGCTCGACGAGATCGAGCAGCGCCTCGACGACCTCGAAGTGCTCGCGCAGATGGCCGTCGAGATGGAAGACGAGGACACGGCAGAAGAAGCTCGCGCCGAACTCAAGTCGATCACCAAGGTCATCGGCAACCTCGAGGTGCAGACCCTGCTCGACGGCGAGTTCGACCCGCGACCGGCCGTCATCACGATCCGCGCTGGCGCCGGAGGCGTCGACGCCTCCGACTTCGCCGAGATGCTGCTCCGCATGTACCTCCGCTGGGCCGAACAGCACAGCTACAAGGTCTCCGTCCTCGACACGAGCTACGCCGAGCAGGCGGGCATCAAGTCGGCGACCATCGAGATCGACAGCCCGTACGCCTTCGGCACGCTCTCCGTCGAGGCCGGCACCCACCGTCTCGTGCGCATGAGCCCCTTCAACTCGGCCGGCAGCCGAGAGACGAGCTTCGCCGCCGTCGAGGTCGTCCCGCTGATCGAGCAGACCGAATCGATCGAGATCCCGGACAACGACATGCGAGTGGATGTGTTCCGCTCGTCCGGCCCCGGCGGCCAGTCCGTCAACACGACAGACTCCGCAGTTCGCATCACGCACCTCCCGACCGGAATCGTCGTGAGCTGCCAGAACGAGAAGAGCCAGATCCAGAACCGCGCCGCCGCGCTCCGCGTGCTCCAGTCGCGCCTCCTCCTGCTCCGCCGCGAAGAGGAGAACGCACAGAAGAAGGAGCTCGCAGGCAACATCACCGCGAGCTGGGGCGACCAGATGCGCTCGTACGTCCTCGCGCCGTACAAGATGGTCAAGGATCTCCGCAGCCAGCACGAGACCGGCAACACCGACAAGGTCTTCGACGGCGACATCGACGCCTTCATCGCTGCCGGCATCCGCTGGCGCAAGCGCGGGGAAGCGGACGCCGCGTAGCTCGTGTCCGTGGCGGTCGCGTCTGACCCGTTCTGCATGTCGCGCCAGGCTGCAGCCGATCCGGTGCCTACCCTGTTAGCGCCATGATCAGATTCGATAACGTCGCCAAGGTCTACCCTGGCACCGCCGCCCCCGCACTCGACGACATCACCTTCGAGGTGCTGCGCGGTGAGTTCGTGTTCCTTGTTGGCCCCTCCGGGTCCGGCAAATCCAGCGTGCTCCGCCTCATCCTCCGCGAAGACGCGCCAAGCCGTGGCCAGGTCCACGTGCTCGGCCAGGACCTGCGCCGCATCTCCAACCGCAAGGTGCCGTACTACCGGCGCAGCATCGGCATGGTGTTCCAGGACTTCCGTCTCCTCGCAGGCAAGACCGTCTTCGAGAACGTCGCCTACGCCCTCGAAGCGCTCGGCAAGTCGCGCGGCCACGTCGCGAAAGCAGTCCCTGACGTCCTCGAGACCGTGGGTCTCGGTGACAAGGCCAACCGCTTCCCGCACGAGCTCTCGGGCGGTGAGCAGCAGCGCGTCGCGATCGCACGCGCCGTCGTCAACAAGCCCGATATCCTCCTCGCGGACGAGCCGACCGGCAACCTCGACCCCGTCACGAGCCGCGGCATCATGCGACTCCTGACGCGCATCAACGCGAACGGCACAACAGTCGTCATGGCCACGCACGACGTCTCGATCGTCGACGAGGAGCGCAGGCGGGTCATCGAGCTCGACGGCGGCATCATCATGCGAGACGAGTCTGACGGCGTCTACCAGCCCGGTGTCGTTCCGCTCACCGAGGCGGAGACAGACGTCGCGAACCAGCTCGAGCACGATGACGAAGCTGAAGTCGAAGCGCAGGCCCCCACATCCATCGCCGACTCGATCGCCTCGCGCGTCGCAGGCGAATCGACCACGAAGAACACTGGAGACGTCAAATGATCGGCCGCGTATTTGCGGAGATGTGGCAAGGGCTGCGCCGCAACTCGAGCATGGTCATCTCCGTTGTGCTCGTCACGTTCGTCTCACTGACGTTCGTCGGCGCGGGAATCCTCATGCAGCAGCAGATCAGCAGCATGAAGTCGTTCTGGTACGACCGCGCCCAGGTCTCCGTCGACCTCTGCTCCTCCGTCTCCAGCGCACCCAACTGCGCGGGCGGTCAAGCGAGCGACTCGCAGCGTGACGCCGTTGAAGCCGCCCTCCAGGGGGCCGTGCTCACGCCGTACATCAGCGAGTACGAGTTCGAGGACCAAGACCAGGCGTACGCAAACTTCCAGCAGCAGTTCGCTGGCGACCCCATCGTCTCGTTCGTCGAGCCCGAGTACCTCTCGGAGAGCTTCCTCATCACCCTCACGGACCCCGACCAGGCAGACATCATCATCCAGCAGCTCGAGGGATACGACGGTGTGGAAGCGGTCACCGACCAGCGGCAGTACCTCGAGAGCATCTTCGAGCTGCTCAACGTGGCGAGCCTCTCCGCCATCGGCGTCGCCGTCGTGATGCTCGTCGCCGCTGCGCTCCTCATCGCGACCACGATCCGCCTCTCGGCAATCAGTCGACGCCGCGAGATCGGCATCATGCGCCTCGTGGGAGCCTCGAACCGCTACATTCAAGCGCCCTTCATCCTCGAAGGCATCGTGGCGGCGCTCATCGGTGCCGTGCTCGCATCGGGTGCGACGCTGGCCATCGCCCACTTCTTCGTGCAGGGCTACCTCGGCAGACAGCTGCCGTTCGTCTCCCTCATCGGCGTTCCCGAGGCGCTCCTCGCGATTCCGGTGCTCCTCGTCGTGAGTGTGCTGCTCGCCTGGGTGTCCGCCCGCATCGCGATCAACAAGTACCTAAAGGTCTGACGCGCGCAAACCGCCAGGTAGACCGATGGACAGCCCGTGTCGTAAGATAGCGGGCTGTCCATCGTTTGCCGTCGAGAGAGGAAGAGGCCATGCCAAAGGAGCAAGGGACAAAGCCTGTCGCGACGAACCGTCGAGCCAGGCACGACTATCTGATCGAGGACACCCTCGAAGCGGGCATCGTGCTCAACGGAACCGAGGTGAAGTCGCTCCGTCAAGGGCGAGCGTCCCTCGTCGATGGATACGCGTACATCGACCGAGGTGAGGCCTGGCTCGACGCAGTGCACATCCCCGAGTACCTCGAGGGCACCTGGAACAACCACGCACCGCGGCGCAAGCGCAAGCTGCTGCTCCACAAGGAGCAGATCCGCAAGCTCGCGATGAAGACCAAGGAGGGCGGGTACACGCTCGTCCCGCTGACGCTGTACTTCCTGAACGGCCGAGCCAAGGTCGAGCTCGCTGTCGCGAAGGGCAAGCGCGAGTACGACAAGCGCCACGCGCTCCGCGAGCGTCAGGACAAGCGTGAGGCCGACCGTGCGGTCTCCTCGCGCAAGTACATGGGGGAGTAGGCCGAGGCGCAGCCCCGACCTGGCCGACGACGTCGGTGCCCCACCAGCGCAGAACAGCGATGCGGCCCCTGATCCACTGGATCAGGGGCCGCATCGCTGTCTCAGGTCGTCGCTAGCGGACACTCTCGACGAGCGTCGCGATCGAGCTCTCGTGAGCGGAGAGCAGCGTCTTCAGGCTGCGCGACTGCCAGCCGCGATCCGTCTGCCCATTGGAGGAGGGGTCAGCACCCCACCAGGCCGCCTGCACGGCGGCGTCGGCGGCATCAAACGAGTCGAACATGGCGGTGAAGAGCGGGGCGGAGTTCCCGAACGGCACCGCACCGACGGTCAGGTTGAGCGTCTCCGAGCGGTACGAGTCGGACGCGGCCTGCGCCGCATCGGCCGCCTTCCCGAACTCGGTGCTGTAGCTGGTGCAGACGTCGGAGAGCTCGTCCAGGAAGCACTCAGAAGCAGCGAGATCGGCGATGCCGCGGTAGAAGTCGACGTAGGTCGACTTGATCGCGTCGGCGATCTTCGTGCCGATGTTCGGATCGCTGTAGTCCGGGCAGCCCGTCGACACGTTGCACGGGTAGTACAGGTTGTTGCCGAGGTCGATGTTCTGACCGTCAGGGATCGTGAAGACCGTCGAGGACAGCGACGCGAGCTGTGTGCCGAACGTGTTGTAGATCGAGTTGTACTTCGGGAACGCCTCGCAGAACTGCTGCAGCGCAGCGACATCGGCGCTGGCGGTGTCGGCGAAGTTCGCGACGATGTCACGTCGCTCGTTGAGACCGTCGCTCTCCGTCTGAGCGGCCTTGTAAGCCTCGGATGCGTCTGCACCGTCCTCGACGGTCAGCGACGGCACAGTCGACCCGGCCAGGTCGGTGATCGTGGTCTCAGCGGTCGCGACATTGCCGCAACGGGTCGAGAAGTCCGACATCTGCGCCGCTGACTGAGAGAAGAAGTCCGTGTTCTCACCGAGTGCCGCGGAGATCGTCACGTTGGATGCGAGATCGAGGTTCTCGGCCGTCCAGTCGGCGTAGTGCGCGTCGAGGTCGGTCTGGAAGGCCGCAGCGAGCTCGTCGCCCTTGTTGACGTTGTTGTTGTGGATGGTCACGGGGATCGCCACGGCGGCACCCACGAGGACAACCACACCGATGATGGCGGGGATGAGGATTGCCGGCTTGCGGAACCAGGGCTTCTTGCTCGGGGCTCCGTTTCCGTAGTCGTTCGGCCCGGAAGGACCGCCGCCCTGGTAGCCGCCGCCGTTTCCGCCGAAAGCCGGCGCCCCGACGACCTGCCCCGGGGCTTGGCCGGGCGCGTAGGGCGCGGGCGTCTGGTTCTCGGGCGTGCCGTTCCAGGCGCCGTTCTGCGGTTGTGCACCGTACGCTGCACCGAATGCAGGAGCTACTGTCTCCGGAGCCGTGGAGCCGAACGCGGGTGCCTCGTTGGCGCCACCGTTCGGTGCACTGTTGACGGTGCCGTAGCCGGGGGCGTTGAAGCCGCCCGACCCTTGACCCGGGTCACCTTGGCCAGCGCCTGGTGCGTTCCACGTGGGATTCTGCGTGGTCACAGCGTCTTGGCCCTCAGGCGGTGACTGGCCCCACGCCGGTGCGGCCGGTGGCTGTTCCCAGCTCGCTGAAGCAGGGGCTGCGGCGTTCTGGTCGCCCCAGGCGGCCTGCTCCTGCTGAGGAGCCTGGTCCCAAGTTGGCGCGACGGGTGCGCCCGAGTCGAGGATCTCGGTCTGGTTCTCGTCGCCGCGACCGAGGACCGCCGTCTGGTTCCCGTCGCCGAACCCGAGCACCTCCGTGGTGTTCTGGTCGGGAGCGGACTGCTCTCTGCCTGCTGGATCTCCGCCTGCTGGATCTTCGCGTGCTGGATCTTCTGCGCCGCTCACGGACTCGGTCGGCGACGACTGCTCGGGATCAGCAGGCCAAGTGGGCGCCGCGGGCGGCTCGTAGCCGTTTGCGGATGGGACGGGCGCGTCTGCCGCAGGCTCTGACGGTCGTCCGAAGTGGGCACCGAACCCCTCGTGCCCGGAAGGCTCGCTCGCGCTGTCGCTTGGACCGGCGGCCTCAGACTGCTCGGGAGCCTGAGACTGCTCGGGAGTCTGAAGCTGCTCGGGCAGCGTTGCGTCATCCGCCCGCGCCTCTTGAGGCTCGCCCCCGGACTCCTGGGCGTGCTCGTCGCCGTTCTCGGGCTTCTGCCAATTCGGGCGCCCGAATCCTTCAAAGTCATTGCCGCTCATGGGGTTCAGGTTACTGGTCCTCCCGGGAATCGCCTTCAGGCTTGCCCTGAGCACGCCAGGTCGTGGATTTCTCGGCCGTCTTGACGTATGTTTAGGAGCTGCCAGTTCTTCTGGCGGTTGTAACTCAACAGTGCTCATGACGTGGAACGCCGCCGAGGAGACTCGGCTCACGGGGATGATCGGTTTCGACATGACTGGTGAATCGGCGTGAAGCGGGTCGAGGATGCGGGGTTATCTCGTAAACGCCCCTCGCAAAACATAGGTGCTAACGCTAAGCGCACCGACTTCGCCCTCGCTGCTTAAGCGAGTCCGATAGTCCGTCAGCCCGGGGGAGTTCCCGCTCCGGTAGCTGGCGTCATTTAGGGAACTTGCTGTGGTGTTGTGTTTCAGGGCACCACGGGACTTGCACTGGAACTGGGCTCGTCGATCAAGGTGTCTGTCCCCATGATCGGAGCCAAGTAGAACAGTAGACAGACTGCACCCGGAGAAGCCGCGGTTTCGTAGTTGTGGACGGGGGTTCGATTCCCCCCATCTCCACGAAACCCACGTCATGAGCAAGAGCCCCGATGGTCCAGCGTCACGCTGGGCTGTCGGGGCTCTGTTGCGTGTCCGGCCACACTCCCGAGGAGCCCCGCCGGTGGCTGCCCACGAGGTGCGTATCGACGACGCCGATCGCCTCCATGAGGGCAAACAGGTTCGTGGGCCCGACGAAACTGAATCCGCGCGCCTTGAGCTGCTTCGTCAACCGCCGTGACTCGTCGCTGGTGCTCGGCACCTCCGCAGCGGAGGTCGGTCGCGGAGTGGTCGACGGCTTGGCCGCCCAGATCACCTCGTGCAGCGGCTGGTCGTCGCGGAGGGCGATCGTCGAGCGAGCGTTCTTCATGATCGCTGAGATCTTCATGCGGTTGCGGATCACCCCGGGGTCGAGCATCAAGCGGTCGAAGTCGGCGTCACCGAATCGCGCCACGGTGTCGATGTCGAAATCCGCGAACGCCTGACGCAGGAGCGGCCGCCTCTGCAGAATGAGGCGCCAGGACAGACCCGACTGGAAGATCTCGAGGCACAGTCGCTCGAAGACGCCTCGCTCATCGGTGACGGGCATGCCCCACTCGGTGTCGTAGTAGTCCATGAGCAGCTGATCCTGGCTCGCCCAGAGCGGGCGCGCGAGCCCGTCTGCACCGACCACGAGGTCCGTCGCTGTTGGAGTTGCTGGCATGGAGATTCCTCTCTTGACGCGGAGTCCTGCGATCTCCGGGCACCGGAAGGAACACGGACGGCACTGATCGAGAACTTGCTGTGTCGAAACGCTACCCGGAGCGGTCGGGGCGGCGGCTCATCCATCCACAGGGGTCGTGCGTGAGCGCTAGCTCGCCGCGGGCAGGCGCGAGCCGGTCAGCTCAGCTCCATCACTGGACACGATCAAGCATGCGACATCCCGGTCGCCTGCTGCCCAGCTGTCCCCGCTCGGGACCAGGTGCAGCGCGGCGAGTCCGGCGACCGCGTCACGTCCGAGCTCGGCGAATTCAGCTGAGCACAGGGCATCCGCTTCAGCTGCCAGAGCGTCATCGCCCGGGAACTCGTCGCCGAGCTCGGAGGGCGTCATCGACATGACCTCGTAGACGTGCGGTGCTTCGCAGGACGGGGCCAGTCTCGCGACCGTCATCTCCGCATCCGAGGAGAAGCAGTCTCCCGCGCTCAGCTCCGTGACCGGCACCACCTTCTCTGCCTCGGGCGAGGAAGCGCAGGCCGTCAGCGCGACGCCCGCGAGGAGCACGGTCAGAAGCGATGCAGGTATTCGAGAGGCCACCACACCAGGCTAGCTGCCAGAGCCCGCCGCACTCCCCGCTGTCGGTTGGCCGTCAACCGGGGTCACGATGCAGAGGACCTCGCGGTCGCCTCCGGCCCACGACTCCGCGCTCGGCACGATGCCCGTGTAGTTCCAGCTCGTGAAGCGGGCCTCTGCGCCGATGAAGCCAGTGAAGGCTGCGGAGCAGATGGTCTCAAGCGCCGTGTCCACTGCCGAATCACCAGGGAAGGTATCGCCGCCAGTCATGTTCTCTGAGTGGTACGCCTCATAGGTGTGCAGCGTGTCGCAACTCGGGAAGAGCTCGGCGTCGTCCGCGCCCGATTCCAAGTCGAAGCAGTCGCCCACGAGCAGGTCCTCGATGCCCGTCATCGTGCCGGCGACGGAGGTCGGCGTGGGCGTTGGCGTCTCGGTCTCCGTCGGCGTCGCGGATTCCGTCGCGTCCGCCGTCGATGTCGTCGTGACCACGGGATCGGAGCCGCCGCCTGCGAGCGTTGTCACCAGCGTGCATCCGCTGAGCAGCAAGAGGGCGGCGAGCCCGAGGGATGCGCCAGCGGCGCTTCGTACGGCTGCGGTTCGCATCGTTGCTCCTCTTGGTGTGAACGGGGTTCAGAGGTCCTCGCCGCTCCTGCGAGTCGACCACACCAGTGTATTGCGGCCTTCCCGAGGATCACCACTGAGCAGGCGTCCGCCGTGACGACTCCGTCGGGTTGCGGCGGCGGCGTAGCATGTGCTCCATATGTCAGCAGATGCGACTTCCCCCAAGCAGCAGTCGGCCCCGCACCTCCACGAGTCCTCGTCGCCCCGGCGACCGACCGGGGAGGCCTCCCGTTGGCCTGCGTTCGCGGTATGTGCCGCGGTGGCCGTGCTCACGATTCTCGACCTCGCCAAGGTCAACGTCACGCTCGGACCCATCGAGCACACGCTGGGGGCGGCGTCCTCCGACGTGCAGCTCATCGTCGCGGGCTACGTCCTCGCGTTCGGGATTCTCCTCGTGCCGTCGGGGCGACTCGGCGACCTCTGGAACCGCAAGCGCCTGTTCCTCATCGGCCTGATCGCGTTCGGGCTCGCATCGCTTGTCTGCGCGCTCAGCGTCAGCACCGGGATGCTCATCTGCGGTCGGATCCTGCAGGGGTTCGCGGCCGGCATCCTCATGCCTCAGGTGCTCGGCCTCATCCAGCAGCTCTTCACAGGTCAGGAGCGGGGTCGCGCCTTCGGCATCTTCGGCGCGATCATCGGCCTCGGAACCGCGTTCGGGCCGACGATCGGAGGGCTGCTGATCGGGCTGCTCGGGGAAGAGGCTGGGTGGCGGTGGACATTCGCGATGAACGTGCCCCTCGCCCTCCTCGTGCTTCCATTCGCCTGGCGCCTGCTGCCCTCGAAGCAGGAGGTGGCGCGAGGACAGACTCTCGATCTCGTCGGCGTCGCGCTGCTCGGCCTCGCCGTGCTGACGACGATGCTCCCCTTCGTGCTGACCTCCGGACGGAGCACCGACGACCCGGCACGCTGGTGGCTGCTTGCGCCGGCGCTCGGATTCTTCGTCGGCTTCATCCTCTGGGAACGGCGGTACCTCCGGCTCGGGAAGACGCCCGTCGTCGACTTCGCGCTGTTCCGCACGCCCTCGTACCGCTACGGGGTCCTCATCACGACCCTCTTCTTCGCGGCGATGCCGGTCGGGTTCCTCCTCGTGACGCTCTTCCTGCAGCAGGGTCTCGGCCACCCCGCGGTCCTGGTCGGCGCGGTCTCGGTCCCGTACGCGCTCACCTCCGCCGTTGTCGCAGCGGTCTCCGGCAAGTGGACGTTCCGGCACGGAGCGACGCTCGTCGCGATCGGCGTTGCGCTCTTCGCCGCCGGGTATGCGGTCGTGCTCGTCGTGACGCAGCTTGCTGCGCCAGAGCTCTCGCCCTACCTCGTCAGCGCGTCCCTCGTCATCTCCGGTGCCGGGGCAGGCCTCGTGATGGGCGCGAACCAGATGCGGATGCTGCTCCATGTCCCCGTCGAGCAGGCCGGCATCGCTGGTTCGTTCGCGCAGGTCGGACAGCGCCTCGGGAACGCCATGGGGCTCGCGATCGGCAGCTCCGTGTTCTTCGCGGGCGTCGCCGCGCTGCAGGTGGTCGGGACGTCGGGCCCTGACACGAGTTCGCCCGCTGTTCAGGAGGCGTACAGGGCGTCCGTGGCGGGCGGCCTGATCGTGGTCATCGGTCTGGCCTGCCTGACCCTCGTGGTCGCGATCATCGACCTCGTCGGCCACCGCAGAAGAGAGCAAGCGCAACTCGCGGGGGAGTGACCCGGAGTCGCACCGGCCCTCTCGGGAACGTCAGCGGGCAGCCAGCGCCTCAAGCGCCTGCTGGTGCAGGAGCCCGTTGGTCGCGAGCGCGCTGCCGTGCCACGGCCCGTCTTCGCCGTCCATGCTCGTGAAGGTGCCGCCTGCCTCGACGACGATCGGCACGATCGCCGCCATGTCGTAGGGCTGCAGGTCGAACTCACCTGCGATCTCGAGCGCTCCCTCCGCGACGAGCATGTACGACCAGACCTCGCCGACCGCGCGAGTGCGCCAGATGGTGCGACTGAACTCGAGGAGCTGCGCGGAACGCCCCGCCTCGTCCCACCCCTTGAGGCTGTTGTAGCTGAGGGACGCGCGTTCGAGCTCGTCGACCGCGCTCACCTGGATGCGTCGGTCGGTGGCCACGTCGCTGTCGCTGAGATCGTCATCCAGGTACGCCCCCTGGCCGGTCGCGCCCCACCAGCGCCGGTTGAGGCCGGGGGCCGAGACGACGCCGACCTCCGGGACACCGTCGATGACCAGCGAGATGAGGGTGGCCCAGATCGGGATTCCTCGCATGAAGTTCGCCGTGCCGTCGATCGGATCGATGATCCACTGGCGGCGCGAGTTGCCCTGCGAGCCGTACTCCTCACCGAGGATGGAGTCGCTCGGCCTGGTCTCCGCGAGGCGCGCCCGGAGTGCCTGCTCGACCGCGCGGTCCGCGTCTGTCACCGGTGTGCGGTCTTCCTTCTCGTACACCCCGAGCGAGCGCGAGTTGAAGTGCGTCATCGAGATCGCATCCGCGATGTCGGCGAGCTCCCGCGCGAGGCGGAGGTCGGAGGAGAGCGGGTGCAGGAGTTCGGTGGCCACACGCTCAGCCTAGGCCAGCGGCCTGCCTAGTAGGCCGTGTCCGCCGCCTGATCGAGCGACATGAACAGGCGCCGCAGCGAGTCGAGCCGAGCGACGCCCGCTTCGTCGAGGACTCCGTCGCGAACGGCGTCATCGAGTGCGCAGTCGGGAGCGTCCGCGCGGTGGGTGCAGCCGCGAGGGCATTCCTCGGCGATCGTGGCGAGCTCGGTGAAGCCGCTCAGCACGTTGTCGCGGTTGACGTGTCCGAGTCCGAAGGAGCGGACACCTGGTGTGTCGATGATCCAGCCGGTGTGCCCATCGGCATCTTCGACGCGGACTGCGAGCGTGGAGGAGGACGTGTGCCTCCCGCGTCCGGTCACCGCGTTGACGACACCGGTCTCGCGGAGCGTGCCAGGCACGAGCGCGTTCACGAGCGTCGACTTCCCGACACCGGAGTGGCCGACGGCCACGGTGGTGTGCCCGGCCAGTGCGGCGCGGAGCTCGTCGATCGGCTCGCCGCCCGGACGAGACTCGAAGACCTTCACACCGAGCGGCTCGACGAGCGCCCGGAGCTCATCCGCCGGTGCGACGTCGGTCTTGGTGAGCACGAGCAGCGGCTGGATGCCCGCGTCCAGTGCAGCGACGAGGTAGCGGTCGATCAGTCGGGGGCGAGGCTCGGGCTGCGCGGTCGCCGCGACGATGAGCATCTGGTCGGCGTTCGCGACGATGACGCGCTCAACCTGATCGGTGTCATCTGCACTGCGGCGCAGCAGCGTCTTCCGCTCGCAGATGCGCACGATGCGCGAGAGGCTGCCCGCGTCGCCCGTGGTGTCGCCGACGATGTCGACGAGATCCCCCGTGACGATCGCGGTGCGTCCGATCTCTCGTGCCTTCGCGGCAGTCACCGTGCGCTCGTCCGGCGTGCCCTCGTCGAGGAGCACGGTGTACCGTCCGCGGTCGACGGTGACGACGCGTCCCGTCACGGCGTCCTCGTGCTTCGGACGCTGCTTGGAGCGAGGCTTGTTCGCCTTCGGGTTGGGCCGGACGCGGATGTCGTCCTCGTCCCAATCGCCGTAGGCATCGAACGCGTCGCCGAGTGAGCGAGACACGGTCAGATGGCGAAGGCCGCGAGATCGACGCTGCCGTCGTCCTCGCCCTCGTCGTCGGGACCGCTTCCAGCGCCCTGGTCGAGCATGTCCTGCCAGAGCTGCGTGAACTGGGGAAGCGTCTTGCTCGTCGCGTGGATGTCGTCGACGGTGATGCCGTCGATCGCGAGGCCGACGATCGCGCCGGAGGTCGCCATGCGGTGGTCCTCGTAGCTCCGCCACTCATGCGACGTGCGCGGTCCCGGAACGATCTCGAGGCCGTCCTCGAGCTCCGTGACCTCGCAGCCGATACCGCGCAGTTCGGCCGCGATAGCCGCGACTCGATCGGTCTCGTGCCCCCGGAGGTGAGCGATGCCCGTGATGCGGCTCGTCGTCGTGCAGAGGCCGCAGAGGGCTGCCAGGTTCGGAGCCAGTTCTCCAGCCTCGGAGAGATCGAGATCGACTCCAGGGACTTCCGCGCCCTCGGCGATCCCACGCTCGACCGTGCACGTGAGCACGCCGTTCGCGACCGAGACGTGCGCCCCGAAGAGCGGCAGCAGGTGCTCGAGGTGCGAGCCGACCTGCGTTGTCGACTCGGGCCAGTCCTCGATCGAGACGCTGCCTCCGGCGACGATCGCGGCGATGAGGAACGGCTCGGCGTTCGAGAGATCTGGTTCGATCGTCAGCTCCCGCCCCGCGATGGAGCCGGCGCTGACGCGCCACGTGCCCTCCACCGAGTCGTCGATCTCGACACCGCGGTCGCGGAGGGCGGCGAGTGTCATGTCGATGTGCGGCTGGCTCGGAACCCGTTCACCGGAGTGGACGAGCGTGAGGCCCTCGCTGAAGCGCGCACCGGCCATGAGGAGGCCGGAGACGAACTGACTGGAAGCCCCGGCGTCGATCGTGACCTCACCACCCGCAACCTCGCCGGTGCCGTAGAGGGAGAAGGGCAGACCGCCCCTTCCATCGTCTCGAACCTCGACACCGAGGCCCTTGAGCGCATCCACGGTGCCCTTCATGGGGCGTCGGCGCGCGGCCTCGTCGCCGTCGAACGCGACGGGGCCGAGCGCCAGAGAAGCAAGCGGAGGGACGAAGCGCATGACGGTGCCTGCGAGGCCGCAGTCGATGGAGACGCCGCCCTCGAGTTCTCCAGGGACGATCTCCAGATCGTTGCCGAATCGGCCGTCACCCGGAATCTCGGTGATCTGCGTTCCGAGCTGCCGCAATGCCTCGATCATCAGCTCCGTGTCGCGCGCCCAGAGCGGGTGCCGGAGCTTCGAAGGCTCGGCGGCGAGTGCGGACAGCACCAACTCGCGGTTCGTGAGGCTCTTCGAACCCGGGATCTGGAGGCGCGCGTCGATCGGCGCTGTCGCCGTCGGGGCCTGCCAGGGACCGTCGCCGAGGGTCAGCGGCTCGCTGCCCTCGTCGTCTCGGTACAGGTCGAAGCGTGGTCCGGAATAGCCAAAGATCTCCATTGGTTGACAACGATACCGCCAGTGGCGCTCGCACCACCCGGAAAAACGAATCCGCCAGACACCGAAGAGGAGGGCAGCCCTTGCAGACAACGCTCGCGCCGCCGAGGCGTCAAGCCGCTGAGAGGCGCACGGCAGTACACTCACGCGTAATGAGTGAGCAGAAGTCGCCTCAGGCGGCGACCCCAGACCAGGACGAACTCCGGCAGCTGTTCGAAGAGCAGGCGCTGCAGTACATCGACCAGTTGTACGCGGCGGCTATGCGTATGACTCGAAACCCCGCCGATGCGCAGGACCTCGTGCAGGAGACCTTCGTGAAGGCCTTCGTCGCTTTCGGTCGGTTCGAGCAGGGCACGAACCTCAAGGCCTGGCTGTACCGGATTCTCACGAACCTCTTCATCAACTCGTATCGGAAGAAGCAGCGGGAGCCGTACGCGAACGCCCTCGAGGACCTCGAGGACTGGCAGCTCGGTGGCGCTGAGTCGGCGACGGCCCAGACATCGTCGCGCTCGGCAGAGGCTGAGGCCATCGACCACCTTCCCGATTCGACGGTGAAGGACGCTCTCCAGGCCATCCCGGAGGACTTCCGCCTCGCGGTGTTCCTCGCGGATGTGGAGGGGTTCTCCTACAAGGAGATCGCAGACATCATGAAGACCCCCGTCGGCACCGTCATGTCGCGGCTCCACCGCGGCCGGCGGCTGCTCCGCGAACGCCTGACCGGCTATGCGCGAGAGAACGGCATCATTCCGGCCCTGGACGGGGACGAGCAGGAAGCAGGGAGCAAGAAATGACCGATTGCGGTTGCGAGAAAGCCAAGGACGCCCTCGAGGAGTACCTTCGCAACGAACTCGCGAGTACGGATGCGAGCGATATTCGCGAGCACCTCGAGCACTGCAAGGACTGCGAGAGCGAGCTCCACGTGAACCGCTCGCTCATGGAGGTCGTGCAGCGAGCCTGCAAGGAGCGCGCCCCCGAGGAGCTGCGACTGCACGTGCTCGACCAGCTTCGGAACATCCAGCGCACGCACGGCACGCCCGTCGCCAACTGAAGTGCGCTTGGCTCGGCGCCCGCTCGCAGATGATGACTCCTGACATGAACGGCGATGCGTGGGCTTGGCTCTCCGCACGCGTCGAGGAAGCGGTTGCTGAGCTGACGGAGCACGATGCCAGGCGGGAGACGCTCGGCGAACTGGTCGAGCGTCGACCGGTGCTCGGTATCCGTCGAGCCCCGGTCATGCGCCGGGTCGCGCGCGTCTGGCGACTTCGGGAGCTCCTGCTCGACGCGAGCGGGAGGCTGTTCCGCGTCGGGTCGGTGATCCGCGTCGCGAAGCAGCCGGATCACTACAGCGAGCAATCCGCAATCGCCGCAGAGCGGCGCCGTGTGCAGCTCGCCGCGCTGCGGTCTGGGTTCGAGCTCGGCGAGACCGTCAACTACGGCGCGACGAGCATCCACCTGTCGGACGGCCAGGGTGCCGAGGCGCATCCCGGACTCGACGTCGTCGACGGTGAGGTGGTGCTGCACTGGGGCGCGGTTCCCGGCGCACAAGCCGGCCTTGGCACTGGCAGCGTCGAACCGATCGCCGCCTACCTTGACGACGCGGTGGGGCTGCTGACCGGTCGCTAGCACCGGTCATCCGCGCACGAAGAAGGCGCCAGTCCCGATTCCTCGGGTCTGGCGCCTTCTTCATGTTCCAGCTGCGTCTACTCGGCGAGTACGCCTTCGATGAGCTCAGCCTGCTGACGCTGGTGCGCCTTCATCGTGCCGACCGAGGGAGCGGAGGATTCAGGTCGCGTGACCGCGCGGATCGTGCGCCCCTCGAGCATCGGCGCCAGGTGCGTGCGGATGAACGGCCAGGCACCCTGGTTCTCCGGCTCGTCCTGGGCGTACACGATCTCGGCGTTCGGGTACTCGGCGAGGATGCGGTTGATCTCCTCGCCAGGCATCGGGTAGAACTGCTCGAGCCGCACGAGGGCAACCGTCGAGTCCTCGCGCTTGTCGAGCTCTGCACGAAGGTCGTAGTGCAGCTTGCCGGCGTGCAGTACGACGCGGCGCACCGCTGCCTTGTCGGTGATGCGCTCGTCGTCGAGGACGGGACGGAACGTGCCGTGCGTGAAGTCCTCGACGGGCGAGACGGCACTGCGGAGACGCAGCATCGACTTCGGCGTGAAGATCACGAGCGGCTTGCGCGGACGTGCGTAGGCCTGACGGCGCAGCAGGTGGAAGTGCGACGCGGGCGTCGACGGCATCGCTACCGTCATGTTCTCCTCGGCCGCGAGCGTCAGGAACCGCTCGATGCGGGCGGAGGAGTGGTCTGGTCCCTGTCCCTCGTAGCCGTGGGGGAGCAGCAGCACGACACTGGAGCGCTGGTTCCACTTCTGCTCCGACGCCGAGATGAACTCGTCGATGATCGTCTGCGCGCCGTTCACGAAGTCGCCGAACTGCGCTTCCCAGAGGACAAGCGCGTCGGGGCGCTCCACCGAGTAGCCGTACTCGAAGCCGAGCACGGCGTACTCGCTCAGGAACGAGTCGTAGATCGAGATGGGGGCCTGGTTGTCGCTCAGGTTGGAGAGCGGCAGCCAGTTCTGGCCGTTGAGCCGGTCGTGGAAGAGCGCGTGGCGCTGCACGAACGTTCCGCGGCGTGAGTCCTGGCCGGACATGCGCACGGGCGTGCCCTCCATGAGCAGCGAACCGAGGGCGAGGAGCTCGCCGAAGGCCCAGTCGATGCCGCCCTCGCGGCTCATCTGCTCGCGCTTCGAGAGCACTGCCTTGAGCTTCGTGTGTACCGAGAAGCCCTCTGGGGGGTTTCCGTGCGCGTCGCCGATGACCTCGACGACCTCGCGGGCGACCGCGGTCGACTCAGGCTCGGAGCGGTGGTTCTCCTCGCGGGACCCGACGGCCGAGAGCTCGGCGGCCGAGATGGGCGTTGACTGCGTCTGCGCCTGGTGCGTCTCCGCGAAGGCGCGCTCGAGGCGGTCGTGGAAGTCCTTCTGCGCTGCGTCGAACTCGTCCTGCGTGATGTCGCCACGGCCGACGAGTGCTTCGGCGTACAGCTTGCGCACGGAGCGCTTCGCCTCGATGAGGTTGTACATGAGGGGCTGCGTCATCGACGGGTCGTCGCCCTCGTTGTGGCCGCGGCGGCGGTACGAGATGAGGTCGATGACGACGTCCCGCTTGAACCGCTGACGGTACGCGAAGGCGAGCTCGGCCACGCGAGCGACGGACTCGGGGTCGTCGCCGTTCACGTGGAAGACGGGCGCCGAGATGGCCTTGGCGACGTCCGTCGAGTACATGGACGAGCGCGCGTCACGCGGCGTCGTCGTGAAGCCGACCTGGTTGTTGATGTTGACGTGGATCGTGCCGCCCGTGCGGTACGCGCGCAGCTGCGACATCTGCATCGTCTCGTAGACGACACCCTGGCCGGCCATGGCGGCGTCACCGTGGATGAGGATCGGCAGAACCGCATCCCGGCCGTCGGACTTCCGGTCGAGCTTGCCGCGCACGATGCCCTCGAGCACGCCGTTGACGGCCTCGAGGTGCGAGGGGTTCGCAGCGAGGTAGACGGGGATGGTCGCGCCGGAGGCAGCGGTGAAGGTTCCCTCGATGCCGAGGTGGTACTTCACGTCGCCCGAGTTGCCACGGCCCGAGCTGGACTGGACGCCTTCGAACTCGCGGAAGATCTGGCCGTAGGTCTTGCCGGCGATGTTCGTGAGCACGTTGAGTCGGCCGCGGTGGGCCATGCCGATCGCGACCTCGTCGAGGTCCTCTTCGGCTGCTCCCTGGATGATCGTGTCGAGCAGCGAGATGACCGACTCGGAGCCCTCGAGCGAGAAGCGCTTCTGGCCCACGTACTTGGTCTGCAGGAACGTCTCGAACGCCTCAGCCTCGTTGAGCTTGTTGAGGATGCGCATCTGCTCTTCGTGCGTGGGCTTCGTGTACGGGTGCTCCAGCTCGTCCTGGAACCAGGCGCGCTGCTCAGGGTCCTGGATGTGCATGTACTCGATGCCGATCGTGCGGCAGTACGAGTCGCGGAGGATGCCGAGGATGTCGCGGAGCTTGAGCATCCGCTGGCTTCCGCCGAACCCGTCCGCGACGAACTCTCGCTCGAGATCCCAGAACGTGAGTCCGTGGTTCTCGATCTCGAGGTCGGGGTGTGTGCGCTGCACGTACTGCAGCGGATCGATGTCCGCCATCATGTGGCCGCGCACGCGGTACATGTTGATGAGCTGCTGCACGCGTGCCGTCTTGTTGATGGCCGCGGCGAGGTCGACGTGGACATCCTGCGACCACACGACGGGCTTGTACGGGATGCGCAGCGAGGCGAAGATCTCCTCGTAGAAGTTGTGCTGGCCCGTCAGGTGCTCGTGCACGATCTTGAGGAACTCGCCTGAGCCGGCACCCTGGATGACGCGGTGGTCGTAGGTGCTCGAGATCGTGAGGCGCTTCGAGATGGCGAGGTCGTCGATGACGTGCTGCGCCATGCCCTGGTACGGGGCCGGGTAGTCGAGGGCGCCGGCGCCGATGATGGCGCCCTGACCCTTCATGAGCCTCGGCACGGACTGGAGCGTGCCCATGCCACCCGGGTTGGTGAGGGAGATCGTCGTGCCCGCGTAGTCGTCTCCGCTGAGCTTGTTCTGGCGGCCGCGCTTGATGAGCTCCTCGTAGGCGCCCAGGAATTCGCGGAAGTTGAGCGTCTCGGCCTGCTTGATGCTCGGGACGACGAGCGCGCGTGTTCCGTCTGGCTTCGGTACGTCGATCGCGATGCCCAGGTTGACGTGGGCTGGCTCGATCGCCGAGGGCTTGCCGTCGATCTCGTCGTAGTAGACGTTCATGCTCGGGAACTTGATGAGCGCCTTCACGAGGGCCCAGCCGATGAGGTGCGTGAACGAGACCTTGCCACCGCGGGTGCGCCGGAGGTGGTTGTTGATGACGATGCGGTTGTCGATCATGAGCTTCGCGGGGATCTCGCGGTAGCTCGTGGCCGTTGGCACCTGCAGCGAGATGTCCATGTTCTTGGCGATGGCCTTCGCCATGCCCTTGAGCGGGGACACGATGTTCTCGCGCGAAGGTGCCTTCTCCTTGTCGGCGGCGGGCGCATCCGCTGGGATGAGCTTCTCCTGAGGAGCTGCGGCAGTTGTCTTCGCCTGCTTGCGCGCTTCACCTTCAGCTGCTGGCTTCTTCGCCTCAGCTTCCGCGGCGGGAGCGGCTTGCGCCTTCGCGGGCTGAGCCGCGGGTGCCGTCTTCACCGGAGCAGCGGTCTGCTGCTTGGCGTACTGCTCGAGCGTCGGCCACCAGGCCTCGTCGACACTCTTCGGGTCCTTGACGTACTTCTCATACATCTCTTCGACGAGCCAATCATTGGCTCCGAAATCGGACTTTGCTTCGTCTGTACCCGCACTGGTCAAATGACTCGCCACCTGAGTTCGTCTCGCGTTCGTCTAGTGATGCGGGACGCGCCGAATCTGGGCGGCGACCCCATCGAGTGACAAGCCTAACGCCCCTGGCGAGCGCTCTGCGCGAAACTGGGCTCTTCGACGCCTCGGCAACGTATTCTGGAGGCCATGCACTTCTCTGGTCCAGCGCCCCATCACGAGCTCACGTACTCCGATGTCTTCCTCATCCCGAGTCGGTCTGATGTGGGGTCGAGACTCAACGTCTCCCTTGCACCTGACGACGGCACGGGCATGACGATCCCGCTCGTGGCGTCGAACATGAACGCGGTGACCGGCCCACGCATGGCGGCGGCGATCGCACGGCGCGGTGGACTCGGAGTCCTGCCGCAGGACATGTCGCTGGAGGCGCTGCAGACGGCCATCTCGTGGGTGAAGTCGCAGGACCCGGTGCTCGACACCCCGTTCTCCGCACCTGGGGATTCCACGGTCGGCGCGGTGCTCGAGCTGGTCCCGCCTGTCCCCGGCTTCGGGGTCTCCGTGCTCGCTCCGAATGGAGACGTCCTGGGAGTCCTGCAGGCATCCACGCTCGCGCGTGTCCCGAGCGACGCCGTGCTCTCGGACCTGAGCCACCACTTCGTCGACGAGGTGCCCGTCGCCCTCGCGCGTGACTCGCGCGCCGTCTTCAACTCTTTCGCGGAAGCGGGCGAGAGCTTCGCGCCCGTGCGCACCGAGACCGGCGAGCTTGCCACGGTCACGGCGAGCGGCGCGCTGAGGAGCACGATCTATCAGCCGGCGCTGGATGCCAAGGGGCGGTTGCGGGTTGCGGTCGCGGTTGGCGTGTCGCGGGACGCGCTCGAGCGTTCGCGCGCGCTCGTGGCAGCGGGCGCGGATGTGCTTGTCCTGGACACGGCGCACGGGCACCAGGGCAGCATGCTCCGTGCCATCGAGGCGGTCCGCGGCGCGGAGCTCGGCGTTCCGATCGTCGCGGGCAACGTCGTCAGCGGCAGCGGCGTGCACGACCTCGTCTCGGCAGGCGCCAGCATCATCAAGGTGGGAGTCGGCCCTGGCGCGATGTGCACCACCCGCATGATGACCGCCGTCGGTCGTCCGCAGTTCTCGGCGGTCCTGGAGACGTCCGAGACGGCGCACGCCCTCGGCGCCCGCGTCTGGGCGGACGGGGGAGTGCGCTACCCGCGTGACGTCGCGCTTGCGCTCGCCGCGGGCGGTTCCGCCGTCATGATCGGCTCCTGGTTCGCGGGCACGGTCGAGGCACCAGGCACGGTGCGGACGGACGAGGCAGGCAACTGGTTCAAGGAGTCGTTCGGCATGGCGTCCACGAAGGCGGTCGAGGCCCGCTTCGGCGATCTCGAGCCCTACGAGCGCGCCCGCAAGCTGCTCTTCGCGGAGGGCATCTCCTCGTCCAAGATCATGCTCGACCCGAAGCGCCCCGGCCTCGACGACCTCATCGACATGATCACGACGGGGGTCCGCTCATCGTTCACGTATGCGGGTGCCGACTCGCTCCCGGAGTTCCGTCAGCGCGCGAAGGTCGGCATCCAGTCGGCCGCGGGATACGAAGAGGGCAAGGCCCTCCCTGTCTCCTGGTAGACGCGGTCGGCCGAGGGTGGTCTTGGATATACTGCGTGGCAACTATGGACGATGACCATCCTCCGCGATCCGCACCTTCAGTCCGCTCGCCACGTCTTGTCGTGAGCGCCGCGCACGCGCCCCGTCTCCTTCTTCGCGCCGATCGCCGTTTCGGTGGTGAGCTGTCGTGAACGAGTGGATCATGCTCGGCATCGGCGTCCTCCTGACGCTGGGCACCGGCGTGTTCGTCGGCTCCGAGTTCTCGCTTGTGAACCTCGACCGCAACGACCTCGAGAAGCGTCGGGAGCGTGGCGAGAAGCGCCTCACGCCGACGATCAACGCGCTGAAGCACACGTCGACGCACCTCTCCAGCGCGCAGCTCGGCATCACGCTCACGACGCTCCTCACTGGCTACACGATGGAGCCGGCCATCTCGTCGCTCCTCGCGACCCCGCTCGGCGCGGTCGGGCTGCCGGAGGACGCCGTGCGTCCCATCGGGGCGGTGCTCGCGATCGTCATCGCGACAGCCCTGTCGATGGTGGTCGGCGAACTCATCCCGAAGAACTTCGCACTTGCCGTGCCGCGCACCACGGCCAAGTTCCTCATCCCGCTGCAGGTTGCGTTCACGACCGTCTTCCGGCCGGCCGTCGCCGTGCTGAACGGCAGCGCGAACGGCATCATCCGCTCGTTCGGCATCGAGCCGAAGGAGGAGCTGTCCGGCGCCCGCACTGCCGAGGAGCTCTCGAGCCTCGTCAGGCGCTCCGCGCTTGTCGGCATCCTCGAGGGCGAGCGCGCAGTGCTCCTGAGTCGGACGCTGCGCTTCTCCGACCACATCGCGGCTGATGTGATGACCCCGAGGCCCCGCGTGCAGTCGATCGCGGTTGATGCTGCCGTGCAGGACCTCATCGACCTCGCGAAGTCGACCGGGCATTCGCGCTTCCCGGTGACGGGGGAGGACATCGATGAGATCGTCGGCGTCGCGCATCTGAAGAACGCAGTCTCGCTTCCGCTGGACCGGCGCCGTTCTGTTCCGGTCGGTGCGATCAAGACGGACGCACTGCTGGTCCCAGAGACCCTGGGGTTGGATGCGCTGCTCGCCGAGCTGCGCTCCGGTGGGTTCCAGCTGGCCGTCGTCCTCGACGAGTACGGCGGAACGAACGGTGTGGTGACCCTGGAGGATCTCGTCGAGGAGATCGTCGGTGAGCTCGTCGACGAGCACGACCGGGCTCACCTCGACGTGGTGCGGGCCAAGGGCCGGACCACGTTCGACGGCATGCTGCGACCAGACGAGGTGCGCGATCGGCTCAACATCGAGCTCGACGAGGACGGTCCGTTCGAGACCGTCGCGGGCTTCATGATGAACGCCCTGGAGCGTATCCCCGCCGTCGGCGACGAGGTGCAGGTGCCCGTCGGCACATTCCGCGTCGAACGGATGGAGGGACGCCGGGTGGATCGGGTCGCCTTCACGCCGAACGAGTCGTACGAGTCGAGGGAGGCGCTCATGCAGCGCCTCGCCGACCAGCACGCCGAGAAGGAGCACCGTGGCTGAGTACTGGTCTGGACTCGCTTGGCTGGTGGTCCTCCTGGCCGCCAACGCCTTCTTCGTCGGAGCGGAGTTCGCCGTCATCTCGGCGAAGCGCTCGCAGATCGAACCTCGAGCGGAGCGGGGCAGCAAGGCTGCGCAGCAGACGCTCTACGCGATGGAGCACGCGACCGGCATGCTCGCGACGAGTCAGCTCGGCATCACCGTCTGCTCGCTCCTGATCCTCAACGTGTCTGAGCCCGCGTTGCACCACCTGCTCGAGATCCCGCTGTCGGCGACCGGCCTCAGCGAGGAGATGATCTCGACCATCGCGTTCGTCATCGCGCTCATCGTCGTGTCCTACCTGCACGTCGTGCTCGGCGAGATGGTTCCCAAGAACATCTCCTTCTCGATTCCCGATCGTGCGGCGCTGCTGCTCGCTCCTCCGCTCGTGTTCTTCTCGAGGCTGTTCGCTCCGGTGATCTGGGCGCTCAACGGCATAGCCAACACGACCCTGCGTCTCTTCGGCGTCGAACCGAAGGCCGAGACGACAAGTGCCTTCACGTTCGACGAGGTGGCGGGGATCGTCGAGCAGTCGAAGCGCGAGGGAGTGCTCATGGATCGAGCGGGCACCCTCTCCAACACCTTCGAGTTCACGGCGAAGAAGGTCGCCTCTGTGGCCATCGCCGGCGAACAGCTTGTTGTGCTCCCACCTGAAGCGACCCCTGAGATGCTGCAGCGTGCGGTCTCCGAGCACGGCTACTCGCGGTACATCATCCTCGACGATGAAGGCGAGTACTCCGGGTACGTGCACCTCAAGGACGTGCTCGACCTGGATGAGCCAGGTGAATTCGATCAGCCGATCCCCGCCAAGCGCATCCGCTCGCTCGATTCGATCCACGATGGCGCGGACCTCGAGGACGCCCTCGCGACGATGCGTCGCACGGGGAGCCACCTGGCTCGTGTGCTCGACCGCGAAGGACACACGCTCGGGGTGCTGTTCCTCGAGGACATCATCGAGGAGCTCGTGGGGGAGATCCGGGACGCGACGGCTCGCCACTGAGGGCTTGCCATCATCTGGCCTGGGAGTCGACTTGGCGTGTCGCCGAAGAGGGACCAGGATGGCCGGGTGAGGGAATTCGATGCTCAAGACGCCTCGGCCAGCGTGTTCGCGCCGCGAGAGGACGACCACAAGTACCGCAGGGGCGTCGCCGCGTTCGTGACCGGCTCCACGCACTACCCGGGGGCTGCCGTCCTCGGGACGCGCGCCGCCCTGGCAACCGGCATCGGAATGGTGCGTTATTCGGGTGGCGAAGCTGAGACCAAGGCAGTCCTGTGGCAGAGCCCGGAGGTCGTCGCAGACCTCACGTCGTTCGATTCGCTCGTCGTGGGCTCCGGCGTCGACCCGAAGGATGTGCGCCGCACGAGCGAGGCCCGCGAGGCCCTCGACCGCGCCCGCGAGCTCGACGCCACGGTCATCGCCGACTCAGGCGCCCTCGGCCAGATCGCGAAGCGGGTGCTCGGCGGGCACCATGTGCGCCGGTGCATCCTGACGCCGCACGCTGCCGAGCTCGCTGCCCTCATCACGAAGCTCGAGAACACCGAGGTGCACGCCAGCGATGTCATCAAGGAACCGGAGCAGGCCGTTCGGCTCGTGACCGATCGCCTCGGGTGCACGCTCGTGCTGAAGGGGCACCGCACCTACATCGCCGGTGACGGGCCCACGATCATCGTGGATGCGCCGGGGGCATGGCTCGCTACGGCAGGCACGGGCGACGTGCTGGCTGGTGCCATGGGCGCACTGAGCGCCGTCGCCTCGAAGCGCGAGGTGGCTGAGCAGCCGGAGCCGCAGCATCTGGCGGCGGCCGCGGTCTGGCTGCACGCGCGAGCTGGCTGGCTCGCCTCGCAGCTGAACGCGGGAAACGGCGCCGCAGCTGCCGACCTCCTTGCGCCCATCGACGAGCTCGCGCCGCACGGTCCAGGCGCTCCGATCAGGGCGAGCGACGCCACCGCGGTTCTGCCGCGCCTCGTCGGCGCACTCGTGGCGTCCAAGCTCCACGCCTGAGCTGGGGTAGCTTGTCGGGCATGACTACGTCGTGGATCGCCCGTCACTGGCGAGGCCCTCTCTCGATCGTGACGCTCTGGCTGGCCTTCGCGGGCGTCCATTACGTACTGATCCTCGTGAACCTGTACTCGCTCTCGAACCCCATGGGTGACGTCTTCCAGGTGTATCGCGGGTGGGTGGACCAGGCGCAGCTGGGGCAGGTGCCCGGCCTCGACACGACGTTCGTGTATCCGCTTCCCTCGCTGCTGCCGATGCTGCTCGCGGATGCGGTGGGCGGACAGGCGAACTACGGACTGGGGTGGCTGCTGGTCGTGGCCGCAGGCAACGCCGTGGCCTTCGCAGCCCTGACGCTGTGGCGGCCGGCTGCCCGCAACGCCCGCCTGCGCCAGGTCGCAGCGTGGTGGTGGCTCGCCCTCATGGCGCTGCTCGGACCCGTCGCGCTCGGGCGGATCGATGCGGTGAGCGTGCCCATCGCGATTCTCGCTCTGCTCGCGCTCCGCCGTCGGCCGGAGATCGCTGGCGCGCTCCTCACCTTCGGAGCCTGGCTCAAGATCTGGCCGGCCGCCGTGTTCGCGGCGGCCTTCATCGTGCTCCGTCAGCGCTGGTGGCTCGTTGCGGGCGCGGTTGTCGTCTGCGCCGCCGTTCTGCTGCCCGCGCTTGTGCTCGGCGGAGGTTCGAACGTCTTCTCCTTCGTGACGGAGCAGACGGGGCGCGGGCTCCAGGTCGAGGCAGTCGCTGCGACGGTGCCCATGTGGCTCGCGTCGATGCAGGTGCCAGGCTACGACGCCTACTACTCGATGGAGATCCTCACGTTCCAGGTCGATGGGCCGGGCACCGAGTTCGTGAGCGCCCTGCTGACGCCGGTGCTCGCCGTGGCCGTGGCCTGCGTCGTCCTGCTCGCGCTCGTGTCGAAGCGGAGAGGCATGCCGTTCACGCGCCTGTTCCCGGCCCTCTCGCTAGCGCTTGTGCTCTCGTTCATCGTCTTCAACAAGGTCGGCTCTCCCCAGTTCATCACCTGGCTGGCGCCGGTCATCGTGTTCGGGCTCATCGTCGATGTCCGACGGTTCGCGCTGCCCGCTGGGATCGCGCTGTGCATCGCGTGGCTCACCCAGATCATCTACCCGGGCAACTACAACTTCGTGACGGACGCCCATTCCGCCGGCGTCGCGCTTCTCGCTGGCCGAAACGGCCTGCTGGTCGTGCTCCTCATCTGGGCGCTCTGGGCGATGTGGCCGCGCAGTCGGCGAGCCGTTGGCGCGGCCGGGCGGGCAGCGGCGGCAAACGCCGCCACCACGCCAGCTGGAGCCTCAGCCGTTGGCGAGCATGGAGCGGATGGCGTCCCCGACGTGGTGGATCTCGAGCAGGAACCCGTCGTGTCCGAAGTTCGACCTGATCGTGACGGCTCGATCGCCTGAGTAGCTGTTCGGCACGCCAGCCGCGATGCGATGCTGCGTCTCGGGTGGGAACAGCACGTCGGTCGAGATGCCGATGACCATCGTGGACGCTGTGACCCGCGCGAGTGCCGCATCCACACCCCCGCGGTCGCGGCCGACGTTGTGCGAGCTCATCGCGGTCAGGAGCGTGATGTAGCTGTTCGCGTCGAACCGACGCGTGAACCGGTTGCCGTGGAAATCCAGGTACGACTCGACCGCGTAGCGCCCTTCGTCCTGTTCCGGGCTGAGGTTCGACTGCCAGCTCCGGCCGAAGCGATCGTCGAGTTCCGTGCCAGACCGGTAGTTGAGCATCGCGAGACGCCGCGCCAACGCGAGCCCACGGTGCGGGCCGAAGCCAGCAGGCTCGTCGGCGTAGTCGCCGCCGTTGAAGTTCGGGTCGAGTCTGATCGCCTCGATCTGCAGCGTGTTCTGCGCGATCGTCTGCGCGTCAGACGCGGCTGGCGCGCTCATGACGATGAGCCGCTTCGTACGGTCCGGGAGCATGATGCCCCACTCGAGCGCGTGCATCCCGCCCATCGAACCGCCGATGACGGCCGCGAACGTCGAGATCCCGAGCTCGTCCGCGAGAAGCGACTGCGCACGCACCTGGTCCCGGATGGTGAGCACCGGGAATGAGGCACCGTAGGCGTTCCCTCGTGAGTCGAGGCTGGCGGGGCCCGTGGACCCCTGGCAGCCGCCGAGCATGTTGGGAGCGACCACGAAGTACTGGTCGGTGTCGAGGGGCGCCCCAGGGCCGATGATCCCGGGCCACCAGCCGGCCGTCGGATGCCCTGGGCCGAGGAGGCCTTCGACGTGCGAGTCCCCGGTGAGGGCATGCAGCACGAGAATAGCGTTCGACTTGTCTGCGTTGAGCGTGCCCCACGTCTCGTAGGCGAGACGGATGAGCGGCAGCTCGCCGCCGTGCTCAGGGCTGAAGGCCCCGAGCCAGGCGAACTGCCGGTGCCCGACGTCGTCGCCGTCGCGCCAGGCACCCGAGGCGGGCGGCCTCAGTGAGACCGCCCGCAATTCGTCGTTCGGAATTCTGCCGCTCGGCGGCGAGATGCCGTGATCTGTCCAGTCCATCAGCGCCAGGCTAGCGGCAACTCAGCGCTTACGCGCGAAGCGAGTCGAGGGCCTGAGCGAGGTCCGCGATGAGGTCGTCCACGTTCTCGAGGCCGACGGAGAGGCGCACGAGCCCCGGGTTGATGCCGGAGGCGAGGAGCTGCTCAGGGGTGAGCTGCGAGTGCGTCGTCGACGGCGGGTGCACGATGAGGCTCCGCACGTCGCCGATGTTCGCGAGGTGGCTGAAGAGCTGGACCCGCTCGACGAGCTTCCGGCCGGCTTCGACTCCTCCGCGCAGTTCGAACGACAGGATCGCTCCCGCCCCGTTCGGAGCATAGCGCTGCGCGAGCCCGTTCCACGGGCTCGACTCGAGGCCCGCGTAGTTCACGTTCTGCACTTCGGCGTGGCTCTGCAGCCAGCTCGCGATGGCGGTCGCATTGGAGACGTGGCGCTCCATGCGGAGGCTGAGCGTCTCCACGCCCTGGAGGATCTGCCACGAGGATGCCGGGGCGATGGATGCGCCGATGTCGCGCAGCAGCTGCACACGGGCCTTGGTGTGGAATGCGTTGGCGTTGCCGAGCGCACCGGTGTAGCTGAGGCCGTCGTAGCTGGGGTCTGGCTCGGAGAGGCCGGGGAAGCGGTCCTTGTGCTCGTCCCACGCGAAGGTGCCACCGTCGACGATGATTCCGCCGATGACGGCGCCGTGCCCGCCGAGGAACTTCGTCGCGGAGTGGACGACGATGTCAGCTCCGTGCTCGAACGGACGGATGAGGAACGGCGTCGCGATGGTGTTGTCGACGATGAGCGGCACACCCACCTCGTGGGCGACGTTCGCGACGGCCTCGATGTCGAGAATGTTGACGGCTGGGTTGCCGATCGTCTCGCCGAAGAACAGCTTGGTGTTGTCCTTGGCCGCTGCGCGCCAGGCGTCAGGGTTGTTCTGGTCCTCGACGAAGGTGACGTCGATGCCGAGCTTGGCGAACGTGTACTTGAAGAGGTTGAACGTGCCGCCGTAGATGGAGGTCGATGACACGATGTGGTCGCCCGCACCAGCGATGTTGAGGATCGCGAAGGTCTCGGCTGCCTGGCCTGAGGCGAGGGCGAGGGCACCGCTGCCACCTTCGAGGTCGGCGATGCGTGCCTCGAGCACGGCCGTCGTCGGGTTGGTGATGCGCGTGTAGATGTTGCCTGCCCGTGAGAGCGAGAAGAGATCGGCCGCGTGCTGTGCGTCATCGAACACGTACGAGGTCGTCTGGTAGATCGGGGTGACGACCGCGTTCGTCGTCGGGTCAGGGGCGGAGCCGGCGTGGATCTGCCTGGTCTCAAAGCTCTGGGTCATAGGTAAGCCTCCGGGTCGGCTGCGATCCGACTGGACAGCCGGGGTCGCACCGAGTGTGGCAGTGGGCGTGAAACCGGGCAACGGAGCGGGACACAAATCGTCACGCGTGTCAGGCGCGGCGGCTGGCCGCATGCCACGATGGAGGCATGCCTGGAGAACAGAGAACGCGTGTGGTCGTCGTCACGGGAGCGAGCAGCGGGATCGGCCGCTCGACGGTCAGGTCCCTGCGCGAGGCGGGGCGAACGGTGCTCGCGACTGCCCGCCGAGCCGATCGACTCGACGAGCTCGCCGCGGAGACCGGTGCCGAGGTGCTTGCCGGCGACATCACGGAGGACGCCTTCGTGTCCGAGCTGCGCGACCGCGCGGCTGAACTGGGCGAGGTCGAGGCGCTGGTGAACGTCGCAGGTGGGGCGTTCGGCACGGAGAGCGTCGAGGCGAGCAGCATCGACGACTGGCAGCGGATGTTCGAGCTCAACGTGCTCGGCACCAAGCGCGTCATCACGGCCCTGCTGCCCCTGCTGCGCGCATCCGCTGCGAGCAGTGAGGATGAGTTCCCGCACGCCGACATCGTGACCGTGACCTCGACTGCGGGACGCGTCATCTACCAGGGCGGCGGCGGGTACGTCGCCACCAAGGCAGCCGAGGCCGCCATGATCGGCGTGCTCAGGCTCGAGCTCGGCGGAGAACCGATCCGGGTCATCGACATCGCCCCCGGAATGGTGCACACCGATGAGTTCACGCTCAAGCGGATGCGCGGCGACAGCGAGTCCGCGGCGAAGCTCTACGAGGGCGTCGACCACCCGCTCACGGCGGACGACATCGCCGCGACGATCCAGCTGGCACTGCAGCTGCCTGGTCACGTGAACGTCGACGAGCTCATCGTGCGACCGGTGGCGCAGCGTGAGCAGTTCCAGCTGCACCGAGGACCCCTCGAGATGAAGACGACCACGAAGGAGTCGGGCGAATGAGCATCTTCCTTGTTGGCGGCGGAGACGGCCCAGGCGTCGAGCTCGCGCTCTCCCAGCTGGCGAGCGAGGCCCGGCTGCGGGCCGGTGGGGAGACTCCGGTCGTCGCGATCATCGCGGTGGGAGAGGCCCCTGCACCCATTGCGGACTGGTTCGCCGACCGACTGCGGTCGCTTGGCCCCGGAGTCCTCGCGACTCCGGTGCTCGCGCGCAGCAACGAGGCGGGCGAGCCGCTCGACGAGATCGACCTTGCGAGCTTCTCGACGGCCCACGCCATCCTCGTCGCCGGTGGGCACACTCCTGCCTACCTCGCAGCGCTTGCCCCGCTCGCGACCGATGTCCGCCGCCTCGTGAGCGAGGGGGTCTCGTATCTCGGATACTCGGCGGGGGCCGCGATCGCGGCCGACGAGGCGATCATCGGCGGCTGGCGGATCGGCGGTGTGCCCGTTGCTCCTGAGGAATCCGGAGAGGGCCTCGACGAGGTCACGCTCGATGCTGGCCTCGGCCTCGTGGATCTCACGATCGAAGCTCACGCGGCGCAGTGGGGGCTCGTTGCGCTGTGCGCTGCGAGCATCGAAGCTGGCCTGGCCGAGCGCATCCTCGCCATCGACGAGGACACCGTCTTGAAGGTGGGGGAGGGCGCTCTCGAAATCCTCGGCTCCGGCAGCGTCTGGCAGCTCACGGCAGGGGAGGGCGGCGTCACGGTCTCGTCCAGCCGCGCTTCCGAGTGACTGGGACGCAGGGGCTCGCTGATCTCGGTCGGCTCGACCCGGGATGGGCCCGGGCTCTCGAGCCAGTGGCGGGGAGGCTCGCCGAGATCGAAGAGCGCCTCGAGGGCGAGGCCTCGGCGGGCCCGGGTTTCCTCCCTGCGCGCGAGGACGTGCTCAGGGCGTTCATGCAGCCCCTCGCTGAGGTGCGCGTGCTCATCGTGGGGCAGGACCCGTACCCGACGCCTGGCCACCCGATCGGGCTCTCCTTCGCCACCGATCAGCAGGTGCGGCCTCTGCCGCGCAGCCTCGCGAACATCTACCGCGAGCTTCGCGATGACCTCGGTATCGAGCCAGCAGCCTCCGGCGATCTCTCGCCGTGGAGCGAGCAGGGCGTCCTGCTCCTCAACCGGGTCCTGACGGTTGCTCCTGGCGCGGCGGGGTCGCACAGGAGCCTCGGGTGGCAGGCGGTCACGGATGCCGCGATCGAGGCACTTGTCGCCAGAGATCAGCCGCTGGTGGCGGTCCTGTGGGGCAGAGACGCGCAAGCACTCGCTCCGCTGCTCGGCAAGACACCGCGTGTCGAGAGCCCGCATCCGAGTCCGCTCTCCGCGTCGCGGGGTTTCTTCGGCTCGCGTCCCTTCTCCAAGGTCAACGAGCTTCTCCAGCAGCAGGGCGCCGACCCGGTCGACTGGCGGCTCGAGGCAAGAGCCCCCGCCGCCTCGCAGCCTCACCTCTTCTAGCAGCGTCCGGTTCGGGCCCATCCAGTCGCCGACGATCGAAAGGCACACCATGAGCGAGCAGCTCCACGAACTCGGGGCCGTCAGGCAGCGGGAACTCCTCGCAAGCGGTGAGCTGAGGCCGCTCGATCTCACCAGTTCGTACCTCGCGCGCATCCGAGCTGATGCGGGGGCTTCCGGGGCATTCATCACCGTCACGGCAGAGCGTGCGCTCGAGCGTGCGCGTCGTCTTGAACGTGACCCCTCGGCGGCCTCGCGCCGGCGAGACCGGGTTGGCTCCCCGTTGTGGGGGATGCCGTTCGCCGACAAGGACCTCGAGCCCCGGGCAGGCGTGCCGACGACGTTCGGCTCGAGGGCCTTCGCGGGGTACGTGCCCGAGGAGAGCTCGCCGCTCGTGGCGACGATGGACGCCGGGGGTGGCGTGAGTCTCGGAAAGACGAACACACCCGAGTTCGGGCTCCCCGCCTACACCGAGAACGCAGTAGCGGCACCGGCGGTCACCCCATGGGGGACTGGTCTCGGTGCCGGCGGCTCCTCGGGAGGGGCGGCTGCCGCCGTCGCCACCGGGCTCCTGCCGTTCGCTCCGGGGTCCGACGGGGGCGGTTCCATCCGCATCCCCGCGTCAGCGTGCGGGCTCGTCGGCCTCAAGCCGAGCCGTGGACGCGTTCCTGACGGGTCTGGCATCGGCTCGCTCGCGGGTCTCCCGGTCTCCGGTCCCCTCGCGAGGAGCACGGCTGACGCCGCGCTGCTTCTCGATGGCATGATCGCTCGCCGCGCTGACGGGACTCCGGCCGACCGGAGTGCGCTTTCTGCGCCCTCGGGCGAGCGCTCCTACCTGGACGCACTGGAGAAGCCACTGCGGAGGCTCCGTATCGGGTTCAACACGTGGACGCCCTGGTCGGCACGCTACGAGATCAGCCTCGACGATGACGTCGCGGCAGTCTTCGAGGCAACCAAGGAGCGGCTCTCCAGACTCGGGCACGAGCTCGTTCCTTGCACACCACCGGATGCGCCCGACTACTTCGACGCGTTCCGCACCGTCTGGCAATCCGGTGCCTCCACGATCCCGCTCGAGGGTGAGTCGCTCGAGACGCTCGAGCCGCTCACGCGCTGGCTGGTTGGTGTCGGCAGGACGAAGCTGGCCGCTGAGCTCGCGTCTTCGCTCGCGTCGCTCGCCGAATTCGAGCGCAGCATCATCGGGCAGTACTCCGAGTTCGACGCCGTGCTGACGCCGACGCTCGCGATGACGCCGAGGCCGCTCGGCTGGTTCGACGCCACCGATGGGGAGCGCAACTTCGAGCAGCAGTGCCAGTTCACGCCGTACACGTCGTACGTGAACGTGACTGGGCTTCCGGCCATCACGATGCCGGCGGGCTCTGCGTTCGGGCTTCCGATCGGCGTGCAGGCCATAGGCCGCGCCGGGGACGAGCTGACGCTGCTGCAGCTCTCCAACGAGCTCGAGCGCGAGGTGGGTTGGCCGCAGCGGTACCCGCCCACGTGGTGAGGGGCGCCGGGCGGCGAGGTGAGGCGCGTGGTCGGGACGTCAGTTTCGCTGCGCTTGGCGACGCCGCGGCGGCAGGTAGTTGCCGTCTTCCAGGCCAGCCTCGATCTCGAAGCGGTTCTTGAGGGGGTCGAACCCGGCAAGCCAGTACAGAGGCGGGAAGAGGAAGCCGTACCGCTTCCACTGCTCGACGTGGACACGCTCGTGGCGGAACACTCGTTCACCGACGACATCGCGGGTCAGGTAGACGCGTCCGACGCACGTGCCGCCCCGCCGAAACGCCCACTTGGGGAGCCCACGGCAGACGATGAGGCCGTCGTGGACTTCGACCTTGCCCGTCGAGAGGGGAATTCCGACGGCGAGGCCGACGGCCGTCGCCGCGTGGTAACCGAGCCGGGAGAGCGGTGAGTCGAGGAAGACTCGCTTCACTGGGTTCATAGGTGATGACCTTCGTTCGCTGTCGGAGGCAAGTCGCGGAGAAGTACGCCGCTGAGACCCGACCGTGTGCGACGGGTCTCAGCGGCGAACGCTGCTGGCGCTCGGGCTTAGAAGCTCTGCTCGGGCGCGTCGATGGCGGCTGGTGCGCGCTGCCCCTGCTTGAGCGCGGCGAGGCGGGCTTCGACCTCGGTCAGCTTGCCGAGGTCCTCGAGCTGGTTGAACTGCGAGTCGAGGCTCGAGGTCTGCAGCTCCTGCTGGCCGCGGACGAGGGCCTCCTGGCGACGGACCTTCTCCTCGAAGCGCCCAAGGTCGCTTGTCGGGTCCATGACGTTGATGCTGCCGAGTGCCTCGTTCACCTTCTGCTGGGCTTCAGCCGTCTTGGCGCGGGCCGCGAGCTGGTCGCGCTTGGCGCCGAGCTGGCGCAGCTTCTCGCGCATGCCCTCGAGCCCGCCCTTGAGCTGGTCGACAACCTGCGTCTGGGCGCGGATCTGCGGTTCCGCCGTGCGAGCCTCGGTCTCAGACTCGATCTGCCGCGAGAGGGCGACCTTCGCGAGGTTGTCGAACTTCTGCGCGTCGACCTCGTCGTTCGCGGCGCGGAGCTCGTCGGCCTTGCGGCTCGCGGCGAGTGCCTTGTTGCCCCACTCAGAGGCTGCCTGGACGTCTTCGCGGTAGTCGTCTTCCAGCATGCGCAGTTGGCCGATGGTCTGCGCGATGGCCGACTCCGCCTCCTTGATGTTCGCGGTGAAGTCGCGGATGAGCTGGTCGATCATGAGCTGCGGGTCTTCCGCGTTGTCGATGAGCGAGTTGATGTTGGCGCGGACGAGCTGGCTGATTCGTCCGAAGATGGACTGCTTGTTGGACATCGATTGCTTCCTTCTTGCTGGTCGGGCCCTGATGGTCCCTGGTGGATGGCCGTGCTGTGCGGTTGTGAGTTGATGGTGGTGCCGAGGCTCCGGGCGTCAGCGCCTCCTGCCGCCACCCGAGGAGCGGAACCCGCCTCCGGAGGAGCGGAACCCGCCCGAAGACCTGAAGCCTGAGGAGCCGCCGCTGGATCGCCGACCCGAGCTGCCGCCGCCCCACGAACTGCGACTCGATGAGCCGCTGTTGCTGATGAGGCCGCCGAGGATCCCGCCGAGGAGTCCGGAGTTGAAGCTGCTGTTCGAGTTGGAACCGGACGACATGCCCCAACTCTGCTCGTAGCCGCTGCGCTGCATCTGCACCTGGCTCCTAGCCTGCTCCGTTGCGCGCTCCGCAAAGCTGATGGCGCTCTTCGCACGCTGCATGGCCTCCTCCGGTTGCGTCGCGGCGAGCTGCTCGGCGGTCCTGAGCTCGGTCTCGGCCTGCTGGATCCGCGCACGCGGTTCGCTCTCGACCGCGCCGCGGCGCCCGTCGATGAACTGGAGGCCGCCCGTGACCGCCGAGCGAGCCTGAGCGAGGGCCACGTCGAGCTGTCTGCGCAGACCGGCGAGGCGCTCATGCTCGTGCAGGAGTGAGGCGATGGCGGAGTCGAGGGCCTCGTCGGCCTCGCGAAGTGCACCGAGGGTTCTGAGCGGATCTGCCGCGGAGGCCCCACCAGAGCGGGCACGTCCGATCGCCTCGTGGGCCGTCGTCTGCGCCGCCGCCGCCGCTGCCGCCACGTCGGGCTGCAGCGATGCCTGCTGGATGAGCTGCGTGCTCCGCGCGAGTCCGGATTCCAGTTCTCCGATCTCCTGACGGATGAGCTGCTCTGCGTTCTCGAGGTCGCTCGCCGCAGCGCCGAGAGAGCCGAGCACAGAGCTGACCTGCGCGAGTGCGAGCTGAGCGTCGCTGATGTCCACTGCGGCAGGACCGGTGCGCCCCTCACGAAGCCCGCCGTCGGCGTTCTCCGTCTCTGTGCGCGCGAGGGCGAGCAGCTCGCGTGCGTGGCGTGTCGAATCGTCCACGGTAGAGAGGGCTTGGGAGCTGTAGCGAGCCCGGAGGGCGGTCAGCTGGGACTCGGCGCCCTGCATCTGACCCTCGAGGCGGTCCAGCTCGCCCCTCACCTGTCGCAGGAGCTCAGGCGCGTTGCGCTCCATGTCGCGCAGTTTCTCGAAGCGGGCGGCTTGCTCTGAGACTCGTTGCTCCGCCTGGCCCACGAATCCGAGAATGGCCTCGTTCATCTGCACCTTGGCGGGCTCGGGTTCTGGGTAGGCGTCGAGGTACTGGCTCTGGACGTCGAACGCACGACGCAGCTGCTCGCGCGCATCCGCGACCGCCGCGCGGTACTCCGCCACCGGCTCTGCGCCGAACTGCGCCTCGGCGAAGCTCACTTCCTGGTCGGCGGCAGTCACGAGGTTGTCGACCCGGACGAGCTCGCCCGCGGCACGCTGGGCGAGCTGCTCGAGTTGCGCCTTGCGTTCTGCCTCGCTCGCCTGCTCGCCCTTCTTCTTCTTGCGTCGAGCCCTGAGGACGACGAACAGGATGATGAGCGCGACGACGACGATGAAGCCGCCGACGAACAGGAAGAGAGAGCCGAGGGCGGCACCGGCCACCTCCCCGCCTCCCGTGCCGCCGCTCACGGTGCCGGAGCCGGTGAGTTCCTGGCGCAGCGAGTCCGCCGCCGAGACCGCGGCCTGGCCGTACTGGCCCGCGTCGAGGTTCGGGGCGATCGACTGCGTCTCGATGTCCCGGAGAGCGCCGTCTCCGATCGGGAAGCTGCTCGCGGCGTTGAGCCCGAAGTCGAGCTGGTCGACACCCACGTAGAGGATCACCGCGTCTGACCCGAGGTTGTTGACCTCGGCGAATTCGCTTGCCCAGTCGAATCCGGCTGTGGGGTTCGAGAAGCGATCGACGATCGCGAAGTACATCGTGAAGTCGGTCTCCGCTTCGAGCGTCGAGACGGCCTGCTCGATGTCGGCGGTGTCCCCGGTGACGAGTCCGTCTGGGTCGAAGATGTGGCCGTCAGGTGAGCCGGGGCTCTGGAGGGGAGCTAGGCCCGCGGAGGACGAGGAAGAAGTGATCGGAGAGACCTCGGCGGATGCTGGCGCACTCGTCCCGAGGAGTGCTGCTGCAACGATGCAGAGCAGTGAGAGCGCACGACGCACGGAGACCCCTTTCCGGCCGATCAGCGGCCTTCCTCGTAACGCTAGCGGGGTGAAGCCGTGAAGAACGTGATTGTTGTGCGCGTGGTGACGCCACGAGTGAACACGCGGCGAACAGTCGCTTTCGAAGGTGAGCGCTGGGTGACGATCTGGCGTCGATGTGTGATTCCGCATGGGGTTCCGTAGAATTGTCGTGCACCGGACAAGCACTCCTTGTCCGGTTTTCACATGAGACACAGGAGATTCAACGTGCGAAGTGAAGATGTACGCACCAAGCGATTCAACGCGCTGAAGTTCGACGGCTGCTACGACCTCAAGGAGGTCGACCAGTTCCTGGATCAGGCTGCGGCAGCCCTTGAAGGGCACGAGAACGGCCAGCCCGAGCAGGCGCAGATCATCAAGGCCCACGAGGTCGAGGCAGTCAAGTTCACCTCCCGCGTCTACGAGCGCGGCTACTCGGCTCAGGAGGTCGACGTGTTCCTCGAGGAGCTCGCCACGGTCCTGGGAAGCTACGAGCGCGAGTCCGGCGCGGAGGGCGCAATCGGCGTCGAGTGACGTGGGGCCACTCCCGTCGGGACTTGTTAGGCTGACCTAACCCCCCCCTTCGATCGAGGAGCCCACCACAGTGACAGAAGTCGTCGCCCAGAAGCCACGCAAGCGCGGACCGAACGTTCGCCTGACCGTCGAACGCACCGAGCGACTCAGCCGCTCACTGGTCCGCGTTCACCTGTCAGGGGCCGACCTGGACGACTTCGACATCGGGCATGCCGACGCCTACCTGAAGCTGCACTTCGGGGGAGGCGTCGGTGAGCTCGAGCTCCCCTTCGACCTGCAAGAGCTGCGCGCGACGCTGCCGATCGATCAGGTGCCAGTGCGACGCACCTACACCGTGCGCGGCATCGATCGCGAGAACGGAACCGTCGCCATCGACTTCGTCGTGCACGGTGACTCCGGAGTGGCAGGTCCTTGGGCTCGCGACGCGCGGCCGGGCGATGTCATCGTGGGCACCACCCCGCACGGCGCATACTCGCCGCTGGCGGAGAGCGACTGGCACCTCCTCTGCGGCGACGAGTCGGCTCTGCCCGCCATCGCGCGCACGCTCGAGGCGATGCCGGTCGGTGCCAAGGGGGCCGTGCTCGTCGAAGTGGCCGGTGATGAGGACCACATCGAGCTCTCGGTTCCAGACGGGGTCACGCTGACCTGGCTGCACCGGGGTGAGCACGGAGGGTTCGACCGTCAGCTGCTCGCTGAGGCCGTCGACGGGCTCGAGTTCCCGCAGGGCGTCGTGCAGGTCTTCGCGCACGGTGAGCGCGAGCAGATGAAGCGTCTCAGGAAGATCTTCTCCGAGCGCGGGATCGAGCGTGCGCAGCTCTCCCTCTCCGGGTACTGGGCAGCGGGTCGTACCGAAGACGCCTTCCAGAGCGAGAAACGCGAGCCCGTCGGCCAGATCTTCTGACCAAGCTCGGGCTCGGGATGGCTGTCGCTCATGCGGACGGCGTGCAAGCCATCCCCACCTGCGCAAGCCAGCTCACGATCGTGTCCGGCAGGCACCCCGCCTGTTACCAGGAGCCGGGCTTGTAGTCCTTGAGGAAGACTCCGAAGAGGTCCTCGCCCGTCTCACCGCGCACGATCGGGTCGTAGACCCGGGCTGCTCCGTCGACGAGATCGAGCGGCGCGTGGAAGCCCTCCTCGGCGAGGCGGATCTTGGTGAAGTGGGGCCGCTCGTCGGTGATCCAACCGGTGTCGACGGCGGTCATGAGGATGCGGTCGCTCTCGAACATCTCCCGCGCGCTTGTGCGTGTGAGCATGTTGAGCGCCGCCTTCGCCATGTTGGTGTGCGGGTGACCTGGGCCCTTGTACCCTCGCCCGAAGACGCCCTCCATCGCGGAGACGTTGACGATGTAGGTGCGCCGAGCCGGCGAAGCCCTGAGCGCGCCGCGCAGTCTGCTGACGAGCAGGAACGGCGCCGTCATGTTGGCGAGCTGCACCTCGAGCATCTCGAGAGGTTCCACCTGGTCCACGTGCTGCGTCCAGGAGTTGACGTGGAGCTCGTCCGGCAGGAGACCGCCTGCGTCGATGGCAGTGCCGGCCGCGAGACGTTCGAGCGACGACGAGCCTGCAGCCATCGCGTCAGCAGAGAGCTGTTCAGCTGTGCGTCCGGCCGCCGACGAGAGGATGGGGTGCGCCGCGACCGATTCGGCGAGGGCGAGCGGGTGCGCGTCGTTGGTGTGCCCGAATGTCACGAGCTCGGGGAGCGGGCCGTCCGGGAGCGGGGCGAGCTCAGCCTCGACAAGCGGCGCGTATGCGCCGGGGGAGCGGCGGACGGTCTGCGCGGCGTTGTTGATGAGGATGTCGAGTGGGCCCGCAGCGGTGACGGAGTCGGCGAGTCCCATGACCTGGGCGGGGTCGCGGAGATCGATGCCGACGATCTTCAGGCGGTCGATCCACTCGGCGGAGTCCGGGAGCGCCGAGAAGCGGCGCACGGCATCCCGCGGGAACCGTGTCGTGATCGTCGTGTGCGCGCCGTCGCGGAGGAGGCGAAGCGCGATGTACATGCCGATCTTCGCGCGGCCGCCGGTGAGCAGGGCGCGCTTTCCGGTCAGGTCGGCACGCGCGTCTCGCTTCGAGTGGCTGAACGCCGCGCAGTCTGGGCAGAGCTGGTGATAGAAGGCGTCGACGATCGTGTACGGCTGCTTGCAGATATAGCAGGCGCGCGGCTTGAGCAGCTCACCTGCAGTGGGAGCCGTCGTCGACGTCGAGATCGGGATGCCGCGCGTCTCGTCGTCGATGCGATCGGGCGCCCCCGTCGCAGTCGCCGCGACGACCGCCTTGTCCGCATCGGCGATACGCTGCCGCTTCGCTGCGCGGCCGACCCGCTTGACGTCCTTGAAGAACTGCGCGGTTGCGCGTCGCACGGTGATGAAGTCCGGGTCCTCCCGGTCGTACTCGGACAGCTGCTGGAGCACCCGCAGGGTCGTCGCGAGGTCGGCTTCATCGATACGTGCTGGCACGCTGTTCGCGTCCATCGCGTCCATCGCGTCGTCTGTCGTCACCGTGAGCGGCTCGTCTGTCGTCTCGTCTGGGGTCTCGGAAGGCACACGAGATTGTAGAGGCCAGCGGGCAGGCGCGCCACACGCGCCTGCCCGCGGCCCCCTTGGCGAGGATGCGCGGTTACGAGGCGACGGCCCTCGGTGCCCCTCTCCCCGGGTCGATCTGGTGCGGGCCGCGTGCCGAGGGTCGGACGTCGAAGTCGAAGATCGCGGTCGGCAGATACACCGTGGAACAGGAGTTGGGAATGTCCACCACCCCCGACAGCCGCCCTTCGATGGGCGCGGAGCCCAGCAGCAGGTAGGCCTGCTCAGGTGCGTAGCCGAACTTCGTGAGGTAGTCGATCGCGTGCAGGCATGCGCGCTGGTAGGAGAGGTGCGAGTCGAGATAGCGCTGTTCGCCGTCGAGCGTCACCGAGGTGCCACTGAACGCGATCCATTCGCTGTAGTTGGGCTCGACGTTGCCAGGCATGAAGATCGCGTTCTCGGAGACCCCGTACGTCTCCATGCCGCCTTTGATGAGGTCCACTCGCACGTCCATGAACCCGCCCATCTCGATGGCGCCACAGAAGGTGATCTCGCCGTCACCCTGCGAGAAGTGCAGATCTCCCATGGACAGGTTGGCCCCGTCGACGAAGACGGGGTAGAAGATGCGAGTGCCCTTGGAGAGGTTCTTGATGTCCTGGTTGCCGCCGTTCTCCCGCGGCGGAGCAGTCCTGGCCGCCTCTCCAGCAACCCTGTCGAACTCCGAGTCCGGGAGCGAGCCGAGCACCGCGAACTGCGGCTCGGGCGGCAGCGCGAGCGGGGGCACCCGCCCGGGATCCGTCGCGATGAGCTTGCCCTCGCGCGCGTTCCACTTCGCGAGCAGTTCTGCGGACGGTGCTGTGCCCATGAGCCCCGGATGGATGAGTCCCGTGAAGGAGACCTCTGGGACGTGGCGGGACGTCGCCGTCTGGCCGCTGAAATCCCAGATCGCCTTGTACGCGTCCGGGAACTGGTCGGTGAGGAAGCCGCCGCCGTTCTGCTTCGCGAAGATCCCCGTGTATCCCCAGCCCTGCCCCGCGAGCGGGCCCTTCTCCTGGGGGATGGGGCCGACATCGAGGATGTCGACGATGAGCAGGTCGCCCGGCTGCGCGCCCTCGATTCGGAAGGGGCCGCTGAGCTTGTGCACCGTGAGCAGCGGCGCATTCAGGATGTCCTCGGCCGAGTCGTCGTTGACGATCGCGCCATCGAACCACTCTCTGCAGTCGACACGGAACTCGTCACCCGGCTTCACCGTGGCGACCGGCGGAATCTCGGGGTGCCACCTGTTGTGGCCGATCTTCTCCTGATCCTCGAACTTCTTCGAGGAATCGAGCGGGAACAGTACATCTGGCATGGGGCTGTCCTTTCGTCAGTGCGGGCCCCACGACGTCAGTGTCGCGGCAGCTTCGCGTGGAGTGGGTTGCGGGTGATTCCTGAGTCGGGTCGACGAGGCGAGCCCGGGAGGGCGCTCACGACCTTGGGCTCATGCGCGGAGCGCGCGGCGGCATCGATGAGGCCGTAGGCGGAAGAGCCGGCAGCAGAGAGGTGCGGGGCGCCTGGGCGTCGTCGCGCGTCGCCCCCGCACTCGGGGCAGGCCGATGCGTCCGGAATGGAACTCATCGCGTGCACCTCGTCGAAGCGATGCGAGTTCTCGCATCGGTACGTGTAGGTGGGCATCCTTGCCTCCCCTCGTCGAGGTACTGCTGACCGTAGCGGTGCGTCTCGACAGGTGTCAACGATGCCGTGTCGTTCTCCGCGCGGAGTCGCTCGCGTTCGTCGATCACACGCGGAACGGCCCGGCGCTGCGATGCAGAGCCGGGCCGTTCGTGTTCTTGCGACTGTGAGATGTGCCCCCGACAGGAGTCGAACCTGCGACCTACGGTACCGGAAACCGGCGCTCTATCCACTGAGCTACGGAGGCGAACGCGGAGCCGATGTTGGCAACGCGGAGCCAATACTAACAGGGCGTGAGGGGCGGCCGATGCCACCCTGCGAGGCTGCACACACTTGTGCTGGACGGCCATGCGAGCGTGACACAATCCGTTGGTGATGCGAAAGATCGAATCTGCCATTGACCTCGAACTCGACGGGGAAGCCGACCTCGTGTTCTCGATCGCTGCCCACACGTTGGCGAACCTCGAGAGCGAGACGTTCACGATCACAGGAGACGGGCAACCGCTCGACGTCATCGAGTCGATCGACCGCTCCGAGTGCCGGCTGCACCGTGTGACCACATCCGCCAAGCACATCGAGATGCGGTACAGCGCGACGGTCGTCGACCGCGCGCAGCCCAACGAGCCGGAGGAGCTCGACCTCATCCAGTTCCGCCGTCCGTCTCGATACGCCGAGTCGGACCTGCTCGGCCCGACGGCGCGGTCGATGTTCCGCGGAAAGCAGGGCTTCAAGCTCGTGGACGCGGTCGTGGACTGGGTCTCGAGGAACATCAGCTACGTTCCGGGCTCGAGCGACCCGACCGATGGCGCGCGAGATACCTTCCTCAAGCGCCAGGGGGTCTGCCGCGATTTCGCGCACCTGACGATCGCGTTCCTGCGCGCCAACGATCTGCCGGCGAGGCTGGTGTCGGTCTACGCACCCGGCCTCGTGCCGATGGACTTCCACGCTGTCGTCGAGGTGCTCGTCGACGGCGCCTGGTACGTCGTGGACGCCACCCACCTCGCACCGCGCCGCCTCATGCAGCGGATCGCGAGCGGACGCGACGCCGCAGACACGGCGTTCCTGAGCAACACGATCGCGAACCTGCGCCTTTCGAAGCTCCACGTGAACGCGACGTCGAGCGAGGTCATCCTCGAGGACTGGACCGAGCGGGTCCGATTGGGCTGACGACGGCGCTCCTCCGCGCCGACGAAGCCCCCGTCGCGGCTCTAAGATGGGTGGCCTATGACTTCTCCAGCTCTCGTCACGGCTCTCACCACCGCTGTCAACGCCGCACTCGCCCCGCTCGAGGGTGCGCAGGGCATAACCGTCCCCGAGACGGACATCGTGCTCGAGCGGCCGCGAAACCGCGACCACGGCGACTGGGCTTCGAACATCGCGATGCGCCTCGCGAAGCGCGTCGGCACGAACCCACGGGAGCTGGCCTCGAGCATTGTCGAGCAGCTGGTGCTCGACGCGCAGGTGGCGAGCGCAGAGGTCGCTGGCCCAGGGTTCATCAACATCACGCTCGACACGGCCACCGCTGGGTCGCTCGCGAAGGTCATCGTCGATGAGGGCGCGGCCTACGGCAACGGCGATTCGCTTGCCGGGGTGAAGGTCAACCTGGAGTTCGTCTCGGCCAACCCGACCGGTCCCATCCACATGGGTGGCGTGCGTTGGGCGGCCGTCGGAGACTCCCTTGCACGCGTGCTCATCGCGGCGGG
This sequence comes from Pseudoclavibacter sp., assembly GCA_052099095.1. Taxonomy (GTDB): domain Bacteria; phylum Actinomycetota; class Actinomycetes; order Actinomycetales; family Microbacteriaceae; genus Pseudoclavibacter. The sequence continues at coordinate 200,077 of JBQDTF010000002.1, forward strand.
CGCCGATGTGACACGCGAGTACTACTTCAACGACCACGGCGCGCAGATCGACCGCTTCGCCCGCTCGCTCCTCGCCGCGTACCTCGGTGAGGACACCCCGGAAGACGGGTACGGAGGCGCCTACATCTCCGACATCGCGGGCCAGGTGGCCGCGGCGTACGGCGACGACCTCGCCGGTCTCGACCGGGATGCGCAGCAGGAGGTCTTCCGCTCCAAAGGCGTCGAGCAGATGTTCGGCGAGATCAAGCAGAAGCTCCACGACTTCGGCGTCGACTTCGACGTCTTCTTCCACGAAGACTCCGTACACGAGTCCGGTGCAGTCGGCCGTGCGATCGAGCGCCTGCGGGAGCAGGGCCAGATCTTCGAGCAGGACGGGGCGCAGTGGCTGCGCACCACGGAGTACGGCGACGACAAGGACCGTGTCGTCGTGCGCTCCAACGGCAGCCCCACGTACATGGCGGGTGATATCGGCTACTACCTCGACAAGCGCGAGCGCGGCTTCGACCAGTGCATCATCATGCTCGGCGCCGATCACCACGGCTACGTCGCACGCATGATGGCCATGGTCGCGGCCTTCGGCGACCAGCCGGGTGTGAACCTGCAGATCCTCATCGGCCAGATGGTGAACCTCGTGAAGGACGGCGAGCCCGTTCGGATGTCGAAGCGCGCTGGCACGATCGTGACGCTCGACGACCTCGTCGACGCGGTCGGCGTGGACGCCGGTCGCTACGCCCTCGTGCGCTCGTCCGCGAACTCCACGCTCGACATCGACCTGGACGTCCTCGCGCAGCGGACGAACGACAACCCCGTCTTCTACGTGCAGTACGCGCACGCTCGTACCTGCGCGGTCGGGCGGAATGCTGCAGAGTCCGGCGTGGATCGCTCGGTCTTCGAGCCAGCCCTGCTCGACCACGAGTCCGAGTCCGCGCTTCTCGGCGCGCTGCAGGACTTCCCGCGCGTCGTCGCAGCGGCCGCCGAGCTGCGCGAACCGCACCGTGTGGCGCGATACGCGGAGGAGCTCGCGGGCCTCTACCACCGCTGGTACGACAACTGCCGCGTCATCCCGCGCGGCGACGATGAGATCACCGACCTCCACCGCACCCGCCTGTGGCTGAACGATGCCACGAGCACGGTCCTGCGTTCCGCGCTCACGATGCTCGGGGTCACGGCTCCAGAGCGGATGTAGCTCGGCGTGGCCCCGATCATGGAGTCGGAGCGGCTCACTCGAGCAGAGCCGAGGCGGGGCATGCGCACCTGGGTGAAGGCCGCCTTCTGGGTGCTCGGCGCACTCCTGCTCCTGGCCGGTCTGGACGTCGGCGTGCGACTCGTCGCGCAGGACCGGATCGCGCACCACGTGCAGGAGACGCTCCCGCCCGGAGTCGACGGTGAGGTGCAGGCGCAGGTTCACGGCTTCTCGACGCTCTGGCAGCTCGCCACCGGTCGGGCGAGCCATGTGACGGTGTCGGCGGATGAGCTCACCGCGTACGGCCTGCAGCTCGCAGCGAGCGTCGATGCGTACGGCGTGCACATCTTCGACGGGATGCGGACGGAGATGCTGACGGGCACCCTGAACGTTCCCGAGGCGACGCTCCAGGGCGTCGCCGCGCTGCCGGGAACCGACGCGTCGTTGGCGCTCGGCGATGACGAGCTGTCGTACACCTCCACCGTCTCCTTCCTCGGCCTCACGGGCACACTGACCGTGGACGCGCAGCTCCGCCTCGTCGACGGCGAGGTCATCATCGATCCGACGAACGTCGAGGTGTCCGGCACCGCGTTCGGGCAGGCGCTCACGCAGGCACTGCCTGACATCGACGAGTTCGCGGTGCCGATCTGCACCGCTGACTACCTGCCCGCGGGGCTGCACGTGTCCGAGCTGCGCATCGCGGAGGGGATGCTCACGGTGGGCCTCGAGGCCAGGAACATTGCGCTCTCCGCCGAGATCCCGGATTCCGGGGAGTTCTCCACCTGTCGGGACTAGTTTCTAGCTGAGACGATGGGGTCCGTGCCGACGAGGACGTCCCGAGTTCGATGGCTCGCGTTCAGCGTGGAGTCGGCCCAGCCGCCGAGGAACTGGAGATCTGTGATGAGCATGCCGCCGAACGGACAGGGCTTCGGTCAGCAGCACGGGCAGGGACAGCAGCGTCCGGCGTACGGGCAGCAGCCCCAGCAGCCAGGACACGGTCAGCAGCAGCCTGGGTACGGTCAGCCGCCTCAGCAGCCTGGGTACGGTCAGCGCCCCGGCGCAGGCCAGCAGCCGGGGTACGGCCAGCAACCGCAGGGGCCGGGTTACGGGCGGCCCCAGCAGCAGTTCCCCGTGGGACAGCCGCATGGCCAGCCGCAGGGCGGTGGGTACGGGCAGCAGGTGCCCCTCGCCGGGGGACAGCCGCCGCACGGACAGCCGCCGGCCTCCTGGCAGGGTGCTCAGCCCCCGCAGGGAAAGAGGTCGCGGCCCTGGTACGCGCAGTGGTGGCTCTGGACCGGCGTCGGGGTTGTCCTCGTCGCTGGCGGTCTGGTGATCGGCGAGTTCGTGGCACGCGGCAACGTCACGAGCGCGCTCGAGGAGCAGGCGAGCAAGATCGTCATCGACAACTACGGTGACGAAGGGGCCCCGACCGAGTACACGGTCACGGTCGATGGCTTCAGCGTGCTCGCTCAGCTCGTCACCGGCAAGATCGAGCACGCCACGATGACCTCGCAGGGCGAGGGAGGCATCACGGTCGGCATCGATCTCACGGGCATCGACGCATCTCTCGATGGCCCCGTGGATTCGACGAGCGTCGACCTCTCCGTCGCCACGGATGTCCTCGACGGAGTCCCGGCCGCTCTGCAGGGCGAGGACAGCGAGATCAACACCGACTCCTACGACACGACGATCAGCTATGGGGACGACGTCATCAACATCGAGGCGGTGAGCGGCACCGGTGAGTGGCAGGTCAAGGTGGAGTCGGAACTCGGGTACGAGACTGCGGACGGGAAGCTCTTCGTCACGAGCGACAGCAGCATGACGCTCTTCGGAACGAGCATTCCGTTCGGCTCAAACGAGAAGGTCGAGGTGCCGACCTGCCAGGACTCGGAGCTCGAAGCCAAGGTCACCGACGCCCGTGTCTCGAGCGAGGCGATCACGTTCTCCTGGCAGGTCGACGGTGCGCGGCTGAGCGAGCTGCCTGCGGTCGCCGACTGCTTGTAGCGCGCGTGACTGCGTGTCAGCGCGGCTGGCCTGTCCCGTGCTGATGTCAGCCGATACCATGCTCTGGTGCCTGAAGCTCTCCGTGAACCCCAAGCAGTCCACCCGACCGGCGCCAACCCGCTCGCACCCATCAACCTCGTAGTCCCCAGCGACCTGAACGAGCTCGACGCCCACGTCTGGTCGAAGAACGCCCAGCGTGGTGCAGACGGCGCCCTGACGATCGCCGGTCTGGGCGCTCGAGCACTCGCAGAGCAGTTCGGTACTCCGCTGTACGTCGTCGACGAGTCCGACGCCCGCTCCCGCGCCGCTGAGACGGTCGCGGCCTTCGCCGACGCGTTCGAGCCGCTCGGCGCCACGACGAAGGTCTACTACGCGGGCAAGGCATTCCTGAGTGCGGATGTCGTCAGGTGGATGCTCGAGGAGGGGTGCGCGATCGACGTGTGCAGCGAGGGGGAGCTTGCTCTCGCCCTCGCGGCCGGCGCACCAGCGGCTCGCATCGGTTTCCACGGCAACAACAAGTCGACGCGGGAGATCGGCATGGCGGTTGCCGCCGGTATCGGGGCGATCGTGCTTGACAGCGCACAGGAGCTCGACCGAGTGGCCGCAGCTGCTGCCGCTGCTGGCGTCCGCCAACCGGTGCGCCTGCGCGTCAACTCCGGCGTGCACGCGTCGACCCACGAGTTCCTGGCGACGAGCCGCGAGGACCAGAAGTTCGGCGTCCCGCTCGACGAGGTGGATGCGTTCGTCGCACGAATTCGGGAGCACGACTCCCTCGAGTTCCTGGGCCTGCACTCGCACATCGGCTCGCAGATCTTCGACGCTGACGGCTTCGGCGAAGCCGCGGACCGGCTCGTCGAGGTGCACGCTCGCCTCCTCGCCGGTGGACCCGTGCCCGAGCTCAACCTCGGCGGTGGCTACGGCATCGCCTACCTGCCGCGCGAGACGCCGACGGACATCCGCACGATGGCCTCCCACATCGCCTCGCACGTCGCTGACGCGTGCGCGAGGCTCGGCGTCGCGATCCCGGACATGGCGTTCGAACCGGGCCGCACGATCATCGGGCCCTCCGGCACCGCACTCTACGAGGTCGGAACGACCAAGACGGTCCGCGTGCCCCTCGATGAGGGGGGAAACGCCGAACGCCTGTACGTCTCCGTGGACGGCGGCATGAGCGACAACGTCAGGGCGGCGCTGTACGAGGCGGAGTACAGCGTGCGCCTCGCGTCGCGCGCGTCGTCTGCTGGTCCGGCACTCGTTCGTGTCGTTGGAAAACACTGCGAGTCCGGGGACATCGTCGTTCTGGCAGACTATCTCCCGAGCGATGTCGCCCCTGGCGACCTCGTCGCCGTGCCAGCGACCGGCGCATACTGCTGGTCGCTCTCGAGCAACTACAACATGATCGGCCGACCGGCCGTCGTCGCGGTTCGCGACGGCGAGGCGCGCACGCTGATCCGTGCGGAGTCCGTGACCGATCTGCTGGCCAGAGACGCGGGACTTCCAGCTGCCGTGACCGATGAGCGCCCGTAACCGAGGAGAACCGATGAACCAGAACCGACCCATCCGTGTCGCCCTGCTTGGCGCGGGATCCGTCGGGTCGCAGGTCGCCCGCATCCTGCTCGAGAACGCAGACGAGCTCGCCGCTCGCGTGGGCGCTCCGCTGCTGCTCACCGGGATCGCAGTGCGAGACGTCGACGCGAAGCGCGACGTGGACCTGCCGAGGGAGCTCTTCACCGACGACGCGGAGCGTCTCATCCTGAGCTCGGACATCGTGATCGAGCTCATGGGCGGCATCGACCCGGCGAAGCACCTCATCTCGTTGGCCCTCTCCACGGGCGCGGACGTCGTGACGGCCAACAAGGCACTCGTCGCAGCCCATGGCCCCGAGCTCTTCGACCAGGCCAGGCGCGTTGGAGCACAGCTCACCTACGAGGCGGCCGTTGCCGGTGCGATCCCGATCATCCGCCCTCTGCGGGACAGCCTCGCGGGCGACCGGGTCGAACGCATCCTCGGCATCGTGAACGGCACCACCAACTTCATCCTCGACCGGATGCACACTCGCGGTGACTCCCTCGAGGAAGCGCTGCGCATCGCAACGGAGCTCGGCTACGCGGAAGCGGACCCGACGGCCGACATCGGCGGCTACGACGCGCAGCAGAAGGCGGCCATTCTCGCCTCCATCGCCTTCCACACCGAAGTGCCGGTCGAGCTCGTCCACCGCGAGGGCATCACCGAGATCACGATCGAGCAGATCGAGCGTGCGAAGGCAGCGGGCTTCGTCGTCAAGCTCCTCGCGATCTGCGAACGGGTGACCGGATCCGACGGCATCGAGGGAATCTCGGCGCGCGTCTACCCAGCACTGGTCGACGCCCAGCATCCGCTCGCCTCTGTCCATGGCGGCAACAACGCGGTCTTCGTGCAGGCGCAGGCAGCTGGCGATCTCATGTTCTACGGCGCGGGCGCCGGGGGAGTGGAGACGGCGTCAGCCGTGCTCGGTGACCTCGTGTCCTCCGCCAGGCGCCGCGTCAACGGCGGCCCCGGTCTCGGCGAGTCGACGCACGCGGACCTGCCGGTCCTCGAGGTCGGCGAGATCACGACCCGCTACCAGATCATCCTCGAGGTGCATGACCGCCCAGGCGTGCTCGCTGAGATCGCCAAGGTGTTCAGCGACTTCGGCGTCTCGGTCTCGACGCTCGAACAGCGCAGCGCGGGCACCGAAGATGGCGCCTCCGCACCCTCGGGGCAGGCTGTCGGCGGCGCTACCCTGGTGATCGGCACGCACGCCGCCACCGAGCGAGCCCTGTCGGCGCTCGCCGAGGCGCTGGCAGCCCACGAGGCGTCGCGGCGCGTCACAGGTGTCCTCCGTGTCGAGGGTGCGCTCTAGCGCAGGGCGCCCCGCCGATGCCGAGCGCAGCGCATCGGCCGTAGTGCCCTTCGAGATCAGTCCAATCGCATCAGTCCTCTGCCTAGGAGTCGCAGCATGAAGCAGGTCGAACAGGCGCGTCGCGTCGAAGTCAAGGTCCCCGCGACGAGCGCCAACCTGGGGCCGGGCTTCGATACCCTCGGGCTCGCCCTGGCCGTCTACGACACCCTCGTCGTCGAGAGCGCCCCCGCCGGTGTCCTGGAGATCGACGTGGAGGGCGTTGGGGCCGAGAGCGTCCCGCGAGACGGCTCGCACCTCGTCGTGCAGTCGATCGAGCACACGCTCAAGGGCCTCGGCTACGAGCTGCCGGGCCTGCGGATCCGCGCCGTCAACACGATCCCGCACGGTCGAGGCATGGGCTCATCCGGCGCCGCGATCGTCTCAGGCGTCATGGCAGCGGCCGCGCTTGTCTCCAACGATGTCGAACTCGATGCAGACACGCTCCTTCGATTCGCCACCGAGCTGGAGGGGCATCCGGACAACGTCGCGCCCTGCCTCTTCGGTGGACTGACGATCGCCTGGGTCGGTGAGCACGGACCCCGCTCGAAGCAGCTGCTCGTGCATCGAGGCGTGTCGCCGATCGTCCTCATCCCCACTGAGACGATGTCGACCAAGCTCGCCCGCAGTCTGCAGCCGGAGAGCGTGCCCCACGCAGACGCGATCTTCAACCTCTCCCGTTCCGCGCTGCTCGTCGCTGCCCTCGTCCAGAGCCCTGAGCTCTTGTTCGAGGCGACGGAAGACCGCCTGCACCAGAGCTACCGGGCCTCCGCCATGCCCTTCACGAGCGGTCTCGTCGCCGAACTGCGCGCCGCCGGACTACCCGCCGTCGTCTCTGGCGCGGGCCCGAGCGTGCTCGTGCTGTGCGACAGCCCGGAGCAGCGCCTTCAGGCCGCGGCCGTCGCCGAGGCCAACACGCAGACGCAGTGGAACGCGATCATGCCTGCCGTTGATTTCCTCGGTGCTACAGTTGAGGTGCTGTCGGGCGACGCGGCCACACTTTCGGTGTAGGCACAGCGCGACAGCTTCAACTCTCCGAGCAGCGGAGTACGCACCCCCCTCGATTTCTGTCGATGTGGTTCCGAGTGTGTGAGAAGTCCCGCTCGCTCGATCTGAACACCGCAGAACGCGGTAGAGGTAAGGACTCACAGCAGATGACTGACACAACACCCACTGCGGAGCAGGAAGCTCCGCTCACTTCCATGAAGGTCGCCGACCTCCAGGCTCTTGCAGCCGGGCTGCAGATCCGCGGTGCTCGGAGCCTGCGCAAGGGCGCGCTCATCGAGGCCATCGAGGCTGCGCGAGCCAGCGCAGAACCAGAGGCATCGGCGCCTGAGCAGGACATCGTCGACGTGCAGGACACCGCGTCGGTGGAGACGCCAGCGGCCGACGAGTCCGAAACCGAAACCGAGGCCACCCAGGTGGCCCAGGCAGAGGCGCCCCTTGTCGTCGAGGACCAGCGCGACGCTGAGGAAGCCGTCGCGCCGGCAGCACCCGCAGTTCCCGAGCTGTCGCTCGATGACCTGGTCCTCCCGCCCGCACGAGGCGAAGCCTTCGAGCAGGACGAATCACGTGACGACGACCAGGGTCGCGCCGGCCAGCGCAAGCGAGGTCGTGGACGCGGTCGCCGTGGTCGCGGCGCCGACAACGAGCAGAACACTGACAACGCGGAGCCAACGGCCAAGCAGGAGGAAGCTCCCGCTGAACCCAGCGCTGACGCTCAGGATGACGAGCAGCAGGGTGGACGCCGCCAGCGTGGTCGTTCGCGTGGGCGCGGCGGAGACCAGGCCCAGGGTCGCACCGAGGGCCAGCAGGCCCAGGACGCCCCGGCGGAGGAAGAGACGGACGAGCAGCGTCGCAGCCGCGGCGGCCGCTACCGCGACCGCAAGCGCGGTCGCGGGGGAGCGGAGGACACCGAGCCCGAAATCGCAGCGGACGACGTCCTCCTGCCCATCGCCGGCATCCTCGACGTGCTCGACAACTACGCATTCGTGCGCACGAGCGGCTACCTGCCGGGCCCGAACGACGTCTACGTCTCGCTGGCCCAGGTCAAGAAGTACCAGCTGCGCAAGGGCGACGCTGTCGTCGGTGCGATCCGCCAGCCGCGCGAGGGAGAGAACCAGCACGGCCGCCAGAAGTTCAACGCCATCGTGCGCTTCGATGCGATCAACGGCCAGTCGCCGGAGGAGCCGCGCCAGCGTCCCGACTTCGACTCGCTGACCGCGCTCTACCCGCAGGAGCGCCTGCGTCTCGAGACGAGCGAGGACCGTGTCGCCACGCGCCTCATGGACCTCTTCGCCCCCATCGGCAAGGGAACACGCGGCCTCATCGTCGCCCCGCCGAAGTCGGGCAAGTCGATCGTGCTCGAGCAGGTCGCCGCGGCCGTCGCGAAGAACAGCCCTGATGTGCACCTCATGGTCGTTCTCATCGACGAGCGTCCCGAAGAGGTGACGCACATGCAGCGCACCATCCAGGGCGAGGTCGTCGCGGCCACGTTCGATCTCCCCGCTGACGACCAGACCACGGTCGCCGAGCTGGCCATCGAGCGCGCGAAGCGCCTCGTCGAGCTCGGCCACGACGTCGTTGTCCTGCTCGACGGCGTCACCCAGCTGTGCCGGGCCTACAACCTCGCGGCCCCCGCATCCGGACGCATCCTGCCTGGCGGTGTCGACGCCTCTGCCCTCACTCCCGTTCGTCGCTTCTTCGGATCCGCCAAGAACGTCGAGAACGGCGGTTCGCTCACGATCCTCGCCACCGCGATGATCGGCACCGGCTCGAAGACCGAGGACACGATCCTCGAGTCCTTCGCAGGCACGGGCAACATGGAGCTGCGCCTCTCCCGCGACATCGCAGACAAGCGCGTCTTCCCCGCGATCGACATCTCGCACTCGCAGACCCTGCGCGAGGAGCAGCTGCTGACGCAGCAGGAGGTCGAGGCGACATGGAGCATCCGCCGCGCACTTACGGGCGGCGACCCGCTGCTCCTCCTCGAAGCAGTGCTCGCCCGCGTAGCCGGCACCAGCACCAACGCTGAATTCCTCGCTTCCGTCGCGAAGCAGCCCATCCGCGCAGCCAAGGCATAGTCATGGCCAGACACGAGATGGCCGACTCCGTTCGGCAGCTTCGCGCCGAGCACGAGGACCTGCAGGAGCAGCTCGCCGACCCTGAGCTGCACGCCAACCCGGCGCGCGCGAAGAAGGTCAACAGGCGCTACGCGCAGCTCGCGCAGATCCTCGCGGCCGATGCATCCCGAGCGGAACTCGAAGACGACCTCGAAGCCGCACGCGAGCTCGCGAAGGAAGACGAGTCGTTCGCAGAGGAGGTCCCCGTGCTCGAGGAGAACCTGCGCGTTGCGCAGGAGAAGCTCCGTCGGCTCCTCATCCCGCGCGACCCCGACGACGGCCGCGACGTCATCATGGAGATCAAGGGCGGCGAGGGCGGCGAGGAATCGGCGCTGTTCGCAGCCGACCTCCTGCGCATGTACTCGCACTACGCGGAGCAGCGAGGGTGGAAGACCGAGATGATCTCCTCCACCGAGAGCGATCTCGGCGGTTTCAAGGATGTTCAGGTCGCCATCAAGGGCAATGCGAACGACCCGGCCCTCGGTGTCTGGGCCAGCCTCAAGTACGAGGGCGGAGTCCACCGCGTGCAGCGTGTTCCCGCCACCGAGTCGCAGGGGCGCATCCACACGTCGACGACCGGCGTGCTCGTGTTCCCGGAGGTTGACGAGCCCGAGGAGATCGAGGTCAGCCCCAACGACCTCAAGATCGATGTCTTCCGCTCGTCTGGGCCCGGGGGGCAGTCGGTCAACACGACCGACTCGGCAGTGCGCATCACGCACATCCCGACCGGCATCGTCGTCTCCATGCAGAACGAGAAGAGCCAGATCCAGAACCGCGCCGCCGGTATGCGTGTCCTCCTCGCGAGGCTGCTCGCGCACCAGCAGGAGCAGATCGCCGCGGCCGAGTCAGAGGCGCGTTCCGGGCAGATCCGCACGATGGATCGATCGGAGCGCATCCGCACGTACAACTTCCCGGAGAACCGCATCGCGGATCACCGAACTGGGTACAAGGCGTACAACCTCGACCACGTCATGAACGGCGCACTCGGGCCCGTTATCCAGTCTGCGATCGCTGCAGACGAGGAGGCCCGCCTCGCGGCGCTCTCAGGCAGCGACGACTAGCCGGAGCTCCACCCGGAACGCCGAAACGGCGGCCAGCGATGCTGGCCGCCGTTTCGTGTTCCTGTCGGCGTCATGCTTTGAGATCTTTTAGATCTCGTAGTAGCCGATGAGATCCTGCTCAGCGGCAGTGCGCTGCCGGATGCGGGCTGGCACCCCGGTGAGCACAGAGTTTGCGGGAGCATCACGCGTCACGACGGCGTTCGCGCCGACGCGCGAGTCGTCGCCGATCGTGATGTTGCCGAGGAGCTTCGCGCCAGCCCCGATGAGCACGCGGCTGCCCACGGTCGGGTGTCGCTTCACTCGGTGGCCGGACGTGCCGCCGAGCGTGACGCCGTGGTAGATGAGCACATCATCCCCGACGATGGCGGTCTCGCCGATGACGATCCCCATGCCGTGGTCGATGACGACCCTGCGGCCGATCTCGGCGCCCGGATGGATCTCCACGCCTGTCGCGAAGCGATTGAACTGCGACAGCGTGCGGGCGATCAGCTTCGTGCCTGGTCGCTTCCACAGGTGATGCGCAAGCCGGTGGAGCCACAGCGCATGCAGCCCCGAGTAGTTGATGACGATCTCCAGCTTCGAGCGCGCCGCCGGGTCGTTCTTCCGAGTCGCGCCGATGTCTTCCCTGACGCGACGCCAAACGCCGGCACCTTGGGGTGCCGGCGTTCGACGTGGTGTTGCTGTTGCCACTCGCTAGTCGCGCAGGTCGTCGAAGAGCACCGTGGAGAGGTACCGCTCGCCGGTGTCGCAGATGATGACGACGATGTTCTTCCCCGCGTTCTCGGGACGCTTCGCGACCTCGAGCGCTGCCCAGAGGTTCGCGCCGCTCGAGATGCCGCTGAAGATGCCCTCGGTCGAGGTCAGCTCGCGGGAGACCCGGATGCTGTCCTCGAGTGTCGCGTCGAGGACCTCGTCGATGACATCGCGGTCGAGGACGTCTGGGACGAAGTTCGCGCCGAGACCCTGGATCTTGTGGGGGCCGGCCTTGCCCTCGGTCAGAAGCGGCGAGTCCTTGGGCTCAACTGCGACGATCTTGACCTCGGGCTTGCGCTCCTTGAGCACCTGTCCGACACCGGAGATGGTGCCGCCCGTTCCGACGCCGGCGACGAAGATGTCGATGTCTCCGTCGGTGTCTGCCCAGATCTCCTCGGCAGTCGTCTCGCGGTGGATCTGCACGTTCGCCTCGTTCTCGAACTGCCTGGCGAGAATCGCCCCTGGCGTCTCGGCAACGATCTCCTTCGCGCGCGCGACGGCTCCTCGCATGCCCTCCGGGCCGGGAGTCAGGACGAGCTCAGCGCCGAAGGCCTTCAGCAGCTGGCGGCGCTCGATCGACATCGTCTCCGGCATGGCCAGGATGACGCGGTAGCCGCGCGAGGCGCCGAGCATCGCGAGAGCGATACCCGTGTTGCCAGACGTGCCCTCGACGATCGTGCCACCTGGCTGCAGCTCGCCACTCTGCTCAGCTGCACGGATGATGCCGAGTCCCAGGCGGTCCTTCACCGACGAGCCGGGACCGAAGTACTCGAGCTTGGCGAAGATGTTCGCGCCCGTGTCGTTGATGCGACCGAGCTTGACGAGCGGGGTGCGGCCGACGACCTCAGTGATGTCGTTGTAGATCTTTCCAGTCACTTCGTGCCCTTCTGGGATGCTGTGTGAACTTCACGGGTGTCGCTGGCTGCGTTCGCCCGCGTCAATCGTCCCAATCATCTCGCGCGCGAATGCCGTGCATGACGCTGCGAGTCAATCTGCGGGAGACTCTATCCATGATCTTGCACGTTGAAGCGCAGAGAAAGCTGGTTCGCGAACAGCTGAAGGCCGGTGGTATCGCCGCTGAGCAGGTTGAGGCCGACCTGCTCCTCGCCGGCGTGCTCGGCATCTCGCGGGGCGAGGTGCAGATGCGTTCGCTTCTCGGGCGCGAGATGACCGAGCGGGAAGCTCGAGACGTCGCATCGGCGGCCTCACGGCGCGCGCGCAGAGAGCCACTCCAGCATGTCCTCGGCGTCGCGCCCTTCCTGGACATGGAGCTCGCCGTCGGTCCCGGTGTCTTCGTGCCACGACCAGAGACCGAGTCGCTCGTCACCACCGCCCTCTCGCTGATCAGCGGGCAGGAACCCGGGACGCCGCTGGTCGGCGTCGATGTCGGCTCAGGAAGCGGGGCGGTCGCGCTCGGCGTCGCCAGAGGACACGCGGGCATCCGGATGACGGCGATCGAGCGATCGAGCGCCGCTTGGCCGTGGCTCCGCGCCAATGTCGCTGCCCACGGTGGCGGAGCGGTCACTCCGTTCTTCGGGGACGCCGCGCGAGCCTTCTCGCTCATGACGCCTGGCTCGCTCGACCTCGTCGTCTCCAATCCGCCGTATGTGCCAGCGGAGAACCGGCCGGAGAGCCGGGAGGTTTGGCGGCACGACCCTGAGGTCGCTCTCTACTCCGGCGCAGACGGTCTCGACTTCATCCGCGAGTTGTCGAGCTGGTCCTTTGCCGCGCTTCGCCCCGGAGGCGTCCTCGTCATCGAACACGAGGACACGCAAGGGCCCGAGATCCGACAGGTCTTCACCGATGCGGGCTTCTCCGACGCGACGACACTCCAGGATCTCACCGGTCGAGACCGCATCACTTCCGCCGTGTCGCCCGCGTCCGGCCGGGCCGAATCCGGTCAGCCGACTATCATGTGACGAAGAATGGGACAGATCTACGCCACCACAGACTCACTCGACCTCCTGGCAGCGGTTCGTGCGGCACGCACGGCCATCGCGAGCGGCGAGGTCATCGTCATGCCGACCGACACGGTCTACGGCATAGCAGCCGACGCCTTCTCGGCCTCGGCAGTCCAGCGTCTTCTCGACGCGAAGGGCCGCACACGGGCAACCCCGCCTCCCGTCCTCGTCGCGAACCACGAGACGCTCGACGCACTGGCAGAGAACGTCCATCCGCTGGCTCGTCAGCTGTTCGAGCGCTTCGCTCCAGGCCCGCTGACGGTCATCCTGCAGGCGAGGGGATCGCTGCAGTGGGACCTGGGCGAGACGAACGGAACCGTGGCCCTGCGTATCCCCGACAGCCGCCTCGCACGCGAGCTGCTGAAGGAGACCGGCCCCCTTGCCGTCTCGAGTGCCAACAAGCACGGTGAGCCTGCCGCGACGACCGCGCAGGAAGCTCTCGACGCGCTCGGCGAGGTCGTCGGCGTCTTCCTCGACGGGGGGCCTGCCGGGGGAGAGCCCTCAACGATCGTGGACGCGACTCCGCTGACGCGAGGCGAACCAGCCCGCATCGTGCGACAGGGCGCGCTCTCGCGTGAGCTCATCGAAGAAGTCCTCGGTGACAAGCTCGCAGCCGTCGACGCGCCGAACGCGATTCCTGAGCCAGAGGCCGTCGCCGCACCCCCGGCGGCGGTCGAGGGTGAGGGCACCCCCGAGTCCGAGACCGAGACCGAGACCGAGACCGTCGCCTCCGACGTCGAGGCTGTCAGCGACGCGAGAACGCCCCCTGCGCAGCGCCCGTCATCGACGGAGCACGAGTCGTAGCGTGCGGATCTACCTTGCCCTCGTAGTCGGCACGGCGCTCGTCACGCTCTTGCTCGTCTACGTGGTCTGGCGACTCGCGATGCGCTACAAGTGGTACCCGCCTGTTCGCGACAGGGACGTCCACACGACCCCGAAACCCAGGCTGGGTGGCGTCGCCATGTACGTCGGGATGCTGCTCGCCCTCGCCGCCGCATCTCAGATTCCGTTCTTCTCGCTCGTCTTCGAGCAGCCAGGGCGGATCTGGGCGCTTGTGGGAGCCGCCTCGCTCATCGTGCTGATCGGAGTCATCGACGACTTCATCGACCTCGACTGGATGACGAAACTCGCCGGGCAGATCCTCGCCGCGATTCTGCTCGCCTGGCAGGGCGTGGCGATCACATCGCTCCCGCTCGGGGGCATCACGGTCGGCTCGCAGTGGATGTCGATCGCCATCACGGTGCTCGCGGTCGTGCTCGTCATGAACGCGGTCAACTTCATCGACGGCCTGGACGGCCTCGTCGCCGGCGTCGCGATCATCGCCAACGGCGTGTTCCTCGTCTACAGCTACGTGCTCAGCGAGTTCGCGGGGCAGACCGGGCGCTTCACGATGGGTGCGCTGCTCTCGGCCATCGTCATCGGCATCTGCCTCGGCTTCCTGGTGCTCAACTGGTACCCATCGAAGATGTTCATGGGGGATGGTGGCGCGCTCCTCGTCGGTCTCCTGATGGCGGCAAGCGCCGTCGCCGTCACGGGAGAGGTCGACCCGCAGACGATCAGCCGCACCGAGCTCTGGCCCGCCTTCCTGCCGATGATCATCCCCTTCGCCGTGCTGATCGTCCCGCTCCTCGACTTCTCGCTCGCCGTCTTCCGTCGAATGAAGGCAGGCAAGTCGCCGTTCACCGCGGATAGGAAGCACCTGCACCACCGTCTGCTCGACATGGGCCATTCCCAGCGCTGGGCGGTTGTGGTCTTCTACTCTTGGACGGCCGTGGTGTCGGTCGGGGCGCTCATGGCATTCGCAGCCGATCTGATCTCCATACCCATCGGCCTCGTCATCGGGTTCGTCATCGTCGGCTTCGTCGCGTGCACGCTCGTGACGATGGCGCCGCTCAGCCGGCGCAAGTCTCGCGAGCGCCAGGCGCAGAAGGCCCCTGGAGAGAACCCGCACGACGAGCTCGCCGACGCAAACGCCTCGCTGCTCAATGCAGCACCTGAATCCGGAATGGACGCATGAACTCCTCTACGACCCCCACCTCCGTGCCGATCTTCAAGAGCATCCTGAAGTGGTCCGTGGTCGTCGCGATCGCGGTGGCCGTCATCGGCGGCGGCATCGGCTTCCTCGCGGTCGGGGTCAACGGGTTGTGGAGCGCGCTCTTCGCCGCAGCTATCACGCTGCTGTTCACCGGCATCACCGTCGTCTCCGTGATCCTCGCGTCGCACCTCGATCAGATCTTCTTCATGGCGACGATTCTCGGCGCCTGGATCCTCAAGTTCATCGTCTTCCTGGGCGCGCTGTTCCTCATCAGGGACCTCCCGATCGTTCATCTCTTCACGCTGTGGCTGTGCCTCGTCGTCGCCGTCATCGCGACGGTGATCGTCGATGTCGTCTGCGTCGTGCGAGGTCGGATGGGCAACGTCAGCGACGTGCGCCTGCCCGGCGACGACAAATAGTAGAAAAGTTCGCTCAGGAGGCTCGAAGTGCACTCCTGCCTGGGGATTTCTTGATAGGCTGATCCAGGTGAGCCGAGAAGGTGTCCTTCTCGTGTGCTCACCCGCCCGAACTCATCGAAGCGCAGCAAAGACAGCTGCGCCCCGAGACAGGAGAGTGCTCTGTTCGCCTCAGCCCTGAACATGCCAGTTTTCATCGCTGCCGCGGAAGAGAAGACTTTCGAGCCGCCGAGCCTCGACCACGAGTTCTTTCTCCCCGGGATCCTTTTTGACGGAACGCCCTTCGAGCTCAACCGCATCCTGCTGGTGCGTCTGCTGGCCGTCGTTGTCCTGATGCTCGTCTTCTGGCTTGCTCTGCGCAAGCCGAAGGTGGTTCCAGGCAAGGGGCAGTCTCTCGCAGAGATCGCCATCGGCTTCGTAAAGACCCAGATCGCCGACGGGATCCTCGGAGAGAAGCTCGGCCACAAGTACCTGCCGTTGCTCGTGACGCTCTTCTTCGGCATCTTCGCGATGAACATCACCGGCATCATCCCGGGGCTCAACATCGCGGGAACCTCGCTCATCGGCATGCCGCTGGTTCTGGCCGTCGTCGCCTACGTGGCCTTCATCTGGGCGGGTTCGCGGGAAGTTGGCTTCGGGACGTTCGTCAAGAACGCGCTGTTCCCAAGCGGTGTTCCGTGGCCCATGTACATCCTGCTCACGCCGATCGAGTTCATCAACGTCTTCATCGTGCGCCCGGTGTCTCTCGCCCTTCGACTCTTCCTCAACATGATGGTCGGCCACCTGCTGCTCGTGCTGACCTTCAGTGCCACCAACTTCTTCGTCATCACGATGGGTGGCCTCGACGCCGGCTTCGGCGTCGTAACGCTCCTCGGCGGCTTCGTCATGACGCTCGTCGAGATCCTCGCGGCGGTCCTCCAGGCCTTCGTGTTCACGCTCCTCACCGCGGTCTTCATCCAGCAGGCCGCTGCCAAGAGCCACTAAGACCCACCTGACTCACGCGAAGCAACCTGCTTCACCACCCATACGGAAGGAAACCCCTGTGGAAACCACCACACTCGCCGAGCTCTCCGGCAACATCGCAACCGTCGGCTACGGCCTCTCTGCAATCGGCCCCGGCATCGGCATCGGTATCGTCGCCGGCAAGACCGTCGAGGCAATGGCACGCCAGCCCGAGATGGCCGGCCGCCTCCAGGTCACCATGTTCCTCGGCATCGCCTTCACCGAGCTGCTCGCCTTCATCGGCGTGGCAACGTTCTTCATCTTCCAGTAAGCGGGTTCGCATATGAGCACCTTCGCACTGTCGGCGATCACGTCGACTCTTGCAGCGGAGGAAGGCGGCAACGTCCTCTTCCCCGCTACGTATGACATCGTCTGGTCGGCGGTCGTCTTCGTTGTGCTCGCGCTCTTCTTCTGGAAATTCGCCATCCCGGCCCTGCGCAAGATCCTCGACGAGCGCGAAGCGCAGATCGAGGGCGGTATCCGCAAGGCGGAGATCGCACAGGCCGAGGCCGCTGCCAAGCGCGACGAGAACGAGAAGCTTCTCGCCGCCGCGCGAACCGAAGCCGCGGAAATCCGTGAGCAGGCTCGCGTCGACGCAGATCAGATCAAGGTCCAGAAGAAGGCCGAGACGCAGGCTGAGCTCGACCGCATGACCGCTTCCGCAAAGGCACAGATCGAGGCAGAGCGCCAGACGGCAATCGTCTCGCTCCGCGCCGAGGTGGGCACCCTTGCACTCGATCTCGCCTCAGGCGTGGTCGGCGAGAGCCTGCGCGAGGACAGCCGCTCGACCGCCTACGTCGACCGGTTCCTGAGCGAGCTCGACAACGACCAGAAGGCAGGAACGCACAGCTGATGGGAAGCGCGACCAGACACGCACTGGCAGCCCTCAAGAACAGCGTCGACGGCTGGGGCCAGGCAGAACTTCGGGATGCTGAGCAGGTGTTCGCCGCCGTCAACGCAGCGGGTGCCAACCAGCACCTCCTCGTGGCGCTGTCCAACCCCGCCGCCGACGTCAGCGCCAGGCGCGAGCTCGCGGGGAGAGTCTTCGGCTCTCACCTGAGCCCGCGTGCGCTGCAGCTCCTCCAGGATGCTGTCAGCCAGACCTGGTCGAGCAACCATGAGTTCGCGCTCGGCCTGCAGGAACTTGCAGTCCGTGCCACTGCCCAGACCGCGGGAGACCAGTCGGCGATCGCCGCCGAGCTCACGACGGTTGCTGACACGATCAGCGCTAACCCGGAGCTCGAGCTCACGCTCGGGTCGCGTCTCGGAGACTCGGCTGTCAAGTCGCAGCTCGTCGAGCGTCTCTTCGCGGGCAAGATCAGCGCGGCTAGCCTGCTGATCCTCCGCGAGCTCGTGGGCAACCCGCTCGGTCGTCGCACACGTCGCCTCCTCACCTGGGCGGGAGAAGTGGTCGCCGATCAGGCCGGCCGCTCGGTCGCCACGGTCACGGTCGCGAGCCCGCTCGGTCCTGAGCAGCTCGCGAAGCTCGAGGCGGGACTGACGCGTCGCTTCAACCGACGAGTCTCCGTCACGACGGTCATCGACCCGAAGATCATCGGCGGCCTGCGGGTGCAGCTTGGCGATGACGTGATCGACGACAGCGTCGCCGCTCGACTCAACAACCTCCGCCTGCAGCTCGCCTGAGCCTCACGCACTGAAACTCTCGGGGCGAGGCCCCGGACGACAAGGGAAGAACATGTCAGAACTCACAATCAATCCGGATGAGATCCGCGACGCGCTTCAGCAGTTCGCTTCCTCATACCGTCCGGAAGGCGCCACGGCGACCGAGGTCGGCACCGTGGTTGACGCCTCGGACGGCATCGCGCACGTCGAGGGTCTCCCTGGCGTCATGGCCAACGAACTCATCACCTTCGCTGATGGAACACTCGGCCTCGCTCAGAACCTCGACGAGAGCAGCATCGGCGTCATCGTGCTCGGCGAGTTCCAGGGCATCGTCGAGGGCATGGAAGTCCGCCGCACCGGCGAGGTCCTCTCCGTTCCCGTCGGCGAGGGCTACCTCGGCCGCGTCGTGGACCCGCTTGGCAACGCGATCGACGGGCTCGGCGAGATCGCCACGTCCGGTCGCCGCGCTCTCGAGCTCCAGGCACCCGGGGTCATGGACCGTAAGTCGGTGCACGAGCCTCTCGAGACCGGCATCAAGGCGATCGACGCGATGATCCCCGTTGGCCGTGGCCAGCGTCAGCTCATCATCGGCGACCGCCAGACCGGCAAGACGGCGATCGCGATCGACGCGATCATCAACCAGAAGGCCAACTGGGAGTCGGGAGACGTCAACAAGCAGGTTCGCTGCATCTACGTTGCCGTCGGCCAGAAGGGCTCCACCATCGCATCCGTCAAGGGCGCGCTGGAAGACGCAGGGGCCATGGAGTACACGACGATCGTCGCATCTCCCGCGTCCGACCCCGCCGGCTTCAAGTACCTCGCCCCCTACACGGGCTCGGCCATCGGCCAGCAGTGGATGTACGAGGGCAAGCACGTTCTCATCGTGTTCGACGACCTGTCGAAGCAGGCTGAGGCGTACCGCGCCGTTTCGCTGCTCCTCCGCCGCCCGCCAGGACGCGAGGCATACCCCGGTGACGTGTTCTACCTGCACTCCCGCCTCCTCGAGCGCTGCGCCAAGCTCTCCGACGCGATGGGAGCAGGCTCGATGACCGGTCTTCCGATCATCGAGACCAAGGCCAACGACGTCTCGGCGTACATCCCGACCAACGTGATCTCGATCACCGATGGCCAGATCTTCCTGCAGTCCGACCTCTTCAACGCCAACCAGCGCCCAGCGGTCGACGTCGGTATCTCCGTCTCGCGAGTCGGTGGCGACGCCCAGCAGAAGCACATCAAGAAGGTCTCGGGAACGCTCAAGCTCGAGCTCGCCCAGTACCGCTCGCAGCAGGCTTTCGCGATGTTCGCGTCCGACCTCGACGCGACGACGCGCAAGCAGCTCGAGCGTGGCGCACGCCTCACCGAGCTCCTCAAGCAGCCGCAGTACTCGCCGTACCCGGTCGAGCAGCAGGTCGTCGCGATCTGGGCCGGCACGAACGGCAAGCTGGACCTGGTCCCGGTCGACGAGATCCTGCGCTTCGAGCGCGAGCTTCTCGAGTACCTCGAGCGCAACACTGACGTCCTCGGCCTCCTTCGCGACAGCGGAAAGCTCGAAGACGACACGCTGAAGGCCATGGCCGACGGTGTCGACGCCTTCTCGAAGACGTACCTCAAGAACGACGGAACTCCGCTCGTCGCTAGCGCCGAACAGGTCGCCGCTGACGAGATCGAGCAGGAGAAGATCGTCAAGAAGCGCCGCTAGGCGCCCTCGACGACTTCGACGACGAGCACAGGAGAAGCATGGGAGCACAACTTCGGGTCTACCGGCAGAAGATCAAGTCTGCCCAGACGATGAAGAAGGTCACCCGCGCCATGGAGCTGATCGCCACTTCGCGCATCACCAAGGCGCGGAAACGCATGGCCGAGTCGAACCCGTACGCGCAGGCGATCACCGAGGCAGTCTCGGCAGTGGCCAGCTACACGGACATCGATCACATCCTCGTCACCGAGCGTGAAGAGGTCCGCCGTGTCGCGGTCGTCGTCTTCACGAGCGACCGAGGCCTCAACGGAGCTTTCTCCTCGAGCGTTCTTCGCGAGGCCGAGGGCCTCACGAACTCGCTCGAGGCAGAGGGCAAGGAAGTCGTTCACTACCTCATCGGTCGCAAGGCGGTTGGCTACTTCGCCTTCCGCAAGCGTGCGAGCGAGAAGCAGTGGACGGGGTCCACCGACCTCCCGGTCTTCCAGACCGCGAAGGAGCTCGGCGAGGCACTGGTCGAACGGTTCACGATTCCGTTCGAGGAAGGCGGCGTGGAGGAGATCCACTACGTCTACAACCGGTTCCAGTCGATGGTCACGCAGACCCCGACCGTCGTCCGGCTCCTGCCGCTCGAGGTCGTTGAAAGCGACGACGTCGCCGAAGAGGCCCCGCTGCTCCCGCTGTACGAGTTCGAGCCGGATGCGGAGACGGTGCTCCACGCACTGCTTCCCGACTACATCCAGGCGCGTCTCTTCAACGCCATGCTGCACTCCGCCGCATCCGAGCACGCTGCCCGCCAGCGCGCCATGAGCGCGGCTTCCGACAACGCAGACACCCTGGTGCGCGACTACACCAGGCTCGCGAACAACGCGCGCCAGGCAGAGATCACGCAGCAGATTTCCGAGATCGTGGGCGGCGCGGACGCGCTCGCAACCGCATAACCGCGCGAACACGCAAGAAAAGGACAAGACATGACGACGCACATCGTCTCCGACAGGGAAGACACGAAGGCTCCGGCCGGTGTCGGCCGGATCGCCCGTGTCACGGGTCCCGTTGTCGACATCGAGTTCCCGCACGACGCCATCCCAGGCATTTACCACGCGCTCGAGACCGAGGTCACCCTCGGAGACCAGTCGCTCAAGCTCACGCTCGAGGTTGCACAGCACCTCGGCGACGACCTCGTTCGCGCCATCGCGCTCAAGCCCACCGACGGACTTGTCCGCGGCCAGGAAGTTCGCGACACCGGCGCACCGATCTCGGTGCCCGTCGGCGACGTCACCAAGGGCAAGGTCTTCAGCGTCACCGGTGAAGTGCTCAACGAGACCATGCTCACCGAGCCCTACGAGATCACCGAGCGCTGGCCCATCCACCGTGAGCCCCCGGCCTTCGACCAGCTCGAGTCGAAGACCGAGCTCTTCGAGACCGGTATCAAGAGCATCGACCTCCTCACCCCGTACGTTCAGGGTGGAAAGATCGGCCTGTTCGGTGGAGCCGGTGTCGGCAAGACGGTCCTCATCCAGGAGATGATTCAGCGAGTCGCTCAGGACCACGGTGGCGTCTCCGTGTTCGCCGGTGTCGGCGAGCGCACCCGTGAGGGCAACGACCTCATCTACGAAATGGAAGAGGCTGGCGTCTTCGACAAGACGGCCCTAGTGTTCGGCCAGATGGACGAGCCGCCAGGAACGCGACTTCGCGTCGCGCTCTCGGCCCTCACCATGGCCGAGTACTTCCGTGACGTGCAGAAGCAGGACGTGCTCCTCTTCATCGACAACATCTTCCGCTTCACGCAGGCCGGTTCCGAGGTCTCCACGCTGCTCGGTCGCATGCCGTCCGCCGTTGGATACCAGCCGAACCTCGCGGACGAGATGGGTGTGCTCCAGGAGCGCATCACGTCGACGCGCGGCCACTCGATCACGTCGCTCCAGGCCATCTACGTGCCTGCTGACGACTACACCGACCCGGCCCCCGCAACGACGTTCGCGCACCTCGATGCAACGACGGAGCTCTCGCGAGAGATCGCGTCGAAGGGCCTCTACCCGGCCATCGACCCGCTCACCTCGACGAGCCGCATCCTCGACCCTCGGTACCTGGGCGCAGACCACTACCGGGTCGCGACCGAGGTCAAGCAGATCCTCCAGAAGAACAAGGAACTGCAGGAGATCATCGCGATCCTCGGTGTCGACGAGCTCTCCGAAGAGGACAAGATCGTCGTGTCTCGTGCACGTCGCATCCAGCAGTTCCTCTCGCAGAACACCTACATGGCGAAGAAGTTCACGGGTGTCGAGGGTTCGACGGTTCCGCTCAAGGAGACCATCGAGTCGTTCGACGCCATCGCCAAGGGCGACTTCGACCACGTCGCCGAGCAGGCCTTCTTCAACGTCGGTGGAATCAACGATGTCGAAGAGAAGTGGGCACAGATGCAGAAGGACAACGCATAGTCATGGCAGGCAAAGGCGAACTGACCGTCAAGGTCGTCGAAGCAACCAAGTTGGTCTGGGAAGGCAGCGCGACCATGGTCGTTGCTCGCACTTCCGAGGGCGAGATCGGAATCCTCTCCGGCCACGAGCCTGTGCTCGCTGCCCTGGGCGCCGGTCAGGTTCGCATCACGGCCACCGACGGATCCAAGATCGTCGCCAACGCCGAGGGTGGCTTCCTCTCGGTGAACAGCGACGTCGTCACCGTCGTCGCTGGCGAGGCTGAACTCGTCTCCGGGGAGTGACCGAAGGTCTCCTGCTGCTGTTGCCGCCGTCCGAAACAAAACGGGACGGCGGCAACGCTGCGTTCACGGGCGAACTGGTAGAGAGTCCCGAAGCAGGCGGGCTCAGCTGGGCGGAGACCTTCACTGAGACTCGTGAGCTCGTCGCCGATGAACTCCACCGTCTCTCTGAGGATCCAGACAGCGCGCGCAAAGTGCTCAAGATCTCAGAGAAGCAGGCTGAGGTCGAGCTCAACAGGAACCGGAGCCTTCGCTCTGCGCCCCGCATGCCGGCTCTGCTCCGGTACACGGGCGTCCTCTACGACGCGCTCGACGCGCCCACGCTCACGAGCCACCAGCTCAGCTGGGCTGCACACCATGTTGCTGTTCACTCGGCGCTCTTCGGACTCGTGGGCGGGGGAGAGGGAATCCCCGCGTATCGGCTGTCGGCAGCATCGAGACTCGGCGGAGTAGCTGCAACACACCGGTGGACTCCCGTCACGCGCGAAGCTCTTGCCGCGCACTCGGGACTCGTGGTCGACCTCCGTTCGAAGGCGTACTCGGCGCTCGGCCCAGTGGATGGTGCGGAGAAGCACGTGACGATCGACGTCGTCTCACGCACGCCGGACGGGAAAGTGCGGTCGCTCAATCACTTCAACAAGCGTGGAAAAGGCCTCTTCACGAGAGGCCTCATAGCTCTCGCAGCAGCAGAACCAGAGCGAGCAGATGCGCTGCGAGGGGCTGAAGAGCTTGCAGATTTCTGCCGAGATGCGGGCTGGGAGCTCGAGGCCACGGGCGCTGGCCTTGCCAGGCTCATCGTGCCAGAAGGGGTTTGAAACCCGCGCCGTCGGTGCCAGGATCACGGTGATTCGAATACGGGCAGGTCTCCCCATCGACAAAGTCGGCAAAACGCCGCTAATTTATATCCTGTCTTCGAATTCTCACTCACGCGCACTCCCAACGCGTGACGGAGACGCTCAATGAATATCAGAAAGTGACTTCTCCATGGAATTCATCTCTTACGGCGATCAGGCCGCGGCAGGATTCGGCGTCCTAGGGGTTCTCCTGTGGCTCGTCGTGGTCCTCGGAGCGTACGTCCTCACCTCCTGGCTGTGGTCGAAGGTGTTCACGAAGATGGGCATCGAGGGGTGGAAGGCCTGGGTACCGGTCTACAACTCCTGGACGTTCGTAGAGGCAGCCGGTTTCCCGGGCTGGTGGGTGCTCGTCGGCTTCATCCCCGGCGTCAACATCGCTCTCGTCGTGCTCCTGGCAATCGCGGCCTACCGTGTCGGTCTCGGCTTCGGCAAGAGCGGCGTCTGGGTGCTGCTCTACATCTTCCTTCCCATCGTCTGGTTCGCAGTGCTCGGATTCGACAGCTCACGCTGGAATCCCGCACTCATGGGCGCGGGAGGCCAGCCTTACGGCCAGCCCCAGGGCGCCGTGGGCTACCAGCAGGGTGCTCCGGGACAGGCGTACGGTCAAGCTCCCGCGCAGCAGGGATACGGTCAGGCTCCCGCTCAGCCGTATGGTCAGGCTCCGACGCAGCAGGGTTACGGTCAGGCTCCCACCCAGCAGGGTTACGGTCAGGCTCCCGCCCAGCAGCCCTACGGGCAGGCCCCCGTCCAGCAGCCACCGCTCGGTCAGGCGCCGGACAACCAGCAGCCCTACGGTCAGCAGACTCCTCCTCAACAGCAGTGATCTCTTGCTGAGGCGAGAGCCCTCAGACCAAGAAGCACGGCCCGTGGATGCACATCCACGAGCCGTGCTTCTGTCTGCACTCCGTTGTCACAGGCGCTGCCGACATGAGCTGTCCACAGCGGATGCGATCGCGCCGCAACTCGACGTTCGCACGGCCTAACTTCTGGGCATGGAACAGATTCGACTCAGCACACCAGAGCAGATCCTGGACGCACTGCCTCGCCTTCTCGGGTACTCGCCAGTCGGCTCGCTCGTCGCTCTTCCTCTCAGCGGCAAACGTGGAGGTGTGGTCCTGCGATTCGACTTGCCAGGCGACTCGAAGTCACCTGCCACCGAGCCCACCGCCTACGCCAACGCCGTCGTCGGGCATCTGGCCCATCTGAACCGCATCGAGCGAGTCGTCTTGGTGCTGAGCCCTGACTCTCCGTTCGGAGACGGGCCGCGGCCTCCATTGTCTCGGCTTGCTGACGAGCTCATAGCTGTCGCGGAGAGAGCCGGTATCGATGTGGTGCTGTGCGTCTGCCGCGCCTCCGACGCTTGGGGCGTGTACGGCTGCGATGACCCCGATTGCTGCGACGTCGGACCTCGGGGCCTTGGAGCGCCGCGCACGTGGCTCGAGGCTGCTCCGATGGCAGCTGACGACTCGATCGTCGCACCGGCATCGGCACAGAGGAGGCTCGCGTTCGCTCAGGCAGACGAGTGTCATTGGCAGCTGCATGACGGTGAAGACGATCTCGAGTCGCTGCGTCAGAGCTGGCTCTCCTCCGTCGCTCCGCAGGAGGGCGACACCGATCTGGGTAATGACCAGCTCGCGCGACTCCTCTGCATGCTGCGAGGGCGCCACACCTCGGAGCTGCTGCTGGTGACGCTCGCATTCGGCGAGCATGACGAGCTGTTGTCGCTCGCGCGGGTGTGGGCAGCGGTCATGGCTGAGAACGCCGAGCAGGTACCGTTGCCTGCATTCTCGCGCCAACGCGTGCGTCGCGCAGTTGCGATTCTGAAAGGCGTGGCCGCGCTCGTCGACGTCGAGGATGAGCCGGGTCTGCTCGCCGGCCTCAGCTGGCTCGAGTGGGCCTCGGGACGATCGAGCGCAGCAGCCTCCTTCGCGAAGAGCGCGCTCGCAGTCAGCCGGGACAACGCTCTGGCATCGAGTGTCGCGTGGCTCGTCCAGCGAAGTGTCGTTCCTCCCTGGCTTGCGGTTGTCGAGGAGTGGGATGAGGAGTCGGAGTCGGCATCCTCAGGCGGGCGTGAGGGCTGAGCAGCATGGCGGAGCGCTGACTGCGACGTCTGGGGCACTTCAGTCTGATCACGTGCTGCACCTCCCAGCGCCTGTCGGCGAGCAGCGGGATGTGCCGTTCCCGGTCATCATGACGCTGCTCCCGCTCGTGGTCGCGATTGTGCTGTGGCTCCTCTTCACCTCTCCCGCGATCCTTGCGTTCGGCATTCTCGGACCCGTCATGGCGCTTGCCAACTACGCTGAGGCACGGCGTCGGCTGCGGGCAGACCGCGCAAAGGCGCAGGCTTCGTTCGCGCACGAGCTCGAGGCCTGCAGGCGACACGCACGTCACCTCGCGAAGCAGGACTTCACGGCTCTGATGAGCGCCGCTCCGGGAGCTCGGGCGGTCGTGGCCGGGGAGCACGCGGTCCCTGGTGGCCCGTTGTGCCTCGGGTACGGGTCGGTCCGTGCTCGCATCCAGGTCCAAGGAGAGCTCCGAGACCTTCCCGAGTCGGCGCGGGCTGAACTCGAAGACGCGCTCCTGCACAGCGACGCGCCGGTCTTGATGGACCCGACGGACGTCGTCATCACCGGCAGCCGACCACTCGTCATGGCAGTGGGCCGTGCCCTCCTCGTGCAGCGATCCGGCCAAGCAGCCGAGATCGGCATAGGGTCAGGCACCGCCGGAGCACAGCTCTCTCGCGAGCTGGCCGCTGTCGGTGCACCCTGCCGTGGGGCCGAGGAGAATGCCAGCCAGAAAGGCCTCCTCCTCGAACTCGGTGGAGCACGCAGCTCGGTCAGCCCGGCGGTGAGGTCGGCCTCGTTCGCGCTGCGTCTGCACGTCGAGAGCGCCTCGACCGCGAGCGTCGAGTTCTCCCCGGGGCAGCGGCTCACCTTCCATCCTGCGCTCGTGACAGCTGAAGAGATGCGTGCCTGCTACCTCAGGAGGCTGCCGGCGGCGGGCGGCGAAGGGCCGTCTGACCGCGCGTGGCGTGGGGTGAACGAGTCGACGAACGAACAGGCGCGGACGACGGATCCGGAAACGCGACGAGGGGCCTCGCTGTTCGCCGAGCTCGGCACCATCGGCACAGCATCCTTCGGTATCGACCTGGTCGGCGAAGGGCCGCACGCGGTCATCGGAGGGACGACTGGGTCCGGCAAGAGCGAATTGCTGTTGACCTGGGTGCTTGCCCTGACAGCAGCGCGGTCAACTCGTGAAGTCCAGGTGCTCTGCTTCGATTTCAAAGGTGGTGCCACGTTCGACCCCATCACCTCACTTCCTCACTGCGTCGGGATCGTCACGGACCTGGACGAAGGGGAAGCGCAGCGCGCGGCGGTCAGCCTCGGCTCAGAAGTGCGCGAGCGCGAGTCTGCACTGCGTGCAGCTGGCGCGACGCACATCGGGCAACTGCCTGGCCTCGCTCGGCTCATCATCGTCGTCGATGAGTTCCAGGCGCTTGCCGACATCGGTTCGGACCTGCCTGCCGTCATCGCCGACATCTCCGCGAGAGGAAGAAGTCTCGGCATGCACCTCATCCTGTGCGCACAGCAACCCGCAACCGCCGTGCGCGGAGCCACCCTCGCGAACTGCGGCGTCCGCATCTGCCTGCGCGTGATCGCGGACGCCGACAGCACTGCACTGATCGGCACTCCATCCGCAGCCCGCTTGCCAGCATCGTCACCCGGGCTTGCACTCGTCGCGGCTGGCGATCGGGTCACGGAAGTCCAGATGGAGCAGCGCGAGCACCGAGTGGTGACGCAACTCATCGCCGCGGCGACGGAGCGAGAGTCGCACCTCGGCTACGGCCCGCCGCCACCCGCGTGGCTTCCCGATCTGCCGAGGCAGATCGCAGCGGCGGCGCTCGGATCGGCTGAGACGGGCGTCGCGTTCGGCATGATCGACGACACCCGCGCCAGGCGGCAGCCGCCAGCGTGCTTCGATGCGACCTCGGGTGCCCTCGTGGTGATCGGTGGTCCGCGGACGGGCAAGTCGGGTACCCTCGCCGCCCTCGTCGAGGCCACTCGAGCGGCCGGCCGTTGCCACGCAGAACGGGTCATGGTGCTCGACTCGCACCCTGAGGGGGCTTGGGATCAGCTCTTCGCCGGCGACCTCGAAGCGTGCCAGGGACTCCTGGTCATCGACGATGTCGACGCGCTCCTCGCCCTGGTCGACGAGCCGCATCGAACGGCGATGACCGACCAGCTCGTGCGCCTCATCCGGCGCTCCGCGTCCGCTGCACCTGCGGTGATCTTCTCCGTCAGTCGAGTGACCGGCGGTACGGCACCGCTCCTCGCAGCCGCGGCGCAAACCCTGCGCCTCGTCGGAGGGGACCGCAGCGGCTTCATCATGGCCGGGGGAGAGGCGAGCGACCACCGCGCGGATGCCCCTCCAGGGCGGGCGGTCTGGCAGGGGAAGTCGTGTCAGGTCGCGCGAGCGGCGCGGGCGCTTCAGTCAGCAGCCCCGGCGGCTGGCTCCGGCCCGCGGGCGTCGCTCTTGCCTGATGGAGAGGGGGATGTGCTCGTCGTCGCCCGTCAGCGGGCCTCCCTGCGCCGCATCCTGGAAGCGCGGGGCTTCTCGTGCATCGACGTCACCGCCTGGCGCGCAGAGCAGAGACGGGAAGGGGGCGGCGAGAAGCGGCAGACGACAGCCAGAGCTGTTCTCGGCGACGTGGAAGGCTGGCAGGCTGAGTTCGGATCGCTCTCGAGGCTTTCCGCTGAATACCCCGTCTTGCTGTCAGGTCTGACGACGGGTGAACACCGCGCGCTCATCAGAGGCGACCCCCTGGCCCCACTCACCGTAGATGCATCTCGGAGCGCAGTGCTCCGCGATCCGGAAGGCAGGATGCGACGCGTTCGCTGGTCGGATCCTGTTGCCGGCCACGCCTGAGGTGGCAACCACGTGGGTGCTACAGGCTGGTGGGTACCCCGGCACCGACCATGATCTCGCCGACGAGAACACCGCCACCCAGCACCTCGAGCCCGAGGCTCGGCAGCAGCTGCTGGACTCGACCCACGTCGACTGCGCCCGCCGCGACGAGCAGCTGCAACCCGACGAGCGTCGTCCCGCGGTTGGACCCGTCGAGCATCTTCATCGCCACAGCAGTGCCATCCGGCGCCGCGAGCAGCAGCACGCCCTCAGCGCCCGACTTCGCGAGCACTCCGAGCTCCGTGACCACCAGCGAGTTCGGCCTGCCGTGCCCTTCGATGAGCCAGCCGTTCGCGAGCACGGATCGCCAGACAGCGGCGGCAGCCTTGAACAGGGGGAAGGGAGACGAAGAGCTGGCAGTAGCGAGGCGGCTGGCGGCGGCGGCGAGTCCGACGAGACTCACCGCGAAGACGGGAGCACCGCACCCGTCGATTCCCGTCGCGCTCGGGCGCTCCCTGGTCATTCGCTCGATCGTGTCCTTGATCGCCACCTGCAGCGGATGCTCGGCAGCCAGGTACCCGTCGACGGGCCACCCCTGCGCGACGCACGCCGCCAGCATGGCGGCGTGCTTGCCGCTGCACTCCATGTACACGGCGGAAGACGCCTCTCCGGCGCGGACGAGAGCATCCCTGGAAGCACGATCTCTCGGCCAGGATGCGGGGCACGCGAGTGCGCGGTCGTCGAGCCCGCTTGCGTGCAGGATCTCCCGAACGTGCGCGACGTGGGCAGGGGAACCCGAGTGGCTGCCGCAGGCGATCGCGGTCTGCTCGTCGGTCAGCTGGGCGCCGAGCGCCAGCGCGGTCTGCGCTTGGAACAGCTTGAGCGTCGACCGTGGGAACACCGGCTGGTGTCCGTCGCCCAGCTCGGCGCGGATCGTGGCGTCCGGATGGGTCAGCACGGCGGCGCCCACATGCCTGGACTCGGCGAAGCCCGACCGGACGACAACTGCGAGTTCGACGGCGGCTGCTGCCTGCAGCGTTGATGCTTCGCTCATGATCGGGCAAGCCTACGCGGTGGGCGGCGTGCAGCTCTCGCACGAGCGCGGCCCGGCGACAAGGCAGATCGACAGCAAGTGCCTGGCGATGCGGGTCTACGCTTGACCTCCGTGGAATCTGTCTTGCTCTTCATCGTCGGCGTGCTGGCCGCAGTCATCGGCCTCGCCGGGTCGATCGCTCTGCACGAAGTGGGTCATCTCGTACCAGCCAAGCGCTTCGGGGTGCGCGTCACGCAGTACATGGTCGGCTTCGGACCCACGCTGTTCTCGCGCAAGCGCGGGGAGACCGAGTACGGCGTCAAGGCCATTCCGCTCGGCGGATACGTCGCCATGATCGGCATGTATCCACCCGCGAAGGCCGGGGAAGCTGCTCGGACCGGTGGGACCGGGTTCATGTCGAGCATGATCGACGATGCCAGGCTGGCGTCCGCGGAGGGCGTCGCTCCCGGGGAGGAATCGCGCACCTATTCGTCGCTCCCCGTCTGGAAGCGAATCGTGATCATGGTGGGTGGCCCCGCGATGAACTTCGTCATCGCCATCCTCGGCTTCATGATCGTCTGCTCGGGTTTCGGACTCTACCAACCGTCGACGACGGTCGGCACAGTGTACGAGTGCGTCGTTCCTGCTGGAGCTGCCGCTCCCGCCGAGGGGGAGACCTGCGAGACGCCGGCACCCGCATTCGAAGCCGGCCTCCTTCCCGGCGACAGGATCACGAGTGTCGACGGCGTTGCGGCAGACAACTGGGACGTCCTCCAGGACGCGATTCGCGTGAGCCCGGGTGAGCCCATCTCGCTCGGTGTCGACCGCGCCGGTGAGCAGCTGCAGCTCGAGCTCACTCCCCGGGTCAACACGGTCTACCAGCTCGACGACCTCACCGGGGCCCGCGTCGAAGCCGCGGACGGCTCGTACGTCACCGAGGAGGTCGGCTTCGTCGGGATCACGCCGACGCAGGAGCGCACGAGGCAGTCTCCGCTGTACGCGTTCACGATGGCCGACGCGAACGTGCGCGCGGTCGGGAACTTCCTCGTCACGATCCCCGAGCGCATCGTGGAGATGTGGAACGCGGGCTTCGGCGGTGCAGAACGCGACCCGAACGGACCGATGAGCGTCGTTGGGGTCGGTCGGATCACGGGGGAGGTCGCCGCCGAGAGCAGCATTCCCGTCGTCGATCGGGTCGCGACCATCGTCCAATTGGTCGCATCCGTCAACATCGCGCTCGGAGTCATCAACCTCGTTCCGCTTCCACCGCTCGATGGAGGTCACATCCTCGCGGCCCTCATCGACGGGATTCGGCGCAGGCTCGCGAAGCTCTTCGGGCGGCCAGATCCCGGCCCCTTCGACACCGCGAAGCTCCTCCCGGTCACACTGGTCATCGCCGGTTGCCTCATGGCGATGAGCGCGTTGTTCATCTACGTCGACATCGTCAACCCCATTCGCTTGTTCCAGTAGCCCATCGAGAGGTTCTCGAGAGGCTGAAAGCGAGGGCCGGGCGGTATCACTACGCTTTCCCTTGGAATTCACTGAAGTGCACGAGACGAGATCAGAAGAGTCGGCAGGCAGGTCCAGCCGCAGGAAGAAGGATCCGTGACGATTGTCGGCGGTCAGCAGCTCAAGCTCAGCCAGCAGGAGCTCCAAGAAGCGGGAAGGTCCGTCGGGGCCGTCTCGCAGGCCTTCGCGCACAAGGTCGTCGGTCAGACGCAGCTCCGCGAGACGCTGCTTGTGGGGCTCATGGCGGGAGGGCACGTGCTGCTCGAGTCCGTGCCGGGTCTCGCGAAGACGACCGCTGCGCAGACGCTCGCGCAGTCTGTGCGCGGCTCGTTCAGCCGCATCCAGTGCACGCCGGACCTCCTGCCCTCCGACATCGTCGGCACGCAGATCTACGATGCCGCCGAGCACCGCTTCTCAACGCAGCTGGGGCCGGTACACGCGAACTTCGTGCTGCTCGACGAGATCAACCGCTCGAGTGCGAAGACGCAGTCCGCGATGCTCGAGGCCATGCAGGAGCGGCAGACCACGATCGGCGGCACGCTGTACCCGCTGCCCGACCCGTTCCTGGTGATCGCGACGCAGAACCCCATCGAGCAGGAGGGGACCTACGTGCTCCCGGAAGCACAGCTCGACCGCTTCATGCTCAAGGACGTGCTGGAGTACCCGAATCCCGCCGAGGAGGCCGAGATCCTCCGGCGCATCGACGAGGGCGTCTTCGAACACGGGGAACCGGCCGCCGTGGGCCTGCAAGACGTCACGCGCCTCCAGGAGCTGACGTCTCGCGTCTACGTGGATAAAGCCATCACCGAGTACATCGTGGGTCTCGTGTACGTCACCCGGCACGCCGGTGAGTACATCGCGCCCGAGCTTGCGAGGCTCGTCGAGGTGGGAGCTTCGCCGCGCGCCTCGATCAACTTCGCCAAGGGAGCGCGGGCCGTGGCGCTCCTGCAGGGACGCGACCATGTCGTGCCAGAGGACGTCCGCAGACTCGCGCACCGTATTCTCCGCCACCGCATCATCCTCGGCTTCGAGGCGGATGCCACGGGTGTCCGCGTCGAGCAGATCATCGATGCCGTGCTCGGGGCTGTCCGCACTCCGTGACGATGTCCAGCGAACGATCCCTTCTCTCGAAGGTCAAGTCGAAGATGTTCCTGCACGCGCGGCGACGCGTGCTGCACCTGCTCGACGGTCAATACGCGTCGCACCTGCGGGGGCGCAGTATGGACTTCGACGATCTCCGCGAGTACGTGGCAGGCGACGAGATCAAGGACATCGACTGGAAGGCGAGCGCGAGGACGGGGCAGCCGCTCGTGAAGCGCTATGTCGCGGAGCGGCGTCATCGCGTGCTCTTCGCCGTCGACGGCGGGCGGAACATGGCGGCCCTCTCGGCAAGCGGGGAGCCCAAGCGGGAGGTGCTCGTCGCTGCCCTCGGGATCCTCGGCTACCTCGCGATCCGGCACGGAGACGAGGTCGGTCTCGTCACGGGCAGCTCTGCTGGCATCAGGCAGCTCCCGTTCCGCAGCACGTCCTCGGCGCTCGAGCGGATGCTCCACGCCGTCTACGACACGGTTGGGCTGGACACGGCGACCAGCGATATGAACGCGGTCCTCGAGCGCGTTCGCCTCACCGTCAGGCACCGATCGCTGCTCGTGGTCATCGCGGATGAATTCGATTGGGACGAGGAGCGCGCCGCCTTGGTCCGTCGACTCGCGGCACAGCATGAGATCGTCTGGCTGCAGATCACCGACGCGGAACCGCACCAGCGCGGCCGGCGCGGCGAGTTGGCGTTCGACGTGGAAGGCAACTGGGCGATGCCGAGTCTCTTTGGCGGGGACCGGCTCCTCGAGCGCGAGTTCGAGTACGCAGAGCAGAAGCGCACCATCGACATGGAGCAGACCTTCGAGGCGAACGCCGTCTCGTATTCGGAGGTCGCGAGCGAGGCGCAGGTGGCCCCCGTGCTCCTCGCGCTCCTGAAGGCGAGGGCGAATGTTCGCCGCTGACGTCCAGCCGCCAGAGGGCACCATCATCCCCGTCATCGACTACGCGCAGTTCTGGTTGGTACTCGGGTTCCTGATCCTGGCCGCCATAGTGGCCTACTACTTCCTCGTGGTGTTCCTGACACGACCTCGCCCGCCGAAGGCGGCTCCCGTGCTCCCGCCTGCCCGACCGCCCGTCCACGCCCTACAGCAGGAGTATCTGGAACGTGTCGACGACGTCGCGCGTCGAGCTGCGGCCGGAGAAGTGACGCCGCGCAGGGCCCATGCGGAGCTGAGCGTGCTCGTCCGTGGGTTCGTCGCTGCTGTCTCGACCGTTCCGGCGGACAAGATGACGCTCACCGACCTCAGGCGCACGGACCTCAGCGGCGTCTCGCACACCGTGGGCCAGTACTACCCCATGGTGTTCGGGGCGCACGATCCGAGTGGCACCGAGGCCGGCGTGGCAGCGGCGAGGGAGGTGATCATGACATGGCGATAGCGATGTGGTGGATCAGCGTCTCGCTCATAGCGGTGGCGGCCGCAGTGGCCGGGGTGGCCTGGTGGCGCGCGCGCAAGCGCGGCCAGTCAGGTGCGATACCTGTCGCGAACTCCAGGCGCCTCACGAAGCTCCCCGCCTACCGGCGTGCACTCGTGCGCTATTCGAGCCTCATGACGGCAGTCGGCGTCGTGCTGGCGATCCTCCTCGCGGTGACGAGCGTCGCAGCCGGGCGGTGGGTCTACCAGCGCGTCGAGTCGCCGGAGAAGTTCAACCGCGACATCGTGCTCTGCCTTGACATCTCCGGGTCGATGGTCGACTACGACGTCGAGGTGCTGGACAGGTACCTCGAGATGCTGCCGGGCTTCGACGGTGAGCGGATGTCGCTTGTGCTCTGGGATGCGACCGCGGTGCAGCTCTTCCCGCTCACGGATGACTATGCGTTCGTGGAGACCCAGCTGCAGCAGGTGAGAGACGAGATGGAGTCCGCGTCCGGTGGTTCCAACATCGAGTACTCGTTTGCCCAGGGCACGCAGAGCGCCGCCGGCGCGTCTCTTGTCGGCGATGGTCTGGCGTCGTGCGCGATGACCTTCGGCGACTACGATCCGGCGGCCGACGATGGCAGGTCGCGCTCGATCATCTTCGCGACGGACAATGCCGTGAACGGCGATCCGCTTGTCTCCTTCCCTGAGGCCGCTGAGTACACCGAGCAGCGCGGGATCACCATCTACGCGCTCGACGCCAATCAATTCGAGGATGCGTTCGCGGACCAGTTCCGGACGACCATCCTTCAGGCGGATGGCAGCTACTTCAAGCTCACCGACCCGGCCAGCGTGTCCGGGATCGTCGACCAGATCACGAGTGAGCAGACCTCGCTCATGGTCGGCCAGCCCCAACTGCTCATCACCGATCGGCCGAACGTGTGGCTCATGCTGATGCTCGCGTTCACGTCGCTCTACGTCGTGCTGGCATGGAGGCTCCGACTATGACCTGGAATCCGATCCTCCCCGCGTTCGTCCTGGCGATCTTCGGCATCGCGCTGCTGGGCTTCGGTGTCTTCGCGCTCGTCAGGGCGGCGGACCGTCGTCGACGCATCAACTGGGCCCTGCGCCTCGCCGCATGCGCGCTCATCGTGCTGGCGGCGTTCCGCCCGGGCATCGGCAGCGCTCCGGCTCCCAACCTGCAGAGCGAGGTGGATGTGCTCTTCGTGGTCGACACGACGGCGAGCATGGTGGCGGAGGACTGGGAGGGTGCGCCGCGACTCGACGGCGTGAAGGCGGACATCTCCGCCCTTGCGGCTGCACACGAGGGTGCGCGCTTCGGACTGGTCACGTTCGACGCCGCTGCTGTGCAGCGGCTTCCCTTCACCGCCGACACGACCGCTCTCGACTCGCTCCTGCAGACGCTGCGCCCCGAGGTCACGCAGTACTCGAGGGGGAGTTCCATCTCGATCGCGGAACCGCTCGTCGCCGATGTCCTCGAGGCAGCCGCCGAGGCCGAGCCTGAGCGGGCACGGGTGGTCTACTACCTGGGAGACGGCGAGCAGACCGCGGATACGGAACCCGACTCGTTCAGCGATCTCGCGGGCTACCTCGCCGGTGGCGCTGTGCTCGGGTACGGCACGGAAGCGGGTGGCCCCATGAAGGTGACAGCCGGCACGCTCGAGACGGGGGAGCCGAGCTACATCACGGATGCGCAGGGTCAGCAGGCCAGGTCCGTCATCGATACGGCTGCGCTCCAGACCATCGCGGATGAGCTGGGGGTGCCGCTCGAGATCCGTGCTCCCGGCACCGAGGTCGTAGCGGCTGAGGTCGACAGCACTCGAGTGACGCAGACGAAGGGCAGCGCGGAGACGGCCTTCGAGGTGTACTGGATTCTCGCGGCGGCAGCCTTCCTGCTGTTGCTCCGAGACGTCTGGGAATCGGTGAAGCACTTCATCGAGCTGAGCAGGGCCAGGGGAGGAACGGCATGAGTCGCCGCGAGAAGAAGCAGAAGACCGCCCTCCCGATCGCCGCGGCGGCCGCCAAGCGCAGGCGGAGGTTCATCCTCTTCAGCATCCCGTTCGCGCTCATCGCGGCTGCGTTTGCGACCAAGCTCATCAGCATGTCCGTCATCGCCGACCGCACTGTCTCGCTCTACGCCGAGACCGACTACGAGGGGAGCATGAACTCCGCTCAGCAGCAGAAGTTCGTGAATTTCCTCGAGACGTGGAAGGCCTCGTACAACACGGGCACGTCGATGCTCCAGCTCGGTCTGCTCGATGAGGCCCGGACGGAGCTGGAGACGGCTCTGCCGTTGGCTGAGCCCGCGCAGCAGTGCCCGATTCGCGCCAACCTGGCCATCACGATCGAACGGCAGGGGGACGCGAGGCTCGCTGCGGACGACACGGCGGGTGCTGTGGCCCTCTGGCAGGAGGCGCTCGCAGTGCTGGATGCGCGCGACCAGAGCTGCGCGTCCACTGAATTCGAGCCGCCGAGTCTCGAGTCGACCGAGCGCATCCAGCAGAAACTGCAGCAGCAGTCCGAGTCGCAGGAGCCGAACGAGGGCGAGGAGCCCCCGGAGTCGACGCAGTCGCCCGAGATGACGGAGCTCGAGGAGAAGCTGCAGCAGAACCAGCAGGAGCGTCAGGACGAGCTCGACCAGGAGCGCGGCGAGACCGAGGGTGACTCGTCGTACGACAAGCCCTGGTGAGACCTGGCCGCGCCGAGAGCGGCGCGGCCACACGTCTCTCGTCGGGACAGCGCACGCTCCTGCGCACGACTAGCATTGGCGGGGTGACTACTCGCCTCTCCAAGCTCTTTGTCCGCACCCTCCGCGAAGACCCCGTCGACGCCGAGGTGGCAAGCCACAGGCTCCTCGTGCGCGCCGGCTACATCAGGCGTCAGGCGCCAGGTGTCTTCGCGTGGCTGCCACTTGGCCTGAAGGTGAAGCGCCGCATCGAGCAGATCGTGCGCGAGGAGATGGAAGCCGCCGGCGCTCAGGAAGTGCACTTCCCCGGCATCCTTCCCGCGGACTTCTACGAGGCCACGGGGCGACTCGACGACTTCGGCGATGGAATCTTCCGCTTGGAGGACCGCAAGGGCGCGCCCCTGGTCCTGGCTCCCACGCACGAAGAGGCCTTCACGCTCGCGGTCAAGGACCTCTACTCGTCCTACAAGGACCTGCCCCTCGCGATCTACCAGATCCAGGACAAGTACCGCGACGAGGCACGGCCTCGCGCCGGACTGCTGCGTGGCCGTGAGTTCACGATGAAGGACGCCTACTCGTTCGACATCGATGACGCTGGACTCGACGCGAGCTACCAGGCGCAGCGCGATGCCTACGAGCGCATCTTCGACCGCCTGGGCCTCGAGTACGTCATCGTCGCGGCCAACGCTGGCGCGATGGGCGGCTCGCGAAGCGAGGAGTTCCTGCACCCGACCCCAGTCGGCGAGGACACGTTCGTTCGCTCGCCCGGCGGGTACGCGGCGAACGTCGAAGCGTACGCAGCACCGGCCCCGGTTGCCGTCGACCCAAGCGCGACCGGCCCCGTGACCGTCTTCGACTCGCCGGACACGCCGACGATCGCGACGCTTGTCGCTCACGCGAACGAGGTCGTCGAGAAGCCCGCTGGTCGCGAATGGACAGCCGCCGACACGCTCAAGAACGTCGTCGTCGCCCGTCTCCACACGGACGGCACCCGCGACCTGGTCGTCGTGGGCATCCCCGGCGACCGCGAGGTCGACATGAAGCGCCTCGAGACGGCACTCCAGCCAGCGGAGGTCGAAGCGGCGACCGCGGAGGACTTCGCGAAGCACAAGGGGCTCGTGCGCGGCTACATCGGCCCATGGTCGGCGGAAGGTCAGGTGCTCGGCGAGGAGTCGACCACGGGCGTCGCCTACTTCCTGGACGAGACCGTCGCCGAGGGATCGAGCTGGATCACCGGCGCGAACGTCGAGGGCAAGCACGTGCACTCCCTCGTTGTCGGGCGCGACTTCACGGCGGATGGGCGCATCGGCGCCGCTGAGGTCCGTGACGGCGACCCTGCCCCCGACGGCAGCGGGGCCATCACCACGGCTCGCGGCACGGAGATCGGGCACGTCTTCCAGCTCGGGCGCAAGTACGCGGAGGCGCTCGGACTCAAGGTGCTCAACGAGCAGGGAAAGCTCACGACTGTGACGATGGGCTCCTACGGCATCGGTGTGACCCGCAACCTCGCGCTCATCGCCGAGGCGAACCACGACGATCGTGGGCTCATCTGGCCAGAGCAGGTGGCGCCGTTCGACGTGCAGATCGTCGCTACCGGTCGCAACGAGGAGCCGTTCGCCGTGGCGGAGGAGCTCTCAGCCGCGTTCGACGCCGCGGGCCTCGACGTGCTCTACGACGACCGCAAGAAGGTCTCACCCGGCGTGAAGTTCGGCGACGCGGAGCTCCTCGGGGTTCCGTGGATCGTCATCGCGGGCAAGGGGGCCGTCGACGGCCAGGTCGAGCTCTGGAACCGCCGCACGAACGAGCGTGATGCGGTCTCCAAGGACGAAGTGCTCGCACTGCTGCAGTCCAAGCGCCAGGTCTGAGGCGCGCGCGGGATGGGGGAGCGCGTGCTCCATCCCGCGAGCACGGCATCCGAATGCGTGCTCCAGCATGCGGACGTGCTCCTCATTTTGGGGTAAACTCGATCTTTCATCTGAATAGAGGGAGCGCCATGAAGATCGACCTTGCTGTCCTGAGGATTCTCGAGCGAGAGCGTGAGATTCCGTTTGAGGAACTTGCCAGCATTCTCGAGCAGGCGATCCTGACCGCGTACGAGAAGCACGTATCGCAGGAGCTCGGCCAGGACGTGCCGCCGGCATCCACGCGCGTGCACCTCGACCGCAAGAGCGGCGAAGTCAACGTGTTCGTGCCCGAGATGGACGAAGACGGCGAGATCATCGGCGAGGCACAGCTCCCAGCCGACGACTTCGGCCGCGTGGCTGCGTTCGCCGCCAAGCAGGTCATCAACCAGCGCATCCGCGACATCGGCGACGACAAGGTGCTCGGCGAATTCCGCGGGCGTGAGGGTGACATCGTCGCCGGCGTGATCCAGCAGGGGCCGAACCCCCGCATGATCCACGTCGACCTCGGAACCGTCGAAGCCATCCTGCCCCCAGAGGAGCAGGTGCCCGGCGAGGACTACTCGCACGGTCGCAGGCTTCGTGTCTTCGTGACGAAGGTCGAACGGGGCAACAAGGGGCCGCAGATCACGGTCTCACGCACCCACCCATCGCTTGTTCGCAAGCTCTTCGCCCTCGAGGTTCCCGAGATCGCGAGCGGTGTCGTCGAGATCGTGTCGCTGGCCCGCGAGGCTGGCCATCGCTCGAAGATCGCGGTCCGCGCTACCCAGGAGGGAATCAACCCGAAGGGCGCGTGCATCGGCGAGCTCGGGGCGCGTGTCCGTGCCGTCACCAACGAGCTGGGGGAGGAGAAGATCGACATCGTCGACTACTCCGACGACCTGCCGACGTTCGTGGCCAGTGCGCTGAGCCCGGCGAAGGTCTCGAGCGCCTTCGTCATCGACCGCGCCACGAAGGCGGTCCGAGCCCTCGTTCCTGACTTCCAGCTGTCGCTCGCCATCGGCAAGGAAGGCCAGAACGCACGCCTCGCGGCGAAGCTCACGGGGGCGAGAATCGACATCCAGCCCGACTCGATCCTCGAAGACGGAGACGAAGCGCGCGCAGAGGGGTAGTATGTCGTCTGTACGAACGTGCGTTGGATGCCGTTCGCGCTCCGCGCGGAGTCAGCTCCTCAGAGTTGTCCTCCGTCAGGGAAGCCTCGAAGTCGATATCTCGGCGAGTCTTCCAGGGCGCGGAGCCTGGATCCATCCGACCGCGGAGTGCACCAGGCTGGCGATCGAGCGGCGCGCATTCTTGCGGGCCTTCAAGGCCGGCAAGGTGGACACCGAGGCGCTCAGCAGGCACGCGAGCACACTGGAACAGGGCGAGCGCCCTGCTCTACTACGAGAAAAGGCTGATCGGACCATGGACTAATCATGAGTGACTCACGATGAGGCACATCCGACTTTAATGGTCCGCTCCTGTCTGGGCGGGCCCCAGACAGGAGAAAAGTGGCAAAACCACGCGTACACGAAATCGCCAGCGAGATGGGCGTCGATTCCAAGACCGCCCTCAAGACCCTTCAGGACATGGGCGAGTTCGTTAAGAGCGCATCGTCGAGCGTCGAGCCCCCCGTGGCCCGTCGCCTCCGCGAAGCACTGAAGTCCAACGCCGCCGGCGGCGCGCAGCCCGAGGCTGCTGCTCCCGCGGCGTCGAAGCCGGGCGCCCCGCGTCCCGGCGGTGCGACGCCATCGAGCGTCCGTCCCGGCACGAAGCCGGGGCCATCCGCGCCGTCGGCACCCGCAGCGCCCGCTGCTCCAGCGGCTCCGGCCCCCAAGGCCGCCTCCGCTGGCTCGTCTGCCCCAACCCCCGGCCCCAAGCGCAAGCCGGAGCCGGCACCTGCTCCCGCGGCACCCGCTGCCCAGGCCGCAACTCCGGCACCAGCTGCACCAGCAGCACCTGCCGCACCGGCGGCGAACACCGACGCGGCCAAGCCGAGCGCGCAGCGTCCCGCTGCTCCCGGCGACGCGAAGCCCGCGCAGGCTGAAGGTGGCGCGAGCCCCTCGATCCCGCGTCCCCGTGGCCCTCGCCCCGGACCGCGTCCGGGAAACAACCCGTTCGCGTCCAGCCAGGGAATGGGCCGTTCGCGCCCCGGAAACAACCCGTTCTCCTCGAACCAGGGCATGCGCCCAGGTGGCGGAGCCGGTGGTGGCCCCCGCCCAGGTGGCGCAGGCGGTCCTCGCCCGCAGAGCCCAGGCGGTCCCCGCCCGGCAGCTCCGCGTCCTGGTCAGCCCCGTGTGCTCCCAGGCGCTCGTCCGGCAGGCGCAGGCCGTCCCGGCGGTCGTCCCGGCGCCGGCGGTGCCGGTGGCGGGCGTCCAGGCGGCGCTCCCGGTGCAGGTGGAGGCTTCGCTCCGCGCCCAGGTGGCGGCGGCGGTCGTCCAGGTGGCGGCGGTCGCGGTCGCGGCTCGACGGCAGGTGCATTCGGTCGCGGCGGCGGCAAGTCCAAGGCACGCAAGTCCAAGCGGACGAAGCGGGCAGAATTCGAGATGCGGGAAGCCCCGAGCGTCGGCGGCGTCAAGGTGCGTCGCGGTGACGGCAGCACGCCGATCCGTCTGCGTCGTGGCGCCTCGATCTCGGACTTCGCAGAGAAGATCGACGCCAGCCCCGGCGACCTCGTGACCGTGCTCTTCCACCTCGGTGAGATGGCGACGGCAACGGAGTCGCTCGACGAGGCGACCTTCGAGGTCCTCGGCGAAGAGCTCGGCTACCGCATCCAGATCGTCAGCCCGGAAGACGAGGACCGCGAGCTCCTCGAGGGCTTCTCGATCGACCTCGACCAGGAAGCAGAGGACGAAGGCGACGACGTTCTCGAGATCCGCCCGCCCGTCGTCACCGTCATGGGTCACGTCGACCACGGTAAGACGCGCCTCCTCGACGCCATTCGCAACGCGAACGTCGTCGACGGTGAAGCAGGCGGCATCACGCAGCACATCGGTGCCTACCAGGTCTGGCACGAGCACGAGGGCATCGAGCGCGCCATCACGTTCATCGACACGCCAGGTCACGAGGCCTTCACGGCTATGCGTGCCCGTGGCGCCCAGGTCACCGACATCGCGATCCTCGTGGTCGCGGCGGACGACGGCATCATGCCGCAGACGGTCGAGGCGCTCAACCACGCTCAGGCCGCCAACGTGCCGATCGTCGTCGCCGTCAACAAGGTCGACAAGGAAGACGCGAACCCGGCGAAGGTCCGCGCACAGCTGACCGAGTACGGACTTGTTGCCGAGGAGTTCGGTGGCGACACGATGTTCGTCGACGTCTCCGCTCGCAACAACGTCAACATCGACAGCCTCATCGAGGCGGTCCTGCTGACGGCCGACGCCGGTCTCGACCTGCGTGCCAACCCCAACAAGGAAGCACGCGGAATCGCGATCGAAGCGAAGCTCGACAAGGGACGCGGTGCGGTTGCGACCGTCCTCATCCAGTCGGGAACGCTCCGCGTCGGAGACCCGATCGTCGCTGGCACGGCATACGGCCGCGTCCGGGCGATGCTCGACGAGAACGGTCAGGTCGTCACCGAGGCTGAGCCTTCGCGCCCAGTTCAGGTGCAGGGCCTCTCGAGCGTTCCTCGTGCAGGCGACACCTTCATCGTCACGGAAGAGGACCGCACCGCTCGTCAGATCGCTGAGAAGCGTGAAGCCGTCGAGCGCAACGCGAGCCTCGCGAAGTCCCGCAAGCGCATCAGCCTCGAGGACTTCACGCGTGCACTCGAAGAGGGCAAGGTCGAGTCGCTCAACCTCATCATCAAGGGTGACGTCTCCGGTGCCGTCGAGGCGCTCGAGGAGTCGCTGCTCAAGATCGATGTCGACGACTCGGTGCAGCTGCGCATCATCCACCGCGGTGTCGGCGCCATCACGGAGTCCGACGTCAACCTGGCCACGGTCGACAACGCCATCATCATCGGCTTCAACGTGCGCCCCGACACGAAGGCGCGCGAGCGCGCCGCTCGTGAAGGCGTGGATGTCCGCTTCTACTCGGTCATCTACGGAGCGCTCGAGGACATCGAGAACTCGCTCAAGGGCATGCTCAAGCCCGAGTTCGAAGAGGTCCAATCGGGTGTCGCGGAGATCCGCGAGGTGTTCCGTTCCTCGAAGTTCGGAAACATCGCCGGATGTATCGTGCGCAGCGGAACGATCACGAGGAACGCGACTGCTCGCGTCATCCGCGACGGCATCGTCATCGCGGACAACCTCGCGATCGACTCGCTCCGCCGGTTCAAGGACGACGTCACCGAGGTCCGCACGGACTTCGAGTGCGGTATCGGCCTCGGCAAGTACAACGACATCCAGATCGGCGACGAGATCGAGACGACCGAGCTCGTCGAGAAGCCGCGCGTCTAGCTGGTGACCGAGCCGTCGCGCTGAGCTCAGCGCGGCGAGCACTCGGGGCGGGGTCCTGGCCAACCGGCCGGGGCCCCGCCTTCAGCTTTCCGCAGTTTGAGACACTGCAGACTCAGTTGACTGTCTGCACCCGCACACGAGAAAGTAGCCATCATGGTTGATCATTCACGCGCACTGCGACTCGCGGACCGAATCAAGGTCATCGTCGCGAAGACGCTCGAGCGAGGCGTCAAGGACCCCCGCCTCGGGTTCGTCACGATCACGGACGTGCGAGTCACGGGCGACCTGCAGCACGCGACCATCTTCTACACCGTCTACGGTGACCAGAAGGAGCGTCGTGACACAGCGGCGGCGCTCAGGAGCGCAACCGGCATGCTGCGCACCGAGGTCGGCAAGAACATCACGTCGCGCCTCACTCCGAGCCTCGAATTCGTTCCGGACGCGATCCCGGAGAACGCGGACGCCATTGCGGCGCTGCTGCGGGAAGCGCACGATCGAGACGTGGCTTCGGCTCAGCAGGCGAAGACAGCGAGCTACGCGGGCGACGCTGACCCGTACGAGAAGAAGGACGAGCCGGAGGACGCCTGAGCCCTCCCCGCTGGACCACGGTGCTCGCCGGCGACTGATCAGTCGCCGGCGAGTGCTATCTCTGCCTGGTTGCGCTCGACGATGAGTCCGTCGCCTTTCAGCGAGGACAGCGCGCGTTCGAACCGGAGCGCATCCAGGTCTCCCGGGTCGAGGTGTCGGCGCAGGAACTCGATCTCCACGCCTCCCGGAATGGCTCGAAGCTCTCTGAGCACCAGACCGCGCATCTCGCGGTCGGATCCGGCGAATTTCGCCTGTCGCCGTTTGACGACCGTCGACGCTGGCCGCCCGGCCTCGACCCACGCGCAGAGGCCGACGACGGGGCATTCGTCGCAATTGGGTCGCTTCGCGGTGCAGACGACGGCACCGAGTTCCATCGACGCAGCGTTCCAGAGATTGGCAGCAGGCAGGTCCACGGGCGCCACCGCGCGCATCTCGGCAGCATCTCGCACCGCGGACGGTCCCCATGGCGTCTCCTCGCCGATGAACGCGCGGGCGAGTACTCGACGGACGTTCGTGTCGACGACGGGCTCAGGAACACCGTGCGCGAAGGACATGACTGCCGAAGCCGTGTATGGCCCGACCCCTGGGAGCGCGAGGAGCGCATCCCTGGTCTTCGGCACCACTTCGCCGTGCTCTCCGGCGATCGCTCTGGCGCAGGCGAGGAGCCAGAGGGCGCGTCTGGGGTACCCGAGTCGGTCCCAGAATCGCAGCACCTCGGCTTCGCTGGCCTCCGCCATGGCTGCGGGCGTCGGCCAGCGTTCCATGAACTCCAGCCACTTCGGCTCGACCCTGGAGGCTTGCGTCTGCTGCAGCATGGTCTCGCTCACGAGCACCCCCCAGGGAGTGGTCGTGGGAAGGCGCCACGCGAGCTGACGGTGCTCGCGCGTGAACCAGGCGTTGACCGTACCCGTGATGACGGCGCTGCGGACGTCCGCGGGCGAGCGCCGTTCGGCTCCACCTTCGATGTCATGGACAAGCGAGGTGAGGATGGCGTTGACGGGGGTGTGGAGGCCGAGCGCCGAGCCGTGCGTCACCACGGCGCCGTTGAGCGCGTCGATCTCCGTCGCCTCGCCGCGGCTGATGCTCTGCTGTGTCGAGGCGTAGTTCGGGGTCGGGCCGAACGCCGCCGACAGCTCACGAGCGAGACGCTGGTTTCGCGCGAGAGCAACGTCTGTGTCTGCTGGAGCGCTGTTGGCGAGTGCTGCCAGGGATGAGCCCAGCGGGCCGAGCTCGATGAGTGACGCTCCGCTGGCGTGGGCCACGTCGAGGAGCTCGCCCATGCTGGCCGCGAGAACGCCGAGAAGCTCTCCGTCGAGACCAACCTCCTGCACGCTGAGGCCGGTGATGGCCGGCAGCGCATTCACCTGATTGATCAGGAGCTTGCTCCACAGCGCAGACGGCAGGTCACCGGTGACGACGCAGTCGAGCGCGGGGGAGAGCAACGCCGCGAGCCGCTCGACCCTTGGCAAGTCTTCTGCGGATGCAGTGCCGAGAGTCAGCGACCCCCTTGCTGTTGCGCGTACCTC
This sequence comes from Pseudoclavibacter sp., assembly GCA_052099095.1. GTDB lineage: Bacteria > Actinomycetota > Actinomycetes > Actinomycetales > Microbacteriaceae > Pseudoclavibacter. Next base: position 244,418 of record JBQDTF010000002.1, read on the forward strand.
GTCTGGCGTTGGCCTGTTCACCGCGAACGTGGCGAGTCCACCCGCGACGAAGCCAGTCCTGTCCGCATCTGGCAGGTCCTCGAGCAGCTGCTCCACCGACGAAGCGCCTTCGAGGCCGTTCTGCACCACGATCGTGGGGGTGGAGGCCACGACGGAGAGATGGGGCTCGGTCGCGCTCCGTGTGTCCTGAGCTTTCACGGCGATCAGAACCAGATCGAATGCCCCAGCGAGCCGCGGCTGCGCCAAGAGCTCAGCCCGGTGCTCTCCGAATGCGCCCGTGAGGCGAAGCGTGCGGCGCTCCCCGCTTCGCCCAGCACCGTCGAGCTTCGACGCGAGCACGACCTCGTGCCCTGCTCGGTCGAGGAGCAGCGCAAGGGCACCCCCGACCGCGCCCGCGCCGATGACAGCAACCCGCATCCTGATCTCTCCCTCGCCTGCACCGAACCTTCGCCGCCGCGGAGCCCACACTCCGTCTGGCGGCCGGGAACGAGCCTACGGGCACCGTAGGATATTGGGGACATGACGACTCCACCTCCTGGCCCAAACGGCGTCCTCCTCCTCGACAAGCCGCAGGGCCCGACGAGCCACACGCTCGTCTCGATGACCAGGCGGGCCCTCGGAACGCGGAAGGTGGGCCACGCCGGCACGCTCGACCCGATGGCATCCGGCCTCATGATCCTTGGTGTCGGTGGGGCGACCAGACTGCTCACATACTTCGTCGGTGACGACAAGGAGTACTTCGCGACGGTCCGTCTTGGCGTCTCGACGAACACCGAGGACGCGGAGGGTGAGGTCACGGCCACGGCGGCGGCTTCCGCCATCGACGCGGTCACCCCGGAGCGCATCGAGGCTGCCATGGCTGCTCTGCGCGGGCCGATCAGCCAGATCCCCTCATCGGTGAGTGCCATCAAGGTCGATGGCGTACGCGCGTACAAGCGAGTCCGCGACGGCGAGGAGGTCCAGCTCGCAGCGCGCGCCGTGACGATCGCAGAGCTGGAGCTCCTCGCGTCGAAGCGCGCTCTCGTCGGCGAGCAGCCGGTCATCGACCTCGAGATCCGTGTCGCATGCTCCTCCGGAACCTACATCAGGGCGCTTGCCCGTGACCTCGGCGAGGCGCTCTCCACCGGTGCGCATCTCACGGCCCTCCGACGCACTCGCGTTGGCGACTTCTCCATCGCCGACGCGGTTGCGCCAGACGCAGGTGAGCTCGGGTCTCGACTCATGAGCCCGTCCGAAGCCGCGCTGCGCCGCTTCCCCGCCTTCGAGGCGAGCGCCGAGCAGGCCGCCGATATCCGAAACGGCAGGAAGGTTCGCCTGGAGGAGGGGACGCCAGACGCTCTGCTCGCTGTCATCGCCCCTGAGGGGGATCTCATCGGAATCGCCAGGGCTGACGGCGGGGTCCTGAAGTCGGAGTTCAACATGCCGACCGGGGGCACCGCGTGATCGAGTGGTACACCTGGGTGCTCTGTCTCGTGAGCGCCGTGGCGGGCGTCTTCTGCATCATCGTCGGCGCGACAGGCCGCAAGCCCGGTGACGTGACTGTCGGCGCCGTCGCACTCGTCGAGCTGCTGCTCGTCGTCCAGTTCGTGATCGCGTTGATCGCACCGGTGACAGGCAATGAGCCGGTCGGCGATGCGCTCGAGTTCTGGATGTACTGGGTTGTGGCCATCATCATCCCGCCGGCGGCGGTCTTCTGGGGGCTCGTCGAACGCACGAAGTGGTCGACGGTCATCCTCGGCGTCGCGTCGCTCACGATCGGCGTGATGGTGTTCCGCATGCACCAGATCTGGATCGGCGCAAGTCCCTTCATCGGGGTGCCGGCGTGAGTGCGGCGGGGAGGGGAACTCCTCTCGAAGGCGGCTACGAGGGCGCCCGCGGTGCGGGCCGAGCACTCGTTGTCGTCTACGCGGTCCTCGCTCTCGCCTCCATCGGACGGAGTTCGTACCAGCTGCTCTCCAAGTTCGGAGAGGCCCCCCTCGCCTACTCGCTCTCCGCGGCCGCCGCGCTCGTGTACCTGCTCGCAACAGTCGCGCTCGTTCGCCGCGGAAGGACCTGGAACCGCATCGCGTGGTGCACGATCGTGTTCGAGCTCGTCGGAGTCCTCGTGGTCGGGTCACTGACCGAATTCCACCCTGAACTGTTCCCCTCCGATACCGTGTGGTCGGACTTCGGTGCGGGCTACGCGTATATTCCTCTTGTGCTCCCGATCCTCGGCATCGCGTGGCTCGAGACGGGACGATCGAGACGAAAGAGGGAACGTGCGGCTGTTCACTGACCTGGACGATCTGCCAGCGGAGTTGGCGCCGAGCGCCGTCACCGTCGGCAAGTTCGATGGCGTGCATCGCGGCCACCGCTGGCTGCTGTCTCGCCTCGTGGAGGAGGCCTCGTCGCGGGGTCTCGAGCCGCTCGCGGTCACCTTCGATCGGCATCCGCTCTCCCTCATCACGCCAGGGGTGGAGCCAGAGCCGATCACGTCGCTCGCGCAGAAGATCGAACTCCTCGGGAAGACCGGTCTCGGCTCGACGATCGTCTTGCCCTTCGAGGATGAGCTCGCCGGCATGAGCCCCGAGGCGTTCGTCCGCGACCTCCTGGTCGGGCACCTCCGCATGCGGCTCATCGTCGTCGGCCAGGACTTCCGTTTCGGGGCCAAGGGTGCGGGAGACGTCGCGCTGCTTCGGGAACTGGCGGCGAGCTTCGGTTTCGAGGTCGTCATCGCTGACGACGAGATGGCGGAGGACGAGCGGTCTCACGCTGAGCGTCGTGCGTCCTCGACCTGGGTTCGCGAGCTGCTCGCGGCTGGCGACGTCCGCGCCGCCGCCGAGGTTCTCGGGCACACTCACACGGTCACGGGTGAGGTCGTCCATGGGGCGAAGCGGGGACGTGAACTCGGGTTCCCGACGGCGAACCTCTCCCCGGACCTCGAGGGACTCATCCCGGCCGACGGGGTCTACGCCGGCTGGTTCCGCGGCGGCGAGACGAGCGCCCCAGCCGCGATCTCCATCGGCAACAATCCCACCTTCGACGGTGTTCCACGCAAGCAGGTCGAGGCGCATCTGATCGGCGAGACGGTCGACCTCTACGGCCTGATCGCCGAGGTCGAGTTCGTCGAGCGAATCCGTGGCATGGAGAAGTTCGACAGCATCGACGCGCTCAAGGAGCGCATGGCGCTCGACGTCGAGGAAGCGGCCGACACGCTGGGCGGAAGCTACGTCGTCTGACGAAGAGTCAGGACGACGCTGAGCTGCGTGCCGCAGTCAGACGGAGCGCTCGTCGTCGAGCTGTACGCTCCGCCCGAAGAGCTTGAGCACGATGCGAGCCGCCGTGCCCTCCAGGACAGGGCCTGTATCGCCGATCTGCCAGCGTGCATCCGTCGCGCGAATCCGGTTGCGCCTCGCGAGCGATGCGGCCGCGCTCAGTGGTACGCGAGTTCGCACAAGGGCAACCGCGCTCGTGGAGCGCGGGCTGAGGCGAATGCGAAGGCCGAGCGCCTCGGTCATGTCGTAGGTGTGCACGACAGCTTCCGTGAGCTCGGAGATGCCGGCGCGACTCGGCGAAACCACCTTCGCCGCGGCGATCGTGCGGATACGGGCGACGAGCTCGTCGGTCGGCACGGCCCCCTCGCGCTTCGCGACCTCATCGAGGTAGGAGTCGACTCGCAGGCCCTTTCGCAGGACACCGCGAGAGGCCTCGCGAACAAGCGAGGAGGTGGGGGACCCGAGGCGCCATGCGAGGTGACCGGCCACGTCGCGGACGCTCCAGCCATCGCATTTGCTCGGAGACTCCCACTGCTCAGGGGTCAAGCCGGCGAGGAGCGTGGCTGTGCGGTCGAGCGTCGTGGCGATGTGCGCGCTCCAGTCGCCTGCAACCCGCTTCGACGGCGTGAAGTACGGCCGGTCGGGATCTGGGAAGGGGCGTTGTGGCACCTGACGATTATCGCACCCGCGTGGAGTCTGTGCCGGACAGCGACACGTCGTTCCCGAGTCGAAACCTGCAGGTCGGCTGGCGTACACTGTCAACGCTGGTGTCTGAGGGAATCTGAACTCTCCTCGAGACCTGCATGACATCCGGGAGCTCGTCACTCGAGTGGGCCGACGCCCGCCTCACTGCCGGTCGCCGCGTTCGGCACCGAAGCTGCGACCTCCGCCCGGCTCAACTTCCCGATCCCTGCCACGTTGCATAAGGAGGGGCATGTCTCGTAGGACACGCGCCCAAGCTGGCGGTCGCGCCGGCGTTCACACGGCGCCACGCCACCGCAAGCCGGTCGACAACACCGGCGTGATCCCTCAGCTCGCGAAAGCGGCGAGAGAGGTCGAGGCCTCGGCACAGCGAGGCAAGGTCTCGCCGTCGAATCGCACGAAGTTCCAGGTGATCGCGCTCCTCATGCGCGAGGAGCGTGCCAAGGCGAAGGAATCGACCGAGCTCAGTGAGCACGACCGTGCAGAGGCGCTCAAGCGCCTCGATGGGCTTGCCTCGATACTTGCCAAGACGGCTGCTCGCGACACCTCGCTCATCAGCCTGCTCGAGCCTGGTGCTCCCATCAGCGAGGCCGCGAAGTCGCTGCGCAAGCAGATGCTGTTCGCAGGTGGCATCGAGATGGTGGTCGATGAGCAGCCGGAACCGGAGGCTCAGGCGGAGAAGCTCCCGCCTGAGATCGCACAGCGCCAGGTCCTTCCGGGATCCGTGAAGGCGCGGACACGCTCCAACCCGTTCCTCGCACCCGTGCTCACGAACGTCAACACGACGACGCCGCACTACTCCCGGCTCTCCAACTGGGAGCTGCTCGGGCCGCTCCTGCGTGCCTTCGAGACGGGCGCTGGCGGAAACGCTGCCTCGATGGAGCTGCCTCCCGCACCGCGATGGGACCGCATCTCCCCGCCAGGGCAAGAGCTCATGGACCACCAGGCGAGACTCCTCGCGAGCGTCGCAGAGGGGCACAGGGCGTACCTGCTCGCCGACGAACCTGGGCTCGGCAAGACCGCCCAGGCGCTGCTCGCCGCTTCGGTCGCCGACGCGTATCCGCTGCTGTGTGTCGTCCCGAACGTCGTGAAGACCAACTGGGCGCGCGAGGTCCAGCGCTGGACCCCGAACCGCCGAGTCACGGTCATCTCAGGAGACGGTCAGGGCATCGACGCCTTCGCCGACGTCTTCATCGTCAACTACGAGATCCTCGACCGCCATCTCGGCTGGCTCACCTCGCTCGGCTTCAAGGGCATGGTGCTCGACGAGGCTCACTTCATCAAGAACCTCCAGTCGCAGCGATCGCGTCTAGTCATGCAGCTCGCGAGCAGCATCCGAGCCCGAGTTCCAGGTGCCGACCCGCTGCTCATGGCGTTGACGGGAACGCCACTCATCAACGACGTCGACGACTTCAAGGCGATCTGGCAGTTCCTCGGCTGGCTCGAGGGCGACCGCCCCTCCCAGCTCCTCCTGGACCGCCTCGACGAGACAGGACTCGTGCCAAGCGACCCCGGATTCCTCGCGGCGGCGAGGCAGACGGTCATCGACCTCGGAATCGTCCGCAGGCGAAAGATCGACGTGGCCGCCGACCTCCCAGCGAAGCGCGTCGTCGACATGCCGGTCGAGCTCGACTCCGACGAGGGGAGGAGCATCCGTGCGGCCGAGGCGGCGCTCGTCTCGCGCCTCCTGGAGCGGTACCGCCGCATGGCGTCGGCAGCGGGCCTAGAACCTGGCGTCGTGGACCTCGACCGGGTTCGGATGATCGCACGACAGGAGGTCGAGGAGTCCAAGGCCTCGTCGACCGGAGCGAGCATCTTCACGATGCTCCGCACCATCGGCGCCGCGAAGGCCAGGCTCGCAGCCGAGTACGCGGGGCAGATCGCGCGGTCGGCTGGCAAGGTGGTGTTCTTCGCCAAGCACATCGAAGTCATGGACGCGGCCGAACGCACCTTCGCCGAGAACGAGATCTCTTCGGTCTCGATCAGAGGAGACCAGACCCCGGCAGCTCGCCAGGCGGCCATCGACGCCTTCCAGAACGACCCGAGCGTGCAGGTCGTCGTCTGCTCGCTCCTCGCGGCCGGCGTCGGCCTCAACCTGCAGGCTGCGTCCGATGTCGTACTCGCGGAACTCAGCTGGACAGCGGCAGAGCAGACGCAGGCGATCGACCGCGTGCACCGCATCGGGCAGGAAGAGCCGGTCACGGCATGGCGCATCGTCGCCGCGCAGACGATCGATGCGCGCATCGCCGAGCTCATCGACGCCAAGCAGGGACTCGCGCTGCGCGCCCTGGAAGGCGTCGACACGGGCGAGCAGTCGGCCGACAGCATCCAGGTGGATGCACTGGCGAGTCTCCTCGAAGCGGCGATCCGAGGTGCGCGCCGGCAGTAGGCTGAGGTCAGCGCGGAAACTCAGACGACGAAGTTGGAGGACCATCAGGTCATGTCAGAAACGCAGGAATTCCGTGTCGAACGCGACTCGCTCGGCGAGATGCGGATCCCCGCAGGTGCCTACTGGGGCGTGAACACCGCGCGTGCGCTCGAGAACTTCTCGATCAGCCGACGTCAGATCAGCGTGTACCCGGACTTCATCGTCGCCTACGCGCAGGTCAAGCAGGCGGCAGCTCGAGCGAACCTCGAGATCGGCGTGCTCGACCAGGAACGATCCTGGCTCATCGATCGTGCGTGCCAGGACATCATCGATGGCAAGCTGCACGAGGAGTTCGTGGTCGGCGTCATCCAGGGCGGTGCCGGGACGAGCACCAACATGAACGTCAACGAGGTCATCGCGAACCGTGCCCTCGAGCTCGCCGGACGCGAGTTCGGCGACTACGAGTTCCTGTCACCGAATGACCACGTCAACCGCTCGCAGTCGACGAACGACACCTACCCGAGCGCTGTCAAGGTCGCGCTCGTGCACGCGACGGAACGACTCATCGATGAGTTCACGCTCCTGCAGAACGCGTTCCGCGTGAAGGGGAGCGAGTTCAAGCACATCCTCAAGATCGGTCGCACGCAGCTGCAGGACGCCGTGCCGATGACGCTGGGTCAGGAGTTCAGCGGCTTCGCCACGACGATCGGAGAGGACATCCAGCGATTGCGCGATGTGCTCCCGCTGCTGCTCGAGCTCAATCTCGGCGCAACGGCGATCGGCACCGGCATCACGGCGGAGGCGAGCTACGCCTCAGCCGTCATGCGACAGCTGCGCAAGATCACCGGGTACAACGATCTGCAGACTGCTCACGACCTCATCGAGGCGACCAGCGACACCGGCGTCTTCATGTCGCTCTCGAGCGTCATCAAGCGCACGGCGATGAAGCTGTCCAAGATCTGCAACGACCTCCGCCTGCTCTCGTCCGGTCCGCAGGCCGGTCTCGGAGAGATCAACCTGCCGGCACGACAGGCAGGATCGTCGATCATGCCTGGCAAGGTCAACCCCGTCATTCCGGAGGCCGTCAATCAGGTTGCCTTCGTCATCGCGGGAGCTGACGTCACCGTCTCGATGGCTTCTGAGGCTGGCCAGCTGCAGCTCAACGCCTTCGAACCGGTCATGCTGCACACGCTCATGCAGAACTCGGCGTGGCTCCGGCGGGCCGCACGCACGCTGCGCGTGAACTGCATCGATGGCATCACCGCCAACGAGGAGCTGCTTGCCTCCCGTGTCTCGAGCTCCGTCGGTGTCGTGACGGCTCTCACGCCGTACATCGGCTACTCGGAGGCGTCGAAGCTCGCGAAGGAGGCGCTCACCACGAAGTCCACGATCGCCGACCTCGTCGTCGAGCGCGGGCTCCTCAGCCGCGAGGAGGTCACGAGCGTCCTCTCCCCGGAGCGACTCTCCGGGATCCAGGCGGTGACGAGCGCGATCCCGATCATCACGCAAGCACAGGCCACGGCGCTCGAGGACAGTCTCGACAGGGCGGACCTGCGCGACTTCTCCTAAGGAGATCTGGGAGCGAAGCGAGTCGCACGCGGCTCCCCAGAGAATCGGCCCCGCCGGTGCGACGCACCGGCGGGGCCGATCTTCTGGAGTTGAGCTGGACTAGCTGGAGCGCTTGTCTCCGGGACCCGAGGTCGCGTCGCCCGTCTGCGTCTCGTTCTCGGGCTGGGCTGCGTGTCTGGGAGTCGCCGAGTCACCGGGCGACACCATGGCGTCGGCGTCGTCGTCCTCGAACGTCTCGAGCACCTCCTCGCGCGCCTGGCCGGCCCTGACAAGCGTCTGCACCTGCGACTCGATGCTCTTCTCGACCTCTTCCTCGACGCGACGCTTCACGTCGTCGAAGCCGTCGTCGACGCGCTTGCGCATGTCATCGAGCTGCTCGTCGACGCGCCTGCGCATGTCCTCGAGCTGCGAGTCGCTGCGGCGCCGCAGGTCCTCCGCGGAGACGGTCATGCGTTCGGCGAAGGCCTTCGACCGGCCGCCGATGTCCTTGGCGACCTCCTCCGCATGCACTCGGCTCGTGCTGATACCAGCAATGAAGCCGACAGTGGCACCGAGAAAGAATCCGAGACGCATCATGCCTCCAATCTACCGTGCGCTCGACCTGGGCGACTGGTCGTTCGCCTGACGCGGGTCCGCTTGGCTATGCTGACCGCAGCGTGCCGACGCGGCGGGGGAGACCCGCGCCCGCCCCTGGCCCTGCAGATCCAGATCCGAGCACCAGCCCCAACCCCATGGAGGACCATCGATGAGCAGTGCCACGTCAGTCGCGCCGAAGAGGCGTCGAAGGCTGACTCGGGGCAGGCTCACGTGGCTTCTCCTGCTCGGCTTCGCTGTTCTTCTCTCGGTCGGTGTCGTCGCCTGGCTGTTCAGCGAACTCCGTTTCGCTGCCCTCACGATGGCGATTCCGGCCCTCGTCCCGCTCGGGCTCGTTCTCGCAGCAGTCTGGTGGCTCGACCGTTGGGAGCCGGAGCCCCGCATCCTGCTGGCGTTCGGCCTGTTCTGGGGTGCTGGAGCCTCGGTCGTCGGAACGCTCGTGACGGGCGGGATGATGCTCGACGTCGCGAGATCCTACCTCTCGACGGAGGGCGACGTCAGCAAGTTCTCGGTGCTGATCCAGGCGCCCATCTCCGAGGAGTCCATCAAGGCGATCGGGCTCTTCCTGATCCTCGTCTTCGCGAGGCGCCACTTCGACAGTCCACTCGACGGGTTCAGCTACGCGGCGGTCATCGGCGCTGGCTTCGCCTTCACCGAGAACATCATCTACTTCTCGCAGGCAGCCGACTCCGCGGCGGGATTCGCGTCCACGTTCATCGTGCGCGGCATCCTCTCGCCGTTCGCGCACGCGCTCTTCACAGGCATCACCGGCATGGCGATCGGCTGGGGTGCGCGTCGCGGAGGGTGGTCCCGACCGATCCTCATGGGGCTCGGCGGCCTGGTCATCGCGATACTCGCGCACGCGTTCTGGAACGGTGGCAGCCTGCTCATCCTGCCTCTGCTCGGCGTGGACCCCAGCAACCAGTTCGGCTGGCTCATCTTCTACCTCGTCGTGCAGCTGCCGATCTTCCTGCTGCTCGCGTGGTTCCTCGTCAAGCTGCACGATCGCGACCGCCTCATCATCGTCGACCGACTCGGCGAGTACGCGGACGCCGGCTGGTTCACCACCTCGGAGGTCGCCATGATCGGTGACTGGAGCGCGCGTGAGCAGGCGTTCGCGTGGGCGAAATCCGTGAGCCCGGAGGCAGACCGGGCGATGCGCGGCTTCGTCCAGGACGCGTCCCGCCTCGCGTTCGCTCGCGAGCACGCGAGGGTGAACAAGCGGGATCCGAACCGACGGGTGGTCGAGAAGAAGATGCTCGACCGAGTCAAGGAGCATCGCTCGCAGCTCGCCACGTTCGGCGTGGCCGGCGCGAAGGCGGCCTCGTGAGCGCGCCGCAGCATCCGCAGGGTCAGTGGGGTGCGCCTGGTTCGCAGCGCCCGATCGACCCGCAGTTCGTCATCCCGCAGGCTCCCACCCGCGGAGAGCTCGCGATGCGCGTCACCACGATCGTGGTCATGTGCCTCGCCGCCCTCATCATCGCGGTGGTCCTGTTCCTCGCGTACCTCGGCAGCAGCGATGTGGTGCTCCTCGGCAGCGTGCTGGCGGCCCTCGTTCCGCTGTTCGTCGTGTGGATGGTCGTCTGGCTCATCGATCGTTGGGAACCCGAGCCGCGCATCCTGCTCATCGGCGCCGTGTTCTGGGGCGGCGGCATCGCGGTGGGCGGGGCGCTCCTCACGGGCTTCCTTCGTGAGTTCCTTCTGCCCGGTGCCCTGCCAGCCTGGTGGGGACCCTCGGTGGAGGCACCCGTGGGCGAGGAGATCTGGAAGGGCCTCGGCCTGGTCGTGATCTACGCGGTCGCCCGCCGCCATTTCAATGGACCGACCGACGGTCTCGTCTATGGGGCGCTGCTCGGCGCAGGCTTCGCCTTCACCGAGAACATCCTCTACTTCTCCTCGATGTGGCAGGAGGCCGGCGTCGGCGGGTTCGTGGCGCAGTACTTCATCCGCGGTGTCGCCCTGCCGCTGCTCCACCCCATGTGCGTCTCGCTCACGGGAATCGGGATGGGCATCGGCGCGCGCCGGGGAGGCTGGGGCTCGGCGCTCGGTGGCTTCGCCCTCGGTCTGATTCCCGCCATGGGGCTGCACGCGCTCTGGAACGTGGGGTCCGGCCTCGTGCAGGAATCTGCCGGCATCCTCGGGCTCATCGGATTCTTCGCGCTCGTGATGGTGCCCATCTTCATCGCCTGGATCGTGACCATCTTCCTGCTGCGGAGACAGGATGCGCGCATCATCGTCGAGCGACTCTCCGAGTACGCGGCTGTGGGCTGGTATTCGCCGGCCGAGATCAGGATGCTCTCGACGATGCGCGGCCGGTCGAGCGCACGCGCCTGGGCGCGACGCTCTGGCAAGCGGGCTGACCTGGCGATGCGGAACTTCATCACCGAGTCGACACGTCTCGCGAGTGTCCGCCACCAGGTTGTTCTGGACCCGAACCGGACGAGCAAGCTCCTGGACGAGCGGCTCCTGCTGCGGAACCTCGGCGAGCTCCGCGCCGAGCTCATCCAGGCTCAGGGGCAGCCGCACGGCGCGTCATCCGGGACTCGTCCAGGCTCCGGCGCTTGGATGTAGGACATGACACACACAGATCGCACAAAGCCAGAAGTCGACTTCCCGGGCGGGGAAGCACCAGCAGAGCTGGTCATCGAAGACGTCATCGTGGGCGACGGGGCAACCGCGGAGCCGTCATCGACGGTTGACGTGCACTACCTCGGCGTCGAGTTCGAATCAGGCGAGGAGTTCGACTCCTCCTGGAACCGCGGCGAGTCGGTCAACTTCCCGCTCAAGGCACTCGTGCGCGGCTGGCAGGAAGGCATCCCCGGCATGCAGGTCGGCGGACGCCGCAAGCTCGTCCTCCCGCCGCACCTCGCCTACGGTGCTGCCGGTGGGGGACACCCGCTCTCCGGCAAGACGCTCGTCTTCATCATCGACCTGCTCGGCGTGAGCTGAGGCCTCAAACCTGCTATGCTCTTTCGGTTGCCGTGAAACGGCCGCGGATGAAGAGAGCTCGCACGCTGTGTGTCGAGCGCCGCGCAACGAAAGAGAAGGGGGTCTGTCAATGGCACTAAGCGCTGAGGGCAAGAAGGCCATCATCGAAGAGTACGCAACGCACCCGGGTGACACTGGTTCCCCTGAAGTTCAGGTTGCCATCCTCACCACGCGAATCAAGGAGCTCACGGAGCACCTCAAGGAGCACAAGCACGACCACCACTCGCGTCGTGGTCTTCTCCTGCTTGTGGGTCAGCGTCGTCGTCTGCTCGGCTACCTCGCCGATGTCGACATCGCGCGCTACCGTTCGCTCATCGAGCGACTCGGCCTTCGCCGCTAAGCACTTTCTGCGAAGAGCCCCTGCCATCGGCAGGGGCTCTTTTCGCGCCCTTCGAGGCAGGGAACTGCGTTTGTGCCCTGTCTCGGAGCGCCCCGCCGAGGCTAGGCTGTCGGCATGGCAGCCCCTCGAACTCCAGCGAAGCAGCAGACCGACGCAAAGGGTCAGGCGAAAGCCGCGAACGAAGGCGACGACGCCCTCTCGGATGCGGGCAAGTCTGTCTCAGGAACGACAGGCCGAGCGCGGAAGCCGGCCGCGGGCGCACAGACGGCCTACCGGCTCAATCGGGCTGGCATCCCGGACATGACTCCGGAGGTCGACGAGCTCGCCGAACTGCGAGACGAGGATCCACTCGGTGAGGCCTGGCGGCACGGCTATCCGTACGACACGAAACTCCCGCGCAAGGAGTACGAGAAGCAGAAGCGCGCACTGCAGATCGAGCTGCTGAAGCTCCAGACCTGGGTCAAGGAGACGGGCCAGAAGGTCGTCATCATCTTTGAGGGGCGGGACGCGGCAGGCAAGGGAGGCGCGATCAAGCGCTTCATGGAGCACCTCAATCCCCGCGGCGCGCGCACAGTGGCGCTCGAGAAGCCGACGGAGAAGGAGCAGACCCAGTGGTACTTCCAGCGCTACGTCGAACACTTGCCCTCCGGCGGTGAGATAGTCCTGCTCGACCGCTCCTGGTACAACCGGGCTGGTGTCGAGCGCGTGATGGGCTACTGCACGCCGACGGAGTACCTCGAGTTCACTCGCTCGGCCCCCGAGTTCGAGCGGATGCTCGTCAACTCCGGCACGACCATCATCAAGTTCTGGTTCTCCGTCGGACGGGCCGAGCAGCTCGCGCGCTTCGCCGCACGCCGCGATGACCCGGTTCGCCAGTGGAAGCTGAGCCCCACGGACCTCGCGTCGCTCGACAAGTGGGACGAGTACAGCGAGGCCAAGGAGGCGATGTTCTTCTACACAGACACCGCGGAGTCTCCCTGGACTGTCGTCAAATCGAACGACAAGAAGCGGGCCAGGCTCGAGGCCATGCGCTACGTGCTCTCCCAGTTCGACTACCCGTCGAAGGATGAGAGCGTCGCGCACGCGGCAGACAAGAAGATCGTGGGCTCTCCGAGCAAGCTCTACGACGAGGGGGAGAAGCCGACGGGTGAATTCCCGCTCGTGAAGGAGCTTCCGCGAGCGTCGCGCAAGAAGTAGGAAGGGCCCGTTCGGCAATCGCCGGACGGGTTCCAGCTGCTCGCCGCCCTCCGCTGGTAGAGTCGATGTCGCAATCACTCAAGATACGCGGGGCGGCGAGTAGCTGGTCCTCGGTGGTGGGTTCCTGTCGTGGCTTCGCGGTGAAGCGCGAGCAAGACAGAGGTCTTCTACTGACGATCAGCCCGGGATGACCCGGTCGCGCTTTCCCTTCGCGTGCACACGCATAAGGAGGAGACCTCTTGGAAGGTCCCGAAATCAAGTTCTCTGAAGTCGTTCTCGACAACGGCAAGCACGGACAGCGCAAGATCCGCTTCGAAGCAGGGCGCCTCGCCCAGCAGGCGCAGGGCTCTGCCGTCGCCTACCTCGACGACGAGACCATGCTGCTCTCCGCCACGAGCATCTCGAAGAACCCGAAGGAAAACTTCGACTTCTTCCCGCTGACGATCGACGTCGAAGAGCGCAGCTACGCGGCAGGAAAGATCCCTGGATCCTTCTTCCGCCGCGAGGGTCGTCCCTCGACCGAGGCCATCCTCGTCTGCCGCCTCATCGACCGCCCCCTGCGTCCGTCCTTCGTCAAGGGCCTCCGCAACGAGGTCCAGGTCGTCGTCACCGTGCTCTCCATCGCACCCGGCGAGTTCTACGACGCCCTCGCGATCAACGCGGCATCGCTCTCGTCGCAGCTCAGCGGCGTGCCGTTCTCCGGCCCGATCGCCGGTGTGCGCCTCGCGCTCATCGACGGCCAGTGGGTTGCGTTCCCCAAGTTCGAGCAGCTCGCTGACGCGGTCTTCGACCTCACCGTCGCCGGCCGTATCGTGAAGAAGGCCGACGGCACCGAAGACATCGCCATCATGATGGTCGAGGCCGAGGCCACCGAGCACGCGTGGGGTCTCATCCAGGCTGGCGCGCAGAAGCCCGACGAGGCTGTCGTCGCACAGGGCCTCGAGGCCGCGAAGCCGTTCCTCACGCAGCTCGTGAAGGCACAGCAGGAGCTCGCTGACCAGGCTGCGAAGCCCGTCGTCGAGTACCCCGTCTTCCTGCCCTACACGCAGGAGGCGCTCGACGCCGTCACCGCCCTCGCGCACGATGGCCTCGTCGACGTCTACCAGATCGCCGGCAAGATCGAGCGCCAGGACGCCGATGACGCGCTCAAGGCGAGCGTCAAGGAGCAGATCGCCGCGAAGATCGAGAGCGGTGAGCTCGACGCTTCCGTGGCCGGTCAGGTCTCGGCTGCGTACAAGAGCGTCACGAAGGACGTCGTCCGCGGACGCATCCTCCGTGAAGGCAAGCGCATGGACGGACGCGGCGTCGCCGACATCCGCCAGCTCGATGCTGAGGTCGATGTCGTGCCCCGCGTGCACGGTTCGGCGATCTTCCAGCGCGGAGAGACGCAGATCCTCGGCGTCACCACGCTGAACATGCTCAAGCTCGAGCAGCAGATCGACTCGCTCTCGCCCATCACGTCGAAGCGATACCTGCACCACTACAACTTCCCGCCGTACTCGACGGGTGAGACCGGACGCGTCGGCTCGCCGAAGCGTCGCGAGATCGGGCACGGCTTCCTTGCCGAGCGCGCCATCGTTCCGGTTCTGCCGAGCCGCGAGGAGTTCCCCTACGCGATCCGCCAGGTGTCAGAGGCTCTCAGCTCCAACGGCTCGACGTCGATGGGCTCCGTCTGCGCGTCCACGCTCTCGCTCCTCAACGCTGGTGTGCCGCTGCGCGCACCTGTCGCGGGTATCGCGATGGGGCTCGTCTCCGACGAGATCGACGGCGAGACGCGCTACGCGGCACTCACCGACATCCTCGGCGCCGAAGACGCGCTCGGTGACATGGACTTCAAGGTCGCCGGTACTGCCGAGTTCGTGACGGCCATCCAGCTCGACACGAAGCTCGACGGCATCCCGACGTCGGTCCTCGATGGCGCTCTGACGCAGGCTCGCGATGCTCGCATCCAGATCCTCGACAAGGCGATCAACGCGGTCATCGACACGCCGGACGAGCTCGCAGCCACGGCTCCGCGCATCATCTCGGTCCGCGTGCCGATCGACAAGATCGGCGAGGTGATCGGGCCAAAGGGCAAGGTCATCAACCAGATCCAGGACGACACCGGCGCCGACATCTCGATCGAGGACGACGGCACCGTGTACATCGGCGCAGTCGATGGCCCGTCCGCCGAGGCTGCCCGCGCGGCCGTCAACGCGATCGCCAACCCGACGAACCCCGAGGTCGGAGAGCAGTACCTGGGCACGGTCGTCAAGATCGCGTCGTTCGGTGCCTTTGTCTCCCTGCTTCCTGGCAAGGACGGCCTCCTGCACATCTCCGAGGTTCGCAAGCTCGCCGGCGGCAAGCGCGTCGAGAACGTCGAAGACGTGCTCGGAGTCGGCCAGAAGATCCTCGTCGAGATCACGAAGGTCGACGACCGCGGAAAGCTGTCGCTCGCTCCCGTGATCGAAGAGGCAGCTGCTGAAGAGGGCGTCGCTCTCGAGGCAAGCGCCGAGTAGCACACCTCCTGCATCACCACGATGGCCCCGCGCGTTCCTGCGCGGGGCCATCGTGCTCTCTCCACAGGAACGTCCCTGGGACGCTGGGAGTTCTCACGTCGCTGACGCCCGAACCGCCAACACGCTCTAGGCTTGACTGGTTATGCGCGATGCCCTTGAACTGCCCCTTGACCTTCCCGAGATCGAAGCACGTGTGTCGAACGGCGGGCTCTTCCGCCGGTCCGTGCTGCCAAGCGGGGTGCGCCTGCTGACCGAGGAAGTGGTGGGTGCGGCCAGCACCAGCATCGGGCTGTGGGTGCCGGTGGGGTCACGAGACGAGCTTCCCCACGAGTACGGCTCGACGCACTTCCTCGAGCACCTCCTCTTCAAAGGCACTCCCTCTCGGACCGCCTTCGAGGTCTCCGCCGCGTTCGAACGTGTCGGCGGCGAGGTCAACGCGCAGACGGCCAAGGAGCACACGCTCTACCACGCGAAGGTCCGCGACGCGGACCTTCCCATGGCGGTCGAGGTGCTGAGCGACATGATCACGTCGAGCACGATCGATGCGGCGGAGTTCGAGATCGAGCGGGGTGTCATCATCGAGGAGCTGGCGATGGCCGATGATGACCCGAATGACGTCGTCTGGGAGCGCTTCTACGAGACGCTCCTCGGCACGCACCCGCTCGCGAGGCCCATCGGGGGCACGCCAGCCTCGATCAGGGCCGCCGACCGTGACGCCGTTTGGAGCTCCTACAGGCAGCATTACCGCCCGGAGGAACTGGTCGTGACGATCGCCGGGGCGGTCAAGCATGATGACGTGCGCGAGCAGCTTGAGCGCAACCTCCGCGACGGCGGCTGGGATCTCGAAGCGAAGGCGGCTCCCGTCTCCCGACGGCTGACGGCGCTGCAGGCCGGATCGGCCGTGCCGACGGGCCCGCTGTCGGCCATCGATCGACCCCTGGAGCAGCTGGCTCTGGTCATCGGCGGGCAAGGCATCACGCAGCTCGACCCACGGCGGGAGGCCTTCGGGCTCATGCACCGCATCTTCGGCGGGGGCATGTCGTCACGTCTCTTCCAGGAGATCCGCGAGAAGCGGGGACTCGCGTACTCCGTGTACTCCTTCGGCGGAAGCCACTCCGACCTCGGTGTGACCGGCATGTACGCGGGATGCGCGCCGGACAACGTCCTCGAGACGGTCCGGGTGCTCCGGCAGGAAGCGGAGAAGCTCGTGCAGGATGGTGTGACCGCCACGGAGCTCGCAGATGCGAAGAGCGCAAGCGCGGGTGGATCCGCGCTGGCGATCGAGGATGCGGACACGCGCATGTCACGTCTTGGGCGCGCTGAGATCCACACGGGACGCTTCTACGACCTCGAGGCGGCCCTGTCTCGAGTCGACGCCGTGACGCTCGACGAAGTGCAGTCGGTCGCGGCCGACATGTTCAGCGGCGAGCTCGTCGCATCGGCCGTCGGTAAGCTCTCTGCAGAAGCAAGGAACGAACTGGAGCGCCGCTGATGTCGCACTACCTCTACCTCGTGAGACACGGCGAGCAGGAGAACGCAGAGCACGGTATCAATGACGGTCCGCTCTCGGAGCGGGGGCGTGCGCAGTCGCACCTGATCGGTCGTCGGCTCGCGGCCGTCCCGCTCAGCGAGACCTACACCTCGCCCCTCGACCGTGCTGTCGAGACGAGCGCGGTCATCGATCAGTACACGAGCGGGCCCGCTGCTCTCGAATCCACGCTCCTCTTCGATTGCATCCCGACGGGGCAGGACGGCGCCCCGTCAATCTACGATGGCTTCTTCGGCGGCATCGGCGATGAGGTGATCGAGGCTGGAATGGCGCAGATGAGCGATGCCTACGACACGTTCTTCAGCAAGAGCAGGGATGATCGCCACACGCTCCTGGTGACGCACAACTTCGTGATCGGCGAATTCGTTCGACGAGTGGTCGACGCCCCCGAGTGGCGATGGCTCGGGCTCAACTCCGTGAACACGGGGCTCACCGTTGTCCGCGTGCGGACGCGGAAGCCTGCGGAACTGCTGCTCTTCAACGACCAGTCGCATCTGACACCCGAGCTTCGCACGGGCGTCAGCACCTCGATCGCGGTCTGAGCCGCGACCAGGCACTCGCGTTCCCTTCGAGGTGCGGCGCATCGAGCGTCGGCGGTTGCCCGTACGCTTGAGGACATGGAAACTCAGGTCGCCGTGCTCGGCGCGTCCGGACGCATGGGCACCCTGCTCCAGCGAATCATCGACTCGACGGAGGGCCTCGCCCTGCACTCGGGGCTGACCAGTTCGTCCTCGCTTGACGAGATGCTCGGCGCCGACGTGCTCGTGGACGTGTCTCGGATCGAGGCCTCGGAGACTGCGGTGCCGTTTGCGCTCGAGCATGGACTCGATGTCGTCGTCGGCACAAGCGGTTGGGATGAGCAGCGCATCGCGCGCGTCTCGAGCCTCGTCCCGGCCGATCGCGCGGTTGTCTTCGTGCCGAACTTCTCGCTCGGCTCTGTGCTCGGGACGGCCTTGGCGAGCGTGGCCGGGCGGTTCTTCGACTCGGTCGAGATCCTCGAAGCCCACCACGACAAGAAGATCGACTCCCCGTCGGGGACGGCCGTGCGGACAGCGGAGCGCATCGCGGCCGCACGCGAGCAGCCGTTGGTCTCGCCAAACTCTGACCAGGAGGCGAGAGGGCAGCTCGTCGCCGGCGTGCCCATCCACAGCATGCGGTTGCGAGGTGTCGTCGCAGACCAGCAGGTGATCTTCGGGGGTGCTGGAGAGGTGCTCTCGATCCGCCACGAGACGGTCTCCCAGGAGGCCTACGTGCAGGGCATCAAGCTCGCGATTGCACACGCGGCCTCGACTCAGGGCACAACAATCGGCCTCGACGGGGTCCTCGGGCTCGACGACCTGCTCGGCCGCTCATGAAGACCAACCTGGCCACCAAGCTCGGGGTCGCGGCCGTGACGCTGCTGCTGATCCTCTACATCGTCTTCGTCGCTGGTATGGCTGTCTCCCTGTTCGCGGGGGACCTCGTCGCGAAGATCATGGGCGCAGCACTCATCGTCTTCCCGATCCTGGCGGTCGTCTTCGTCGCCCGTGAGCTCCTCTTCGGGATGCAGACGGAGCGGCTGCTCAAACGCCTCGCTGAGGCGGGGGAGCTGCCAGAGGACGACCTGCCGAAGCGACCAAGCGGACGAGTCGTCCGAGAGGCCGCAGACGAGGACTTTCCGAGGTGGAAGGCAGAAGTCGAGGCCGCGCCCGAAGACTGGCGGACCTGGATGCGTCTCGGCCTTGCCTACTCGGCGTCGGGCGACCGCAAGCGAGCGCGCGCGGCACTTCGCGAGGGGATCCGCCTGGAGAAGGCCTCCACCGCGATCTCCTGACTAAAGAGCTGCCCGAATCAGACTCCCGCGCCGGATTCGGGCTGGAATTCCGGTGACTTCAGGGCAAGCTCGACGGCGAGACCTGCCGTGCGCTCCTTGAACGTGAAGCCGGCGTCGAGGAGTCGCTTCGGCCGGATCTCCTGGTCTGCGAGGAACAGCTCACGACCGGCCTTCTGCAGCGTGAGATCGATGAGCGTCGACGGAGCCTTGAGCTTGTAGGGGCGCCCGAGTTCGGTCGCGAGCTGCTGCTGGATCTCGTCCGCGGTTGCCGGCGTCGGACCAACCAGGTTGTATGCGCCCGCTGCGTCCTCGGATTCGAGCAGGAACCTCAGCGCACGGACTTCGTCGCGGAGGCTGATCCACGGCCAGTGCTGTGTTCCGTCGCCGAGCTGGGACAGGAGGCCGACGCTGGCGAGCGTCTTCAGGACCGTGAGGACGCCGCCTCGTCCGAGGACCAGCCCGGTGCGGGCGAGCACAACACGAGTTCCCTCAGGGGCTGTCTGCGCCGCGCGCTCCCACCTGTCGACGACGCGGGGGAGGAACTCGTCGGTCTCGGGGAGCGCGGACTCCTCGTCGAGCAGCTGGCCGGGTCGGTCGCCGTAGGCTCCAGACGCCGATCCGTTGATGAGCAGCGCCGGGGGGTTCGCCGAGGCCGCCATCGCCCCCGTGATCGTGAGCGTCGCGTTGACTCGCGAGCGCAGGATCTCCTTCTTCACGTTGTAGGTCCACGGCAGCTTGCTGAGCGGCGACCCAGAGAGGTTCACAACCGCATCGACACCCTCGAGCACTCTCGCGTCGAGCGTGCGCTGCGCGGGATTCCATCTGAACTCGCTCCGGTCCTTCGGCTCGCGTCGGACGAGTCTCGTGACGCGATGGCCGTGCGCGTGAAGCTCCTCGATGAGGCTGTGGCCGATCATCCCGGATGCTCCGGAGACGAGAACGTGCTTTGGGGAGGTCGCCTGGGTGCTCATGATGTCGACGGTAGTCGCCTCAGTTGGGCGGGAGCGCAATGCCAGGTGGTGCTCGGCTGATCGGGCGCTGGATTGCGCCTAGGCTGTGCGGGTGCAACACGAGACTCGCGCCCTGACCTGGGCCCAGCCGAACGGCCACCTTGGCGCCTAGCGTGCTCCCGCTCGGCGAGCCAGTGCCCGCGAGCGGCGAGCTCCCAGCCCAGGCCCTCGTGGGCGCGGCGGGACGAGACTTCGGCGTCTACATCCACGTCCCCTTCTGTCGCGTGAGATGCGGCTACTGCGACTTCAACACCTACACGGCTGAGGAGCTCGGCGGGGTCTCCCGCTCGAGCTACGCGGGCGAGGTGGAGAAGGAGATGGAGATCGCCGAGCGTGTCCTGAGCAGCTCGCCACGCCCCGTCTCGACGGTCTTCTTCGGTGGTGGAACCCCGACCCTGCTCCCGGTCAGCGACCTCGCCGCGATGCTCGAGGGGGTTCGCAGCCGCTGGGGCCTCGCACCAGATGCCGAGGTGACCGTCGAAGCGAATCCTGACTCCGTCGGCGAACGCGAACTCGCGGAACTCAAGGCAGCTGGGGTCACGCGGGTCAGCTTCGGAATGCAGTCCGCGGTCCCTCACGTCCTCGCCGTGCTCGAGCGCACACACGACCCGGCGCGCATCCCGATCGTCGTCGCAGCCGCGAAGCGCGTCGGCCTCGAGCCGAGCCTCGATCTCATCTACGGCACCCCGGGGGAGTCGCTCGACGATTGGCGTCGCTCGCTCGACATGGCCCTTGCGCAGGAGCCGCTGCACGTGAGCGCCTATGCGCTCATCATCGAAGACGGCACCAAGCTCGCGAGGCAGATCCGTCGTGGTGACGTGCCAGCAGTGGACGACGACCTGCAGGCAGACATGTACGAGCTCGCCGAAGAACGTCTCGCGGCGGCTGGCTTCGAATGGTACGAGGTCAGCAACTGGTCGCTGCGAGGCGAGCATCCGTCTCGCCACAACCTGTCGTACTGGCGAGACGCAGACTGGTGGGGCTTCGGCCCGGGCGCGCACAGCCACGTCGGTGGTGTGCGGTGGTGGAATGCCAAGCATCCGAGCGCCTACGCCTCGAGGCTCGCCGCCGGAGACACCCCGGCGATGGGCCGCGAGGTGCTCGACGAGGCGACGAGGAAGTTCGAGCGGATCATGCTCGGCTCACGGCTGAGGGAGGGACTTGCCATCGCCGAGCTCGAAGATTCGAGCGTCGTGGCCGAGCTCATCGCCGAATCGCTCGTCGATGGTCGAGCAGCGCTCCGGGGCAGGCTCGTACCGACGCTCCGCGGTCGCCTCATGGCGGACGCCATCGTCCGGCGAATCGCGGCCTGAGCCGCTTCAGCTGACGAAGCGGAAGGTGACCGGGTACCGGTAGGGGCGGCCCTGGTTCGCCTGCACGGCACCGAGGATCGCGTAGACCACGATGGCGACCCAGAGCAACGGGTAGAGCATCGAGACGAGCAGCGCCAACGGGCCGCCGAACAGCGAGAGCAGTGAGACCACCCCGATACCCACGTAGACGATCGCCGCAGTGATCCCGAAATTCAGCGCCTCTCGACCCTCGCTGTTGGCCAGGGGGCCGCGTCTCCTCGTGATGAGCCAGAGGATGAGGGGTCCGACTGCGGGCGCCACGATGTTGAGCAGGTGGTCGAAGGTCGCGACGAGACGGTCGCCGGCGGCCGTCAGCGGGGGTTCTGCCTGAGCTTGGCTCGCCGGGCCCTGGTACTGGAATGGGTGCTGCCCGTACTGTGGCGGCTGCCCGTACGGGGCCTGCTGGCCAGGCGGTGGCTGCTGGCCGTACGGTGGCTGCTGTCCGTATGGCCCCGGCTGACTGTACGGCTGCTGGTGAGCGGAATCCTCGGGCCCTCGCGGCGGAGTCGGTGCATTGTGATCAGACACGGGATTCCTCTCGACGGTTTCGCTCCAGGCTAATCGGGTTCCTCTGCACGGGCCTGGGCGTTCCGCTGGTGCGAGGTGCCGAACGCGGTAGGATTGGCAGTCTCAGGTTCGGAGTGCCAACACGGCTCTCATCGGTTGGCAGAGGGAGGGGCATCGTGGTTTCAGACAGAAGCATGCAGGTGCTCCGGGTCATCGTCACCGACTACGTGACGAGTCGTGAACCCGTCGGTTCGAAGTCGATCGCCGACCGCCATGATTTCGGCGTCTCCGCGGCGACCATCCGCAACGATATGGCGCAGCTCGAGGATGCCGAGCTCATCGTCGCCCCGCACACGTCGTCCGGACGCATCCCGACGGACAAGGGCTACCGACTGTTCGTCGACAGGCTCGCCGAGTTCAGACCGCTCTCCGGAGCGCAGCGCCGCGCGATCGAGACGTTCATCGAAGGCAGCGAGGACGTAGACGAGGTCCTCGGCAGGTCGGTGCGTCTGCTCGCGCAGCTCACGAACTCCGTGGCGATCGCGCAGTACCCCTCGCTCGCCAACGCCTCGATCCAGCACGTCGAGTTCGTGCTGCTCTCCAGCATGCGTGTCCTCACGGTCCTCATCACGGATTCCGGACGCGTCGAACAGCGCATAGGCCATCTTCGCGCGGAGGTGAGCGTCGAGCAGCTGCATGTGCTGCGTGACCGGCTCGCGGGTCGGCTGGTCGGCAGGACCGTCGCTCAGGCTTCCGCTGAGCTGCGAGACGTGAGCAGCATCATGGGTGCGCGGGACGCGGAGCTCTTCGCCCCCGTCGTGGCCAACCTGCTCGAGCTCGTCCTCGCGCACCGCCAGGAGCGCCTGGTCATGGCCGGCACCGCCAACCTCGCTCGCACCGAGCGTGACTTCCCCTCGAGCATCCTTCCCGTGCTCGAGGCCATCGAGGAGCAGGTCGTTCTGTTGCGCCTCCTCGACGAGCTCCACTCGAGTACCGACGCGTACTCGGTGAGCATCGGGCAGGAGAACGTCGACCTCGGGCTCGGTGAGACGGCGATCCTCACGAGCGGGTATCGAAGCTCGGGCAGCGATGCGCGCCTTGGCGTCGTCGGACCGACGAGAATGGACTACCCGAGGAATATCCAGGCCGTTCGGGTCGTTGCGAGTTACCTGTCACGGGTGCTCGACGACAGACACCTCGACGACTGACCGACACCGTCCGGTTCACCGACGGATGCACCCCGCGCCTGGCAACACAGGCACGACAATCACAGATGCAAAGAAGGAGTCGCCACTCTTGGCAGACCACTACGACGTGCTCGGCGTGAGCCGCGAGGCTTCCCAGGACGAGATCAAGAAGGCCTACCGCAAGCTGGCCCGCCAGCTGCACCCGGACGTCAACCCCTCCGAGGATGCCGCGGAGCGCTTCAAGTCCGTCACGCACGCCTATGACACGCTCAGCGATCCTGAGCGGCGCAGGCAGTACGACCAGGGCGGGCCGGACGGGCAGTCGTTCGGCGGCTTCGGCGACATCTTCGAGACGTTCTTCGGCCAGCAGGGTTCCCGCGGTCCCCGCTCCCGTGCGGAGCGTGGGCAGGACGCGCTCGTGCGCGTCGAGCTGGACCTCGACGAGGTCATGTTCGGCACCCACCGCGATCTCGAGGTCACGACGGCGATCGCCTGCGAGAACTGTCAGGGCACGTGCTGCGCGCCCGGCACGTCGCCCACGACGTGCTCCGCCTGCGGTGGAGCGGGATCAGTGCAGCGCCAGGTGCGCTCGATCCTCGGCATGGTCGTCACGAACCAGCCGTGTGCGCAGTGCCGGGGCTACGGAACGGTCATCGAGCACCCGTGCGACACCTGCCATGGGCAGGGGCGCGTGCGTGCCAATGTGAGCATTCCCGTCGATATCCCGTCTGGAGTCGACTCGGGCCTCCGCATCCACCTCCCGGGCCGCGGTGAAGCTGGTCCTGCCGGGGGAGCGAACGGCGACCTCTATCTCGAGATCCGAGTACGACCTCACGAGGTCTTCTCGCGCGACGGTGATGACCTGCAGTGCATCATCGAAGTGTCGATGGCGGACGCCATCCTCGGCACATCGACCACGGTCGGGGCACTCGACGGAGACGTTGAACTGCAGATCCCGGCGGGTGTCCAGTCGGGTGAGGTGCTCACCGTGCGAGGCCGAGGTATCACTCGACTGCGTTCGACGCATCGCGGTGACCTCGACATCGCAGTGCAGGTCGTGACCCCCGCGAAGCTTGACGGCAAGTCACGGAAGCTGATCGAGGAGTTCGCGGCGCGCCACCGGCATGAGGCTCCCCGTCTCGCCCGTGAGAAGCAGGGAATGTTCTCGAAGCTGCGCGACCGATTCGGCCGCTGACATGGCGTGGCTCTACCTCGCTGAGGACCTCGACGTGGGGCTTCTCGCCGGCGATGTCGCCGAGATCCGCGGCGGGGAGGCCAAGCACATGGGGGTCGCGCGGATGCGCGTCGGCGAGCGCGTGCAGCTCGGCAACGGGCGCGGCTTCATCGTGGACGGAGAGCTGGCAGCGCTCGAGCGCGACCGTGCCGTCGTGAACGTCATCACAGCCAGGCGCGTCGCGGAAGCAGAGCCCCGGGTCACGGTTGTGCAGGCTCTCGCGAAGGGCGGCCGCGATGATCTCGCCGTGCAGGTCGCGACCGAGCTCGGCGCAGCCGCGTTCGTGCCGTGGCAGGCGAAGCGCAGCGTGAGCCGCTGGGACCAGAAGGCCGACAAGGGTCGGGAACGGTGGGCTTCCGTGGCAAGGGAGGCCAGCAAGCAGAGCCTTTCGGCGTGGGTGCCCGAGGTCGCTCCGATCCACACCACCGCTGAGGTGGCTGGGCTCGCCGCCGACGGTCCGCTGCTTGTGCTCGATCCGCTCGGCGACACCTCGCTCAAGGAAGCACTCGGGCCTGATCTGCCGTCAGGTGTCGGGAGCCTGACGCTGGTTGTCGGGCCAGAGGGCGGGATCGACGCCAGCGAGTTCGCCCAGTTCGAGGCGGTCGGCGGCAGGCGTGTGCACCTCGGCGCTGGTGTCCTTCGCACGTCGAGCGCGGCGCCCGCGGCCATCGCCGCGATCCTCGCGCTCAGCGGCTCGTGGGACTCGCGGTTCCACGGCGCCGCCGAGTCGTAGGCTGGGTGCATGTCGAGTTCAGAGCCGTCCATCTTCACGCGCATCATCAACCGCGAGATCCCAGCCGACATCGTGTTCGAGTCCGAACGGGTCATCGCGTTCAAGGACATCAGCCCGAAGGCGCCAGTGCACCTGCTTGTTGTCCCCAAGACCCAGGAGTACGCGAACGTCTCGCAGCTGGCTGCCGGCAACCCCGAGCTTCTCGCCGAGGTCGTCGCCGTCGCGCAGGGGCTCGCGGACCAGCACACGGACAGCGAGTTCCGACTCATCTTCAACTCGGGAGCGGCCGCAGGCCAGACCGTCTTCCATGTTCACGCTCACGTCCTCGGCGGAGGACTCTCGGAAGGATCCCTTGCCTAGTCAAGACAGTTCATCGACCCACGGCGCCGAGCATTCGAGCGCCGAGGGCGACTTCGTAGAGCAGACCACGACGGTCGAGGGTGTCGCCATGGTGCGCCTCCTCGGGCCAGGCGACCGGTTGCTCAAGTCAGTGGAGCGCGAGCACCCTCGCGTGCGCGTGCTCGCCCGCGGCAACGAGATCACGTTCAGCGGCCAGCGGAGTGACGTCGCGGCAGCTGAGGCGCTGCTGCGCGAGATCACGGCGATGGCCAGGAGCGGCGTCGACCTCGAGCCGGCTCAGGTCGAGCGCTCGCAGCGTCTCATCGACCGGGGTGAGGAGACTCCGACCGATGTGCTCGGTCAGGCCATCGTCCAGTCAAGGGGCAAGGTCATCCGTCCAAAGACGCTGGGCCAGAAGCAGTACGTGGATGCGATCGACGACAACACCATCGTCTTCGGCATCGGACCGGCCGGAACCGGCAAGACGTACCTCGCGATGGCGAAAGCCGTCCAGGCCCTGCAGCGCAAGGAGGTCACGCGCCTCATCCTGACCCGCCCCGCCGTCGAAGCCGGCGAGCGACTCGGGTATCTGCCCGGAACACTCAACGACAAGATCGACCCGTACCTGCGGCCGCTCTTCGACGCGCTCAACGAGATGCTCGACCCCGAGGTGGTCGTCAAGCTCATGGCGAGCGGCACGATCGAGGTCGCACCGCTGGCCTACATGCGCGGACGCACGCTGAACGATGCGTTCGTCGTGCTCGATGAAGCGCAGAACACGACGCCGGAGCAGATGAAGATGTTCCTCACGAGGCTCGGCTTCGGTTCGAAGATGGTCGTCACGGGCGACATCACCCAGCTCGACCTGCCCATGGGCGCCTCTGGCCTGAAGCTCGTCACCCACGTGCTCGGCGGGATCGATGAAGTGCACTTCTCGCACTTGACCAGCGATGACGTCGTCAGGCACACGCTCGTGGCGCGCATCGTCGATGCCTACACCGAGTACGACCAGAAGAAGCAGGCGGACGGACACCTCCGCCAGGACAGGAACGCGAGCCGATGAGCATCGAGGTCAACAACGAGGCCAGCTACGAGGTGGACGAGGGCGCGCTGCAGCGGGTCGCGGCGTACGCGCTCGACCAGCTGCATGTGCACGCGGAGTCGGAACTCGCCATCGTGCTCGTCGAGGTCGGCCCCATGGAGGAGCTGCACGTCCAGTGGATGGGGGAGCCGGGCCCCACGGACGTGCTGAGCTTCCCGATGGACGAGCTCAGGCCGGGAAACGTCGACAGGCAGACCCCTCCAGGACTGCTCGGCGACATCGTGCTGTGCCCACAGGTCGCGACCGACCAGGCGAAGGCTGCTGGCCACTCCATGATGGACGAGCTGCTGCTGCTCACCACGCACGGCGTCCTGCATCTCCTCGGCTTCGACCACGCCGAACCAGAAGAAGAGAAGCAGATGTTCGGGCTCCAGCGCGATCTCCTCGTCGGCTTCCATCTTCAGGAGAGGAAGCGCGCCAGATGACAGCGGCTCTGCTCGTCGCCGCCATCGTCCTGATGGTGGCGATGAGCGGGTTGCTTGCCGCTACGGAAGCGGTCATCGCACGTCTTTCCCGTCCGGAGCTCGAGCAGGTCGCTGCCGGCAGCCGCGCCAAGCGGTCGATCGAAGCGATCGCTGCCGATCCTGGCGCGCACAGCAACGCGCTGACCTTCGCGCGGGTGCTCTTCGAGAGCATGTCTGCGGTCCTGGTCACGCTCATCCTGACCGACCTGTTCGACGTCAAGTGGCAGGCCTTCCTGGTGTCGGTGGCCATCATGATCCTGGTGTCGTTCATCATCGCGGGAACGAGTCCCAGAAGCGTCGCCCGAGCGCATCCTCAGCAGGTCATGAGCTTCGCGGCACCGATCGCGCGCGCCGTCCGAGTCGTCATCGGGCCGGTCGCAGACCTCCTGGTCGTGCTGGGCGACCGCGTCACACCCGGGCGTCCGCAGCGGCTGGGCTCGGTCTCGAGCGAGGAGGAGCTGCTCAACATGGTCGATGAGGCGGCCGAGCTCAAGGTCCTCGAGCACGGTGACCGGGAACTCATCCACTCCGTGTTCGAGTTCTCCGACAGACTCGTCCGTGAGGTCATGGTCGCCCGGACGGACATGGTCACGGTCGACGGCGATGAACGGGTGCGGGAAGCACTCGAGCAGTTCCTGGAGACAGGGATCTCTCGCGCTCCCGTCGTCGGTCGCGACAGCGACGACATCCTCGGAGTGCTCTACCTCAAGGACCTCGTGCGCCATTCGCTGCAGGACTCGCACGAGACCAAGCCCGCCGTCGAGCTGGCGCGGCCAGCGGACTTCGTTCCCGAGTCGCTCAGGGCCGACCTGCTGCTGCGGCGCATGCAGGCATCCGCGACGCACCTCGCGATGGTCGTCGATGAGTACGGGGGCATCGCGGGCCTCGTGACCCTCGAGGACCTCATCGAGGAGCTCGTCGGCGAGATCAGCGACGAGTACGATCGACCGAATGACGAGCCGCGGAAGCTGCTCGACGGAAGATACCGAGTGTCGTCTCGCCTCGCGACCGGAGAGCTCGGGGACCTGTTCGACATCGAACTCGAGTTCGACGACGTCGACTCCGTGGGCGGCCTCCTCGCGAAATCGCTGTCGAAGATCCCCGAGCGCGGGGACAGAGCGGTCGTAGACGGCATCGAGCTCGTCGCCGAGCGAGTCGGACCCCGTAAGCGCATCCTCACCGTCCTGGCGCGTCGCCTGGAACCACTTCAAGAGTCAGGAATCGAAGCATGACGAACTACCGAGCAGGATTCGTGACCTTCGTTGGTCGCCCCAACGTGGGCAAATCGACCCTGACGAACGCGCTTGTCGGCGAGAAGATCGCCATCATCTCCGACAAGCCGCAGACAACCCGTCGGGCGGTGCGCGGTATCGTCCACCGCGAAGACGGGCAGATCATCATCGTCGACACGCCTGGCATGCACCGGCCGCGCACGCTGCTCGGCGAGCGCCTCAACGACGTCGTCCACGCGACTCTCGCCGAGGTTGACGTCATCGGCTTCTGTGTGCCTGCGAACGAGCCGGTCGGGCCCGGTGACCGCTTCATCAACGAGCAGCTCGAGGAGGCACCCAAGGCTCGCAAGATCGCGATCGTGACCAAGGCGGAGACGGTGAGCCGCGACGTCCTCGCGTCGCGCCTCGTCGACGTGCAGGGTCTCCGCGAGTGGGACGACATCATCCCCGTCTCCGCTGCCGAGGACATCCAGCTCGACACGCTCACCGGCATCATCCTCGGGCTCCTCCCGGAATCAGAGCAGCTCTACCCGAGCGACATGAAGACCGAGGAGTCGTTCGAGCAGCGCGCGGCGGAGCTCGTGCGTGAGGCTGCGCTCGAGGGAGTGCACGACGAGCTCCCTCACTCGATCGCCGTCACCGTCGAGGAGGTCGTCACGCGCGACGACGGCGTCACGCGTGAGCTCTACGTCAACATCGTCGTCGAGCGCGACAGCCAGAAGGGCATCATCATCGGCCGAGGCGGGGAGCGACTGAAGCGCATCCGCGAACAGGCGCAACGCGAGATCTCGCAGATCACCGAGGGGCGAGTCATCGTCTCGATCCGCGTGAAGGTGGCGAAGGAGTGGCAGCGTGACCCGAAGCAGCTCGGTCGTCTCGGGTTCTGAGCCAGGTCAGGACGAGGCTCCCGCCGCCGCACAGGGCGCGCGGGAGCCGCTTCTCCTTGCCATCGCACATCTCTGGAAGAGCCACACCCGCCGCCTGACCTGGCTTCAGTGGGTGACCGACATCATCCTGGGAGTGCTCTTCGCGATCACCTTCGGGCTGCCGTTCGACTACAACGCCGCGGACGGAAGCACGCTGACCTGGCTGCTCCTGCCATCTTGGGTGCTCTTCACGGTCGCCATCATCATCCGTCGGTACGCGCCATGGCCGAGTTTTCTGATCGTCGTGCTCGCGGCTCTCCTGAAATCGATCTTCGCGTTCGGTCCGCACCCGCAGGACGTGGCGATCTATCTCAGCATCTACGCTGCGGTCGCCTACGGGAGCCGTGCACTGCTCGTCACCTCGGGGGCATACGGGGTCTTCGCGCCGACGATCATCGTCGCCCTCATCCCGCACTGGAACTCCAGCACCTTCACGTGGGACTCGATCGCCACGAACGTCGAGGGCAGCCGCGACGAGTTCCTCTTCGCGGCGGCGCTGATCTGGCTCCTCTTCGTCGGCGCTGGAGTCGTGGCCTGGCTGGCTGGGCTGCTGCGCCGGATGCACCTGCGGGCGCAGGAGGTGAAGAACCGAGCGGCGATCGTCGAGCTCGAGCGCATCCGCGCCAAGGAGCAGCTGACGGCCGAGCAGGAGCGCACCCAGATCGCGCGCGACATGCACGACGTCGTCGCACATTCGCTTGCCGTCGTCGTAGCCCAGGCCGACGGCGCCAGGTACGCCATGAAGAGCAGCCCAGAGACGGCGGAAGCTGCGCTCGTGACGATCTCGTCGACGGCGCGGAGCGCACTCGTCGACGTTCGCGGACTCCTCGGACAGCTCAGGCACAGCCAGGAAGCTGGGCCAGAGCCAGGGCTCGAGGAACTGCCAGCACTGTATTCGCGGATGCGGGCGGCGGGACTCGATCTGCAGCTCGAAACGCGAGGCGAACCTCGAGCGCTCACCACGCAAGCCCAGGGCGCGGTGTTCCGGCTGGTGCAGGAGTCGCTCACCAACGTCCTCAAGCACGGCGATGCGACGCAGCAGGTTGTGGTGCGCCTGAGCTGGGGACAGGTGTTCGAGATCACCATCGTGAACGCCGTCGCGGATCCACCGCGTCCGCGGGTCGAGAGCGGACACGGTCTCGTCGGCATGGCCGAGCGCATCGGGATAGCAGGCGGTAACGTGCAGGCGGAGCGACTCGGCGGGCAGTTCCGCGTCCACGCGTGGCTGCCGCTCGTCTCAGCAGAGCCGCCGACCACCGAAGAGCTCATGGGCGAACGCCCTCGCCCGACAACCGAGAGGCCCACACTGTGACCAGCAGTCAGATCACCGTCGCACTCGTCGACGACCAGCCGCTGTTCCGCAGTGGAATCCGGATGCTCATCGACAGCCAGGACGACATGCGCTTCATCGGCGAGGCCAGCGACGGTGTCGCGGCCGTCTCGCTGGCGAAGGCCCTCAAGCCGGACGTGATGCTCATGGACGTGCGCATGCCCGGCCAGGACGGCCTGGAGTCGACGAAGCAGATCGTCGCGAGCGGCTCCGCCACGCGAATCCTGGTGCTCACGACCTTCGACCTCGACGAGGCGGTCGCGAAAGCTGTCGGCGCCGGCGCGAGCGGCTTCCTCCTGAAGGACGCCGACCCTGAGTTCCTGTTGGCAGCGGTTCGCACGGTGGCAACGGGAGCGGAGGTCTTCGCCGCCCAGGCGACTGCGGACCTCATCCGCAGATACTCGGCTGCCGTGCCAGCGACGAGGGCGGTTCCAGAGCGCTTCACGACGCTCACCGAGCGCGAACGCGAGATGTTCGCGCTGGCCTCTCGGGGGCTCTCGAACGGCGAGATCGCGCGCCAGGAGTTCCTGAGCGAAGCGACCGTGAAGACCCACATCTCGCGGGTGCTCGCGAAACTCGGCTTGCGAGACCGCGTGCAGCTCGTCGTCTTCGCGTACGAGCACGGACTCAACTGACGGAGCAAGTGAACTCCTGCCTCGGTGTTACGCTGTGACAATGCTGTTCGGCACCCTCCTTCTTCGCTGCCGCGGCGAGGCTTCGCTCTAAGCCCCCTCGCCGCGGAGTCTGCTGTCGGCTTAGCACGTCTCGAAGCTAATCTCGGAGCCAAAAATGAAGAACATGCAGCAGCCGTCGTCGATGCCAGCGCATCGCTACATCCCGCACCACGAGCAGATCGCAGTCGACCTGCCGGATCGCACCTGGCCATCGAAGCGCATCGAGCGCGCACCCCGTTGGTGCGCAGTCGACCTGCGCGACGGAAACCAGGCGCTCATCGACCCGATGTCCCCTGAGCGCAAGCGCGCGCTCTTCGATCTGCTGGTCCGTATGGGCTACAAGGAGATCGAGGTGGGCTTCCCGTCGGCCAGTCAGACCGACTTCGACTTCGTGCGCTCGCTCATCGAAGAGAACGTCATCCCCGATGACGTGACGATCCAGGTGCTGACGCAGGCTCGCGGTCACCTCATCACGCGAACCTTCGAGTCCCTGAAGGGGGCCAAGCAGGCGATCGTCCACCTCTACAACTCGACGAGCGTCCTCCAACGTGAGGTCGTGTTCCGCAAGGATCGCCAGGGCATCATCGACATCGCGCTCGAAGGAGTGCGCCTGTGCCGCGAGGCGGAGGCGATCTTGCCGGACACGAAGATCTTCTACGAGTACTCGCCCGAGAGCTACACGGGCACGGAGCTCGACTTCGCGGTTGACATCTGCAACCAGGTCATCGAGGGGTTCGACGCGAGCCCAGAGCGTCCCGTCATCATCAACCTGCCCGCGACCGTCGAGATGTCGACGCCGAACGTCTACGCGGACTCGATCGAGTGGATGCACCGAAACCTGACGCGTCGCGAGAGCGTCGTGCTGTCGCTGCACCCCCACAATGACCGCGGGACCGGCGTCGCGGCTGCTGAGCTGGGCTACCTGGCTGGCGCCGACCGCATCGAGGGTTGCCTCTTCGGGAACGGCGAGCGCACGGGCAACGTCGATCTGGTGACGCTCGGCGTGAACATGTTCACGCAGGGCATCGACCCGCAGATCGACTTCTCTGACATCGACGGCATCCGTCGCACGGTCGAGTACTGCACGCAGCTGCCGGTCGGTGAGCGTGCACCGTGGGGTGGAGACCTCGTCTACACGGCGTTCTCCGGGTCGCACCAGGACGCCATCAAGAAGGGCTTCGAGGCCATGGCCGCGAAGGCCGAGGCGCTCGGCGTCCCGGTCGACGAGCTCACCTGGGAGGTACCGTACCTGCCCGTCGATCCACGTGACCTCGGACGCAGCTACGAGGCTGTCATCCGCGTGAACTCGCAGTCGGGCAAGGGTGGCGTCGCGTACCTGCTCAAGGAGCACCACAACCTTGACCTGCCGCGTCGCCTGCAGATCGAGTTCTCGGGAGTCGTGCAGAACAAGACGGACTCCGAGGGTGGCGAGGTGTCGACCGATGCGATCTGGCGCATCTTCAACGACGAGTACCTGCCTGCCGAGAGCGAGCAGCACAAGTGGGGCCGCTTCGAGCTGTTCCGGACGGCGACGAGCTCGGCGCTCGACGGTGCCGTCGATCTCAGCGTCTCGCTGCGGGACGGGGCCGCGGTCGCGGACCACGCTTCGACGGGCAATGGCCCGCTGGACGCGTTCATGAAGCTGTTGGGGGAGCAGGGCCTGCAGGTCGAGCTGCTCGACTATGTCGAGCATGCACTGTCCGTCGGTGGCGACGCGCGCGCCGCGGCCTACATCGAGCTCAATGTCGCTGGCGTGCGCCTCTGGGGTGTCGGTATCGACAGCGATATCTCGACGGCATCGCTCAAGGCAATCGTCTCTGGTGTGAACCGCGCCCTGCGCGGGCAGACCGAGGCCGAGCTGGACGCACAGCTCACGACAGTCGCCTAAAGACGCGCGACGTCACTCGAACGCAAGCGAGGGGGCGAGCGCCCGACCGGAGGTCACTCCGAGTTCGGGCTGCTCGCCCCCTTCTGTTCCAGGTGCGCTCGCTTTTCCTCGAGAATGGCGATCGGCCGGGTGTCGAGGGCATGGAAGCCGGACGCCTCGAGGATCTCCTGATCCGTGAAGGGGCGCTCCCGCTCCGTCTTGCCCGTGCGAGGAGACCGTCGGAATCTCGGCATGCGCAGGGCTATCTGCTCGGGGAGGCTGAGGCCGAACCAGACGCTCGCCATGCGCACTGCGAAGGTCACTGCCACGCAGATCACGATGCCGATGATCTGGGAGACCCCGAAGTGGTCCGCGAGCACGAACGCCGCGCTGCCGGCCGTGGCCGCTATCGCGTACAGCGACCCGACGAAGAGGATGCCGACGGGCATCCCCAACAGCATGTCGCGGACGACGCCGCCGCCGGCCGCTGTCACGGTGCCGACGAGGAGCGTCGGCAGTATGGGGAGGTCGAAGTTCATGGCCTTGAGGGTGCCGACCGCGCAGAAGAAGCCGAGCGCTGCGGCGTCGAGCACGGAGACGAGGCCGTCCATGCGCCGAAGCAGGCGCTGCAGCAGCATGCCGCCGAGCGCCGCGGCTCCTGCCGTGAAGAGGAACCACTCCGTCTCCATGCTGACCGGGCGGATGCCGAGCAGGAGATCGCGGATGATGCCGCCGCCGAGACCCACGGTGATGCCGATGATCACGACGCCGAGCCAATCGAGCTTCTTGTCACGGAACTGCTCAGCGACCATGGCCGCGGTGATCGCGCCGATCGCGATAGCGGTGAGGTCCAGCCAGAGGGGGAGCGTCGTGGCGGGCGAATCCATGTTCTCAATGCTCCCACAGCGGCGTCGCCGTCATCCGCGTCATCACGCGTGGTTCACGCCGCTCGACGCGCGGAGGGTCATACTTGGTGGATGCCCACCTATCGTGACGAGGCGGTTGTCCTTCGCACTCAGCGCCTCGGCGAAGCCGATCGCATCGTGACGCTGCTCGGGAAGGAACGCGGCAAGGTGAGGGCGGTGGCTCGCGGAGTCAGACGCACCTCGTCGAAATTCGGGGCGAGACTCGAGCCCTTCATGGTCGTGGATGTGCAGTGCTACGCGGGACGCAACCTCGACACCGTCACGCAGGCAGTCACGCTGGCTGCCTACGGCCGGGACCTCGTCGACGACTACTCCAGGTACTCGGCGGCATCCGTGATCGTCGAGGCCGCCGAGCGCATCGCTGAGGCGGAGCCTTCGCCTCAGCAGTACACGCTGGTGATCGGAGCCCTCCGTGCACTCACGCTGGGCGCGAGAGCGTCTCAGGACGTGCTCGACTCCTACCTGCTCCGCGCGCTGTCGCTGGCCGGGTGGGCGCCTGCACTGGACGACTGTGCAAGGTGCGGAGCGCCCGGGCCGCACGAGCGGTTCAGCGTGCAGCTCGGGGGAGTCGTCTGCTCGCGGTGCACGCCTGCTGGGGTGGTGAGAGTCGACTCGCCGACCATCGAAGCGGTGCGTGCCCTGCTCTCTGGCGACTGGGACACGCTGGATTCCATCGAGGGGCCGCCGCGGGCGCGCGCGAGCGGTATCGTCTCGGCGTACTCGCAGCAGTACCTCGACAAGAAGCTCCGCTCCATGCAGGTACTTGAACATGATCGCCTGCTCGGCAGGCTCGAGCCGGCGAGCACGAGCGCGTCCACCAGCCAGCAGGGCCTCGAGCCCACCATTGAGGAGAAGGCATGAGCCGGAGCAGGCCGACGCAGGACTTCAAGCCCGTCGACTGGACGGGTGTCTACCCGCCGGAGTTCGAAGCGGCCGAGGTCCCCTCGCACGTTGCCGTTGTCATGGACGGAAACGGGAGGTGGGCGAACCAGCGCGGGCTCCCGAGGATCGAGGGGCACCGGGCTGGCGAGGCAGCGCTGCTGGATGTCGTCGCGGGGGCCCTGCAGGTCGGGGTGAAGCACCTCAGCGCGTATGCCTTCTCGACGGAGAACTGGAAGCGCTCGCCCGAGGAGGTGCGCTTCCTCATGGGCTTCAACCGGGATGTCCTGCATCGGCAGCGTGATCAGCTGAACGAGTGGGGCGTGCGCATCCGCTGGGCAGGGCGTGAACCGCGACTGTGGAAGTCGGTCATCAAGGACCTGCAGTTGGCCGAGCGTCTGACCAAGGACAACACGAGGATGACGCTCACGATGTGCGTCAACTATGGGGGCCGCCTGGAGATCGCGGATGCGGTGAAGAGCATCGCCGAGGAGGTTCGTTCCGGAAAGCTCCGGCCTGAGCGTGTCACCGAGCAGACGATCGCCAAGCACCTCTACGACCCGGAGATGCCGGATGTGGACCTCTTCGTGCGCTCGAGCGGTGAGCAGCGCACGAGCAACTTCCTCCTCTGGCAGGCGGCCTACGCCGAGATGTGCTTCCTCGACACCCTGTGGCCTGACTTCTCCCGAACCGACCTGTGGGAGGCCATCGAGCGCTACGCGGGGCGCGATCGCCGCTTCGGCGGGGCGGTGGATGCGCCAACGGGAATCGACGCGCTGGGCCCTGACGACGCGAACTAGGTCGTCGCCTGGGTCCGGACGGCCCCGGAATCAGTTGAACTCCACGGTGACGGCGTCACCTTCGACGGTGTACGAGCCTGTGCCTCGAATCGCGCCGGAACCGGTGACGGCCCGGCCGCCTCTCCCCGAATAGGTGTAGTTCGCCATCCCGTTCTCGAGTTCGAAGCTGTTGGAGGTCGTGCTGATCGTGACGGTGGGGTAGCTGGCCACCGACCACGTCACGGTCGTGTTCGAGGTGGAGACGTACGTGCCGAACGGGCAGCCGTCTGTTGCTGCGGTCGTTGTTGCAGCGCAGTCGTCGATCTTCTGTGTGACCGCTGCTTCAACGGCCGTTTCGAGTGCGTCCGTTGGCGTGTAGACGACGTTGCGGTCAGGTACGGACTGCTCGACCGGCTGGCCGACGCGCACCGGCTCGCTCGCGACCGAGTAGAAGTCCGACTCGGCTCCGGTGACCGGGTAGATGCCGGGGTACGCGGTGAACGGGACCCAGCTGACGGGCTGGCTGCCTTCCCAGGTCGAGGACTCGACGCGTCCAGGGGTGACCCGGACCGAGCCGATGGTCATGTCGATCGCGTGGCTCGTGCCGGCAGCTGACTCGAAGACCAGCGGCGTCGTGATCCGCCATTTCTCGAGCACGAGCAGTTCGTTGTCGACACGCTCGGCTGTCAGCACGACTGTCTCCGTGATGCCTCCGAGCCGGTAGCTGACCTGAACGTTCTGCGTGTCTCGTCCGGTCGTGGCCGCCTGTTCGACGGGGGCACTGACCCAGCTGGACTCCGAAGTCGCTGGGCTCAGCTCCGTCGCGGTGACGTCGAGGACGGTGATGCGCTCCGTGGCGGATGCGAGCATGTCATCGCTCACGTAGTCACGCAGCGAGGTCTCCATGTTCGGGTCGACCAGTTCGTTGGCGCGACTCGCGTGCCCAGCGGCGATGGCGTCCACATATTCGCGCGCCTGCGCCACCGCACCTCGTTGCGTGTTCGCTGTCGCGACGGCGATTCCTGCGCCCGTCACGGCAAGCACGGCGATAACGGTCATGATGCCCGCGACCCGAAGCCGTTTCCTCGCCCGCGGGCTCAGCCGTCGAACCTCAGCCGCTTGCGGCGGGTACGGGGTTGCCGTCGAGACAGCGTGGCCCACGGTGGCCGTTGGATCGGCGGCAGACTGCTGGGGCGGCACGTGCGGCACCGGAGGCCCCTCGGGCGCCTGCGTGCGCCTGCCTGCTCCGGCAGCGGTCGCTCCCCGGGTGAGGCTCCCGACCTCGATGACCGCGCTGATCCATCGACGGACTCGGAGCGCACTGGCGTGAACTCGGGGTGCGAGCTCTGCTCCGCGTCGCGGCAGGATCCATGCTCCGACTTCGACTGCGATGGCCCAGAGCGCGAAGAGCGCGGGGGTCCAGAAAGCCGGGCGAGCCCCGAAGCCGACATCGCCAGCCGACAGACCGAAGATGGACGCCGATCCGTGCACGGTGATCGGAAGGAGCACGGCTGCGGTGAGGCTCCACAGGAGCAGAGCGAGCGCCGGCAGCCGCCAAGCTCTCGACCATCGGGGAACGCGAGTCGGTGCCCGGCCGACTCCGATGATGAGGGATGCGCCGAGCGAGCTCAGCACGATGATCGGCAGCGCGAGCCAGGCGAAGGGGAGCTCGGGCGAGAAGACCGAGACGGTCTCGCTGACGGCGTATGGGACGTTGATCGTGACGACGCCGAGATGTCCGAGGACGAGGGCGGCCAGAGCGAGATGGGGTGCCGCGGCCAGCAGCGCGGGGAGCGTCGCTCCCAGGCTTCCCGCCTGGACGAAGATCGCCACCAGTGCGATCACGCCGAGGAGCGAGCCCGCCACGGCGAGGCTCCCGGCGTAGATGGTGAACTCAGCGAAGAAGCCGGCGAGGCCCTGTGCAGGCGACGAGGCGGGTTCGGCTGGTCTGCCGATGGGGGCTTGCGTTCCCAGAGCTCGAGCGCGACCGAGATAGCCACTCGCGAAGACCACGGTGAACGCGACGAACGCGAGCGACGGTGTCAGTGCCGAAGCCGTGAAGACGGACCCCATCGAATCGACGCGCATCCCTGGGGCCGCTACGACCACCATGAGCAACGCGAACGCGCCGGCTGCTGCGGCTGACGCCCCTGCGCGGCGAGCTCGGGTCTGCAGCGGCGTGCGACGCTCGAGGAAGTGTGCCGACACGCAGCTCGAGATCGCAACGAAGGCGAGGGAGACGAGTGGCCACACCCCGAGCGTGAAGCCCAGGTCTCCCGTGTTGAAGAATCCGCCGACCGTCTCGAATCCTGCGTGAAGCTGCCCGCTGAAGGGAAGCGCGGTCAGGACGAGGAACGCCTGCCAGAGCACCTCGGAGCTCTCGACGCCGCTTGCGATGGGCGATGATCCTCCGGTCATCCCCGCATTCATGAGAACCCCGAGAGCTCCGAGCAGGGCTGCACCGGCCAGCAGGCTCGAAGCCGTCGTGATCGCACCGTGCAGGGCGCTTGTCGTGAGGAAAATCGAGTCGAACGGGGAAGAGCGGGTTGGCGCGTGGGTCTGAGACGGATGCGCGTCTGGGGCGGGGTGGTTCGTCACTGGGTGTCCTTCGGATGACCGACGTCCTGGGGGACCACGTCATTCGAGTGTTCGGGCAATTCGCGTCATCGTCGCAGAGCGAGCACCCGCTGAAGGGCTGCGGTCGGGATTCTGTGGATAACGTGCCACGCGCGGCTGCGGCCGGGAGCGAGCCCCGAGGGCGGCGGCTGACTAGACTGGCGACTTGCGGCGAGCACGACCCGGGGTTCGCCTTCAACACCCTCAGCAGGAGTTTCTCTCAATGGTGCAATCCACGCTCGATAAGGTCATCGCTCTCGCGAAGCGACGCGGCTTCGTCTTCCAGGCGGGCGAGATCTACGGAGGCACTCGCGCCTCGTGGGATTACGGCCCCCTCGGCGTCGAGCTCAAGGAGAACATCAAGAAGCAGTGGTGGCAGACCTTCGTCCGAGGCCGTGCGGACATGGTCGGGCTCGATTCGTCGATCATCCTGCCCAAGGCCGTCTGGGAGGCTTCCGGCCACGTGGCTACCTTCACCGACCCACTGGTTGAGTGCCTCAGCTGCCACAAGCGCCACCGTCAGGACCACCTCATCGAGGCGTTCGAGGCGAAGAAGAACCGCGCGCCGGAAGGCATGTCGGAGATCGTCTGCCCGGACTGCGGCACCAAGGGCCAGTGGACCGAACCGCAGCTGTTCTCGGGCCTGGTCAAGACCTACCTCGGCCCGGTCGACAACGAGGCCGGTCTGCACTACATGCGCCCAGAGACGGCTCAGGGCATCTTCGTGAACTTCAACAACGTGCTCACGACGTCGCGCAAGAAGCCGCCGTTCGGCATCGGCCAGGTGGGCAAGGCGTTCCGCAACGAGATCACGCCAGGCAACTTCATCTTCCGCACTCGTGAGTTCGAGCAGATGGAGATCGAGTTCTTCGTGCATCCTGACGAGGCGCAGAAGTGGTTCGAGGACTGGGTCGAGGCGTGCTGGAACTGGTTCACCGATTTGGGTCTCAACCCCGACAACATGCGTCGCTTCGACGTCCCCAAGGAAGAGCGCGCGCACTACTCGGCCGGAACGATCGACTTCGAGTACCAGTTCGGCTTCAAGGGCTCCGGGTGGGGCGAGCTCATGGGTGTTGCGAATCGCACCGACTACGACCTCACGTCGCACTCGACGGCCTCAGGCACGGGCCTCAACTACTTCGACCAGGCCTCGGGCGAGCGCTACACGCCATTCGTGATCGAGCCGAGCTTCGGACTGACACGATCCATGATGGCGTTCCTCGTCGACTCCTATGTCGAGGAGGAGGCGCCGAACGCCAAGGGCGGCGTGGACATCCGCACCGTGCTTCGTCTCGACCCGCGCCTGGCACCCATCAAGGTCGCCGTGCTTCCGCTGAGCCGTGACGAACGCCTCAGCCCCGTCGCACGCGAACTGGGGGACAAGCTGCGCAAGCACTGGAACATCGACGTGGACGACGCCGGACAGATCGGCCGACGCTACCGTCGCCAGGACGAGATCGGCACGCCATTCTGCGTCACCGTCGACTTCGACACGCTCGACGACAACGCCGTGACCGTGCGTGAGCGCGATTCCATGGCACAGGAGCGTGTGGCTCTTGACCAGCTCGAGGGCTACCTCGCAGGCCGTCTCCTCGGAGCCTGAACGCGGCTCGGACATGGGCCCGAGCAAGGACGACCGCTCTGAGCGCCCGTCCGCGATTCCGCGGGCGGGTCGCCCTTGGCGCTGGGCAGTGCTCGGCGTCGCCTCGATCTGCGTCGTGCTCGCCGTGGTCGGCTATGTCGTCGTCTCCGCCAGGGCGACGGATCGAGGAGCTGTCACGCTCAACGCGGCGGAGTCGACGCCCGAATGGAGAGGTCCTGACTCAGAGCTCGGGACCAGGGGAACCGCGGAACTCGATGGCGTGCGGCTGACCGCTGGCGAGATCCAGTGCGGCCTGCCGACCCAGGATTGGAAGGGCGGCACCGCCCGAGCGGCCGGACAGTTCTGCGTCGTGGATATCGAGCTCAGCAACACGAGCGAGGCGCCGCTCGCGCTTGCTCCGACCGGTTTCGAGCTCCGCGACGCAGCAGGTTCGAGTGCTCTTGCTGGCGAAGACGTCACGGCGTACGGCACAGGACTGCCGGCCGGACCGCCGAGCTCCATGGTGCTTCCCGTCGGCGCCGGCACGCGCATCCATCTCGTCTTCGATATGCCCGCAGCTGCGTCTGGCCCTATGGTGCTTCGATTCACGCCAACGCCCGAGCTCACGATCACGCTCTGACTCGACGCATTCCTGCTGATCTGCACCCCTTGGCAGTGGGCGTGCGAAAGTCGCCTCGACCTGCGAGAATTGCTCGGTTATGACCTTGACTGCACTCGACTCGAAGCCGTTGCGCATCGGACCCCTGGTTCTCGACGTTCCAGTGGTGCTCGCGCCCATGGCAGGCATCACGAACTCCGCCTTCCGCCGTCTCTGCCGCGAGTACGGCGCTGGCCTCTACGTCTCGGAGATGATCACGTCCCGAGCGCTCGTCGAGCGCACGCCCGTGACCATGCGGCTCATCGAGCATCACGAGTCAGAGGACATCCGGAGCATCCAGCTCTACGGGGTCGACCCGAAGACCGTGCGCGAAGCCGTCACGATGCTCGTCGCCGAGGACCGGGCCGATCACATCGACCTCAACTTCGGATGCCCGGTGCCGAAGGTCACGAAGCGAGGGGGAGGGGCAGCTCTGCCCTGGAAGACATCCCTCTTCCGGTCCATCGTGGAAGGCGCGGCCGAGGCCGCGGGCGATATCCCGCTCACCATCAAGATGCGCAAGGGCATCGACGACGAGCACCTCACGTACCTCGAGGCCGGCCGAATCGCCGAGGGCGCCGGAGTCGCCGCCGTTGCCCTGCACGGACGCACGGCTTCGCAGTTCTACTCCGGGCACGCCGACTGGGACGCGATCGGGAAGCTCAAGGAGACCGTGACGAGCATCCCCGTGCTCGGAAACGGCGATATCTGGGCGGGCGAAGACGCGCTGCGGATGATGGAGCAGACCGGATGCGATGGGGTCGTGGTCGGGCGCGGCTGCCTCGGGCGGCCATGGCTGTTCGGTGACCTCATGGCGGCCTTCCGTGGCGATGCGACGCGCATCCAGCCGACGCTCGGTGGCGTCGCCGATGCGATCCGTCGCCACACCGAGCTCCTCGCCGAGTTCCATCAGGAGGAGGCCCGCGCCTGCCGTGAGATGCGCAAGCACATGTCCTGGTACCTGAAGGGCTACCCGGTCGGGTCCGACGTCCGTTCCGGACTCGCCCTCATGTCGACGCTCGAAGAGCTCGACGGGCTGCTGGCTCAGCTCGACCGCGATCAGCCGTATCCGGGTCACGACGCAGAGGGGCCTCGCGGTCGCGCCGGTACTCCGAAGCGTCCCTCGCTGCCCGACCGCTGGCTCGAATCGCGCGAACTCAACGAGGATCAGCAGGCCAACATCGCTGCAGCTGAGCTCTCGCACTCGGGAGGCTGAGGGTGGTACTTCCTCCCGAGCCGATCGACCGGAGCCCGTACGGCGACCACGATCGGGAGCGGTTCCTGCCTGAGCATCACGAGAACCGTCGACGCTCGACGTTCGCTCGCGACCGAGCCCGACTCGTCCACTCCAGCGCGCTGCGCCGTCTGGCGGCCAAGACGCAGGTGCTCTCGCCGACCGCAGGCATCGACGCCGCCCGGAATCGACTCACCCACTCGCTTGAAGTCGCGCAGGTGGGTCGTGAGATCGCCGGCACGCTCGAACTCGATCCCGACATCGTCGACACTGCATGCCTGGCTCACGACCTCGGCCACCCGCCGTTCGGCCACAACGGCGAGAAGGCGCTCAACGAGTGGGCGCAGGACATCGGCGGCTTCGAGGGAAACGCGCAGACTCTCCGCATCGTCGCCCGTCTCGAGCCGAAGGTTTTCGGCCCTGATGGTCAGCACTACGGCCTCAACCTGACTCGTGCGAGCCTCGACGCGAGCTGCAAGTACCCGTGGACACGTGAGGATGGCGTCGAGCGCGGCACGGGGAAGTTTGGCGTGTATGCCGACGATCGCCCCGTGTTCGACTGGGTCCGCCAGGGCGCTCCCGAGGGGCAGACGAGCATCGAAGCCCAGGTCATGGACCTGAGCGATGACATCGCGTACTCCGTGCACGACCTCGAGGACGCCATCGTCGAGTCGTTCGTGTCGCTTCCCGAGCTCGAGGACCCGGCCAACAGGCCGGCGATCCTGTACGCCGCCGCCGACTGGTCTGGTTCGAAGTTCACAGAGGAGGAGCTCGACGAGGCCTTCGTGCGACTGCAGCTGCAGCCCTACTGGATGCGAGAGTACGACGGATCGAGGGTCGCGCAGGCGGGACTCAAGAACCTGACCTCCCAGCTCATCGGACGGTTCGCAAAAGCCGCGACGGCCGCGACGTGGGCCGCGCAGCCGGGTGAGTCGCTCATCCGGTATCGCGCTTCGCTGGTGGTCCCGCGGGAGATCCGCGCTGAGATCGCCCTGCTGAAGGGCATCGTCGCTGGCTTCGTCATGTCGTTGGATGCGCGCCGCCCGATCTACGAGCGCCAGCGCACGATCCTGGTCGAGCTCTCGGAGATGTTCTGGCAGACGGGCGACCAGCACCTCGATGCCGCCTTCGCTGCCGACTTCCGGGCCGCGGGCGATGACATCGCGCGCAAGCGGGTCGTCGTCGATCAGGTGGCGAACCTCACTGACAAGGGCGCTCTCGTCTGGCATGACCGGCTCGCTGCAGCGTCGGAGGTGCCGTCTAGGGTGGCTTCATGGCACTGATCCGCAAGAGCGATATCGAGGAAGTTCGCTCTCGCACGGACATCTCCGAGATCGTCAGCGACCATGTCACCCTCAAGAACGCGGGCATTGGCTCGAAGAAGGGCCTTTGCCCGTTCCATGACGAGCGCACGCCGAGCTTCCACGTGCGCCCGCAGCTCGGCTACTACCACTGCTTCGGCTGTGGCGAGTCGGGCGACGTGTTCACGTTCCTGCACAAGATCGACCACGTCACGTTCTCGGAAGCCGTCGAGAGGCTTGCCGGTCGGCTCGGCTACGCCCTCACGTACGAGGACGGCGGACACGCCCCAGACCATTCGAAGCGTCTCCGGCTCTTGCAGGCGCACACTGCCGCCGAGACCTTCTACCGGGAACAGCTGCAGGCTCCCGGTGCGGAGGCGGCTCGCGAGTTCCTCGGTGGTCGAGGCTTCGACCCGAACGCCGCGGCGATGTTCGGAGTGGGGTACGCCCCGCAGGGGTGGGACTCGCTGTCGAAGCACCTCACCGGTCTCGGCTTCACGATCCCTGAGCTCAAGGAATCGGGCCTGCTCTCGACCAACGAACGCGGGTCCAGCTACGACCGCTTCCGTGGAAGAGTGATGTGGCCGATCCGCGACACCTCCGGGCAGACCGTCGGGTTCGGTGCTCGCAAGCTCTACGACGATGACAAGGGTCCGAAGTACCTGAACACGCCTGAGTCGCCGATCTACCACAAGGCCCAGGTGCTGTACGGGCTCGACGTCGCGAAGCGCGAGATCGCGAAGCAGCACAAGGTCGTCGTGGTCGAGGGCTATACAGATGTGATGGCGGCTCACCTCGCTGGGGTGCAGACCGCGGTTGCGACGTGTGGCACCTCGTTCGGTGTCGACCACATCAAGGTGCTGCGCCGCATCATGGATGACGAGTCAGCCGGCGGGCAGGTCATCTTCACATTCGACCCTGACGAGGCGGGCAAGAAGGCGGCGATGCGCGCGTTCGCTGAAGAGCAGCGCTTCGTGGCTCAGACCTTTGTCGCCGTGGCGCCAGACGGACTCGACCCCTGCGATCTGCGCCTTGCACGGGGCGACGCCGCGGTGCGCGAGCTCATCGACCACCCGACTCCGATGTACGAGTTCGTGATCGCGCAGCAGCTGCTGGGGCATGACCTCGACACGGTCGAAGGACGGGTCGCGGCGCTCCGGCAGGCGGCCCCCGTCGTGGCTGGCATCCGCGACCCCGCCATGCGGCCCGGATACTCAAGGCGACTCGCGGGGATGCTCGGCATCGACCTCGTGCAGGTCGAGCAGGCGGTGCGGGCGGCGCGAGGGACCAGCAAGAACGCTCCTCGGCGACAGCCGGAGACACGAACCCCAACTCGGTCGCAGGATCAGCGATCTCGGGTGCCGTCGCAGCGCGCGCCAGCA
Source organism: Pseudoclavibacter sp. (assembly GCA_052099095.1). Classification (GTDB taxonomy): domain Bacteria; phylum Actinomycetota; class Actinomycetes; order Actinomycetales; family Microbacteriaceae; genus Pseudoclavibacter. The sequence continues at coordinate 288,604 of JBQDTF010000002.1, forward strand.
CCCGGGCACTTCGATGAGGAGCCGCCGTTCCCGGACGGTGAAGGCTATGACTTCCCACCCGACACGAGCGACTTCGGCGGCGGCGCAGTGCGTGCGGTTCGCATGAGCGACTTGCCGAACGACCCGGTGACGAGGCTCGAACGAGACACCCTCATGGCGGTCCTCCAACATCCACGGCGCCTTTCGGATGAGCGCTTCCAGCAGGTCATGGCCGCAGGGTTCACGAACGCATCCTTATCGACGGTTCGCGACGGGATCGTCGCGACGCGTGACTCCCTCGGCTCGATGGAGTGGCTCACCCGCATCGGCGAGGAGGTCCCGCAGGCGTTCACGACGCTCGTGACGGAGCTGGCCATGGCCTCGATTCCAGCGGGAAGCAAGGACGAGCAGATCGACCTGTACGTTCGCTCGCTGAGCGCTTCGCTCGTGGAGCGCGACCTGCTGCGCAGGAAGGCTGAGCTGCTCGGAGCGCTGCAGCGCACGGACGGGCGCACGGAGCCCGACCGGTTCCGATCGCTCAACGAACAGCTGATGTCGATCGAGAATCAGAAGCGCGAGCTGCGCGAAGGCTAGGCTCGCACGGTGAGCTCGGAACGGCGGAGGATGAGCTTCGTGGACGATCCGATGGGCTCGAAGAACAAAAGGGGAGACCAGGCATGGCAACCAGTGCAGATCATCAGCGGGCCGTCGTCGCCGACGACCTGTCGATCTCCTACATCGAGCACGGCTCGAATCGCAAGCACGAGGCAGTCAGCGGCATCTCATTCGAGCTGGAGCCGGGCGAGATCCTCGGTGTGGTCGGCACGGCGGGCTCTGGGAAGTCCGCACTCGGGCGCATCCTCTCCGGGCGTCGGAGGTCGGGCAAGGGGGAATGGCCTTTCATCACGGGAGGGACGCTCGAGGTGGTCGGCATGGATCTGCGCCACCCGTCGCGCCTCGACCGTCGCCGCATCGACCTGGACATCGGATACCTGGCCCAGGATTCGGGTGACCAGCTTCGCAATGACCTCACAGTGGCCGAGAACATCGCAGAGCCGATTCTGTCGCGCGACCGCACATTCGATCGAAAGCGCCTTGGGCGAGCGGCTGCCATGCTCATCGACGCGGTGGACCTCGAGCTCGGCATGCTCGGCAAGTTCCCGTTCGAGCTCTCGCGTGGTCAGCGGCAGCGAGTCGCCTTCGCGCAGGCCCTCATCGTGGAGCCGAGCGTGCTCGTGGTCGACGAGCCAGCGCAAGGTGTCGACATCATCGCGAGGCCAGCGCTCTTCAGCTTGCTGGAGCGCATCAACGTCGCTCGCAATTGCACGATGATCCTCCTGAGCCATGATCTGAGGGCCATCGAGCGCCTCACCAAGAACGTGCTCGTGCTCGACCGGGGCTTCGTGCTCGCTCGTGGCACGATCGACGAGGTCCTCGCAGACCCACATCACGCCTACCTGAAGCGCATGCGCGAGGCACGCGAGTACGCGCTCACGCCCCTGCCCGGTCTTGTGGAGCGCGAGACGCTCGCGGCCATGGATCTCGTCGCCGACGGCCTGTTCGGCGACCCAGACCTCGAGCAGATCGATGCTGATGCGGAACGGTCGGCGCGCGAGCAGCTCGTTTCCCAGCGCGCGGAGTTCGCGCGCTTCCACACTGATGAAGATGGCAGCGAGAAGGAGTAGCAGCGGATGAGCGCGAGCAGCGGGCAGGTTCAGCACCAGGCGAGACTGGCGGAGGAATCGACGCTGTTGGAAGGTGCTGCGCGGCCTGAACCGGGTGGAGTGACCCTGCTGCCCGTCAGCCACGCCGCGCCGTTCGTGGAGGCTGTGGGCTCAAGCGGTGGGCAGCTCGTCGAGCTGGGGTCGCAGACGCGCGGAATCGTGTATCTCTCCGCCTCCAAGGTGCAAGGTCTCATCGACGCGCTCGAGGCCAACCCGCAGGTCACCTGGGTGCAGCTGCCCTTCGCGGGAATCGACAATTTCGCTGCCAAGCTCAGGCCGTATGCGGAGCGAGGGGTTGTCTTCACCTCCGCCAAGGGTGCGTATGCGGAACCTGTCGCCGAGCATGCGCTTGCGTTGACGCTCGCGCTGCTCCGCGAGTTCCCGCGACGACTCGCTGCGCGCACGTGGGAGAAGAGCTCCGGCACCTCCCTCTACGGCAGGCACGTCGTCATCGTCGGTGCTGGCGGCATCGCCCTCGAGCTGCTCGACCTGCTCAAGCCGTTCCGTGTCACGACGACGATCGTTCGCGCGAGCGATCGGCGCGTGGCTGGTGCAGACCAGACGGTCACGTCAGACCGGCTCGACGAGGTGCTCCCGGATGCTGATGCCGTCATCCTCGCTGCGGCTGCGACGGCCCAGACGCGAGGGCTCATCAACGAGCAGCGCCTGCGTGCCATGAAGGAGTCGGCGGTGCTCGTCAACATCGCCAGGGGGCCTCTCATCGACGCAGGGGCCCTGCAGCGGGCTCTTGAGGAGTCATGGATCGCCGGAGCGGGGATCGATGTCACGTCGCCGGAGCCGTTGCCTGATGGCCACCCACTCTGGACCACGCCGCGCCTCATCATCACGCCGCACACGGCAGATACGCCGGAGATGGTGCAGCCGCTGCTGCAGGAGCGGGTGCGTCGCAACGTGGAAGCGTTTGTCTCGACGGGGCGATTCGTGGGGGTCGCGGACCCGGTTCGGGGCTACTGAAGCTCGCGATCAGGCGGCTCTCCGGAGGCTCTCGCGACACGCCAGCCACTCGATTTCGCATTCGGGCGAAGGTGTTGCTATTCTCTTCGAGTTGCCAATCCCTGATAGCTCAATTGGCAGAGCAGCCGGCTGTTAACCGGCAGGTTGATGGTTCGAGTCCATCTCAGGGAGCAATACGAACCCCAGTGCCTCAGGCACTGGGGTTCTCTCGTTCTTGCTTGCCTGCCTCAGCTCCAACGTGTTCCTCTAGAGGTATCCGACTCTGGAACCCACGAGGGCGTGCAGGCGATGACAAGAGAACACATGGATCGGGCCCGGATGAACTGGGCGAGGTCGCTGACCTATTCGGCGCGAGAGAGAGTCGAGCCCAGGTCGATCAGTGAGGCTGCCAGCCTCGTGGCAGCCGCGGACCGGGTGCATGCGCTCGGCACCCGCCATTCGTTCAGCGATGTCGCTGACGCCACCGGCGTGCTCATCGACCTCTGCAGACTGCCGATGGGCTTGGTCATCGATTCGCGTGCGCGAACGGCATCCTTCGGCGCCGCTGTCACATATGGACGAGTGGCACCGGAGCTCGACAGGGCAGGGTTCGCGCTTCACAACGAGGGCTCGCTGCCACATATCTCCGTTGGCGGAGCGACCGCCACGGGCACCCATGGATCCGGGACGGCGCTTGGTTCCCTCAGCACGGCGGTACGGGCCTTGGAGGTCATCGGGCCGGACGGGTCGCTGCGGACCATCGACCGGGATTCTGGAGCATTTCAAGGTGGGGTCATTCACCTTGGCCTGCTCGGGGTCGTGACTCGAGTCACTCTGGCGCTCGAACCCAGCTACAGAATGCGTCAGGACTCCTACGGTCCTTTTCCCTGGAATACCTACCTGGAACGGCTGTCGGAGATCCACGAAGCTGCCTACTCGGTCAGCGCCTTCACGACGTTCGGCGGCACCGTGCATGAGGTGCTCGTGAAGTCACGGATACCGCATTCTGCGAGTGACGTCGAAATATCGGACGAACTCCTCGGGGCACCACGTCTTCCGGGCGATCCTGGCGGGACTTCGGTCACCGCTCGAGACGGAACTGTAGGGCCGTGGTGGGATCGGCTCCCGCACTTCCCGATCGACTCGACTCCCAGCGTCGGTTCTGAGCTGCAGAGCGAGCACTTCGTCCCTCTTCGGCATGCGGCGGAAGCGCTCGAGGCCGTCCAAGCCTTCGCTGCGCGCCTTCAGCCGCTGCTCCACGTCTGCGAGCTCAGGACGATGGCGGGGGATGGGCTGTGGCTCAGCCCCACGCTGGGGGAGCCGGTGCTCTGCATCGCGTTCACGTGGAAGAAGCTCCCGGTTCCCGTCGCAGCATTGTTGCTCGATATCGAGAAAAGACTTCTGCACTTCAATGCGCGACCTCACTGGGGCAAGCTCAGTTCGCTCGACCGGGACGAAATCCATGATCTCTATCCGCGTCTCCCCGCATTTCGTCGCCTCATTTCCGAGGCGGATCCGGATCGCAAGTTCGCATCGCCGTTCGGAGAACGTGTCCTCAATATCTGAGATACACGGATCCGGCTGGTGTGCGGGCACAGGTCTCTGTTGAATGCGATATTTTCTCGATCGCGGCGGAATCAGCCCTTCCGCATTCGCCCGGCGCTCTTTAGACTCGGACACGTTGCCCCTGAAGCACCAATCGCAGGAGACTCCTTTGCCGAAGTCGTCCAACGCCACACCCGATACCCACCTCGACATACCTGGGCGCCGTGCGCGCCGCGCGAAAGAGCGGCGCCGCGCCAGGCTCCTCGCTGTGCCGGTCGTCGCTGCGACGCTCGGCCTCATCGCGGCGGCGTCGATCGGTGCTGCCGCGGTCACGGGCGCGGTGGACGACGGACAGTCGACGGTGCCAGTCGTGAGTTCCGAAGAGGTCGGCGGCGTCACATACACCGTGTCAGGGAGCGTTCCCCAACAGCTCATCGGCACACGCGACCTCCCCGTCGTGCAGAACGTCGCAGCTGGAGCCGCGGGTGGCACGGTGGCTCCGGGGGTGCAGTGGCCGGTAGATATGAGCCTCGTGCGCATCTCCGACGGTTTCGGACCTCGGAACTCCCCGTGCTCGGGTTGCTCCTCGAATCATCGCGGCCTCGATATGGCCGGTCCTCAGGGGACGCGCGTCGGGAGCATTGCGAACGGCATCGTCATCGAGTCCGTCCCAACCGACGGCGGAGGCCTCGGTGCTCACGTCGTCGTCGAGCACAGGATCGATGGCTTGCAGGTCCGATCTGTCTACGGACACCTGATCGCGGGTTCTCCCGCGGTCAAGGTCGGGGACGAGGTCAAGACGGGTCAGCTGGTGGGGCTCCTCGGCAATACCGGAGCTTCAACTGGGCCGCACCTCCACTTGGAGACGATCGTCAACAGCACCCACGTCGACCCGCAGAAGTTCCTCAACAAGTACGCCGATGGAGTCGCCGTCGACATCTTCGGCGAGGCTCCGACCTGGGACCCGCCTACGGGGGATTCTGAGCAGAAGGACTACTGGCAGGAGGGGGACGACACCTTCGTGCCACCGGCCGGTTCTGTGCCAGAATCCACGACTCCACCGGTAGGCGCTCAGTCGCCGCCGCCCGGGGGTGGCTCCTCGCCGAGCCCTGCGCCGACGCAGAGCGCATCGCCGACGACGTCGCCCTCGACGACACCCTCCAGCCCGCCAGAGTCGGAATCCCCGAGCCCGTCGCCCTCTCAGTCCGTTGAGCCGACGCCGAGCACCTCGAGCGAGACAACTTCAGGCGTGCCAGCGACCACACCAGAGTCTTGATCAGCTGAGTCAAGGCTGATGGTGGACGTGCGGGCGTGCGGGCGTGCGGGCGTGCGGGGGTCTGGGCGTCAGCACCTGTGTCCGTCCGCACGTCGGGGCGCGAGCGAGGCACGCAGCTGACCAGAAGCGGTTCTCCGGGGATTCTCGGTGCTCGGCCTCTAGTGTTGCTGGGGGACCGGACTGAGCGGTTCCCGGTGTGAGCCGAGAGCAGCGAGGATGGACCCACTTTGATCCGCACGTACAGTACTCCTCGTGCCGATTGGCGTGCTCGGTTCGACTCGATCGGCTTCACGTTCTACGACATGGAGTCCGAGGGCGGACGCCCGTACTGGCAGGAGGAAGCCGCGTACGGCTTCTCGAGCGGCGAGATCGACGATTTCGAGCAGGCGACGGCCGAGCTCTTCCGCCTCTGCATGGAAGCCTGCGAGCGTGTCGTCCGCGACCGGCGCTTCGCGGAGTTCGGCATCCCCGTCGAGCTCTGGGATCTGGTCGAGAAGTCATGGGATGAGGACGATCCCACTGTCTACGGGCGGTTCGACCTTGCGTACGACGGGGCCGGCACGATCAAGCTCCTCGAGTTCAACGCGGACACGCCGACGTCGCTCGTGGAGTCGGCGGCTGCGCAGTGGCAGTGGCTCGTCGAGACGCGTGGAGAGAGTGCCGACCAGTTCAACCTGCTCCACGAGCTGCTCGTGGAGCAGTGGGTGCACATCCGCATGCAGCGCTGGTACCTCCCGCAGGGCGCACGACTCCACCTGGCGTCCCTGCACGACGACGGTGACGGCCAGCTCATCGTCGAAGATGCAGACACCGTGAGCTACATGGCGGAGACAGCGCGCCTCGCCGGCTTCGAGGTGAAGCAGATCTTCATGGAGGACGTCCAATTCGACGAGGTGTCACATGGCTTCGTCGACGGGGACGGGGAGCGCATCGACCGCATCTTCAAGCTGTACCCGTGGGAGTGGATGGTGCGGGAGGAGTTCGCCACGTACTTCCCGACAACCCGTGCGACGACGGCATGGGTCGAGCCGATCTGGAAGATGCTCCTCTCCAACAAGCAGCTCCTCGTCGTGCTCTGGGAGCTCTTCCCCGAGCATCCGCTGCTCCTCGCCGCCTACGGGACACCCGAACGGCTCCGCGGGAAGGCGTACGTCGAGAAGCCGAAGCTCGGTCGAGAGGGCGCCAACGTCACCATCTACGACGTCGTCGGGCGCAAGACCGCGGAAAACGGCGGCGACTACGGTGAAGAGGGCTTCGTCTACCAGGAACGAGCCCGTCTCGCGAACATCGACGGGAAGACCGTCATCGTCGGCTCCTGGGTGGTGGGCGAGACCCCCGCGGGAATCGACGTGCGCGAGACAAGCGGGCCGATCACCGGCGACCTCGCCGAGTTCGTGCCGCACTACATCACCGATCATGAGGAGCGGCCATGACCTACGAACCGAAGCTCCGGCGCAGCAGTGGCGTCAGCCTGTCCGGGATCACCCGGCCGTCTGCGCCGAAGACAGTGGGGGCGATGGGGGTCGCGGCGGCCATGATGTTCCTCGCCGGCTGCAGCACGGTACCGGATGAGGGAATCGTCGTAGAGGGAGCTGACGGCGAGAATTACGTGCTTCCGGAAGGTGCCGAGCGTCCGACCTACGCGTCCAAGGAGGACTGCCTCGCGGACGTCAACGAGCAGATCCAGCTGCTCGAGCAGCAGGGCGAGCAGCTGGAGGGCGATGCCGAGTCACTGTGCGAGTCGTCGAGCAGCTACGGAACGCACTACAGCTCTGCGCTCTGGCTGGGACCGGTGCTGTTCGCGTCTTCGCGCTGGAACAGCACTCGCGTGAGCTCGTGGGCGCCCGTCACCTCTGGTGGCTTCGCGGCCCCGGGCTCGGCTGCCCACTCTGATGTCGCGCAGAAGGCTCCCGCGGGGGCGACGGTCGGTTCGCGCGCACCGTTGAAGAACGGATTCGGTTCGACCGGGAAGTCCGGCTTCGGATCGACCGTCAAGGGCAAGAGCGGTGGAGGCGGCAGCTCGACCGGAGGCTGATCGGCTTCGCAGCGCATCGAGGCGTGAGAATGGGTGCATGACACCCGCGACCGTGATCCGCTACAGCGACCTCCCGCCGAAGCCCTGGCGGAATGGGTTGGGGGTGACGCGCACGATCCGGCCAATGCCGGACGGCGGGGGCTGGTCGCTCAGCATCGCCACGATCGAGCGTGTGGCTGAGTTCTCGGTCATCCCGGGGGCCAGGCGTGTCCAGCTGGCGATCGATCCCGTGCAACTCGTGATCGACGGCACGGAGGTGCTTCTCGGCCAGGGGGAGCAGGTGCGCTTCACCGGTGTGCAGCGGGTGACCGGGGCGTCCGTCGCCGAGTCCTCACAGGTGTTGAACCTCATCTCCGCCCGGGAAACACTGGATCTCGAGGTGGTCGTCGTTCGGGCTGCGCGGGATGTCCCGGTAGGAGCACTAGCCCTGGTGGTTCTCGACGGAACCCTCGAGGTTTCTGGGGCGGAGCTGAGCTTCCTCGACACAGTGCTGCTCGGTGTCGGCGAAGGAGCTCAGGGGCTCGCTGGCTCGGGGGAGTTCGCCGTTATCCGCGCAGCTCGCTGACGGTCAGCTTCCCAAGCTCGTCGATGCAGCGGTGGGCAGCGTCGAGGTCGGGGCGCAAGTCGTGATCGGATTCGTGGTGAGGGATCTCATCAGCGATCTCCGCGGCACGGGCGAGCGGTGAGGCAGCCGGAATCGATGCACGTGAGCGGCGGAGGAAGCGCATGGTCGAGAGGAGCTCGACGGCGAGCACGGTCTTGAACGCGGACGCCGAGCGCTCGAGCTGCAGCACGGCCTGGCTCGAGAACGTCGCGTCTTCCTCCGCGCCCCTCGACAGCACGATCGTGTCGGTTCCCGTCGGGCGGGTGGATGCCCGCATCTCCGCAAGGGCGGATGTCGCGACGTACTCGGTCATCATGAGTCCGGACGATCCGCCTGGCCCGAAGGCGAGGAACGCGCTCTCGCCTGGTTCGCTCGGCTCATGCAGGGCGCGAAGCCGGGAGATGGAGAGCTGTGCGGTCTGGGCGAGGCTCGAATTGAGTGCATCCACTCGCTGACCCAGACCGGCGGTGAAGAAGCCAGCGTGGTGGGCGACGCTGTCGGTGTCACCGTCGTAGATGGGGTTCTCCTGCGCCGTCGAGGCGATGGCCTCGACGGTCCTGCGCAGTTCGTTCATCTTGGTCACGAGAAGCCCGTGTGCGATCGGGAAGGCACGGATGCCATACGGGTCCTGGATGCGCGCGGCGCGCAGGTCGACTCCGCTCAGGAGTCGGTCGAGCGTCGTGGACACCTCCTGGACCCCGTCGGTGGCAGACGCATGTGCCGCGAGCGGCGACCAGTGCTGCGGATTCGCCTGAAGGGCGATCGCGACCAGGCCGAAGATGCTGAGACTGGCACGGGAGAGCGCTTGGACGTCCGAGACGGCCAGTGCAGCGCGCCCGGCCGTGAGTGCGTTGCTGCTGATGAAGGCGAGAGCGCTCGACCCGCCGAGGCGGGAGATCTTCGGCAGTGGGCGCGAGGTTGGACGTTCCCCGACGAGTGCAAGCGCTGTTCCGGCAAGCGCACCGAGGTCGCCCGTCCCGATCGACGCCCAGGATCGGAGGGTGGGCAGGGCGTCGTCGTTGAGCATCCGCTCGAGCGCAGGCAGGAGCTCGGGATCGAGCCCGGCTCCCGGGTTGCAGAGCTGGTTGAGCCGAACGATCAGCATCGCCCGCACCTGGTCGTCCGGAAGAGTCGGCCCGGCATCGATGGCATGGCTGCGGATGAGGCGCATGCCGTGCTCACCGTCGTCCTCGACGTCGACGCTCTTGTTGGCGCCGACGCCGGTGGAACGCCCGTAGCTCGGCGAATGGGAGCTGATGCGATCAGCAGCGACGTGCGCATCTCGAACTCGTGCGAGGACCCCGTCCGCGAGGTCCACCTGGTGATGCTCTCTCGCCACCTGTGCGATCTCGTCGATCGTGATGACACCTGATACGTGCATCGCTACCTCCTCAGCGCCGGGGATCTCATTGTGCCCTGAGAAAAGACTTGCCATCAAGTGGCAAGCGCGTTTTACTCAATGGAAACAAACGAGGCGGTCTCCGGAAACAGGAGCTTCCTACGGTTGTCTGCAACGAAGGAGGCAAGATGGCCGAATCATCAACGCGTACGGTCGAACGAGCGCTGTCGCTGCTCGCGTTCGTCTGCGAACGAGGGAGCCTGAGTCTCGCCGAGAGCTCGCGCCTCGCCGAGCTCTCGCCGAGCACGTCCCTGCGGCTTCTCAGGACGCTCGAGTCCGCGGGATTCGTTCGCCGCGATGAGGCCGGCGATTTCCACGCCGGGAGCCGAATCGTGCAGCTCGGTGCCCAGGCGCTGTCCAACGACAATCTGGTGCTGCTCTGCGCGCCTGCCATGCGCGACATCGCGGAGGCGACAAGCGAATCGGTGTACCTGAGCGTCGAGGGTCACGCGGACCAGGCCCTCTACATCGCGATCCACGAGGGCAATCACTCAGTTCGGCACACGAACTGGGTCGGCCGCACCATCCCACTCGACGGCTCGGCGTCCGGTCAGGTGCTTCGCGGCGAGACCCCGCCGAGCGGCTACGTGACGGTCGAGCGCGGCATCGAGAAGGACGTCACTGCAATCGCCGCGCCAATAGCCCTGCAGCAGCGAATCATCGGCTCGCTCAGCGTGCTCGTTCCCAGCTACCGCATCACGAAGACGGAGATCAAGCGCTACGGCCAGCTCCTCGTCGAGGCGACGGCCAGCATCGAGAGCAGTCTCGGCAAGCCCTCCGCCACCCAAGAATCCGCAACGCCCGCTCGAACCGAGGAGGACGCATGATCGTCTTCGACAACGTCAGCAAGGTCTACCCAGACGGCACGAAGGCCGTCGACTCACTCAACCTGGAGGCGCCAGCAGGCAAGATCACCGTCCTCGTCGGGCCGTCGGGCTGCGGCAAGACGACCTCGATGCGCATGATCAACCGGCTCATCGAGCCGAGTTCCGGCACGATTCTGCTCGACGGCCTGGACACGACGAAGACCGACAGAGTGCAGCTTCGACGCAAGATCGGCTACGTCATCCAGAACGCGGGCCTCTTCCCGCACCGCACGGTCGTCGACAACGTGGCGGCCCTGCCTCGGCTCCTCGGTGAGAACAAGTTGAAGGCACGCGCCCGGGCGATGGAGCTGCTCGGCACGGTGGGACTCGACGAGCGATTCGCGAAACGCTACCCCTGGCAGCTCTCGGGCGGCCAGCAGCAGCGCGTCGGCGTCGCGCGGGCCCTCGCCACCGACCCGCCGTACCTGCTGATGGATGAGCCGTTCAGCGCGGTCGACCCCATCGTGAGAACCCAGCTGCAGGACGAGTTCTTGCGACTGCAGCGCGAGATCGGCAAGACGATCGTCATGGTCACACACGACGTCGACGAGGCCCTCAAGCTCGGCGACAACATCGCCGTGCTGCGCGAAGGAGGCATCCTCGCGCAGCTCTCGACGCCAGCTCAGCTCCTCAGGCACCCCGCTGACCAATTCGTGGCCGACTTCGTGGGGAGCGCCCGGGGCTATCGCGCCCTCGGCTTCATCAACGATGACGCCCTCGAGCTGCACGATGAGGCGACCGTCACGATCGACGAGACGCCGACGGCAGCATCCTGGGCCGTCGTGCTCGATCAGCAGCGCAGGCCGCTCGGGTGGGTGAACGCGGCGACGCTCGCGGGCGGCTCCGTTCGCGCCTCCGACATCGACCTGTCAGGCACGACCGCAACACGTGGGGCCCCACTCCGAGACGTGCTCAACGCATCGCTCTCGAGCCCCACGGGTCGCGGAGTCATCGTCGACTCGGATGGCATCTTCCTCGGGACAGTGGACGCGCACGCCGTCGTCGACAGCGGACGACGCAGTCGGATCTGAGCATGAACCTCACCTGGATATCCTCGAACCTCGCCTGGATCGGCGAGCTGCTGGTCGCGCACGTCTGGCTCACACTGCTCCCGACACTCCTCGGACTCATCATCGCCATTCCCTTGGGCTGGTGGGCCCACTCCTCGCGTCGCATGGCGCCGATCATCACGGGTGGAACCGGGCTCCTCTACACCGTTCCGTCGCTCGCGCTCTTCGTGGTGCTCCCGCCCATCCTCGGCACACGCATCCTCGACCCGATCAACGTCGTCGTGGCCCTCACCGTCTACAGCACGGCCCTCCTCGTCCGGGTCGTCGCAGACGGGCTCGGCGCCGTCCCGGTCGAGTCCGTGCAGGCCGCGGAGGCGATGGGGTACCGCACCTTCCAGCGCCTCTTCCTGGTGCAGCTGCCCAACGCCGTTCCCGTCATCGCGAGCGGCCTCAGGGTCGCAGTGGTCTCGAACGTCAGCATCGCGACGATGGCAGCCATCATCGGCATCCCACAACTCGGCTCCCTCTTCACCCAGGGGTACTCGCTGCGACTGGCCCTGCCGATCCTGGTCGGCATCGTGCTGTGCGTCGCGCTCGCCGCGGTGCTCGACCTCGCCATCGTCCGCTCAAGCCGTCTCGCGACGCCGTGGGCCCGCCGAACGGAGACGCTGTGATCTTCGAGTTCCTCCTCGACCCTGCCAACTGGGCAGGCCCGACGGGCATCCCAGTGCGAATCGGCTACCACCTCGTCTACTCGTTCGTCGCACTCGGCATAGCGATGCTCATCGCCGTTCCCCTCGGCGTCTACGTGGGCTTCACCGGCAAGGGCGAAGTCGTCATCGCGGGTCTCGCCAATACGCTGCGAGCACTCCCGACGCTCGGCCTCCTCATCCTCGCGGTCATGATCCTCGCCCCGACGATCGCCAACTCGCTTGCCTTCGTCATCCCCGCGATCCTCGTGCTGGTCCTCCTCGCCGTGCCGCCCATCCTCACGGGCACTTACACGGGCATCCAGTCGGCCGACCCAGATGCGGTGGGCGCCGCCCGGGCCATGGGGTACACGAGAGCTCAGATCCTCTGGCATGTGCAGCTGCCATGCGCGCTGCCGCTCCTGCTCTCCGGCATTCGCGGCGCGACCCTGCAGATCGTGTCGACCGCGACCGTCGCAGCGTACGTGTCCCTCAACGGGCTCGGGCGCTACATCGTCGACGGACGTGCCACCAGCGACTACAGCGAGATGGCTGCAGGGGCGATCCTCGTCGCTGTCCTCGCGCTGCTGCTCGAGTTCGCCTTCACAGGACTCCAGCGCCTCGTCGTCTCACCCGGCCTCCAGCGCATCACGCGAACACAGCGTGCCACCTCCGCCGTCGTCCCCTCCACCTAGACCCAACAGCACCTCCCGAACCGAAGGAATGCACACCATGAAGTCTCCGAAACTCATCATCGGCGCAGTCGCACTCGTCGGCGCATTCACGCTCTCCGCATGCTCAGGCGCGGACCCCATGGCCGCCGATGGGTCGGACAATGCGGGCTCGTCCGACGGCAGCATCACGATCGGCTCGGCCGATTTCTCCGAAAGCCAGCTCCTCGCCACCATCTACTCGCAAGCACTCCAGGCAGGCGGCATCGAGGTGACCGAACGCTTCAACATCGGCAGCCGCGAGGTCTACATCGCCGCCGTCCAGGACGGCTCGATCGACCTCGTCCCCGACTACTCCGGTGCGCTCCTGAAGTACCTCGACCCGGAAGCGAAAGCGACGACAAGCGAGGACGTCGACGCAGCCCTCGCAGAGACGCTCCCCGACGATCTCACCTCCTACGAGGCTTCCGACGCGCAGAACAAGGACGTGCTCTCGGTCACCCAGGAGACGGCCACGAAGCACAACCTCACGAGCATCTCCGACCTCGAACCCGTCGCCGGCGAACTCGTCCTCGGCGGACCGCCGGAATGGGTCGACCGCGTGAACGGCGTTGTCGGACTCCGCGACGTCTACGGCCTCGAGTTCAAGGAGTTCCTCCCGCTCGACGCCGGTGGACCGCTGACGCTCTCCTCGCTGACCAGCGGCCAGATCCAGGTCGCGGACATGTTCAGCACGGACCCGGCACTCACCGAGCAGAACCTCGTCGCGCTGGAAGACGACAAGGCGCTGTTCGCCGCTGAGAACATCCTCCCCGTCATCAACACGAGCAAGGCGACGCCAGAGGTCGAGGAGATCCTCAACGCCGTCTCGGCCGCCCTCACGACCGAGGACCTGATCGCTATGAACGCGAAGGCGACCGCGGGCGAGCCGCTCACCGACATCGCAAGTGCTTGGCTCACCCAAGCCGGCCTCAACTAGTCACGCCAGCGCACCAAGGGAATCGCACATGAACATGCACGAGAACATCAGGGCAGCACGCGGCACCAAGCTGACAGCCAAGAGCTGGCAGACCGAGGCACCGCTTCGAATGCTCATGAACAACCTCGACCCCGAAGTGGCCGAGCACCCGGAGAGCCTCGTCGTCTACGGCGGCACGGGCAAGGCGGCGCGCAGCTGGGAGGCGTACGACGCCATCGTCCGCACCCTCACGACCCTGGAGGACGACGAGACGTTGCTCGTCCAATCGGGCAAACCCGTCGGCGTCTTCCGCACACACGAGTGGGCTCCTCGCGTCCTGATCGCCAACTCGAACCTCGTCGGGGACTGGGCCAATTGGCCCGAGTTCCGGCGCCTCGAGGCGGCGGGACTCACGATGTACGGCCAGATGACGGCCGGCTCATGGATCTACATCGGCACGCAGGGAATCCTCCAGGGCACATACGAGACGTTCGCGGCCGCGGCCGAGAAGCGCTTCGGCGGCACGCTCGCGGGAACCCTCACGCTCACGGGCGGCGCGGGAGGGATGGGAGGAGCCCAGCCTCTGGCCGTCACCATGAACGAAGGCGTCGTCCTGATCGTCGACGTCGACGCGAGCCGCCTCGAGCGGCGAGTTCAGCACGGCTACCTCGACGAGATGACCCACGACCTCGACGACGCGATCGAGCGCGTGCTCGCCGCGAAGGAAGCCCGCGAGCCTCGCTCCGTGGGCGTCGTCGGCAACGCGGCGACGATCTTCCCGCTGCTGCTCGAGCGTGGCGTCGCGATCGACATGGTCACCGACCAGACAAGCGCACATGACCCGCTCGCGTACCTCCCCGAAGGGGTCAGCGTCGAGGAGTGGAAGGCGGAAGCAGAGCGCGACCCGGTCGGCTTCACCGAGCGCGCCCGTGCGTCCATGGCCAAGCAGGTCAAGGCCATGGTCGAGTTCCAGGACGCGGGGGCCGAGGTCTTCGACTACGGCAACTCGATCCGCGCTGAGGCCAAACTCGGCGGATACGAGCGGGCCTTCGACTTCCCGGGATTCGTGCCAGCGCACATCCGTCCCCAGTTCGAGGAGGGACGTGGCCCGTTCCGGTGGGCCGCGCTCTCGGGCGACCCTGCTGACATCGCCGCCACGGACCGTGCCATCCTCGAGCTGTTCCCCGACGACGAGCGTCTGCACCGCTGGGTGACGGCCGCTGGGGAGAAGGTGCACTTCGAGGGCCTTCCGGCGCGCATCTGCTGGCTCGGATACAAGGAACGCCACCTCGCAGGGCTCAAGTTCAACGAGATGGTCGCGTCCGGCGAGCTCTCTGCCCCCATCGTGATCGGCCGAGACCACCTGGACTCGGGTTCCGTCGCCTCTCCGTACCGGGAGACCGAGTCGATGAAGGACGGGTCGGATGCGATCGCTGACTGGCCTCTGCTGAATGCGCTCCTCAACACCGCATCCGGTGCCACGTGGGTCTCGTTGCACCACGGAGGCGGCGTCGGGATCGGCAGGTCGATCCACTCCGGCCAGGTCATCGTCGCCGACGGCACCGAGCTCGCGGCGCAGAAGATCGAGCGGGTGCTCACCAACGATCCAGGCACCGGCGTCATGCGTCACGTCGACGCCGGCTACGAGCACGCCGCCGACATCGCGAGGGAGCGCGGGCTGCGCGTCCCGATGTGGGAGGGCGAGTGACCGAGCGGCGCACCACCCTCCAGCTGCTCGACGAGATCGCCGACGTCGGCGTCGACACCAAACGAGGCGGCTTCTCGAGACACGTGTTCGACGCCGCCGAGCGAACGCTGCGTGACTGGTTCACGGAACGCGCGATCGGGTTGGGACTCGACCTCGAAGTCGATAGGAACGGCAACATCTGGGCGTGGTGGGGAGAAGCCGGAACGGATGCCGTCGTCACGGGAAGCCACCTCGACTCGGTTCCCGGAGGCGGTGCGCTCGACGGACCGCTGGGCGTCGCGTCAGCTCTGGATGCCGTTGCGCTCATGCAGGCGGAAGGCTATCGGCCCGCTCGCCCCTTCGCGATCGTCGTCTTCGCGGAGGAAGAGGGAGCCCGCTTCGGGGTCGCGTGCCTCGGCTCGCGCCTCATGACCGGCCAGCTCGCGCCCGAGCGCGCCATGGCCCTCAGCGACGGAGAGGGGCGGACCTTCGGCGAGGCCGCCGCCGCCTTCGGGCTCGACGTCCGACACATCGGGGAGGACCGGGAGGCGCTGAGCCGCATCGGACTGTTCATCGAGCTCCACGTGGAGCAGGGGCGCGCACTCGACCCCCTCGGACACGCGATCGGAGTGGCCTCGAGCATCCTCGAACACGGACGTTGGCGCATCGACGTCCGCGGGGAGGGCAACCACGCCGGCAGCACGGCGATGGCCGACCGCCACGACCCTCTGGTCCCCGTTGCCGCCGGGATACTCGCGGCCCGGCGATCCGCAGCGCGCAGGGAAGGCGCGCGCGCCACGGTCGGCAAGCTCGTCCCGGTGCCAGGCGGCTCGAATGCGATCGCCTCGCACGTGACAGCCTGGCTCGACGTGCGCTCAGAACGCGATGAGGACACACGCGAGATCGTGAACGAGATCGAGGCCTATCTTCGCGACGCAGCCAGCGCTGAGGGCTGCGAGCTGTCGATCACCGAGGAGTCCTACAGCGACGAGGTGCGTTTCGACCCAGCCCTCCGCGACAGGCTCGCCGCCGAACTCGGGGGAGTACCTGCTCTGCCGACCGGAGCCGGACACGATGCCGGTGTGCTCGCAGCGCACGTTCCGACGGCGATGCTCTTCGTGCGCAACCCGACCGGCGTCTCGCACGCGCCGAGCGAAGGCGCGAGCGACGCCGATATCGTCGCGGGCGTCGAGGCGCTCCGGACGGCATTGAAGGCAGTGCTGTGACGAGCGCCGACTGGCTCTGGGTCGACACCCTGATCCGGGGCGGGGACACACTGCGCTCCGTGCGACTCAGAAATGAAGCGGGTGTGCTCGCAGAGGAGCAGGTGGGCGCACCGGCCCACGAGGGCGACGTCATGATCGGCACCGCCTTCCCCGCTTTCGGCAACGCCCACTCGCACGTCTTCCACAGATTGCTTCGCGGGCGCACGCACGCGGACGGGGGTACGTTCTGGTCGTGGCGCGACAAGATGTACGCCATCGCCGGCGCCCTGTCTCCAGACGGCTTCGAGCGGATCGCCGCCGCGAGCTTCACCGAGATGCTCGCAAGCGGATGGGGCGCCGTCGGAGAGTTCCACTACGTCCACCACCAGGGCGATGGCGAGCCGTATCCCGACCACGACATGGAGATGGCGCTCGCCCGCGCTGCACGCACTGCGGGCATCCGCCTGACGCTGCTCGACACCTGCTACCTCACGGGCTCCATCGGCAAGCCCCTCTCGCCAGAGCAGCGGAGGTTCGGGGACATCGACGCTCGACGCTGGCTCGAGCGGTGGTCCGTGCTGCGAGACTGCCTCGCTGCTGACCACCCGGAGGTCGTCCTCGGTGCCGCGATCCACTCGATACGAGCCGTGCCGGCCACGGCGATCGCCGATATCGCCCGCGGCCTGCCTGCCGACGTACCGCTCCACGTCCACCTGTCAGAGCAGGTCGCGGAGAACGAGCAGAGTCTGGCCGCCTACGGCCTGACGCCGACCGAGGTGCTCGCTGAGGCCGGCGCCCTCTCGAGCAGGCTGAGCGTCGTGCACGCCACCCACCTGAGCGACGAGGACATCGGGTTGCTCGGGGAGGCTCGTGTGCACGCGGTGTTCTGTCCCACCACGGAAGCGGACCTGGGCGACGGCATAGGCCCAGCCAAGGAGCTCGTCGAGGCGGGTGCACGACTGGCGGTCGGCTCCGATCAGAACGCCGTGATCGACCCGCTGCTGGAGCTCCGTGGCCTCGAAGCGGGGGAGCGACTCCGCTCGCAGACTCGAGGCCGGTTCTCGCCGCCTGAACTCCTCGACGTCGGCACGACGGCCGGCTACTCATCGCTTGGGCTGCTCGCACCCGCTGTCGTCGGCGGTCCGCTCGACCTGGTCGAGGTGGACGCGGCCTCCGTGCGCACAGCGGGGGCGTTGCCTGCGCAGCTTGTGCTCGCAGGGACCGGGAGCGATGTGCTCCGTACGATCGTTGCTGGACGAGTTGTCTACGACCGCACCAGGGATGCAGCGCAGCTTGCGCACGCCGCAGCAGAGCTGGCCCGTTTCGCCGAAGACCCGGCGCCACGATCCGAGGGGAACTCATGAGCTCAACCGTCTTCGCGAACATCGGCGAACTCACGACCAACGGTGGCGAGGGAGTATTGCGCGACGCGGCACTCGTCATGGATGGCGGGCGGGTCTCGTGGATCGGGCCGAGCGTTCAGGCCCCCGCCGCAGACGAGCGAGTCGACGTGGGCGGCCGCGCCGTCTTGCCAGGGTGGGTCGACTCGCACACCCACCTCGCATTCGCGGGAGACAGGTCCGCCGAGTTCGCGGCGCGCATGGCGGGGGAGGCCTACGCTGCTGGCGGCATCAAGGTGTCGGTCGAGCGCACTCGGGCAGCCAGCGACGAGGAACTGCGAAGGCTCATGGCCGAGCGAGTCGGTGCAGCGAACCTCGGCGGCACGACCTGGCTCGAGACGAAGACCGGCTACGGGCTGGACGTCGAGACCGAGGAGCGATCGGCCCGCCTCGCGGCCGAAGTCTCGCAGGACGTCACCTATCTCGGCGCGCACGTTGTGCCAGACGGGTGGGATGCAGACGACTACGTGGGGCTTGTCACGGGCAAGATGCTCGACGCCGTGCGCCCATACGTGAAGTGGATGGACGTGTTCTGCGAGCGTGGCGCGTTCGATGAGGAGCAATCGCGGGCAGTGCTGCAGGCGGGCACCGAGGCTGGTCTCGGCCTGCGTGTCCATGGCAACCAGCTCGGGCCGGGCCCCGGGGTGAAGGTGGCCGTGGAGCTCGGGGCGGCCAGCGTCGACCACTGCAACTTCCTCGATGGTGAGGACATCGATCGCCTCGGCGGGTCGGCAACCGTCGCCACGCTGCTGCCGGCATGCGACCTGTCGACGCGACAGCCGTTCCCGCCCGCGAGAGCGCTGCTCGATGCAGGAGCCACCATCGCTCTTGCCAGCAACTGCAACCCGGGCACCTCGTACACGACCTCGATGGCGTTCTGTGTCGCGACCGCCGTGCTGCAGATGCGCATGACCGTGGAGGAGGCCGTGTGGTCGGCGACCATGGGAGGCGCGCGAGCACTGCGCCGGCATGAGGGGGAGGTCCCGATCGGTGGCTTGGCTCCTGGCTTCCGCGCCGACCTGCAGGTGCTCGATGCGCCCTCGGTGACGCACCTCGCCTACAGGCCGGGTATGCAGCTCACCAAGGCGGTGTGGCAGGCGGGGGAGCGCATCGTCTGACGCCCCGGTGCCGCGCTCCCGGCCTGCCGCGGTCACTCCCACCGGAGCACCAACCGCCACCCGTCGGGGTCTCGCCGCAGGTCGTAGAGGCACACGTCCGCGTCGTGCCCGTCACGGCTCGCGCTGACTCGCCAGAACTCGGTGTCAAGGCGTGACGGATCGCCCTCGCCTGCCCACCAGCGCTGCTGCACCCTGCGGTAGAAGGCCTGTGGCAGCCCGTGGACGATGTATGCGAAGCGCTCCCACCAGAAGACGGAGGGGAGTTCGTCGACGAGTTCGACCTCGATGGGGTCGTCAAGCGCTGTGGTCATGTCGGAACCCTCGCAGGGGCCACCGACATTGACCGCGCCGGGTCACCCCTCGAGGTCGTCCACGCCAGGCAGCCAGCTCTTCCCAGGCCCACCCCAGCTGCGCTTGCGCATGACCTTGAACGCGTCCTTGTACCAGGGGTGCTCGAGTCGATCGGCGTAGATGATGCCGTTGAGGTGGTCGAACTCGTGCTGCAGGATGCGCGCGAACCAGCCCTCGGCCTCGATCTCGTACTGCTCGCCGTCGAGATCCGTGGCGCGCAGCAGGGCCCGTTCGGATCGGCGCAACGGGTATCGCTCGCCGGGGAATGACAGGCAGCCCTCGGACTCGAGCTCATCGTCGAGCTCGAGCAGCGACTCGGGCTCGGCAGGCGTGATGTACAACTCCGGGTTGATAGCCACGCCGCGCCGAACCGTCCCGTCCGCCTCCTCGTAGGAGAACACGAAGAGCCGCTTGCCGACCCCGACCTGCGGGCCGGCGAGGCCGACGCCCGGTGCCGCATCCATGGTCTGGAACATGTCGGCGACGAGCTCGCGGATCTCGTCGGTGACCTCGTCGACCGGTACTGCGGGTTCGTGGAGGACGGGCTCGCCGTAGATGCGAATTGGGAGAGTTGTCATCCCATCAGCGTATCTTCGCGCCAACATCCCTTCACGACGCGCGCCGCACAATAGGATTGCCCATCATGACCATCGCACCCCTCAGTGATCTGGCAGTGCTCCCAGGGCTCACTCCGGTCCAGATGATCGGCATCCCCCTCGCCCTCGTGGGCGCGGTCTTCATGTCGCTCGGCGCCATGTACCAGCATCGCGGCGTCAGCAAGGTCGAGGCGGCCAGCGGTACGAGCGGCGCGGCCGGGCTGAACCTGAAGCACCTCCTCGCCCTCCTGAGCCGCCCATCCTGGGTTGTCGGCACGGTCATGCTCGGGCTGGCAGTCGTCATGCAGCTCGCGTCGTTCGTCTTCTCCCCGATCATCGTGGTGCAGCCGCTCGGTGTCGTCTCGCTGCTGCTGACGACGCTGCTGACCGCTCGTGCTATCAGGCAGCGGCTGCCGAACGTGAAGATCTTCGCCGTGGCCCTCTGCATCATCGGCGTCGGTGCGTTCGTGACCGTGGCCGCGCTGTTCGCCAAGGAGGGGGCGATCTCAGACGAGCAGGTCGCGACCGTGCTCGTCCTCCTCGCGATCGTCGTCGTCGTCTTCGGCACAGGCTTCTTCCTGCTGCGCAAGCGGTTCAAGGCGCTCATCTACGTGCTCGGCGCTGGCGTGATCTACGGCTTCGTGGCCACACTCGCGAAGATCACGATCAACCGCATCCAGCACGACAACTTCGAGTGGCTCACCCTCATCTGTCTCGTCGCGCTGCTCGTCGCGACGGGAGTCGGGGGCTACTTCGTGCAGAACGCCTACGCGTCGGGCCCGCCAGACATGGTCATCGCCGGGTTGACCGTCATCGACCCGATCATCGCCGTCGCGATCGCCATCGCCGTGCTCGGTGAAGCCAGTGCTGCCCCCTGGTACGCCTTCCTGATGTTCATCGGCTCCGGAGCGATCGCCGTCACGGGTGTGTTCGTGCTCGAACGCGGGCAGACCGATGCGGAAGTCGAAGCGGTCCGTCGGAACGCCGTCGAAGGGCGGGGAGCGCTCGACCTCGAAGGGCGTCACCACGAGGCCGAGGCGCGAGTCACCGAGCAATAGCAGCACTCCAGCGTGTGCTGAGGCGCTCCCTCGGGGCACGGCCAGTAGCATGACGTGAGATTCCGCGAGCGACGACCACAATCCGTCGCGAGCCCCCAAACGAGATCGAGGTCACCACCCCGTGCCGAATGAAGGTCATTCAACAAGCAGCACCGTCGTCGCAGCTGACGGCGAGCGGCCGCTCAAGATCCTGATCGCGGGGGACACCTTCACGCCGAACGTCAACGGCGCCGCCAAATTCACCGAGCACCTTGCCTCGGGGATGGCTGCGCGAGGGCACGACGTGCACGTCATCGTGCCTGCCGCCAGCATGCGCCACGGCACATGGACGGAAGAGTACGACGGGCAGAAGATCACCGCCCACCGTCTCCGCTCGCACCGGTGGTGGGCGCACGACTGGCTGCGCTATGCACCGCCCTGGCGCATTCGCGCCGAGTCGCAGCGCGTGGTCGACGAGGTTCGCCCAGACGTCGTGCACTTCCAGTCAGCCGTCATCATCGGTCGTGGTGTCGCGATCGAGGCGGAGAAGCGCGGCATCCGCATCATCGGCACGAACCACCTGATGATCGAGAACCTCGTCGATCACTCGCTGCTTCCGCAGGCCCTCCGCGGTCTCGCGGCGAGCATCTGGTGGAAGGACGCGCGTTCGACGCTCGGCCGCGCATCGGCGATCACCACCCCGACGCGACGCGCTGCGGACTTCCTCGAGGCGAACGGCGGGATCTCCGACGTGCTCGCGATCTCGTGTGGCATCCGAACGTCCGATTACACCTTCGACTTCTCGCCGCGCGAGTCCAAGCGCATCCTCTTCGTGGGTCGGGTGACCGGTGAGAAGAAGATCGACGTGCTGCTCCGCGCCCTGACGCTGCTGCCGACAGACGTGCAGCTCGACATCGTCGGAGGGGGAGACCAGAAGAAGAACCTGCAGTCGCTCGCCAAGCAGCTGGGCCTCGCCGATCGTGTGACGTTCCACGGCTACCTCAGCGACCAGGAACTTCGTCGCATGTACACGCGAGCTTCGGTGTTCGCGATGCCGTCGATCGCGGAACTGCAGTCGATCGCCACGATGGAGGCCATGGCCTCCGGGCAGCCGGTCGTCGCAGCTGATGCGATGGCGCTGCCGCACCTCGTCCACGACGGCGAGAACGGGTTCCTGTTCGAGCCGAACAATGAACGCGACCTGGCTGACAAGCTCTCGAAGGTGCTTGCACTGTCGCCGTCTGAGCGTGAGGACATGGCTCGTGCAGGTCTCGAGCTCGTCCGCATGCACGACATCGACCGCACGCTCGAGCTCTTCGAGCGCCTCTACCGCGGCGCATCCGTCAAGGAAGTCGCACGGGACTCGGTGAACGAGCAGGACCACTCGCTCGACTGATCGCCGCCAGCCTGACTCAGGCGTTCGCCGGGGTGGGCAGCGTCAGGATTCGCGCCCCGTCCGCCACGATCGCGATCGTGTGCTCCGTGTGCGCGGTCCGGCACCCGGTTGCGCTTCGCAGAGTCCAGCCGTCGTCATCGGTGACGAGCTGGTTGGTGTCGGACATGACCCACGGTTCGAGCGCGAGCAGCATCCCGCTGCGGAGCCGGACTCCACGGCCAGGGCGACCGTCGTTGGCGACGTGGGGGTCCTGGTGCATGGTCGAGCCGATGCCGTGCCCGCCGAACTCCATGTTGATCTCGTAGCCGGCTGAGGCGAGCACGGTGCCGATCGCGTGGGAGATGTCGCCGACTCGCGCGCCGGGGCGTGCCGCGGCGATCGCGGCGTCGAGTGCGCGCTCGGTGGCGTCGATGAGTGCTTCGTCTGCCGCTTCCCGCGACGAGCCGACGATGAAGCTGATGGCGGCGTCAGCTGCCACGCCGTTCTTCACGATCGCGAGGTCGAGCGTGAGCAGGTCGCCATCTGCGAGTCGGTAGTCGTGAGGCTTGCCGTGGAGGACGGCATCGTTCACTCCGGTGCAGATGTAGTGCCCGAACGGACCGCGTCCGAAGGACGGCTCGTAGTCGACGTAGCACGAGCTCGCATCGGCGTCGTGGATCATTGCCTTCGCCCAGCGGTCGACCTCCAGCAGGTTGGTGCCGACTCCGATCCTCGATTTCAGGTCTTGCAGGATCGTCCCGACCAGTTGTCCGGTGACTGCTGCTCGTGCGAGCTCTGTGTCGTTGAGGATCTCGATCATGCGCTGCCTTTCGCCGGGAGGCCACGACGTGACCCAATAAGTATCCCGGTAAAGATATACCGGATTAGTATCGGGTCATGGTCAGACTTCCGCTCAGCCCAGAAGAGATCGAGCGCGGTGAACGCCTCGGTGAGTTCCTGAGGCGCGCGCGGGGAGACAGATCCATGCTTCGCGTGGCACTCGACGCGGGGGTCTCGCCTGAGACGCTCCGCAAGATCGAATCGGGCAGAGTCGCGACGCCAGCCTTCTCCACGATCGCCGCCATCGCCGGAGTCCTCTCCGTGTCTCTCGACGAGATCTGGTCGCAGATCAGCGTGCCGGAAGGCCGTGCGGAAGCTCAGGCTGACGCCGGGATACGAGCGGTCGGCTGAGGCCGCCTAGTTCGACTCGCGCTCACGCGCTTCGAGCGCGGCTTCCAAGCGCTCGACCTTGCCCTCGAGCTCGCCAGTATGTCCTGGCCGGATGTCCGCCTTCAGCACCAGGGAGACCCGGCTCCCGAACTGGCCGACAGCCTCTGTGGCCGCCTTGACGACCGCGAAGACCTCATCCCACTCACCCTCGATGGTCGTGAACATCGAGTCGGTCCGGTTGGGAAGTCCGGAAGCTCGCACGACGGCGACAGCAGCGGCGACCGCGTTGTGCAGTGAGGCGTCACCCTCTCCCGGCGACGGAGCTGACGGGCTCGGAGTTCCGCTAGGTGCGACAGAGAAGGCAACGATCATGTCCACCATCGTGCCACGCCGACCACGCCAGTGGGCCGTCTCGCACAGACCTGAGTAGGGCGGGTGGGACTCGAACCCACGCATCGTCCAGTTATGAGCCGGATGCCTTAACCAGCTTGGCTACCGCCCCAAGCGCTGTCGATTCTAGCCAGATTTCGCTCCTGCGTGCGGCAAGCGACTTGACCGAACGCCCGCAGGTCTAGACTAAGGCCCCACAAGCGGGGTCGATGTCGACTTCGGATGCACGAAAAGCAGGGGATGATGAAGCGAGCTGAACAGCGAGCGCAGACGAGGCAGGCGCTTCTTGAAGCGGCGTCGCTCGAGTTCGAGGCCAACGGCTACGCCGCGACGGTACTCAGTGATATTTCTGACCGTCTTGGGATGACCAAGGGCACGGTCTACTTCCACTTCCCGACGAAGGCGCTTCTCGCGCAGGCGGTCACGGCGAGCTGGTCGGTCATGTGGGAGGAGGAGATCGCTGCCTCGCGTGCGCGCGGCCTCTCGCTCGATGAGCTCGAGTCGCTCATGACCCGGATCGCGGAGCGCTTCCAGTCGGACGCACTGATCCGAGCGACGATCAGGCTCGTTCGCGAGCGCGAGCTCATCGAGGAGGAGCTGCCTCGCCCATTCGATCTCTGGCTCGAGGTGACGAAGGAAGCGCTGCAGGCTTCGCGAGCGTCTGGCGTGCTCCGCGACGACATCAACGTGGATGCTGCTGCGTGGCAGATCCTCGCGAATCTGGTAGGCATCCAGCTGCTCATCGACGATCTGAACGACGGCACGAGTATCGCCGATCGCGTTCGTGAGATGTGGGCGGTGCATCGAGTGACGCTCGCCAACCCAGGGCGTCCGGCCGCGTAGATCTCGCCCGCCTGGCCGCCTCTATAGCCCCGCTTGGCTGCCTCTATAGCCCCGTCTGGCCGCCTCTATAGCAGAGACCAGCGGACCGAAACGGGTGGACGGCGGTCTTAGGGCCGCGATTCGCTGTTCTGGGACAAATATCAGTCTCTGGTATGGCATGAGCACCGAGGAACCCGTCCTTTCGGCCGATTCCGAGCAACTTCACGGGCGACAGGATTGAATGGCGCCAGGTCATCGCTCGGCGCCGTGTCGCGTCGAAAGGGCCCTCTGTGTCTGTGCTCACCCGTCTGAGTCTCAAGTATCGAATTCTGATCGGATTGCTCACTGCTGCGATCGCGGCGGCGGGGATCATCTCGACGGCCCAGCTCAAGCAGGAGCTCATGCCGTCGATGCAGATCCCTCAGGGGTTCGTGACTGCGACCCTCGACGGGGCCTCGCCGGACATCATGGTGTCTGAGCTCACGGAGCCGATCGAGAACGCGCTGCGCGCGGTCCCTGACGTGCAGTCGGTGACGTCGACGACATCCGAGGGGTTCGCGCAGATCGTCGTCGCGTGGAGCTTCGACGCCGACAAGTCGCAGGTCGAGGCTGACCTCCGCGCCGCCGTCGAATCGACGAAAGCCACTCGCCCCGAGGCTTCGACAGCTGAGCTCATGACGTTCTCGCTCGACGCGCTGCCCGTCCTCACTCTCGGCGCCTCGTCTGATACCGACACCGCGACACTGTCGAAGACGCTGACAGACACCGTGGTGCCCGCACTCTCGCAGGTCAACGGGGTCCAGAACGTCCAGGTGTCCGGTGCCCGCGAGCAGCGTGTCGAGATCAGCCTCCGACAGGCTGATGTCGACACGCTGAAGATCGACACGTCGACGATCGAGCCCACGCTGACAGCTGCAGGTCTTGTGCTGCCGGCCGGTAACGTCACGGGAGGCAGCGGGCAGATCTCCGTGCAGGTCGGCTCGCAGCTCGGCACGCTCGACGCCATCCGTGCCCTCCCGTTCACGACCGAGGACTCGACCGTGCTGCTCTCGCAGTTCGCGGACGTCGACCTCAAGGATGTTCCCGCGACCTCGATCTCTCGGGTCAACGGCGCGGAGACGCTGACGCTGAGCGTGACCAAGGCCGCGGATGCGAGTACCGTGTCCGTCGCCCACGGTGTGACCGAGAAGCTGGCGGAGATCACGCCGACGCTGCCGTCGAACGTCGTCTTCACCGAGATCGAGAACCAGGCGCCCTACATCGAGCAGTCCATCCACGATCTCTCCGTCGAGGGTGGGTTGGGCCTCATCTTCGCGGTGCTGGTTATCTTCCTCTTCCTCGCTTCCTTCCGTTCGACCATCGTCGCGGCGGTCTCCATCCCGATGTCGCTGCTGATCACGATGGTCGGACTGAACCTCGGCGAGTACTCGCTCAACATCCTCACGCTCGGTGCGCTCACGATCGCCGTCGGCCGAGTCGTCGACGACTCCATCGTCGTGATCGAGAACATCAAACGACGGCAGGGTGACGGTGCGCTCACGATCGACGGCATCGTCGCGTCCGTCGGACAGGTGGCTGGCGCCATCACGGCGTCGACGCTCACGACGGTCGCCGTCTTCCTGCCCATCGCGTTCGTCGGCGACATCGTCGGGCAGCTCTTCCGCCCCTTCGCGGTCACCGTCTCGATCGCGTTGATCGCCTCCCTCGTGGTCGCGCTCACCATCGTTCCGGTGTTCGCCTACTGGATGCTGCGTCGCCCGTCCAAGCCCATGAAGCGTGAGCGCTTCATCCGAGCCCGCGCAGCGCAAGCGGCCTGGACCGCGCGGCAGGAGCAGTCCGCTGACCGACGCTGGGCGCGTCAAGCCGAGAAGCTCGAGGCGAAGAACGCGAAGCGTGAGCAGCGTGGGAAGTCGCTTCTGCCGGTCCCCGCGTCCGCATCTGGAGTCGTCCACGCGCGTGGCGACGGCGAGGAAGGGTCGCCATACGACGGCCTGCAGCGCGCGTTCGTCCCAATTCTCGATGCCACGCTGCGTCACCCGCGCCGCACGATCGCTGCCGCGCTCGCGCTGCTGCTGCTGACCGGCGTCGGGGCCACTGCGCTTCGCAGCGACTTCCTCGGCAGCATGGGCGACGAGACGATCATGGTCCAGCAGAAGCTCGCCCAGGGGACGACGATCGAGCAGAGCCTGGCTAGCGCTCAGAAGCTCGAAGCGGTCCTCTCGACGAAGGACGGTGTCGAGACGTTCGTGAGCTCGATCGGTGCGAGCGGCGCTGGCGGGTTCGGCGGGGGCGAAGGAGAGACATCCATCACGGTCATCCCGGCCGAGGGGCAAGACGCGGAGACTGTCGCGAACGGTCTTCGCGCGGACTTCGGCGGGCTCAGCGATGTCGGTGAGGTGACCGTCACGACTGCCGCGTCGTCGGCACTGGCGAGCGACGTGCAACTCGCTATTCAGGGCAACGACCCTGAGACGCTCAGCCAGGCCGCGACCCAGCTCGGCGACGCGGTCAAGGACCTCCCCGGAGTGACGGCGGTGAAGAACGACCTCAGCACAGGAGGCAACGTCGTCGTCGTCGATGTCGACCGCAGCAAAGCCGCCGGCTACGGCTACACGCAGGCGACCGTTGGCCAGGCGGTCTCGGCGGCCCTCACGGGAACGCCGCTCGGAACAGTGCGCCTGGAAGGGGTCGACCGCAAGATCATGATCGCACCGACCCAGGGCCCGGTGGCGCTCGATCAGCTCGCGCTGATGCAGCTGCCCGTGACCGCGGTCCAGCAGCAGCGGGCCATCAAGGACGCGACGGATGCGTTCACAAGCGAGCAGGAGACGAAGGCGAAGGAACAACAGGCCGAGGCTGCCGAGCAGATGCAGAAGACGGTCAACGACGCGGTCGAGGCACGCGACACTGTTTCCTCGCAGCTCTCCGAGCTGCGCACTCAGCTCGCGACGCTGCAGTCGGCGCCGCTGACCCCGGCTGTTCCTGACGCTGGTTCAGGCATGACGCCGGAGCAGGCCGCCCAGGCAGAGCGGGACGCGCAGATCACTGCGCTGACCGACGCGATCACGCAGGCCGAATCCGGCATCGAGCAGGCGAATGCCGGGGTCGACGCAGCGGTGAAGGCGCAAAACGACATGGCTGCGCAGACGCTGGAAGCGGAGGAGACCCAGGCCAGGCAAGAGGGGCTTGCCGACACCAAGGCCACTCCTGTCAGGCTCGGCGACATCGCGGCTGTCCGGGAGGAGGCGACGCCGAGTGCCATCACTCGCAACGACGGGGCCCGTCAGGTCACGGTCTCGATCACCCCGGCCGAGGGACAGCTCGGAACCGTCACCGAGTCCGTGTACGCGGCGACAGACGATCTTCCCCTGCCCGCGGGCGTCACGTTTGCTGTCGGTGGTGCATCTGCCGACCAGAACGAGTCGTTCGAGCAGCTCGGCATGGCGATGCTGCTGGCGATCGTCCTCGTGTTCCTCATCATGGTCGCGACGTTCCGCAGCCTCATGCAGCCGCTGATCCTGCTGGTCTCAGTGCCGTTCGCGGCGACGGGAGCGGTTGCGCTCCTGCTGCTGACGGACACGCCTCTCGGGTTGCCGTCACTCATCGGCTTGCTCATGCTGATCGGCATCGTTGTGACCAACGCGATCGTGCTGATCGACCTCATCAACCACATCAGAGAGCGCGGTGCGAGCGTTCACGATGCGATCGTGCACGGAACCCGACTGCGTCTGCGGCCGATCCTCATGACGGCGGCGGCGACGATCTTCGCGCTCATCCCGATGTCGCTCGGGCTGACCGGTGGGGGTGTCTTCATCTCCAAGCCGCTGGCCATCGTCGTGATCGGCGGGCTCATCAGCTCCACGCTGCTCACGCTCGTGCTGGTCCCGGTGCTGTACTCGACCGTGGAGCGCCGAGCCGACCGACGCGCCGCGAAGCGCGCCGCTCGCGCGGAGCGGAAGTCCGAGGCAGCCGCGAGGAAGAAGGCGCTCACCGCATCTCCTGCAGCGAGCTGAGCCTGACGGCGCCGCGCGAGAGCGCGGCGCCGTTCTGCCGCCTGCCGGGGAGTGCGGCCGGGATTGCGACGAAGAATCGAGAAGCAGTTCGGCAAGCAGCGCTGATCGAGAGAGAATGGACGGATGCATCCGATCGCCGCCCGTGCTCAGCTCTCGACCGCCCACCGCATCGTGGTCAAGATCGGCTCGTCCTCGTTGACGGGCGCAGACGGACACCTCAACCTCGACGCCCTGCGTTCGCTCGTGCAGGTGATCGCGGATCGGCATGATCTCGGGCTGCAGACGCTGCTCGTGACCTCGGGCGCGGTCGCTGCCGGCATCGGTCCGCTTGGTCTGCCGTCGAGGCCACGCGACGTCGCGACCGCCCAGGCGGCCGCATCCGTTGGGCAGGGGATGCTCGTGGCCCGCTACGCGGAGGCCTTTGCCGACCGTGCCATCACGGTTGGGCAGATCTTGCTCACCGCAGAAGACACGGTGCGCCGAACTCGGTACAAGAACGCGCAGCGCTCGCTCGAACGGCTCTTCCGACTCGGCGTCGTGCCGATCGTGAATGAGAACGACGCGGTCGTGACCGACGAGCTCCGGTTCGGCGACAACGACCGCCTTGCGGCGCTCGTCGCTCAGCTCGTCGGCGCCGACGCGCTCGTGCTGCTCACCGACGTCGACGGCCTCTACGATGGCCCGCCCAGTCGCGAGGGCACGAGGCGCATCTCCGAGGTGCTCGGGCCGAGCGACCTCGAAGGCATCGAAGTGTCCGGCCGGGGGAGCGACGTCGGAACCGGCGGCATGCTCACGAAGCTCGAATCGGTCTCGATCGCCACTGGATCAGGCATTCCCGTGGTGCTGACCAAGGCTGACAACGCGCGACCAGCACTCGCAGGAGAACGAGTCGGCACGTGGTTCGCGCCGACGGGCAAGCGGTCTTCGCGCAAGCGCCTCTGGATCGCGCACGCTGCTCGGGTCCAGGGCAAGGTCGTCCTCGACGACGGCGCGGTCGACGCGGTCCTTGGAGGCCGGGCGTCGCTCCTGGCGGCGGGAATCGTCGGCGTCGAGGGCGAGTTCGTGGCGGGCGACCCCGTGGAGCTCGTCTCGAAGAGCGGCGCCGTGATCGCACGGGGTCTCAGCGGCTTCGACGCCGGCGAGATTCCCGAGATGCTCGGCCAGTCGTCGAGCGCGCTGCGGGAGTCGCTCGGGTCCGGCTACGACCGCGAGGTCATCCACCGTGACGACCTCGTGCTGGTCCGGCCGAAGGGCCTCCGCGTCAACTGAGGGCGGGCAGGAGCGGCCCAGGCACGCTCCCTCGGCATAGAATGTTCAGTCATGACGATCTTGCAGGGTGAGCGTGCAGAAACCGCCGGCCACGGCGACTCGGACGAGACGGCGAGCACTGCCATCGTCGAACTCGCGGGACAGGCTCGAGCATCGTCTCGCGTGCTCGCGCGAGCGACGCGCGCGCAGAAAGACGGCGCTCTGCTCGCCCTCGCGGACGCCCTCGTCGCTGCCACGCCTCTGATCCTGGCCGGAAACGAGCAGGACCTCGAGCGCGGGCGTGCGTCCGGTATGTCTGCCGGCCTTCTGGATCGCCTCGCGCTTGACGAGTCCCGCATCCGCGGCATCGCTGATTCCCTTCGCGAAGTCGCGGCCCTGCCGGACCCGGTCGGCGCCGTCGTTCGTGGTTCCACACTCGCCAACGGGTTGCGCCTGCGCCAACTCCGCGTTCCCATGGGCGTCATCGGCGTGATCTACGAGGCACGCCCCAACGTCACCGTCGACGTCGCTGGTCTTGCCCTCAAGAGCGGCAATGCGGTGCTCCTCCGGGGCGGATCCGCGGCAGAGTCGTCGAATGAGGCCATCATCGCAACGCTGCGAAGCGCACTCGAGGCCTACGGGCTTCCCGCCGATCTCGTGCAGTCGATCGACGCGTACGGTCGTGCAGGTGCCCGCGCACTCATGCGCGCACGCGGCCATGTTGACCTCGTAGTGCCGCGCGGTGGCGCAGGGCTGATCCAGACCGTCGTCCGCGAATCCCGAGTGCCCGTCATCGAGACGGGTGTCGGCAACTGCCACGTCTTCGTCGACAGCACCGCAGAACTCGACATGGCCCTCGACATCATCATCAACTCCAAGACGCATCGTGTCGGGGTCTGCAATTCCGCGGAGACCCTGCTGGTCCATGCGGACGCCGCACCGGCGTTCCTGCCGGGTGCGCTTCGGGAACTCAGCAGTCGAGGTGTCCGGCTGCACGGCGACGACCGGACGCGCGCCGTTGCTCCGGACGGCATCGAGGTGCTCGAGGCCACGCACGAGGACTGGGAGACCGAATACCTCGACTACGAGATCGCGGTACGCGTCGTCGACGACTTCGATCAGGCGCTCGAGCACATCCGCGAGTTCAGCACCGGCCATACGGAGGCGATCGTCACGAGCTCGTTGCAGGCTGCTGAGCGTTTCACCGCGGAGGTCGACGCGGCAGCCGTGATCGTCAACGCGTCGACGCGTTTCACCGATGGGGGACAGTTCGGGCTCGGGGCCGAACTCGGCATCTCGACCCAGAAGCTGCACGCCCGCGGACCCATGGGGCTCGAGGAGCTCACGACGACGAAGTGGGTTGTCACGGGAGACGGTCAGATCCGTTCCTGATCGGTGGAGGAGGCCGGGCAAGCGAAGATCAGACCAGGTGATGACGCGTTCGACCAGGCGCGGCACGTAGCCTTCTGGGAGACGAGGAAGGGACGATCATGACCAGCACCCCACTGCCCATCGAGAACCAGCAGCAGAGTCTCGACCGAGTGTTCCTCGGCGAACTCGAGGTGTCCCGAGATCGAATCGCCGGCCCGTACGGCTCGCTTCCGACGCCTGGCTCCACCGTCTTCGTCACGAACATGACGCGAGTCGAACGCGCGATCCCCACGTGGGCGATCATCGTGGCGATTGCCGGCTTCTTCGTGCTCACGTTCTTCAGCCTCCTCTTCCTGCTCGTCAAAGAGGATCGGGTCATCGGAGGCTACGAGGTGCGAATCTCGAATCCCACCGGTACGCTGACGAGCTTCGTTCCCG
Source organism: Pseudoclavibacter sp. (assembly GCA_052099095.1). Lineage (GTDB taxonomy): Bacteria > Actinomycetota > Actinomycetes > Actinomycetales > Microbacteriaceae > Pseudoclavibacter. The sequence goes on from JBQDTF010000002.1 coordinate 320,535, forward strand.
TGGATGCACGTTCAGCCGCGTGGATCTGGCAGGACCTCCAGGGTCGCGCTGCGGCCGCCCGTGAGGTCATCGCGTCGGTCACTTCCTCCGTCCGCTGACGTTCATCCGCGTGACGCGGCAAGGTCGCATTTCAGGGCTACGCTGTACGGCGTGAAGGCCTACGACTCGCTGTCCGTATACACCGTGCTTCCCGCAGCGCTCGCTCCTCTGCGCATCCTCGCCAAGAACCTGCGCTGGTCTTGGCGGCCAAGCGCCGAGCGTCTCTTCGCGGGTATCGACGAGTCCCTCTGGCGCTCCTGCGGTCGCAATCCGGTCGTGATGCTTCGCTCACTTAAGGCATCTCGAGTCGCCGAGCTGGCCGCCGACAGCACGTTCCTCGCTCGCCTGGCAGAGGAAGCAGCTGACCTCGCCGCGTACTTGGAGAGCGACCGCTGGTTCCACACGCACACTCGCGGCACCGAAGATGAGGGCACGAGCGTGGCCTACTTCTCGATGGAGTTCGGCATCACGGAATCCCTGCCCGTGTACTCGGGAGGGCTCGGGGTGCTCGCGGGGGACCACCTCAAGAGCGCCAGCGACCTCGGGGCGCCGATCACCGGCATTGGCCTCCTGTACACCTACGGGTACTTCTCGCAGACGCTCTCGCGCGAGGGCTGGCAGCAGGAGGCCTACACCGAGCATCCGCCGACGGACCTCGCAGTGGACCCGGTCCTCGATGCTGACGGCGTGCAGCTGCATGTCTCGCTCGGGTTCCCCGACGGGCGCGCGCTCGACATCGCGGTCTGGGAAGCGCAAGTGGGCAGTGTGGCCCTGCTGCTCCTCGACACGAACCTGCCGAGCAACCCGGAGGACTTCCGGGCGATCACGGATCGCCTGTACGGCGGCGACGCCGAGCACCGCATCCGCCAGGAGCTGGTGCTCGGAGTTGGCGGTGTGCGCGCAGTCCAGGCGTACGCGAAGCTGCGCGGACGCGCGCAGCCGACCGTGTTCCACCTCAACGAGGGCCACGCCGGCTTCTCCGGGATCGAGCGGATCGGCCAGCTCATGGCGAGAGGGGAGACGTTCGAGACGTCGCTCGCGACCGTCCGTTCGAGCACCGTCTTCACGACTCACACACCGGTCCCAGCAGGTATCGACCGCTTCGATTCGCACCTTGTACAGCGTTACCTCGGTGCGTCGGGTGGCCACACTCTGGTGCCAGCCGTACCGGCCCCGCGCATCATGGAGCTGGGGGCAGAGGACGACCCTGGTCGGTTCAACATGGCCCACCTCGGACTGCGGCTCGCGCAGTACGCCAACGGGGTCGCGAAGCTCCACGGCGTCGTCTCGCGAAGCATGTTCGCCAAGCTCTACCCGGGCGTTGAGGCCGAGGAAGTCCCGATCGGCTCGATCACCAACGGCGTCCACATCCCGAGCTGGACGCGACCGTCGATGATGCCGGTCATCGAGGCGATGAACGGCGGGCGCGACCTCGCCACCTCCGACACCTGGGAGCATGCGGACGCCGTCGGTGCTGAGGAGCTGTGGCGCATCCGCGGCGAGCTCCGGGCCGAGCTCGTGAAGCGAGCGCGGGAGTCCGTGCGAGCCTCCTGGAAGGCTCGCGGGGCGCAGGACGCAGAACTCGGCTGGGTCCGCGACGTGCTCGATCCAGAGCGCCTCACGGTCGGCTTCGCGCGTCGAGTGTCGACCTACAAGCGACTCACGCTCATGCTGCAGGACCGCGAGCGGCTGGCGCGTATCCTCAACAATCCCGAACGCCCCGTGCAGTTCGTGATCGCCGGCAAGGCGCATCCGGCCGACATGGGCGGCAAGCAGCTGCTGCAGCAGCTCGTCAACTTCGCGGACGAGGCCGGCGTTCGCGACCGGATCGTCTTCCTTCCCGACTACAACGTGACGATCGCGAAGCACCTGGTCGCGGGGAGTGATGTGTGGCTCAACAATCCGGTGCGCCCGCAGGAGGCGTCTGGCACCTCCGGGATGAAGGCCGTCATGAACGGATGCCTGACCTTCTCGATCTCGGACGGGTGGTGGGACGAGATGGCTGACGATTCGGTCGGCTGGACGATCCCGGACACCACGGGCGTGGATGAGCGCACGCGAGATGAGCTCGAGGCGGGGGCACTGTACGACATCCTCGAGCACGAGATCGCCCCGCTCTTCTACGAGCGCGACGAACGTGACGTCCCGACAGCGTGGATCGAGAAGGTCCGGCGTTCGATCGCCATCGTCGGCCCGAAGGTCGCCGCGGAGCGAATGGTCCGCGACTACGTCAACGGGCTCTACCTGCCTGCGGGCCGCTCAGCGAGGGTCGCGTCCGATGTCGTCTCGACGCGTGAGTTCGCCGCCTGGCTCGGTGAGGTGCGCGCGGCTTGGCCGAACGTGCTGGTGGAGTCCGTCGTCGCTGAGAACCCTGAGCCGATGACAGGGGAGGGACTGCGCCTCTCGGCAGTCCTCGCGCTGGGGCCGCTCACGGCAGATGACGTGCTCGTCGAGGCTGTCGTCGGGGTGCCGGATGAACACGGCGAGCTGACGGATCTGAGGATCGCGGAGATGCGGCCCGTCGCTGACGGATCCGCGCGGTTCGCAGTCGAGGTGCCTGTGGATGCTCCCGGACGTCTCGGCTACACCGTTCGAGTGCAGCCGAAGCACGCCTACCTGCAGGCGCCCGCGGAGCTCGGGCTGGTTCGTGTGCCTGCCTGAGTGTCATCTGCTGGACGGCGGTGTCCGAAAGTAATGACAGGCTTGTCATTCGACGCCGCCGTCGGGCATAATTCAAGAGACGACAGAAATGTCGACGTCTGGTAAACGATGCAGTTCGCATCCATTCATCACGTGATCGTTGGGGAAGACGAATCACCAAACGAATGGAGGAGAACTCATGGTTGCACCGAACGCAGGAGGGGTGCTCTACGTGCACTCCTCTCCTAAGGCGCTTTGCCAGCACGTCGAATGGGGTGTCGGTCGCGCCCTCGGGTACGCCGTCAACCTTCCATGGATCGACCAGCCGGTCATCCCTGGACAGTTGCGCGCTGAATTCACCTGGGAAGGCGAGCCTGGTGCGGGAGCGGCGATTGCGTCGCATCTGCGCGGGTGGGCTCACCTTCGCTTCGAAGTCACCGAGGACGCGCGTCCTGGCGTCGATGGTGGCCGTTGGATGCACACGCCTGAGCTTGGTATCTACTATGCGCAGACGGATGCCTCCGGTGGCGTCGTGGTTCCGGAAGAACGCGTTCGGTACGCGATGGAGATCGCGGGCGGCAACGCCTCTGAGCTTCACCGCGAACTGCGCCTCGCGCTTGGGCAGTCTTGGGACGATGAGCTGGAGCCCTTCCGCATCGCCGGTGACGAGAGTCCCGTCGTGTGGATGCACCACCGAGTCGGCTAAGCCAGCCACGTCGACGGCCTGTCGAGAGGCAGGCCGAAAACGGTTCTCGACACTCCAAAGACTGTGGCCCCTCAGGTTCTCACCTGAGGGGCCACAGTTCTGTCTGAGCGTTGCCGAGCGCCCTCCTCGGGGTCTAGACGCCGCGGAACGCAACGACGGCGTTGTGCCCGCCGAACCCGAAGGATGTCGAGATGGCGACCTTGCCTGACGCCTCGAACGGGCGCGGTTCGGTGACGACGTCGAGGTGGATCGCAGGGTCCTGCTCGTTGAGGTTGATGGTCGGGGGCAGCGTGCCCTCTGCCAGTGCGAGCACCGTGAACATCGCCTCGAGCGCACCTGCACCACCCAGGAGGTGGCCAGTTGACGCCTTCGTCGCGGAGACGGGGATCGACGCGAGGTGGTCGCCGAAGACCGACTTGAGCGCCGTGAACTCTGCGATGTCACCGACGGGTGTCGACGTGGCGTGCGCGTTGATGTGCGTGACATCCTCGACCTCCACGCCAGCCTGCTCGAGCGCAGCCTTGATGGCGCGGGCGGCGCCCGTTCCCTCGGGGTCCGGGGCCGTGATGTGGTGAGCATCAGCTGTGACGCCTCCGCCGATGAGCTCGGCGTAGATGCGCGCACCGCGTGCGAGCGCGTGCTCTTCGGTCTCGAGGACGAGTGCGGCTGCGCCCTCGCCGAGCACGAATCCGTCGCGGCTCACGTCATAGGGACGCGAAGCGTGTGACGGGTCGTCGTTGCGCTTCGAGAGTGCCTGCATCGCTGCGAAGGAAGCGACGGGGAGGGGGTGGATCGCTGCTTCCGAGCCACCGGCGACGACGACGTCCGCCAAGCCCTGCTGCAGGTGCTCGTAGGCGTCCGCGATGGCCTCGGTGCTCGACGCGCAGGCGGAGACGACGGTGCGAACGCCGGCGCGGGCCTGGATGTCCATGCCGATGGCGGCTCCTGGGCCGTTCGGCATGAGCATGGGGACCGTGAGCGGCATGACTCGGCGTGGGCCCTTCTCGCGGAGCGTGTCCCAGGCGTCAAGCAGCGTCCACACGCCGCCGATGCCGGTAGCCCAGTCGACGAGGAGGCGCTCGGCGGGGATGTCGCCGACCGTCAGGCCGGCGTCGGCGAACGCCTCGCGACCTGCGATGAGCGCGAACTGGCTTGAGGGGTCGAGGCGCTTCGCTTCGTGGCGGGGGAGCACCTCGCTTGCCGGTACCTTTGCGGTCGCGGCGAATTCAACGGGGATCTCGTACTTCGCGACCCATTCGGCCTCGAGCGTCCGAGCTCCCGACTCACCCGCGAGGAGGGCTTCCCACGTGCTGCGGGCATCTCCGCCGAGCGGGGAGGTCGCTCCGATTCCGGTGACGACGATTTTCTTGGTCATGACAACTGCTCCTGAATGAACTGGGGCGAAGGTGAAACAGTCACTAAGAGTGGGCGGCAGAAGCCGCCCACTCGAAGTGGAGGATCGTACTTAGGACGCTGCGACGATGAAGTTGACGGCGTCGCCCACGGTCTTGAGGTTTGCAACCTCGTCGTCCGGGATCTTGACGTCGAACTTCTCTTCGGCGTTGACGACGATCGTCATCATGGAGATCGAGTCGATGTCGAGGTCGTCGGTGAAAGACTTCTCAACGGTGACCGTGTCAGCCGCGATTCCGGTCTCGTCGTTTACGAGCTCAGCGAGTCCCGCGAGAACTTCGTCGTTGGTAAGTGCCATGGTGTTTCTCCTTGATTGTCAATGACCGAGCCAAGTGTATTGGTCGGGGCGGGTGCGTGGTGGAGGCGTGCGGGGACTTCTTGTGCCCGTTATGGGAGGACGACGACCTGAGCCCCGTAAACGAGGCCGGCGCCGAAGCCGATCTGCAGCGCGAGTCCGCCCGAGAGCTCGGGGTTCTCCTCGAGCAGGCGGTGCGTTGCGAGCGGCACGGAGGCAGCGGACGTATTGCCGGTGGTGGCGATGTCGCGTGCGATGACGACGTGGTCTGGCAGTGCCAGCTGCTTCGCGAACTCGTCCACGATGCGCATGTTCGCCTGGTGCGGGATGAACGCGGAGAGCTGGTCGGCCGTGATGCCTGCCTCTTCCAGCGCGCGGCGCGCGACCTTCGCCATGTCCCAGACCGCCCAACGGAACACGCTCGGGCCGTCCTGTCGCAGCGTCGGCCACTCGGAGCCGCCCTGGCGGTAGTCCTGCAGGCTCGCGTTCATGGAGACCGCTTCCCAGCGTGACCCATCGGAGCCGAGGATCGACTTGGAGATGCCGGGGGTGTCGCTCGGACCGATGATGGCGGCCCCAGCGCCGTCGCCGAGCAGGAACGAGATCGTGCGGTCGGTGGGGTCGATGAGGTCGGAGAGCTTCTCGGTGCCCACGACGAGCACGTGCTCGGCGACACCGGTCCGAACGAGCGCATCCGCCTGAGCCACCGCGTAGCAGTAGCCAGCGCACGCGGCGTTGAGGTCGTAGGCCGCAGCTGGCGTCGTTCCGACGAGGTCGGCGAGGCGAGCGGCGAGCGACGGCGTCTGCATCTCGTTGCTGATCGTCGCGACGATGACCGCCCCGATGCGGCTCGGGTCGATGCCTGAGCGCTCGATGGCCTCGCGGGATGCGTCTACCGCGAGGTCGAGTGCGCTCGTGTCTTCGTTCGCTCGGACGCGCGTGATGACGCCCGTGCGCTGGCGAATCCACTCGTCGGACGAGTTGATGGGCTCGATGATCTCCGAGTTCGGGACGACGCGCTCGCCACGGGCGGCGCCCATTGCGAGGATGCGCGTGAACTGCGCACCCGTCGACTGCACGAGGGTTGGTGTTGCTGTGGTCATGCGAGTCCTCTCGAGGATGCCCAGGCGGTTCAGGGCGGTGCAGGGCAGTTCTGGGTCAGGCGTCGGCGCTGACGCGTTCGCGCGCCGCGTCGAGGTCGGCTGGGGTGGAGAGCGCGAGCGTCGGCGTTCCCTTGAGTGCGCGCTTGGCGAGCCCGCTCAGCGTGCCTGCTGGTGCGAGCTCGATGAGGGAGGAGACGCCGGCCTCGGCGAAGGAGCGCATGCAGGCATCCCAGCGGACGGGCTGCGCGAGCTGGCGGATGAGCGCTGCACGGAATTCGGTGCCGTCGGTGACGGTCTCACCGGTCTCGTTCGACCAGATCGTGCGGACGGGGTCACGGACCTCGAAGAGCTCCGCGTCTGCGCTGAGTGCCGTGCGTGCCTGCTCCATGTATCGCGTGTGGAAGGCACCGGCGACCTTGAGGGGGATGACCCGGGTGCCGGGGGCTGGCTCGCTGCGCAGAGCGCTGAGCGACTCCGGGGAGCCGGCCGCGACGATCTGGCCACCGCCATTGAAGTTGGCTGGGGTGAGATCGAGTTCTGCGAGGCGGGCGAGGACGACCTCCTCATCACCACCGAGGACTGCGCTCATGCTGGTGGGCGTCGCGGCGGCGTCCTGGGCCATGAGCTGAGATCGGCGAGCGACGAAGCGCATCGCCGTGTCGGCGTCGAAGATGCCCGCCGCGTAGGCGGCCGTGATCTCGCCGACGGAGTGGCCTGCGACGCCGCGCACTGCAGATGCGGCTCCGGGGAGCTCCATGAGCGAGTTCCACGCGAGGATCCCTGCCGCGACGATGAGCGGCTGCGCTATCGCCGTATCGCGAATGGTGTCGGCGTCCGACTCGGTGCCGTGCTTGACGAGATCGATTCCCGAGGATGCGGACAGCTGCTCGAGCGTGTCCCGGTTTCTCGTGTCCTCGATCCAGGGGAGCAGGAAGCCTGGAGTCTGTGAGCCCTGACCTGGGCAGGTGACGACAATCATGGATTCCATCATGACAGCACCTGCGCCTGCATCGCTGTAGCAACAGTCCCAAGAACTCGAAAGATCATTAGAGGATTTCTAGTGCGAGGTGCGACGGCCGCGCCGCGCGACGTTGGTCGCGGGAGCAGTTCCCGAGTGTCGACGAGGCTCTGGCTGCTTGGGCTCAGCGATGTTGCCGAGGATCAGCGCGCACTGCAGGATGAGCGCCTCACGCGGTCCCGTGGCATCCCACCCGATGACTTCGCTGACGCGCTTGAGGCGGTAGCGCACCGTGTTGGGATGCACGAAGAGCTCGCGGGCGGTCGCCTCGAGGGAGCGTCCGTTGTCGAGGTAGCACCAGAGCGTCGTCAGGAGATCGCTCTGGTGGTCGGCGAGGGGCCTGAAGACGCGTGCGACGAGCGTCTGCCTGGCAAGCGGATCGCCAGCGAGCGCGCGCTCGGGCAGCAGCTCGTCCGCGAGCATCGGGCGCTGCGCCTTGCGCCATGCTCCTGCGACGGCGAAACCGGCAAGGGCGGCGCGGGCGCTCCGAGATGCCTCAACGACGCTCGGCACGGGTGGGCCGAGCACGAGGCGACCATCGCCGAAGCTCGGCTCGAGCCGTTCCGCGATCTCCATGAACGGCACCTGCTCGCCCTCGTCGCCTTCCCCGTTGGGGTGGGCGCGCCCGATGACGAGCACGAGGCGACCCCCTTGCACGCCGACGAGGAGATCGACCTTGTTGTGGCGGGCCGTGCGGCGGATCTGGTCGACCTCGAGGATCCGCGGGGTCGTTCCGACGAGCACGCTGACCTCGCCGTGCCCGTGCCAGCCGAGGGCGGCGATGCGGCTCGGGAGCTCGTCGTCGTGCTCGCCCGTGAGGATCGAGTCGACGACGAGCGCCTCGAGGCGCGCATCCCACAGCCCTCGTGCCTCCGCGGCGCGGGCGTAGACGTCCGCAGCCGCGAAGGCGATGTCGCGCGAGTACTTCAGCACCGCTTCGCGCACGTCGCCATCCGTCGCCTTGGTGCGCTCCTCGACGACCTCCACGACGACTCGGATGAGCTGCAGCGTCTGCTGCAGGCTCACCGAGCGCAGGAGCTCACGAGGGGCCGAATCGAAGACGTCCGCCGCCACCCACGGGGTGGCGGTGGGGTCTTCGAACCAGGCGATGAAGGAGGAGATACCCGACTGGGCGACGAGGCCAACGGCGCTTCGTCGCCCAGGGGGCATGTCCCCGAACCAGGGAAGGGTCTCTTCCAATCGCTTCACTGTCGCGGTCGAGAGCTCTCCCGAGATCGACCGTAGCCAGTTGAGCGTCTGGTCCTTAGTGCGTGGAGCGGGCATGATTCCGAACTGTGAGTAGGCGAGCAGGGGAGGAGCGCTGTTACGCGTCTCCGCCCGCGCTGCCGCTCGTGCCGGCCTTCGGGTTGTGCAGGTCGTACTTATCGATTGCCTCCTGCACGACCGAGCGGTCGAGCTTGCCCTGCGTCGCGAGGCGCTCGAGAGCACGGACGACGACGGAGTGGCTGTCGATCAGGTAGTAGCGACGAGCTGCCGGACGCGTGTCGGAGATTCCGAAGTCGTCGGCACCGAGCGTCGTGAAGTCGTTCTTCACGAACGGACGGATCTGGTCCTGCACGGCGTGCGAGAAGTCGCTCACCGCGATGACCGGGCCCTCTGACGCCTGGAGCTTGTCCGTGACGAACGGAACCTTCGGCTCCTCGTTCGGGTGCGTCCAGTTGTACTCCTCGGCGCGGAGGCCGTCACGACGGAGCTCGTTCCAGGACGTGACCGACCAGACCTCGGCGGCGACGCCCCAGTCCTTCTCGAGGATCTCCTGCGCCTCGAGGACCCACGGCACTCCGACACCAGACGCGAGCAGCTGCACGCGCGGGCCGGATGCTTCGGTTCCCTTGAGGTAGTAGATGCCCTTGAGGATGCCCTCGACGTCGACGTTCTCTGGCTCGGCTGGCTGCACCATCGGCTCGTTGTACACCGTGAGGTAGTACATGACGTTCGGGTCCTGCTTCGGGTGCTCCGACTGGGAGTCCGGGCCGAACATCCGCTCGATTCCGGCCTGCATGATGTGTGCCAGCTCGTACGAGTACGCGGGGTCGTAGGTGACGACTGCCGGGTTGGTCGCGGCGATGATCGGCGAGTGGCCGTCCATGTGCTGCAGCCCTTCGCCGGCGAGCGTCGTGCGCCCTGCGGTGGCTCCGATGAGGAAGCCACGCGAGAGCTGGTCGGCCGCCGCCCACATGGCGTCAGCCGTGCGCTGGAAGCCGAACATCGAGTAGTACATGTAGATCGGGATCATGGCTTCGCCGTGCGTCGAGTACGACGTGGCTGCTGCCGTGAACGCGCCCATGGCGCCGGCCTCGTTGATGCCGACGTGGTTGATCTGACCCTGCTCGCTCTCGCGGTAGGCGAGGAGCAGCTCGCGGTCGACCGACATGTAGTGCTGGCCGTTGGGGTTGTAGATCTTCGCGGTCGGGAAGAACGCGTCGACGCCGAACGTACGGGCTTCATCCGGGATGATCGGGACGATGCGTGCGCCGAAGTCCTTCGAGCGCATGAGGTCCTTGAGCAGGCGCACGAACGCCATCGTCGAAGCGATCTCCTGCGTTCCGGAGCCCTTCTTGATGGACGAGTACGTCTTGTCTTCCGGAACCGCGATCTGCGTGAACTTCGAGCGACGCTCCGGCACGAAGCCGCCGAGTTCGCGGCGGCGCTCCTGCATGTACTGGATCGCCTCGTTGTCGGGGCCCGGGTTGTAGTACGGCGGCTGGTAGACGTCGGCCTCGAGCGCTGCATCCGAGATCGGGATGTGCAGCTGGTCGCGGAACGCCTTCAGGTCGGGAAGCGTGAGCTTCTTCATCTGGTGCGTCGCGTTCCGGCCCTCGAAGTGCGGTCCGAGGCCGTAGCCCTTGATGGTGTGCGCGAGGATGACCGTCGGCTGACCCTTGTGCTCGGTCGCTGCCTTGTAGGCGGCGTAGACCTTGCGGTAGTCGTGGCCGCCTCGCTTGAGGCCCCAGATCTCGTCGTCGCTGTAGTTCTCGACGAGCTTGAGCGCCTCGGGGTCACGCCCGAAGAAGTTCTCGCGGACGAATCCGCCAGACTCGGTCTTGTACGTCTGGAAGTCGCCGTCCGGCGTCTCGTTCATGAGCGTGCGGAGCGCGCCCTTGTCGTCACGCTCGAGCAGCGAGTCCCACTCGCGACCCCAGACGACCTTGATGACGTGCCAGCCGGCACCGCGGAAGAAGCTCTCGAGCTCCTGGATGATCTTGCCGTTTCCGCGAACCGGGCCGTCGAGGCGCTGCAGGTTGCAGTTGACGACGAAGGTGAGGTTGTCGAGGTTCTGGTTCGCCGCGACCTGCAGCTGGCCGCGCGACTCGACCTCATCCATCTCGCCGTCGCCGAGGTACGCCCACACGTGCGAGCCGGAGGCGTCCTTGATGCCGCGGTTGGTGAGGTACTTGTTGAACTGCGCCTGCCAGATCGCGTTGAGCGGTCCGATGCCCATCGAGACCGTCGGGAACTGCCAGAAGTCCTTCATGAGGCGCGGGTGCGGGTACGACGGCATGCCGAACGGGGCAGCGGACTGCTCCTGGCGGAAGCCGTCGAGCTGCTCGGAGCTGATCTGCCCCTGCAGGAAGGCACGCGAGTAGTTGCCGGGGGAGGCATGGCCTTGGAAGAAGACCTGGTCGGGCCCCTCCGCGTGGTCGTAGCCCTTGAAGAAGTGGTTCAGGCCCACTTCGTAGAGGGTCGCCTGCGAGGCGTAGGAGGAGATGTGGCCGCCGACGGCGACCCCTTCGCGCTGCGCGCGCTGCACCGTCATGGCCGCGTTCCAGCGGATCCACGAGCGGTAGGTGCGCTCCAGCGACTCGTCACCGGGGAACTCTGGCTCGTCCTCGGGCGCAATCGAGTTCACGTAATCGGTGGTTGGAACCATGGGAACGCCGAGGTGGCGCTCCCGAGACCGCTCAAGAAGGCTGAGCATGATGTCTCGTCCGCGCTGGTGTCCCTGCGCGTCTACGACCGCATCGAGCGATTCGCGCCATTCGGCGGTCTCCTCGGGGTCGCTGTCAACGTAATGCTCTGAGTACGGATCCTGGTTGTTAACAGCCACCGTCGACCTCATTTCGTTCCGGGTTCGTCACGTCTATGGCGCACGCCAGGTTATGACGCGCAGTCCACCCGCTAGCCTATCTATGGTTTGTGCGATGCACACGCAGGTTGAGGCGAATCCTTGTTGAACCGCGCACAACCGATCATCGATGTCGGAGAGGGCCTGATCGTGAGCGAATTCGCGCAGCCGCTCGAACGTATTTCTCTCGTCGATCATCGCGGTGGGATGCGTGTTGTTGCGGGTCCGGCGCCGTCCGCGAGGCTCATCGTCTTCGTTCCGATGGCCTTCACGCCAGTGTGCGCCGACGAGATCGTGGCGCTCGCCGAGGTGGTGCCGGGGGATTCCCTCGGGCATCCTGAGGTCCTCGTAGTCTCGACGGACACGTCTGCGACGTTGCGGGCCTGGCTGCACGAGCTCGGCGCCGCGTCATCGGTGACCGGATGCAGCGACTTCTGGCCGCATGGGCGCGCGGCTCGCGCCTACGGCGCGTTCGACGAGCACTCCGGCACGGCGATGCGGAAATCGTTCCTCGTGCGACCTGACGGCTCCTCTCGTCTCGTCGCATCCGCTCGCGCCGGCGAGGCCCGTGTTCGATCGGAGCACGCGGCCGCGCTACACTTGCTCGCCGAGGGCCTTTAGCTCAGCTGGTAGAGCGCCACGTTTACACCGTGGATGTCGTCGGTTCGATCCCGGCAGGGCCCACCAAACTTGTCTCTGGACAAGCGCGCACTCACGCTGAGTGCAGTTCCCCGGGTCTGGGCGCGTGGCAAGGTCGCCGTCGTCACGCACTGCGTTGGAGGGCATCATCGTGAACCGAGCGCATCGTGCCGAAGAGGACTCGCTGGTGGCCTTCCTCGTCGACTACACCTCTGACGAGGCGAACGTCACGCTGGCCACGGGCGACACTCCACTGCTCCGAGCGATGCTGAATCCGGACGTGGACGCGAGGCTCGGCATCGCAGAACATCTTCTCGATGACGGGGCGATCGCGTCGGCGGTGACTCGGTCAGGCCTCAATGCCCTGCACCTGCTCTTCTCGAACCGGGAGCATGCACTCGACCGCGAAGCGAAGCTCGTGGCGCGGCTGATCGCAGGCGGAGCAGACGTCAATGCGATCTCGACACGACAGGGGCCGCCGCTGCTCGTGATGATCGCGTCGGGCATGGCTTCCCTCCATGGCGTGGGTGCCGTGATCGACGCGATCGTCGAGACGACGACGATCGACCTCGAGCTGCCCGTGAACCGCAAGGGGAGGCCGCGCAAGACCCTCCGCGAGGAGATCGCGACCGCGGAGTGGAGTATCCCCGAGGTCTGGGATCGACTCGGTATCCCGCCGCGGCAGTGACGTCGGCTACTCGCGGGCCTTCCGCGACAGTCGACCGCAGTGGAGTCCTGTAGCGGGGCGATCGTGCGTGCGCCGGGCGAGGATCTCCGTTTCTGAGACGACCCTGGACGGCGAGAACTGCCCTGGAAGTCAGTGATCGGGCATCAGTAGGGTCGTGGCCACGCAGGTCACCCCGAAACGTGAACGGAGCAATCATGAACATGACAACGAGAATCGGCAGCATCGTCGCGACTGCAGGCATCGCGCTCGGAGGCGTCGTACTCGCCGCGGCACCGGCGCAGGCGGAGACGGGCTTCACGCAGGTCTCTGGTGGCACGCTCACCTCCTGCATCGACAAGCTCCATTCCACGAGCGCGCAGCTCGCGCAGTCCGGAAAGCGGACCACCAGCTTCCAGGGGTGCTACGAGATCTGGAACCCATTCGGCGACGCTTTCGTCGGCGGCGTCTACTGGACCACGGTGAAGCAGAACCAGTCCTGAGCTCACCACAGCAGCTCACAAGGGTCCTCCGCGTGTCACTCCGGTCGCAACGCTGATCGGATGTCAGAGATCGCCGGTTCTGATGACACAGCTACTGGATGCGTCGGGTCGGGTCCCCGTCGCCAGATGGTCGCGCGGGCCAGGTGATCAGAAGGAACACCGCGATCGGCCCTGTGAACAGGGTCAGGAGGAACCAGGTCCATGCCGAACGATTTCTTGTCCTTGCGAAGCCGGCGGCGAGAAGTGCAATGCTGAGCCAAATTGCAGAGATGGCGGTCTGTTCAGTGGTCATCCACACCACCGTACGCGGGGGACTCTGACCTTCGTCACACGACTGCTCCGAGGTCAGGGCGTCTCAGTCTTGCGAAGCGTAGACGTTGTTCGACACCTGGGTCGCGCGACTTGGCGCGTCGTGACCGTCAGGGACCACGAAGAACGTGGGTCCGTCTCCCGTGCTCGTCGTCATCGTGCCGTGGGGTCCACTGCATGCGCCCACCCAGTCTTGACCGTCCGCGTACGCCAGCAGGCACACGGCGAGGTCACCGGACCCGGCGCTCAACCAGAGGTCCGACCCGGCGTGCGCTCCGACCCAACGGATGGAATCAGTGTCGAATTCCTCGAGGGCGTTCTCGGGGAGGTCCGCCGGTAGAGGTTTGTCAGCCGGCGGAACCTCGTCGAGGTCGGCGTACGTGGACCCTGCCGATGAGCACGCGGAAGTGCCTCCGAGCAGGAGAGCAGCTCCCGCGAGGGCGACCTCAGACCTGTCGTGGATCGTCGATCCGGAGCGCCTCGAGGTACCGATAGGTCATCCTCGTCTGCACACGCCGGGCGATCGGTCCGCCGAGGCGGGTGAACCAGCGACCGGGCGCCGAGAAGGCCACGATGCTGAAGACAACCTCGCCCGTCTCCGTGATGCGGATCTCGAACCGCTCCTCGCCCCGCTCGGGGTGACCCGGGAGCGTCCCGTAGGCGAACCCACACGAGTCCGCCGTGCGCTCAGCCCACACGACGAGGCAGGGAATGCGGAATCGTAGGGGGCCAATGCGCATCCGCATGACCACCCGAGAATCCTCCCGCAGCGGAACATCCGAGAGCTCTACGCTGGCTCCCGCCCGGCTCTGCGCGCGGCCCTCGAGCAACGCGGTCGCGGCTCGCTCGAACGCGTCACGCCCGTGCCCGATGACCAGCGACTCGCGGACATGGTGGTAGCCGCGCGGCAACTCCCCGGCAGTTGCTCCGACCTCTGCGTAGGTGAGCTCCGACATGACGTCAGTAGTCCGCAGGTTCGTCGACGGCGGCGGCGGAGACGACCGCCGCGATCTGCGTTCCCTCCGTCGCGCTCGTGAACAGCGCCACGACGAGGTCGTCGCCGACCGGCCAGAGGTCGACGTGCTGAATCGAGGTCACAACGAGCTTGTTCGCTACCCACGAGTCCTTCGCGGCTGCCTCCGCTCGCGGGGCTCCCCACTCCGCGACGAACGCGGATCGCACGTCGCTCATCAGGCCGGCGAGCGCTGTCTCCTCATCGAGCCCAGCCGGTTCCCGCTCCTCGATGATGCCGAGCTCATGCCCCCAGGCGGCGGTCGTCAGGCGAAGCCCGTTGAATCGCCGGAAGCGGATGCCCTCGATTCGCGGCTCGTCGAACAGCTTCCTGCAGGCTTCGACAACCGCATCGATGTCCACCGACGGCAGAGTGAACGGGGCAGCGACGGGAGCTGGCTCTGGTTCGCTGGCCGCGACAGCTGGCTCTTCGCCCTTGACCCCACTTACCCACACGTCGAACGGGTCCGGCTCCAGCACCAACCACTGGGGTGGCACGGACACGGTGAACTCCTCCTCGACCCAGGCCCGGAACTCCGTGAGCGCCGTCACCGATTCCTCGTCGTCATCGATGGGTGCTTCGTCGATGGAGTAGCTGTTCAGTTCGAGGTAGCCGATCGAGAGGAGCCGCAGGAAGTCGACGGCGCTGTCGGCAACGTACAGTCGCTCGCCTTCGGAGCCGAGGACAACGGCGCGGATCTCGTCGGAGGGATCGCGCCAGAGCGCCGCGAAGCTCCCCGTCCCGTCGGTCTGGCCGAGTGGGAACAGGCGGTCGTATCCGTCTTCGCCGGGTTCGAACCAGCCAGTGAGTGTCTCTGTGGGGGAGAAGACGATCCCGAGCTCCGCCGTTCCGGCGTAGGGGGTCAGGAAGTAGCCGTGCTTGTTCTCGAAGCCCCAGCCTTTCGCCTCCATCCACGTCCAGGCTCGCTCGAGGGGATCCGGGATGCTCATCCCTGACGGAAGCTTCGGTGTGAGGAGCTGCGCGAGTTTCGACATGGGTCAAGCATGGTGGCGTCGCTTGAGTACCTCCGGGGAGCCCTGCCGAGGCCAGACACAGAACGTCCCGCCCCACAGGCTGTGGGGCGGGACGGAACGTGTGGAGGAGTTACGGGCGCAGGAGCACCTTGCCGACTCGACCGGCGGTGAGGCTCGCCTCGACGGCGTCCGTGATCTGCTCGAACGGGAACACGTCGGCAACCGGCAGCGTGAGCTGGCCTGAGCCGATGTGCTGGAGCAGCTCACCGAACAGCCGCTGCTTGAGCGCTGCGTCGATCGACTGGCTCA
This sequence comes from Pseudoclavibacter sp., assembly GCA_052099095.1. Taxonomy (GTDB): domain Bacteria; phylum Actinomycetota; class Actinomycetes; order Actinomycetales; family Microbacteriaceae; genus Pseudoclavibacter. The sequence goes on from JBQDTF010000002.1 coordinate 336,246, forward strand.
CCTTGCTGCCCCAGAATCCGCGGACCGTCGCCTGCTTGAAGATGACATCGCCCGACGCGAGCTCCAGCGTGGGGGAGGCCATCGCACCGAACACGACGAGCTCCCCGTTCTCGGCGAGGAGCGACAGGACTTCTCCCGCGGACTTGCCGCCGACCGACTCGATGCCGACCTTGATGGGAGCCCCGCCCGTGATCGCATCGACCTCGTCGCGCCAGCCGTCCACGCTCGTGGCGACGACGCGCTCGATGCCCTGCGCTCGAAGCTCTTCGACGCCCTCCGCGCGGCGAACGAGGCCGACGACGTTGACTCCACGCGCTACGGCGAGCTGGGCCACCATGCGGCCCACAGCGCCGTTCGCGGCGTTCTGCACAAGCCAGTCGCCTGGCTCGAGGCCCAGAGACTCCAGCAGGCTGATCGCGCTGAAGGGCATCGCGACAAGCTGTGCAGCAGCCTCGTCGGGCACGCTGTCCGGAACCGGGATGAGTCCGGCAGCAGGTGTGGTCACGTACTCTGCCCAGGCGCCGAACGAGCCACCCGTGGCGACGCGCTGTCCGACTGCGAGGCCCTCGACGTCGGGACCGAGCGCGTCGACGACGCCGACCGCCTCGGTACCGGCGCGCGCGGGAAGCTCCGGCTTGAAGCCGTAGGTGCCGCGCACCGTCCAGAGGTCATGGTTGTGGATCGGGGAGAGCAGGATGCGCAGGCGCACCTGGCCGGGGCCGGGCTGCGGGAGCTCGTGCTCCTGGACGGTCAGGACGTCCTGGGGCTCGCCGAAGGTGGGGTGGGTGATGGTGCGCATGTTCAGTCCTCCGAGACGGTGATGGTGACGTCGATGTTGCCGCGCGTTGCGTTCGAGTACGGGCAGACCTGGTGGGCGGCGTCGGCGAGCGCCTGGGCCTCGTCATGACCCAGGTTGGGGATCACGACTTCGAGCAGGACAGCGAGCTGGAACCCTCCCTCGCCGTTCGGCCCGATCTGCACGCGACCCCCGACACTCGAGTCGCGCACGTCGATCTTCTTGCCGCGCGCAACTGCGTGCAGCGCAGAGTGGAAGCAGGCCGCGTAGCCGGCGGCGAAGAGCTGCTCGGGGTTCGACCCCGCGCCAGAACCGCCCATTTCCTTCGGGATGGCCATCTCGAGGTCGACGGTCCCGTCGCTCGTGACGACGCGACCGTCTCGTCCCTGGCCGGTCGAGAGCGCTTCCGCGGTGTAGAGCACGTCCACAGCTAGTCCTTCTTTCCTTGGGTGTCCGCCTGTGCGGCGGTGGCTTGCATGGTCTCGGTCAGGTGCTGGAGGGTGCGCAGCAGTGCTGCAGCGGATTCCTGCCCTTCGAGGCCGGTTCCCGCGGCGATGCGGGATGGGATGTGGGAGAGGTCTGAGCGCAACGCGACGCCGCGATCGGTGAGAGTGACGTCCACGACTCGCTCGTCGCCCGCCCGGCGTTCGCGGGTGATGAGGCCCGCTTCGGCCATCCGCCTCAACAGCGGCGAGAGCGTGCCCGAGTCGAGCTGCAGGAAGTCGCCGAGCGACCGCACCGACTGTGCTCCGTCGTTCCAGAGCACCACGAGCACGAGGTACTGCGGGTAGGTGAGTCCGAACGGTTCCAGGAGCTTTCTATAGGCCTGCGTCGTGGCTCGACTGGCTGCGTAGAGCGAGAAGCAGATCATGTCATCGGTTACCGGCACACCTAGAGCATTGCACACAATTAAGTTGTGCACAACGGAAATAGGTCCTCGCGCAGCGATTGCCCCGACATCCCTCTGGTGTCGGCACGCGTTCGGCAGACTCGACAACGTGACCTGACCGTAGCCATTCGAGACGACCCTGGCAGATACATTTGTGTGACCCCCACGATGTAGGAGCGCCAGTGACTCGCCCGTCGCCCAAGAAGCGTCACAGCGCACGCAGAACCAACGCTGCACGCAAGCCGCCAGCGGCAGGTGCCGCGAAGAAGCGACCAGCTCCACGTTCGAGCGCGACCACCACACGTCAGCATCCCGTGCGACGGAGCGGCACCTCGGCGGCCACCGGCCGACGGACCGCAGCGAAGCGGAGCGGCCGACCAGCGACCGCGAGGCGGGCGCCCGTCTGGTGGTTGCAGGCGAAGCCCGTCACGTCGTCGGTCCGCTATCCGCGTCTCGCGGCCCTCGGATTCCTTGTCGGCGTCACCATCGTGACGCTCGCAGCAACGCTGGGCATCCTGTGGCTCTTCGTTCCGGACGTCGCGACCAGCATGCTCGGGCAGGCGAGCGAGGTCGCTCAGCAGATAGCCGACTACGTGCACGCCGTCGTCGCGGGGTTCGCGGCTGGGCGTTAGCCGCCCCGCCGACGAGGCGAGTCACCGGCGACTGTATGGAGTTCGTGCCGACGACGCTGCGCGCAGCGACAATTCCGAGAGCGCGGCCTCGAGCGGCCCGCGGCGCCCGGAGACAGCCAGCACGACGCTGACCCCGACGAGAAGCGTGAGCTGGAGCGCGAAGGCACCGACACCCTGGACGAGCCAGGTCGGGCCCGCAGCCGCGCTGGCCCCGCTCAGGAGGAGCGTGGAGAGCGCCCCGAAGGTCAGCACATGCACGACGTAGAGCGTCAGCGGTGCAGCGCCGCCCGCCCGGACGATTCGCGCCGGCAGACTCTGGGACACTGCGGCCACCGCATCCCGACGGAGCAGGGCTCCGATCACCGCGAGAGCGAGCCCGCCGGTCCTCACGATGTCCCCAGTGGATCCACTGTGCGGCGCAGCGGTGAAGACCGCCTCGAGGCCGCCGCCGACGGGCCCACCGAAACTCGGCATGAGAGCGATCAGCTGCGTGCTGAACTCATCGAGGCCGAGCTCCGCGAGGCGAGGCACCGTGAGGAACTGGACTGCCACGATCGAGAGCAGCGTGGCCGTCAAGGAGGAGACGAGCCCCCAGAGCATCAGGCGGCGGCCGAACTCCGCACCGGCACCGGAAGCCCGTGCAGCGAGCGCGGCGCGGATGACGATGACGCCGATGAGCGCGTACGTGAGCCAGGTCACCACGGGGTACGTGCCGGTGAACGTCACCGAGTGCAGGAATGCCCACGGCGAGTTGAAGGAGAGATCGCCGACCGTGTCGAGACCAAGCGCGGCCCGGAACGCGTGGTTTGCGACGGGACCCGCGACCGCGAGCCCGGCAACGACAACAAGGAGCGCTCTGGTCGGCACCCGCAAGAGCGGCGCGAGCAGGATGAGCGTCACGCCGAACGGGATGAGCACGATGGCGATGGGACCTGAGACGAACTGGAGCGCGTATCCCAGGACGATGAGAAGGAGCCCGCGCGTGATGAGCGAGAGACTCGCTCCCATTCGGCCCGAGCGCGCGACGCGACCCTGCGTTGCGAGCACCGCGCTTGCACCTCCCAGTACCGCGAACAGCGTCGAGGGAGGACCATCGACGATCAGACTGAACCCAGGTATCGGAATAAGGCTCACGTGCGCGGCCACCATGCCGATGATCGCGATGAAGCGCGCTGTGTCGAGCGCGAAGAGGCGGCGCTGAGAGACGGCGGAGTCGGCCTGAGCGGCTGACGTGTGCAGAGGAATTGGCATGGTCACCAAGCTCTCAGCCCATGGTCCCGGCGACGACCTCCTCGAGGCTCGTCCTCGTCGTCCCACAGGATGACGCGTCAGCGACGAGCGGATGACCTCACTGCGGGCGACGAGGCTGCCGCGAGGCCGCGGAAGCGACTCGCGCACCAGACGAGGGCCGCTGCTGCGATGAGCGCCAAGAGCAGACCGACGACGTGGAGGGCAAGGGAAGTCGGCCCGTTCTCGGGGAGCAGGAAGCCGTACGGGACCCATCCGTCGGTCGCACCCCGGACGAGCACCACGAGCATCCAGAAGAGCGGATACGGGAGCACGAGCCACAGCCACCGCCAGGGCAGCCGCGGGCGATCGCCGACGAGCAACCAGTCGAGGACCACGTAGACCGGGAACACGACGTGCAGGATCGCGCTCACCCAGGGAGGCGCTGAGCCAGTGCCTGGCACGAGCGTGTTGTAGATGACACCGACGATGATCATGCAGCTTGTCGCGACGCCCCGGAGGAGCGCGAGCCGCGAGGGAATCGCATGTCCTCGAAGTGAAAGACCGCCAGAGGCGATGAGAAGGCAGCTCGTGATGAGGCTCGTCTGGTTCGTGAAGTAGCCGAAGAAATCGAAGGGGCTGGCGTCGCCGACCTCGATCCGGCCAGCGTAGGTGTAGCCGAGAAGCACGAGGACGCCGAGCCCGACGAGGAGACGCACGCTCCCGATCACGGCGCGCGCCAGTTCTCGCTCCTGCCTCGTCGTCGTGCCCGTCACCTGCGTCAGCTTAGGGCCGCGAGGCTGGCACACGACTCAGACCGGCACTCCTAGGATCGGGACTGTGACCGACGACTCCCTCCTTCGCGACCGCACAGCCGCCCCTCCCACAGAGTCGGGCCTGGCCGACGCCATCGGCGAGGTCCTCGAGGCCGCGACCGCCGCACTCCTCGAGCGCGGCGACGCCGCCATCGACGAAGGAGAGCTCGACCCCGTGTTCCGTGCGCACGTCGTGGAGATCCTCACCGAGGCGTGGACCAGGCTCGCGGGACTCCGCGACTTCGGTCACCTGCAGGCACCTGCAGCTCTGGATCTCGGACTCATGCAGGCGACTGCCGACGTGCTGCTCGCTCAGGGCCTGCACCCCGCCCAGCCCCTCGTCTCTGCCAACGTCCTCTTCGAAGTGGCGCTCCCCGCATTCGCGGCCCGCATGCCGGTGCCGACCGTGACGGTCGCGCAGGTGCTGCACGCGAGCGTCTTCGGCAGATTCGTGCCGGGCGCGCTCGCCTACGCGGAGACGCTGCGCACGCAGCTCTCCACCGTGCACCGGGTCGTAGAGCTTCGGCTGTCCCGACAGCTGCGGGAGACGATCCTGCCGGCGATGGCAGGCGACGAGTCACCGCGTGCTTCTGAGCTCATCCGAGCGCTCAGCTGGGACCTTGAGCAGCCAGCTCCCGCGGCGTTCCCGGATGCGCTCATCGCGTACGCCGCATACGCGCTGCCGGTCCTGACACCTGTCCACGTCACCGAGATCGGGACCAGAGGGCGGCTCTCATCGTCTGCTGCCGAGGAGCTGCACGCCATCGCGCTCGAGGCGATCCGGAACTCCAGACGCCACGCGGGCGCCAGCCGCATCGACGTCGTGCTGCTCTGGCGACCGTCGACGCTCGTGCTCACGATCACGGACGACGGCCATGGAGCTCCCGCCCCGCTCGAGGAGCTCGCGGCGACCACATTCGGGGTCGCGTCCATGCGGCAGCGGGCGGCGCTTGTGCACGCGCGCATCAGCTTCGAGACGAGCGAGACGGGAACGACCGTGACCGTCACCTGCCCCACAGGCGCAGACGAGAACGCCCGAGCTTGAGGCCCGGGCGTTCGTCGGTGTCACGCAGTCGCTGGGAGGTTACGGGGTTGGCATTCCACCGTTCACGTTGAGGGTCTCTCCGAGCACGTAGCTCGACTCGGGCGATGCCAGGAACACGTACGCGGGCGCGAGTTCCGCCGGCTGCCCCATGCGTCCCAGCGGCGTGTCCTCGCCGAACTCCTCGACCTTCTCCGGTGGCTGCCCGTCCGTGACCTGCAAGGGCGTCCAGATGGGACCGGGAGCGACCGCGTTGACGCGGATCCCCTTGGGCGCGAGCTGCTGCGCCAGCGCCTTCGTGAAGGCGTTGATCGTCGCCTTCGTGGAGGCGTAGTCGACCAGGATCGCTGCCGGCGAGTAGGCCTGGATCGACGTGGTGTTGATGATCGTCGACCCGGGCGGAAGGTGCGGGATCGCGGCTTTCGAGATCTCGAACATCGCGTACACGTTGACCTTGAACGTCTCGTCGAACTGCTCGCTCGTGAGCGTCGTCAGGTCTTCGTTGTAGATCTGCTTGCCCGCGTTGTTGACGAGGATGTCGAGGCCGCCGAGCTTGGCGACCGCTGCGTCCGCGAGGCCCTTGACGTACTTCTCATCCGTCAGGTCGCCGGGGAGCTGAACGACGTTCACGCCGGCGTCCTGCGCGATCGCGGTGATGCGGTCGGCGTCCTCCTGTTCCTGAGGAAGATAGGCGATCGCGACGTCTGCACCCTCTCGGGCGAACGCGATGGCCGTCGCGGCGCCGATACCGGAGTCTCCGCCTGTGATGAGGGCCCGGCGGCCCTTGAGGCGCCCCGTGCCCTCGTAGGTGCTCTCGCCGAGGTCGGCCGTGTCCCGCAGCTTCGAGTCGAGGCCCGGTTCCGTCTGGTCGTCTGAGTTGGGCTCGATCTCGCTGTAGAGCTTGGTCGGGTCGGTGAAGGTGTACTGATTCGCCATGTTCGGCTCCTATCGTCGTGTCTTCGGATGCGAGCGCCGCGCGGGGTGCGCGAAGCCGCCGGTCGCTAGATGGTTGCTACCGAGCCTGAGTCGACCCGGTAGTTCGAGCCGTTCACGAACGAGGCCCTGTCAGAGCAGAGGAACGTGATGACCGAGGCGACCTCGCTCGCCTCGCCCCGACGGCCGAGCTCCATGTACGGACGTTCCTCGTCGAGGAAGGACTCGATGGCTTCGTCGACGCTCGTGCCGAGCTCCTTGGCGCGCTTCTCCATCATCGCGTCGGTCATGGGCGTCGAGATGAAGGCGGGGGAGACGGCGTTCACGAGCAGCCCCTCCGAGGCGTAGCTGCGCGAGAGCCCTTTCGAGAGCGCGAGGATGCCCGCCTTCGCCGCGCAGTAGGGGAGCTCGTCGTCGTAGGGCTGGACAGCGTCTTCGGAGGCGAGGAACACGATCCGTCCCCAGCCGCCCTTGCGCAGCGACGGGAGGAACTGCCGGACCAGCCGGACGGGTCCGAGGAGATCGATCTCGACGGTCTTGGTCCACCCCTCGTCATCGATCTCGTGGAACAGCCCCTGCGCACCCGTGATGCCGGCGGACTGCACGAGGATGTCGATGTCGCCGACGTGCTCCTGCACGAAACCGTGCAACTCGGCGAGCTCGTCCAGCTTCGTGATGTCCGCTGCGTGTGCGAAGAGCCTGCCCTCTGGTGCTTCGAGCTTGGCCGCGGCTTCCGCGAGCGCGTCCTCGTCCTTGTCGCTCAGAACGACGATCGCGCCTTCCTCGAGGAGCTGCTTGGCGGTCTCCCAGCCGATGCCAGAGTCGCCACCCGTGATGAGCGCTTTCCTGCCGGTGATGCCTAGATCCATGTGCGTGTCTCCCGTCTCGGTCCTTCGAATGTTGGGGTGCTCGTTGGTGAAGCGCTGGTTCGGGTCATCGCGTGGTGCGTGTCGACCCGAACTCGTATGCGGCGCGTCCTCGCCCCGCGCCCTCGAACGCGAAGATCGAACCGCTGAGCGGTGCGTTGACGAGGTCGCTCTCGGTGAGGTTCTCGCGCGCGGTGCCGACGAAGAGCGTGGAGAGTCCCTCGCCCCCGAAGGCGACGGAGGTCACGTTGGGGGTGGGGACACTCAGGTCGCCGAGCGCATCGCCGTGCGCGTCCCAGTGCGCGACGCATCCGGCACCGTAGATGCCGTTCCAGAACGTGCCGTCGACACCGCGGGCGAGCCCATCTGAATTGCGGCCTCGGATGAAGGGCTCGAGTTCGCCGAGGTCGTCTGCGCCTGGCCCGTAGGGCGCGGCGTAGATGGTCTGGGTGGAGGTGTCGGTGACGTACATCGTGTCGCCTGTCTCGCTCCACTCGAGTCCGTTGGTCGTGTGGAACCCGCCTAGCAGCATCCTCACCTCTCCCGCTGCGTCGAACGTGTAGAGGGCGCCGTCCGCTGCGGGTGAGGTGGTGTTCATCGAGCCGACGACGAAGCGGCCGAACGGGTCGACCTTGCCCTCGTTGAAGCGGATTCCACCGTGTGAGTGCTCGACCGAGGCGATCGTCCTGACGAGCTTCCCTGCAGCGTCGAGTTCCACGATGCGGTCCTGGAGCGACGCGACGAATCCACCTCCCGCGGCCGGTTGGACTGCGCTGACCGGGGCTGGGAGGGCTGCGATGAGGTCGCCGCTGCCATCTCGGGGGCCGTCGAGTCTCGCCCGGTGGAAAGTGCCCTCGGTGATATCGACCCAGGCCAGCTCGTGAGTGCGCGAATCCCACCAGATGCTCTCGACGAGGATCGAGCGCAGCTCGCGGAAGACGTTCGGCTCACCTGTCATCGTGGCCCTCCTGGGGTGCCAGTTCTTTGATCATGAGCGCTGCGTTGATGAGCGCGAGGTGGCTGAGTCCCTGCGGGAGGTTGCCCCAGAAGGCGCCGTCGCCTGCGGCGATCATCTCGGCGAGCAGGCCGACGTCGTTCGTCTGCGTGACGAGCTCGTCCATGGCTGCGATCGCCTCCTCGTGGCGCCCGACGCAGGCCAGCGCCGAGACCCGCCAGAATGCGCAGGCGACGAACGTGTGCTCCTCCGCGGCGACGCCCGAGTAACGGTAGAGGAGCGGCCCCTCGCCGAGTTCGCTCGTGAGCGCATCGATCGTGGATGACATGCGCTCGCCTCGGTCGAAGCCGCTCGGCGCGTGCAGCAGCACCGACGCGTCCAGACGGTCGGATCCCGGATGCATGACGTAGCTTCCGAGTTCCTCCGACCAGCAGTGCTCGAGCGTCCACGCTCGGATCCTGTCCCGCTCTGCTCTCCAACGGTCGACGTCGCCCTCGATGTGGGAGCCCTCGGCGAGCGCGACGGCGTCGCTGAGCGCCTGCCAGCAGCCCATCTTCGATGAGGTGTAGTGCTGCTCGTCTCCGAGCTCCCACATGCCCGCATCGCGCTTGCGCCAGTCATCGCACGCCTTGTCGGCGACCTTTGCGAGCAGGCGCGCTGTCTCGACGTCGAGCAGGTTGCCGTCATCGACGTACGTGCGGCTGATGGCGATGAGGTCGCCGTAGATGCCGAGCTGCAACTGCCCTTGTGCGGGGTTGCCGGTGACCACGGGGCTGTTGCCACGCCATCCCGGTACGTCGTACTCTTCCACGCCCGCGCAGGTTTCCCCGCGGAGCGTGTACATGACGTAGATGTCCGGGCTCTGCTCGCGGATCGTTCGCAGGATCCAGGAGATCGCGGCGTGCGTCTCCTCCCTGAGCCCGAACCAGACGAGCGCATGTGCGGTGTAGGCGAGGTCGCGGATCCAGGCGAAGCGGTAGTCCCAGTTCTTGCCACCTGCCGGGTTCTCGGGGAGCGAGGTCGTCGCGGCCGCGGCGATGGCGCCCGTTGGGCTGAAGATGAGCAGCTTGAGGGCGAGGGCGCTGCGCTGCACCTGTTCCGCCCATGGGCCGTCGTAGGAGAACTCCTCCGACCAGCTGAGCCAGCTCTGGATCGTTCGATCGATGCCCTGGTCGACCTTGTGAGGATCGGGTACGCGAAGCGGCTCGCCCTCCGTGGCCGTCAGGACCAGCAGATGGCGCGAGTCCGTGGATGTGGTGAAGCGGCCGTGCAGCTCGGCGGTATCCGGGCTCGTCGGGCTGGCAGCTGCCGGTCCGTGATCGCTGCCGACCACTGCCATCGACAGCTCTCCGCAGCGGATGATGGTGTGCTCGCCCACCCGGTCCAACCACGGGGATCTCGTCCCGAGCATCGTCCCTGGCGTGACGCGCCACATGAACTCGACTGACCCCTCGATACCGTCTACGCGCCGCGCCAGTTCGGCCCACGGGAGGCGACCGGCGACGCCGGTCACCATCGCGTCCGTGACGCGAGCCACGCCGTTCGATGTGGTGAACGTCGTCTCGAGGACGTTGGTGCGCTCGATGTACCGCCTGGATGTCTCGAACTCTTCGACAGGGGCCAGCTCGACGCATCCGCCGGCTTCCTCGTCGAGGATTCGGGCGAAGACGGGCAGACTGTCGAGGTTTGGCAGGGGCAGCCAGTCGACGCGGCCGCCTGGCGCGACGAGCGCCACGGTTCGGCCGTCGCCGAGAGCGGCGTAGTCGCGAAGGGGAAGGCCTGGGGGAGTCGTCGTCATGAGGGTCACGACGCTACGTGAAGGCCCGGGCGCCTCCGTGGGAGTTTCCTCCGCGTGCCTGAGCGTCTGGCGCTACTCGTAGGCGCGTGGTTACCGGGTCCGCAGCGGGCTGTCAACCCTCTCGGGATCTCACGGCGTACCTGCGTAGCGTGCTGTCCGTCGGGACGTGGCACGCCTTCCGCCAAGCCGTCTTGCCGGAAGGAAGGGCACATGCTCGATCAGCTCCGCTCCGCATCGACGGAGTCCGCCCGCTGGGCCGGCAGCGCGCGCCTGCTCGAGGTCGCGGCGAACTGCGACGGAGACGCGGCGCCTGTGCTTGCCGTGCTGCGCGAACTTCCTCCCGCGCCTGTTCCCGGCACGGGCCATACTCGCGCGTTCTTCGCACTCCTCTCCGAGCTGGCGGCGATCGACCTCACCGCGGCCCGAGTCGTCGAGCCGCACTTCGATGCGAGCGCGATCCTCGCTCAGGCGGGAGTCCACACCGAGCGTGGGCTGACCTGGGGTGTGTTCGCTTCCGCCTCTCCCGTGGACATTCGCTGGCGGATCCCAGGCGATGGAACCCCTCCCGACGTCCCGGGCGACGCAGAGCTCACCGGGACCAAGCGCTGGTGCTCGCTTGCGTCGAGCCTCGATCGCGCGCTCGTGACCGCACGAGATGACTCGGGAGAGTGGCTGTTCGTGCTGGATCTCGCCGAGGAGAGCGCCGTTCCGCACGACGGCGGTGCGCCCCTCTCTGGCCTCCGCGGCGTGCCAAGCGGGCCGGTCGATCTGAGCGCAGCGGCGGTCCAGAGCATCGGTGGACCGAACTGGTACACCTCGCGTCCCGGCTTCGCCTGGGGTGGAATCGGCGTCGCCGCGGTCTGGTTCGGCGCGGCCGTCGCCCTCGCTGATGCTCTCCTGGAGGCGGCGCTCTCCCGACGGCAGGATCAGCTTGGCCTCGCCTGGCTCGGCGAGGCCGACCGACTCGTGCACGGCGTGCGAGTCCAGCTCGACGACGCCGCGGACCGCATCGACGCGGGCAGCGCGGACTGGGCGCTCGCCCAGCGCGTCCGCAGCAACACCGCCAGCGCCTGCTGGCGCCTCATCGCGATCTGCGGTGAGGCACTCGGCCCGGCCCCCTTGGCCTTCGATGCCGTCCACGCCAGGAGAGTCGCCGATCTCACGATGTACCTCAGCCAGCACCACGGTGCGCGGGACGACGCAGCCCACGGTGCCCTCCTCGTGTCGGATCGAGACGACAGCCGCGTACGTGCGCATGCCAAGCGAGCGAGCTCGTGATCGGCGCGGCCCGTCCGGGATTCACGCACCTCCGGTCAGGAACTGCGGAGTCGGCTTGGCGCGAAGCGGGAATCGGGGCGCTCCCCGAGATGGAGCGCGACCGCGTCCTCAATGAGCTCGGCCCCGGCACGCTGCTGCTGGTCGGCGCCGCGCATCCCGATGACGAGTGCCTCGGTGCCGGGGGACTGATGGCAACCGCACTGGCCGCCGGTACCGAGGTCAAGGTGCTGCTCTGCACCTCGGGGGAGGCCTCGCACCCCCACTCACCGACCTCTACCAGTGCCGATCTCGGTGAGCGGCGCAGGACCGAGTTCGACCGAGCGCTGCGCGAGCTCCGAGACAGTGCCTCGGCGTCCGGCGAGCGCACTGGAGCTCACACAGGCAGCCTGGATGCACTGGAGCTCGGACTGCAGGACGGAGGCCTCGCGGCCCGCGTCGAGCAGATCGCACACGCCGCGAACGCGATCATCCGCGACTCGCCGGCTCGCCGGGTGATCCTCGCGGGTCCGTACCGACGGGACGGCCACCCGGACCACGACGCCGTAGGTGCCGCGCTCGCCCGCTCGGCGCTCGAGGCGCACGCGCTGCTGCTCGAATTCCCGATCTGGTTCTGGCATTGGGCGGATCCGGAAGAGGACCTGGAGTGGCGGCACTGGACGCGGCTGCCCCTGATGGCAGGCGCGCGCCGGTCGAAGTCGGCCGCGATCGGAGCGCACGCGTCTCAGCTGCGGCCGCTCTCGGATGCTCCCGGCGATGAGCCGGTCCTCGGCGCAGGCCTGCTCGAGCACTTCCAGCGTGACTTCGAGGTGTTCCGTGTCACTGCTCCGTCAACGCGCGATTCCGATTCGGCGCGCCGGGAGTTCGATGCCGTCCACGATGTGGCCGAGGATCCGTGGGAGCTGCGGTCCAGCTGGTACGAGCGACGAAAGCTCGCCCTCATGCTCGCGATGCTCCCGGCAGAACGCTCGGCGCGAGCCCTGGAGATCGGATGCTCGATCGGCGAGAGCACGGCTGCTCTTGCTGCGCGCAGTACCCACATCATCGCGGTTGACGCGAGCCAGGCCGCCGTCGCTCTGGCAACGAAGCGCCTCGCACGCAACAGGAACGTCGACGTCGTCCGCGCGACGCTGCCGCAGGAGTGGGACAGGCTGGGACTGGGGGAGGGTGAGCTCGACCTCGTGGTCCTGTCCGAGACGGGGTACTACCTCGCCGAGGATGAACTCTGCGAGCTCGTGGCCAGGTCGCGTGAAGCGCTCTCCCCAGACGGGGTCCTCGTGCTCTGCCATTGGCGGGGCCCGATCGTGGGCTGGCCTCTCGATGGCGACCGCGTGCACGCACTGGTGTCGCGTCTGGGCATGCGCCGACTCGCCAGCTACTCGCAGGCGGAGACGCTCATCGAGGTGTTCGAGAACGGCGATGCTCGCGCTGGGACGGGCTGCTTCGCGCAGCCGGATCCGCGGCTCTCGAGGCGCACCTCCCTCTCTTCGCTCGGTGCGGAGGAGTCCTCATGAACGAGAGCGTTCCGGGGGTCACCCCGATTCTCGATGTGCGGGTCGTGGTTCCGGCCCGTGACGAGGAGGGCACGCTCGGAGCCTGCCTGGATGCGCTGACCGTCGCTATGGATGTCCTCGAAGCGACGCGTCCCGAGTCGGCTGCCCGCGTCAGGGTCGTGCTGGTCCTCGACACCTGCCGAGACTCGAGTGCTCGCATCGCACGGAGCGCGGCGGTACTCGACCCGCGCATCCACACCATCGAGCGGATGCACGGCTCGGTCGGCGTCGCTCGCCGGGACGGAGCGCGCGTCGCTCTCTCGCTCGATGCGCCTGCTGGCGCACCTGCGCTCGACTCGAGCACGACCTGGATCGCCTCGACCGACGCCGACTCGACCGTTCCCGCTGACTGGCTCACCTCGCATCTCGAGTTCGCCGACGACGGGGTCGACCTCCTTCTCGGCACCGTCGCTCTCGCACCAGGCGCCGGCACTTCCGAGGTCAGCACGAGCTGGCTCGAGGGCTACTCGAACAGCGAAGGCCATTCGCACATCCACGGCGCCAACCTCGGCGTGCGGGCCTCCGTCTACCGGGCTGCGGGCGAGTTTCCAGCCGTGCGAGTGCACGAAGACGTGGGCCTCGTGACCGCGGTGACTGCCGCAGGCGGAACCATCCGCTCCAGCGCAAGACTCCCCGTCGCGACGTCCGCTCGCCGGATCGGTCGCACCCCCGGCGGATTCGCGACGTTCCTCAGCGAGCTGTGTGGTCCTGAACTTCGTCCACGAGACAATCGAGACACGGCAATCGTCAGGAGCTTTGGATGACATCAGCACGAGGATTCGACCACGAGGTGTACGCGGGCTATCTCAACGCGCACCTCCTTGCCTCTGAGGCGGGGCTCCGCGCGTTCAAGTCGGCGACGGCGACCTGGGAGGGGACCCCGCACGAGAAGACCATGAGGCTTCTCGTTGCGCACATCGCCGCTGACCGCCGCGATCTGCTGTCCCTCATCGAGGCGCTCGGCTACCGCGAGTCGGTGCTGAAACTGTGGCTCACCAACGCGGCACGCGTCGCTGGAACCTTCAACCCGGTCAACATCCTGCGTCTGCGCAAGCGGCCGAGCACGCAGCTCGAGCTCGACACGCTCACCGGCATGGTCCGCGCCAAGCTGTCGATGTGGGAGGCGCTCATCGCGCTCCAGCCCCGCGACCCCCGTCTTGTGCTTGCGGGACTCGAGGAGCTCGAATCGCGTGCGCAGACGCAGATCGACCTCATCCAGAGCATCAGCCGCGACTCCGTGGAGGAGCGTTTCCTGGAAGAGGAACCACAGGCCGGCACCAAGCCGTGAGCCGCCGCGCCATCATCGTCGGTGCAGGCCCGAACGGGCTGACCGCCGCCGCACTCCTCGCGAAACGAGGCGCTGAGGTGACCGTCTACGAGCGAGACCCGCAGGTCGGGGGAGCGTCCAGGTCCGCGCAGCTCTTCGGCCCGGGATATGTCAGCGACCTAGGTGCCGCTGCGCACCCATTCGGAATCGCGAGTCCCGCATTCCGCGAGCTGCAGCTCGAGCTGAACGGGCTCGAATGGGTGCATCCCGAGATCCCCATGGCGCATCCGCTGCCCGGCGGGCGTGCCGCGATGCTGCACCGCGACATCGAGCAGACGGTGGCCGAGCTCGGAGTGGACGGCCCGGCCTGGCGGCGGGTGCACGAGCACTTCTCGCACCACCCGATCGAGACGGTGGAGAACGCCATGGGCCCGCTCCTGCGCATCCCACCGCATCCGATCGACATGGTGCGGCTTGGTCTCCTCGGCGCACTGCCCGCCGCGACCCTGGCCGGCCTCCTGTTCCGGAGCGGCGCCGCCAAGGCGCTCTTCGCGGGGTCGTCAGCACACCCGACTCTGCCTCTGACCCGGCCCCTGACGGCGGCGTTCGGCATCGCATTCGGCGCCCTCGGGCACAGCACGGGCTGGCCCGTCGCGAAGGGAGGGTCCGCGACCATCACGGACGCCCTCGCTCGGGTCTTGATCGCCCACGGCGGCCGCATCGAGACGAACGCCGAGATCACCGACCTCCGTGAGCTCCCTCAAGCTGACGCCGTGCTGCTCGACCTCACCCCCAAGCAGATCCTGCGCATCGCCCCCCAGCAGCTCGAATCCCGGTACGAGTCGCACCTCGCTCGATGGAAGTACGGGGTCGGCGTCCACAAGATCGACTACCTGCTCGACGGGCCCGTGCCGTGGGCGGACGCACGTGTCGCGGGCGCGGGCACCGTTCATGTCGGCGGTCGCATGGAGGAGATCGTGGCGGCAGAACGCGCGGTCAATCACGGCCGAATGCCGGACCGTCCGTTCGTGATGGTGACGCAGCAGTCGAACGCAGACCCGAGCCGGACACGGGACGGCAAGCAGGTCCTGTGGTCGTACGCGCACGTGCCCAACGGCGCCGCGCTCGACGTGCGTCCCGCACTCGAAGCACAGATCGAGCGATTCGCGCCCGGCTTCCGCGACGTGGTCCTGGAACGCCGCGAGTGGACTCCGAGCGCCCTCGAGGCATGGAACCCGAACCTCATCGGCGGCGACATCGGGGGAGGCACCCTCGCAGGCACGCAGCAGCTCTTCCGTCCCGTCCCCACGCTCCACCCGTACCGAGCTGGCCGCCGTGGACTGTACGTCTGCTCCTCCTCGACTCCGCCGGGGGGAGGCGTCCACGGGATGCCGGGAATGCACGCGGCCCGCGCCGTGCTGCGCGATTGGTCCCGCGGCGTGTGAGGTCGACCTCCGGCCACTACGGTTGAGCCATGCATCCACCCGTCACTGGTCCCAAGCACGATCTCGAGAGCGCAGGGGCGCGTGTCGTCGTCGGAACCGTCGCCGCCGTGCTCCGCTCATTCGAAGTCGACGGCGTGCAACTCGTCGAGGACTTCGGCGACGACGTCCTGCCGCCGTTCGGGGCAGGGATCACACTGTTCCCGTGGCCCAACCGTATCCGCGACGGAAAGTGGAACCACGAAGGCACAACCCAGCAACTCGACATCACCGAGCCGAGCAAGGGCAACGCCTCGCATGGGCTCCTCCGCAACACGGAGTACGCGGTTCTGCACAAGGAGCCCGACAGCATCGAACTGGGCGCGACGGTATTCCCTCAGCACGGGTGGCCGTTCACCCTCCGACACTGCGTGGGCTACCGGGCAGTCGGGAACGGTCTCGCAGTCACGCACACGGTCACCAACCTCGGGCCGAGCGAGGCGGTGTTCGCGGTTGGCGCTCATCCCTACTTCCGCATCGGCGAGGAGCCCATCGCAGACCTCGTCGTCACCTCGGACCTCGCCGAGCGCGTGCTGCTCGACGAGCGGCTGCTCCCCGTTGGGACGGAGCCGGTCACGCACGGCGGCGAGTTCGATCTGACATCGGGGAGGGCAGTCGGCCAGCTCGATCTCAACTACGCGTTCCGGGTCCGTCCCGGTGGCGACCGAACGCTGCTCTCCCTCGAATCCCCGAGGGGCTCGCGCCTCGAGCTCTGGGGCGACGAGGCCTTCAGCTACCTCCAGCTCTACACGCCGAGTGACTTCCCGCGTCCTGACGGTCACCACGGAGGAACGGGCTTGGCGTTCGCCGCAGAGCCCATGACAGCACCGCCGGATGCCCTCAACTCGGGCACCGACCTCATTCGAATCGGATCCGGACAGACCTGGAGCGCGTCGTGGGGGGTCAGGTTCTCGAGCTAGGCACCGTCAGGGCCGGATCGGTCTCCGGACTGGGAACAGAGTGCCCTCGCCTGCGACGCGTCAGACGCTCGTGGTCAGACGCCCTTGCCCGAGGAACGCCGAACGACGAGGCGCGGTTCGACGAGCAGCTCGCTCGGGAGGGAGTCCTTGCCCGCCTCAGCTTCAACGAGCCAGCGCGCGGCTTCACGTCCGATGACCGCATTGTGCGGGTCGACCGAGGTCAGGGAGACCCCGGCTATCGAGGCGAGGAACGAGTTGTCGTAACCGGTGAGCGCCACCTCGTTCGGCGTCAGTCCGCGCTCGTCGAGCGCGCGCTGCACCCCGAGCGCCGCGAGGTCGTTGGACGCGATGATCGCCGTTGGCCGTGTGGCACGGGCGAGGACGCTCGTCGCCGCGACGTAGCCGCCGAGTTCGGTGAAGTCGCTCTCCTGGACGTGCACGTAGCTCGCGAGGCCGTGCTTCGTCATGGCTTCCTCGTAGGCATCGGCGCGGCTCCGACCGACGGCGGTCAAGCCCCCGAGGTGCACGATGTCGCTGTGCCCGAGCGACGTGAGGTGCTCCACCAGCAGGGCAAGCCCCTTCCGATCATCCGTCCGGACGCTCCCAGCATTTGGGAGGCCTTCCGCGAGGCCAGAGGCCACGACGACGGGTCGATCCTCGGCGAGGGAGCCGAGCGAGGTCACGTCCGGAAGCGAGCCGGCGATCAGCACGCTCCTGGGGCGAAGGTCGCTGAGCGTTGCGATCGTGCCCTCGTTGAGGCGGCGCACGGTGCCTGACTTCGGGAGCACGGCCGTTGTCATCAGGCCACGGCGACCTGACCGATCGAACTCCAAGCTCGCTGCGTCGATGATCTCGGCGAACACCGGGTTCACGGGGTCGGCAACGAGGATGCCGATGAAATCGCTCATGTTGGTCGCGAGCGAGCGCGCGAGCAGGTTCGGGCGGAACCCGAGCTCCTCAGCAGCCGCCAGCACGCGACTCTTCCGAGCTTCGCTGACCTTCTCAGGGTCGCTGTACACGAGCGAGACGAGGGACTTCGAGACGCCAGCCACCGCTGCCACGTCCCGAATTGTTGGACGTTTTGCGGAATTTGAGACAGCTCTGCGCTGATGTTCTGACAAGAGGTCTCCTGGGGGAAACTCTGATAGAAGGACTCCCGGGGGAAGGAGCGATGAAGTGCCCACTCTACGCGGTAAGCCCGCCTGGATGCCGCACTCTCGCAGCTAAGATCGCCATATGGTGACCCGGCTTCGCAACGTGCTCAATTTCGTCGAGGAAAGGTGGCCTGCGTCGGGGGCGGAGTCCTGGGACTCGGTCGGGCTGGTCTCAGGCGCCCTCGACGCCGAGGTCGGCAGAATTCTCCTTGCGGTCGATGCGACGCATCTGACGGTGCAGGAGGCGGTCGCCACGTCGGCGGACCTCCTCTTCGTTCACCACCCGCTCCTCCTTCGTGGTGTGACCTCCGTCGCGGAGACCACTGCGAAGGGCTCGCTGCTCGCTCAGCTCATCCGCGCGAACTGCGCTCTGGTGGCCGCCCACACCAACGCCGATGTCGTCGAGACCGGCACGTCGGCTGCGCTTGCCTCGGCACTCGGCCTCGAGAACACGACGCCCATCGTCCCCTCCGCTACCAGCCCAGGCCGAGGTCTGGGACGTGTCGGCGTCCTCCCTGAGCCGACGACGCTCGGCGCTCTCGCGCGCAGGCTCGCCAGCATCCTGCCCGCCACCGCCACGGGCATCCGCGCAGCTGGTTCCTACGAGCGGATCGTGCAGACCGTCGCACTCTGCGGAGGCGCGGGGGACTCGCTCCTCGACGACCCCGCTGTCCTCGGCGCTGACGTCTACATCACCAGCGATCTCCGTCACCACCCCGCATCGGAATCTGTCGAGGCGACCCTCGCCCGCGGCAGCGGACCCGCCCTCATCGACACCTCGCACTGGGCCAGCGAATGGCTGTGGCTGGAGTACGCCGCGCGGGAGCTCCAGTCGGCATTCCCGCAACTCCAGATCGAGGTGTCGGATCTCCGCACCGATCCGTGGGATTTCGCCGTCCCCCAGTAGCGCGGCCCAGACCGGATCGCGCGCCCTGTGCGAGCATCGCCCGACTTCACGACAGAATGAGGACACTATGAACGTCATCCAAGACATGAACACGGGCCGGGCATGAAGGCCAGCGAGGCGGACCAGCGGCGTCTGCTCGAGCTCGCCGACGTCGACACGAAACGTCGCCGAGTGCAGCACGTCGCGAAGAACCTGCCGGAGCAGCACCACCTGAACGCTCTCGACGAGGAACGCACGCAGCATCGCGCCGAGGTCGTGCAGCTGCTCGGACAGCTCGAGGATTCGCGCAGCGAACTCAGGAAGATCGAGTCCGACGTCGAGACGGTCGAAGCACGCCTCACGCGCGACAACGAGCGCCTGCAGGGGGCATCGAGCCGGAAGGACATCGAAGCGCTGCAGCGCGAGATCGAGGTCCTGCAACGTCGCCGCACGATCCTCGAGGATGGCGAGCTCGAAGTCATGCAGCGCGTCGAGGAGCAGACAGCTGCGCACGAGGCCGCACTCGAATCGCAGCGGGGCGTTGAGGACCGCGCAGCCGAGCTCGTCGTGCTTCGCGATGCTGCGCGTGACAACCTCAGGAGCGAGTACCGCGTGCTCGCCGAGCAACGCGCGAGCGTGCTCACAACGCTCCCCGCCGATCTCGTCGCGCTCTACGAGAAGCAGCGCGAACGATACGGAGTCGGAGCCGCCGAGCTCATCGGCATCATCACGACCGGCACGAACGTCGCGCTCGATCGCCCTGAGCTCGAGAAGATCCGCAGGGCTGCGCCGGACGATGTCGTCATCTGCCCCGATTCCGGAGCGATCCTCGTGCGCACGGAGAAATCCTCTCTCTGATGCAAAGAAGTCGCGCGCTCACCGCTGAGTTCTGACATACTCAGTGGTGGAGCGCCGACGGCGTCGCTTGAAGTGAAACGCATCGTTGCTCCTCACCTATTACTACGGATCGTCCGGCACGTACCTGCCGGTAATGAGGGAGTACTCCTATGGCAACTGTGACATTCGAAAGCGCATCGCGCATCTACACCGAGGGCGCTCGCCCGGCGGTCGACAGCCTGGATCTCGAGATCGACGACGGAGAATTCCTCGTCCTCGTCGGCCCGTCCGGCTGCGGCAAGTCCACGTCGCTCCGCATGCTCGCAGGCCTTGAAGAGGTGAACCGCGGCCGTATCCTCATCGGCGACCGCGACGTCACCCACCTGCCGCCCAAGGACCGAGACATCGCCATGGTCTTCCAGAGCTACGCCCTCTACCCGCACATGACGGTCGGCGAGAACATGGGCTTCGCGCTCAAGATCGCGGGCATCAACAAGGAAGAGCGCGCCAAGCGCGTCCTCGAGGCTGCCAAGATCCTCGATCTCGAGCCCTACCTCGACCGCAAGCCGAAGGCACTCTCCGGTGGTCAGCGTCAGCGTGTTGCCATGGGTCGCGCCATCGTCCGCAGCCCTCAGGTGTTCCTCATGGACGAGCCGCTCTCCAACCTCGACGCCAAGCTCCGCGTGCAGACGCGCACCCAGATCGCGAGCCTCACACGCCGACTCGGCGTCACGACCGTCTACGTCACGCACGACCAGACTGAGGCCCTCACGATGGGCGACCGCATCGCGGTCCTCAAGGACGGTGTGCTGCAGCAGGTCGGAACGCCGCGTGAACTGTACGCGAAGCCGAAGAACGTCTTCGTCGCAGGCTTCATCGGCAGCCCGTCGATGAACATCTTCGGTGCAGACCTCACCTCCGAGGGTGTCCGCTTCGGAACCGACATCATCCCGCTCGAGCGCGCCACGCTGGCGAAGCTCAAGACGGGCACTGCGACCGTCGGCGTCCGTCCCGACGACATCATCATCTCGCGCGAGGAGAAGCCCGGCCTCAAGGTCGAGGTCGACCTGGTCGAGGAGCTGGGCGCAGAGGGCTACCTCTACGGTCATTCGATCATCGATGGGAAGCGCACGGACATCGTGGCCCGCGTCGACGGCCGCAGCCACCCCGAGGTCGGCGAGACGATCTACGTCACGACCGACAACGACCACATCCACATCTTCGACCCGGAGACCGAGCAGCGCATCAGCGGTGCACTCACCGAGGCTATCCGCCTGCAGGAGGCGAACGACGCTCTCGCAAGCGGCGCCGCCAGCTAGAACCGCTCCCACCGGGAGCACGGAACGCCCTCCGCAGATCACACGATCTGCGGAGGGCGTTCTGCTGTTCTGCTCTTCTGCTGTGCGGGGGAGACACGACTGAGGGGGAGCCTTTCGGCTCCCCCTCAGAGGCGGTACCGGCACGAACTGGTGCCGGCAGAACCCTCAGCCCTTCGTGGAACCCGCCAGGAGACCACGCACGAAGTAGCGCTGCAGCGAGAAGAACACGATCAGCGGAACCAGGATGGAGAGGAACGCGCCGGCTGTGAGCAGCGGCCATTCCTGACCACGGGATCCCGTGATCTCTGCGAGCAGCTTCGTCATTGGAGCGACCGCGCCGTCCGCGAATACCAGCGCCACGAGCAGGTCGTTCCAGACCCAGAGGAACTGGAAGATGCCGAAGGATGCCACTGCAGGAAGCGTCAGCGGAACGATGATGCGGAAGAAGATCTGGCCGTGGCTGGCGCCGTCGACCCGAGCTGCCTCGATGACCTCGCGCGGGATCTCCGCGATGAAGTTATGCAGGAGGAAGATCGCGAGCGGCATGGCGAAGATCGAGTGAGCGATCCACACCTGCGCGAATCCCGCGTCCGCCCCGAAGGCGGCGATCACGGGGACACCGAAGATCTCTCCGCGAGCGAAGAGCTGGAGCAGCGGAACGAGCGCCATCTGGATCGGCACGACCTGCAGTGCGAAGACCAGGATGAACAGCCAGTTCTTTCCCTTGAAGTCCATCCACGCGAAGCCGTAGGCAGCGAGGAGGGCAATCGCGAGCGGGATGACCGTCGCGGGGAGGGCGATCACGATCGAGTTGAGGAAGGCCTGGGCCATCGTCAGCTGCGTGTTGCCCGAGGCGAGCACCTCGACGTAATTGTCGAAGGTCAGGCCCCAGTTCTGGAAGATCGTCCACCAACCGGTGCTGATGACTTCGGCCTTGGGACGGAACGAGGAGACGAAGAGCCCGAAGGTGGGGATGGTCCACACGACGGCGATCGCGATGGCCGCGACGGTCGCCCATCGGCTGGTGAGGTTCTTCTTCACCTTGCCGCCTGTGCTCTTCTCGCCTCGTGCGAGCTGCTCCGCCGTCGTGTTGTCGACGGGAAGTTCGACTGGAACGATGGCGCTCATCGGATCTCCCTCTGCTTCTTCATCTGGTTCGCGTTGTAGATGATGATCGGCAGCACGAGGACGAACAGCACGACCGCGAAGGCGGCCGATCGTCCGGTCTCGAAGGTCTTGAACTGCGTGTACATCTCGTTCGCGATGACGCTCGTGTCGTTGGCGCCTGCCGTC
Organism: Pseudoclavibacter sp.; assembly: GCA_052099095.1. Taxonomy (GTDB): domain Bacteria; phylum Actinomycetota; class Actinomycetes; order Actinomycetales; family Microbacteriaceae; genus Pseudoclavibacter. Next base: position 358,184 of record JBQDTF010000002.1, read on the forward strand.
ATCGTGCGAACGATGTCGAAGACCTTCAGCGACGCGATGGAGATCGTCGTCACGACGACGACGAGTGATGAGCGGATACCGGGAACCGTCACGTTGATGAAACGCTGCCACGGGTTCGCGCCGTCAAGCGATGCAGCTTCGATCTGGTCCATCGGCACGCCCTTGATGGCGGCGGAGAGCACGACCATCGCGAAGCCCGTCTGCACCCAGATGAGCACGATGATGAGGAAGAACGTGTTGAGCGGCGACTCGGCCAGGAAGTCGTACGGCTGCCCACCGAACCAGACGAGGATCTGGTTGAGGAGACCGATCTGGTCCTGGTCGGCGGGGCGCGCCGTGTACATGAACCGGAAGATGATCGACGCGCCGACGAACGAGATGGCCATCGGCATGAAGACGAGTGCCTTCAGGAACTTCTCGCCGCGCGACTTGTCGATGAACACGGCGTAGGCGAGGCCCGCGACGGTCGACAGGATCGGCGTGACGACGACCCAGATGATCGTGTTGAGCACGGTCCTGATGCCGCTCGGCTGCGTGAAGATCCAGATGAAGTTCTCGAGGCCGACGAAGTCACCCGCCTTGTTGGTGAACGCCTGTCCCGTCGTCTGGATGCTCGGCACGATGAGGCCGATGACGACGAGGACAAGTGCCGGGGCGAGGAACCCGATGAGGCCGATCAGGTAGCCGGCGCCTTCACGCGAGCGGTGATCGAGCCAGAAGAGCAGGGCACCGAGCAGGATGGCAACGATGGCTGCCCACGTGTACGTGCCGAGGATGAAGACGAGCGCAACCGGGACTGCGATGCAGACCACGAGACGCAGCACCGTGTATTTGGTGCCGGGCCGTGGCGCGAGCTCGACGAAGTAGACGATGAGCGCAACCACCGCGAGGAACGCGATGATGACGATCGGGACTTGCAGAAGTGGCGGCAGTTGGGCCAGCCACGTGAAGAAACTTGCCATTGTGACCTTCCGGGGTGGCAGAAAAGCACGTTCGCGGGGGACGACGTCGTCCGTGCGGTGGAATGCGTGTGGAGCACTCGGCTGCTGCCGAGTGCTCCACACGGGTGCTTAGCTGGAGGGCCAGCCGGATTCGATCTGGGTCGTCACGGTGTTGACGTCCGTGCCGTTGATCCAGTCGATGATTCCCTTCCAGAACGTGCCCGCGCCCACTGCCGAAGGCATGAGGTCGGAGCCGTCGAAGCGGAAGGTCGTCTCGGGGTCCTGCAGGATCTGGATGGACTCCTGGAGGATGGGGCTCTTCGCGTTGGCCGGGTCGAGTCCCGTGTTCGCGCTGATGACGCCACCGAGTGCGACGCGGCTGTTCGCCCACTCAGGGCTGGACAGGTACTCGAGCACCTTGACGGTGTCCTCGTCGGAGTTGAACGACCCGACGATCTCGCCGCCGCCGGTGACTGCCTGCTCCTTGCCCTCTGCAGGAGGCGTCATGAAGGCCCAGACGTCGCCGTCCTCACCCACGGTGCCGCCGGCTTCGGTGATGAAGCCGTCGTAGAAGGAAGCCTGGTGGTGGAGTGCGCACGTACCGTCGACGAGCTTGGGGGCCACGTCGCCGAAGGCGGTCGAGTTGATGGAGCGCACGTCACCGAAGCCTGCGTTGACGTAGTCGGGGTTCGTGAGGATCTTGCCCGCCTCGGTGAACGACGCCTGGATGCGCTCGTCGGTGAAGGGGATCTCGTTGGCAACCCACTGGTCGTAGACCTCAGGACCGTGCATGCGGATGACGAGGTCTTCGATCCAGTCGGTTCCCGGCCAGCCGGTCGCCGCGTCAGAGCCGAAGCCGGCGCACCAAGGCGCGGTTCCGGTCTTGCTCTGGATCTCGCCGGTCAGCGTGACGAGCTCTTCCCAGGTCTTCGGCACTTCGTAGCCGTTGTCCTTGAAGAACTTCGGGGAGTACCAGACGAAGCCCTTGAGGTTCGCCATGAGTGGCGCGCCGTACACGGTTCCGTCGTACGAGGAGTACGTCTTCCAGTCTTCCGACCAGTACTCCTCGAGATTGCTGACGACGCCTTCGGGTGCTTCGGTGAGCAGCCCAGTGCTGGCGAGGTCGCCCATGAGGCCAGGCTGCGGGAAGATCGCGACGTCGGGCGGGGTGCCGCCCTGCGCGCGAACGGAGATCTGCGTCTCGAACTCCTTGGAGCCCTCGTAGACGATCTCGATGCCGTTCTCTTCTGCCCAGCCTGCCCATGACTCTTCGAGCAGCTCTGCTTCGGCGTCGACGATCGTGCCGTAGATCGTGACCTTGTTGTCGCTTGGGGCGCCCGAGTTGTCCTGCACGCCGGGACCACCGGAACATGCTGTCAGCCCGAGACCGGCTACTGCGAGTGCGGCGACCGCTGTTGCGGCGCGCCGCTTCGTGGATGTTGTCATTGAACTCCTCCTTAAGTCCTTGACTGCGAGCGAACCGCCGTTCCGGGCAGTCATTGCCCGGGAATCACTGCGTGAACGCGGCGGTTCGAGCACGGTATTCCTGAGATATGCGTGTGGAAATGCCGTGCGCTTTTGGAGCGTACACGAACATATGTCTTCATCCACGCCGTTCACTAAGTCGTTATGAATGGATGTCCCGTGCTGCGGGAGGCGCCTCGCAACAAGCCGAATATGTTGTTTCGCAGGACGATGGTCGCCGTCAGACCGAGGGGGGCTCTGCTCTCACAACCGATGGGCCGAGTTGAGCGCGGTAGCATTGGCGGAGAGCAGGTCGACTAGGCGGTCGCGTCATGGGAAACCATGCCGAGGAACGTCCGGGCTCCACAGGGCAGGACGGTGGGTAACGCCCACCCGGGGCAACCCGCGAGACAGTGCCACAGAAAGCAGACCGCCCTGCCGCTTCTCTCGAGAATCGGCAGCGCCTCTCGAGGCGCAGGGGTAAGGGTGAAAGGGTGGGGTAAGAGCCCACCGGGCGCCTGGTGACAGGCGCCGCACGGTAAACCTCGTCCGGAGCAAGGCCATACAGGGGATGATGACGCGGCTCGCCGAGTCCCCGGGTAGGCCGCTAGATTCACGCGGCAACGTGTGAGCGAGAGAGATGGCCGCCCCCAACTCAGGTTGGGACAGAACCCGGCGTATCGGTCGACCTGCTCGCCTTCGTGCGGAGAATGCGTGAGGCCGGAAGCGAAATTCGCTCCCGGCCTCACGCATGCTCGTTCACGGGAGCGTCAGACCCAGTGCTCAGCAGCGAGACATGCTGACCCGACGATGCCGGCGTTGTTCATGAACTCGGCGACGACGATGGGCGTCTCGACGTCGATGTAGTGGAGGAACTCATCGGCCTGCTTCGAGATGCCCCCGGAGACGATGAAGACATCGGGGGAGAAGAGGGCCTCGAGCTGCCGGTAATACGGCGTGAGCCTCGCGCCCCACTCTGAGAACGCCAGTTCTTCGCGTTCGCGCACCTTGGAGGACGCGAACTTCTCGTAGTCGCTGTGCTCGCCGATGCTGATGTGTCCGAGCTCGGAATTGGGAAACAAGTGGCCGCCGTAGAACATGGCCGTGCCGATTCCCGTGCCGAGCGTGGTCATGATGACGCTGTCGAGTCGGCCATGCGCGACACCGAAGCGCACCTCGGCGATGCCAGCGGCGTCGGCATCGTTCGCGAGTGCGACTTCGCGCCCCACAGCTTCGGAGAACGCGGCGCGAGCGGCGAAGTCGATCCAGAGCGGGGAGATGTTGGCCGCCGACCTCGTCACGCCGTGCTTGACGATGGCGGGCACGCTGATGCCGACCGGCACATCCGTGTCGCCGTCGAGGTCCTTCTCCCAGATCTTGCGGACGATCTCCATGGTCGCGGCGATGACCTCGCGCGGATCCCCGCCGACAGGTGTGGGCACTTTCCGGCGCTTGGAGAGCAGCTCTCCGGTGCGCAGGTCGACCAATGCTCCCTTGATGCCGGTTCCGCCGATGTCGATGCCGATGCCGATGGCCTTCGTGGCTCTGCTCTTCCCCATGCGAAGGAGCATATCCGGCAGGAGGGCTCCGCTTGCCGCAGCGAGGGGATCAGTCGGTCGGCACGGTCAGGAGCTGCGCGCCGTCCGCAGTCACGACCACGGTGTGCTCCCACTGCGCGCAGCGGGAGCCATCGGCGGTGACGACGGTCCACCCGTCGTCCCAGAGCCGCCAGTCCGAGGTCCCGAGCGTCAGCATCGGTTCAACGGTGAAGACCATGCCCTCTTCGATGACGGTGGTGTACTGCGGTGCGTCGTAGTGGGGGATGATGAGCCCAGAGTGGAACGCCCCGCCGACGCCGTGGCCGGTGTAGTCCCGAACCACTCCGTAGCCGAATCGTCCCGCGTACTTCTCGATGACCCTGCCGATGACGTTCACCTGGCGGCCGGGCCTGGCCGCAGCGATCCCGCGCATCATCGCCTCGTGGGTGCGCTCGACGAGCAGACGCGACTCCTCGTCGACGTCGCCGACCAGGTACATGCGGTTCGTGTCGCCGTGCATGCCCTCGAAGTAGGCGGTGATGTCGATGTTGAGGATGTCGCCGGATTCGAGCACCGTGTCGTCGGGGATGCCGTGGCAGATCACCTCGTTGAGCGAGGTGCAGCTCGACTTCGGGAAGCCGCGATAGCCGAGGGTCGACGGATACGCGCCCCGGGCCGTCACGTAGTCGTGGGCGATCCTGTCGAGCTCGTCAGTCGTGACCCCGGGAACCGCGTACTGCTCGAGGTGCTGCAGGGCGTCCGCCGCGATGGCGGATGCCCGCGCGATCCGCGCGAGCTCATCTGGGGCGTAGACGTCCCCGCCCGTCCACGTGTCCGGTTTCGACTTCCCGACGTACGGAGGGCGGGCGATGGAGCTGGGGACGGAGCGGACCGGCGTGCTTCGTCCTGGCGTGAGGAGTCCGGTTCTGGGGTCTTTCGGCATACGCTTGAGCCTATGACCGATACGCATGCACAGGAATTCTGGTACAACTCCCGCACGGGAGAGGTCGAGGTCGGAAAGCAGTCCCTCGCTTCCGAGCTCGTCGGCCCGTTCTCGTCAGAGGCAGAAGCGAAGCGCGCCCCCGAAAAGCTTCAGGAGCGCGCGAAGGCTTGGGCAGAGGAAGAGGCTGACGAGGACCGCTGACCTCTGGCTCCTTGCGGAGCTTCGTCGCTCGCTCAGCTGGTCTGGTCTCCGAAGCTCTCTGCAGCAGAGGGGAACGCGCCCGACTTGACCTCGTCGCGGTAGGCGGATGCCGCATCGAGGAGCGTCGAGCGGAGGTCCGCGTACTTGCGGACGAAACGAGGCACGCGTCCGGTGCCGAGGCCCATGGCATCCGTCCAGACGAGGATCTGCCCGTCGCACTCGGCACCGGCGCCGATGCCGATGGTGGGAATCTGGAGCTCACGCGTGATCTCGGCCGCCAGCACGGCTGGCACCATCTCGAGGACGACGCTGAATGCCCCTGCGTCCTGCACGGCCCGGGCATCCGCTCGCACGCGCTCGGCCGAGTCGCCCCTGCCTTGCACGACGTGACCGCCGAGGCCGTGCTCGCTCTGCGGCGTGTAGCCGATATGGGCCATGACGGGGATGCCAGCCTCGACGATGCGCTTGATGGTCGCGTGCGATCGCACGCCGCCCTCGAGCTTGACGGCCTGCACCCCGGCCTCCTTCATGAACCGTACCGCGGTGTCGAGCGCCTGCTCTGGTCCACGCTCGTAGCTGCCGAAGGGGAGATCTGCGACGACAAGCGCTCGCGACACGCCGCGCGCGACGGAGCGAGCCATGGGAATCAGCTCGTCGACGGTCACCGGCAGCGTCGACGTTTCTCCGAGCACCGTGGTGGCTGCTGAGTCACCCACGAGGAGCACGTCGATGCCGGCCTCATCAAAGACCGCAGCGGTCATGGCGTCATAGCTCGTCAGAGCCGTGATGCGCTCTCCGGCGGCCTTGGCCGTCTGAAAGTGTCGAATTCGGACTCGCTTCGGTGCACTGGCCTGAGACATGCAGGCCATCATACGGCGGGGCGGCCTCAGGCCCACTAGCCTAGGGGGAGGCGCACAACAAGAATTGGAGCCCGAGTGGACAAGCAGCAGGACTTCGTACTCCGCCAGATCGAAGAGCGCGGGATCAAGTTCATCCGCCTGTGGTTCACGGATGTTCTCGGAACACTGAAGTCCGTGGCAATCGCACCGGCGGAGGTCGAGGGGGCCTTCAACGAGGGCATCGGGCTCGACGGCTCAGCCGTCGAGGGCTTCACGAGACGCTCTGAAGCCGACATGCTCCTTCATCCGGACCCCTCCACGTTCCAGATGCTTCCGTGGCGCGGGGACATCGACCCGACGGCGCGCATGTTCTGCGACATCTCGACACCGGATGGACAGCCGTCTGTCACCGACCCGCGTCGAGTGCTCCGTCGGGCGCTCGACGTCGCCTCCGCGCAGGGCTTCACGTTCTACGTGCACCCCGAGATCGAGTTCTACCTGCTCAAGTCAGACGAAGCGCTCAGCGGCGAGCCTGTGCCTGCCGACAACGCCGGCTACTTCGACAACGTTCCCGGCGGCACCGCGCACGACTTCCGTCGGCGCGCGGTCCGCATCCTGGAGGACCTCGGCATCTCCGTGGAGTACAGCCACCACGAAGCCGGGCCCGGCCAGAACGAGATCGACCTGCGCTTCTCCGACGCGCTCAACACGGCCGACAACGTCATGACATTCCGCACGGTCGTCAAGGAAGTCGCCATCGAGCAGGGCGTCTACGCGACGTTCATGCCCAAGCCCATGTGGCAGCACCCCGGCAGCGGCATGCACACGCACGTCTCGCTCTTCGAGGGCGACACCAACGTGTTCCACGAGCCAGGCGCCGAGTACCAGCTCTCCAAGATCGGCAGGCACTTCGTCGCCGGGCTGCTGAAGCACGCGCCGGAGATCACGGCCGTGACGAACCAGTTCGTGAACTCGTACAAGCGCATCTGGGGCGGCGACGAGGCCCCGAGCTACGCCTGCTGGGGCCACAACAACAGCTCCGCGCTGGTTCGCATTCCGACCTACAAGCCCAACAAGGGCGGCTCGGCTCGCGTCGAGTACCGCGGCATCGACTCGGCTGCGAACCCGTACCTCGCGTACGCGGTGCTGCTCTCGGCCGGCCTCAAGGGCGTCTCGGAGGAGTACGAACTCCCCGCCGAGATCGAGGGAGACATCTGGGAGATGTCGCCGCGCGAGCGCAGCGTGCTCGGCTTCGCTCCGCTGCCGTCGAGCCTCAACGAGGCCATCTCCATCATGGAGAACTCTGAGCTCGTGGCCGAGACGCTCGGCGAGCAGGTCTTCGCCTACTTCCTGGCGAACAAGAGGGCCGAGTGGAAGCAGTACCGCGCTCAGGTCACGCCGTTCGAGCTTGCTTCGAACCTGCACGCCTTGTAGACCGTGCGCTCAGACGGACTGCGCACGCGCCTCGCGAGGGCGGGCTTCGCCGCGCCGAGCGAGGCGGAGCCGCGCCTTGCCGAACTCGCCGAACTCACCGGGGTGCGTTCCGACGACGTGTTCTCGGTGGTCGACGAGCGCGTCGCCGACCCCGATCAGGCATTGCAGTGGCTCGTCTACCTCGCCAGGCAGCACCCGAGCGCCGTCGATTCCCTGTTCGCTGAGCGACCCAACGCGAAGACCGTGGTGCGTCTCCTGGGAGCATCCACGGGCCTCGCGGAGTTCTTCCTGAGGCACCCGCGCACGATGGAGGTCGTGCAGTCAGGTGAGTCCGAGCTGCCAACCCGCGACGAACTCCAACGGCGGATGGCCGCGAGTGTCGGCGTGGACGCTGAACGAGCCGACGCCGACGGGGGCTTCGGCATGGCGGTTGCCCAGCTGACCGGGTCCGAGGCGATTCGCTCGCTTCGCATCCGCTATCGCACCGAGCTTGCCCGCATCACCGCGTTCGATCTCGCTCAGGACGATCAGCGTGGGTGCGTCAGAGAGGTGAGCCGCGCGCTTGCCGATCTGGCGGGCGAGACGCTGGACGCAGCGATCATGGTCGCCCGCGCCGAGACGCAGGCTCCACCGAGCGGCTTCGGGCGGTTCCCTGCTGAGCAGGTCGAGTGCGTTCGTCTCGCCGTGATCGGCATGGGCAAGGCCGGAGCCGAGGAGCTCAACTACATCAGCGACGTCGACATCATGTTCGTCGCCGAGTCGTCCGATCCGGATTGCGTCGCCATCCCCAAGGCGGTTGAGATCGGCACGCGGCTCGCGAGCCTCACGATGCGGGTCATCGACTCGACCGATGTCGAGCCCGCGCTCTGGGAAGTGGACGCGAACCTCCGCCCGGAGGGCAAGGACGGCGCCCTGGTCCGCACCATCGACTCGTATGCCAAGTACTACGAGCGATGGGCGAAGAACTGGGAGTTCCAGGCGCTCATCAAGTCCAGGGCGATGGCGGGGGATCTGAGTCTCGGTGCGCAGTTCGAGCGTCGCGTCGAACCGCTCATCTGGGCGAGTGCGAGCCGGGCCGACTTCGTCAAGCAGGTTCGTGCCATGCGGGAGCGCGTGACCGAGCACATCCCGGCCGAGGAAGTCGACCTGCAGATCAAGCTCGGCCCGGGCGGGCTGCGCGATATCGAGTTCACGGTGCAGCTGCTCCAGCTGGTGCATGGACAGCACGATGAGTCCGTCCGAGAGCGCTCGACGCTCGCCGCGCTCGAGGCGCTCAGCGAGGGTGGCTACATCGGGCGCGACGACGCGAACCAGTTCTCCTCCGACTACGAGTTCCTGAGGCTGCTGGAGCACCGCATCCAGCTGCGCGCGCTGCGACGCACGCACCTGATGCCCACGAGCGACATCGAGCGTGGCGTGCTCGCCCGCTCGGCGAGCTTCGCGAACTCGCGCGAGCTCACCGACGAATGGCAGCGAGTGAAGCTGCGTGTCCGGGGCCTCCACGAGAAGGTCTTCTACCGGCCGTTGCTGTCTGCGGTCGCTGCGCTGCCCACCGAGGGCTTCGCGCTGAGTTCCGACCAGGCCGAAGCCCGCCTCCGCGCGATCGGCTTCCTCGACGCGCGGGGAGCGCTCGCCCACATCACGGCGCTCGTGAAGGGCGTCTCGCGACGTGCCATCATGCAGCGCACGCTGCTGCCGGTGCTCATCGACTGGTTCTCGCAGGGGAGCGATCCCGACAGTGGCTTCCTGGCCTTCAGGAAGCTGTCTGAGCGTCTTGGCGACACGGCCTGGTACCTCCGCCTCCTGCGCGACAGCTCGGCCGCGGCGAAGCGACTCACGCAGCTGCTCTCCGGTTCGAAGTTCGCGGCAGAGTTCTTCGAGCTCTATCCGGAGGCGGTGAAGTGGCTCGACGACGACTCGCAGCTGAAGCCCCGCACGCTCAGCGCGCTCCTCGATGAAGTCGCGACCACCATCCGCCGTCACGACGACGAGGTCGCGCTCAGGCGTGCGCTTCGCACGTTCCGCCGCCGCGAGGTGCTCCGTCTCGCGATCGGCGGCCTGCTCAGCCTCATCGACATCAAGCAGACGGGCGCCGGCCTCTCGGACATCGCGACCGCGACGCTGCAGGGCGCCTACGACGCGGTGCGCCGAATCGACAAGGTCGAGTATCCGCCGTTCGCGATCATCGCGATGGGCCGGTACGGGGGCCGTGAGCTGGGCTTCGGTTCCGATCTCGATGTCCTGTACGTCTTCGAACCAGGCGACTTCTCCAATCCCGACCTCGCGAGCCGGCGGGCCCTCGCGCTTGTCCACCGCATCGTCGAGTTCACCGCTGACCCGCGCATGCCGATCGACCTGGATGCTGGGCTGCGGCCGGAAGGCAAGTCCGGCCCGCTCGTGCGCTCCCTGTCCGCGTACCGCAGCTACTACGCCCGCTGGTCGCTGGGCTGGGAGACGCAGGCGCTGCTTCGTGCCCAGGATGTCGTGGGCGATGCGAATGTGCGCGACCGGTTCATGGATCTGGTCGACGAGGTTCGCTACGGCAAGGAACTCTCCGAGGACGGCCTCCGCGAGGTGCGGCGCATCAAGGCGCGCGTCGAGAATGAGCGCCTGCCACAGGGCGCCGACCCGAAGCGCCACCTGAAGTTGGGACGCGGCTCGCTGAGCGACGTGGAGTGGTTGGCACAGACGCTGCAGCTGCAGCACGCGATGCACAGCGTCTCGTTGCGCACGACATCGACGCTCGGCACGCTCGATGCAGCGCAAGCGGAGGAACTGCTTACGCCCTCCGAGGCGAACCAGCTCCGCGACGCGTGGCTCCTCGCATCCCGGGTGCGCTCGGCGCTCTACCTGGCGACGAACAAGCAGTCCGACCTCCTGCCGCAGGACGGCCCGACGCTCGATGCCGTCGCACGAGCGCTCGGCTACGCCCCTGGGTCCGGCCCGCACCTCGAGGACGACTACCTGGGGGAGACCCGCCGAGCCCGTCGCGTCTTCGAGCGGCTCTTCTACGGCGAGTAGCTCACGGGCTGCTGCGCTCCCTGCGTTCAGCTGCGCGGCCGGGGCCGTCCCCGAGGACTAGTCGCTTGACGCCTGCTGGTCCAGGATCGCGCGCTCGAGACTATTGGCGATCAGCACAGCGTCGAGGCCCGACTGCCTGCCGATGCCGACCGCGTGCTGTGCCTCGTGCGCGGCGAGCGCCTGGAGGGCCGACTTCGGCGTCGTGAACTCATGGGCGAGCAGCTCGTCGATGCAGCGGTCGACATCGCTGTTGTGCCGCTGCCATTCTTCACTCTGCGGCTCCGACGAGAGCCGCCGGACGGCCGCTGCGTGGATGCTCGCGGCGAGTCGCTTGTGGTGGTCGATGGCGGCCAGGGCCTGCGTGCGCAGCTCGTCTTCATCCATCCGTCAAGCCTGGCACGTTGCGCCGGGTATTCCTGGGAGGGAACAGGAGAGCCCGCTCGGCCCTCCTCGTGCGAGGAGGACCGAGCGGGCTCAGCGGTCGATCTCTGCGTCTCAGACGCAGCAGACCAGCGGGCGATTACACGCCGTAGTAGAGCTCGAACTCGTACGGGTGCGGACGCTGCGCGAGCGGCTGCACTTCGTTGACCGTCTTGTAGTTGATCCAGTTCTCGATGAGCTCCGGCGTGAAGACGTTGCCCTTCGTCAGGTACTCGTGATCAGCCTCGAGAGCTGCGAGCGCCTCTGGCAGCGAGGTCGCGAGCTGCGGGATGCTCTTCGCCTCTTCCGGCGGGAGCTCGTAGAGGTCCTTGTCGACGGGCTCGTGCGGCTCGATGCGGTTCTGGATGCCGTCGAGGCCAGCCATGAGCTGGGCCGCGAACGCGAGGTACGGGTTCGCCGACGCGTCCGGTGCGCGGAACTCGATGCGCTTCGCCTTCGGGTTGGAACCGGTGATCGGGATGCGGATCGCAGCCGAGCGGTTGCCTGCCGAGTAGACGAGGTTGATGGGAGCCTCGAAGCCCTTCACCAGGCGGTGGTAGGAGTTCGTGGTCGGGTTGGTGAACGCGGCGAGCGAGTTGGCGTGTGCGAGGAGACCGCCGATGTACCAGCGTGCCGTGTCCGAGAGCGAGCCGTAGCCGGCCTCGTCGTAGAACAGCGGCTCGCCGTCCTTCCAGAGCGACTGGTGCGTGTGCATGCCGGAGCCGTTGTCGTTGTAGAGCGGCTTCGGCATGAACGTGGCCGACTTGCCCCACTGCTCTGCCGTGTTCTTGACGATGTACTTGAACTTCAGGATGTCGTCTGCCGCGCTGACCATCGTGTCGAAGCGGTAGTTGATCTCCTGCTGGCCACCCGTGCCGACCTCGTGGTGCGAGCGCTCGAGGATGAATCCGGCCTCGATGAGCTTGAGCGTGATGTCGTCGCGCAGGTCAGCCGTCTTGTCGACGGGGGAGACGGGGAAGTAGCCGCCCTTGAACGGCGTCTTGTTTCCGAGGTTGCCGCCCTCTTCTTCGCGGCCCGAGTTCCAGGCGCCCTCTTCGGAGTCGACCGAGTAGAAGCTCGAGTTCGACGTGACGGAGTAGCGCACGTCGTCGAAGATGTAGAACTCCGCCTCTGGTGCGAAGAACGCCGTGTCGGCGATGCCCGTCGAGGACAGGTAGTCGACGGCCTTCTTCGCGACCTGACGCGGGTCGCGGTGGTAGATCTCGCCCGTGCGAGGGTTGTAGATGTCGAAGACCATGATCAGGGTCTTCGCGTCGCGGAACGGGTCGAGGTATGCCGTCGTGACGTCGGGGATGAGCTGCATGTCCGACTCGTGGATCGACGCGAAGCCGCGGATCGAGGAGCCGTCGAAGAGCTGGCCGACGGAGAAGAACTCCTCGTCGACGGTCGACGCGGGGATGTTGAAGTGCTGCTGCACACCCGGAAGGTCGGTGAAGCGGATGTCGAGGAACTTGACATCGTTATCGGCGATATAGGCGAGGACTTCAGACGGTTCTTTGAACATGGCTTCTCCGGGTCGTGTCGAAGGTGTTGGCGGACGGGGTCCTGTCACAAGCTAACCACCTGCTGTTGCCCCGTCGTCACTGTTATGTTTCGTGCACGTTACGCAGAGCGTGATATGAGTGTCTGGCCGGTCCAACTCGAGCGCCTTCGCCGGCGGTAAGCTTTCCGGATGCCCGCACAGTCAAGCAGCCCGGAGTTCGCACGGCCGGAGAACAACCGCTATCCGGGTTACCGCCTCGGATACCCGGAAGAGGGCCGCGGCTCCATGGCTCCCATGCGTCGCCGAGTCCCCGCGCTCATCGTCGACTACGCGGTCGCAGCCGGGCTTGCCTTCCTCTTCTTCGACTACGACTCGATCGCCATCCTCCTGCTGTTCTTCGCGATGACCACGGTCGGGATCATGCTGTTCGGCGGTTCGCTCGGGCACCTGCTGTTCCGGATGCGCGTGACGCGTCTCGACGGCTCTGCTCCGGGGTACGTTCGCCCCCTGCTCCGGCAGCTCCTGGTCACGCTCGTGCTTCCCATGCTCGTCTGGGACAGCGATCAGCGCGGCGGCCACGACATCATGACGAAACTCGCCCTGCGGCTCGTATAGAGCGACAGGGCGAGTCTGTGGCGGGGATGCTGCAGGTCAGCGCATCTGCGAACGCGAGGACCGCATCCGCATCGGGTCGATGCCCTTGGGGATCGGAAGCGCGTTGCTGCCGAGCGCCTTGAGGCGGCTTGTGACGGCCACGATCTCAGGCTTGGTGAGCTTCTTGGGCAGCTTGTTGAGCGTCTTCCGGATCTGCACGAGCTTCACGTCCTCCGACCCTGTGCCCACGTGGAAGTGGTGGATCGGCACGTTCGGCAGGATGCGCGCCGTCTTTCGGCGCTCGTCGTCGAGCAGACGCTTCGTACCAGCCTTGCTGCCCTCCGTGAGGATGACGACACCTGGCTTGCCGATGGCACGGTAGACCGCGTCCTGCGTCTTCGCGTTGAAGGCGACGGGCATCTCGCTTGTCTGCCAGGTTCCGCGCATTGCGCTGGTGAGCACCTGACCGGCTGCTCCGGCACGTCCTTCGAGCTGCCCGAACGCGACTCGCTCGGCGCGCCAGTTCAGCGTGAACATGAAGAGGAGCACGCCGACCATGAGGCCGAGGATCATCGTGAGGATCCAGATGAGCGCGTTCGATCCGGGCAGGAAGATGCTCACGAGCGCTGCGATGATCAGGGGGACGAGCACGGCAGCGGCCATGATCCAAGGTGCGGTCTTGTCGTACTTGACCGTCATCTTGAGGACTTGCCAGATCTGCTTGAAGCGACCTGGCTCTTTTTCCGCTGCTGCGCCGGCTTGTGGAGAGTTCGCCATAGTGCATCCAGAATACCGGCACTTCACCCTGTATTCACATTCGGACTCGTGACGACTTTTCCACAGAGGATGAAGCTCGTCCGCTCGGGCAGGTGCGCTGCCCTCAGACTCACGATGTGCAAGCCAGAAATCAGCGGAAGTACGTGCGCGGCGAGCGGCTCGAGTACCTCGACATCGCCGGGTGGCGCGTCGTCGATGTGCTGGCGGAGACTGGCTCACTGCGCCGCTACCACGCGGTGGCGCGCGAGAGAGCGGTCCTCGACGAGCGCGATTGGCTCTCGGCAGCCGATCGCGAGCACTCACGGGTTTCAGGAGAGACCGTGCCGGAGGACACCGTCGAGCTCATCGTCGAGGCCTCTCCTGGGGCGGGCCTCACACTGTCGCGACTCTGCGAGGTCTTCGATGAGATCGAGGCACCGTGCATTCCCGAGCTCCTCGACGTCGGAACGACCGAGCTGCAGGAAACCGTGGCCGTCATCGGGGCGACGCTCGGCTCGAGCGTGGAAGATCTCCTGGATCGCCCCATCCCCTTGTCGGCCGGTGAGATCGTCACGATCCTCGCACCCATCGCCGAGACGCTGAGCGAACTCCACCTGCACGGGATCTCGCTTGGCGCCCTCAGTTGCGAAGGCGTGCGGCTTACCGCGGAGGGACGACCAGTCCTGAAGAGCTGGCAGGCTGCAACTCGCCTTCCGGACGTCGTCGGGCGCGCACACGCCAGTGTTCTTCGAGACTGGAAGTCGTTCGAGCACGTCGCTGACCTTGTGCTGGCGCAGCTCCCCACGGAAACCGAGCTGCCCGCCGCGCTCGAGCGCGAACTCGACCGATGCCTCTCGGGCGACGTGGATGAACAGCTCCCTGATCGGCTGCTCGACGCGCTCTTCTCCTGGCACGACGCCAGCCAAGTCCACGACCCAGCTGCTGGTGAGCCTGCGCCACGACGCGCCGTCCGAGCAGATCGGGCAGTGGGGGCACAGGATGCGCATCTGCGGGAGGCTCCGGACGCCGACGCACGGATCCTGGCCAAGTCACTGCTCGAGGAAGAGCCGGTCCCAGAGGGCGCGGTGCCCACCCTCGTTGATGCTCCACGAGACGGATCGACTCGGCGTGCGCAGCGCGCTCGACGCCGGCCCGGAGCTGGAGCGCGCTTCTGGTCCGGAATCCGATTGCCGTACCGGATCGCCGGGGCGGCCGCCCTTGTCATGTGCCTGTGCGCGGCGACTCTTGGCCTGCTCGACGGAGGACGGAGCGGGGGTGAGGAGCCGAACTCAAGCGCTTCCCAGAGCAGTGGGACGGCCGCGCCCTCAACTCCAGAGGACCAAGCACAACCACCGCCGACAGAGAGCTCACCTCCGGGTGAAGGTATTCCAGCCGGCACGCCCGAGGCGGTCGCGTCGGACTGGCACGCCATCGCGGCGTCCGATGACCCGACGACGGCCGCCATCGCGCTCCTCGAGAGGCGGGAGGAGTGTCTCACCAGCTCGCCAGAGGGATGTCTCGAGGAGGTGTACCAGGGCGACGCACCAGGCCTCCATGCTGACCTCGCCCGGTCGCAGGCGCCCGGCGACGAACTTACCGGCCTGACCTCGGCGACACTCCGTGATCGCTACGGGGACTTCGCCGTTGTCGACCTCTGGCCAGCCGACGCGGTGCAGGCCGGAGAAACACCTCCGGCCTCCCTCACGATCGCTCGTGGGGAGGCCGGATGGCGACTCCGTGATGTGCGAGTGGCCTAAGCCACTCGCGAGGCGCTGCTAGAGCCCGAGGTTGCCCTCGAACGCGCCCTCTTCGAGACGGTTCTTGATCTGCGAGAGGAAGCGAGCTGCATCCGCACCGTCGATGATGCGGTGGTCGTAGCTCAGCGCGAGGAAGACCAGCGAGCGGATCGCAATGGACTCCTGTCCGTCGGCTGTCTTGACGACCGCGGGACGCTTGGCGACGATTCCCGTGCCGAGGATGGCGCTCTGCGGAAGGAACACGACTGGCGTGTCGAACAGCGCGCCACGCGAGCCCGTGTTCGTGACGGTGAACGTGCCACCAGCCAGCTCGTCCGGGAGGAGCTTGTTGTCGCGCGTGCGCCCTGCGAGGTCAGCGATCTGCCCTGCGAGGCCAGCGATGTCGAACTCAGACGCCTTCTTGATGACTGGCGTGAGCAGACCACGCTCGGTGTCGACGGCCATCGCGATGTTCTCGGACTCCGGGTAGACGATGGAGTCTCCGTCAACCGTGGCGTTGATGATCGGGAAGCTCTGGAGAGCCTCAGCCGCGGCGAGCGTGAAGAACGGAAGGAACGAGAGCTTGTTGCCCGTCTTCGCGTGGAAGTCGCCCTTGACGCGATCGCGCAGCTGCGCGATGCGAGTCACATCGACCTCGACGACCGTCGTGAGCTGAGCCGTCGAGTTCATCGAGGCGACCGCGCGCTCGGCGACGACCTTGCGGAGACGCGACATCTTCGCGGTCGTGCCGCGCAGCTCGGAGACCTCGAACGGGGTGGGCTCGCCCGGCGTTCCTGCGGAAACCGCCTGCACGGGAGCTGCGCTCTTGCTCGACTCCGCGTACGCGACGACGTCTTCCTTGCGGATGCGGCCACCGACTCCGGTGCCCTGGACCTTCGTGAGGTCGACACCAGCGTCTGCAGCCAGCTTGCGCACGAGCGGAGTCACGTAGCGGGGGTCGGAGCTCGAAGCAGCCTGGGCCGACTCGCCGCTTTGCTTCGGCTGCGAAGGCTGCTTGGGCTGAGCCGGGGGCTTCGGGGCGGATGCGGACTGCTGCGCGGTCTGCGCGGCTGGCGTTGCGGCCTGCTTCGCGGGAGCCTCGGAAGTCGTCTCCTTCTCGGGAGCCGGCTCCGCGTACCCCTCGTCTTCCTTGGGGGCTGGTGCTTCCTCGGCCGCGGGAGCCGCCGCGGGCTGCGACGTGGCCTCTGCTGCTTCTTCGACCTCGGGCTCGGCCGCGGGCTCTTCAGCCGCAGGAGCGCTGTCGTCGGAGGACGCGGCTCCAGAGCCATCGCCGAGACGAGCGAGCACTGCGCCGACCTCGACGGTCTCGTCTTCGCCGACGAGGATCTCCTCGAGCACGCCCGCGATAGGCGACGGGATCTCGGTGTCGACCTTGTCGGTCGAGACCTCGAGCAGCGGCTCGTCGACCTCGACGGTGTCGCCGACGCTCTTCAGCCAGCGGGTGACGGTTCCTTCGGTGACACTCTCGCCGAGTGCCGGGAGCGTTACGTCTTCGCTCATGATGTGGGTTCTCCTTGAGTGGTTCTGGCTGGTCAGAGTGCGTGCAGCGGGACGCCGGCGAGCAGACGTGCTGCCTCGCCGATCGTCTCACCCTGCGTCGGGTGGGCGTGGATGAGGTGTGCGACGTCCTCTGGGTAGGCCTCCCAGTTGACGATGAGCTGAGCTTCGCTCACGAGCTCGCCGACACGGCCGCCGATCATGTGGACGCCCACGATTGGGCCGTCGTTGACGCGGACGAGCTTCACGGAGCCGCTCGTGCCGAGGATCGAGCTCTTCGCGTTGCCTGCGAGGTTGTACTCGGCGGTGGAGATGGCGTCAGCGCCGAACTTCTCCTTCGCCTTGGCCTCGGAGTAGCCGACGGAGGCGATCTCGGGGTCGGAGTACGTGATCTTCGGGATGTTGATGTCCTCGACCTGCACGGGGTTGAGGCCGGCGATCTGCTCGGCGACGAAGATGCCGTGCTGGTAGCTGCGGTGAGCAAGCTGCAGACCGGGAACGATGTCGCCGATCGCGTAGACGCCCGGCACGTTGGTCTGGAGGGTCTCGTCGACTGGGACGAATCCGCGGTCCGTCGTCACGCCGACCTCTTCGAGGCCGATGCCGTCCGTAACCGGGCCACGGCCGACGGCGACGAGGAGCAGGTCGGCGTCGAGCACGTCACCGGACTCCAGTTCGACGTGCACGCCGTAGTCGTCCTGCGTGACGCCCTTGAAGCGCACGCCGAGCTTGAAGTCGATGCCGCGCTTCTTGTAGGCCCGCTCGAGCTGCTTGGAGACGGACTCCTCTTCAGCGGGAGCGAGGTGCTTGAGGCCTTCGACGATCGTGACCTCGACGCCGAACGAGCGCCAGACGCTGGCGAACTCCAGGCCGATGACACCGCCACCGAGGATCACGACGCGGTTCGGGAGCCACTCGAGCTCGAGCGCCTGCTCGCTCGTGATGACGTTGCCCGAGATCTCGAGGCCCGGGAGCGAGCGCGAGAACGAGCCGGTCGCGAGTACGACGTTCTTGCCCGTGAGCGTGTCATCTCCGACCTGCACGGTCGTAGGGGAGACGAGCTTGCCCTCGCCCTGGAAGACGGTGACGCCCTTGGCCTTCAGGAGACCCTGCAGGCCCTTGAACTTGCTGGCGACGATGCCCTCGCGGAAGGCGTTGACCTTCACGATGTCGACGCCCTGGAACTCGGTCAGCACGCCGACGGATGCGGCTTCGTGTGCGTTGTCGGCAAGCTCTGCTGCGTGGAGCATGGCCTTGGTAGGCACGCAGCCACGGTGGAGGCACGTGCCTCCGAGCTTGTCCTTCTCAACCAGAGCGACGGTTGAGCCCAGCTGAACGGCGCGGATAGCTGCGGCGTATCCCGCACTTCCTCCGCCAAGGACGACGAGGTCGAAATTGTGTTCTGACACCCGGAAAACTCCCTCAATGGAATTCATAGAGAAGCGGCGGCCGGTTTCTGGTCGCCACGCGCGGCGAAATTACCCCTCAGGGAAGCCTACACGCGTCGAACTGGCAGGAATAACCAGCTCAGGACCGGGACTCGAGGAGCGCCACGAGCGTTCTGACCATCACACCGGTCGCTCCCTTGGGCACGTAGCCGTATGCAGCGGACTCGTTGTTCGAGGGGCCGGCGATGTCGAGGTGGACCCACGGGATCGCTCCGGTTCCGTCTGCGCGGTCTCCGACGAACCGCTCGAGGAACGCCGCGGCGACGAGCATGCCGGCTGAGCGGTTTCCGGAGCGCATGTTCGCGAGGTCTGCCACGGGGGACTTGAGTGTGTCGCCGACTTCCTCGGGAATCGGCATGGCCCAGGACGGCTCGCCGATCGACCTGGAGGCGTCGATGACGCTGGCGATCCACGCGTCGTCGTTGCCCATCACGGCGGTGGTGCGGTCGCCGAGCGCGACGACCTGAGCTCCCGTGAGGGTCGCGATGTCGATGATGACATCAGGGTGCTCCTCGCTCGCCGCGGCGATGCCGTCGGCCATGACGATGCGGCCCTCCGCGTCGGTGTTGGTGATCTCCACGGTCTTGCCTCCGTAGATGGTCACGACATCGTCGGGGCGGGTGGCGGTGCTCGACGGCATGTTCTCGGCGATGCAGAGCCAGCCGGTGATCGAGATCTTGAGGTCGAGCTCAGCAGCCGCCTGCAGCACGCCGACGATCGTGGCCGCGCCAGCCATGTCGAACTTCATGCCGACCATCGATCCGGCGGGCTTGAGCGAGAGGCCTCCGGTGTCGAAGGTGATGCCCTTGCCGACGAGCGCGATGTGCTGCTCGGCCCCGTCCGGGCGGTAGTCGAGGCGGACGAGGCGAGGTCCGCGGGATGAGCCCTGGCCGACTGCGGTGAGACCACCGAACCCGCCCTCCCGAAGCTCCTGCTCATCCCACACACGGGACTCGATGCCGTTCTCCTTGGCGACTCGCAGCGCGAGATCCGCCAACGCGGCAGGGGGGAGGTCGTTCGGGGGAGTGTTGACGGCGTCCTGCACCAGTGCGACCGCCCGAGCGATGGTGGTCGCCCTGGCATTCTCGGCGGCTGCGCGGGTCGAGTCCGTGGTCACGACGGTGATCGTGGCGAGCGCGGACTCGTCGGCCTCCGACTTGTACTCGGTGAAGCGGTAGCTGGCGAGGAGGGCGCCGAGCAGGACGGCCTCTCGGAGGGCTGGCTCGAGCGCATCGGCATCGATGGCGATGGCGGACGTCCCCACGGCGCGGGCGAGAGCGCCTCCAGCGCGGCGCGCCTGCTCCTCGTCGCTCCCATCTCCCAGGCCGAGGGCGATGGCAGCTCGGACGCCGCCGTCAACTGGAATCGCGATCTTCTGCGTCTCACCGCTCTTCCCTCGGAAGCCGGTCGCCTCGAGGTATGGCTCGAGATCCGGGAATCCGGGGGGCGCCGAGATCGTGAGCGACTCCTCGAGGCGGAGCACGGGAAGCACGAGCAGCTGAGTGTCGGGGGCGGATTCGGCGAGGTCCAGGATGGCGAGCGTCATGCAAGCCAGCATATTGGGAGCATGGCGAGCGCAGCCGGCGTGCTCGTGCGCCAAGCGCGAACGCCCGCTCCAACGTCAGGCTTCGGACCTAGCATTGATGCCATGAGCGAGACTGAGCGCATCTTCCGAGTGGCTGCTGCCTGGCATGACGTCCCTGCAGGTCTGCCCCTCATCGTCGCGCTGCGCGGAGGTCACGATGCTGGCGCCGTGGCGGCGCAGGTCTCCGACGAGATCATCGGCCTGGACGAGAACGCGCGAATCGTCGCGGAGTTCGACGTCGACGAGCTGTACGACTACCGAGCACGCCGTCCGATCGTGTCGGTGTCGAACGGTCGAGTGAAGTCCGTGTCCGAGCCACGACTCGATCTGCGCCTGGTCACCGATGAGCTCGGCCAGGAGTTCCTCTTCCTGTCGGGCTTCGAGCCCGACTACAGATGGCGGCTGTTCAGCGAGGCGCTCGTGAGCGCGGTCGACGCGCTCGAGGTGTCCTCCACGACCTGGGTGCACGCGGTTCCGATGCCGGTGCCGCACACGCGCCCGATTCGCATCGCAGCGACTGGGAACCGAGAAGAGCTCGTCGACACGTTGTCAGTGTGGAACCCGACGACGGAGGCGCCGGCCCACGTCATGCAGTACTTCCAGGTCCGTGCGGAGGAGCTCGGGCATCCAGTGCTGAGCCTCGCGATGCTCATTCCGCACTACGTGGCGGATTCATCCGTGCCCGCTGGAGCCGTTGCCGCGCTCTCCGCGCTCGGGAGCGCAACAGGTCGGATGATCGCGACCGAGGCCCTGCGCGAGCGCGACCGCACCTTCCGCGCTGGCGTGGATGCTGAACTGGAATCGAACCCGGACGGGCAGAAGCTCATCCACGCGCTCGAGACGCAGCATGATGCCTACCTGCAGAACCTCGCGGTGACCAACGACTTCGAAGATGCCGCCGGCGAGCTCCCCTCGGCGGACCAGCTCGCCGCGGAGATCGAGCGCTACCTGGCGCTCGGCCGCGACGACGACGCCTGACCGGGTTCCACTCAGGCCCGATTCCCCTCACGGGTGAGCTCAGGGCACCGGGTGGCGCTTCTGGACCAGCGGGAGCCGTGATCAGGCTGCTGGTGTTCTGAGCGACTGCCGGACGCGAGACAATGGCGGTGATGAACCGTCGTCTTGCTCCCACGATGTTCGCCATCACGGCGATCGCCTACATGGTCGCTGTCACGCAGCGCTCCTCGCTCGGGGTCGCCGGGGTGCTGGCGAGCGAGCGCTTCGACGTGGGAGCAGCCGCGCTCTCGACGCTCGCAGTCGCCCAGCTCGCCGTCTACGCGGCCCTCCAGATTCCCGTCGGGATGCTCCTCGACAGGTTCGGGCCTGCCCGGCTCATCCTCGTCGGCGCGCTACTCATGTCCGCCGGACAGCTCATCGTCGCGCTCGCACCTGAGCTCAGCGTGGCCGTCGTGGGCCGGATGCTCGTGGGCGCCGGTGACGCAACCACCTTCGTCTCGGGGCTGCGCATCATCGCAGCCTGGTTCCCCCCGCGCCGGGTGCCGATCTTCGTGCAGTGGTACGGGAACCTCGGTCAGCTGGGCCAGGTGCTCTCGGCCGTGCCGTTCGGCTTCCTGCTCCGGTCGACATCGTGGACACCAGCATTCCTCTCCGTGGCGAGCCTCGCCCTCATCACGGCGGTCGCTGTCGCCGTGTTCCTCCGCGACAGCCCAGAGCTGCGGCGTGCTGGAGAGGCGATCAGCGTGCGGGGAGTGCTCGGCAAGGTAGGTCAGGCAGCTCGGCGCCCCGGCACCCGACTCGGCTTCTGGGCGCATTTCACGACGCAGTTCCCCGGGACGGTCTTCGGCCTGCTCTGGGGATATCCGTTGATGACGCAGGGGCTGGGCCTCGAACCGGCCGTCGCGTCCTCATTGCTGCCGGTCATCGTCCTCGCCGGCATGGTCCTCGGCCCGTTCCTCGGGGTGCTGACGGGGCGCTATCCGCTCCGTCGCTCGAATCTGGTGCTGATCTGCGTCCTGCTGATCTTGTCCGTGTGGGTCGCGATGCTCGTCTGGCCGGGTGTCCCTCCCCTCTGGCTGCTGATCGTGCTGCTCGTCGTCATGGGCATCGGTGGGTCAGGCTCCGCGATCGGCTTCGACTACGCGCGGACGTTCAATCCGGCGTCGAGTCTTGGATCCGCTTCCGGGATCGTGAATGTGGGTGGCTTCGTCGCGAGCTTCACGACGATGTTCCTCATCGGCATCTCGCTCGACGCGCTTGGGATCGGTGTCGCTGGCGAGGTGGACTGGCAGCGGTACAAGCTCGCGTTCTGGGTCATCCCGGCCATGATGATGGTCGGACTGACCGGCCTCCTCCTCAGTCGTCGGCGCACGAGAGGCCGAATGGCGCGCGACGAGGGAATAATCATCGACCCGATCTGGGTTGCAATAGGCAGGAAATGGTTCGGGTCGGGCAGACGCGGGATATGAATCCACGGTGTCAATCCAGGGTTTCGTCTGAAACCGTGCCATAATCAACGGATGGACCCTGCGGGTCTGCCTACGTGCAGACTTGACAAGGGCCTTCCTTATGCCCGCACCGTGACGAGAGGGGTCTGAACATGGCGACACGCACGGGAGCTACCACGGCTACTGCAGAAGCAACCGAGGAAACCAAGAAGGCGCCAGCGCGCAAGCGCGCGACGCCGGTGAAGAAGGCGAGCGCTGATTCGAGCGCCGCCGTGGACACCGAGAGCACTACCGACGACGCCGCGGCGGCGAAGAAGCCCGCCGCCAAGCGCGCCCCGGCGAAGCGGAAGACCGCAGCTACGGCCGAGGGGACAGCGAAGGCTGCGCCCCGGAAGCGCGCAGCAGCGAAGAAGTCGGCCGAAGGCGACGAGCCAGAAGACGGCGTCGACGACGGCGAGATCGAAGAAGTCGACGTCGACGCGGAGGCATCCGACAGCGCCGACTCGGACGACGACTCCGTCAAGCCGGCCGACCCGAAGGACGCCAAGGCTGACGCTGAGAAGGCGCGCGTGCAGGGTGCGATCGTCCTCACCCCGAGCGATGACGAGGAAGAGACCCCGGTCTACTCCGCGGCCATCACCGGGGCGACGGCTGACCCCGTCAAGGACTACCTGAAGCAGATCGGCAAGGTCGCGCTGCTCAATGCGGCCGAAGAAGTCGACCTGGCGATGCGCATCGAGGCTGGTCTGTTCGCTGCCGAGAAGCTCAAGGAGCAGGAAGGCGAGCTCGACAAGCAGCTCGTGCGCGAACTCAGGTGGGTGGCCCGCGATGGCGACCGCGCCAAGAGCCACCTGCTCGGAGCGAACCTCCGCCTCGTCGTCAGCCTCGCAAAGCGCTACACAGGGCGCGGAATGCAGTTCCTGGACCTGATCCAGGAGGGCAACATGGGCCTCATTCGTGCCGTCGAGAAATTCGACTACACGAAGGGCTTCAAGTTCTCCACGTACGCCACGTGGTGGATCCGTCAGGCCATCACGCGAGCCATGGCGGACCAGGCCCGCACGATCCGCATCCCCGTGCACATGGTCGAGGTCATCAACAAGCTCGCCCGTGTGCAGCGTCAGATGCTGCAGGATCTCGGTCGCGAGCCCACGCCTGAGGAGCTCGCGAAGGAGCTCGACATGACGCCTGAGAAGGTCGTCGAGGTGCAGAAGTACGGTCGCGAGCCCATCTCGCTGCACACTCCTCTCGGTGAAGACGGTGACAGCGAGTTCGGTGACCTCATCGAGGACACCGAGGCCGTCGTGCCTGCCGACGCGGTGAGCTTCACGATGCTCCAGCGCCAGCTCGAGTCGCTCCTCGACTCGCTTGCTGAGCGTGAGGCCGGCGTCATCCGCATGCGCTTCGGTCTTGGAGATGGCATGCCGAAGACGCTCGACCAGATCGGCGACACGTTCGGCGTGACACGCGAGCGTATCCGCCAGATCGAGTCCAAGACGATGGCGAAGCTGCGCCACCCGTCGAGGTCGCAGTCGCTTCGCGACTACCTCGAGTAGCGAGAGCGCGAGCGGCGCACCCGCCCCCACGACGAAGGCCCGGATGCATGTGTGAACTGGTCCCCGGTTGTTGGACTAGTTGGATAAGAGCCTAGGCGGAGAGGGCC
>JBQDTF010000003.1:0-253352 GCA_052099095.1 Pseudoclavibacter sp.
CACCAAACCCGAAAGTTCAGTACTGACTTGTATTGTCCAAATATGTTTCCAAAAGACACCCTTACCCCTCAGAAAAGAGAGGCTTACCCCTCCAAAAGAAGAGGCACGGGATCAAATTGGCATTTGACATAGTGCACGCTGTTGAGTTCTCAAGAATCGAGCGCTTCCCTCTTCTGACCTCACGGTCATCTCTAAGGAGCCATCGCTTGTACTGCATCCCCCGGACAAGACCCACGGACCGTGAGCATGAAGCTCATCCTCCGCACAACCCACTAGAAGAACTAGAGGCTGACGATCTTGCTACCCGGTGAGGCAGGAGTTCCGAGTGTAGATCATGTTGCTCCAACTTGCAAGAACAAGTGGCAGATGCTGATCTTTCTTTCAGAACCATCCGGCCCGTGCGACCCGCTCTCGCGTTTCGCTCCGTTGGCCTGACGAGTGATTACATTACGCAGAGACCCGGCGACGCACAACTCGACCCAGATCCCGGGCGTGTCGCCTGGATTCGCGCGGAACTGCCCCTCCTGGGCCTGTTCGCACGTCACCCGGCGTAGACGCGTCTTGCACCGCCGTCGAACTTGTCCAGCGCACCCGTTTCGCCCGAACGCGCCGCCCGACCTCCGAGCCAGAGCGCGTAGACCAGGTACAGCGCGAGCGCTGCGGCGCCGATCCCGATCTTCACCGGCCACGGCCAGTCCTGTCGGGTGACGAATCCCTCGACGAGGCCGGAGATGAACAGGAAGATCGTCGTCCCGATCGCCACCACGATGAGGGCACGGCCGTCATCGGCAAGCGACTGCATCCGGGTCTTGGCGCCAGGCGCCACCCATGCCCAGAAGATGCGAAGCCCCGCGCCCGCAGCCACGAAGACCATCGTCAGCTCGAGGAGGCCGTGCGGCGCGATCCACAGGAAGAACGTGTCGAGGTGACCGTGCGCACCGAGGACCGCGGCGCTCTGCCCCAGCCCAAGCGCATTCTGGACGAGGACCACGGGAACCCACAGCCCCGTGATGCCGAACGCGATGCACTGCGCTGCGATCCATGCGTTGTTGGTGAACACCCTCGCGGCGAAGCTGGATTCCGAGAACTCGGAGTAGTAGCCCACGAAGTCCTCCTCGGCATACTGCTCAAGCGCAGCCTCAGAGCCGAGGAAGCCGAGGATCTCGGGATTCGACACGATCCACCAGTAGCTGAGCAGTGCGACGAGCATCGTGAATGCGGCCGCACCGAGCGTCCACCACCGCACCCGGTACAGCGCAGCCGGCAGTGCCAGCGAGAAAAACGATCCGAGGACCACCAGGATGTTTCGCCCGGCTCCCGTGAACCTTCCTCGCGCACGAGACAGCTGCACCGAGAGGAACTCCCCCTCGCGCGTCTCCCCGTAGCTGGTCCGCAGGGCCGACAGCTCCGTCGACGAGTCCTGGTACCTGGTGATGAGCTCGTCGATCTCGGCGCCGCTGAGATTCCGGCGCCGCGCGAGCGCCCCCAGGCGCCGCCATTCCGCCGAACGGGCGGTTGTGAGAGCTTCAAGATCCATCTGTTTCAATACTGCCATGGCTACTCAGACGCGACCCAGGGAACGCCTGAGCGTCACCGACGAGCAGCTTGTCGTCGGCGAGGGCGTGCATCTCGATGTGCGGCCTGCAGGCTTCGCGCTTCGCGCCGCTTCGGCCTCCCTCGATGCCCTCGTCTACATGGCCGGGTACATCGGCCTCCTCATCCTCACGATGACGATCCTGTCGAGCGACGATTTCCCGGTCGCCATCGACGAAGCGCTCATCAGTGCCATCGCGATCGCGCTTCTCGTCGTGTGCTTGGTCATCGCCCCGTGCGTCGTCGAGACGCTTACGCACGGGAGATCAGTCGGTAAGTTCGCCACCGGACTCCGGATCGTTCGTGACGACGGCGGCGCATCCGGATTCCGGCAGGCCCTCATCCGCTCGCTGCTCGGCTTCATCGAGCTCTACGGATCAGCCGGCGGCATCGCCATCATCACGGGCCTCGTGAACGCGAGGGCGAAACGGCTCGGCGACATCCTCGCGGGAACCACCTGCCAGCGTGAGCGAGCTCCGAGACTCCGTCGCCACCTCGGTCCGATGCCCCCGCAGCTCCTCCCATGGGCAGCGATCGCGGATGCAGGCCGTCTCCCCGACCGCACATCGCGGCGCATCCTGGACTACCTCGACCAAGCCGCGCAGCTCACCCCCGCTCACCGGAATCGAGCAGCGGGAGAGATCGCCCGAGAGACGCTCCCCCACGTGCATCCCATCCCGGACGTCGACGCCGACACCTACCTGCGTGGGCTCGCAGTGCTGCGCCGCGACCGTGAACTCGCGGCACTCGCAGGGATCGCACGCCGCGAACAGGCTCTCGCCCCGACGCTCACTGCGATGCCCCATTCGTTCCCAGACCGAGGCTGAGCAGATTTCAAGCCGTCTGGGTTATCCACGGCGACACGCGTGAGGTCCGCACGACCGCTCGGGCCTGGAGACGAAGCAGCCCGCCAGACATGAATCTGGCGGGCTGCATCTGTCTCGGCGCTGCGCCGATGCGCGGTGCGCCGACTCAGTAGCGGTAGTGATCGACCTTGTACGGCCCGTCGACTGCCACGCCGATGTAGTCGGCCTGCTCGGGTGTCAGCGCCGTGAGCTTCACGCCAAGCGCGTCGAGGTGGAGTCGAGCGACCTGCTCATCGAGGTGCTTCGGCAGAACGTGCACGCCAAGCGGATACGCGTCGAGTCGCTGCCAGAGTTCGAGCTGCGCCAGAACCTGGTTCGTGAACGAGCTGCTCATGACAAACGACGGGTGGCCAGTCGCATTGCCGAGGTTGAGCAGACGGCCCTCCGAGAGGACGAGGAGCGAGCGCGAGTTCGGGAGACGCCACTCGTGCACCTGTGGCTTGATCTCGATGCGAGTCGCTCCCTCGAGCGACTCGAGCCCAGCCATGTCGATCTCGTTGTCGAAATGGCCGACGTTGCCGACGATCGCCATGTGCTTCATCCCGAGCATGTGCTCGAGCGTCAGCACGCTCTTGTTGCCCGTGCACGTGATCCAGATGTCGACCTGGTCGAGGACGTCTTCGACCTTCGCCACCTGGAACCCGTCCATAGCGGCCTGCCAGGCGCAGATCGGGTCGACTTCGCTCACGATGACGCGGGCGCCCTGGCCGCGCAGGGCCTCGGCAGCGCCCTTTCCGACGTCGCCGTACCCGACGACGAATGCGGTCTTGCCCCCGATGAGCACATCCGTCGCGCGGTTCAGCCCATCGGGCAGCGAGTGGCGGATGCCATACGTGTTGTCGAACTTCGACTTGGTCACAGAGTCGTTGACGTTGATGGCCGTGAACTGCAGCTCGCCGCGCTCGGCGAGCTCGTAGAGACGGTGGACGCCGGTCGTCGTCTCTTCCGTGACGCCGCGCACCTCGTCTGCGATGCGCGTGAAGTGGCCAGGATCGCGTGCGACCGACGCGCGAATGGTGTCGAGGACGACACGCATCTCCGTGCTGTCCTCGTCGTTCGTCGCCCGGACGGCGCCAGCGATCTCCGCCTCGCGGCCGAGATGCACGAGCATCGTCGCGTCCCCGCCATCATCGAGGACCAGGTTCGGGCCGACCGCACCCTCAGCAGTCCAGTCGAAGATGCGCGAGGTGCACCACCAGTACTCCTCGAGCGTCTCGCCCTTCCAGGCGAACACGGGCACGCCACTCGGCTCCTCGACCGTGCCTTCCGGGCCGACCGCGACAGCGGCGGCCGCTTCGTCCTGCGTGGAGAAGATGTTGCAGCTCGCCCAGCGGACCTCGGCGCCGAGGTCCGTGAGCGTCTCGATGAGCACGGCCGTCTGCACCGTCATGTGCAGCGAGCCGGCGATCCGCGCTCCCGCCAGCGGCTTCTGGCCTGCGTACTGCGCCCGGAGTGCCATGAGACCCGGCATCTCGATCTCGGCCAGACGGATCTGGTGTCGCCCCGCAGGCGCGAGTGCCAGATCAGCGACGACGAAGGGACGCTCGGTGGAGAGCTCGATACCTGACGTTGGTGCCATGGGGCT
The DNA here is from genome assembly GCA_052099095.1 of Pseudoclavibacter sp. Classification (GTDB taxonomy): domain Bacteria; phylum Actinomycetota; class Actinomycetes; order Actinomycetales; family Microbacteriaceae; genus Pseudoclavibacter. The sequence goes on from JBQDTF010000003.1 coordinate 4,045, forward strand.
GCTTCCTTGCTACGGGGGTTGGTGGATGCTGCGGCGACGGGCAGAGCAACGAGTCCGCCCTTCAGCGGCTACTCCGCTCGGATGAGCGAGAGCACCTGGTCGCGGAGAGACTGCAGGCGAGCTTCGTCCTTGGCTTCGGCGTTCAGCCGCAGGAGCGGCTCCGTGTTGGACGCGCGCACGTTGAACCACCAGAAGCCGGTCTCGTCAGCACCGCGAACCGTGAGTCCGTCGAACTCATCGAACTCGGCAGTGCCTGCGAAGGCGTCGACGATGCGTGCCAACGCAGCAGGCACATCCGCGACCGTCGAGTTGATCTCGCCGGACGCGAAGTACGGGTTCTCGAGCCCGCCGATCTCCGAGAGCTGCTTGTCGGACCCGCCGACGGCGGCCAGGACGTGCATCGCGGCGAGCATGCCGTTGTCTGCACTCCAGAAATCACGGAAGTAGTAGTGCGCGGAGTGCTCACCGCCGAAGACGGCGTTTGTCGTCGCCATCTGGGCCTTGATGAGCGAGTGGCCGACCTTCGTGCGGACGGCCTTCGCTCCTTCCGCGGTGATGGCCTCAGGCACGTGGCGGGAGACGATGAGGTTGTGGAGGATCGTGGGCTCGGTCTCGCCCGCGGCGCGGACGCGAGCGATCTCGCGGCGAGCGACGATCGCGGTGACCGCGCTCGGCGAGACGGGCTCGCCGAGCTCGTCGATCAGGAAGCAGCGGTCGGCGTCGCCATCGAAGGCGAGTCCGAGGTCGGCGCCGTGCTCGACGACGGCCGCCTGCAGATCGACCAGGTTCTTCGGGTCGAGCGGGTTCGCCTCGTGGTTGGGGAACGTGCCGTCGAGCTCGAAGTACATGGGGATGATCTCGAGCGGCAGCGCTCCGAGGCCAGCCGAATCGCCGAGCACGGCCGGGACGGTCAGGCCACCCATGCCGTTGCCGGCGTCGACGACGATCTTCAGGGGGCGGATGCTCGAGAGATCGACGAGCTCGCGCAGGTACGCCGCGTAGTCGGCGAGCACGTCGATGCGCTGCTCCTCCCCCGGAAGCTCGACCGCGGTGATGCCCTCGTCGAGGAACGCCGCCGCGCGGTCGCGGATCGCGGAGAGGCCCGTGTCGAAGCTGAGCGCCTTGGCACCGGCAAGCGAGAGCTTGATGCCGTTGTACGCGGCCGGGTTGTGGCTCGCGGTGAACATCGCGGCCGCCGCGTCGTAGCGGCCGGAGGCGAAGTAGTCCTCGTCGGTCGAGCAGAGGCCGATGTGCGTGACATTCGCACCCCTCGCTGTCGCACCTCGCGCGAACGCCGCTGCGAAGCCGGGAGAGGAGTCGCGCATGTCGTGGCCGACGACAACCGTCTGGCCCACGAGAGCGAATTCGTCGACGAAGCCGGCGCCAAGCGCCGTCACGAGCGTCTCGGTGAGCTCGCTGCCCACGAGCCCCCGAACGTCGTAGCTCTTCACGACACCAGAGAGAGAACCGCGTTCGTCGTCCGACGCGGGTGCGATAGCCACAGAAGTCATGAACCCAAAACTACCGGACGCATCATGCTCCACCCCTGCGGTGGGGTCGAACGTTCTGCGTGGCGCGCGCACAGGTCGTAGCTGTGCGGTTCGGCAGCGATCGCAAGCGGGCCGATGACGGCGAGCTTGTCCTCGTAGTCGAACGTCAGCGTGTACTCCGCCTTGCGGGTGCACGCGACTCGTGAGCATGGTCGATTGGACATCGGCGCAAGTCTACGCCGGGCGTAAACTCGCAGGCATGCCACGTCGCCGCCGCGAGAAGAAGTCCGAGAACGCCAGGAGGCAGGCCCGCCCCGAACGCGGCCTCGCCCGCGGAAGGCACGGCAGGGGCATCCGCTCGAGCGTCGCCGGGCCGTACCTCCCGATGCTGACGGGTCGCGTCGTCAGGTTCGAGAACCACGTCGCCGATGCCATGAACTACCTGCGTGCGGCGAATCCGGAACGGCTCGCGAACGTCCAGGTCGATATCGCGAACGTGCCGAAGACCCTGCAGCACGCTGATGGCATGGACCGCTGGCACGTCGAAGCGCCGAATCGCATCATCCTGTATCGCGTCGCGATCGACCGGCTCGCGCGGCTGCACTGCGAGGACCCCGTGCACTACCGGATGCTCGTCGAACGCTGCGTGCTCCAGGCCGTCGCGGAGCTGCTCGGCTCAGACCCGTGGGACATCGCACCAGATCGCTTCGGCGACGAATGACCTCGCCCCGGCGAGCGACTCAGCGATAGACGGTGATGACCTCGGCGAGGGGGTTGCTCGCGTAGCTCGGGATGGCGGCGAGCTGCCCGTCGCCTGCGTAGGCGAGCTGAACCGAGACGCGGTCGAGCCCGTCGAGCCGGTACTCCCGCGCTGCCTCGACGTCGACGGAGGCCGTGCCGTGCGCGGGGATCGTGACCTCGGTCTCCGTGCCATCCTCTGCGACGAGCGTCGCGGTCTTCTCGACGCCGTCAGCGTCGGCGAGCTGCAGCTTCGGCGACGGACCGTTCGGCACGGCGACCACCTGGCTGCCGCTCAGGGCGGGGACCGGCAGGTACCAGGCCAGGTCTGAACTCGTCGCGGTCGCCGTCGTCTGCACCGCGGCGACGACGGGGTTGCTCGCCTCGATCTCGAGCGTGTACTGCCCGATGGGGTAGCCGGTGAGCGGGATCTCCGTGGTGCGGCCGCTCTGGATCGTCAACGAGATCGGCTCGAGCGCTGTGCCCGCCGCGTCTCGCACGTCGACGGTGAGCTCCGTCTCGCCGTCACCCGGTGCCAGGACTCGGAGCGTCGCGCCGCGCTCGAGCACCAGGGTTCCCTCCGCTTCGGAGGCGGTGCTCGTCGATGGGACCCCGACGATCGAAAGCGAGGTGCTCGGAGCGTCCTGAGCGCCGATGATCTCGATGCCGCTCGGCGTGGCTCCCGAGGTGCGTGTCTGGTGCAGTGTCGAGATGACGCTGCCGGAGACCGCTTCGACCTGCACGACGAGGTCTCCGCGGTCGGGCGCGACACCCTCGAGGCTCACGACTTCGCGGCTGCTCGCGGGAACGATGATCTCGCGGAGCGTCGGCGTCTGCACGGTGCCGTCAGCGGTCGACACGGTGACGCGGACCTCGGCGGGGCTATCGGCAGGGTTCACGATGACAAGCTGCGTGCTGCTGCCTTCTGCGGTGCTGCCACCGACGAGCCACTGCTCGGCGGAGGGCATCCGACAGGCTGTCGCGGCGAAGCCCGCAGCGGAGGGCTGGGTGAGCGAGAGCGTCTGAGCTGCCGCGAACGCAGTCGGCGCGCCGTCCTGCGTGAGCCCCGCGACCGTGAAGCGGACGGGGGCAAGGGCCTGCTCCGCGTCGGCGCTCGGCGTGGACTCGACGATGGGCTCGACCTCGAGCTCATCCTCGTCGCCTGCGAGGCGGATGCTCGTGGTTCCGAGGGTCGCTGGGAGCGTCGGGTCGTCGGTCGCCAACCCGAGGAGCGTCAGTGGGCCTGGGCACACTCGATCCTGTGCACTTGCGACCGGGCTCACGAGCACGGAGTTCGCGGAGCTCGCGAGAACTCCCTCCGGCGCCAGCTGCACGGCTGCGACAGCGCCGCCGACGGCGACGATCGCGGCGCCGACGCTCAGGACACGCCAGATGGGGCGCCTGCCCCGACGTCGCGCAGGCGTCTCTCGGGCTGCGTCGTCTGCGGCGCGAGCCTCGGCGATCACCTTCGACTCATCGAGCGTCATGGTCGCCTCCTCGTGCCCCTGTGCCGAGCACGTCATCGTCGTCTGCTTCGAAGTCGTCGACCGTGAGGTCCGTCACATCACGTCTCAGCACGCGCTCGTCACCACCGGGGTTCTCGCCGTCGAGGTCGTACCAGGGGCGCCCCATCGTCTTCTCGCGACGCCGCACGTCAGCAGCGCGAGCCGTGAGGCCACCCGTCGGGAGTGCGGTGAGGAGGGTCAACGCCAGGAGCACTCCCTGCACGATGAGCATCGAGCGACCGAGTGTCGTGCCCGTGTTCGCGGTATCGAGCGGGCCCGCGACACTCGGGTCGGTGGGCTCCAGCGTCGGTCCGACGACCTGCCAGAGCGTCCCGAACTCGGTTGAGCCAGCCGGCCGCAGCCCGGAGTTCGCGGCGAGCGTGGAGACCAGGCGGCCCTCCATGGTCGCGGCGTCGCTGGTGCCCTCCGGCACCAGCAGGTACGAGATGCCGAGAGCATGCAGCTCTTCCGTCGGGCGGAACAGCGAATCGGACGCGAAGTTCACGGCGAGCTCGGCCAGGCGCTGGTCGCCGGCGGAGAAGCCCACACTCGTGGTGCGCAGCGTCGACTGCGAGTCGAGGCTGTCGCCCGTACCCCGCTCGAGCCTGACCTCGACTGCGCCACTCGCGAGCGGCACGATGACGAGCGTCCCCACTTCGTCGGAGGCTCGCCCCTGGGCATCGACGATGGCTGGCAGCGAGCGTCCGTCGCCCGCGCCGACGAGCGAGTCGCCGCGGAGCATCGCGGTTGCCGGCAGCGCGGCCAGGAGCACGATGCCGGCGAGAGCGACCCCGGCGAGGAGGTGCGAGACGCGCGGTCGGATCGCGGCGAGCGTCGCGGCTGCCGCGATGACGGCACCGAGCCACATGAGCGACTGGGCGCTGCCTGGCCACAGCGAGACGCTCTCGACGCCGACATGCGCGAAGCCGACTCGGAGCGACGCGGCAGCGGTCACGAAGCCGAGCAGCAGGAGCTGGAGGCCGAAGAGCGCGGCGCGCCAGTTGCGAGTCCCAGGGGCCAGGACCGCCAGCAGGAACAGCGGCGCGACCAGGGCAGCCGCGACAAGCGGGACGGCAGGAGCGGCATCCAGGAGCCCGCCAGCCCAACCGGGATCGGCGACAAGCGAGCTGGGGAACCCGAGGAGCAGCTGCCACGCGTCCGGCGCAGTGCTCGCCAGCGGAACACCCGGGTCAGCGAACAGCGCGAGCGGTCGCCCACGATTCCACTGCGCAACCGCGAGCGGCGCGAAGAGCACCAGCGTCGGCGCCGCCGTCAGCAACCGCTGCGCGAAACCGCGCCCGCCGATGACAAGCCACACGAGCCAGACGACGGCCAGGGGCACCGCGAGGAGCGGGGCGGAGGCGATCGCGACAGCCGCGAGGAGGCCAGTGGCGGCCGCGCGCGACCAGTTCCTGGACGCGCTCAGCGCGGAGAAGATCAGCCATGGCAGCACGAGGTGGGCGATGACGGACGCGACGCGACCCTCCGCGAGGGCCACGAGCAGCGGCGGCGCCAGCATCCAGGCGAAGGCCGCGAAGGCGCGAAGCCCTGCCCTGTTGGTGAGGCGTGCCACGAGCAGCCAGGCGGCCATCGCCGCAAGGGGAAGCGCGAAGAGCCAGAGCAGCACGATGCTGAGGCTCGGATACCAGAAGGTGAGCGTGCCGAGCACAGCGAGCACGTAGGTGAATGGGTCTGCGACCCCGAAGGCGCCGTCGCCCACGTCGCGGACACCATAGCCCGTCCTCCCCCAGAGCGTTCCGATGGAGTCGGCAAGGGGCAGCAGTCCGCCGCCCGAGAGCGTGGACTGCCCGATGAGCGGCAGCGCCAGAGCGAGGCCGAGCAGCGTGGAGACGAGCAGCACCCAGAGGCCGCCCGAGCCGACCAGCGAGTAGCGCTCCCGCTCCTCGTGCGTCAGCGCACGCAATTGCTCGCGCTGGAGGCCGAGCGTCTTCTGGTTCTCCTCCGCGCTGACCAGCAGCGGCTCGATGACGGTCCACGGCTCGGTTCGAGTCTTCGCGAACTGCGCCCTCGACCTGGCGGCCCCCGTCTTGCCGAAGGTCACGCGCGACGCGGAACGGAGCTCAGCGAGGATACGCCGCGGTCGCTTCCGGACGAGATGCCAGATGCCCTTCAGGAGCGCGATCGGGATGAGCAGGACGCGAAGCACGCCGAACGCCGCGGCAGGCGTCTTCGTGAGGCTTCGATGCACCCTCGCGGTGTCGCGAGCGGCGTCGACCGCCGACGCGCTCATCCCCGGGTTCATCGCGGCGGTCCCCGGAGCCTCAGGGTCACACGCAACCCGCGCGGATGGAGTCAGCAGCACGCGTCCCCCGGCCAGCCACACGCGAGTGCAGAAGTCGAGTGCGTCATCCACCGCCGGTAGGCCAGGGTCGAAGCCGTCGAGCGCAAGCCACGGCTCGCGGCGGACCAGCATGCCGCCGGCCGCGACACCGAGCACGTCGGAATCCTGATCGAACTGACCCTGGTCGAGCTCATCCTCACGAAGCCGCAGGCTCTCGCCGTTCTGCAGCATCGACTGCCCGAACTCGACGAGCGTCGCAGCGTCGTCGCTGCGCACGAGTTTCGGCCCGGTCACTTCAAGCGATGGGTTGCGCTCGGCGGTCGCCAGGAGCTGCTCGAGCGCGTCGTGCTCGGGAGCGTTGTCTGCCGCGAGCAGCCAGAGCCAGTCCTCTTCCGATTGGAGGCCCTGCTCCTCGAGCACGGCAACCGCCTCGGCGACAGCGCCGCCGAAGGTCGTGTCGGTCTCCAGCGTGAGCAGGATGTCCGGCTCGGCCGCGCGCATGACGTCGAGCGTTGCGTCCTTCGACGCCAGATTCACCATGACGACGCGGTCTGGAACGCGCGAGGACCCCTCGAGCGCGGCGATGGTGCGCTCGAGCGCACGCGACGCATCTCGCGCGACAAGGATTGCGGTGACTCCGGGACGCATTGAACGAATGGTATTCGGCTCCCCCGAGCGTTGTCGCATTGCGGGCGGCAAGCCGCGAACACGTGCCGAAGTGCACGGCGCCTGCTCGTCGATCTCCCGGGGATGCACGAAGGCCCCAGCTCGACCGAAGTCGAGACGGGGCCCGTCTGCGTCCTGCACCCGGGTCGTCTCGACCGAGCGCGCTGCTGCTTATGCCTGCTTGCGCAGCTTGCGCCGCTCTCGTTCGCTCAGCCCGCCCCAGATGCCGAAGCGCTCGTCGTTGGAGAGCGCATACTCGAGGCAGTCGCTCCGGACCTCGCAGGAATCGCAGATGCGCTTCGCGTCGCGCGTCGATCCGCCCTTCTCCGGGAAGAAGGCCTCGGGGTCGACCTGCGCGCACAGCGCGTCTGCCTGCCAAGCGAGCGGGTTGTCGTCGCCGACGTTCCTGCGAACTCCTGGGACGCCGAGGTTGACCGGGTCGACATACCAGTCTTCCGGAACCGAGGGGTTCCTCCCTGGAATTGCCATATCACGTTCTCCCCACGTTGCTTGCGGGCACCTGCCCGCGCGTCGGAATCATTACATCGTTGTAATTCACCCCGCGTCAAGTCGGAAGCCCTCAACACTAAGCCCGGTCTTGAGACTTTTCGGAGAAGCCACGCGCGATTCGTGACGGCGTGTCGCCGAGGATCCCCGTGGAGCCGGGGTGCTGCTCCCCCGGGTCCGTGCGCTGGAAATTCCCAGCTAGTCGGCGTGTCGCATCGGCACCGTGTCGCGCCTGTCGAGTCCGGGACCAGCAGCGAACAGGTCGACCGAACCCACGACCCGAACCGGGAGCTCGTCCGGAGTCACGAAGAGGGACTCCCCGGCCCCGATCGTGGCGGTCGACTTCGCACCCTCGAGCCGAGCCTCCCCCTCGAGGCACAGCAGCATCGTCGGGCCATCGAGGTGGATGGTCTTGACGGCATCCTGCGGGCCGGGAACGACCCTCACGAGGCGGAAGTCGGGAATCTCCGGCCGATACTCCTCAACCCCCTCCTGAATGCGCGTGGCGGCGATGTAGGGCGGCGGCACAGGTGCGAAGTCGAGGCGCGCGAGCAGTTCGGGGATGTCGATGTGCTTCGGCGTGAGGCCGCCGCGCAGCACGTTGTCCGATGCGGCCATGATCTCGATGCCGAGGCCGCGCACGTACGCGTGCATGTTCCCGGCCGGGAGGAAGATCGCCTCGCCACGGCGGATGGTGATGTGGTTCAGCAGCAGCGCGAGCGCGATGCCAGGGTCTCCCGGATACATGCGTGCGAGCGTCGCGATGATGCCGCGCTCTCTCGCGAAGCGCTCAGCGGGTTCTCCGGGCGCGTCTCCCGCGAGCGCGACCCGAGATACCGCGGAGACGAGCTCGTCGACGGCGTCGCCGCCCTCGAGGAGCGACGTCACGAGCCCGCGGAGATCCTCACCCGTGGACAGCGAGGAGACTCGGGCCGTGAAGTCCTCGAGCGCCGCGCGCCCGGCCTCAGACTGCTCGGCGTCTGCCGCTGCACGCTGTGCGAAGTCACCGACGACGGCCCCGACTTCGGCGAAGTCCCGGAACCCGGCGAGCGCGTCCATCGTCTCGCTGAGCGCCAGCAGCATCTCCGGCTTGTGGAGCGGGTCCTTGTAGTTGCGCTCCGGCGCGCCGAGCGGGATGCCCGCAGCGTTCTCTCGGTCGAACCCGCGACGGGCGTCCGTGAGCGTCGGATGCACCTGCAACGACAGCGGGGCGGCCGCGGAGAGCACCTTCAGCAGGTACGGGAGCCTGGGCCCGTCGCCTTCGCGCAACCCCAGTGCGTAGCGCCCGAGCGTCGCCACGGGCTCCTGCGCGATCCAGGCATCGAGCGTCGCCGCTCCGCCAGCGGCTTCCGGAGTGACGATGCGGCTCGGCGCACCAGAATGCGCGCCGAGCCACAGCTCGGCCTGCGGCACTCCATCCCAATCGGCGTCGTCAAGCGTGCAGGCGCCCGAGGTGCCGAGCAGCTGCGAGATCGATCCCGGGGCACCCCAGGCGTAGTCACGGGGCGCATTCTTCAGTGGCAGAAACATCACGCGAAGGCTACCGAATCTCAGTGCTGATGTGGGAGCGACGGGCGGAACTGCAGGGCAGATACAACAGCCCGTGCCGAGCGGACTCGTGAATTCACGGATTCCGCCAAGACGCTGGCGCCCGCTGGCCACCCGTTCGTAAGCTCGCGGAGCGCTCGCCTCGTGAACACCGGCAGTGCCGCCGGTCCCACGATCGCGGAGCGCACCTCACCCCGCGCGACTCTGAATAGGACGGTCATGGACGACAACGAGCTCCAGCTTCTGCCAGGCGACTTCACGGGACTCGAGGCCGATCTCTCCCCGGAGGAGAAGGGGCTCATCACTCGCCTTCGCGCCTACCTCGAGCGCGACGTGCGCCCCATCATCGACGAGCACTGGGAGGCGGCGACCTTCCCGCACGAAGTCGTCGCGGGTCTCGCCAACGCGGGGGTTGTCGGTCTGGCGTTCGAGGAGACGCGTCCCTTCGCGAACTCCGCGGTCTTCCGAGGGTGGACTGCCCTCGAGCTCGCTCGAGTCGACGCGAGCGTCGCGACCTACGTCGGCGTGCAGAACGGCCTGGCCCTGGGCGCGATCGGCCTCTGTGGCTCAGCAGCCCAGCGCGAGCGATGGCTGCCGGCGCTGGCCTCCGGCGAGATCGTCGGCGCCTTCGGCCTGACCGAGCCTGGTTCTGGAAGCGACTCCGCGAGAGGCCTCACCACCACTGCCGAGCGGGTCGGCGACGAATGGATCCTCAACGGCGCCAAGCGCTGGATCGGGAACGCGACCTTCGCCGACATCGTCGTGATCTGGGCCAAGGATGTCGCCGATGGGCAGGTGAAGGGCTTCGTCGTCGACACCTCGCTCCCTGGCTTCACCGCGACGAAGATCGAGCGCAAGGTCTCGCTGCGCATCGTGCAGAACGCCGACATCACGCTGGACGGCGTGCGAGTCCCCGCGGATGCCAAGCTCGAGCACGCCAACTCGTTCAAGGACACCGCCCGGGTCCTCCGGCAGACCAGGGCCGAGGTCGCCTGGCTCGCGACGGGCATCGCCGTCGGCGCCTACGAGGCGGCGCTCGCGTACGCGAAGGAGCGGCTGCAGTTCGGTGCGCCGATCGCCGCCAGGCAGCTCATCCAAGAACGCCTCGTGGATGCGCTCGGGCTCATCACCTCGAGCATCACGCTCTGCGTTCGCATCTCGCAGCTCGGCGACGCCGACGCGCAGCGGGACGAGCACTCGGCGCTCGCGAAGGCCGTTGCGACGAGCAACATGCGACAGGTTGTCGCGCTCGCGCGAGAGGTGTGCGGAGGGAACGGCATCGTCGCCGACTCCGGTGTCGGCCGGTTCTTCGCCGACGCGGAGGCCATCTACTCGTACGAGGGAACCAGGGAGATGAACACCCTCATCGTCGGCAGATCGATCACGGGCCACGCGGCGTTCGTCTGATGCTCGGGCCCGCTTCCAGAGGGCAAGAACCAGGAACAGCCGCGAGTAAGCGAGAATAGGCCGGTGAGCTCCACCCGAACCCCCGCAGACCCCGCCGCGACTGAACGCGCCCCATGGCGCCGATTCGCAACGCGGGTTCCGGGCAGTCCCGGGCTCACCGCCTTCGCGACCTTCACGTTCTTCACGGCCTTCGCGGGTGACTTCTGGCGGAACCTGGTGACCTGGTACGGCTTCGGCGTCATCGTCACGATCATCATCGGCATCTCCATCTGGCTGCTCGCGAGCAAGAAGCCGCTGCCGAAGATCATGCACCTGCCCTCAGCGCTCGTCGCCTTCGTCGCGTGGTGCGCACTGTCGATCATCTGGTCCGCGTACCGACCAGAGTCGCTTCTCGGCTTCGGCATCCAGCTGGTGACCGTCATCGTGGCACTGGCCCTGGCCGTCTCGCTCACGAAGCCGCAGTTCCTGCGCGCGTTCAGCGCCGCGATGCGCTGGATCCTCGGACTCTCACTGGCGTTCGAAGTGTTCGTCGCCATCTTCTTCCCCGGCGGAGTGCTGCCCCTTGCGCTCCTCATCCCCGGTGAGCTCGAGCGCGTCACCGGAATCCCGGGCGCCACCGCCGAGACCGTGCCTGCCGCGTTCCTCTGGAGCCAGGGGCACATCTTCGCGGGCAGCGCGATCCAGGGCATCCTCGGCAACCGCAACCTGCTCGCCATGGCAGCCCTTCTCTGCGTCATCGCTGTCGCAGTGCAGTGGTATGCGAAGCAGATGAAGCGCTGGCCTGCGATCACCTGGATCGCTCTCGGCCTCGTCGCGATCCTCCTGTGCAAGTCCGCCACCGTCTTCGTGGGCTGCGCAGTCGTGCTGCTCGCGGTCGCGCTCGTCTTCATCGCCAGGCCCCTCAGCAACGCGCAGCGATGGGGGATGTACGGGGCTGTCTTCGCGGTCATGCTCATCGCCGGATGGATCGTGCTGCAGTTCAACACGCAGCTCTTCGGGCTCATTAACCGCTCGAGCGACATGTCCGGCCGAGGCGACATCTGGGCCGAGGTCGGCCGCCTCGGGAGTGAGCACTGGGTCACCGGCATGGGCTGGATCAGCTACTGGGCGCCGTGGGTCGAGCCGTTCAAGGGGCTCCTCGTCGTCGACGGGGTGCACTTCCTCCAAGCCCACAACGCCTACCTCGACGTGTGGATGCAGACAGGGCTCATCGGCGCCTTCTTCTTCGTCGGCATCGTGCTCTCGACACTCATCCGCACCTGGTGGCTCGCCGTCGACCGGCCGCAGACAGACGCGAGCGGCCCGCGGGACTTCCCACCGACCGCCATGCTCGCGTTCCTGCTCATGGTCGCGCTCACCGTGCAGTCGCTGACGGAGTCGCGCCTCCTCGTCGAGGGCAACTGGCTGCTGCTCTGCTATCTGGCGATCTACTCGAAGCTGCGGATCCAGGACCTCCCCGCTCTCCCGAGACGCACCATCTCCACCAAGACCGGACCACTGCCGATCATCGAACGCAACCGACTCGAGGGCCTTGACTGACGCTGTGACTTCTCTTCACCAAACGACGGAGCCCATGCGCGGCCGCAAGACGTGGATGGACCTCCTGCGGGGGTCTGCGATCCTGCTTGTCATCCTGTTCCACGCCTCGGCGCTGCCGGTGATCCTGATCTTCGTGCCGCCGAGTGAGTTCGTCGCCGACCTCAACACGTTCTTCGGTCCGTACCGCATGAGCATGCTGCTCGTCCTCTCCGGCATGCTCCTCGGCCGATCCCTCGCAAAACCGGCGGGCGTCTACTACGTCAGCAAGGTGCGGACCATCGTGTGGCCGTACCTCGTGTGGGCGCTGATCTACTGGCTTGTCTCCGGTCAGGAAGAGTGGACGGATCCGAGCGCCTGGATCGCGACGAGCTGGCTCTGGTTCCTGTTCTTCCTCGCGATCTACTACGCGGCAGCACCCCTGCTCGCGCGCATCCGCGGGCCCCTGTTCGCGGTCGTACCGGTCGTGCTGTGGACCTTGAGCGTCCTGCTTCCTGACGGGGACCTGACGAACCTCGCCTACTACGGCGGGTTCTTCTTCGCGGGTCACTTCGTCGCGATGTGGCGGGCGACCTTCACCCGCTTCGAGACGATTCCGTGGATGCTCGGCCTCCTCGCCGTCGCCGTGACCTTCAGCCTCCTGCTCGTCGCTCAGGACCATGCCTACTACTTCGGCCTCGGCAGCCATCTCGGGGTCTCACCTGGCGGCCCCGACGGGCTGATCGACGCGCTCGACGGCGCCACCATCGACAACCCGACCGGTGAGATCGCGGGTGCCGACAACGGCACCGTGATCGACCGGCTGTCCGTGCTCTGGATCCCGGTCGTCCTCGCGGGCATCGCGGGCATCATCATGTGGGTCCGCCGCGTCACGGGCGTCCACGAGGGGCGCGGCGCGGACGCCGCCAAGTGGCTGCAGTACATCGGCCGCAACTCCGTGGTGTTCTACGTCGTCCACTACCCGACGCAGATCTGGATCACCTTCCGGCTCGGTGAGGCGGGCGTCGTCGACTCGAACACGACCTTCTGGGCGTGCACCCTCGGTGCGCTCGCGATGAGCTACCTCGCCTGCTGGCTGCGCCGCTTCCGGTTCTTCGACGCGTTCTTCGTCTTCCCGAAGCTGAGCCGCACACCTGCGAAGCAGGCCAAGGTGGCCAGCAGCTCTTAGCTGCCGGGCAGCTGCAGGACGTCAGCGCAGCGGATCTCGAACTTGCGGAACTCGGGTGCGGTCTCGAACTGGTGGATCGCATCCGGGTTGGCCTCGCAGACGGCCACCGCCTCGCGCCACTGCGGGGTCCACGCCGCACCTTCGTCGCGAGCGTTGTCGACCTCAGGCCATTGCATGGCGATGTAGGCGAAGAGCAGCAGAGTGACCGCGAGGGCCGCGACTCGGCTGAAGACGGGCAGCTTCGGACTCAGTCTCGACACGAACGCCGAAGCCGCGAAGGGAAGGCACGCAAGCGCGAACATGCCAGCCGATGCGCCATAGCGGAGATTGAGCAGCACCAGGAGCCACACCTCTCCCTCGATGTCGGCGAACCTGAAGAACCAGAACGGGTTGACGATCAACGACCCGCCGAACGTCGCTCCGGAGACGAGCAGGAGCGTGATCAGCGCGAAGCGCTCGGGGTTCTTGCCGCAGACGAGGGCGATGATCGCCGCGAGTGCGAAGGGGATGAGACCGAGCCACAGGAACCAGGTGCCGTTCTCGGCGAGGTACACGGCGTTCGCCTCGACGTCCCCGTTCCAGATGGGGAGGATCGCGTTGGCGAGCCAGCCGATGATGACGTCCGCGATCTCCACGACTTCGTCAGACTCGGTCCCTCTCGGGTAGTTCAGCCAGGTGAAGACCTGCACGCTGGCCCCCAGGAGGGCGCCTATCGAGACGGCGACGTGCGAGAAGGTCCTGGTCCAGAAGAGCCTCAGAAGCATGAAGGGCACCACGACGACCGCCTGGAACTCCGACAGCACGCACGCCAGGGCGACGACGGCCCAGAAGATGCCCTCGCGCCGCGAATCGATCTTGGCCACCGCGATCCATGCCACGAGCCACAGGCAGTAGGTGTGGATGTTCGCGAGATCGCCGATGATCTCACGGCTCAGGAGGGGGACCATCACCGGGATGATCGCCATCAGGAATCTCGCGGGGAGCCAGCGCAGGATGCCGCGGGTGAGCCGGAAGGTGGCGGCGCCCACGAAGCCAGCGAACAGCACGCAGAGGATGAAGACTCCCCTGTCGAAGTGCTCGATCGGCACGAACTCGACGAGTCCCGCCGCGAACAGGCGGGGCAGGAAGTGCTGGTAGCCGGCGTAGGGCTGCAGGAGCGAGGCGAACGTGCCGTTCTCGAGCTGCTGCCGGAGGAAGACCGGTCCGTCTTCCGCCCACAGCGCCTGCTGCTCGGCCGGGGCGATGCGAAGCCAGGTCGTGACCGCGACGCCGACGAAGACGACGGCGGTCCAGAGCAGCTCGTTTCTGGTCCACCTCGGCAGGCGACTCAGCCCATGCTCGACCTTGCTCTGCTTCACAGCCTCCACAGCCAACGGGCCCCCAAATCTCGTGCGCACCCGTCAGAAGGCAGGCTCGTCCGAGCACCGAGCCTACTGGTGCTCTCGGCCGTGCTCACGAGGACGTGCCGGAGCACCTGCGCACTCCGCACAAGACGAGCGACCCGCGTGCGGAACCGGCGCACATGCCCTGCCCACGAAAGAGCCCGTCACTGCTCGCGGAGCCGTCAGTGCTCCCAGAACCCGTCAGCGGTGATCTGCACCCTGGACTGCCGCATCGCTCTTGGCCATGAGCTCGTGGATCACCGTGGCGTCGCCGTAGATCTCGCGAGAGTCATAGGGCCGGTCGGGGAATGCCCCGTACTGGAGCGAGATGCCGAGCTCGTTGTCTCGGATGAACTGCTCGACCTGCTCGCCGAGCGAGACCGAGGTTCCCGAGCCGACGTTGATGATCCCCGTGACCTCATCCTGCGAGGCGACGGCCGCGATCTGGCGCCCGAGCTCAGCGACGTGGATGAAGTCGAAGCGCGCGGCCCCCGAGGTGAAGGGGAACTCCGTCTTGCCCTCGGCGGCGGCCTCGAGGAGCTTGGTGAAGATCGACTTGTTGTTGCGGTCGTCTCCGAAGATGTAGTACGCACGCAGCCACTGCAGCGCCACTCGGTCGCCGAATGCGAGGGCCGAGGACTTCCGGAGCGCGTCCTTCGCGATGCCGTAGAGCGAGAGCGGGTTCGTGGGCGTCTCGGCCGTGACCACACCCTCGTAGAAGCCGATCTCGTGCATGGATCCGAGCACGGCGAGCCGCTGGACGCCTGCCTCTGTCGCTGCTTCCAGGAACCTGAAGTGGTCGGAGAGCTTCCGCATGTGCACGGGGGCGTTGTGCGCGAAGCCCGCTTCCCAGGCGAGGTGCACGACGGCGGTTGGGGCTGGCTCGAGCAGAACCGAGAAATCTGCGGATGGTGCCAGGAGATCGAACTCGACGACTCGCGCCTCGCTGTTGATCGCGGCATCGCTCCCTGGACGGACAACGGCGGTCACCTCTTGGCCGCGTGCAACCAGTGCATCGACCACGTGCCTGCCGATGTAACCGCCGGCCCCGGTCACGAGAACCCGTTCGCTTTGCGTCATCTTCGTCCCTTCACAAGAAGGGCCAGTCTAGCCGAGGCGACAGCGCGTGCCGCTCTGACTCGGCGCGAGGTGAACGCGAAGAGCCCGCTCCTCCACCCCAGACGGGTAAGGGAGCGGGCTCTTGGTCTCGCGGTCTCTGGCCTACTCGGCTACTGGCGCTCCGAGGCCCATGATCGAGAACAACTCGACCGAGATACGGAACGTCGTCGGCGGTGTGGCCTCTGGCGTGCTCTCCGTGGCCGGCGCTTCGTCCGCGGTTGGCGCGGGCGATTCGGTGACGGGTGCCTCGGCAGCCGTCTCGGTCGGCGACGTCGACTCGGTGGGTGCTGGTGTCGCCGTCTCGGTTGCCGTTGCGTCCGGTGCCGTGGTCTCCGTCGCCTCAGGCGGGGTCGTCTCGGCTGGCGCCGTCTCAGACGGTGTTGCCGTCGGCTCCGCGAGGCTCGGGTCGATGAGCGAGAGCTTGCCGTCGATGACGCGGTAGTAGCTGTCGTCCGGACCCTGCACCACCGAGCCGATGGGCTCCGCGTCGGTTGCCACGCTCAGCTTCACTCCGACCTCCGGTGCGAGTGGCGTGAACACGAGGCCGAATGCCTCGGCATCCGCTGGGCTCGCGAACGGCACGAGCTGCCCGTCGACGCCGATGTACGGAACGTCTCCGATCAGCACCGCGGACGTGTAGAGCGGGGCCGTGACACCGGCGAAGGCATCGAAGTTCGCAGCAGGGACGACCTGTGCGTTCTCGACGTCGAGGCCGAGCTGAGCTGCGACATCGCGGGAGCCGAGCTGCAGCAGCTTCTCGCCGTTGACGATCCACACTCCGGTGCCAGCCTTGTTGGTGATGACGTCGCCGGACTCGAGCGGCACCGCGGGTTCTGCGGTCTCCGTGGGCGTCGGCGTCGCCGTCTCCGTCGGCGTAGCTGTCTCCGTCGGCGTAGCTGTCGCTGAGGGAGTCTCAGTCGACGTCGCCGTCGGCTCAGGCGTGGCCGTCGTGCTCGGCTCGGGCGTGACCGTCGCGGTCGGCTCAGGCGTCGCCGACTCGGTCGGCTCAGGCGTTGCCGTCGGCTCAGGCGTCGCGGTCGGCTCGGGCGTCGCGGTGGTGTCCGGCAGAGGCCATCCGGCCGGGGCACCGAGGAGCGTCGATCCCGTGGGGAACGAGTCCGCGACGCTGTCGACGACCTGGAGCGAGCCACGCTCGGGCATGCCCATGGCCACACCGATCTCGGGCCAGCCGATGAGTCGCTTCTCGCCGTTGATGATGGCGTACCAAGCGCCCTTCGCCGTCGTGATGAACTCGGTTGCGGGCTGCTGCGAGACTGGGATGACGCCGCACAGCTGCGGGCTCAGAGTCTCGCTCTCGAGTCCATACGCCGCCTGGAGCTCAGCGCTGAGGTACGGGTGCCCCTGTCCCTCTGCTGCGAGCAGCGTCTGCCCGTTGCAGACGAACTGCGCGCTGTCGATGGTGTAGTCGCGCTTCGGGATGCCGTCGAACGACGCCTGCGTCATGACCTGCGCGGTGCCACCGAAGCCGTAGGCCTCAGCGAGCTGCGCATTCGCGATCTTGACCAGGTGGGCACCATCGAGCACGTACAGGGCGTCACTGCTCGGCGTCTTGAGGAGCGCGCCGTTGGTGATGCCGTTTCCGGTCGGGACGTCGGCAAGCGTTCCGTTCGCGACGGTGTAGACGACCTCGTCGCTTCCACGCCTTGCCGCTTCCTTCTTCGCGTCGTCCTCGCTGCCGAACTCGACACGCTCGCCGCCAACGACCAGGTTGACCTTGGATCCGTCGACTTCCTTCACCAGGTGCGCCCCCGGCGTCGAGCCGAGCTTGCTGAGGCCGGAGAGCGCATCGGCGGGCACCGGGGTGAACCGACCGACACCGTAGGCCGATGTCGCGACCTGCAGGAGCCCGGCGTCCGTGATCAGGTACGACTTGCTGCCGTCCGAGACGAGCGACGAGTCGAGGGATCCGGAGTTCGTGACCTGCGCGAAGGCATCTCCGAGCTTGCCGGTCACGTTGAATTCGCTGAGCTTGCGGAGCTCGGCCGAGACCGCGTAGCCGCGGCCCTCGTCACCGAGGACAAGGGTCTGCGACCCGTCCAGCGGCGTCACGACGGCACCGCGGGAGAGCACTGGCTCGCCAGCGGGGAGGAAGTCGAGCGCGCCGTCCTTGAGGTTGGTCACCGCCGTGTACAGACCGAAGTCGCGCAGCGCCGTGAGGCTCGAGACCTCTCGCTTGGTCTGGTTCTGGACGAGGAACACCTGGCCGTTGTCGGTCTTCACGAACGACTCGAGTGTCCAGCCGCCCTCGAACTTCTCGAGCTGCTCCTTGGTGATCTTGGCGACCTGTCCCTGCTGGAAGCCGTAGCTGGCAGCAGTCGCCCAGCCGCGGAGCTTCCACCACTTGCCGTCGCTGATGTAGACGGGACCGTCCGGTCCTTCGAGGATCTCGCCGACCCACGTGCCCCATGGGATCCAGGACATCTCCTGAGCCGGGATCGTCTCGACTGCGCCAAGCGCCTTGGTGAAGCCCTCGACCCGGTCGGCCGTCAGGTGGTAGCGAGTTCCGTCGGAGAGGAAGTAGACGTCGCTTGTGCCCTCAGCCTTGATCAGCGAAGGCCGCGTTGCGGTTCCCTGCGCGTCTCCGAACCAGTCGGTGTACATGCGCCAGAAGTTGCGGTTTCCGTACGCGGAGCAGCCGTCGCCCTCGCCGTACATGTTCGACAGCGCTGCCTGGTTCGGCTGGTACGGCGTGTAGTTGTAGAGGCCGGCCGTCGCGTAGTTGGAGATGTAGACGGCGGATGAGCCACACGCGAAGTTGGGGTTGTACAGCACGTTGTTCGTCGCGAACGGGATGTGGTTGAAGCTGTACGGGTTCGCCTTGTAGTACTGGAACTGACGCGCCGCGTTGTAGACCTGGTAGAAGAACCCGCCGTAGCTGGCGTCGCACGGTGCAGTGTCTGGGCAGCCGAAGCCGGTCGCGGCCGCGAGGCGCCCCAGCGTCGGGCTCGACATCGAGACCAGACTCTGCTCCTTCTCGAGGAGGACCAGCATGGCCTTGGCGCTGAAGTTGCAGGCCTGGCCGACCTTGGCGATGATGTTCGCCGCCGATTCGCCGCCTGGGGCGCCCGGGTAGGCGCCGCAGTACGAGGTGGCTGGCATCGACGGCGTCGACTGCGTGTAGTTCCGCAGGGCTGTCGAGGAGCTCGAGCCGTTCTTCGACACGAGGAACTGCTGGACTTCGGCCGCGGTCATCGCGGAGCCGTCGTAGAAGTTCTCATCGCTGATGATGTTGCCTGGGTCGAATGACGATCCAGCAGCCGACGCCGTCTCAGCGCCGAACTCCTGAGGTGCTATCGCTTGGAAGGCAAGCAGGCCCGCAGCGGCTGCTGCCGCCGTGGCCACAATGGCAATTGTTCTGCGAAACATGAGTTCCCTACGCGTCGAAAACCGAGGAGCCGGTCGGGTCGTAGTGAGACGACACGCTCAGCAGTTTCCAAGTATGCACACATGGGCCACAAAAGACCACAGCTGTCGCTCCTTTCACATGAGTCACATATGTCACACCTGACCCAGGAAAATCGGACGCGAAGCCCGGTATCTCGCGGAACTCATCCCAACGGCGACAGCACGAACCCAGACGACACGCCGTGCGAGAAAATCCGAGCTATTTCTGCAACATGCACTAGAGGCACTCCCCCGGGACGAAAAGGACCGCGCGACGCGACGCGGCCCCGCTCCCCTCGGAAAGATCCGAAAGGAACGGGGCCGCGAACGTTCCCCCAGGTGACGACCTACGTCCGGTCGTCCGCCAGACGGTGCTCGGCGAGCGATTCGGGAGCTCCGGAGACCTCACCGGAGTCGACCACGTGAGCGCCGAACTTCGAGTCGAGCGTCATGAGGCCACCGGATTCGAACGGAGTCCCGGGCCCGACGTTGAACGTGAGCGCACGCTGCCACGCGTCGATGGTCTGTACGCAGTCGTAGTCCTGAATGGATGCACTCAGCTGGAAAGCTCCCGGCCGCATCGTGATGCGTGGGATCTCGATATCGATCGACCCGGTACCGGGCCCGATGGAATCAGGCACGAAGCCGCCGTCGAGGCCGTGGTTGCCCCACACGAAGACACCTTCGACGTGGTCGATGGATGCCCCGAACACAGGCCGCGGGATGCGCTCCTCCGCCTTGTAGTGCAGGCGGATAACCGCCCGGTCCCCCGTGCGGAAGCTGCGGGTGTCACCCCGATCATCCGAGAGCAGCTCCATCTTCGTGATCTGCGCCTCACCCGTTCCGAAGCGAGTACCGCCCTGCTCGACCTCGACGGCCCCGTGCTCGCGGTTCGAGTACTCGTCGATGATGTCGCGCGCGACCCCCACCGCCTGCAGCTCGCCGTGGCTGAGCCAGGCGGCCTCGTCGCAGAACGTGCGCATCTGCTCGAGCCCATGCGAGACGACGACAACCGTGCGCCCCTCGCGCTTGAGGTCCGCGAACTTCTCCATGCACTTCTCCTGGAACTGCATGTCCCCGACAGCGAGCACCTCGTCGACAAGGAGCACATCAGGCTCGACGTGGATCGAGACGGCGAAGCCGAGACGCACGTACATTCCGGAGGAGTAGTTCTTCACCGGCTGGTCGATGAACTGCTCGACACCGGAGAAGTCGACGATCGAATCGAACTTGCGGTCGATCTCCTGCTTGTTCATGCCGAGGATCGATCCGTTGAGATACACGTTCTCGCGCCCGGAGAGCTCCGGATGGAATCCAGACCCCACCTCGAGCATCGCGGCGAGACGTCCGCGCGTCTCGATCTTGCCCCGGTTCGGCGCGAGGATCTTGGCGATGCACTTCAGCAGCGTCGACTTGCCTGAGCCGTTGTTGCCGAGCAGCCCGAACGTCTTGCCCTCTGGGATCTCGAGCGAGACATCGCGCAGCGCCCAGAAGTCCTCGTACTTGGACCGGTAGCCCTGGAGCACGGTGGCCTTGAGCGACTGGTTGCGGTCGTGATGCACGCGGAACGTCTTGGAGACGTTGTCGACGCGCACTGCCGGAAGTCCGGTCATCAGAGCTCCTCAACGATTCGGTTCTGCTTCGCCCGGAAGACGAAGATGCCGGCGAGCAGCATGATCGCCGCCCATGCGGTGATGGTCAGCCACGTCGCCGGAGATGGCACAGCGAAGTCGTACAGCACGGAGCGGTACGCCTCGAGGAACTGGTGGGCCGGGTTCAGCTCGAAGATCGTCATGAGCGGGAGCGGCTGACCGAAGATGTTCCAGCCCTGCTCGGTGAGGTTGTTCTGCGCGTTCTGCACCATGGAAGCCGGGAAGACGACCCCGCTCCCGTAGAACCAGATCTGGTTGAAGATCGTCCACAGGTACTGCACATCACGGAAGTAGACCACCGCGACGGACAGCATCAGGCCGATACCCAGCACGAACATGGCCGTGAGCGCCACGATGGGAATGAGCAGGAGCACGACGATGAGCAGCTTCGGGCCGCCCGCGATGCCCATGATCACGGCAAGCACCAGGAGCTCGATCGCGAATGTCGACGTGAGCGAGAGCACACTCGACGTGACGAGCACGTGCCGCGGGAAGTAGACCTTGGTGAGCAGGCCGATGTTGGCCATGAGCGCGCCCATGGCCCCCATGACTCCGCCAGAGATGAAGGTCCACGGGATGATGCCGCAGGCCACCCAGAGCGCGTAGTTCTGCAGCCCGGAGTTCTCGCCGGTGTGAGGCGTGGAGTTGAAGAGCAACCCGAACACGACAGAGAAGATCGCGATCTGCGCGAGCGGGTTCACGAGCGACCAGATGCGCCCGAGCGCCGTCCTGTTGTACTGCGAGCGGATCTCGCGCAGGGTGAGGTTCAGCAGCAGCCCCATCGTGGGGTACCTTGCGCCGAAGCGAGCGACCAGGTTCGGTCGCTCTCTGAGCTGGGTCTCTGCTATTTCTGCACCTCTTGATCGATCCACTGACATAACTCGACAACTCCAGCATCCACCATGGTCGACGGCGCCCAGTCGAGCGAGGCTTTCGCCGCGTCGATCTCGCACGACGCATGCCGGACGTCCCCGTTCCGGTACTTGCCGTTGATGGCGGGAGACGGAGCACCATAGTGCGCTGCGATGAGCTCGGCGAGACGCAGGATCGACGTGCCCTCCCCCGACCCGATGTCGTACGGCGCCGACGCCGACGCGCTCGCCTGCTCAACGGGGACGAGGACACCGCGCACCAGCGCGCTCGCCACGTCGTCGATGAACACGAAATCCCTGACGATCTCACCGTCCTCATACACGGGGATCACCTCGTGCGCCTTCGCGCGCTGCGCGAAGAACGAGACGATGCCGGTGTACGGATTGATGAGCGACTGGCCCGGACCGTAGACGTTCTGCAGCCGGAACAGCACGGGCGTGACCCCCATGGCCAAGCACCACGAGGTCAGGATGTGCTCCTGTGCCAACTTCGTCGCCCCGTACACGCTGGTCGGCTTCGGCGTGACCCGAGACGATACGAACGGAAGCGGCACGAGCCCAGGGAAGTCCCACTGGCCGGCGGCGAGCATGGCATCGCTGCGCTGCCCCGGGTAGGAGATCTCACCCGCCGCGTCGCTCCACGCGCCCTCGCCGTACACGGCACGACTGGAGGTGAGGACGATTCGCTCGGGAAGCTTGCCTGCGCGCACGAACGCGTCGAGCATCTCCGTGGTGCCGACGACATTCGTCGCCGCATGCCTCGTCGCCTCGGTGAGGGACTGGCCCGTACCGGTCTCAGCAGCCAGGTGGATGACGACATCTGGCGTCGCGTCCGCCAGGAGCGCATCCCACATCGCTGCGTCCGTGACGTCCCCGTGCACGAACTCGACCCGGTCGTCGAGCGCCGCGGGACGAGTCGGGTGCGGATGCACCTGCGGGTGGAGGCTGTCGACCGCGATCACGCGCTCGAAGTGCTCGGGCAGGAGCGCCGAGAGCGCCGTGCCGATGAAGCCTGCACCTCCCGTGACAAGGCAAGTGCCCATTTTCACGTCTCTTTCTGTCGCTGAAGCGCCAGCCTAGCTGGCCGCAGTCCGGACCCAAGGATAACGACAGGGCCACGCCCCGCCCTGAGCGGACTGCCTACTCCGGAAGCACGGGAACGAAGTTCAGGTGCCGCTCCGTGATCTCGTAGATGACCACATCGGGTTGGAACTCGGCCGCCTCACCAAGCACGTCGACTCTCGCGTTCGGGTCGTCGAAGGAATGGCGGATCTGCTTCGTGCTCGCGAACCCCGCCTGCCAGCCCGCCGCGATGTTGCTCCCCTGACTGTCCCGGAGCACGAGGGCCGTCAAGTCGGTCTGCGGACGCTCCGTCACCGTGGTGGCTGGAAGCAGGAGCATGTCGAGCCCAACATTCGTCGTCATCTGCTCGGTCGATCCATCCGCGAACGACACTTCCATGGGAGAGGCCGTGGCCTCGAGGGACGGGATCATCGTGGGCTCCTCGAGCGCGGGAAGACCGAACGCCTCGAATTCGCTCGAGATGGCCACGGGCTCGAGCTCGGAGAAGTCGAGAGGTGCGAGCGGCTCGTACTTCGCGTCCACGGCACCGAGGCAGTCGGCGAGCGTCGCCCACCCCACGGCACCGCCGAACGGGGTCCAGTGGCTGTTGCGCTTCGCGTAGACATCTCCGTCGACGGCCGCGTCCCGGAGCGGCTGGCGGGTGTCCATGATGGGCAGGTCAGGGTAGGCGTCGTGCAGGTGGTCGAGGTTCGTCGGACCGCGCAGCTCCTGCGCCCAGTCCGGCAGCTGCTCAGGCACGACGGCCCAGTCAGCCGGCACGACCTGGATGATGAGGTCCGTTCCCTGCTGAGCCAGCTGAGCCTGCACGGTGCGGAAGTAGCTCGCCCATTCCTCGGCCTCATCCTGGCCCAGGTAGCTGCGCCCGAGGGCCTGGGAGAAGTTGTTCGCCTGCTCGTCTCCCCAGAACACCCAATCGTCCTTGCCCTCGACGTAGGAGTAGCCGCCGGCTGGCAGGCCGCCCATGTTCTCTTCGAAGGCGGCCTCACTCGCGTCCACGTTCTCGGCAGACCACGGATCTCCCTCGACGGGGGTCGCGAGGGTGGGTGCGCAGGTCTCCTGGGGCAGCACGAACGCCGCAGAGGCCGGTCCCTGCTCTGGCGGCAGCGCATCGGCCGCCGCAAGCTCCTGCTGCGTGATGCGTCCGCTGATCACGGCGATCAGCGCGCAGACGAGGAGGAGGATGAAGGGGATCAACCGGACCCTGTGCCATCGCTGGGCCCACGTGACACGCCCCTGCTTCGACGGCGGCTCTTCGAAGCCGCTCTCCGGCCTCAGGCTTCCGGGCCCCGTGCTCGTCATGCTTCGCTCCTGACCTGCTCTGCCCGCTCAGCGCGCAGGCGCTTGGCGAAGTTGCTCGACGAGTAGTCGACGTTCACGAGGCGCCCCTTGATGCGGTCGAGCGGGGGCCGGCAACGATCCATGACCCAGGTCAGCCAGCGAGGAGTCCAGTTCTTGAGGCTCATCGCCGGGCTCTCGATGACGTGCCAGGAGATGTACTCGCAGATGTGGGCGCCGATGGCGATGACCAGGTGGTAGACCAGCCAGCCCGCGTTCTGCAGACCGAAATAGGCGCCGAACTGCATGAGCGGCCAGGCGAAGATGTAGATGCCGTACGAGAAGTCGCCGTGCTTCTCCCAGTTGTTGAGCTTCGGGGTGCGGATCGCGAACCACATGAGAAAGTACATGAGGAAGTACTGCCCCCACATGTTCCAGCCGCCGTAGTTGTAGGCGAAGAACGCGACGCCGATCGCGAAGATCGCGAGGCGATCATCGATCACGATCTTGTCGCCGAAGAAGGCGAAGAGCATCCCGAAGGCAAACGGCGCGAAGAACATCGCGTTGAACGGGTTCGTCATGAACGGGCTGATCGACAGCATGTCGACCCAGCCGCTCCAGGTCAGCGCGTTCACGAGGATGAGAGCGAGAGCGATCAGCCCGCCCACGATGCGGTTGGACAGGACCCCGAACAGGCCGAGGAAGCCGATCATGATGTAGGCCCGGAATTCGTACATGAGGGTCCACGCTGACCCGTTCCAGTCGTAGCCCCCGAGCGTCGCGAACGGCAGGCTCCCGCCCATCTCCGCGATGTTGCGCTGACCGAGGTTCAACCACATGTTGTTGATGAAGTACGTGAACGGCGACTCCGTGGATGCATCCCAGAAACCGGCCATGCTCCCGGTCTCACGGTGCCACGCGATCGGGGCGAGGATGAACGCCGTCGTCAGCAGGGCAAGCCAGAACGCGGGGAAGATGCGCAGCACTCGGCGCCAGAAGAATCGGAAGATCGTCGACTTGCCCTGACGGCTCTTCGTGATCAGGAACCCGGAGAAGAAGAAGAACCCAGCGACGGCGACTCCACCGAGCGACTGTTCAGTGGAGAGCTGGGATCCGAGATCGTGACCACCGTAGAAGCCCCCCAGGGGACCAGCGTGAGCGAAGATGACGGCGAAGGCCAGGAACCAACGGAGGAAGCCGATGCTGTTCGCGCGCGGGTCGAACGCCTGTTGAAGCGTGAGCGGCATAAGTGCTTTCGAGGTCAGACCCCAGAACGGGTGTTACGGATGATGACATCGATAGTAGCTGGCCCGCATTCTGGACGGCGCCAACCTGCCACGGATCAGGAGGCGCGGCCACCGCCAGCCGATCGCACCTGCCCGTACACCTTCCGCGCCACAGCGTACGCAGGGCGCAATGCTCGTGCAGAAGCCGGATTCTGCTCAGCCACATAGCGCTTCAACGCACCGAGCGGAGAAGGCGCGACACCCGGACCTCCGCCGAGCACGTCAGCCAGATACGGGACCTGCTCGATCGCGTGACCATACGGCACGAACGACGCGAGCTCCTGCAGCTTGTACTCGAGGAACGTGTGGCTGATGGCCGCCATCTTCGTGTTCATGACGGTCCGGGTGTGGAACCCCTCACCGTGCGCCGCGTAGCTCACGATGCGCTCCAGCACGTGCGCGAGGGTGCCGTCCTGGTATCCGCTCTCGCCCGGGAAGTCGTCCCACGTGAAGCCCGCGTCCAGGATGGGCCGCAGCGCTTCCCGTCGGGCGATGAACATGGAGCCATACGGGGAGACGGGGGTGGAGTCGTCGAGTGGCGTCGAGACGCCCAGCTGCCTGAGCAGCTTCCCCG
The DNA here is from genome assembly GCA_052099095.1 of Pseudoclavibacter sp. GTDB lineage: Bacteria > Actinomycetota > Actinomycetes > Actinomycetales > Microbacteriaceae > Pseudoclavibacter. The sequence continues at coordinate 29,560 of JBQDTF010000003.1, forward strand.
CTGGCCCCTTGTTGAGGAACCAGGCGTGTCCGAGTGTCGGGTAGCCCATGTGGATGACCGGAGGGAAGACCATTCCGAGCGTGCCGTGCTTCTGGAACAGCGCGAACAGGTTCGCCGCATACCCCTCGCTCGGAAGCAGGTTCTCCAGCAGGTGGCGCTTGAACCACTGCCCGGCATTCCACCCGTCCTGCACGCTCTTCTTGCCGTGGATCTTGACGATGAACTCGTACCGCTCGTCGCGCAGCACGTCGGCGCAGCCGACGAAGAACGCGGAGATGTCGCGACCCCGGTTCGACTCGACGAGGCGGACGTCGCTCCGATCACCCCAGCCGCGACGCGCGACGGCCTCGCGGATCGCAGCGCGCTTCGACTCGTCCGTGGTCGTGACGTAGAGGTCGACCTCGCCAGGCACACGAGCGGCGTGATCGATGATCTCGTCGATGAGCTCGTCGTAGTAGAGGTGGGCGACGACGGCGGTGCGCCCGAGCTGAGGGCGGTCGAGGAGCTCCCGACCCGACTCGTCTCGCTCCTCCAGGTCGGGGAGGATCTCCAGCAGGGAGAAGTTCGTGTGCAGCACACGCGGCTTCGCGCTCCGCACCACGTTCGACCAGATGAGGTCCATCGGGAACCCCGCCCCCTCGAGACGGTCCGTGACATCACGACCGATGATCGCCTGCCTGTCCAGGTAGTCCGGGTCGTGGAAGAAGATGCGTCGCTTCAGGATCGGCAGACGGTCGTCGAGCATGAGCGAGATGTTGTCGAAGATGGGGTGCTGGGAGGGGTAGTCCTCAGACGGGAAGGCCAGCTCGTAGACGAAGCCCAGGCTCGCGAAGTAGCTCGTGAACCGGCCTTCGTGACGGTCGATCGAGTCGAAGTACGACGTGATCATGGGCATGTCCGCCCAATATGCGCGGTACTCGTCCGACAGGAACATGTCGCGTCGCACGGCGATCCAGTGCGACTGGATGTGCCCGGCCATGCTGCCGACGCCGTGGTGCGGGTGCGGCGTCACCGCCTCGTGGCTCGTGATGCCCCAGAAGTCGACGTCCTGCGCATCCATCCGCTCGAACATCTCGCCGAACGGGAAGATGGGGCCGAAGAACGTGTAGTTGAGGAGGATGAGCTCGTCGTACTCCGCGAGCCGATCCCACCCGAAGTGCTCCTGCGCCTCCTTGTACCCCCACACGTCGAAGCCCTTGTTCTCCCGCTCGAGAACCGTGTCCGCGACCGTGGCGAGCCGCGCCTTGCCCTCGTCGGAGATGGGCGAGTTCGAGACGACGAAGATGTGCTCGACGTGCTCGCGCAGCGCCGTCAGCTTGTGGAGGACGTAGTCGTCGACCTGCCCCTCAGGGTCGAAGAACAGGTAGAACGCCACACGCTTCGGCGCCTTCCCGGTCAGCCGCGCATCCTCACGAGGCCGACCGGCAGCGACGGGCGGCATCGGCGTGTCCACGATCTCCGGACGAATGGTGACGACACCGGCCTGGTGAGCGACTGCCGCATCCCCGGAGCTTCCGCCGCGACGGCGCTTCAACGCGACCCGCGCGCCGGCCTTCGCAAGGGAGCCGAGGCCCGAGACGACCTTCTTCCCTGCGCGGACGGTCTTGGCGACTGGGCGGGCTGCTCGCCGTGCACCGTTGACGACAGGCAGCGCGGCCTCGGCGACCGTGTGCAGCACGTCGAGCGACTGGAGCACATCCCGCTGCTGCTGCTCCAGCTTCGCGATCTCGAGCAGCAGAGCGACCTTCGTCACTTCCAGCGCCTCTGCCTGCTTGAGCTGCGAGACCTGCGAGAACTCGCTCGCCTGTCGCCTCGACTCCGCCGACGAGCGCTCCATGTCCTCGAAGAGGCTCGTCACGAGCAGCGAGGGCCCGATCCCCCCGCCCCCGTCGAGCGCCTTGCGCAAGTAGCGGTCGCGGATGATCGTGCCGTAGTCGGAGTGCTCGGCGGCGGCGATGACGACGCTGTTGCCGTCGGGGCCGAGCGACGCGAGCCGCTGATGCCAGAACGCGAGCGGCTCGCCGCTGATGAAGCCGACGGTGTGCCGCGTCAGGAGCCTGAGCAGGAAATCCCAGTCGGCGAGCACAGGCAGCGAGCCATCGAACTCGCCCACCTCGAGGTAGGCGCTCCTCCGGAACAGGAAGGAGATCGGGGGCACCGTGCTGCGTCGCATGGTGCCGATGAGCGTGACGGCGTGCGAGTCGTCGGCGAGCAGCTCGCGCGACTCCTCGATGACCGAGTCCCCTTCGACACGCTCGAAGACCACTTCCGTGCGCGTCGCGACTCCTGCGTCCTCAGCATGCGCGTCGAGGTACTCCACCGTCTTCTCCAGGAAGTCGGGGGCCCAGCTGTCGTCATCGTCGTGCAGCACCAGGTAGTCGGCGCCGGAGTCCCGGAATCCGTCGTTCATGGCGGCCTCGCGCCCGTTCGAGACGACGTTGGTCACGACATGAAGACGTCCGGCCGCGCGCTCCAGGAACGGCTCGAGCAGCGCATCGAGCGCCTCGGCGTCCCCGGCATCGTTGACGATGACGAGCTCGAAGTCGCTGAACGTCTGCGAGAGCACGCTGTCGAGGGCCCGGCGCAGCAGCAGCGGACGGTTCTTCGTGCGCGTGGCGACGGTGACGCGAGCTGTCATGTGCATTCCCCTTTGGTAGCGGCCACCGATCACATTAGCTGCAGCTCCCCGATCCGATGGCCGACCGGGAGCCCACGGCGCCACGAGCGTGGGTCAGGTGACGGTGACCGTCATCGGAGCGCTCACGCCGCTCCCACCCGGACCCTCGTACTGCATGACCGCTTCCCAGTCACCAGGGGTGATCGACTCGTCGCGGAGATTCACGATGCAACTCGACGCGTCGGTGCCAGCCGAGGTGGGAGCGGCAGCCGCCGCGGTCGCGACGAACGACACGGGCCCGTTCTTCAAGACGAGCGTGCAGGTGCCACCAGGTTCCGTGCTCGACACGAGCGCAGCAGCCGAGATGACGCGCTGGTCCGGCACCCAGTAGGCGCGGCTCAGGGACACCTGGACCGCTGACGTCTCGGCGTCCGGATCCGGGGCTGCGGTCTCGGTCACCGTGACCGTCGGCGCAGGGGTCGCCGTGACGATGAGCGTCTCCGGGACCGCGACCTCCGTCGCCTGCGGCAACGTCGTGATCGGGGCGGTGTTGTCCGGTGGGGCCTGCTGCCCAAGCGGGTTCATGAGCACGAACACGATCGCCGCGATCGCGATGGCCGCCGCGATGAGGAGGCCGATGATCAAGCCGCGCCCAGTTCCGCGGCGTTCCGCCTGGCTCTCGAGCTCCTCGAGTTCGTCAGGGTCATACTGCCCGCCAAGCGGCGTCTCACCGTTGCTCATGTGCAACCTCCAGTCGCAGTCACGGTACCTGCGTGAGCTTTGAGCCGGCAGCCGCCGCGCCGCAGACCGGCCCTCAGCTCAATGGATGCGAGCGACGAGCGCCTTCGCGTCGGCAGCGACGCGCCGCAACGGCGGCTGCAGGGCAGGCAGACGCCGGAACACCCACTCGGCGACCCTCGCGAAGACGCTGGCACCAGGCCTGCGCGAGCGTGCGAAGCGGTGCGGTGCCCGCGCGTCCGCACCGAACTCGGCGACGAGGTCCTCGTACTTCGCGGCGAGCAGCGCGTAGTCGCTCGCAAGGCCATCCGCGGTCTCGACCTCCGACACCGCGAACCCCGCATCGGAGACGAGCCGACTCGCGAGCAGGTCGAGGAGTCGCCCGAGCTCACCGTCGGGGAAGCGCGCCTCGAGCGCGTCGTAGCCGCGCAGCCCGAGCGACGAGGCGAGAGGCCGCAAGGCGTCGATTCGATACGCAGCGAACCCCGCATAGGGGGCGATGGGAGAACGCGCGTCGAGCGGCGCATCGACACCGAGCATCGCCGCGAGCTCGAGCGCGCGGTTGCGGCTTCCGCGCCAGCCATCGGCCAGGAGCCCCGTCCCGACGGGCGGCACGACAGGGACCACCGCACCGAGCGCGGTGTGGTCGGCGAACTCCCAAGCGAGCGGCTCGGCTCGCTCGAACACCACGCGCCTCCCTCGTTGATTCGCAAGGAGCGACGCACTCGGGGGCATCGACTCGAAACCGCGGGCAGCAGCCGATTCGACAAGAACCAGGTCGCTCGCGTCGAGACGGCTGTCTGCGCCGGCCAGGCGACGCCAGAACCCACCCCGGACGATGCGCACGTGCAGCCCCGAGATGGTCGCGACCTCATCACCGCTCGACTCGTCGCGCACCCACTCGTGCGTGACCGCGGTGGATGCGCGCCGCAGCACTCTGGGACCTGCCCCGACGCTGCCGGCCAGCACGCGACTCGGGGCGAACCTGGCCGTGCCATCGACGAGGACGCTCACGGGGAACCCGCGGCGCTCGAGCTCCAGGGCGACATCGCGCGGGGAGACACCGCGGTGATCGAGCTCGACCGGATCGTGGAAGAACACGCGGCGCTTGACGAGCGGCGCACCCGCCTCGAGCAGCAGCAGCGGCGCCTCGACGCTCGGGTTCGCCAGGGCACGGCCGTCGACATGGAAGTTCGCCGCCGAGAACTGCGCGCCGATCGAGAACCCCCGCTCGGCGAAGAACGGGGAGAAGCGCGCCTCGTGGTGCCTGACCGAGTCATCGTACGAGCGGATCGCCGGCATCGATTCCCAGTACTCGTTCCACGCATCGCTCACGATCACCGAGCGCCTCACCGCGAGCCAGTGCGACTGCAGATGCGCCGGCAGCGTGCCACGGAGCGTGTACGGGTCAGGCGTGAGCGCACCGTGCTCAGTGACTCCCCAGACGTCATGACCCGCCGCGTCCGCCCAGCGGAACGTCGCCTCGAAGTCGCCGACGGGCCCGAAGAACGTGTAGTTCGCGAAGACGACCTCATCGAACGACGCGAGGCGCTCTGCCCCGATCTCGTCGAGGGCCGCCCGGTACCCGCCGACGTCAAAACCCTCATTCGCACGCTCGAATACGGAATCGACGACCGTCTCGAGCCTCGCGCGGGACGCCTCCGTCACGCTGCCGTTCACCACCACGAACAACTCGCTGGCGTGCGGGCGCAAACCCTCGAGGGCCCGGATGACACCGGAATCGGCAAGGCCGGCCCGATCGAAGAGAAGATAGATGACAAGTCGGTTCATAGTCGCGAGCGGCCGCTGCGGCCTGGTCCTCCCCTGAGCGCGTGCAGACTCGTGCCAAGCTAGCACCAGGCGCCCGCGCCCCGCCGAACACCGAGGAGACCACATGCCAGCTTCGCGACTCGTCGCCGAACGACGACCAGAGGATGCGCGTGAGCAGCGGCTCGGGGAAGCCGCCGTCACCGCGGTCGTGTGCACGCACAACGGCGACAGGTTCCTCGAACAGCAGCTGCTGAGCATCCTGTCGCAGAGCCACCCGGTGGCGGAGGTCATCGTCTCCGACGACGCCTCGACCGACGGCACCGTCGAGCTGGCGCGCCGGGTGCTGGAGGCATCCGACCGGGCATTCCGCATCTACACGCGCGACGAGCCTCTCCGCGTGAGCGGGAACTTCGCGTTCGCGCTCGGAGAGGCACGCACCGACTACCTCGCGACGAGCGACCAGGACGACGTCTGGCACCCCAAGAAGGTCGAGCATCTGCTCGCTGCCCTCGTCGGCGACGACGACGCCCTGCTGGCGCACTCCGACGCACTCCTCGTCGACGAGGACGGAGAGCCCGTCGGCGGCACCCTCCTCGACTCGCTCGAGATCACCGACGCGGAGTGGCGCGACTACAGCAATGGGCGGCAGCTCGAAGCGCTCACCGCACGCAACTTCGTGACGGGCGCGACGATGATGCTCCGCGCTTCCCTCGTCTTCCGGGCGGGCAACGCACCCGAGCCGTGGATCCACGACGAATGGCTCGCGATGACCGCGGCTCTCGTCAACGGGCTTCGACTCGTGCGAGAGCCCCTCATCGACTACCGACAGCACAGCGACAACCAGATCGGGCAGACCGCACCAACCCTCAGGGTCAAAGTCGCGCAGGCGACCAAGGACGGGTCCGCCGATCAGCTGCGCCGCTACCGTCGCGCCGTAGCTCTCCTCAAACGCGTCAGCGAGCTCGGCGGCAGCCCAGAGCAGGAGGCGCACGTGCGCCGCAAGGTCGCCCACGAACGCCAGCGGCTCCAGCTGCCGACCTCACGCCTCAAGCGGCTCCCCCGCGTCCTGAAATGGACGCTGCGCGGGCGCTACGGCACCTACTCGAGGGGCAGCTACGACATCGCCCGCGACCTCTTCCAGTCACTCACGGAACGCGACGAGCGCTGAAGCGCGGCCACTCACCGCACGTACGACGAAGGCCGCGACTCGATCGAGTCACGGCCTTCGTCGTACGCGGGACCCGCTACGCGAGGAGCCCCTGCATGTAGCGCCCGTATCCGCTCTTCTGGAGCGGCTTCGCGAGTGCTGCGAACTCTTCGTCGTTGATCCACCCGGCACGCCAGGCGATCTCCTCGATGCAGCCGATCTTGAAGCCCTGGCGGTCCTCGATGACGCGCACGTACTCGCTCGCCTGCATCATCGACTCGAACGTGCCCGTGTCGAGCCACGCCGTGCCACGGTCGAGGACCTGCACCTGCAGCTTGCCCGCATCCAGGTACGCCGAGTTGACACTCGAGATCTCCAGCTCGCCGCGAGCGGAAGGCTCCACGCTCTTCGCGATCTCGACCACGTCGTTGTCGTAGAAGTACAGACCGGGCACCGCGTAGTTCGACTTCGGCACCTCCGGCTTCTCCTCGATCGACACGGCCTTGTTGTTCTCGTCGAACTCCACGACGCCATACGCGACCGGGTTGGACACGTGATACGCGAAGATCAGGCCTCCGTCGAGCACGTTGTTGCCCCGCAGCGACGAGCCGAGGCCGGATCCGTGGAAGATGTTGTCGCCGAGCACCAGCGCAACCGAGTCGTCGCCGATGAACTCCTCGCCGATGATGAACGCCTGAGCGAGCCCATCCGGCGACGGCTGGACGGCGTACTCGATGCGCATCCCGAACTGCGAGCCATCACCCAGCAGCGCGCGGAACTGCTCGTTGTACTCCGGCGTCGTGATGATCAGCACCTCGCGGATGTCCGCCATCATGAGCGTCGACAGCGGGTAGTAGATCATCGGCTTGTCGTAGATGGGCATGAGCTGCTTCGAGATGCCCTTGGTGATCGGCCAGAGACGCGTGCCTGAACCGCCAGCGAGAATGATGCCCTTCATGCTCACGCACCCGCCTTCGCGCTGAGCTCCGCGTAGTACGCGCGAGCCTCTTCCCAGCTGGGGAGCAGACCGGATGCGGCCGCCTCGGCAAGCGACGGAGCGTCCGTGTCCTTCGGAGACAGCAGCAGCTCACCCGCTTCCTCCGGGAAGCGCAGGTCGACGTCCTTGTCGAGCGGGTTGATGCCGTGCTCGCGCTCCGCGTGGTACGTGTCGGTGACGAGATAGCTGACCGTCGCGTCGTCGGTCAGCGCGACGAACGCGTGGCCGAGACCCTCCGACAGGTAGATCGCCTTGCGGTCGACGTCGTCGAGCCGGACCGAGTCCCACTCACCGAACTTCGGCGAACCCGTGCGGATGTCGATGACGAAGTCGAGGACAGCGCCGCGCGTGCACGTCACGTACTTCGACTGGCTCGGCGGAATGTCCGCGAAGTGAATGCCACGGACCACGCCACGCGTCGACACCGAGGTGTTCGCCTGCTTGAGGTCGATCGAGTGCCCGACAGCTTCTGCGAGCTTGTCGAAGCGGTACCACTCCAGGAACACGCCACGATCGTCGCCGAATTGCTTCGGCGTGATCTCGTAGCTGTCTGGGATGCTGAGTTCGCGAATCTCCATGCCGAGAAGTCTAGTGCGGCGAGGATTGCGAATGCGCTCCGACCCACTCGGCCATACTTGATGGCTGGCGAAGCCTCACCGCGAGCAACTCGCACAGAGAGTAAGGAACGACGGGATGCACACCAACGCCGAGCCGCGCACGCTGCCGCGAGTCGCCGTCCTCCTCGCAACGCACATGGGGAAGACCTACCTCGATGAGCAGCTCGACTCGGTCCTCGACCAGACCGGTGCCGACCTCCACGTGTTCGTCTCCGACGACGGGTCGACCGACGGCACGCTCGAGGTCCTCGCCGAACGCGCGGCAGCCGATCAGCGCATCACGATCCTGCCCCCGGAGACGTTCGGCGCTCCCGCACCCAACTTCTTCCGGCTCATCACGACGATCCCCATCGACGAGTACGACTACGTCGGCTTCGCGGACCAGGACGACGTGTGGATGCCAGCGAAGCTCGAGCGCCACATCCGCCTGCTCACCTCGGACCATGCAGACGGCATCTCCTCGAACGTGACCGCCTTCTCGGAAGACGGAACGCGCGTGCTCATCAAGAAGGACTACCCGCAGCGCCTCGCAGATCACCTGTTCGAGACGCCGGGCCCCGGTTCGACGTTCCTGCTCACACGGCGCTTCGCGCGTCTCGTCGCGGAACAGCTCGACAACCCCGCCTCCCCCGCCCGCAAGGCATTCGCCCACGACTGGCTCATCTACGCGCTCGCGCGCTCCGCCGGCCTTCGCTGGATCATCGACGGCGAGTCGACCGTCGACTACCGCCAGCACGTCGCCAACGCCGTCGGCGCCAACACGGGCCTCTCGCAGGCCTGGAAGCGCCTCAAGCTCACCTCGAACCGCTGGCACCGCGGGCAGGTGCAGCTGACCGTGGAAGCGTGCATCCACGTGGCCTCCCCTGAAGAGCTGCCGAGGCTGCAGTGGCTCCACGAGATCCTCGCGGAGTTCACCTATCGAGACGCGATGCGGCTCGTGCGCCGCTGGCGTCAGCTGCGGCGACGGCCCCGCGATCGCGCCGCGCTCGCCACGCTCATCACCGCGCGACTGTGGTAGCACGTCGGAGGGCCGCGCTAGAGTAGCTCCGACCGTGCGCGGGTCACCGCGCCGCTCGAACCACACAACCATCGGCAAATTTCCATCGGCACAGCCCGGCCGACGATTGAACAGGACAGGTATGAAACTTCTCGTGACCGGCGGGGCCGGCTTCATCGGCTCGAACTTCGTGCGCCGCGCGCTCCAGGACCAGTACGAGGGTCTGGAGGGAGTCGAGGTCGTTGTCCTGGACAAGCTGACCTACTCGGGAAACCTCGAGAACCTCGCCCCTGTGTCCGACTCCGAGCGGTTCACGTTCGTTGAAGGCGACATCACCGACGACGTCGTGCTCGACGAGTGGATCCCCAAGGTGGATGCGGTTGTCCACTTCGCCGCCGAGTCGCACGTCGACCGTTCCGTGCGCGACGCGTCCGTGTTCATCGAGACGAACGTCGTCGGCACGCAGAAGCTGCTCGACGCGGCACTGCGCCACGAGCTGCCCCGTTTCGTGCACGTCTCGACCGACGAGGTGTACGGCTCGATCGAAGAGGGAAGCTGGAGCGAGACCTTCCCGCTCGAGCCGAACTCGCCGTACTCGGCGTCCAAGGCATCGTCCGACCTCATCGCGCGTTCGTACCACCGCACGCACGGCCTGAACGTGTCGATCACACGCTGCTCGAACAACTACGGCCCGTACCACTTCCCCGAGAAGGTCATCCCGCTCTTCGTCACGAACCTCATCGACGACAAGCACGTACCCCTCTACGGTGAGGGCAACAACATCCGCGACTGGCTGCACGTGGACGACCACTGCCGCGGCATCGCGATGGTGCTCGTGGGCGGCAAGCCCGGCGAGATCTACAACATCGGCGGTGGCACCGAGCTCACGAACAAGGAGCTCACGCAGCTGCTGCTCGACGCGACCGGTAAGGACTGGTCGTACGTCGACCGGGTCCAGGACCGCCTCGGCCACGACCTGCGCTACTCCGTCGACATCTCGAAGATCCAGCGCGAGCTGGGATACGAGCCCAAGGTTCCGTTCGAGCAGGGCCTGGCTGACGTGGTGCAGTGGTACCGCGACAACCGCACCTGGTGGGAGCCGCTGAAGGAGCGCGCCGCACTGTGACCGATTCGACGTCTCTCCCCGCCGCGGCGGCCGCTCCTGCGGTCGCCGCGCGGTTCCTGATCACGGGCGCATCCGGGATGCTCGGCCGTGACCTCCAGCGTGCCCTCGCGGGCCGCGAGGTCACGTCGTTGGATCGCGCTGCGCTCGACATCACTGATCCGGCAGCGGCCCTGGCCGCCGTAGCGGGGCACGACGTCGTCATCAACGCCGCCGCGTACACGAACGTGGATGGCGCGGAGACCGACGAGGACACCGCGTTCGCGGTGAACGCGACCGGGCCCGGCGTCCTCGCGGCAGCGTGCGCGAAGCACGGCGCGAAGCTCGTGCATGTCTCGACCGACTACGTGTTCCGCGGTGATGCCTCGTCTCCGTATGAGGAAGACGCCGCCCACGACCCGATCTCGGCCTACGGGCGCACGAAGGCGGCCGGCGAGACGGCGGTGCGCGATGCGCTGCCCGACGCGTCGTACATCGTGCGCACCGCGTGGCTGTACGGGGCGGACGGACCGAACTTCGCGAAGACCATGGCGCGCCTCGCGGCGACCAAGCCCGAGGTATCCGTCGTGTCCGACCAGCTCGGGCAGCCCACCTACTCGGCAGACCTCGCGCAGCAGATCGTCGCGCTCGTCGACGCGAATGCGCCCGCCGGGACCTACCACGGCACCAACTCCGGCATCGCCTCCTGGTACGACTTCGCGCGGGAGATCTTCCGCCTCGCGGGCTTCGACCCCAGCAATGTGAAGGAGACGGACAGCACGGCGTTCGTCCGTCCAGCCCCTCGCCCCGCCTACTCCGTCCTCGGCCACGACGCCTGGACGCGCGCGGGTGTTCCACCCATGCGGCCTTGGCTCGACGCCCTCGAAGACGCCGCCGCCCAAGGAGTCCTCAGAACCTGATGGTTACCCTTCGTGTCCTGCTCGATCGCGCCGCCGACGAGCGCCCAGGCGGAACCAGGCGCTACAGCGAGGAGCTCGGGCGCCAGCTCATCACACGCGCGCCCCGCGGGTGCGACGTCGAAGCGATCATCCCGAAGCGCTCGCGCGAAGAAGTGTCCCTCCTCGAAGAGCGCGTCCCCGGGCTCACCAACGTCGTCCAGGCCCCTCTGCGTCCAGAGCGCCTCGAATCCTCCTGGTCTCGCGGGCTCCTCACGAACTCCGTCGGCGGCGGTTTCATCCACAGCCTGACGCCGCTCGCGCCGATGCGCGACATCTCGCTCAGTCAGGGCATCGACCAGACCGTGGTCACCTGGCACGACATGTCGGCGTTCACGCACCCGGAGCTCATCAGCTCCCACACGACCAAGCACCACAAAGCGCTCCTTCGCCGTGCCTTCCGCTACGCGAGCGGCATCGTCGTGCCGACGAACGCCGTCGCCGACCAGGTCATCGAGCACTACGACTTCGGTGACCGCGTGCGCGTCATCAGCCCAGCCGCGGCAGCCAGCATCCGCCTCCCGGAATCCGAAGATGCCGGCGATGACATCGCCGAAGCGCTCGGCCTGCCTGACGAGTACATCCTCACGCTCGCCTCGCTCCACAAGCGCCACGGCCTCGCCCAGCTCCTCAAGGCGCTCGGCGACAAGGACCTCGAGGGAGTGAAGCTCGTCGTGGTCGGACCGACCGAGCGGGGCGAGCTGACGCTCGACGCACTGATCAGCGAGTCCGGGGTCGCGAGCGAACGTGTCATCCCCGTGGGCGTCGTCAGCGACGAGCAGCTGGCCGTCGCCCTGCAGCGCGCCAGCGCGCTCGTCGTCCCGAGCCTCAGCGCCGGCTTCGGGCTCCCCATCATCGAGGCCTTCAAGTTCGGCACGCCGGTCATCACCTCCGACGACCCCGCGCTCGTGGAGGTGGGACTCGACGCCACGCTCGTCGTGGAGCTGGGCGACGGCATCGCAGACACCGGCTACCCCGAGCGCCTCGCCGGTGCCATCGCGGGAGTCCTCGGCGACAGCGACCTCGAGCGTCGCCTGCGCCTCGCGGGCAAGGACCGCGGCGGCATGTTCTCGTGGGAGATCTCGGCAGATCAGGTCTGGAACTTCCACGCCGACCTCTAGACGGACACCGCCCGTCCCGGCACACGCCACCCCTCCCGTTACACGCCGCCCCTCCCGTCGCACGCCGCCCTCTCGGGATGGCAAAGTCACTTCGTTGAGGGAAGATTCCCTTCACGAAGTGACCTTTCCATCCCGAGGTCGGCGGTGGGGAAGCGAGTGCGGGGCAGACGTCGCATCACGCTGTGGATAACTTCGAGTCCTCGGGTTGGCGCTCCCTACCCTGGCCGCATGACGACAGAAGCACCGCTCCCGCCCACCGGGCGTGGCTCCGCCTTCACCACCGGTGAAGGACTCCGCGCCGGTCTCAGCGCGCGTGAGGTCTTCGGCTCGAGCTACGCGCGCCCACACCATGGCATCCGAACGCTCGAAGATCCGCTCACCCCCGAGGAGATGGCGACCGCATACCTGCCGCGGATGCGCGCGTGGCAAGCGTTCGGAGACACGACCGCGGCGATCTTCTGGGGGCTTCCGCTGCCGAACCGCCTCCTCGCAAGCATGACGGTGCACATCGTGGTGCCGACCGGGAGGAACGCGCCGAAGGGGAACAGACTCGCAGCGCGGCGCATCTCTCCGGACAAGTGGGAGCGCATCGAACACCGGGGTGTGCCGTTGGCGAGCCCGGCGCTGACCTGGGGGCTGCTCTCGCGCGTCCTCTCGACCCAAGAGCTCATCACCGTCGGGGATGCACTCGTCTCCACGTCGCGGAACTATCGCTCGCTCCGTCGCCCCTACGATCCCAGCATCCCCGAGAACGAGTACACGGGCGTGCCTCCCCTCGCCACACTCGAGCAACTCGGTGAGACGAGCAACCGCTGGGGGCGAACCATCGGCGCGTCCCGACTCCGCCTGGCGCTGCCGCAGATACGCGAGGGAGTCGAGTCCCCGAGGGAGACTGCGACGCGCCTGGCACTCATCGACGCCGGATTCCCCGAGCCCGTCGTGGCTCACGAGGTCTTTCAGCGAGGCCGCTTCCTGGGGCGCGTCGACCTCGCATACCCCGAGCTCAGGATCGCCATCGAGTACGACGGCAAGCACCACTGGACTGAGCAACAGGCTCTCAAGGACATCGCGCGCATCAACCGCATCCAGCAGGCCGGCTGGCTCGTGATCCGCGTGACTCGACAGCAGCTCTCGAATCCTGCCGAGTTCTTCGCGCAGGTGCGCGCGGCGATGAGCCGGGCGTAAGCGGCAGAGCTGGTCTCAGGGTGGCGAAATCACCTCGTGCTGGGAAGCTTCCCGCAAAAGAGCGAGTTTCCCATCCCGAATCCTTGGGCACGGCACGGGCCGGGCCGGGCCGGGGCAGGGCAGGGCGGAGCCTGCGGGCTATTCGGTGGGGGCGGTCTCCTCGGGGGCCGGGGTCGCCTCAGGCGGGTCGGACGCGATCGCGTCCTGGACCGCGACGTGGATGGCCGGGATGTCCGGGTTGCCCTGGTCGAAGTTCGGCGGAACGACGTCAAGTCGCACGCTGTTGCCGCTGCGCGACTTCAGGAGGAGGTCGCCGACATAGCCGATCATGCCCTCTGGGATGTCGGTCTGGACGACCTTCTCGAGCGCATCCGTGACCGGACCGATCTTGCCGAGCAGGTTGCTCGGGGTCATGGTCGCGACCATGGCCTCCTGCAGCTGCCGCTGCCGCTCCATGCGAGCGAAGTCGGTCGTCTCGTAGCGGGAGCGCGCGTACCAGAGCGCCGTCGAACCATCCATGTGCTGCTGCCCGACCTCGATGTACTCGGTCGCCGGCGCCCAGCCGGGCGACCCGTCGTCGTTGATGCCGATGCCGACGCGCTCGGTGACGTTGATGTCGACGCCGCCGAGGGCGTCGATGAGCTCCGTGAACCCGGCCATGTCGACGAGCACGTAGTACTGGATGCTCAGCCCGGTGATGCCTTCGACGGCGTCTCGCATGGCCTCGATGCCGGGCTCAGAGCCGTGCTCGGCGGCGTCCGCGTAGATGCCGTCCTCGGAGATCGTGGCCTCCGTGTAGACGGAGTTGAGGTAGCAGACGTCGACAGCGCAGCCCTCGTAGAGGTTCGGGTAGAGGTCCTGCATGGGGCCTTCGGCGAACGGGAAGCTCTCCATCGCACGCGGGAGGCCGATGGTGGTGAGCTTGCCCGTGAATGCGTTGAAGCTCATGACGCTGATGGAGTCAGGGCGGAGGCCCTCGCGGTCGTCACCGCGGTCGCCGCCGAGCATCATGATGTTGAGCTGCCCGTCGGCCGGCAGCTGGATGCCGTTCGATGCCCCGCCGAAGAGACCTTCGATGGCGGACTTGCCCTGATTGGCGACCTGCGAGGTGACTGCTGCGAAGACCAGCGGCACCGTCACGAGGACAACGCCGACGATGGCGATGAGGGGACGGGCGACCTGCTCCAGCTTGATGATGCGCACGAGACGGAGCGCATCCAGCCCGCTCACCACCCACATGGCGATGTAGAAAAGCAGTATGAGGTGCGCGACGGTGATGCCGAGCGTTGTGGAGAACACGAACAGCAGAGGTCCACGGAGCACGAGGGCGCAGATCACCAGCGCCAGGATGGCAGCGATCCCGCCGAGCCAGAGCGACAGCATGAACCGCCCGAGCTTGCGGTTTCCGGCAAGCACCTGCGCGGTCCCTGGCAGGAAGAAGTTCGCGATCAGCAGCCACCAGGCGCGCCTGGTCATGAGCTGTGGCGAACTGACGTCCGGGTACCGGAGCGGGAGGGTGAGTGTCATGGGGTCCTGCGGTCGAGGAGCAAGGGATGCGGCGACGAGTGGAGTCGACGGCTTGGTGGGCTAGAGCGACCGCTTGAGGGCGTCGTTCTTCGCTTCGACGGCGTCGCGCAGTCCGTCACTGTAGTCGGCGAGTCTGGCCGCGAGCGCCTCGTCTCCTGTGGCGAGGATGCGCGCGGCGAGGATTCCCGCGTTCTTCGCCCCGCCGATGGAGACCGTCGCGACCGGAATGCCTGCCGGCATCTGCACGATGGAGAGCAGTGAGTCCATGCCGTCGAGGTACTTGAGGGGAACGGGTACGCCGACGACGGGGAGCGTCGTGAGCGAGGCGACCATGCCGGGGAGGTGGGCGGCTCCGCCGGCCCCTGCGATGATGACGCGGATGCCACGCTCTCGCGCTTCGCGGCTGTAGCTGACGAGCTTCTCCGGGGTGCGGTGTGCGGAGACGACCTCGACCTCGGCGGGGACACCGAACTCGGCGAGCACGTCGCGGGCTTCGTGCATGACACGCCAGTCGCTGTCGCTGCCCATGATGATGCCGACGAGCGGGGCCTGCCCTGAGGTCTCGGCTGCGGGCGCTGGCGATGCTGTGGGGTGGTCGCTCATGCGTGCAAGCGTAGACGCGGGCGCACCGGGCAACGCTGAGGCTGGCCGGTGATGCTCCGCGTCAAGGAACCGCGTCGTCTGCTCGCGAAGAGGTGCTGAGGTCTCGCCTCAGGAGGCGCTGGTGTCGTCGAAGGCTGCCGCGGCCGCTCGTGCGCGGTAGACGACATCGTCGAGGTCTGGCCCTGCGACCGTTACGTGGCCGACCTTCCGCCCTGGACGTGCTGATTTGCCGTAGCTGTGGATCTTCGCGTCGGGATGCTCGTGCATCGCCTTCTCGTACCTGTCGCCGTAGCTGCCCTCCTGTGGGCCGCCGAGCACGTTGACCATCACGGCGTGCGGGGCCGTCATGCCGGTATCGCCGAGCGGGAGGTCGAGGACGGCGCGGAGGTGCTGTTCGAACTGGCTCGTCGTGGACCCGTCGATGGTCCAGTGTCCCGAGTTGTGGGGGCGCATCGCGAGCTCGTTGACGAGGATGCGCTGGTCGGTGGTCTCGAAGAGTTCGACGGCGAGCACGCCGGTCACGTCCAGGCCGAGAGCGACGGACTGCGCGATGGTGGCGGCGACGTAGCCGAGGCGGTCGTCTGCACCCTCTGCGCCTGGCGCAGGGGCGAGCACCTCGGCGCAGACGCCGTCTCGCTGCACGGTCTCGACGATCGGCCACAGGGCGATCTCGCCGGAGGGTCGGCGCGCGACGAGCTGCGCGAGCTCGCGGCGGAAGTCGACGCGCTCCTCGACGAGGAGCGGCTCGCCTGATGCGAACCAGTCGGCTCCCTCGGCGCCGGAACGGACGATGCGCACGCCCTTGCCGTCGTAGCCGCCGCGCGGGGTCTTGAGCACTGCGACGCCGCCGTTGGCATCGATGAACGACTGCAGCTCCGCTTCATCCCGCACTTCAGCCCACTCGGGAATGGGGATGCCGAGCTCTGCGAGGCGGCGACGCATGAGGAGCTTGTCCTGCGCGAACTGGAGGGCGTGTGGCCCTGGGCGCACGGCGATTCCCGCGTCGACGAGGCCGTTCAGCACATCCTGCGGGACGTGCTCGTGGTCGAAGGTGACCACGTCGACGCCACGTGCGAACTCGAGGACCTCGTCGAGCACGTGCATGTCACCGATGGCCGTCACCGCTCGGTCGGCGCTCTCGCCACGGCCAGCTGCGAAGACCCGCAGGTCGATGTCGAGCTCGATGGCGGGTGGGAGCATCATTCGCGCGAGCTGCCCGGCTCCGATGACGCCGACGACCTGACTCATGGTTCGCTCCGTTCGAGAGTGCTGCCGGCAGAGTGCTGCCGTGAGAAGTCTGTGCGCCCGCATCGAATTCGACACGCGGGGAGTTCTCCCCGCCTGCTGTGCCGTGGCAGTCTCGTGCCTTTGCTCTGACGTGTCTATACTCCGACGAGGGTCACTACTTCCCGACAGTTTATCCTGCTTGCGGCCACATCGTCCCCGCAAGTGCCCCACGATGGAGGTCGAGCGCTTGACCAATCGCTCCCGCAAGCACGCAGAGCAGCATCACTCTGAGCCAGAGGATTTCGTCGGCTTCGTCGCCGCCGAGACGGCCGAGTTCGATCTTCCTGCACAGCGCACTTCGAGGTCGCTCTGGGGCCGCGTCACCAACGTGTTCCGACGCATAGCGGCGTCCAAGGGCATGATGGCGCAGCTCATCAACTTCGGTCTCGTCGGCGGGGTCGGCTTCATCGTCGACACGGGCCTCTTCAACATCCTCATGCTCACGGTGCTCAATCCGAGCGAGGTCGCACACGGCGCGCTCTGGGCGAAGGTGATCTCGACCTGCGCGGCGATCGTGACCAATTGGATCGGCAACCGCATCTGGACGTTCCGACAGCACAAACGCCAGGACAATCTCCGCGAGGCGATCGAGTTCTTCGGCGTCAGCCTCGTGGGCCTCGGCATCGGCCTGCTGCCGATCTGGTTCACGAACGCCGTGCTCGACAACCACTCGCTGGTGGCCTACAACATCGCGAACCTCGTGGGCATCGGTCTCGGTGCGATCTTCCGCTTCATCCTCTACCGCTTCTGGGTGTTCTCCCCGAAGCGCGTCGCCGAGATGCAGGACAAGAACGACTCGGACGTCACGGCCCGCTGAGTTCGCGGATGCACGCGGCAACGGTGTTGGCGCTCGGCACGTCGACCAGGCGCAGCCGGTGGCCGGACACTGAGGTGATGACGATCGTCCCCGAGCGGAACATGGCCTGCCACAGGTTGCGTCGCACGGTGACGTCGACGATCGAGTTCATGTAGATCTCGCGCGTCTCGCTCGTCAAGGTGCCCTGCGAGAGCACGACTCGGTGCGTCGTGATGCGGTTCCGCGCTTGCAGCCACACGACGATGGGCACGATGCCGAGCAGCACGACCGCGGCGAGCGAGATGAGCAGCCACGCGTGGCGGGCCCCGATGGTCGACTCTTGCAGGGCACCGAGGTTGTAGCCGGCTGCCGCGAAGCCTGCGATGAGCACGATCGAGGGCAGCAGGAGGCGACGACCGTGCCTGCGGACGCGCATGATGGTCCGCTCTGGCAGGCGCATGCCGAGCGGCTCGTAGTGGTGCTGCTGGTAGTGGTCCGGCTGAGCGCCCGACTGCTGGGCGTATCCGCCCTGGTGCTGACCTGGGTAGCCGTGTCCCGACTGCTGCGCGTATCCGCCTGGCTGCTGCCGGTTGGGGTCAGCGCGCTGCGGGTACTGGGCGTCGTCGTGCTGGAGAGGCGCGGCCTGCTGCTGAGGCGCGTACTGGTTCGGGTACCCAGCACCGTGCGGCTGCGCGGCGTACTGGTGACCCGGGTGCGGTGCGTCGGCCGGGGCCCCGAAGATCTGATCCCAGGACTGCTCGCTCGGGTGCGGTGGGCGGCCGCGCATCAGGCCCCGTTCTCGGGGCGGACACGTTCGACGTCGCCCGCGGCGACGGACCGGGTCCTGCCGTCGTCGCTTCGGATCACGAGGTGCCCTTCCGGAGTGAGCTCGGTTGCGAACCCGTGGAGCACCTCGCCGGAGGGCAGGGTGGCGGCCACTCGCGCGCGGAGCGTCGAGCACACGTCGCTCAGCTCGCCGTGCGCGCCGCTGGCCACCGCGTCGCCTCGTGCTCCGCGCAGCGCGTCGAGCCTTGCGACGAACTCGGAGAGGTAGGCGGGCAGCAGCTCCGCCGGGTGCGGCGGGAGCATGCCGCTGAGCGCGAGCGAGGTCGCCTGCGGGGTCGGGAGCTCGTCGGCCTGCAGCGTGATGTTGACTCCGGTGCCGACGACGCAGGAGAGCTCGCCATCGCGAGTTCCGAGGACTCGCCCCAGGATGCCCGCGACCTTGCTGCCGTCGATCTGCACGTCGTTCGGCCACTTGATCTCGACGCGTGCCGCGTGCTCGTCCGGCCGGAAGCCGGGGGCCGGGGGCGACAGCTCGAGGATCGCGCTGCGGAGGGCGAGCCCTGCGATGAGCGGCAGCCAGCCGAGGATCCGGGGCGCGGCTTCGTCGTCGGTGAGTCGCACGAGCGTGGATGCGGCGAGGCACTTGCCGCGAGGCGAGATCCACTCGCGCCCGTGCCGTCCGACGCCCGCGGTCTGCGCATACGTGACGAGCGTGCTGAGAGGGGGGTTCTGGCTGGCGTCGCCGCCCGTGCGCTCCCAGATGTCGGCGAGGACGTCGTTGGTGGAGGTCGCCTCCGGAACGGAGATGAGCCGGAGCTCGGTGCCGGCGGCGCGGCCTCCGAGGAGCAGCTGGGTGATGGCCGGTGTGCTCACTGTGCGCCCGCGATCGCCGTGCCGATGAAGGACAGGTAGACGAAGGTCATCACGACGGAGGCGAGGACGGCGACGAACAGCGTCACGAGGGCGGCGATGGCGAGCACCTTCGAGCGACGCTTCTGCCACAGGGCGACGATCGCGAGCACGAAGGCGACGGCTGCGATGGACACCGCGAGTGCGATGTTGAGCACGGGGACCGGGGTGAACGCGAGGACGAGCGACAGCGCGGCGACGCCGAGCGCCCACCTCCCCCAGATGCTGCGGCGTGACTCCGCTGGAGCCGCGGGAACCTCGCCGCGCGCACTCGAGTCGTACGGGACGACGGGTGCGTTCGACGGCAGCATGCACTGCTGTGCCTGCGCATCGGGTGCCAGCGGCACAACCTCGGCGCCCGGCCGAGGCGCTGCCCCGTTCGGTGCGCCAGTCCCCTGAGTCATGCCGCCAACCTCTCAAATGTCGTGCGTCGTGCGCCTCTCGTGCACTCCACCGGGCAATCAGGCTAACCCGTACGGCCGGATGTGAGCCGTTGGCCGGTAAAGTAGCGCGGGTGAACTCCGCACCACTTGACTCCGCAGCGTCCGGCCCGACTCCCACGAGCACGGCCGACAAGATCGCCGACCTCAGAGCCCGCCATGCGGAAGCGGTGACGCAGGCGGAGGAGGTCTCAGCGTCGAAGCAGCACGCGAAGGGCAAGAAGACGGCGCGGGAGCGCATCCTCGAGCTCCTCGACCCGGGCTCGTTCGTGGAGCTCGACGAGTACGTGCGACACCGGACGACGGCGTTCGGCATGGACGCACGACGCCCGTACGGCGACGCCGTCATCACGGGAACCGGCACGATCCACGGTCGCGGCGTCGCGGTCTACTCGCAGGACTTCACGACGTTCGGCGGCTCGCTCGGCGAGGTCGCCGGCGAGAAGATCATCAAGATCATGGACCACGCCATGAAGGTCGGGGTGCCGATCGTCGGCATGCTCGACTCCGGCGGCGCGCGCATCCAGGAGGGTGTCGTGGCGCTCGGCAAGTACGGCGAGATCTTCCGACGCAACACGCAGGCCTCCGGCGTGATCCCGCAGATCTCCATCGTCATGGGCCCGGCCGCCGGTGGGGCCGTCTACTCCCCCGCCCTCACCGACTTCGTCATCATGGTCGACAAGACGAGCCACATGTTCGTGACCGGACCCGACGTCATCAAGACCGTCACGGGCGAGGAGGTCGGCTTCGAGGAGCTTGGCGGCGCGCTCGCGCACAACCGCACGTCCGGCGTCTCCCACTACCTCGCGGCGGACGAGGACGACGCGCTCGACTACGCCCGTCAGCTCCTCTCGTTCCTGCCGGACAACAACCAGGCGGAGCTGCCCAGCTACGACATCGAGACGGAGCTCGAGATCACGGATCTCGACAAGAAGCTCAACACCGTCATCCCGGACTCCCCGAACCAGCCGTACGACGTGAAGCAGGTCATCGAGCTGATCGTCGACGACGGCAACTTCCTCGAAGTGCAGCCGCTGTTCGCACCGAACATCATCATCGGCTTCGCCCGCGTCGATGGGACCTCGGTCGGGATCGTGGCGAACCAGCCGAGCGCGATGGCGGGAACCCTCAACATCGAGGCCGGCGAGAAGGCGTCCCGCTTCGTGCGATTCTGCGATGCGTTCTCGATCCCGATCCTCACGCTCGTGGACGTCCCCGGTTACCTTCCTGGCACCGATCAGGAGTGGTCCGGAGTCATCCGTCGCGGCGCGAAGCTGCTCTACGCGTACGCGGAGGCGACCGTTCCGCTCGTCACCGTCATCCTGCGCAAGGCCTACGGCGGCGCGTACATCGTGATGGGCTCGAAGCAGCTCGGCGCAGACCTGAACTTCGCATGGCCCACGGCCGAGATCGCGGTCATGGGCGGCCAGGGTGCCGTCAACATCCTGTACCGCGGCGAGATCAAGCGGGCAGAAGAGGCCGGCGAGGACGTCGCCGCCGTGCGCACGCGCCTTGCGAACGAGTACACGTACAACGTCGCGTCCCCCTTCCTCGCGGCGGAGCGCGGCGAGCTGGATTCGGTCATCGAGCCAGCCTCGACCCGTGTCATCGTCGCGAAGGCGCTGCGGACGCTGCGCACCAAGCGCGCGTCGCTGCCCCCCAAGAAGCACGGGAACATCCCGCTGTGAGCCAGGAGCAGATTCCCTCGCACGTCGGCCTCGAGCACATCGTGCGGACGGTCAGCGGCAACCCGAGCGAGGACGAGCTGGCGGCGGCGACGCTTGTGCTCGCATCGATGATCGAGTCGGCGCAGGACCTCGATCGGCCGCGCGACATCGTCACACGACGCACTGCCTGGCAGCTCTCGCAGCGCTCACTGCGCGGCGGGGGCTCCGCGAGCGACCCGTTCGGCGGCTCCTACCGGAGCTGATCCTGCGCATGCGCACAGAGCGGTCTTCCGGCGGGTTCGTGTTCGCCGTCGTGGCGCTGATCGCGGTCCTGTTGGTGTTCGCGACGCCCGCCGGTGTGCCCGCAGGCGACGACGGCGCGGTGACGGCGTCCGACCCGTGGAGCCCGGAGAGCATCCGCGACTGGTTCGGCGTCAATGTCCTCGGGACCGAGAGCCGGTTCGAGCCGGTCGTCGTGCCGGATGGGGACGCACACAGCGATTCCCTGGCCTACCCGCCCCTCGTTGCAGCGCCGAGTGGCCCCTGGCCTGATGGCAAGGCCGGTATCGACGCGTTCATCGCCGCGACCGGCGTTCCTGCCACCTGGGCGGCCGACGGTCAGACGGCCTGCCCGGAAGAGGCGCAGGCCTGCACGAAGCAGTCGTGGTGCGAGGGCAGCGGGTGCCCGGCGGAGCCACCGACTGCGAGCATCCACCTGAGAGCAGATGACGCGACCCTGTTCCCCGTCATCACCGACGTCGGAGCTTCCGTGCTCATCCACGAGCTCGGCCACGCGCAGCAGGCCTACGTCTTCCCGAACCCAGACGAGATGCTGCGCGTCCTCGAGGAGGAGGGGTACGGCCAGTTCGTCGGCCACGATGGCAGTGCCGTCCCCGCGGTCGAGGGACACGCGGAGTGCTACACGCAGGCGCTCATCCCGAGCTCCGCCTATTTCGCCGACTGCCCCGTCGACGTCAAGGAGCGCGCTGTCACCCTGCTGCTCGAGAAACGCCCCTGACCGGTCGAACTTCTCGCTACAGTGAGCGGACACCACCGAACTCCCAGGGGACAACATGGCGAAGACCACCGTCACATCTGCGTTCGCGATCGGGGCTCTCGCCCTGCTCGGGCTCGGACTCACCGGCTGCTCTGCGGCGCAGGGCATCGTCGACACGGTCGAAGGGGAGCTCTCCGGCGGCGAGAGCGAGGTCCGCGACGGTGAGACGCAGGAGGTCACCGAGTCGGGCGACCTCGATGTCTTCAAGCTCGCGGTCGGCGACTGCTTCAACGATGCAGGCAGCACCATGGTCAGCGAGATCCCCGTGGTGCCCTGCTCAGATCCGCACGACTACGAGGTGTACTACGAGGTCGAGATGCCGGCAGGCGACTTCCCAGGCGATGAGGCGATCACCACGCAGGCGGAAGCGGACTGCACGGCGCAGTTCGCCACGTTCATCGGGCTCCCCTACGAGGAGAGCTCGCTGTACTTCAACTACCTCACGCCGACCCAGCAGAGCTGGGACGACGCTGGCGACCGCCTGATCCAGTGCATCGTGACAGACCAGGCCGCGCAGACCACCGGCACCCTCGCCGGAGCGGCCCGCTAGCGAGGGGGCACCCCGGCCCGCTTGCGCGGCGTTGCTTCGTGCGCCGAGCTCAGGCGCGCACGAAGCGAGCGACCGTCTCGAAGTGGTGCGTGTTCGGGAAGAGGTCGTAGGCGCGCATCCACTCGAGTGAGTAGCCGTGCGCGAGCAGCAGCCCGGTGTCGCGGGCGAGGGCGACCGGGTCGCACGCGACGTAGACGAGCTGGGCTGGCGCGAACCCGGCGAGCCGGTCGATGACTTCCTTGCCTGCACCAGAGCGGGGAGGATCGAGGATGACGGTTCCGCGGCTGATGCCCTCGCGATCGAGGTGCGTGGCGTCGCGGTCGAGCCGAGCGAGGTACTGGTCGACGCGGGCCGTCACCGCGCTCGCACCGCGCCATTCGGCGAGGTTCGCTGCCGCGTGACCGGTGGCCGCCGCATTCGACTCGACGGTCTCGATGAACGCGCCAGGACCCGCCTCCTGCGCGAAGGCAGCGGCGAGGAGCCCGACACCGCCGTACAGGTCGAGGTTCACGGCTTCTGCGTCGACGAGCGCGGGGTCGAGGGCGTCTGCGACGGCGTTCGAGAGGGTCTCGGCGGCGAGGCGGTGCACCTGCCAGAACCCGTCCTCGTCGACCTTGTACTCGCGGCCGTTGACGACCTCGGTGACCACGCCGGGCTTTCGCCCGTGCGAGCCGTCCAGGATGGTCCGCATGCGCGTGTCGAGTTCGGCGGGAGCCACGAGCTCGATGCGTCCGGTGCCCGCGAGCCGCTCGCCGAGTGGGGCGAGCTCCTCGATGTCGCCGTGCGCGAGCGGCAGCGTCTCGGTCTCGATGACGCGGTGCGAGCGTGCCGCGTACGGGCCGACGCGACCGTCCTTGTCGACGTGCAGCGTGACTCGGGTGCGCCAGCGGGTGCCACCGTTCTCGTCGTCGCCGAGGAGCGGGTCGACGGCGCCTTGCCATTCGTGGCCAGCGAATCTCGCCATGGACTCGCTGAGCACCTGCGCTTTCAGCTCCCGCTGGCGGGCCAATCGGATGTGGCCGAGTTCGGCGCCGCCCGCCCGTTCCTCAGGCGCTCGCTCGATCGCGGCTTCCTGCCAGACGTGTGCCTGTCGGTCGCCGGATGCGCGCAGCACGTCGGTCGTGACGGCTCTCGCGAACGACTTCCGCACCTCGGTGATGCGCACGCGAACAAGCTCTCCGGGCACAGCATCGGCGATGAACACGACTCTGCCCCCGTGGCGGGCGACGAAGATGCCTCCGTGCGCGATGTCTCCGACCTCGAGCTCGAGCTCGTCGCCTGGGGTGATCTCCGCGGAAAGGTCCTGGGTCGTGCCGTCCTGGGTCATGCGCTCGAGCCTAGCCGTGCCCATCCGCCCTTCATCGCGGGCGGGGCTCAGAGGCGCGTGAACAGACCCGGATAGCTGACGACGAAGCTCTGCTCGTCAGTCGCGATCTCGCGTTCGAAGGAGCCGTCCACCGCCTGGAAGAGGTAGCGGGTGCGGCTCAGTCGGCGGTAGCGCTGCCGGTCGAGGAAGACGGCGAACGTCTCTGTGTCGATGTAGGCCACCTCGATCTCACGCTCTTCTCCGACTTCGAGCCCGAGCCTGCGCATCGGAAGGGTGTTGGTGAGGGGTGTCGCTCGGATGTCCACGTCGAGCGCTCCGCTGAGCTCCGGGGCCGGCCGGTCACCGACCCGCCAGTCACCGCGGCCGTTCGAGGTGAGCGTGAGGCTCTCGCCGGTGCCAGGGCGGCGCAGCGAGACGAGGCGTGTTCGCAGCACCGGGTCGGTTTCGAGCAGGTACTCGAGGTGTGGGCGCCCGACTGGGTCCGCTCCCGCGGAAACGGGGGCCGAGATGCGGGAGTTCGCGGTGATCGCCCCGACGGCGTTCTCCACGATGCTCGCCGCTTCGACGTACCCGGTCGCCTCCGACACCCAGGCAAGCGCTGAGGGTGCGGCTACAGCCTCGACGCCGGGTGCATCCCAGACGACCGAGGATCGAGAGAACCGGGTCTGCTTTGGCGCGCGGTACCGCGACTCAAGGCGGGTCACCTGACGCCCTTCCCTTCGGAAGCTGGGCGCTGGGCCGAGTTGAGGAGCCTGATGAGCATGCGAGAGATCGTATGCAAACGGCCTTGACGCACTCTGGCAGGAGGTGGCGCGTTGGCTGACCGACCCCTGACCGCCCGCCGCACGATTGCCAGCCGCCGAGCGGCTCGGCCCTCGACTGCATGGCGGACTCGCCCCGGGTTGCCCCGTCGCGACCCCGGTACCCTCGGCTCATGCGCCTGTACCTCGCCTCGACGTCGCCCGCCCGCCTCATGCTGCTCCGCCAGGCGGGCATAGAGCCCGTCGTGATCCCCTCGAGCGTCGACGAAGACGCCGTCATCGAGGCCAGGCTGGCCGAGGGGCCGCTCGAGCCGAGCGACTACGTGCAGCTGCTCGCGCGCGCCAAGGCGCTTGCCGTTGCCGACGCACCGGACCCGGTGACCGGCGAGCCGCTCGATGGCCTCGTGCTCGGCGGCGACTCGATGTTCGAGATCGGCGGCCGGATGCTCGGCAAGCCCCACGAACCGCACGTCGCCCGCGAGCGGTGGCTCGCGCAGCGCGGCCAGACGGGCACGCTGTGGTCCGGTCACTGGCTCGTCGATCGTCGCGGAGGTTCGCGCGCAGCCGGGGATGGCATCGGCAGCACCGCGAGCGCGAGCGTGACATTCGCCGGTGACCTGGATGACGCTGAGATCGATACCTACGTCGCTTCTGGCGAGCCGTTGCACGTGGCGGGGGCGTTCACGATCGACTCGCTCGGGGCGCCGTTCATCGAGCGGATCGAGGGCGACCCCTCGACGGTCGTGGGGCTCTCGCTCCCCGCCCTTCGCCGTCTCGTGCGAGGGTTCGGGGTCAGCTGGCCCGAGCTCTGGAATCGGGGCTGAGGCGCGGGAGTCTCGCGCTTCCCCCGGCGCTCCGCTGCCGCGTCTCCCCGCCTCCTCGTCCGCACAGGCTACGAATTGAACACGGACCTGGCACGCATCTGGTGGATGTCGGTGCTCGGGCGTAACGTCGCGATCCAGGCGTCAACGAGGACGCCGCGCAATGGAGGTCCAGCCATGCCACAAGACCCATCTGGCGCTTCGGGGCCAGCAGAGGAGATCGTCGCCCAGCTCGGCGGCGCCGGGAACATCGAGAACCTCACGCACTGCGCGACTCGGTTGCGCTTCCAACTGCACGACGCGTCCGGCGTCGATCAGGCGGCGGTCGAAGCCATTCCGGGCGTGATGGGTGTCGTCCCGCAGTCGGGAGAGCGCTACCAGGTGGTCATCGGCGGCGGCGTCCAGAACGTCTACAACGACATCCAGGCGCTCCCGTCGATGGCAGGCGGCGGTGCACCCGCCGATCCTGAAGACGCGGCCTCCATCAAGGCCGCGGCCCGCGCGAAAGGACCCCGCGGCAAGTTCGCGTGGCTCGACAGCGTCTTCGAGTTCCTGTCCGACTCGTTCCGCCCGATTCTCGGGGCCCTGCTCGGCGCATCCCTCTTCATCACCTTCATGGCGCTCATGAGCACGTTGGGCGTCATCCCCAACTGGGCCGACCCGCGCACCGATCTCCCGCCTTCGTGGCGCTTCCTCAACCTGTGCTGGCAGGCGGTCTTCGTCTTCCTCCCGCTCTACATCGCGTACAACGCGTCGAAGCGAGTCGGCGCCGACCCGTGGATCGGCTTCGCCATCATGGGCGTCGTGATGCTGCCCGGGTTCACGGGGCTCGCGGATGGCATCGACCCCATCGAGGTCTTCGGCTCGGAGGTGTCGGTCGTGCCGATCTTCGGGCTCCCGTTGACGGTCTTCGACTACAGCTCCCAGGTGTTCCCGCCGCTGCTCATGGCCGCGCTCCTCGGGCCGCTCTACAAGGGCTTGAAGAAGCTGATACCGGAGGACCTGCACCTCATCTTCGTGCCGTTCCTGAGCATGCTCATCATGATCCCCATGACCGCCTTCCTGATCGGCCCGATCGGGGTCTACACGGGCGCCGGACTCGCGAACCTGTTGCGCGCGATCAACGATTTCTCTCCGCTCATCTTCGCCATCGTCATCCCGCTCGCCTACCCGTTCATGGTTCCGCTCGGCTTGCACTGGCCCATCAACGCCATCATGCTCCTCAACATCCAGACGCTCGGCTACGACTACATCCAGGGCCCGATGGGCGCCTGGAACTTCGCCTGCTTCGGTGCGACCGCAGGCGTGCTGTATCTGTCGATCCGGGAGAAGGACGCGCAGATGCGCCAGACGTCGACGGGTGCGCTCGCGGCCGGCCTCCTCGGCGGCATCTCCGAGCCGTCGCTGTACGGCATTCATCTGCGGTTCAAGCGCATCTACGGGCGGATGCTCGTCGGCTGCCTCGTGGGCGGTCTCATCATCGGCATCGGCGGCGGCGTCAAGACGAGCGCGTTCGTCTTCACCTCGCTGCTCACGATCCCGGCCTTCGACAACATCCCGCTCTACGCGGGGGCTGTCGGAGCCGCGTTCCTCGTGTCGATGTTCCTCGTCATCTTCTCCGGCTACCGCAGCCCGGAGCAGCAGGCCGCCTTCGAGGCGGCGCGAGTACCGGTGGCCGATCTGGAGACAGCGAGGAAGGGAGAGAGCACCGAGGACGTCATCGCGGCGTCCGGTCTCCGCCAGGGCGAGTCCGAGCCGCGCACGGTCGAGGTGCTCTCGCCGCTCGAAGGTGAGGTCGTGCCTCTCTCCGAGGTACCGGACGCCGTCTTCAGCCAGGGCATCATGGGTCCTGGAGCTGCCGTCAAGCCGAACGGAAACGTCGTCTACGCGCCAGGGACGGGCACGGTGGCCGTCGCACAGGCAACGGGGCACGCCTTCGGCCTGCAGCTCGACAACGGACTCGAAGTGCTCATCCACGTCGGCATCGACACGGTCGAGCTCGATGGCAAGGGCTTCGACGTCAAGGTCAAGGCCGGCGACCAGGTCACACCGGAGACGGTGCTCGTGGAGTTCGACCGCGGCATCGTGGAGGCGGCGGGCTTCTCGCTCATCACGCCGATCATCATCCTGAACTCGGCAGCCTTCGCGTCGGTCGAGGTGATCGGGCTCGGAAGCGGCAAGGTCGGCACGCCGATCCTGGAGGCCGTGACCAAGGTGACGACGCCGAGCGAGGTCTAGTCTCCGTCTGCCGTTGCGCCCGTCGAGCTGTGCATCTCGCCGAGCGCGACGGCGGACTCGCCGCGGACGAGCTCAGCGAGTTCGCGCACGCGCACGGCCGGCATCGACTGCTTCCACTGCTGCGCGGCGAGTTGGATGCGCGTTTCGATGTCGGCGTTCTCGTTGGCTCGAGACGCGGCGTCGGTTCCGGTCGCGGTGCCGCGCACGAGCACCAGCTGCGTGCTCGCAGGCCAGCCATCTCCCATCTCCTCTGGCGTGCGCTCTGCGGCGCGATGCGCTGCTGAGCCCTTGAGCTTGCCGAGCAGCCGCTCGGCGACCTGCTCCGCGGTTCCCTCTCCGAGTCCGCCGAGCAGCACTCCGAAGTGCGTGACCTCGCCGAGGTTCAGCTCGATGTTCCTGCGCACCTCGGCGAGCGCCTCGGAGGTCGTCGCCGTGATCTCGACGGGCATGATCGCGTCGGCGAAGTCGTCGACGAGGAGCGCGAAGGGTGCGACGTTTCGCCCGACGATGGCGACCGTGTTCCCGGCGCGGAGCAGTGCGTCCGCGAGCTGCCGATCGGCTCCGTCTTCCCCACCTGCGAGGCACCAGATCTGATTCGCCATGACCTTCTCCATTCCGCTCACAGCACCCGTTCTGGTGCCGCTCCCTCGAACTATACTTAGGGAAGTCCTCACTATTAGTGAGATGCTCGGCAATCTCAGGAGGTTCCCATGCAGGCAGAAGCGTCACGCGAGCAGTTGCTCGCCCAGCTGAACGAGGTCAAGGCCGAGCTCACACGCGGCCTCTCGGCCAGACACATGGCCCCCTTCCTCGAGCTCGACATCACCGCCCAGCAGCTGAAGACCGTCTTCCTCGTGACGACCGGCACGGTCACGACGGTCTCCCAAGCGGCTGAGCACCTCGGCGTCGCGGTGCCGACCGCGTCCGCGAGCATCGACAAGCTCGTCGAGAACGGACTCCTGACCCGCACCGAGGGCAAGCCCGACCGCCGCATCCGACACCTCACCGCCACCCGCAAAGCCATCCGGCTCCACGAGCGCTTCCTCGGACTCCGGACCGACACCGACGAGTTCGCGGCCCACCTCAGCGATGAGGAGCTGCAAGGGCTCGTGATCGGCTTCCGCGGGATCCGACGCGTACTCCGGCAGTTCTCGGAAGACGCCTGAGCTCGATCAGGGGGCGAATGACCGCCAGAACAGCTCGACCGAACGGCGCGCAGTGGCTTCCCGCTCGTCGCGCGGCGTGCGGGGCAGCACACCGGCGAGCATCGAGAGCAGCAGCAGGACATCCTCCGCGCTGATGTCGCCACTCACGCGGCCCGCCGACCACTCTCGCTCGAGGGCGACGCCGAGCACCGCGAGCATCCGGTCACGCACGCTGGCCCCGTGCGCGTCGGCAGTGTCGGTCAACGTGAGCTGGATGAGCCCCACTGACACGAGCATCTGCTGGACGATCAGCTCAAGGAGCTCGGCAAGACCCGAATCCGGTGACGCGGTGAGGTCCTCGAGCTCGACGATCGCCTCCCCGAACACCGCGAGCGCGAGCGCGCCGCGGTCAGGGAAATGCCGGTAGAGGCTTCCCTGCCCGACTCCGGCCAGCTTGGCGACTGCGCTGAGGGGCGCATCCACTCCCCCCTCGGCGAAGACGACGCGGGCGGCCTCGATGAGGGCGCGGCGGTTCGCGGGTCCCGCGCTCGGGCCTCGATTGGCTTTCGCTGGAGTCGCCACCGGGATAGCATAATCCGGACAGTGTTGTCCGGTTCGTTCGAGCCGAAGCTGTCACCGCCCGAGACGACGCTCCACCGAGCGTCTGCAGGCGGACCGAGCAGAAAGCTGGCACCCAGATGACCTCGAGCGCACATCCCCTCACCGCCGACGCCACGATCGGCGAATGGCTCACCGACCCGACGGGTGGCGTCGTCATCCGCGAGATCCTCGCCCAGGGCGGCCAGGATGCCTCCTCGCTCGCACCGGTCTCTGGCCTTCCGCTGTCGCAGCTCGTCGAGCTCAGCCAGGGCAAGTTCCCGCAGGAGATGGTGGATGCCATGATCGCTCGCGTGAACAGCGGCGAGGTCACCCCAGCCTCCCCCGGCGAGTTCGGCGAGGCCGCCGACCGCGACGCACCGCGAGCGCCGCGAGCGGCAACGTGGGTCGAGGCGCTCACCGGCGGCCGCTTCGCCGGCAAGACCATCATCGTCACGGGCGCTGGCTCCGGGATCGGCAAGGCCACCGCATCGCGCATCGCCCGCGAGGGCGGACGCGTCATCGCCGTCGACGTCTCCGCCGAGCGCCTCGCGGCCCTGATCGCCGAGCACGAGGGTGCCGACATCGTCACGCTCACGGCCGACATCACCGACGACGCGGGCGTCGCTCAGATCGTCGAGGCGGCAGGAGCGCAGATCGACGGCCTCGCGAACATCGCCGGCATCATGGACAACATGACGCCCGTCGGCGAGGTCAGCGACGAGATCTGGAACCGCGTCTTCGCCGTCAACGTGACCGGAACGATGAAGCTCATGCGCGCCGTCGTCCCGGCCATGCTCGCCGTGGGCAAGGGCTCGATCGTGAACGTCGCCTCCGAGGCCGCACTCCGCGGGTCGGCGGCCGGCGCCGCGTACACCGCGTCGAAGCACGCCGTCGCAGGTCTCACGAAGTCGAGCGCGTTCATGTACGGGCCGAGCGGCTTGCGCATCAACGCCGTCGCACCCGGCCCCGTCGCGACCAACATCGAAGCACGCTTCGACTCCGAGCTCGGCGCGAAGCGAGTGCAGCTTGCCATGGCCGTCCTGCCGACGCCGACAACCGGCACCGCACTCGCCGCATCCATCACGTTCCTGCTGAGCGACGACGGCGTCAACATCAACGGGGTCATCCTCCCGTCGGACGGCGGCTGGTCAGCCGCATAGGCCCGAGGCTGCGGTGGAGCGCCCGCCGCACAGCGGGCGCTCCGCACGTAGGCTTCCCCCATGAGCAAACCCGTCACGCGCACACGCAAGTTCTTCTGGATCGGCCTCGTCGTGATCGCGTTGATCTTCATCGGCTCCGGCGTGTACGAGATGCTCGCGTAGCTCTCCCCCGCGAGCGTTCCAAGCAATTTCAGGATGGGTTTCCCGTTTCCGGATGGGTACTTTCCCATCCCGAAACGAGATACCCATCCCGAAACGGTCGTCGCACTGGACCTACGACGTGAGCTGGCTCTGCTCGACGTCGAGGTCGGTGACGGCCTGCTCGAACTGCGAGTTGTAGAGCCTCGCGTACGCGCCACCCTGCTTCACCAGCTCGTCGTGCGTTCCCTGCTCGACGATGGAGCCGTGCTCCATGACGAGGATCAGGTCGGCGTCGCGGATCGTCGACAGACGGTGCGCGATGACGAAGCTCGTGCGGCCCTGACGGAGCGCCGCCATCGCCTGCTGCAGGAGCAGCTCGGTGCGAGTGTCGACCGAGCTCGTCGCCTCATCGAGGATGAGGACCTGAGGGTCGGAGACGAACGCGCGCGCGATGGTGATGAGCTGGCGTTCACCGGCGGAGACGTTCGACGCATCCTCGTCCAGCACCGTGTCGTATCCCTCGGGGAGCGAGTGCACGAAGCGGTCGACATAGCAGGCGGTCGCAGCAGCGAGCACCTCCTCGTCGGTCGCGTCCTGACGGCCGTAGCGGATGTTCTCGCGGATGGATCCCGCGAACAGCCACGGGTCCTGCAGCACCATGCCGGTGCGGCTGCGGACATCCTCTCGCCTGAGCTGTGCGATGTCCTGCCCATCCAGCATGATGCGTCCGCCGTCGAGTTCGTAGAACCGCATGATGAGGTTCACGAGCGTCGACTTGCCAGCACCCGTCGGCCCGACGATCGCGACCGTCTGGCCGGGCTCGACCGAGAAGTTGAGGTTCTCGATGAGCTTCTGCTCCTGGGTGTACGAGAAGGTGACGTCGTCGAAGACGATCTCGCCCGCGCCGTTCGCCGGCTTCGGCGCATCCTTCGAGTCGGGCTCCTGCTCCTTCTCGTCGAGCAGCTCGAACACACGCTCGGCCGAGGCCGTGCCCGACTGCAGCACAGCGGCCATGCCGCCGAGCTCCGCGAGGGGCTGCGTGAACTGCTGCGAGTACTGGATGAACGCCTGCACATCGCCGAGGCGGAGGTTGCCGCTCGCGACCATGAGTCCGCCGAGCACGGCGATGCCGACGTAGGAGAGGTTGCCGATGAACATCATCGCCGGCATCATCACGCCAGCCCAGAACTGCGCCTTGAACGCGGCCTGGAAGAGCTGCTCGTTGTCGACCTGGAACTGCTCCTGCGCATCCTTCTCGCGCCCGAAGACGCGCACGAGGGCGTGACCGGAGAAGGACTCCTCGACACGGGCGTTGAGGCGCCCCGTCTTCTTCCACTGCTCGGCGAAGTTCTTCTGCGACTTCGGCCCGATGACGCCGAAGATGACGCCCATGAGCGGCAGCGTGACAAGCGCGACGAGCGCGAGCTGCCAGGAGATGGAGAACATCATGACCAGCACGCCCACGACGGTGAGCACGCTTGTGACGACCTGCGACAGCGACTGCTGCATGGTCTGCGTGATGTTGTCGATGTCGTTCGTGACGCGACTGAGGAGCTCGCCGCGCTGCACGCGGTCGAAGTAGCTCAGCGGAAGCGCGTTGATCTTGCGCTCGACGTCCTCGCGCAGCTTGTACATCGCCTTCATCATGATGATGTTGATGACGTAGCCCTGCAGCCACATGAGCAGCGCGGAGAAGACGTACAACGCGAGCACGGACAGCAGCACCATGCCGAGGCGCTCGAAGTTCACG
Source organism: Pseudoclavibacter sp. (assembly GCA_052099095.1). Classification (GTDB taxonomy): domain Bacteria; phylum Actinomycetota; class Actinomycetes; order Actinomycetales; family Microbacteriaceae; genus Pseudoclavibacter. The sequence goes on from JBQDTF010000003.1 coordinate 62,372, forward strand.
CCGTCGCCGGGAGTGATGTCCATCGCAGCGACCATGTCGGCGAACTGGGTCTGACCCGAGTCACGGAGGCCCGCGACGACCTGGTCCTTCGAGGCTCCTGCCGGGAGCTGGCTCGATACGACACCCTCGAAGATGAGGTTCGTGGCCTCGCCGAGCACCTTCGGCGCGACGACCGACAGCACGACGCCGACGGCGCCGAGGAACGACACGATGATGAGTGCCGCGCGGTACGGGCGCAGACGTCCGAGGAGGCGCCCGAAGCTCTGCCCGAAGTTCTTCGCCTTGCCTGGTGCGACGCTGTCCCAATCGCCCGATGACTGCCTCGCCTGCTCGGCGAGCTCCAGCTCGAGCTGCTCCTCTTCCGTCAGGACCTTCTCGACGACTTCCTTCGGCGCGCGCCGACCACGGCGGGCGCGCTTCGCGTCCTGGTTCTGGTTCTCTGCGTCATGGCTCATGACTGCGCCTCCACTGCAAGCTGGGAATCCACGATCTCCTTGTACGTCGTGCAGCTCTCGAGCAGCTCGTCGTGCGTGCCGAGACCAACCATGTGCCCGTCATCGAGGACAACGATGCGGTCGGCGTCGACGATGGTCGAGACGCGCTGCGCGACCACGATCTTCGTGACACCAGGCAGCTTCTCCCAGAGGGCGCGGCGCAACCTGGCGTCGGTCGTGAGGTCGAGCGCCGAGAACGAGTCGTCGAAGACGAAGACGCGGGGCTCGTGCACGATGGCGCGGGCGATGGCGAGTCGCTGCCGCTGACCGCCGGACACGTTGGTGCCGCCCTGCGCGATGCGCGCCTCGAGCTGCTTGTCCTTCTCCTGCACGAAGGCTGTCGCCTGAGCGATCTCGAGCGCATTCCAGAGGTCCTCGTCGGTCGCGGACTCGCGCCCGTACCGCAGGTTCGACGCGATCGTGCCGGTGAACAGGAACGGTCGCTGCGGGACCAGGCCGATGCCATCCCACAGCAGCTCGGCGTCAGCCTGACGCACATCCACCCCGTTGACCTTGACGGTTCCTCCGGTCGCGTCGAAGAGGCGAGGGATGAGCGACACGAGTGTCGTCTTCCCCGCACCGGTCGAGCCGACGACCGCGACCGTCTCACCCGGTGCGGCGCGGAAGGAGATGCCCGTGAGCACCGGTTCCTCAGCGCCCGGGTACGTGAACTCGACATCGTCGAACTCGATGACGCCGGGCTCCGGGAAGTCGGTCACCGGGTGTGCCGGCATGATGAGCGTCGACTCGGTCGCGAGCACCTCGGAGATGCGATCCGCGCTCACCGCCGCACGCGGGATCATGATCGTCATGAAGCTCGCCATGAGCACGCCCATGAGGATCTGCATGACGTAGGCCATGAAGGCGAAGAGCGTGCCGATCTCGACCGTGCCCTGGTCGACCTGGATGCCACCGAACCAGATGACGCCGACAACCGTGATGTTGAGGACGAGCATCGCGAGCGGGAAGAGCGTGACGAAGAGGTCTCCGACTCGCTTGCCCAGGATGAAGAGGTCGTTGTTGGCGACCTCGAAGCGCTTCTCCTCGATGGGCTCGCGCACGAATGCACGGACGACGCGCACTCCAGTGAGCTGCTCACGCAGGATCCGGTTGATGTTGTCGAGCTTGACCTGGAACTGGCGGAACAGCGGCACCATGCGGCTGATGATGATGCCGACCAGGAGCAGCAGCACGGGGGCCGCGACTCCGATGATCCAGGAGAGGCCCACATCCTGCTGGAGGGCCATGATGATGCCGCCGATCGCGAGCATCGGGGCCGAGACCAGCATCGTCGAGCCCATCATCGCGAGCATCTGGACCTGCTGGACGTCGTTCGTGTTGCGCGTGATGAGGGAGCCGGCACCGAAACGCGAGACCTCGCGCTCGGAGAAGCTGCTCACTCGCGCGAACACGTCGGCGCGGATGTCGCGGCCGAGCGCCATGGCGGCGCGGGCGGCGAAGACCGTCGCGATGATCGAGCAGGTGATCTGCCCAAGCGAGATGGCGAGCATCACGGCACCGGTCGACCAGATGTAGTCCGTGTCGGCGTTGGCCACGCCCTTGTCGATGATGTCGGCGTTGAGTCGCGGAAGGTACAGCGACGCGAGTGCTTGTAGGAACTGGAAGACCAGCACGCCCGCGAGGAGCGGCCAATACTTCCGTAGATAACGGGCGAGGAGCTTACCGAGCATCGATTCTCCGGAACGACGAGGCGTCTCGAGCGGCGCATCCACTAACGTGGTGGATGCGCGTCACCGGAGACGCGGAGTGGACGGCAATTTGGGTGGGCCCAGATCGGACCTGGCACGCTTGACCATTACTGGCTAGGTGACTGGCTGGGGAAAAAACCGCAGCCCTGTAGCTAAACACGAGGTAACAATCTCCGCAATCAAGTTCCCACCCCGCGGGAATGGGCGACGAGCCCAATGTCGCCCACCTGCCAGCGCATCGGCGTGGTGAGAACCTCCAACCGGGCGCATCTGACAACCTTCTCCGGATAAGTTTGTCGAATCGAGCCAAATCCGGCCGCCCCGACCTCAATAGGCTTAGGAACCATGTCGCGAATCTCGAAGCTCCTCATCGCCAACCGTGGCGAAATCGCAGTACGCATCGCACGAGCGGCTCGAGACGCAGGTATCACCTCCGTCGCCGTGTACGCAGACCAGGACCGTGACGCCCCCCACGTACGCCTCGCTGACGAGGCGTACGCACTCCGTGGCGCAACAAGCGCCGAGACCTACCTCGTGATCGACAAGCTGCTCTCCATCGCCCGTCGCTCCGGCGCGGACGCCGTGCATCCCGGCTACGGCTTCCTCGCCGAGAACGCCGACTTCGCGCGGGCAGTCATCGGCCAGGGTCTGACGTGGATCGGCCCATCCCCCGAAGCCATCGAGGCTCTCGGCGACAAGGTCACCGCACGCCACGTCGCCGAGAAGGTCGGCGCCCCACTCGCACCAGGCACGCTCAACCCTGTCGAAGGCCCACAAGAGGTGCTCGACTTCATCGACATCCACGGGCTTCCCGTCGCCATCAAGGCAGCCTTCGGTGGAGGTGGACGCGGCCTCAAGGTCGCCCGCGAGCGCGACGAGGTCACGGAGCTCTTCGAATCGGCGACACGCGAGGCCATCACGGCCTTCGGCCGCGGCGAGTGCTTCGTCGAGAAGTACCTCGACAAGCCGCGCCACGTCGAGACGCAGTGCCTCGCCGACGCGCACGGCAACGTCGTCGTCGTCTCGACGCGCGACTGCTCGCTGCAGCGCCGCCACCAGAAGCTCGTCGAAGAGGCCCCAGCCCCCTTCATCACGGCCGAGCAGGAAGCCGAGATGCGCCGCGCATCGAAGGCCATCCTCAAAGAGGTCGGCTACGTCGGCGCCGGCACCTGCGAGTTCCTGCTCGCCGCAGACGGCACCGTCGCGTTCCTTGAGGTCAACACCCGCCTCCAGGTTGAGCACCCCGTCTCCGAAGAGGTCACGGGAATCGACCTCGTCCGCGAGCAGTTCCGCATCGCTCAGGGCGAGGCGCTCGGCTACGACGACCCGCAGGTCACGGGCCACTCCTTCGAGTTCCGCATCAACGGCGAGGACCCGGGTCGCGGGTTCTTCCCCGCCCCCGGCACCATCACGACCTTCCGCGTGCCTGGCGGCCCCGGGGTGCGCGTCGACTCCGGCGTCCGTGAGGGCGACGTCGTCTCCGGAGCCTTCGACTCGCTGCTCGCGAAGCTCATCGTCACGGGTGCCACTCGCGAAGAGGCGCTCGAGCGTTCCCGTCGCGCGCTCGAGGACTTCGAGCTGAACGGCATGCCGACCGTGCTGCCGTTCCATCGCTCGGTCGTGCGCGACCCCGCGTTCACGGCAGAGAACGGCGAGTTCGGTGTCTACACGAGCTGGATCGAGACCGAGTACACCAACACCATCGAGCCGTGGGGCGGCGAGGCCGGCGACATCAACGAGCCGATCGCGCGCCGCAACGTGGTCGTCGAGGTCAACGACAAGCGCCTCGAGGTGTCACTGCCCGAGCGACTGCTCGCCGTCACCGGCGCGGGTCACGGCGGCGCCGGTCGCACCATGGCCGGCCACGCCCCGAAGCGTCGCACGCACACCAACGTCGAGACGCACTCGAGCGGCGACATCACGGCGCCCATGCAGGCGACGATCGTGAAGTTCGCCGTCACAGAGGGCCAGAAGGTCGTCAAGGGCGACCTGCTCGTCGTGCTCGAGGCCATGAAGATGGAGCAGCCCATTCAGGCTCCGCGCGACGGCATCGTCGCGTCCATCACGGGCGCTGCGGGCGAGACGGTCTCGAGCGGCACGAAGCTCCTCGAACTCGCCGACGCCGAGTAGCCTCGACTGGTGCTCGACGCCTCCCTCCTGACCTCTGCGCTGCTCTCGCCCCCGCTCGACGCCACGATGGCCGCGGGCGATGCGAGCTGGCTCGAGTCGTTCACGGGCCTCGAGGGCTTCAACGGCTGGTTCCTGGCGCTTGTCATCGCCGGTGGATTCGCGGCTGGCTGGGTGGATGCCGTGGTCGGGGGCGGCGGACTGATCCAGCTCACGATGCTCCTCACCCTCCCGGGCGTCACACCGGTGCAGGCGCTCGCGACGAACAAGCTCGGGAGCATCGCCGGCACGACGACGAGCTCGATCACGTACTTCAGGCGGGTGAAGCCCGACCTGCGCACGGCGCTGCCGATGGCGGCGATCGCGCTCTTCGGCGCCTACGGCGGGGCGATCCTCGCCTCGAGCATCCCCGCCGCGGCGTTCAAGCCCATCATCGCCGTCGCGATCCTCGGCATCGGCATCTTCACGGCCTTCAAGCCGAGCGTCGGGCAGCTCGACAAGCTGAAGTACGAAGGGCGAAAGCACCACGTCGTCGCCGGCCTCATCGGCTTCGCGATCGGCATCTACGACGGCGTGCTCGGACCGGGCACCGGCTCGTTCCTCGTCATCGCCCTGGTTTCCCTGCTCGGCTACTCGTTCTTGCAGGCCAGCGCGAAGGCGAAGATCGTGAACCTCGGAACGAACCTCGGTGCGCTCCTCTTCTTCGCCCCACAGGGCTACGTGCTGTGGGCGCTCGGCGGCATCCTTGCGATCTCGAACGTCGCAGGCGGCTACCTCGGTGCGCGCACGGCCATCCGCGGCGGCAGCAAGCTCATCCGCTGGGTGTTCCTCATCGTCGTCGCCGTGCTCTTCGTGAAGCTCGCCTTCGACATCTGGAACGAGTACTTCGGGGCCTAGCCCGAGCAATCGAACCAGACAGCGGATGCCCGGGGCCGGCACGTGTGCCAAGCCCCGAGCATCCGCCATCGGGTTGGCTGCCTGCTAGCTCTTCGTCTGCTCCGCGTAGGGCATGTGCATGGCCCGGGCAGCGTCGGAGATGCTGCTCGCGAGCGACGGGTACACGGCCCACGCACGCGCGACCTGGTCGACCGTGAGGCGCTGCTCGATCGCGATGGACAGCGGCAGCACGAGTTCCGAGGCGCGAGGCGCGACGATGACGCCACCGATGACGGTGCCGAGATCGTTGCCCGCGATGAGCTTCACGAAGCCGTCGCGCACCCCCTGCATCTTGGCGCGAGGGTTCTCGCCGAGCGGCAGCTTGTAGACGCGGCCCTCGCGGGTGCCGTCCTCGATCGAGCGCTGCTGCCAGCCGACCGTCGCGATCTCCGGGTACGTGAAGATGTTCGATGCCACGTTGCGGAGGTTGATGGGACGCACCTCGTCGCCGAGCGCGTGGAAGACCGCCGTGCGCCCTTGCGTCGAGGCGACGGACGCGAGCGGGAAGAACTCCGTGCAGTCGCCCGCCGCGTAGATGTTCGGCACCGAGGTGCGCGCGACGCGGTTGACGCGGATGTGACCGGACGGCGAGACCTCGACGCCGGCCTCCTCGAGACCGATGCCAGAGGTGTTCGGGATGGACCCGACGGCGATGAGGCAGTGCGAACCGCGCACCTCCCGCCCGTCGTCGAGCGTCGCCACGACCTCGTTGCCGTCGCGCACCACGGTCGCCGCACGGGACTTCGAGAGCACCGTCATACCGCCGCGCTTGAAGACGTCCTCGATCACATCGGCCGCGTCGGCGTCCTCATTCGGGAGCACACGGTCACGGCTCGAGACGAGCGTGACCTTCGAGCCGAGCGCCGAGTACGCGGATGCGAACTCCGCGCCAGTGACGCCTGAGCCCACGACGATGAGATGGCTCGGCATCTCCTTGAGGTTGTAGAGCTGCGTCCACGTGAGAATGCGCTCCCCGTCGGGCTTGCACGAGTCGAGCGTGCGCGGGCGGGCGCCCACCGAGATGACGGCCGAGTCGAACTCGATGCGGTCGAAGTCCTGCCCGCCTGAGCCCGTGCCGACCGTGACGGCAGAGTTGCCATCGAGCTTGCCCTCGCCCTGGATGACATTGACGCCAGCCTCCTCGAGGGTGCGCTGCATGTCGTCGGACTGGTTCTGCGCGAGGCGAAGCAGCCGCTTGTTGAGCTTCGACAGGTTCACCGCGACCTCGGGCTTGAGCGGCTTGCCCGTGTCGCCCTTGGCGAAGAACTGCACGCCGAGCTCGCCGGACTCACGGATCGCCGTAGCGGCCTCCGCGCTGGCGATGAGGGTCTTCGAGGGAACGACATCGGTGAGGACGGCGGAGCCGCCGACGCCGACTCGTTCGATGAGAGTGACTTCTGCGCCGAGGCGGGCTGCCGAGAGCGCGGCTTCATACCCGCCTGGCCCCCCGCCGACGACAACGATGCGGTGCTTACGATCAAAAGGCGTGGCCATGCGGCTATTGTCCTCCTCCCGCATGAACCCGCCAAACCGGGCGAGTATCCGGGCCGTTTCGCAACAACCCTGGAGTTCATCCGCTCGTGCTCCCCGCACGCCCCTTCCCGGTCGCTACGCTGGAGAGCATGTCAACGCACGCATCAGAGTCGATCGACGATCCAGCCACCTCACCCTCCGAATTCGCGCAGGCAGCTGCCGCGGTCATCGCCGAGAAGACAGGTGTCGAACGCCACGACATCGCGCTCACCCTCGGCAGCGGATGGGGGCAGACGGCCGAGATGCTCGGCGAGACGATCGCGACCATCCCAGCCGACGAGGTGCCCGGATTCGCGAAGTCCGATATCCCGGGCCACTCCGGCACGCTCCGCTCGATTCGCCTCGCGAACGGCAAGCACGCTCTTGTCATCGCCGCACGCACGCACTACTACGAGGGCAAAGGCGTCCGCCGGGTCGTGCACTCTGTTCGCACAGCGGCCGCAGCAGGGGCCTCCGTCATGATCCTCACGAATGGTGCTGGCGGGGTGCGGCCCGAGTGGGGCCCAGGCACGCCCGTCCTGATCTCCGACCACATCAACCTCACTGCAGATTCGCCGCTCGAGGGGGCGACGTTCATCGACCTCACGGACCTGTACTCGGCACGGCTGCGCGAGCTGGCACTCACGGTGCGCGACCTCGACGAGGGCGTCTACGTGCAGTTCCGCGGCCCGCACTACGAGACCCCGGCCGAGGTCAGGATGGCCCGCACGATCGGCGGCGACATCGTCGGCATGTCGACGGCGCTCGAGGCCATCGCCGCCCGCGAGGCTGGCATGGAGGTGCTCGGCATGTCGCTCATCACGAACCCGGCAGCAGGCGTCTCGCCGAACCCGCTGAGCCACACCGAGGTGCTCGAAGCCGGCAAGGCAGCAGAGGCGGACCTCGCCGAGCTGCTCTCGAAGATCGTGGTGAAGCTCTGATGAGCGGCCTCGCACGACAGCTGCAGGTCGCGCTGCGCCACAACGCGACGTCCTGGCTGGCCCAGGATCCGGACGAGGTCACGCGTGCCGAGCTGCAGCAGCTGCTCGACGCCGCGGGCGACTTCTCGCCCGAGCTGTCCGCTATCGAGGACACCGACACGAGCACGCGGGCGAACGCATGGCGCGAGCTGCATGACCGGTTCTCCGCACGCCTCGCCTTCGGGACCGCCGGCCTCCGAGGCAGGCTCGGTGCTGGCCCCAACCGCATGAACCGCGTGCTGGTCGCACAGGCCGCCCGCGGCTTCGCCGACTTCCTGCTCTCCCGTGAAGCGTCGCCGTCGATCGTCATCGGCTACGACGCCCGCAACAACTCGAAGCGCTTCGCGGAGGACACTGCGGAGATCATGCAGGCCGCTGGAGTGGCCGCCACGATCCTGCCGCGGCAGCTGCCGACGCCCGTGCTCGCCTTCGCGGTCCGCCGTCTGGGCGCGTCCGCGGGCGTCATGGTCACCGCCTCGCACAACCCGAAGTGGGACAACGGCTACAAGGTCTACCTCGGCGGTGCCGACGACGGCTCGCAGATCGTCGCTCCCGTCGATGGCGAGATCGCCGCAGCCATCGGGGCCGTCGCGGCGGGCACGACCGTTCCGACGATCCCGCGCTCAACCGCCTACGCGACGGCCGACGAGTCCGTGGTGCGCGAGTACGTGTCCGCCACGGCGGCGCTCCTGCGCGGCACGCCGAGCGACGTTCGCTTCGTCTACACACCGCTGCACGGCGTCGGCTGGGAGACCTTCCGCTCCGTCATCATCGAGCTCGGCATCGCGGAGCCCGTCGTCGTCGCGCAGCAGGTCGAGCCAGACGGGGCCTTCCCGACGCTCGATTTCCCCAACCCGGAGGAGCCGGGCGCGCTCGATCTCGCCTACGAGACGGCGGATGCTGCCGGCATCGACCTCGTCATCGCACACGACCCGGACGCCGACAGGCTCGCGGTCGCCGTGAAGGATGCATCCGGGTGGCGCAGGTTCGGCGGCAACGACATCGGCAAGATCCTCGGCTGGCGTGCGGCGGAGCAGGCGAAGGCCGACGGCGTGCACGGCACGCTCGCGACCTCGGTCGTCTCGGCCCCCGCCCTTGGCCGCATCGCGCACGAGTACGGCCTCGACTACGCCGAGACGCCGACCGGTTTCAAGTGGATCTCTCGGGCCCCGGACATCCTCTACGGCTACGAGGAGGCGCTCGGCTATCTCGTGAACCCGGAGACGGTGCACGACAAGGACGGCATCTCCGCGTCCGTCGCCATCCTCGAGCTCATCATCGGCCTCCAGGCTGAGGGGCGCACGCTCATCGACCACGATGACGCGTTCGCGGAGCGCTTCGGCACCTTCGTGTCGACGCAGGTGTCCGTGCGCTTCGACGACATCACCGAGATCCCTCGGGTCATGGCGGTACTGCGCAGCCACACGCCGACCGAGGTCGGCGGCGTCGCGATGGTGGAGACCGCGGACCTCTCTGGCGACGAGGTGCCGATCGACCTGCTCCGATACCAGCTCGCGGACGGCACCCGCGTCATGGTCCGCCCATCCGGCACGGAACCGAAGATCAAGGTCTACGTCGATGCGTCGAGCGAAGACGGCTCGCCCGCAGACCGTGCTGCCGATGCTGAGGCGAAGGCCGCGCAGGCCGGTGAAGCTCTGCGTGTGACCCTCACCACCGCGTAGGTGCGCCGGAACGAGAGCCTCTCCCGGGACACAGGTCTGCGGGAGAGGCTCTCGTCGTCGGAGCTCGCGACGGCGACGCCTACGCAGTGGTCGGCACGCAGCCTGCCGGTTGTGAGACGACGGGAAGACTCACCCAGATGTCGTCGTTGTAGGTGACGCCGTTGGCCGCGACGGGTGGCATCGTGAACAGGTAGTCGAAGGTCGTCGCACCCGAGACATCCGCAGTCCAGGAGACCGTGAACTCCACGCTCCCCGTCGTGGCGTTCACGGGGCCCATGGGCACCTGCGTCCCGGCGCTCTGCGCTGGTTTGGTCGAGAACCGTTGGAGTGATGTTCCGCCAACGACGATATCCAAGGTCGTGACGATCTGCGTCTGTGCCGCCGCCACGTTGCCGAGGAGGAAGAACGTGAAGACGTAGGTTGTTCCCACGGTCGCGGTGAAGTCGACGCTGACGGCACTCGTGTAGTCGACAGCTGCAGGGTTCGTGATCCGGTAGAAGTTGTCGTTGTACTGGCGATATCCGAGGCGTCCGTCGACGGTCCGCCATGAGTTGTTCGCTCCAGCGCCCTGGTTGCGTCCCGATCGGGGATCTTCGACAGTCCAGCTGGTCTGCGTCAGCGGCAACTCGACGCACGCGGCTGTCGATGCCACGGAAAGTGGTGCTGCGACTGCTGCGGCGATGACGGGCACAGACCAGGCGGCAGCGCCCATCACGGCGCGTCGAGACGTTCCGGCGGTCGTGGCTCTTTCGTGCGACATGTTGACTCCCTGGTCCTGCAACGCTCCAGCGCGTTGATCGAAATGGCACATTTGTACGCCCTGCGCCGTGATCTGCGCTCGTGATCCCCATGAGACTTCCGATTTCAACCTGCTTGAGGTTCCGATCGGTGCACTTGGCTCGGTCCAGGAGTGGGTGGAGCGGGAAGTCAGTGCGCCGGCTTCTCGACGCGAGTAGCCTTTCGAACGAGGCTGCGAGGAGGTGGGTTGCAGCTGCGTCATCGGCGACGCGTGCAGGACCACACCCCACTGCACGAGGACGCAACATGTACGACGCAGAAGCACCGCTCCTGGACTCGAGCGGATTCGAGAGAAACGTCCACCTGTTGGACGCGGACGCACGTGCCTGGATGGCGAGACGGGCCTACGCCGTCTCACGGGCTCCCACGTTCTGGCTCCGAGCGGACTCATACAGCGGTACCGAGATCAGGCTGGCTCGGCTCACCCATCCCGCCGCCGTGATCTCCCCGCTCACTCGAACGGCCGCAGAATCCGGTCCACGGACGAGGATGGTCCTCCCCAGGGATTTCCCCGTGAAGATGAGTCGTGGTGCGGATCTCGTCGTCGTGCCGGGCGGCGCTGCCGTTCTTCTCCAGCACGGCGACCAATTCGCCCTCGAGGCCCTCAGCACCACGTCTCGTGCTGAGATCGACCTGAAGTACGACGTGTACGAGCGGTACGGGCTGCCCCCCATGGCTACGCTGCTGCTCGAGGACTCCATGTACGTCAGAGCGATCTCCGCGCTCATCAGCATGATCTTCACCCCTGAGGTCGTCGACGGCCCCTCAAGCGCCAATCACCTCAAGATAGCCATCGAGAACCTCACCGTCTCGGTGCTGCAGCACACCCTCGGCGCTACCCAGGCTTCGGAAGCCAATCTGAACGTGGGTCTCACCGAGCTGCGCAATCGCGCATTCGAAGCCGTTCAGAGCCGTTCCGGATCCTCGGAACTCACCGTTGCGACACTCGCACACGGCCTGGGCGTCTCCGAACGATATCTGCGGATCGTGTTCGCTTCCGGTGGCACCTCACCCTCCAGAGCCATTCGTGAGGCCCGCGTCCGGACGGCGCGCGAGCTCATGATCGCCGTCCCGCCCGGCGTGCATCTCGACATGAACGAGATCGCACATCGATCTGGATTCAGCAGCGCACGAACGTTGCGGAGCGCTCTCGAGAAGACACCCAAGGCGGATAGCGCAGAGCTGTCAGCAACCTGATGACTTCACCGGGCGAGCTCCCGCTGCAGCAGCGAGCGCTTGACATCGACCCCCCACGCGAATCCGCCAAGCGTGCCGTCCGAGCGCAGCACTCGGTGACACGGAACGAAGAGCGCTGGCGCGTTGCTCGCGCAGATGCTCGCGGCCGCACGAACTGCCGTCGGTCGCCCGAGGGCTGTCGCGAACTCCGTGTAGGTGAGCGGATGCCCGGCTGCGATGTCGCGCAGACCGAGCCAGCCCTGCATCCGGAACTCTGCGCCGAACTGGGCGACCGGGACATCGTCGATGGCGTCGAGCTGTCCGTCATAGTAGGCGCGCACGGCGTCGGATGCGGCCGTGCGGCTGCGCGTGAGCGCGGTCGGTCTGGCCTTCGGCGTGATGCGGGCAACAACGCGCTGCTCATCATCGCTCCAGCCGGACGAGAGCACTGCACCGTCGCTCTCTCGGGCGACGATCGTGAACGGGCCGTCTGGCGTGTCGATCGTCTCGATGACGGCGAGGTCCTGGCTGGGCGCGCTGGTGGTGGTCTGGATGCTCATGCTGGTGTCTCCGTGATGAGGGGTGTGGATCGTGGAACGGCGCTGGCCTTCGCGCCGGCTCGTGCTCTGGGTGGAGTAGCTCCCCAGAGGTGGAGTGAGAGGTAGCTGCGCCACGGCCTGAACTGCTCCGCGACGTCGATCAGCGCCTTGGGCTCCGACGGCAAGCCAAGGGCCTTCGCGCCGCTGCGCAGCGCCACGTCGCCCGTGAGCAGCACGTCGGGGTTGGCGAGGACGCGCATGCTCACGTACCCGGCCGTCCAGTCGCCGATGCCCTTGAACGCCGTGAGCGCCGCGTGCTGTTCGGCGATGTCGTCCCCGGCAGAGAGTCGCAGCTCTCCGCTCGCGAGCGCCTCGGCGACGCTCGTGATGGTCGCGGACCGCGACCGCGGCCCCGCGAACGACTCCTCACCGAGCTCGGCGATGGCGGATGCACGGGGGAAGAGGCGGGTCACGCCCTGTTCCGGAGTCGTCTCCACGGCCTCGCCCTCCTGCCCCAGCTGTGTTCCTGCCCGAGCGGCGAGCCTGCCAAGCGCAGTCCGCGCCGCCGAGACGGTGATCTGCTGCCCGATGATCGCGCGGAACAGCATCTCATCGGGGTCCACGGCGCCCGGGAGACGCCTGCCGGGTCGCAGACGCACACGCTCAGCGATCGCGGGATGCACGGAGAGGGCCCCGTCGATCGCCGTCGGGTCCGCATCCAGGTCGAAGAGACGTCGCACGCGGGTGACCAGCGTCTGCAGGTCGCTGAGGTCGGTGAGCCGCGCACGAAGCCGCAGCGACGACGACTGGGAGCCACCTGCGTCCACGCCGAACCACGCTGGCCCGCCCGGCAGGTTGAGGCTGCGCTCGTAGCTGTTCTCGGTCGCGACTTCGACGCCGGCGATGGCTCGCTCTCGGAGCCATGCGAAGACGCCGACGGCGTCGTACGGCTCCCGATAGACGAGGGCAAGGGTCAGCGGCACCGCGCCGTCGCCGAAGGCCAGTCCGCTGCCGAAGGCAGTCGCACCGAGCTTGTCGCCTCCAGACGCCGACCGTCCGCGTGATCTCGCACGAACGAGCGTCGGCGTCAGCTGGAAGACCTCTTGCACCGTCTCGTTGAACTGCCGGACGCTGGCAAAGCCGGAAGCGAACGCGACGTCCGCGAGCGGCAGGTCCGTCGCGCCGAGCAGTGCCGCCGCCGTGCGCGCACGCTGCGCACGAGCAAGCGCCAAGGGCCCCGCGCCGAGCTCTGTCGCAAGCACGCGCCCGAGGTGGCGGGAGGAGTACCCGAGTCGCGCCGCGAGGCCGGGCACGCCTTCGCGTTCGACGACACCGTCGGCGATGAGTCGCATGGCTCGACCTGCGACGTCGCCGCGCACGTTCCACGCGGGATCTCCGGGAGCCGCGTCCGGCAGGCAGCGCTTGCACGCCCGATACCCCGCCTCATGCGCGGCGGCGCTTGTCGGATAGAAAGTGACGTTTTCACGTTTCGGCGTGCGCGCCGGGCAGCTCGGACGACAGTAGATGCCGGTCGAGGCGACGGCCGTGATGAACTGACCGTCGAAGCGGCGATCCTTGGCGAGGATCGCGCGGTACCGGTCTTCCCCGGTCAAGGTGGTGCGTGCCATAGGACGAGTCTGGCAGGTTCGCCCAACCGTGGCTCGCGGAAATCGGACACGACGGTGGACGATCTCGCCCGGCGCGACGCGCACCGGACAGGTCAGCTCAGCACGCGCGATTCAACTCAGCACCCGCGGCGCGAACAGGAATCAGGCGATGACAAGTCCAGCGGAGACGAGTCGCGGTTTGAGCAGCTCGACAAGCGATTCAGGCGACCCAGCGGCGATGAGCTCACCGAGGACCGCGTCGTTGTCGAAGGTCTTCGCGAGCGCCGCGATGAGCTTCAGGTGCTCGGATGCGCTTGTCGCGGTCATCCCGACGACAACCCTCACCGGGTCGTAGCGTGCGTGGCCGAAGCCGACTCCCTCTGGGTACGTGATGACGGCGAGACCGTTCTCGATGGTCTCCTCCCCCGGACGCGCGTGCACGAGCGCGACGCCCGGACCGACAACGACATACGGCCCGAAGCGCTCGATGACGCGCACCATGTTGCTGGTGTACCCGCGTCTCGCGAACCCGCGCTCGGCGAGCAGCTCCCCCATCTGGCCGACGGCCTGCCGCCAGTCGAGGGCGTGCTCGGCGAGGCGAACGCTGGTCGAGTCGAACTGGAGCTCAGGTGTGGCCTGCGCGTTCATGCTCCTGCCTCGTCGAACCCTTCGCTCACGATCTCGGCCAGCTCTTCGCGGTCTTCGATCGGCAGGAACGCGCCTTCGGCGGCATTCAGCTGGAAGGTCTCGAGGTCGGCGAGGTCGTAGTCGAAGGTGTCCGCGAGCAGCGTCAGCTCGCGGGAGATGCTCGTTGCGCTCATGAGGCGGTTGTCGGTGTTGACGGTCACGGTGAAGCCGAGCTGGTACAGCAGATCGAAGGGGTGGTCCTCGATGCTCTCGCCCCAGGCCGCGATGGCGCCGGTCTGGAGGTTCGAGGAGGGGCTGAGCTCCAGCGGGATGCGGCGGTCGCGCACCCACTGAGCGAGTCGGCCGAGCGACACGTACGTGCCGTCCTCGTCTTCACCCTCGAGGTCGATGTCTTCAGCTATGCGGACGCCGTGGCCGAGGCGCAGGGCGTGAGCGTCGAAGATGGCGCTCTCGATGGAGTCGAGGCCCGCTGCTTCACCGGCGTGCACGGTCGCGGGGAACCGCTCCGACATGAGGTAGTCGAAGGCCTCCTGCAGGTTCGTGGGCGGGAAGCCGTCTTCGGGTCCAGCGATGTCGAAGCCGACGACGCCCTGCTCGCGGTGGCGGACGGCCAGCTTGGCGATCTCGAGTCCGTTGCCGGCGTGGCGCATGGCGCTCACGAGCTGGCCGACGCGGATGCGCTTGCCATGTGCGCGCACGTCGTCGATGCCCTCGTTGATACCCGCCTGGACGGCATTGACCGCGTCGTCGAGGCTCAGACCGCGCTTGAGGTGCTGTTCCGGCGCCCAGCGGACCTCACCGTAGACGACGCCATCCGCACCGAGATCGTTGACGAAGTCGCGGGCAACGCGTCGGAGACCGTGCGTGGTCTGCATGACTGCCGTGGTCACATCGAAGGTCTTCAGGTACTCGACGAGCGAGCCGGAGTCGGACTGGTCAGCGAACCAGTTGGAGAGCTCGGGTGCGTTGGTCGCGGGGAGCTCGAGGCCGATCTCGTCGGCGAGCTCGATGATGGTCTGGGCACGCAGCCCGCCGTCCAGGTGGTCATGCAACGACACCTTGGGCAGCGAACGGATGTTGGTGCCGTCTCGCAGCGTGAAATCGCCCTCGTCGTATGGCGCGGAGCTCTGCACAGACACGGTGTTCCCCTTCGAATGTGGCCGCGATCCAGAAAGTGCGGCCGTCCAGAGCCATGATTCTATCTGGCGCAGGCATCCGGCGCGCGACCTGGCGTGGCGGTGTGGTGAAGGTTTCCCTTCTCCACACCGCCACGTGAGACTATTCCGCGCCCACGCGGCCGGCGATGAGCGGACCGCCCGTGAGGATCTCCGATCCAGCGTCACCGATCTCGTAGGCGCCTTCCAGCGCCTCGAGGGCGCGCGGGAAGCGAGCAGAGTCCTCGGCCGAGAGTGTGAAGAGCACCTCGCCCTTCTTCACCGCATCCCCAGGCTTCGCGACCAGGTCGATGCCGGCCGAGTGGATGACCGGGTCCTGCTTGCGAGCGCGTCCCGCACCCAGACGCCAGGCCGCGATGCCGAAGGGCAGTGCCTCCTGGCGGACGAGCACGCCGTCGCGGTCGGCACGCACCTCGTGCGTCTCGCGCGCGACGGGCAGCGCACCATCCGGGTCGCCGTCCTGCGCCGACACCCAGCGTCGCCACACGTCCATCGCCGCACCATTCTTGAGCGCACCTTCGACGTCAGCGTCCGGCTTCCCAGCCAGGCGGAGCATCTCCCGCGCGAGCTCGACCGTGAGCTCGACGACATCGGCTGGACCCCCGCCTGCGAGCACCTCGACCGACTCGCGCACTTCGTTGGCGTTGCCGATGGCGAGTCCGAGCGGCACGTTCATGTTCGTGAGCAGCGCTGAGGTACGCACCCCGGCGTCCTCGCCGAGCGCCACCATGGTCTCGGCAAGCGCTCGTGAGCGCTCGATGTCACCCATGAAGGAGCCGGAGCCGAACTTCACGTCGAGCACCAGCGAGTCGGTGCCCTCCGCGATCTTCTTCGACATGATGCTGGACGCGATGAGCGGGATGCACTCGACGGTTCCCGTGATGTCGCGGAGGGCGTAGAGCTTCTTGTCCGCAGGCGCGAGGCCGGCGCCCGCCGCGCAGATGACGCCGCCGATCTCCTGGAGGAGCTTGAACATCTCCTCGTTGGAGAGCTCGGCACGCCAGCCGGGGATGGCCTCGAGCTTGTCGAGCGTTCCGCCCGTGTGCCCGAGCCCTCGACCGGAGAGCTGCGGCACGGCGACCCCGAAGGACGCGACGAGCGGCATGAGCGGGAGCGTGATCTTGTCGCCGACTCCGCCAGTGGAGTGCTTGTCGACCGTGACCTTGCCGAGCCCGTCGAAGTTCATCCGCTCACCGGAGGCGATCATCGCCAGGGTCATGTCGCGGATCTCGCTGCGCTCCATGCCGTTGAGGAAGATCGCCATCGCCATCGCGGCCATCTGCTCGTCACCCACGTAGCCGTTCGCGTAGCGCGAGATGAGCCAGTCGATCTCGGACGTGGACAGCACACGGCCGTCGCGCTTCGCCTTGATGAGGTCGACGGCGTCGAACGCCTCGACTGCGGACTGGACGGGGGTGGAGCTCATACGATCCTTTCGAGATCTCTTGGGCCGAACGCATCCGGCAGTACCTGGTCGATGGTGCGGATGCCCGAGACGGTGTCGAGGAGCATGCCCGGAGCGGAGAACTCGTACAGCAGCTGGCGGCAGCGGCCGCACGGCATGATGACGTCGCCGTCGCCGTTGCAGCAGGTGAACGCGACGAGCTTGCCTCCACCGCTGGCCTGGAGTGCAGAGACGAGGCCGCACTCGGCGCAGAGGCCAACTCCGTAGCTCGCGTTCTCGACGTTGCAGCCGACCACGATTCGGCCGTCATCGACGAGCGCGGCCGCGCCGACCGAGTAGTTCGAGTACGGCGCGTACGCCTTCGTCATGATGTCGTGCGCCGCCTGGCGGAGGGCCGCCCAGTCGGGTTCGAGCGCTTCGGTTCCTGTTGCCGTCATGGCTATGCCTTTACGTAGGGTTTGCCTGCAGCCGCGGGGCCGCGGGACTGGCCCACGAAGCCGGCGACCGCGAGGATCGTCACGATGTACGGGATCATCGCCATGAACTCCGGCGGGATGTTCGCCCCGACCTGGCTCACGAGGGTCTTCAGGTTGGACGCGAAGCCGAAGAGCAGCGCGGCGAGGGTCGCGTAGACCGGGTGCCAGCGTCCGAAGATGAGGGCTGCGAGCGCGATGTAGCCCTGGCCGCTTGTCATCTCCTGGCTGAACGAGCCGACGCTTCCGAGCGTGAAGAAGCTTCCGCCCGCGCCGGCGATGGCGCCGGAGAGCAGGACGTTCCAGAAACGCGTCTTGTTGACCTTGATGCCGACCGTGTCTGCAGCCTTGGGGTGCTCGCCGACGGCGCGGAGGCGAAGACCCCAACGGGTCTTGAAGAGCGCGAAGGTGAGGGCGGGCACGGTGAGGAACATCAGGTAGACGATGAACGTGTTGTCGAAGAGCAGCGGACCGATGACTGGAATGTCGCTCAGCAGGGGAATCGCGAAACGCGGGTACTTCTCGTTCTGCGCGATCGTGTTGAGGAACCCGCTGTCGCGCGTCATGACGCCCGAGTAGAGGAAGTTCGTCAGTCCGATGACGAGCATGTTGATGACGACACCGACGACGACCTGCTCGACCAGGTAGCGGATCGAGAAGACGGCGAGGATGAGCGAGACGAGCATGCCCGCGAGGATCGCGCCGAGGAGGCCGAGGAACGGGTTGCCCGTCATCGAGCCGATGAGCGCTGACGTGAACGCTCCAGCCAGGAGCTGACCCTCGATCGCGATGTTCACGACGCCCACACGCTCGGAAACGAGGCCGGCCATCGATCCGAAGATGAGCGGCGTCGAGATCGCGAGCGTTCCCGTGAGGAGCCACGTGAGCGGCACGTTGGCGTTGGCGCCGATGAAGACGATGAGCGCCCAGACCCAGAGGATGCCGAAGACGACCATGACCCACATGGGCAGCTTCACGCCTGCCGCCGTGCGCAGGAAGGCGACGACGGTGATACCGGCGAGGATGACGCCGATGATCAGGTTGGTGACCATGGTCGGGAGGACCAGCGGGTCGAACTTGAGCGGCACGCCGTCCGAGTTGAGGTCGATCGTGCTGGAGGCTCCTGCTGGCGCGAGCAGCCCGAAGACGATGAGCACAAGAGCACTGAAGAAGGCGTACGCGATGGGCGCCTTCCAGCTGCGTGTGGAGCGGACCTCAGCCTTGGTACTCGCGCCCACCGGGATCTGCTCCTCGGTGCTTGGCGTCACTGCGGTCATGCGTTCACCTCGTTCTTCTTGCCACGGCTGTCGTCCTTCTTGCCGGTGTGTCCGTCATCCCGGCCTTCGCGCGATGCGCGGATGCGGTCGAGCAGGCGGATGCCAGAGGGCTTCGGCAGGCGGAAGATCGCCCGGATGAGCGGTGGTGCCGCGATGAAGAGCACGATGAGCCCCTGGATGACGGCGACGATGTCGATCGGGATGCCCTCGACGACCTGCATCGGGAACGAGCCGGCTTTGAGCGCTCCGAAGAGGAGGCCCGCGAGGATGATGCCGACGGGGTGCCCCGCACCGAGGAGCGCAACCGTGATGGCGTCGAAGCCGATACCGGCGTGCACTCCTGGGTCGTAGCCTGCGGTCGCACGCCCGAGCACCTGGGTAGCTCCGGCGAGACCGATGAAGGCCCCCGCGATGGCCATCGTGAGGAAGGTGATGAAGGCGACGTTGATGCCGGCCGTGCGGGCGGCACTCGGGTTGAGGCCGACGGCCCGCACCTTGAAGCCGACCGTCGTGCGCTCCATGATCCACCAGTAGACGAAGGCGGCGATGATGGCAAGGATGAATCCCCAGTCGGCGGCGCCCACGAGGTCCGGCAGCTGCGCGGATTCGACGATGGGCTTGGCCTTGGCGTTCCCACCGGCACCCTCAGCCTGGAAGACCGGGGTCTTGAGCAGGTAGGTGATTCCCCAGAACGCGATCCAGTTGAGCATGATCGTGACGATCACCTCGTGGGCTCCCGTCTGCGCCTTGAGCCAGCCGGCGATGCCGGCCCAGATCGAGCCACCGACGATGCCCGCGAACGCGGCGACGAGCACGTGCACGACGAAGGGGAGCTGCAGGCTCGCGCCGACGAAGCCCGTGAAGAGCGCGGCGATGAGGATCTGGCCCTGGCCACCGATGTTGAACAGGCCTGCGCGGAACGCGAACGCGACGCCGAGGCCAGCCGTGATGAGCGGGGTCGCCCACATGAGCGTGTTCGTCAGCGGGACGAATCCGTTGCGGGGCGAGTAGATCGCGCCTTCCCACAGCGCGCGGAACGCGCCGCCGATGACGCCACCCGCGGCAGCGAAGAGGTCCATGGGGCGGGAGAAGAAGTAGCCGGTGGTCTCGAGGACCTCATCGCTCGTGAAGACGACGAGGAGCGAGCCGATGAGCAGCGCGAGCACGATCGCGAGGATCGAACGCAGCGGTCCGCCTCCGAGGATGTCGCGCCAGAGGCCGTGCCACGGCGACTGCTCGCTGGCGGCAGCGGGCACCTGGGTTCCGGGTGGCGGCGGTGTCTCCGCCGTCACGTTCTGAAGCTGGCTCATACCTCAACCCCTGCCATCATCTGGCCGAGCACATCTCGTGATGTGTCCGCTCCAACGATTCCCATGCTCTTGCCCTGGTACATGACCATGATCCGATCCGCCAATTGCACGACCTCGTCGAGCTCGGTCGAGACGATGATGACCGGGATGCCCGAGTCGCGGACGCGCACGATCTGCTCGTGCACGAACTCGATGGATCCGACGTCGAGTCCTCGAGTCGGCTGCGAGGCGATGAACATCCGGAGGTCGCGGCCCAGCTCGCGTGCAAGCACGACCTTCTGCTGGTTGCCACCGGAGAGGCGGCCAACTGCGGTCTCGATGGAGGGCGCGCGGACATCGAAGTCCTGGACGTTCTTCTCGGCGAAGGCCGTGATCTCGCGCAGGTTGAGGGCGATGCCGTTCGAGAACGGCGGACGGTCCGCACGATCGAGCACGAGGTTCTCGGCGATCGTGAAGTCGCCGACGATGCCGTCTTCGGTTCGGTCCTCTGGCACGAAGCCGAGCCCAGCGTCCAGCGTCTTCTTCACCGATTGCCCGATGAGCTCGTTGCCGTCGAGCGTGATCGAGCCGAGCGCCTTCTTGTGGAGGCCGAGGATGGCTTCCGTCAGTTCTGTCTGCCCGTTGCCCTGGACACCGGCGATCACGAGGATCTCGCCCTCGCGCACCTCGAAGCTCAGTTCGTCGACCTGCTTCGCGCCGACCTCATCGAAGACGGTCAGCTCGGAGACGACGAACGTCGTCTCCCCCAGCTTCGGTGCTTCCTTGTCGACATCGAGGTCGACTGCGCGGCCGACCATCTTCGCTGCGAGCTCTTCGTTGGACTCGCTCGGGAGCGCAGTGCCGACGACCTTGCCTCGGCGGATGACCGTGATGCGGTCCGCGACCTTGCGGACCTCGCGCAGCTTGTGCGTGATGAAGACGATCGAGGTGCCGGCCTTGCGCAGCTGATCCATGATGACGATGAGCTCGTCGGTCTCCTGGGGTGTGAGCACTGCGGTGGGCTCATCCAGGACGAGGATCTTCGCGTCGCGCGAGAGGGCCTTGATGATCTCGACGCGCTGCTGCGCACCGACGGGCAGGTGCTCGACGAGCGCGTCCGGGTCGATGTTGAAGCCGAACTGCGCGGAGAGGTCGCGCACCTTCTGGCGAGCGCTGTCGATGTCGAGCACGCCGACGCCGTTGGCCGGCTCGTGCCCCAGCATGAGGTTCTCCGCCACGGTGAAGACGGGGATGAGCATGAAGTGCTGGTGGACCATGCCGATGCCGGCTGCCATGGCGTCGCCAGGACCGGAGAAGTGCTGGACGACGTCGTCCAGCAGGATCTCGCCCTCATCAGCCTGATACAGGCCGTAGAGCACGTTCATCAGGGTCGACTTGCCAGCACCGTTCTCGCCGAGGAGCGCGTGGATCTCGCCCTCCTCGATCGTGAGGTTGATGTTGTCGTTGGCCGTGAAGGCACCAAATCGCTTGGTGATGCCTCGAAGCTCGAGTTTCATAGCGGTCCACTTCGCTGTGCGGTAGTGCGGGAAACGGCCGGATGGGCCGGTTGTGCGTGAGGCGGTGGCCGGGGTTGCCGTCACCGCCTCGGATTGCATGCGTAGGCATGCTACGGGGCCGCCGCGAGTTGCGCGACGGCCCCGCATTCATGTTGTGCCCGAACGTCAATCCGGACGTGCTGAGGGCTAGACCTTAGGTGAGGAAGGCGACAGGTCCGGGTACTTGCCGTCGATGACTTCCTGCTTGAGCGTGTCGATCTCGTCGAGCGTGCCGGACGGCAGCTCGGACTCGAAGGCGCCGAAGCCCGAGAGGCTGACGCCCTCGTTCTCGAGGACACCCGTGTACGTCGTGCCACCCTCGAAGGTGCCGTCGACGCTCTGGGAGATCGCGTCGAGAACCGTGACGTCGAGGCCCTTCATGATCGACACGAGGATGATGTCCGCGTACTGCTCGTCCGCGATGGCGAGGTCGGAGTCGACGCCGAGGATGACCGCATCCTGTCCGCCTTCGCGAATCGCCTCGGCTGCACCCTGGTAGAGGGGTCCGCCGACGGGGAGGATGACGTCCGCACCCTGGCTCAGGAAGCCAGTGGAGATCTCCTTGGCGCGGGAGACGTTCGTGAAGTCGTCGACGAAGGAGCCCTGCTGCGAGTCGACGTCCCAGCCGATGACCTTGACGTCCTTGCCCTTGACCTCGTTGTAGTGCTTGACGCCGTTGGCGAAGCCGTCCATGAAGATCGTGACCGTCGGGATTGCCGCTCCGCCGTAGGTCGCGACGGTGCCGGTCTTCGAGTACGCGGCTGCTGCGTAGCCAGCGAGGAACGCTGCCTGAGCCGTGTCGTAGTTGAGCTCGAGGACGTTCGGGATGCCGAGGCCTTCGACGTCGACGATCGCGAAGTCGACCTCCGGGTTCGCCTGTGCTGCGGCCTTGGTCGCGTCTGCCAGCTTGAAGCCGACGGGAACGATGATGTTGCAGCCCTGGTCGACCATGGTCGTCAGGTTCGCCGCGTAGTCGTCTGGGGTCGCCGACTCGGCTTCGAGCGGGGTCACACCGAGCTCGGACACAGCCTTCTCGAGACCTGTGTGCGCGAGCTGGTTGAAGGAGCGGTCGTCGAACCCGCCTTCGTCAGACACCATGCACGCGGTGAAGTCGGATGCACCTTCAGCTGGCGTGTCGCCTGCTTCCGGAGCAGGGGCACAGCCGGCGAGCACGAGGGCTGCAACGCCCACCGTGCCAATTGCAGCGAAACGCTGCTTCGAAGAGATAGCCACTCTCGGTCCTCCTGAGTTGGATGTCCGTCGGGCCACAGAATGCGGACTCCGACGAAGCTGGTGATTGCCCGAGCATAGCCGTAGCCCGGCGTCATAATTCGGTCGAGATCGGAATCGAAACCCGACCGTTGCACAGTTACGAGTGTGTTTCTCGGCGCGTCGCCCAGCGATTCTCACAGGGCCAGAAAGTTCCGGGCCAATCGGTCGGTGCGGGGCGCTGGATGCTGGTCTCTCGTCGGTTCAGTTCGCGCCCGTCGGCGAGGATGGGGACTCGACGACGATCTCCCCGGCGATGATCTTGGCCTTCAGATCCTCGACCTCGGCCTTGAGGGCGGCGGGGATCTTGGAGTCCCAGTCGTGGAAGGACGAGAGGCCCACGCCGTCGTTCTCGAGCGTTCCGACGTTGTTGCCAGCAGTGAAGGTGCCATCGATGTCGGATCCGATGACACCGAGGATCGCCGGCTCCATCCGCTTCTCGACCGTGGTCACGAGCAGCGGCCGGTACTCCTCGCCGAGAAGCTCGTAGCCGTCGGAGTCGACCCAGATGATGCCGACGTCGCCGGCCGCCAGCGCCGCTGCGGCCGCACCCTCGCCGGCCTGCGCGGCGACGGGCATGATGATGTCGGCGCCCTGCGAGATGAGGCCCTGCGCCGTGGTCTGCGCGGCGTTGGTGTTGGTGAAGTCGTCCGTGAACGAGCCCTGCTGCGTCTTCGGATCCCAGCCGACGACACGCACCGAGGCCCCCTTGGCCGTGTTGTACTGCTCGACTCCGGCCGCGAATCCATCCATGAACACCGTCACCGGGGGCTGGTTCCCCCCGCCGAAGGTCCCGACGACTCCCGTCTTGCTGACCCCAGCAGCGAGGTACCCGGCGAGGAAGGCAGCCTGCGCGGTGTCGTGGACGATCGACGCCACATTCGGTCCCTCTACGACCTCATCGACGATGGAGTAGGTGATGTCCGGGTTCGCCTCGGCAGATGCCCTGGTCGCGTCGGCGAGCTCCCACCCGACCGTGACGATGTAGTCGCAGCCCTCGCCGACCATGGTCTCGAGGTTCGTCTCGTAGTCGGCCTGCGACTGCGAGACGGTCTCGCGCATCTCCACTCCGTACTCTTCCTGCGCCGCCTCGAGCGACTCGAAGACCGCCTGGTTGAAGGAGCGGTCCTGGATGTTGCCGCTGTTGGCGACCATGCACGCGAGGTAGTCGCTGCCCGCGGCTGCCGCGTCAGTGGAACTCGGCGCCGCTGGCGGCGCCTGGCAGGCGGTCAGTGCGAGCGTTGCGACGGCGAGGGCGCCGATGGCGCCTGGGATGCGAGAGCGTGACATGCCGGAAGAGTAGTGGGACCCAACCCCGGACCGCTACAGGCGCGCACCGATCGTTGTGTACCGACGAACGGTGCGCGCCTGACACGCAGCTCAGCGCTTCGCGCTACAGGACTTCCGGGCGCTTCGATTCCTTGATCTCGGCGACGAGCTGCTTGACCTTCTGCGCGTTCGCGGCGGTCGTGATGAGCAGCGCATCCGGGGTGTCGACCACCACGATGTCCTTGATGCCGGCGATGGCGACAACACGGTCGGTGTGGTTGATGATGAGGCCGGAGCCGTCGACGACGACGACGTTGTCCTCGTTGCCGTGGACCGTGATCCCGTTGCCGTTCGCGCTCTTGCGGAGGCGGCTGACGGCTGCGAAATCGCCCACGTCGTCCCACTGGAAGTAACCGGGGATGACCGCGAGCTCGCCGCGCGCGGCCGCTGGCTCCGCCACCGTGTAGTCGATGGCGATCTTCTCGAGACCGGGCCAGACGCGGGCCGTGACCTCGGCCTGCTGGTCGGTGCCCCACGCATCCGCGATCTCGTTGATACCCGCAGCCAGGGCCGGGTTGGATTCCGCGAGCGCCTCCATGAGACGGTCGACGCGGGCGAAGAACATGCCAGCGTTCCAGAGGTACTCGCCGGACGCGAGGTAGCGACGTGCGGTCGCCTCCTTCGGCTTCTCGACGAACGCGTCGACCCTCCGCGCGCTCGGCGCGGCCGGGATGCTCAGCGGCTTGCCAGCGCGGATGTAGCCGAACGCCGTGGACGGCTCGATCGGCTGGATGCCGATCGTCACGATGGCGCCAGCGTCTGCGGCCTCGACGGCCTCGCGCACTGCGGCGGCGAAGCGGTCTGTCGCGCCGATCAGGTGGTCTGCGGCGAAGGAGCCGATGATCGCGTCTGGCACGCGGCGCTGCAGGATCGCTGCGGCGAGCCCGATGGCGGCCGTCGACTCGCGCCCCTCGCTCTCAAGGACGATGTTCTCGTCGGTGAGCTCTGGGAGCTGGGCGCGCACCTCCTTGGCGTGCACCTCGCCCGTCACGACGAGGAGTCGGTCCTCAGCGCACAGCGGCGCAAGTCGGTCCCAGGTCGCCCGGAGGAGGGTCGAGCCGTTTCCGACGACGTCGTGGAGGAACTTCGGCGCCTCAGCCCGCGAGAGCGGCCACAGCCGTGAGCCGACGCCTCCCGCTGGGATCACGCCATAAAACCGATCGATCGCATCTGCCATGCGCAACACCATAGGGGAACAGTGTCTCCCGCTGGTTTCGGCGTGACAAAGCTGTGGACAAGTGGTCGCGAAGGCGTCGCCGGGAGTTCACCTCGAAGCCACGCCGGAGGCCTACGTTCGCCCCATGCGCATCGCGGTCGTCACCGAGAGCTTCCTCCCCACTGTCAACGGCGTGACGAACAGCGTGTGCAAGGTGCTCGATCACCTCGCGCTGCGCGGCCACGAGGCCATCGTCATCACTCCGGCGGCGGGCTCGCCGAAGGAGTACAGGGGCTTCCGTGTCGTGGAGGTGCCTGCACTCGACTACCGGCAGTTCCCCGTCGGCCTCCCCTCCCCCAGGGTCGACCGGCTGCTTGCCGAGTTCGCACCGGACGTCGTGCACGCGGCGAGTCCTCTCTTCCTCGGGTCGCAGGCGATCGCCGCCGCGAAGCGTCGGGGCATCCCGAGCGTCGCCGTCTTCCAGACCGACGTCGCGGGCTACACGAAGCGCAACAGGCTGAACGCCATGGAGGGCTTCGCCTGGTGGTTCATCCGCTGGCTGCACAACAACGCGGATCTCACGCTGGCGCCATCGAGCGCCGCGCTCGGTGATCTGAGGCGCGCGAAGATCACGAACGCCATCCGGTGGGGCCGTGGCGTCGACCTCGAGACCTACCACCCGCGGAACAAGCACGAGCAGGCAGTCCTGAGCAGTCGCCGCAGGCTGGGAGCGGACTCGCGCACGGTCATCGGATACGTGGGCAGGCTCGCGCCCGAGAAGCAGGTGGAACGGCTCGCGTCGCTCCGCGGTCTCGAGAACGTGCAGCTCGTCGTCGTGGGCGATGGGCCATCAGAGCCCAGCATCCGCAAGGCACTGAAGGGCGTGCCGGTCCACTTCGCCGGAAGGTTGGGCGGCCGTGACCTCGCCATGGCCTACGCGAGCTTCGACATCTTCGTGCACACGGGTACTGAGGAGACCTTCGGCCAGACGATCCAGGAGGCGCATGCCAGCGGCCTCCCCGTCGTCGCTCCGTACGCGGGCGGCCCCATCGACCTCATCGAGCACGGCGTCGACGGGTTCCACTTCGACCCCGACCGTGCGGGCGACCTCGACCTCAGGGGCATGCTCGAGACGCTGGTCGACTCACCGCCCCTCCGTGCCCGCATGGGTGAAGCCGGGCGACGCCGAGTGCTCTCACGCTCGTGGGCGAGCGTCTGCGACGAGCTCCTCGACCATTACGCGTCGGTCATGGCGGATGCTCGGCAGTCGACTGCGCTGCCCCTCGCCTGAACGACCCTGTCCGGGCCGGAAGAGCCCCTCCGCACCCGGGCGAAGGAAGGTTTACCTTCCCAGCCGAAAATCGCGAGAGGCGTAGTCTAGGCGGGTATCAACATGCCCAACGCAGTGTGGTTGGGAGCTGCCGCTCATCTTCACCTCCTCGGCGCAAGAGTCCTGAGCGGAAGAACGCAACGCGACAGAAGGGCAATCCCGTGTCAGCCGTACAGACACCAGCTCCGGCGGGCTCGACAGCCCCAAAGAACACAGCGAAGAAGCCGCATCGCGGCGGCACGCTGTACCGGGGGAACGAGGGCATGTGGTCCTGGGTCCTCCACCGCATCACCGGCGTCTCCATCTTCTTCTTCCTCATCGTGCACGTGCTCGACACGTCGCTCGTGCGGGTCAGCCCTGAGGCGTACAACGCGGCGATCCACACCTACCAGACGCCCATCATGGGCATCGGCGAGGTCGGACTCGTGGCAGCTATCTGCTACCACGCGTTCAACGGAATCCGCATCATCCTCATCGACTTCCTGCCTGGCGGCGCGAAGTACCAGAAGCTCATGTTCTGGATCGTCATCGGCCTCTGCGTCGTCACGATGATCGGCTTCACGCCCCGCCACCTGATCAACGTGTTCAGCCACTAGGAGGGAGCTGCCATGACTATCGAAACCATCGAGTACCCGCGCTCCGCAGCTGCCGCCAAGAAGAGCACCAACTGGGAGCGCATCGGCTGGGCGTTCATGCGCGTCTCCGGCGTGCTGCTCGTCATCCTCATCTTCGGTCACCTGTTCACGAACCTCATGGTCGGACAGGGAGTCGCCGCCATCGACTTCGCATTCGTCGCCGGCAAGATGGCCGACCCGTTCTGGGTCGTGTGGGACACGCTCATGCTGGTCCTCGCGTTCATCCACGGTGCCAACGGCATGCGCACGATCATCAACGACTACGTCTCGAAGGCGACCACCCGCCGGGCACTGCAGGTCACGCTGTTCCTCGTCACGACGGTCCTCATCGTCCTCGGCCTCCTCGTGATCTACACGTTCGATCCGTGCCCCGCCAACGGCGCTGCCGAGAACCTGCCGAGCTTCTGCCCGGCCTAGCCGAAGCGTTCGGCCACACGACTTCCACCACCTGAGAAAGAAGAGCCACAGACATATGGCAGAGAAGCTCGCTCCGACGCGCACCGTCGACGGCGTCCACTACCACCAGCACGAGATCGTCATCGTCGGCGCTGGCGGCGCAGGGATGCGCGCGGCCATCGAGGCCGCACAGGGCGCTGACACGGCTGTCGTCACGAAGCTCTACCCGACCCGCTCCCACACCGGCGCGGCGCAGGGTGGAATGGCCGCCGCCCTCGCGAACGTCGAGGACGACAACTGGGAGTGGCACACCTACGACACGGTCAAGGGCGGCGACTACATCGTCGACCAGGACTCTGCCGAGATCCTCGCGAAGGAAGCCATCGAGGCGGTCATCGACCTCGAGAACATGGGCCTCCCCTTCAACCGCACCCCAGAGGGCAAGATCGACCAGCGACGCTTCGGCGGCCACACGCGCGACCACGGCAAGGCACCCGTTCGCCGCGCCTGCTACGCAGCAGACCGCACGGGTCACATGATCCTCCAGACGCTGTACCAGAACTGCGTCAAGCACAACGTCAAGTTCTTCAACGAGTTCTACGCGCTCGACATCGTCATGACCGAGGTCGACGGCCAGGAGGTCCCGGCGGCCATCGTGGCGCTCGAGCTCAAGACCGGCGAGCTGCACGTCTTCCAGGGCAAGGCCTTCATCTTCGCGACGGGCGGCTTCGGCAAGGTCTTCAAGACCACGTCCAACGCACACACCCTTACCGGTGACGGCATGGGCATCGTCTGGCGCCGCGGCCTCCCGCTCGAGGACATGGAGTTCTACCAGTTCCACCCCACCGGCCTCGCCGGCCTCGGCATCCTCCTCACCGAGGGTGCTCGCGGCGAGGGAGCCATCCTGCGCAACGCCTCTGGCGAGCGCTTCATGGAGCGCTACGCGCCGACCATCAAGGACCTGGCGCCCCGCGACATCGTCGCCCGCTCGATGGTGCAGGAAGTCCTCGACGGGCGCGGCGCTGGCCCGCACAAGGACTACGTCTACCTCGACTGCACCCACCTCGGCGCCGAGGTGCTCGAGACGAAGCTCCCTGACATCACCGAGTTCGCGCGCACGTACCTCGGCGTCGACCCCGTCACCGAGCCCGTGCCCGTGTACCCGACCGCGCATTACGCGATGGGCGGCATCCCCACGAACAACGCGGGCGAGGTGCTCTCCGACAACGAGACGGTCATCCCGGGCCTCTACGCGGCCGGCGAATGCGCCTGCGTCTCCGTGCACGGCTCGAACCGTCTCGGCACCAACTCGCTCCTCGACATCAACGTCTTCGGCAAGCGAAGCGGCCGCAACGCCGTCGAGTACGTCAAGACCGCCGAGTTCGCTCCCCTGCCCGACGACGCGGCTGCGTTCGTGAAGGGCATGGTCGACGACCTCCAGGCATCCACCGGCACCGAGTCGGTCGCCGGCCTGCGCCGAGAGCTGCAGGAGACGATGGACAAGAACGCCCAGGTCTTCCGCACGGCGGAGACCCTGACCGAGGCGACCAAGGTCATCCACTCGCTGCGCGAGCGCTACACGCAGATCGCGGTGTTCGACAAGGGCAAGCGCTACAACACGGAGCTCCTCGAGGGCATCGAGCTGGGCTTCCTGCTCGACCTCGCCGAGGTGCTCGTGTACTGCGCGCTCAACCGTCAGGAGAGCCGCGGCGGCCACATGCGCGACGACTTCCCGAAGCGCGACGACGTCAACTGGATGCACCACACCATGGCGTACCTCACCGGCGACCGGAAGTCTCCCGACCCCGCCGACCACATCCGCCTCGACAAGAAGCCCGTGCGCGTGACGCGCTACGAGCCGACCGAGCGTAAGTACTAGGAAGGGCTTCTCACGATGACTGCTGCAACAACCGAAGCACCAGAGGCGCCCATCGAGGCTCCCAAGCCGTTCACGGTCACGCTCAATGTGCGCCGCTACAGCCCGGAGACGGACACCGAGCCGTACTGGCAGGCGTTCGACGTCGAGATGTACCCGACCGACCGCATCCTCGACGCGCTGCACCGCATCAAGTGGGACCAGGACGGCTCGCTCGCGTTCCGTCGCTCCTGCGCCCACGGCATCTGCGGCTCTGACGCCATGCGCATCAACGGCCGCAACCGCCTCGCCTGCAAGACGCTCGTCAAGGACCTCGACATCTCGAAGCCCATCTACGTCGAGGCCATCAAGGGACTCCCCCTCGAGAAGGACCTCATCGTCGACATGGAGCCGTTCTTCGAGGCGTTCCGCGAAGTGCAGCCGTTCCTGCAGACGACCTCCAAGCCGGAGAAGGGCAAGGAGCGCTTCCAGTCCATCGCCGACCGCGAGCGCTTCGACGACACGACCAAGTGCATCCTCTGCGCAGCGTGCACCACGTCGTGCCCCGTGTTCTGGACGGACGGCCAGTACTTCGGCCCCGCCGCGATCGTGAACGCGCACCGCTTCATCTTCGACTCCCGCGACGAGGATGCGAAGGTTCGCCTCGACATCCTCAACGACCGCGAGGGCGTCTGGCGCTGCCGTACGACCTTCAACTGCACCGAAGCCTGCCCGCGCGGCATCCAGGTGACCAAGGCGATCGCCGAGGTCAAGCAGGCGATGCTCAAGGGCCGCGTCTAGTCAAGAGCAACGCGTGAGTGAGGGAGCAGCCGGTTCGGCTGCTCCCTCTTTCGCGTCTGCCACGAGAAGTCTTGTCCCGAGGTGCTGGCTGAGCGCGCGCCCTCCGCGCGGTGCGCGCCGAACGCACCTAGCCTGCGTCTATGACGACCCCCGGTGCAGCCCACGAGACCAGTGTCGCCAAAGAGCTGACAGCACCGGATGCGCGGGACCCGCGGAAACCGGATGGGCTGAAGCCGGTCCTGGGGCCTGCCTGGCGCTACATCCTCATGCGGGCCATCCGGGAGTTCCTGCGTGACCGCTGCACGGTGCTGGCCGCGGCCCTCACCTTCTACATGCTGCTCGGACTGTTCCCCGCCCTGCTGGCGCTCATGTCGGTCATCGGCCTCTTCGGGCTCACGGAGACGGCGGTGTCGTTCATCGACGAGATGTCGACGCACCTGGCCGACCCGACGTTCGCGGAGACGCTGCGCAACACGGTGCAGCAACTCGGCGAGTCGAGCGGTGCCGGCACGGCGTTCGTCGTCGGTCTCCTTGGCGCACTCTGGTCGGCGTCCGGCTACGTGAACTGCTTCTCGCACGCCATGAACACGGTCTACGAGATCGACGAGGGCCGTCCGTTCTGGAAGCTGCGACCCATCATGATGCTGTGGACGATCGTCCTCCTGCTCCTCATGCTGGTCATCTTCGCGATCCTCGCGCTCTCCGGCCCCGTGGCCTCCGCAGTCGGCGGCATCATCGGACTCGGCAACGAGTCGCTCGCCGTGTGGAGCATCGCGAGGTGGCCGATCGTGCTGGTCGTCGTGATCGTGATGATCGCGGTGCTCTTCTACGGAACCCCGAACGTGAAGCTCCCGAAGTTCAAGTGGATGACCCTGGGCGCGTTCATCGCCCTCTTCGTGACCGGTGTCGCGAGCGCGGGGTTCTTCTTCTACGTCGCGAACTTCAGCAGCTACGAGCGGCTCTACGGCAGCGTTGCTGGCGTCATCATCGGGTTGCTCTGGCTCTGGATCGTCAACCTCGCCCTGCTCTTCGGCGCGCAGTGCGACGCGGAGATCGAGCGCGCCAGGCAGTTGCGGGGCGGCATCCCGGCCGAGCAGAGCATCCAGCTCCCCCCTCGGGACACGAAGGCCAGCCTCAAGCGGCTCGAGCAGATCGAGAAGGACATCGTGAAGGGCCGCGAGCTGCGGAACGGCCTGCAGTAGGCACCATCGGGCGCGAGGTCGCACCTGCATCGGATCGCGAGCTGGACATACTTGTATAGACATGTATGATTAACTCACCATCGGGCCACGTCATCTACATGTACGTACTTGAATATGCTTGTATGTACTTGTAGTTATGATCGAGCTGTACGCCACGATGCAAAGGAGCATTCGGTGAAGAAACTGATCAACACCCCAGCGACCGTCCTCGACGAGTTCATGCGCGGATTCGCACGGGCGAACTCGTCGCTCGTCACCCTGCACACCGACCCCGTGCACTTCTCCAGGGCCGTCGCCCCCGCCGCCCCCAAAGTGGGCGTCATCTCCGGCGGCGGCTCTGGCCACGAACCGCTCGGGGGCGGCTACGTGGGCTCCGGGATGCTCGACGCGGCAGCCCCAGGAGCGTTCTTCAGCTCACCCACTCCTGACCAGATACTCGCGGCGACCAGCTCCGCGGACCAGGGCAGAGGAGTGGTGCACCTCGTCCTCAACTACACCGGCGACATCCTCAACTTCGAGGCAGCCGCCGAGCTCGCCGACCTCGAGGGGATCGAGGTCGAGACGGTGGTGCTCGACGACGACGTCGCCGTCGAGGACTCGACCTACACGGCCGGCCGGCGAGGAGTGGCTGGCACGATCGTCACGATGAAACTCGCCGGTGCCGCGGCCGAACGTGGCGACGACCTGGCGGATGTCGTGCGCATCGCGAAGAAGGCGAACACGAATATGGGCACGATGGGACTCGCGCTCGAGGCCTGCACAGTGCCCACCGTCGGCAAGCCGTCATTCGACCTCGGCCCGAACGAGATCGAGATCGGCATCGGGGTGCACGGCGAACCCGGAGTCCGCCGCGGCGAGATGACCACCGCTGACGAGATCACCGATATCCTCCTCGAACGAGTGATCAGCGACCTCGAGATCACCTCCGGTGATCGCGTGCTGTTGTTCGTCAACGGCCTCGGCGGCACACCGCTCTCGGAGCAGTTCATCCTCTTCAACCACGCAGCCGACGTGCTCGACAGCCTTGGCGTCAC
This sequence comes from Pseudoclavibacter sp., assembly GCA_052099095.1. Taxonomy (GTDB): domain Bacteria; phylum Actinomycetota; class Actinomycetes; order Actinomycetales; family Microbacteriaceae; genus Pseudoclavibacter. The sequence goes on from JBQDTF010000003.1 coordinate 94,762, forward strand.
GATCGAGCGCAGCCTCGTGGGCAACTACTTCACGTCCCTGGAGATGAAGGGCGCGTCCATCACGCTCCTCCGCCTCGACGATGAGCTCACCGAGCTGTTCGACGCACCCGTGCACACGAGCGGATGGCGGGCGGGCGCATGACCGACGAGCTCGACACCGCCTGGGCGACAGCCTGGGTCGAGGCCGCCGCCGCGGATGTGATGACGGCGCGCAGCGAGCTCATCGAACTCGACAGGGCCATCGGCGACGGCGATCACGGCGAGAACCTGAGCCGCGGACTCGCGGCGGCCGCTACCGCAGTAGGCGACGGCACACCCATCAGCGTCAAAGAGGTCTTCGCGGTCACGGCCAAGACGCTCATGTCGACCGTCGGAGGCGCATCCGGTCCCCTCTACGGCTCGGTGTTCATCGGCGCGGCGAAGTGCGCAACACTCCCCCTCGACGGCTCCGGCGTCGCGACGATGCTCGAGAGCGCGCTCGAGAGCCTCATGAAGCGGGGCAAGGCCCACGCCGGCGAGAAGACGATGGTGGACGCGTGGACCCCCGCGGTCGAAGCCGCGAAGGCAGCCGCAGATGCAGGGGCTGGACCGGCCGAGACGCTCGCGGCAGCCGCGGACGCCGCGGCGGCAGGAGCCGTAGCCACGGAGCCGTTGGTCGCGACGAAGGGGCGCGCGAGCTATCTCGGCGAGCGCTCCCGAGGCCACCGCGACCCCGGCGCCCAGTCGACGGCGATCATCCTGGCCGCGGCAGCGACAACCGCCGCCTCGAGGGGCTGAAGGTGACGATCAGTGCCACCGCAGACCGAGCCGATTCGCCGCATCCGCTCCCTCCACGACCGATTCCAACGGCCTCACGCGCCGACCCAACCACGTAGGAGAACACCATGACCTTCGCAAGCACGCGACGGCTCTCTGCCGCCGCCCGGGCTGGCGGGTATGCGATCCCCGCCGTCAACATCGTCGACCAGCTCTCGCTGCAGGCCACGGTGGCTGCGGCGCAGGCCGCGAACTCGCCCATCATCCTGCAGACCTCCGTCAAGACGCTCAAGGTCGTCGGTGCAGCGCAGCTCGCCGCCGCGGCCCGCATCGCAGCGGATGCCGCCGATGTGCCGGTCGCGCTCCACCTCGACCACTGCCCAGACCGCGCCGTCATCACGGAGGCCATCGCGCAGGGCTGGAGCTCAGTGCTCTTCGACGCTTCCGATCGCGACCTCGACCAAGCGTGGGCGGAGACCCGCGAGGTCGTGCAGGAGGCGCACGCCGCCGGCGTCGATGTCGAGTCGGAGATCGAGAACATCGTGGGCGTCGAGGACGGGGTGGGCTCGGACGAGGCCACCCACGCATACTCGGTCGACACGCTCCTCGAGGTCGCCGCCGACACCGGCACGGACCTCCTCGCCCCGCAGCTCGGGACCGCACACGGCCTCTACAAGGCAAACCCGACGCTGCTGTTCGACCGCGCGGCCGAGTTCGCGAGCCGAACCGACATCCCGGTCGTGCTGCACGGCGGCACCGGCCTCTCATCGGAGGACTTCACGAGGTTCATCGAGGCAGGCATCTCGAAGATCAACATCTCGACGGCCCTCAAGCTCGCCTACCTCCACTCCGCACACCGCCACCTGGTGGCCGCCGAGGCAAGCGGCAAATGGGAGCCCGTGAAGCTCTTCGCCGAGCAGGTCGAGGCCGTGACAGCGACCGTCACGGAGCACATCGACCTCTTCGGCAGCCGCGACAGGGCTGCGGACGGAGCGACGGCATGACCCGGGCGCTGATTCTCGACTGCGACGGCGTCCTCGCCGACACGGAGCTCGACGGACACCTCGTCGCGTTCAACCGCGTCTTCGAGGAGCTTGGCCTTGGCTTCCAGTGGAGTGCGGACGAGTACGGGGAGCTCTTGCGAGTGGGCGGCGGCAAGGAGCGCTTCAAGGCCTACCTGGCCGACCATCCCGAGTTCGCGCCCGACGACCCCGCCGAGCTGGATGCGCTCGTCGCCGATGTGCACAAGCGCAAGTCCGCCGCGTACGTCGAGATCATGGGCTCAGGCAGCGTGCCGGGGCGTCCAGGTATTCGCCGGCTCATCGCAGAAGCTCTCGACGCGGGCTGGGTCGTCGCGGTCGCTTCCACCTCAGCCCTGGGGAGCGTCGAGGCCGTGCTGGACACGGTCATCGGCCCAGAGCTGCGCGCTCGCCTCTCCGGCGTGTTCGCGGGCGACATCGTTCCCGCGAAGAAGCCGGCGCCCGACATCTATCTCCTCACCCTCGACACCCTCGGGCTCGCGAAGGACGAGGCCGTCGTCATCGAGGACTCGTGGGGCGGCGCGCAGGCTGCTGCGGCAGCTGGACTGACGCACATCGTCACGGTGAGCCACTTCACCGCCGACGACGACTTCCCTGCGGCGACGAGCGTCGTCTCCGACCTCGGCGAGGTGGGCGCTCCATCGCGCGTACTGCGCGGAAATGACCTGACGAGCGAAGACGGAATCGTCACCGTCAGCTCGTTGGAGGCGGCACTGGCCGCCTGACATCGTGCGAGGTGCGGCGAGGCCTGAATCTCCGACAGGCAGCGCACCGAGACCCGCACGAACGAGAACGGGCCCCGACCGAGGATGGATGCTCCTCCCCGATCGGGGCCCGTGCTCGGTGACGGTGCGTGGCCCATCCACACGCTCAGAGCGTGTAGGAGAACTCCAGCCGCACCTTGTCGCCGCGGAACAGGATGCGCGTGAACTCGAACGGGGTGCCGTCGTCGTTGGAGATGCGCTGCTCGAGGAGCAGCACCGGTGTGCCAGCTCGCGCCTTCAGCGTGGTGAGCGTCGACTTCGACGGCACCGACGACTCGAGCGTCTCGATGACGTTCGCCATCCGCAGCTGGTGGTTCTCCTCGAGCACCGTGCAGAGCTGGCGGCTCACCAGGTCGGCCTCGAGGAGCTTCGGGGCAAGGCGCTCCGGCACGTACGACTCGTGGATGCTGATCGGCTCGTCTTCCGCGTAGCGGAGCCTGCGGACCATGAAGAGGCTCTCCGCTTCGCCGATTCCCAGGATCTGGCCGATCCGTCCGCCTCCGGCGATGCGCTCGAGCTCGAGCATCTCGGTGCGAGTCGCGAAGCCCTGCTGCTCGAGCTGCTCGCGGATGCCCTGGTAGGACGGCGACTTGGTGCTGATCTTCTCGTGGGCGACGAATGTGCCCTTGCCGTGGACTCGGAAGAGCAACCCCTCGTCGACGAGCTTGGAGAGCACGTTGCGCGCTGTCATACGGCTGATGCCGTAGATCTGGTTGAGCTCGTTCTCGGAAGGAATGCGCTGGTCAGGCTTCCATTCCCCGCTCTGGATCTTCGAGCGCAGCACGTCTGCGAGCTGCACGTAGAGCGGAACCGCCGCATTTCTGTCGAGCGTCTCTCCGCTGAGTCCTTGATCGGCCACGGTGTTCACCAACGTCCCCTAGATGCATATACATGTCTAGCCATGTACAGTAGGCTCTGTTCATGGACTAGCCCGGCCAATCCTATGTGAAGCCAGGACCGTGCATGTACAGACAACTGGGAAGCGCAGTGCAGCGCTCTCGCCCAGACAGATGAGCTCCCCGCCTGGGAGCTCACGAGCGGAGGATCACACACTCGATGTCTACCATCAAGAACCTCAAGCCGAACGTGAGTTGGGTCCAGCTGGAGACCACCCAGGAGGACTGGGATAGCGCATCCCCCGAGCTCCTGCAGAACTTCGCGGTGCAGCTGCACCTCGTTCGTGCCTTCGAAGAGGAGGTCCTGAACCTCGCAGGTCAGAAGCTCATCAACGGGCCAGCCCACTCCTCGATCGGCCAGGAAGGCGGCGCGGTCGGCTCGTGCGTCCCCCTCACACCAGCCGACCAGGTCAACGGCTCCCACCGCGGCCACCACCAGTTCCTCGCCAAAGTGTTCGGCTACGTGCAGCCGGACGGATTCACGGTCGACGACGACCTCAGCCCAGCCGTGGTCGACGTCCTCTACCGCAGCCTCGCCGAGATCGCCGGACTCAAAGACGGCTACTGCAAGGGCCGCGGCGGCTCCATGCACCTCCAGTGGAAGGAAGCCGGCGCGATGGGCACCAACGCCATCGTCGGCGGCGCCGTGCCGTTCGCGACCGGCTTCGCCTGGGCTGACAAGCACTCGGGCACCGACGCGGCCTCCGTCACGTACTTCGGCGACGGGGCCGCGAACATCGGCTCAGTACTCGAGGCGTTCAACCTCGCGGCCGCCTGGAAGCTGCCGACCCTCTTCTTCATCGAGAACAACCAGTACGCCGTCTCGACGACCGTCGAGGAAGCGACCGGTGAGCCCCGGCTCTCCGGACGCGGCCAGGGCTTCGGCATCCGAAGCTGGCGCGTCGACGGCCAGGACACGCTTGCCGTGTACCTCGCCACCCAGCAGGCCCTCGAGCACATGCGCGCAGGAGACGGCCCCGCGATCATCGAGGCCGACACCTACCGCTACTTCCACCAGAACGGCCCCTTCCCCGGCAGCGCATTCGGCTACCGCTCGAAGGACGAGGAGCAGGGCTGGCGCGACCGCGACCCGATCGCGCTCGTCGAAGCCCACGTCATCCGCCGAGGCATCGCAACTCGCGAGCAGCTCGACAGCCTCGCCGGACGCATCAAGGAAGTCATGACCGAGGTCGGCTCGCGCATCGTCGAGCCCGACGCCTCGGGTCGACCCGGCAAGCTGCAGATCAAGCAGAGTCTCTGGCCGTCGACCGACTTCATCGACATCGGCATCCGCGGTGAGGCCCCGAAGCTCTCGGGCGACGTCAAGGAGTGGAACGACTTCACCGACGTCGAACTCGAGAAGCGCAAGTTCGTCGACGTCGTCGCGGCAGTCATGGACCGCCGCATGGAGACCGACGACAGCGTCATCGTGCTCGGAGAAGACGTACACAAGCTCAGCGGCGGCTCCCGAGGTGCCACCAAGGGCCTCTCGGAGAAGTACCCGGGCCGCGTGCTCGGCACCCCCATCAGCGAGGCAGCATTCACGGGCCTCGGTGGCGGCATCGCCCTCGACGGCCGCTTCTACCCCGTCATCGAGCTCATGTACGCCGACTTCCTCTGGGTCGCAGCCGACCAGCTGTTCAACCAGATCGGCAAGGCCCGCCACATGTTCGGCGGCGAGCACGACATGCCCCTCATCCTGCGCATCAAGATCGGCACATCGACCGGGTACGGGTCGCAGCACTCCATGGACCCAGCGGGCATCCTCGCCACATCCGTCGGCTGGCGCATCATCGCTCCGTCGACCGCCGTCGACTACGTCGGGCTCCTCAACACAGCCATGCGCACCAAGGACCCGGTCGCCGTGCTCGAACACGACGCCGACCTCTACAAGACGGAAGGCCTCGCCCCGAAGGACCTCGACTACGAGCTCCCCCTCGGCAAGGCGGCCATCCGCCGCGAAGGAGCCGACGTCACCGTCATCTCCTACCTGTCGATGGTGAAGCGTGCCCTCGACGCCGTCGAAGAATCCGGGGTCGACGGCGAAGTCATCGATCTCCGCTGGCTCGACCGGGCCAGCATCGACTGGGACACGATCGAGGCGTCCGTCAAGAAGACCAACCGCGTCGTCATCGTCGAACAGGGCGCAGAGGGCACCTCATACGGCGGGTGGCTCGCAGACGCGATCCAACGCCGCCTCTTCGATTGGCTCGACGCCCCCGTCGCGCGAGTCCAGGGCGGCGAAGCGTCCCCCAGCATTTCCAAGGCGCTCGAAGAAGCCGCCAACGCCACGACGGCCGACATCGTCGCGGCCCTCAAGGCCCTCTGAGCGAGAGAGAGAACCTGACATGGCAACATTCCTCAGGATGCCCGGAGTCTCCGCTGACTCCGATGAGGCCGCACTCGAGAACTGGCTCGTCGAAGCCGGCGCCTCGGTCAAGAAGGGCGACGCCGTCGCCGCCGTCGAAACCGAGAAGGCAGTCGTCGATATCGTCGCCGAACTCGACGGGGTCGTGCACACGCTCCTCGCCGAAGTCGGCGACATGGTCCCCGTCGGCGACCCGATCGCCATCGTGCTCGCCACCGGAGAGGACGAGTCAGCTGCCGCCGACCTCGTCGCTCAGCTCGGCGGAGCCCCGGCCGCCGCCGAAGCGGTGCCAAGCGCTCCCGCCGCGACAGCCGTATCCGCAGCAGTCGCCGAAGACGAGGCAGCACCCGTCAACCCGGAACCCGTCTCGGCCGAGGCCGCACACGACCAGGCGTCAGTGGGCTCGACAGCAGATGCCTCCTGTCTGACGGGCTCAGCTGGCAGGTCCTGCGAGCCCAAGGCGAACGGCGGACGCATCTTCGCGAGCCCCCTCGCCCGGCGCCTCGCGAAGGAATACGGTCTCGCCATCGAGAACCTCGACGGAACCGGACCCAACGGGCGCATCGTGCGCGATGACGTGGAGCGCGCACGCGCTTCCGCTGCCGCAGCGCCCGCGCCATCCGCACCGACTCCCGCCCAGGCCGCGCCTCAACCTGCCGCCGTGCAGCCCGCGCCCTCGGCCGACATCGAGATCCCAGAAGGAGGGGACTCCACACCGCACAGCAAGCTGCGCCGACTCATCGCGAACCGACTGCAGAGCTCGAAGCGCGAAGCCCCGCACTTCTACCTCGAAGCGACCCTGCGCGTCGATGAGCTGCTTGCCCTCCGCAAGCGCCTCAACGAGGCCAGCGAGATCCGAATCTCGGTCAACGACCTCTTCGTGAAGGCCGCAGCCCTCGCGCTCCGGGACGTGCCTGAGCTCAACGTCATCTGGACACCGGATGCCGTCGTCTCCTTCTCGACCCAGGACGTGGCCGTGGCGGTGGCCAGCGAGCGCGGCCTCGTGACGCCCGTCATCGCGGACGCCGGAGCCCTCAGCATCGGGGCGCTCGCTACCAAGGTGAAGGACGCTGTCGCCCGAGCCAACGAAGGTCGACTCCAGCAGAGCGAGCTGCAGGGCGGCGCCATCTCGGTGACGAACCTCGGCATGTTCGGTGTCGACGCCTTCTCGGCGATCATCAACCCGCCGCACTCAGCGATCCTCGCGGTCGGCGCGGCCCGCAAGGTGCCGATCGTGCTCGACGACGACACCCTCGGCGTCGGCACGGTCGTCACGGTGACCCTCTCGGTCGACCACAGGCCCGTCGACGGCATCATCGCCGCGAAGTGGCTCGCGCGACTCAGGGAGCTCATCGAGCAGCCACTCGGTCTCCTCATCTAGGGGCTCCTTCCCCGAGGTGAGGCGCGGGTCCTTCACCGGGATCAGCAAGGAGGGGCGGACACCACGCGGTGTCCGCCCCTCCTGCACTGCGTGCGCGCTCTCCCGCGCAGCTTCGATGCTCGCTCCCCCGCTTCTGCCCCTTCCCCCGCCGCTCTCCCGAGATTCGGTGATAAAGCTCCCCCTCAAGGGCTCCCAGACCGCGTCTCGCCTCGTTTAGCACCGGAATTCTCTGCCAGCACCGGGCACGAAGAAGGGCCGGACACCGTGGAATGTCCGACCCTCCGCCCTGCGCGCCGCTGGCCCTTCCGAAGAAGTCGACGCGAGGCTCTCAGAGACCGCCGCCGGCAGTCTCCGCTCTGGCGATGACCCGGTCGAGGAACTCGTCCGTCCAGGCACCGTTGACCACAAGCAGGTCCGCCAGGGTCAGCCGATCGCGCATGAACGGCAGCGCAGCCAGCGCCCACCTCGCCGTCTCGGCGTCCACGGCGGGGGTCAGCTCGCTCAGGCGAGTCGGAGCGCCCCAGGCGCGGAGGGTGCCGACGACGGCCTCCGGAGCCACGAGCTGCGCTTGGAGCTCGGCGAGCATCTCTGGCGCCAGAGGGTCGCCGCCCTCCCAGAGGGCGCGCTTGCGGTCGACGTTCTTCGCGCACGTGGCGCCGAGCCGGCCGCTCGGGTCGACGCGCGACCACACCTCGGTCACGCGTGCTTCGAGGTCGGCCGGGTACGCGGAGCCGGACTCGAGGCGCACGAGCCCGTCGCTGATGGCGACATCCCAGAGCGCTGCGCTGAGCACGGTGGCGACGCCCACCTGCGCGCCGTGCAGGTCGTGGGGCGCGTCTTGCGCCATCGCCGACATGTCGAGGATGTGGCTGAGCAGGTGCTCGTTGCCGGAAAGCGGAGCGGTGGTGCCAAGGGCTCCGATGATGAGGCCACCCACGGTGAGGGCGTCGACGAGCGCCGGCATCGCACCCGGGGCATCGGCACCAGGGGTGAGCCTGGCGACTGCCTCGCGGATGGGCTCAAGCGCCGCAGAGTCGGCTGCCACCCCTTGGAGCGCGGAGGCGAGAAGCCAGTCCGCGCCCGAGCAGCCGATGGCAACTGCGTCGCCGACCCCGGCGGCGACGAGGCGTGCCGGTGAGCGGTCGAGGGCGTCGGCGTCGATGAGGAGCGCGTCGGGCCACCGCGTTGGGGTGGTCGACTTCGCGCCACCGCGCACGAGCACGCTGAGGGAGTCGGCGAAGCCGTTGACGGATGGCGCACTCTGGATGGCGACGAGGAGCACGCCTGGCGACGCGACCGCTTTCCCGAGATCGGTGATCGTGCCGGATCCGACGGTGACCACGGCCCGCGCGCCGGTCACGGCGCGGCCAGCGCTCTCCACCGTCGGCTCGTCGAGGACGAGCCCGTGCTCGCCGACTTCGAGGACGGGGCGGCGCACGAGGTACCCCTCGGCGACGATCGCAGCCGTGACCTCCTCGGCGAGTTCGCCGGTCGATGTGAGCTTCTGCGCACCGTCGGCGAGCAGCGCGACGTCGGCACCTTCGGCGAGGCCGAGGTCTCGCAGCACTCGGCCCACGGCGAGGCGGGCATCCGCCTCGTAGCGGAGCACCCGGAGCTCACCGCCAGACGCCTCGATGGCATAGGCCTGCAATGCTGCCGTCATGCGGCGGCCTCCCGTTCGATGGCTGCCAGGTCGCGTTCGAGCCTGCCCCAGGCTCCAGCTTCGTGCAGTTCGACGAGCTGCTGGATGCTCGAGAGCACGACGTGGGGCCGCTCGGCGTCTGGCGCGAGTTCGGCATCGCCTGGCTGCGCCTCCCCCGTGAGCACGAGCGCGGTGCCAGCTCCCCACGCGCGGCCGAAGGCCATGTCGGTGGCGAGTCGGTCGCCGACCATCACGGTGCGCTGAGGTTCGAGCCCACGTGCGCTTGCGATGACGTTGAAGAAGTCGACGCTCGGCTTGCCGAACACGGCGATGCAGCGCGTATTGGTGCCCGCCTCGATGGCGGCCGTCACGCAGGCCGCATCCGGTTCGCCTCGCCCACCAGGGAACGGGCAGTACCGGTCGGGGTTGGTGGCGACGAGTTCGGCACGCTTGTGCATCCAGATGGCGTCGAACGCGATCTGCAGCTTGCGATAGTCGAAGTGGCGATCGTAGGAGGCGACAACCAGGTCGATGGCCTCTGGGTCGTCGCTCATGGTGATGCCCGCCCCCTCGAGCGCTTCGACGAGCGGCTGCTCCCCGATGGGGAACACTGTCGCGTCTGGGCGGTGCCTGGTGATCCACTCGACGGTGGCGACGAGGCTCGTGTACACGTCGCGTGCGTCGGTGGGGATGCCGAGGGCGGTGAGCTTCTCGGCATAATCGGCGGGCGTCTTCGTGGGGTTGTTGCTGCAGAAGAGCACCGTGGCGCCCGCATCCCGGAGCCCGAGGATCGTCTCGCGCGCCCGGGGAAGGAGCCCACCGCCGAGGTAGATCGTGCCGTCGAGGTCGAAGAGGTAGGCGTCTGGGGTATCTGCTCTCACTGCTCGTCGGCCCTCGTCGCGGCCTGCAGCTCGTCCCAGATGGGCAGCATGGCGGTGCGGATGCTTCGGTAGACAGGGAAGAAGCGGTCGTAGACCTTCGTGTTCTCGAGGTTGGGCTCGTACGTGCGAACGATGTTGACGGTTGCGTCCGCCCCTTCGGCGTAGGACGCGAAGACGCCGGCGCCGACGCCCGCGACGATGGCCGCGCCCTTGGCGCCGAACTCCGTACCGGCGGGCACGATGATGGTGCGGCCGAGTACGTCGGCGAAGATCTGACACCAGACGGCGCTGTTGGCTCCGCCGCCTGCCATGCGCACGGTCTTGACCTCTGTGGGGATGGAGTCGAGGCAGTCGCGGATGCCGTAGGCGACGCCTTCGTAGACGGCGCGCAGCATGTGGCGGCGCGTGTGGGAGCCGGTGATGCCGTTGAAGGAGCCGCGGGCACTTGGCTTGACGAAGGGTGCGCGCTCGCCTCCGGGTGCGAGGTAGCCGTGGTAGAGCACGCCCTCTGCGCCGACGGGGGTCTCGGTGACGACCTCGTCGAGGTAGTCGAAGATGTTGATGTTCTTGCCGCGCGCTTCGAGCGAGAAGGCTGCGCCGAGTTCGGCGAGGAACCAGTCGAGGTTGGGGGTGCAGAAGTTCATGCCCATCGCTCGGATCCACGTGTCCGGGCTGTGTGGGATGACCCAGCCGGAGTCGGCGGGTTTGAACCCGTGCTCGAGGGTGTCGGTGGCGACCGTGACGATGCCTGCCGTGCCGATGACGGCCATGCAGTCGCCGGGGCGGGCGACGCCGACGCCGAGGGAGGAGGCGGTGATGTCCATCTGCCCCTTGTAGACGGGGGTGCCCGCGATGAGGCCGGTCACGCCTGCGGCTTCTTCGGTGATCTCGCCGGCGAGATCGGTGGACGACTTGATCTTGGGGAGGACGTGCTTGATGTCCTCGATGCCCCAGGTGCGCAGCACTTCGTCTGACCAGTCGCGGGTGCGGGCGTCGATGCCGGAGAGGCTCGCGTCTGAGGCGTCGGTGGAGATGTCGCCGGTGAGGCGGTATTCGATCCAGTCCTTGCACCACAGCTGCGTTGCGCCTTCAAGGAGTTCGCGCTGGTTGTCGCGGCGCCAGCGGAGGATGGCGGATGCGGTGCCGGCGTATGGCCCGGTGCCGCTGATGTCGAACTGCTTGGAGACGGTGCCGTCGTTGTACCAGTCGTCGATGATGCTGCCGGTGCGTCCGTCTGTCCAGAGGATGGCGGGGCCCGCGGGCTTGCCGTTTTTGTCGATGAGCCAGCTGCCGTCGCCTTGCCCGGTGACGGAGATGGCGATGATCTCGCGGGGGCGGACGGCGCTGCCGGTGATGGCGTCGCGGATGGCAGTGGTGGCGGCGATCCAGACGGTTTCCATGTCTTCTTCGGCTTCGTACGACTTGGGGTTCGAGATCGGCACGTTGGCCGCTCCCCTGCTGAGTTCCGTGCCGCGTTCGTCGAAGACGGCGGCTTTGATGACGGATGTGCCCGCGTCGATGCCAAGAAGGTACGAGGTCATGAGGGGGTGTTCCTCTCCATTGAGGTGCCAGTTCTGGCTTGTCGTTCGTGACAGTAATACACCTGGCCGAACTTGTCTAGCCATGCACAGTCTTGTACAAGCTTGTACTTTCTGGCCGTCCTTGCCAGGATCGGAACATGAAAGCTCTCCTCAAGTTCTCTCCAGCGGCCGGGGCTGTCGAGCTGCGCGACGTGAAGGAGCCGAGCATCGCCGATGATGCCGTGCTCATCGATGTCGCCTACGCCGCCGTCTGCGGAACCGACCGTCACGCGATCGACACCGACGGCGACCAGCACACCCCACGCATCCTCGGCCATGAAGCGTCCGGCACGATCGTCGCGCTCGGCGACGGGGTCGTGCGAGCTGACCTGCAGATCGGCACGCACGTCACGTTCGAGACGGATGCGGTGCTCTGCATGCGGTGCGTCTACTGCAAGACGGAGCAGTACAACCGGTGCGCGAAGCGCAAGGGCATCGGCACGACGACGGACGGTGCGCTCGCGGACCGCATCGCGATGCCGGAGCGCGCCGTCCATGCCCTCCCGCCGGGGGTCTCCCTGCGCGCCGCCGCACTGACGGAGCCGCTCGCCGTCTCCGTGCACGCGGTCATCGAGCGGTCCGCGCCGCTGGCGGGCGAGGTCGTTGTGGTGACAGGGCCCGGTGCGGTTGGGCAGCTGACGGCGCTCGCCGCGTTGGCGGTTGGCGCGATCCCCGTGCTCGTCGGCCGGAGCCGGCATCGGGAGACGCTCGATCGGGCCCTCGGAATGGGGATTCCCTACGTCGTCGACAGCGAGACGGAGTCGGCGCTGGATCTCGTGCGCTCGCTCACCGATGGGCTCGGCGCGGCCGCCGTCTTCGAATGCTCGGGGTCAGCCGAAGTCGCGGAGACCTCGATTGACCTGCTTGCCAAGGGCGGCGAGCTCATCATGGTCGCGTTCTACAAGCGCAACCCCGACTTCGACATCGACGCCGTCGTGAACCGCGAGCTCGTGCTGAAAGGGTCGCGCGGGAAGCGTCCGTCGAGCTACCGCACCGCCCTGCGCCTCATGGGACAAGGGCGCATCGACACGGAAGCCGTCATCGGGCAGGAGCTGCCGCTCGAAGAGTGGGAAGCAGGGATGGAACTGGTCGCGCAGGGCGTGAAGGTGGTGTTCCGGATCGGCGGGTGAGACGAACTCGGTGCAGCACGCGGAGCGGCGCCAATCGCACCGCGAATTCGGGGAATAGCGGGACCTGTGACGTCTTGGATATCCGACACCTATCGACTGCTGCGCGGCACGCAGGAGAATCCGACCCTGCGGCCCGGCTCCTGGGACATTCCAACGACCAGCGGATTCACCATCGAACTTGATGAAGAACAGCACTTCAATCGATATCGGTCCGCCACGCTGCGGCAGGCCTGGGCCTGGGATCTGCCATGGCGCACGGACTACCTGGAACTCTGCGAGGACTTCGAACCTACGGCGATCCGGTCGCGCTCTGGTGGGGGATCCTGGAGCAGCTCAGGCTCAGAGAGGCAATTCGGCACTTCAGGCCCGAATGGCGTCCTGGAGGGTCCAGGTTCGGCGAGGTGGAAACAGCGTGCACTGTACGACGCGATGAAGGATGCCCTCGCAGCGACGGGCGAAATCAACCTCGTTCGGCGAGCAAGCGGGACACTCACCTTGCCCCTCCGGACGACCGAAACGTAGCCCCCTCAATGAAAGGTGCCCTCCGCCGAAGCGGAGGGCACCTTCGCGAGCGCAAGGGGCGCGAGAGCTACGCGACCTTCTTCGCCCACCCCATGGTGAGCTCGCGTGCGGCGCGCCAGCCTGCGTACATGGAATCGGCCTCGTCCCGCGAGCGCTGCGGTTCGAAGACGCGGTCGACCTGCCACTTGCTTTCGACTTCTTCGAGGTCGGCGAAGATGCCGGCCGACATTCCGCCGAGGAGCATGGCCCCGAAGATCGTGGCTTCCGCAATCTTGGGGCGTACGACCGGGATGCCGAGCACATCCGCCTGCAGCTGACAGAGGAGGTTGTTCTTCACGGCGCCGCCGTCGACGCGCAGCTCGGAGATGGAGATCTCGCCACTCGCGGTGGCAGCCTCGACGACGTCGCGCGTCTGGAACACCATCGACTCGACGGCTGCGCGGATGATGTGGAGTCGGGTCGTGGCGTTGCTCATGCCGATGATCGCGGCGCGCGCGTGCGGGTCCCAGGTGGGGGCGGCGAGGCCCGTGAAGGCCGGGATCAGGTAGACGCCCTCGGTGCTGGCCACCTGGCCGGCGTACCACTCGCTGTCTGGGGCGGCGTGGATGAGCTGCAGGTCGTCGCGCAGCCACTGCATGGTCTTGCCCATGGCGAAGAGCACGCCCTCGATCTCATAGGAGGTCTTGCCCTCGACGGTCCACGCGACGCTCGGCGTGAGGCCCTCGATGCGCTGCGGCTTGTCGCCCGAGTTGATGTTCAGCACACCGGCGGTGCCGTACGTCATCTTGCTGAGGCCCTTCGTGAACGCCGCCTGCCCGAAGAGGCCAGCCTGCTGGTCGCCGAGGTTGCCGCCGATCGGCACGGGGGCGCCGAAGGTGGCACTGATGTCGCCCACGATCTCCCCGCTAGGGACGATGTCGGCGAGCATCTTGCGGGGAATGCCGTAGTGGCCGAGCAGTTCCTCGTCCCACTGCAGGGTCTCGAGGTTCATCATCATGGTGCGGGACGCGTTCGACGTGTCGGTCACGAACGCCTTCCGGCCGGTGAGGTTCCAGATGAGCCACGTGTCGATCGTGCCGGCCAGCAGCTCGCCCGCCTCGGCGCGAGCCTGCGCGCCGGGGACCTGGTCGAGGATCCAGCGGATCTTCGAGGCCGTGTAGTACGCATCCGGGATGAGGCCGGTGCGTTCCTGGATGAGCGGGCCGATGCCCTGCTCGACCCAGCCTTCGACGACTTCGACCGAGTGCCTGGACGCCCAGACGATGGCGTTGTAGATGGGCGCGCCCGTCTCCTTGTCCCACACGACACCCGTCTCGCGCTGGTTGGTCATGCCGACCGCGCTGAGGTCGCTCGGCTCCAGGTTCGCGTCGCGGAGTGCGGCGCGGATCACCTCGAGCTGCGTGTTGAGGATCTCACGAGGGTTGTGCTCGATGAGGCCGGGCCTCGGATAGAGCTGCGTGAGTTCCGCCTGCGCGAACCCGACGACGTTGCAGTCATCGTCGATGATGAACGCGCGAGCACTGGTCGTGCCCTCATCGATACCGAGAATGTACTTTGCCATTTCGTCCCACTTCTTTGTGATCACGGGGCGGTGTTCCGCCAGAGCCGAGCGTACGATTGGTGTACGAACATGTCAATGCTTGCACATGCATGTATAGACTTGTATATGCTGTGGTGAGTTCGCGTCAACGGTGACGCGTGTCGAGAAAGGCCTCGCCCATGGAAATCGACCTGTTCTCCATCCTCGCCGCACTGGCAGGTGGCTTCTTCGGAGCAGCGATCGGAAGTCTTCACGCCTTCGTCTTCACTGGTGTGCTCGTCATCGTCGGCTTCGTCGCGCAGGTCGCGGTGCCCGACGCCCCCATCATCAGCGACCTCGCGTTCGGCCCCGCATTCGGCCCACACATCGCCTTCGCCGGCGGCGTCGCGGCCACCGCGTACGCAGCCCGCCGCGGCTACATGGAGAACGGCAAGGACATCGTCCTCCCCCTCGCGGCCCTCGCCAAGCCAGACGTGCTCGCCGTCGGCGCCGTCTTCGGCCTCTTCGGCTACTTCGTGCAGAAGCTCATCGCCATCATCCCCGGCTTCGGCAACATCACCGACTCCGTCGCCCTCACCGTCGTGATCAGCGCCATCCTCGCCCGCATCATCTTCGGCCGAACCAAGGTCTTCGCACGCAACAACTCCGGCAAGAGCGGCTTCGACTCGTTCGAGCCCAATGACGCCGGGTCGTGGATCCGCGCGCAGGAGAGCTTCGGCATCAACACCGCGCTCGGAGTCGGCGCAGGCCTCTTCGCGTCCTTCATCTCCATCACGCTCGTGCAGGCGTTCCCGGATGCGGCCAACGCGTCGACCTTCGTGTTCGGCATCTCCGCCCTCTCCCTCATCCTCCTCTCGGCAGGTCAGCCGGTGCCCGTGACGCACCACATCACCCTGCCAGCCTCCCTGGCGGCTGCGACCTTCTACCCGCTCGTCGGCGAGAACGCCGCCCTCGCGATCATCATCGGCGCCGCCGCCGGTGTCATCGGCGCCTGGTTCGGCGAGCTCTTCGCCCGCCTGTGGCAGTCTCACGGCGACACCCACATCGACCCGCCCGCGGCAGCCATCTGGCCGGCAACCACGATCGTGCTCGGAGTCGGCGCACTGATCGGTGCCGCAGGCTAATCGGACACCGATCCCGCGCACCCCGAACGCACCCACCAGCAGCACCCCGAAGAGAAGGAGCACGCCCCGTGCCAGTCACCGTGAACCTCGACCAAGTGCGAGCGGTCGCACTCGACGTCGACGGCACCATCGCCGGAGCCGACCACCAGCTCTCGCCGCGCACGACCGCCGCCCTCCGCTCGCTCGTCGAGCACGGCATCCCGGTCATCCTCCTCACGGGAAGAGCGAGGCAGAACGTGCTCGAGCTGGCACGGCAAGCGGGCATCCGCAACACGGTGGCAAGCAACAACGGGGCAGTCATCTTCGACCCGGTCGAGGACATCAACACGACGATCACACCGATGACGCACGCCGAGGCCAGACGAATCCTGGACCTCGGCGCGCGCCTCGGGCTCGAACGCACCTGGTGGTCGGTGACCGACATCTACGTCGACCGGGAAGGCGAGTGCTCGCGAACCCTGCGGGAGCTCAACGAACGCGACATCATCGTCGGCGACCCCGCCGAACTGCCGGAAGAGATCACCAAGGTGATGCTCTTCGGCAGCGAGGCGCAGCTCGACGCGGTCTCGACGCGCATCTTCGCCGAAGCCCCCTCCGGCACACGCTCCATGTACTGCTTCTTCGAGTTCGTCGCCCCGGACGCAACGAAGTGGCACGCGCTCGAGACGATGCTCGCCGAGCACGACGTCGACCCCGCCAACACGCTCGGGCTCGGCGACGGCGGCAACGACCTCGCCTGGCTCACCCGAATCGGCTACCCCTTCGCGATGGAGAACGCCCGCCAAGAGGTCAAGGACATCGCGCGCGGCGTCGTCGGCCACCACGCGCACGACGGGGCGGCCGAGATCCTCGAGCAACTGGCCGAGAGCATCGGCGCCTCGACGCCACGACAGGAGCCGAACTGATGGACATCGAATTCGTCCCCTCCGACCTCGCTCTCGAGCGCGACCTGATCCTCGCGAGCTACGTCTTCAAGCTCCCGGCGGCCCAGGATGCGCACGCCGTCGTGCAGCGCTTCGCCGTCGGCCAGACCACAGGCACCTGGCTGCCGGTCCCCGGCCTCACACCCGAGCTACGCGAGAGGCACGAAGCCCGCATCGTGCGCATCCAGCCGATCCCCGCCGCCGACACCACCACCTCGGCGCCGCAGGACGAGAGCTGGTACTACGCGACCATCGGCGTGCCAGCGGTCAACATCGGCGACTCCATCCCGCAGCTGCTCACGACCCTCATCGGCAATGACGCCTCCACGTCGCTCGAGGCGAAGCTCGTGGACCTCGAGTTCCCGCGAGCGCGACTCGATGCGTTCGGCGGCCCGCGGTTCGGCATCCAAGGCCTCCGCGAGGTGCTCGGCGTCGAGAGCCGGCCACTGCTCCTCAACATGCTCAAGCCATGCACAGGGCTCACCCCTGACGAGGGCGCGGCCATCGCCTACGAGACGGCACTCGGCGGCATCGACATGATCAAAGACGATGAGCTGCTCGGCAACACCGACTTCTCGCCCGTCGTCGACCGCGTCATCGCCTACAACCGGGCCCTCGATCGCGCAGCAGAGGAGACCGGCAGACGCACCATGTACATCCCGAACGTCTCCGACCGGCCAGACCGCATGCTGGACACGGCCCGGCGGGCAGTGGATGCGGGGGCCCGCGCCGTCATGGTCTGCTACGCGAACGTCGGGTACGGATCGGTGGAGGCGCTCGCCGATGCGGTCGACGTGCCCATCCTCGGACACTTCGCCGGTTCAGCCCCCTACTTCGAGAACGCGACGACCGGCATGAGCTCACCCATCGCGAGCGGGCTCCTCCCCCGCCTCGCCGGCGCCGACCTGGCACTCGTCAACACTCCGTACGGCGGCTACCCGATCACGAGACTGCAGTACCTGCAGACCGCGCAGCAGCTCAAGGTGCGGCGCCCTGGGCTCCGAAGCACGGCGCCCATCATCGGCGGAGGCGTGCACCCCGGGACGGTGGCCAAGTACATCGGCGACCTCGGCAGCGACATCGTGCTCGGAGTCGGCGGCGCAGTCCAAGGGCACCCGGGCGGGCCGGCGGCCGGCGGGCGCGCCATGCACCAGGCGATCGACGCGGCGCTCAAGGGCCGCGACGTCCGCGACTCCGACGGGCAGACGCCGGAACTCGACGCGGCCATCGATGCCTGGGGAACACTCGACTAGGAAGGCCGATCAGCGCCGCCCATCAGCCGCCCCAGCACCATGACGGGGTGCTCCTCGAGTGCGCTAGCTCCACGCCACGACGAGTCGGGCGGCGTCACTGGGCACCATCGGATCCACACCGGTGACCTCGGCGAACCGCCGCAGGCGATTCCCGAGTGTGTTCCGGTGGCAGAAGAGCTCAGCCGCCGACACACTGATGTTCCCGGTCCTCAGATAACTCGCGACCGCCTCGCGGAGACGAACCTGCTCCGAGGGGCCGCAGCGCGCGAGCGCCGCATCCACATCCGTCAGCAGCGGCACCCCCGCATCGACGACAGCGCGCCTCGCGAAGCGGGCCCATCCTCGCTCCCAGGTCATGGCGCCGACTTCGTCCGGACCAAGCAGACGCGCGAGCGACACGGCGACCTGACCCGCTTGACTGAGCTCGACAAGCCCGCGGCGGGCCTCCACGAGCCCTCCGCGATGCTCCCGCAGTCGCCGGAGCTGCGGATTGGATGCGCCACCCCGGTCCCCCAACCCTCCCTGCGGTGCGAATGCGATGATCCCGTCGGCGACCGTGTGGGTGAAGAAGCGAGTGCCGACGCGATCAAGATCCGCGAGCGCCAGACGCAGCTGCTCCACATCCGGTCCCACTGCGGCGCTCACGAGCAGCGGAGCCGAGACCGGCATTCCGAGATGCGCGGCGACCTCCTGGAGCCGGTCGTTCGGCAGCGCCCCCTGGAAGAGACTCGCAATATGCCCTTGGAGCACCGCGGAAGCCTCCCCCTGCATGCGCTCCCGCTCAGCCACGTACGCGCGCTGCGCCCGCTGAGCGTACTCGTCGACGGTTCGGATGACGACAGCGGTGTGCCGCACGATGAGGCCTGCATCAGACGGGGAGGCGTTCCGTGTCACTGCCTCCCAGAGGACCTGGAAGTCAGCATGGATGGCCGACATCAGCGAGCTGAGCGGCACGTCCGCCCGAGCGCGGGAGACGCCGACCCGGTCGGCGACCTCGACGACATCCGGCAGACCACCGGCTCGAAGCCCGTCGATCATCGCGTCGAACGCCTGCGTCGCCGTCTTGCGGATCTCAGACCGCGGGACCAAGGATGAGGCGTAGCCAGGGATGGCAAAGATCAGGTCCATGAACGAATCGACGAGGAGCGGCACCTCGATCAGGTCGACGATCGCACGCCAACGCGCTTGGTCAGCCTCGAGCGGGTGCCGGGAGATGCCCGGAGAGGGGGCTGAGGTCATGCACCTCACACTATGTGCACATGCACCGATTTGGCCCGCAGGTCGAGAGACTTTGCCCCCTGAATCATGACGAATCTCTTGGGAAGCTTCCTCTGGGCCTCCGCACACGGCGGTTGCCGGCCAGATCCTCGATGGAGATCATCATGAGCCCCAAAGCACCGACAGCAACGATCGAGTACAGCGCCGTACAAGAACTGAGCTCGGCTGACGCGAACAAGGTCGCCGTCGGCGCCCTCGTCGGCACGGCACTCGAGTACTACGACTTCTTCCTCTTCAGCGCAGCCGCAGCACTCGTCTTCAACGTGCAGTACTTCACCAACGAGAACGCGAGCGCAGCCGCCCTCGCCTCCTTCGCAACGTTCGGCGTGGGGGTCGCCGCGCGCCCGATCGGCGGCATCATCTTCGGAGCTATGGGCGACCGGATCGGAAGACGAAAGACCCTGATGATCACCATCATCGGCATCGGCGTCATCACGGGGCTCATCGGCGTCCTCCCCACCTACGCGGCGATCGGCATCGCCGCCCCTATCCTGCTTGTGCTCCTCCGCGTCATCCAAGGGCTCTTCGTGGGTGGCGAATGGTCCGGAGCCCTCACGCTCGTCGTCGAGAACGCTCCCCTCCACCTCCGAGCGAGATACGCGGTCATCCCCCTCATCGGCTCGCCGATCGGCACGATCCTGTCCTCAGGCGGGTTCTTCCTGATCACCTTCTTCTTCACGCAAGAGAACTTCGACTCGTGGGCCTGGCGGATCCCGTTCCTGCTCTCGCTTCCCCTGCTGCTCATCGCCATCTACATCCGCAGCCGGCTCGAGGAGTCGCCCGTCTTCCGCCAGCTGGAAGCTGCCGGAGAGACAGCACCCACGCCGGTTCGGACGACGTTCGCACACAGCTGGCGACAGATCCTCGTCGGCCTGGGCGCCTCGCTCCTCGGAATGGGCGGCTTCTACCTCGTGACCACCTTCTGCGTCTGGTACGGCGTCAACGTCCTCGACTACGAGCCGTCGCTGATGCTTCTCGGCACCATCGCCGCCGCCACGGCGGAGATCTTCGTGATCCTGTGGGCGGGAAGGCTCGGGGCGAGATTCGGCTCCAGCCGCGTCATCCTCTGGGGCGGAATCGCTTCCGCGCTCGTGGCGATCCCCGCGTTCATGCTGCTGACGTCAGGCGTCCCGGTCCTGGTGATTCTCGCGATGGTGCTGGCCGTATCGACCTTGTCCTTCCCCTACGCCGGGACAGGAGCCGTGCTGACCGGCCTCTTCCCCGCACGAACCCGATACACGGGCGTGGCGGTCGCCAACAACACGGCCGCCATGGTGGCCGGATTCGTTCCGCTCGTCGTCACGGGCCTGGTCGCGGCGGCCGACGACGCCTGGTGGCCCGCGGCGCTCATGCTGGCCCTCATCTCGATCATCACCGCCGTCTGCGGCGCAATCGCACCTCGCTTCAGCGTCACCCTCCCCGGGTTCAAGCACTGACGCTCGACGCGCAGACCAGAACGAGCAACAAGGAAGGCAAGGCGTCATGCGGATCGACCTGATCGTTCGGGCTCGAGAGATCCTCACCATGGATCGATCACGACCGAACGCCACGTGCGTGGGAGTCCTCAACGGCCGCATCGTGGGGTTCGACGAAGAACTCACCGACATCACCGCCAGGGAGGAGCTGGACTTCGGCGACGCCTGCATCACTCCGGGATTCATCGACGCGCACTGCCACACGGCGTGGTGGGGGCTGAGCCTCGGGGCAGTCGATGCAGGCGAGAGCCCCACCTTCGCATCCCTCTACGCGGCGATCGAAGCCGCAGTCGCCGCGGTTGACCACGAACCCGGCGCGTGGATCCACGTGACGGGATTCAATCAAGCTCGCTACGACGGTGCGTACCCCAGCCTCAAGCGCCTCGATGAGATCACGGGCGACCACCCTCTCTCCATGCGTCACGCATCCGGGCACTCGTCCATCGTCAACACCGAGACCCTGCGGAGAATCGGCGCCTTCCGGGATGACTTCGAAGTCCCCGTGGGCGGTGTCCTCCGCACGGACGACAGCGGCAACCCGACCGGCGTCCTCGAAGAGGCGGCGCAGGGACTCGTCCAGGCGCTGCTCATGCCGTACTCGCAAGATGCGCTCGTGGATGCGATCGAGGCAGCAACCTCCAGGTACGCCGCCGAGGGCATCACCAGCTTCTCTGAAGCCGGCGTCGGCGGAGGATGGATCGGGCACAGCCCGGTGGAAGCAGCTGCGTACCAGACGGCCGCCAGACGGGGCGCATTGCACGCCCGCGCGCAGCTCATGCCGGCGGCAGACGCCCTCCGTCCGCTCAAGGGCCACGCGGCCGACTTCCACGGACACGGCGAGGGACGTGGCCTCGATCTGGGCATCCACTTCGGGTTCGGATCCGACGAGGTGCGCTTCGGGCACATCAAGGTCTTCCTCGATGGGTCGCTGCTCGGCGCGACGGCCGCTGTGACCGAGGATTTCTGCGGGCACGACCACAATCGCGGGTACCTGCTCGACGAGCCAGCGCACTACCGAGAGCAAGCACTCGCCGTCTACCGCGCGGGCTGGCCGCTCGCCCTGCACGCCATCGGCGACGCGGCGATCGACCTTGCTCTCGACCTGATCGAGGAGGCCCAGGCCCTCTACGGCCCCCTCCCGGCACCATGCCGGATCGAGCACTTCGGAATCGCCCGGCCAGACCAGGTCACGCGCGCCGGGCGTCTGCGCATCGCCGTGACACCCCAGGCGGGTTTCATCGGCCCCCTCGGCGACCAGATCCTTCAACGGGTGGGAGAAGAACGACGCGACTGGCTGTATCGCGGACGCTCCATCATCGACGCCGGTGCGATCCTGACGGGCTCGTCGGATCTGCCCGTGGCCGACAACAACCTCAGAAGGGGCATGCAGTCCGCCGTCGATCGCCTCACCGAGGGCGGCAGCGTCCTCGGAACCAGGGAGGGAATCACACCAGAGGAAGCACTGCGGACGCACACGGAGTGGGCGGCAGAGGCTACCGGTCAGATCCAGGACAAGGGCACCCTGCAGGTCGGCAAGCTCGCCGACATGACCGTTCTCGCGTCCTCACCGATCACGTCGCCCGACATCTCCGCGATCGCTGTTGTGGCAACGGTGCTGGGCGGAAAGCTCAGCTACGACGGGCGACCGACTTCGAACGCCGACGCCACCCCGCTCCCCGAGAGCATCCGATTCGAGAAAGCAGGAGCAAGATGACGAAGCCCCATGCGACAGCTGAGAGCACAGGCACGGACGCAGGAACGCACGGTTCCGAGAGCGCTTCCGATGCGGCTGCGAGGCTCCGAGAAGTCTACGAGGCGCAAGAGCGATTCGATGCGCTCCTCTCCCGCCTCGACGATGGGGACCTTCGGGTCGACTCGCTGCTTCCCGGCTGGTCGCGTGCCCATGTCGTGGCCCATGTGGCCTACAACGCTCGCGCACTGTCTCGCCTCGTGGACTGGGCCTCGACCGGGAAGCGGGTACCCATGTACGCGTCCCGCGCAGCACGAGATGCGGAGATCGACGCTGGAGCGCGCCTGACTGCCGCGCAGCTGCGACGGCTCTCCGTGGAGGAAGCTCGAGGCTTCGAATCCGCCTGGTCGGCGCTTCCAGAAGGAAGCTGGGAGTACCAGGTCCGAGATGGAAGAGACTCGCCGCTGCCGGTCAGGGACACGCTGACGCTGAGATCTCGCGAACTCTGGATGCATCTCATCGATCTCGACGCCGGATTCGCTCCAGCCGACGTGCCTGCCGTCCACCAGCGACGCATCGTGCAGGAGGTCCTTGACACCTGGGCGCTTCAGGACCACTTCGTGAGCGCGACGGCGACGGACGATCAGCGCGTGTTCCACCCGTGGGCATCCGCCGAGTGCGGGCTAGGGGTCCGAGACACGGACCTGCAGGTGTCGGGCACGCTCTCTGCCCTCCTCGCGTGGTCGACGGGACGCTCGTCGTCAGGGGTCGTGGCGGCAGATTTCCAGGGCAAGCAGCTCGAGACGGTACCGCCCGCCAAGCGCTGGATCTGAGGGGCTTCCTCCCTCGATTCCTGACGGAGCAGGGTGGACGCTCGCGGCCCGCGCGGATCCACTCCGTGCATCATCAGCGCGCCTGAGAGTCCTGCACCTCTCGCACCTCTCGCACGGTCTCGAGGAAGCCAGCGGCTTGCAACCCGAACCGGCCGAGGAACACGCCGTCTGGGTGGCCCGCGCCGAGCTCTTCGGCTGCCGCCCAGATCGCGGCGAACGTGCCAGGTCCAGCGCTGCCGCCGTAGAGGATGCGAACATCACCGGCGCGACCGGAGAGCTGCTCGCGGATATGCGCGATCGTGCCGGCGACATAGTCTCCGGGGGCAGGCTCCGGCTGCCCGATGGCCCAGCTCGGCTCGTAGGCGACGACGATCGGCCGGTCGTCGGGAACATCCGCGAAGGCCTCTGCCAGTTGCCGGTCGATGATCGACCTGGCACCCTCGCCCCGCTCTGGCTCGCCGGCGATGAGGATGGGAACGACCCCAGCGTCGGAGGCCGCCCGGCACTTCTCGCGGACATCGGCGAGCGTCTCGCCGAGGAGCTTCGCCCGCTCGGGGTGGCCGACCATGACCAGCGTCGCCCCGACCTCCGAGAGCACCTCGGCGGCCGTCTCGCCCGTGAAGGCGCCGAGCCCGAAGGGCGAGACATCCTGGGCACCGACAAGCGCGCCGATCTCGTCGAGCCCATTGCCTGCGATCGAGATGACCGGGTCTGGAGTGCAGAGGAAGATCCCGTCGCCGCTCCGGGGGCTGCCCTTCAAGCCCTGGACGACCTCGGCGACCCACGCTCGCGTGTCGGCGAGGGTCGCGTAGGACTTCGAGCTGTGACCGATCATCATGGCTGGCAGCGTCATTGCTGTTCCTCCGTTGTCGTGACTTCCAGGGTCTTCGAGCACACTCTCATGCAGCGCACTCGCCGCCAGTCTAATCCTGTGCGAACATGTACATACAACTTCGTTTCGCGGCCAGGCCGCACGACCGGGTCAGGAGCACCATGGCAACGACGCCAAGCACTTCCCTCCACCGCGGACTGCCGCGCGCCACCCCAAGCGAACTCGCCAAGGGCACCTTCGACGCCGTCGTCGTCGGCGCAGGCATCAACGGCGCCGCGATCGCGAGAGAGGCAGCCCTCCGCGGCCTGAGCGTCGCCCTCCTCGAACGCAACGACTTCGGCGAAGGCACCTCAGCCTGGAACTCCCGCCTCATCCACGGCGGACTCCGCTACCTCGAGCACGGCGAGATCCCACTCGTCTACGAGTCGCTCCACGACCGCGAGGCACTCCTGCACATCGCCCCCCACCTCATCGAACCCATGCCGTTCATCGTGCCCCTCTACAAGCACAACCACCTGCCCGGTTGGATGTTCAGGATCGGGATGATCCTCTACGACATCCTGTCCCTCCAGAAGTCGCTCCCCTCG
The DNA here is from genome assembly GCA_052099095.1 of Pseudoclavibacter sp. Lineage (GTDB taxonomy): Bacteria > Actinomycetota > Actinomycetes > Actinomycetales > Microbacteriaceae > Pseudoclavibacter. The sequence continues at coordinate 119,257 of JBQDTF010000003.1, forward strand.
CACCGGCACCTCGGCGTGAAGGAACTCGCGACCGAGTTCCCCGGCCTCCGCCGGCGAGGTCTCGGTGGCGGACTCCACTACTACGACGCTCAGATCTCCTACCCAGAGCGACTCGTGCTCGAGACCATCCTCAGCGCAAGCCAGGCCGGCGCCATCGTCGCGAACTACACGAGCGTCGAGCGCCTCCTGGGCGACGGCGACACGATCACCGGTGTGGAAGCGATCGACGTGCCGACCGGCGAGCGCTTCACCGTCCGCGGCACCACGATCGTCAACGCGGCCGGCCCCTGGCTCGACCAGCTCTCACTGCCAGCCGGAGTCAAGCGACAGATCGGCGGCACCACCGGCACCCACCTCGTCGTCGACGCCTTCCCCGGCGCCCCGACCGCGACGATCTACTACGAGGCATTCACCGACAACCGAGCGATCCTCGTCATCCCGTGGAACGGCAAGTACCTCATCGGGACCACCGACGACCGCTTCGACGGCGACCCAGGCCAGGCGCGCGGCACGGCAGAGGAGGTCGACTACATCCTCAAGGAGACCAACCTCATCATCCCCCAGGCGAAGCTCACGAAGGCCGACGTGCTCTACAGCTACACAGGCGTGCGCCCGCTGCCCTTCGTCGACGCAGCGAACCCCAGTGCCATCTCACGCAGCCACATCATCACGGCACACGCCGACCGCAAGGGCCTCGTGAGCATCGTCGGCGGGAAGCTCACACCCCACCTCAGCCTCGCGAAGGAAACCGTCGACCTGCTCGCCGACAAGCTCCTCCACCGCAAGCTCCCAGCATCCGGCGCAGCCAAGGCCGCCCTGCCCGGCGCATCCTGGACCAAGTGGCCGAGCACGTCGCTGCGTCGCACGAGCCTCGCGAGAGAACTCCCATGGGACGACGGCATCTCGGACCGCCTCGCGCGGGTCTACGGAGCACGCGCCCTCGACATCGCAGCACTCGCCCAAGAGCGCCCCGAACTCGCTCGCGTCATCGGGGACGGCCCATCGGCCATCGTCGCCGCCGAGATCGTGTTCGCGATCGAACACGAGAGCGCCGTGCACCTCAGCGACATCCTGCACCGACGGGCGATGGTCGGCCTCGAAGCGGACCTGGCAGTCTCCGTCGCCGAAGAATCAGCGGCCGTGGCAGCGGATGCGGCGGACTGGTCGCCGGAACGCGTGACCCAGGAGCTCGCCGACCACGCCGAGTACATCACCCGCTTCCGAGGCGGGCTCGACTAGACCCTCGACCACGTGTCCCCTGGCTGACTTCCCCCGGAGCCGGCCAGGGGACACGTTCTAGACTCGCCTGGTGCCCATAACTCGCACGCTCATCTCCACCGCCGCTCGCTGGCCCACGCGCACCGCGCTCTCCGGTGACGGCGAGCGCCTCAGCTACGGCGACCTCTTCCGCTCGTGTGCGGCCGTGCGGGCTGGAGTCGAGACCCTGCTCGGCTCGCGCGAGCCGATCGCGAGCGGCGCATCCGCAACCGAGACACACGGCGTCCCCATCGTCGCCGTCTCCCTCTCGCGCGCCATCGACGCTGCCCGCCTCCTCACGGGTGTCATCAGCTTCCGCGGAGTCGCGGCCGTCCTCGACCCACTGTGGCCACTCGAGCACCGCCTCGAGATCCTGCGCCGCGTCGAGCCCGCGCTCATCATCACCGACGACCCCGAGTTCGAGGCGCAGTTGAACGCGGCAGCGTGGGGCGGCAAGGTCATCTCCCTGGCGACGTTCGACGCGACGGCGGCAGATGCGCTCGCCAAGCGCGGCGATTCGGCACCCGGTCCGGAGATCCGGCCGCGCGACGAGCCCTTCCTGCTGCTCTTCACGTCCGGCACCACCGACCTCCCGAAAGGGTTCCTCCGGACGCGCGGCAGCTGGGACCACAACGTCGACATCAGCCGCCGGTACCTCGGCACCGCTGACGGACGCGCCACGATCGCGCCAGGCCCGCTCTCGTACAGCCTCACCCTCTACGCGCTCGTCGAGGTGCTCGCCACCGGCGGCTCGCTGCACATGCAGAGCGGGTTCGACGCCCAGGCTGCGGCACACACGATCGCCGGCGAGCGCATCGAGCGCCTCGTGGGTGTGCCGGCCATGCTGCTCGCGATCCTCCAAGCTTCCCGCCGGAAGCAACTGCCCCTCGGCTCGCTCGTCGAGGTGATCACGGGCGGAGCCAACCAGCCGGAGCACATCCGCCGCGGCTTCGAGGACGCCGTCCCAGATGCGCACCTGCGCAGCTACTACGGCGCCTCGGAGATCGGCTTCATCGGCTTCAGCGACGAGGGCGATGGGACGAACCTGACGCCCTTCGGTGGCGTCGACGTGAGCGTGCGCGACGAGTCCGGGGTGGAGGTGCCCGCCGGCGAGACCGGTACGCTCCACATCCGCGTCGGCTCTGCCGTCGAACGCTACCTCGCCGCGACGAGCGCGGATCGCATCACCGACACCGACGGCTGGGCGAGCGTCAACGATCTCGCGTCGTTCGCGAACGGGCGCATCCAGCTGCTGGGCCGGGCCGGCGACGTCGCCGTCTCTGGCGGGCACAAGGTATCGCTCCCCCAGGTTGAACGCGCACTCGCCTCGCTGCCCGGCTGCGAGCAGTGCTGCGCCGTCGCCCTGCCAGACAGCAAGCTCGGCGCGATCGTCGTGGTCGTCGTCGAAGGCGACGCGGATGCGTTGCCCGGCAAAGCACAGATGCTCGGCCACCTGCGCGCGCACCTCGCGCCGCAGTTCGTGCCCCACCGCCTCTACCGTGCGCAGCTCCTGCCGCGCACGGCGGGCGGGAAGATCCGCCGCACGGCTGTCCTCGACCTCGTCACCGCTGGCGACGCGGAGCGACTGTGAGGCGCGCCGTCGTCACGGCCGTCGGTGCTGTGACCCCGAACGGGCTCGACGTCGACAGCACGTGGTCGTCGCTCCTCGCAGGCAAGAGCGGCATCGGGCTGATCACGAGCGTGGATGTGAGCGACCTCGCGGTCCGCGTCGCCGGCGAGGTGCGCGGCTTCGACGCCGCGGCGCACCTGCCCAAGCGTGACGTTGCGCGCCTCGACCGGCACGCGCAGTACGCCATCGCTGCCGCCGGCGAGGCGATGCGCTCAGCTGGGATCATGCCGGGCTCCTTGCCGTTCGACGCGGCGAGGTTCGCCGTGACCATCGCGACCGGCTCTGGCCCGGTCTCGCTCACGCAGGACGCCGCGCGCATCCTCGACACCTCCGGGCCACGCAGGGTTCCGCCTGGCGTCGTCGTCTACGGCGGCCCGGACGCGGCCGCCGCCTACCTCAGCGAGCGGTACGGGGCGCGAGGCGCGAGCGCCGGCCTCTCCGCGACGTGCGCAAGCGGCACCGTCGCGCTCGGCGAGGCGATGCGCACCATCCGGCACGGCTACGCGGACGCCGTCCTGGTCGTCGCAGCCGACGACTGTCTGAACCGGGTCAACCTCGCCGTCAACGCGACACTCGGAGCCCTCGCCCTCGGACACGAGGAGGAACCTGAGGCGGCCAGCAGGCCCTTCGACCGCGCGCGTCACGGGTTCGTCATGGCAGCAGGCGCGGCCGCGCTCCTCGTTGAGTCCGAGGCAAGCGCGCTCGCGCGAGGCGCTGAGGTCCTGGGCGAGGTCGCCGGGTACGGCGCGACCTCCGATGCCTACCACCCGACGTCCCCACGGCCGAACGGCAGCGGTGCGCTCGCCGCCATGCGCTTCGCCATCGAGGACGCCCGCCTCGACGCGAGCGAACTCGACCACGTCAACGCGCATGGCACGAGCACCCCCCTGAACGATGCGATGGAGACGGCTGCCCTGCGGGAGCTGCTCGGATCCCGGCTCGGGATGGTGCCCGTCACCGCGAACAAGTCGGCAACTGGCCACCTGCTCGGCGCCGCGGGTGCCCTGGAGGCGATCATCTCCCTGCTGACGATGCGCGACTCGGTGATCCCACCGACCCTCAACCTCGACGACCCGGAGTTCCCCGAACTCGACGTGGTCGCACACGCGGCTCGGCCCGCGCGCATCCGCAGCGTGCTCTCGAACTCATTCGGCTTCGGCGGACACAATGCCTCGCTCCTGCTGCGCGAGTACTCGCCGCCCCTCGCCAGCACCACGACTGCCCCCTAGCGAAAGAATGTCCCGTTCGCGACACAACTGCAGGTGAACGAGACGGCGGCCCGTCCGCGCAACAGCAGCCCGTTGTCCCTCCTGGAGTTCACCCCTCCCCCGCCAATCGCTGGCGGCGATCTCCGCCGACGCCGGCGAAGCCGTGAGACCTAGAACGCGGGCGGCACATCCAGCGACTCGAGCGTCTCCCGCACCTTGTCGCTCGTGAACGCCTTCTCGAGCGCCACGATCGCGGGAGTACCGAGCTTGTCCTCGCGCGTCACGAGCGTGACCGCGAACTGCGGGTCCTGCTCGATCGCAAGGCCGTTGTCGACGGGCGTCAGCCCGAGCTGGCGCGCGAACGACGGCAGGTTGAAGACCGCATCCGCCTCCTCGTAGGCAGTGTTGAGCTGCAGCAGATCGACCTGCGTGATGCTCAGATCGCGCGGGTTTTCGGTGATGTCCGCCACCTTGCCCTTGAAGCGCTCGACGGCCGGATCGAGCGTGATGATGCCATCGTCGGCGAGCAGCTGCAGCGCGCGGGCCGCGTTGGCGCTGTCGTTCGGGATGACCACGCTGCCACCCTGCGGCAGCTCGTCGAGCGAGCCCAGGCTCTTCGAGTAGAACGCGACGACCGTCGAGTAGATCGGCTGCACGCCGACGAGCGAGGCGTCGTTCTTCGTGTTGAACTCCTCCATGAACGGAACGAACTGCACGAAGTTGGCGTCGATCTCACCGTTCTCCACGAGCACGTTCGGCTGCACGTAGTCGGAGACCGGGACCAGCTCGATCTCGTAGCCATCCTCGATAGCCTCGGCGGCCGCCTCGACGACGTCCGTCATGGGGGTCACGGTCGCCGCCACCTTGATCGTGACGACATCACCCCCACCGGCGGCCTCGCCCGACGACGGGGCGCACCCCGCAGTGAGCAGGGCAAGCGAGCTGACGGCTAGCGCCGCACCGAACGTGCGAAGTCGAAGTCTCATGACAGGTGGTTCCTTTTCGGATCTCGCGGAGCGTGGATGGGGAAGTCGGGGATGCCGCTCAGCGGCGGTCGAGGGCGACGGAGAGCCGGTGCCCACCGGTCTGGAGCAGTTGCACGCACACGATGACGATCACGATCGTCGTGTACATGAGCGGGTAGTCGTACTCCTGGTAGCCGTAGCGCAGGGCGAAGTCGCCGAGCCCACCGCCACCGACGACGCCGAGCACCGTCGAGTAGGAGAGCAGGCTGATGGCGGCGGAGGTGAGCGCGTAGACGAGCCCGCTGCGCGCCTCCACGAACAGGAAGCGCGTGACGACCTGCCCTGTGTCCGCGCCCATCGACCTCGCCGCGTGCAGCACGCCGGACGGCACCTCGAGCAGGATCTGCTCGACGAGCCGCGCATAGATCGCGACGCCCACGAAGCACAGCGGGAAGGTCGCTGCCTGCGTGCCGAAGGTCGTGCCGAAGACCAGGCGTGTGAGGGGGATGAGGAACACGACGAACAGGAGGAACGGGAACGAGCGGACGACGGTGACGTAGAGGTTCGCGACCCGCCACAGCGCACGGTTCTCGCGCACCCCACCTGGCCGAGTCAGGTAGATGAGGACGCCGAGAGGCAACCCGAGGACCACGGCTGCGGCAAGCGAGAAGACGAGCATGTAGCCGGTCTCGGCGAGCGCCTGACCGATGGCATCGGCGTTGGCAGTGAGCGAGGAGACGATGCTGTCGACGAGTTCCATCACGACCCGAGCACCCGCTTCGCGTGCTCGACGTAGGAGCCATGGTCATCCCGCCCGCTGTGCTCGACGGCGACGATCCCCTGCAGGTGGCCCTTGTCGAGGATCGCGGCTCGGTCGCAGATCGCCTTGACCGCGGCGAGCTCGTGCGTGACGAGCGCGATCGTCGTGCCGAAGTCGTCCCTCGTGGCGGCAAGCAGGCGCAGGATGTCGCTCGTCGTCCGCTCATCGAGCGCAGACGTCGGCTCGTCGCAGAGCAGCAGTGGAGGCCTCGTCACGAGCGCGCGCGCGATGGCCACCCGCTGCTTCTGCCCGCCCGAGAGCTGCGCCGGGTAGTCGCCGCCCCGGTCACTGAGGCCGACGTAGTCGAGCAGCTCGTCGACGAACTGCGGATCGCGGCGACGCTGCAGTCGCAGCGGAAGTTCGACGTTCTGTCTCGCCGTGCGGTTCGCGAGCAGGTTGAAGCTCTGGAAGACCATGCCGATGCTCCGACGCAGGCCTCGCCGGTCGCGTTCGCGCATGCCAGCCGGGTCGGCCCCTTCGATGAGCACCCGACCGTGTGTCGGGGACTCGTCTGCATCGAGCAGCCGCAGCAGCGTCGACTTTCCGGCGCCAGATTCGCCGACGATGCCGATGATCTCGCCTCGCTGGAGTTCCAGGTCGACGCCGTCGAGCGCTGGTGCACCCGCCCCGTATCGCACCGTGACGCGTTCAAGAGCGGCCACGGGGCCGGGTTCTGACATGCACACTCCATGTTTCTAGATTCTGTGCAACTATACGTTGTTGGAGTCCATACAGGAACCCCGGTACGCAAAAGCGGGGCGCATCCGGAAATCTCCGAATGCACCCCGCTCTGGAAGTGCGCAACCGGGCAGCGAACCGCCCGGCCAGAAGCGAGTGGCTAGACCTCGACGACCGGCACGGCCGTCGTGATGACACCGCGCGTCGCGAGAGCATCGACGACGCGGCCCTTGGCACCCTCAGCCGACTTGGCGAAGATCGCGAGGTGCGCGATCTCCTTCGCCTGCTCGAGCGTGACGCGCTTCAGCGCCGCACGGACCTCCACGAACGCCGGAGGCGCCATCGAGAGCGAACGGACGCCGAGGCCCACGAGCACGATCGCGAGGTTCGGGTCAGCTGCAGCCTCACCGCAGACGCCGACGTTCTTCTGGTGGTGCTCGCCAGCCTCACCGATGCGCTCGATGAGTCGCAGCACCGCCGGGTGCCACGGGTCCTGGAACGATGCGACGCTGCCGAGGAGGCGGTCGGCGGCAAGCGTGTACTGCGTCAGGTCGTTGGTTCCGACGGACACGAAGTCACTCGACTCGAGGATCTGCTCAGCAAGGAGCGCAGCCGAGGGAACCTCGATCATGCTTCCAGCCGTCATGAGGCCGTACTCGCGGGCGAGCGACGTGAAGTGCTCGCTCTCGTGCGCGTCGGAGACCATGGGGGCCATGACCCAGACCTTGGCTTCGGTCGCAGCCTGAGCATTGGCGAGCGCCTGGAGCTGGTCGCGGAGGATCTGCTCCTTCTTCATGAGCACGCGGATGCCACGGAGACCGAGAGCGGGGTTCGGCTCGTCGGCCTCGGTGAGGAACGCGAGGGGCTTGTCGGCGCCGGCGTCGAGCACGCGCACGACAACCTTCTTGCCAGGGAAGTGAGCAAGCGCAGCTGTGTAGTCGGCCGTCTGCTTCTCCACCGTCGGCGCAGTGTCGCTGTCGAGGAAGAGGAACTCGGTGCGGAACAGGCCGACACCCTCGGCGCCGAGCGCGGCCGCGCGCTCCGCATCCACTGGCTTGCCGATGTTCGCGAGGATCTGCACGGGGGTGCCGTCGGCGAGCTCACCCGGCTCGATCGGAGCTGCCTTCATCGCCGCGACGCGGTCGATCTCAGCCTGAGCCTCGGCGATGCGCTCCGGCGTGGGCTCGGTGATGACCTGCCCCTTCGCCGCGTCGACGACGATCGTCATGCCGTCGAGCAGGCTGTCGGCCTCCTTGACAGCGACAACGGCCGGGAGGCCCTTCTCGGCCGCGAGGATGCCCGTGTGCGCCTTCGGGCTGCCGTCACGAGTGACGAGGGCGAGCACCTTCGACAGGTCGAGCTTGGCCGTGTCTGCGGGTGCGAGGTCATGAGCGACGAGGATGAACGGGGTGTCACTCGACGGCACCTCCGGGGCGGGGACGCCGCGGAGCAGCGCGATGACACGCTGCGAGACGTCGCCGAGGTCAGTGGCGCGCTCCGCGAGGTAGCCACCGAGGCTCTTGAGCATCTCCGCGAACGAGGAGAAGGACTCGAAGACTGCGCGCTCCGCGGTCTTGCCGCCCTCGGTGGCTGACTTGATGCTGTCGGCCAGCGACGGGTCGGCGGCCATCATGGCCTGCGACTCCAGCACGTTCTTCGCGGCGCCGTCGACGGTTGCCGCGCGCGCGGTCAGCGCCTCGCCGGTTTCACGGAGTGCTGCGATTGCCCGCTCGTACTCGGTCGCGGCGTCGCCTGTGGCGCGCTCGTCGGCCGGTTCGGGGAGCGGATCAGGCATGCGTAGGACTTCACCGAAAGCGACGCCGGTCCCGACGCCAAACCCCGTGTATTTCATAGCAACTCCTTCGTGCTGGTAACTCAGACAGCGTATCGGCACAGCAACGTAGGCTTCGACCGTGATCGAGCAAAACTCAGCTAAGAGTTCGCGCAGTTCCACGTTCGCGCCGCCGTTTCCGAAGTTCCCCCCGGAGGCGCCGTTCGGCGAGCGCATGAAAGCGCTGATCGCCTGGGCTCAAGCTACTCGCCCCGCCCGAGTCTTCGCCCATTTCGGGGCGAGGAGTGCCTCGGTGCTTGCTGGTGGCATGGCCTACTCCGCTATCTTCTCCATCTTCGCGGGCATCTGGCTACTCTTTTCTGTCGCTGGCATCTTCCTGGCGACGAACCCAGACCTCCGCGATGGTCTCATCGGGGTCCTCAACTCCTCGCTGCCCGGCCTCATCGGCGAAGACGGGGCCATCGACCCGAGTCTGCTCGAGAACACGGGTGCCTTCGGCTGGGCGAGCGCAATCGCCCTGATCGGTACCCTCGGGACCGCGCTCGGCTGGCTCGGCCAAGCCCGCACCGGCATCCGCACCATCTTCGATGTGCCGGTCGCCACGAAGCGGAGCTTCGTCGTGCAGAAGCTCATCGACCTTGGCTTCCTCCTGGCCTTCGCGGTTGCCCTCGCCATCTCGGCGGCGCTGACCGTGCTCTCCTCCACGTTCCTCTCGTCGCTGCTCAGGACTGTCGGCATCGACGAGTCGAGCGGATTCGCGATCGTCGCCATCCGCATCGTGACCGTGCTCATCCTGCTCGGCTTCGACACCGTCGTCCTCGCGGGCATCCTGCGCATCCTCGCCGGTCTGCGCATCCCGACGCGTTCCTTGTTCTTCGCCGCCTTCCTCGGAGCCATCATCATCGGCGTCCTGAAGCAGATCTCGACGGCGCTCATCGGAGGCGCGACGAGCAACCCGCTCGTCGCCTCGTTCGCCGTGCTCCTCGGTCTCATGATCTTCCTCAACCTGCTCTGCACCGTGCTGCTGCTGACGGCGGCCTGGGTCAAGGTGACGATGGATGACATCGGGGCATCGCCCAGGCTCCTCACCGCGAAGGAAGCGCGGGAGGAGTCGACCGACACGATCCTGCGCGCTGAGCGCGAGAAGATCGCGACCGAGGTCATCGAGGCCAGGGAACGCCTCAACGCGGCACCGCGCTTCTTCCGTTGGAAGGCGATGGCCGAGTACCGCACCCTGCTGCGCCAGCAGCGCCGCATCGAAGCCGAAGCTCAGCGTCGACGGTTCGAGGGCGGACGCGTCTAGGCCTTCCTCAGGCGGCCCTCCCGGGCCGGGCTCGGATCGGGAGAAACGCGCGCACGATCCAGACGTCGGTTTCCTCCCCGGCGTCACACGTGCCGCCGAGCTGGTGGGCACGTGCCGCCATGCGAACAGTGCCGTATCCACCGGACGGGAGGGCCCGTGGCTGAGCCTGTCGACGAATCGGACTCCGAACGGTCATCTCCACAGCCTCGGCCGACACCTGCATCGCGATCTGCACAGGTCCTGGTTCTCCGTGCTTGAGGATGTTGGTCGTCGACTCGAGGAGGATCCGCGCGAGCGCACCGTCGACAAGACGAGGGAGCTGCGCTCGATTCGATGCACCTCGAATCTCGACGGCGTAGTTGGCTGCCGAGAGCTCCCGGGATGTGGCAGCGAATGTCTGATCGAGATCCATGGGTGGGGCCTCCGCGAGGAGTGGCGAGCTCTGCGCATGCTCGACCACCCGCCTCAGATCCTCGAGCGCCTTGCGCGCGCTGGTTCCGATCGCGCTCTGAGACTCTGCGCGGACCTCATCGGAGATTTCCGACTCCAGAACTCTCGCATGCATGGCGACGACCGTGAGGTCGTGCGCGATGACGTCGTGGAGTTCGTCTGCAAGTCGGAGCCGCTCTCCCATTGCGGCCTCTTGCAGAGCTCTCGCCACAGATTCGACGCGTGCCTGGAGACGCTGCTCTCGCTCGGCTGCCAACCGCAAGAGCAGACCGATCGCGCCGGCAACCACGGCAACGATCAGACTCGCGACGAAGCCAGACAGATTCAGCACATGAGCGGCCCCTTCCACAAGCGCGGTGGATGCGAGGAAAAACGCGCCAGCGTAGGTCGCGACGAGACCGACCGTGCCGACGCGCACGACGCAGCCGACAGCAACCGCCATCGCGAGCAGGGCGATGATCTCCATGTCGAAGGAGATCGAGAGGACCATAGCCCCGACCAGGGCCGAGGCGGCGACAGCAGCAGACCAGACGAACACGACGAAGATCAGCGTCAGGCCGAATCGGAACAACGACGAGGGGAGGTTCACGTCGTCGACGAGGACAGCGAAGCCACCTCCGATGACGGTGGCTCCAGCAGCCAGCCACAGCAGCGTCGTTCGCTCCACCCCCGTCCAGGGCGCGTCGGTTCCGAACGCGAGAAGCCGTCGACCCCAGCTGGGAACCGTCGCATTCATCATCGATGGAGCTGACTCCCTCCCAAGCTTGGACCGGTTTATCCTAGTCAACCACCCGCGCTCTCACGTTCATCTACTCTGATTCGCGTGGACCAGGTCTCCGTGCTCATCGCCGACGACGACGCCTTCGTCCGTCGCGCGCTCAGAGTCTTCCTCGAGGCAGACGGGCTCGAGGTCGTCGGTGAAGCAGCTGACGGTGCTGAGGCCGTCAGGCTTGCGCACCGGTTGAGACCGAACGTCGCGCTCGTTGATGTGCAGATGCCAGGGGTCGATGGCATCGCCGCGACGGAGCGAATCACGACTGGGGTGAGCGGCACGCGAGTCCTCGCGATAACCACCTTCGGAACGATCGACACGATCACGCCGATGCTCAGAGCAGGAGCTTCCGGCTACCTTCTCAAGGACGCAGAGCCGGACGACATCGTCACCGCCGTCAAGGACGTTCATGCAGGGGACAGCGCCCTGTCGCCGCGCGTGATCTCCCGGCTCATCGAGAACATCCGAGCATCCCCCTCTCGCCCCCATGCGCCGCTCCGAGACAGCGAGACGCTCTCCTCGAGGGAACTTGAAATCGTGGAAGCCCTGGGGCGGGGGCTCTCGAACGCCGAGATCGCCTTCAAGATGCACCTGTCCGTGGGAACCGTGAAGTCGCACCTGAGCCATATCTTCACGAAGTGGGGCGCGCGTGATCGTGTCCAGGTGCTGATCCGAGCCTCCCGCGCCGGCCTCATCGACCTCTCCTGACCCTGAGCACCCTCAGCGACGCGCTCGGCTCGACGGCGATGACGGCGGCCTCGCCGCGTGTCGGTGGCCGCGTCTAGACTCGAACCCATGCCAAGAACCATTCGCATCGCGTCAGTGAACGTCAACGGAGTCCGTGCCGCCTACAAGAAGGGCATGGGCGACTGGCTCGCCGAACGCGACGTCGACATCCTCGCGCTGCAAGAGGTTCGCGCACCGACCGAGGAGCTGCACAAGCTCATCGATACCGCTGACTGGCACCTGCACGACCACCTCGCGACCGCCAAGGGGCGCGCGGGCGTCGCGATCGCTTCGCGCATCCCGATCACGGCGGTGCGCACCGACCTCGGCCCGGATGACTTCGATTCCGCGGGCCGTTGGATCGAGGCCGACTTCGACATCGACGGAACGCCGCTCACGGTCGTGAGCTGCTACGTCAACTCGGGTGAGGCAGACACTCCGAAGCAGGAAGAGAAGTGGAAGTTCCTCGACGCCATGAGCGCGAGACTCCCCGAGCTGCAGGCGCACAACGCGCACTCGCTCGTCGTCGGCGACCTCAACGTCGGCCACACGACGCTCGACATCAAGAACTGGAAGGGCAACGTGAAGCGCGCAGGGTTCCTGCCTCGCGAGCGCGCCTACTTCGACCGCATCTTCGGCGACAGCGGTGCGAGCATCGAAGGCGCCGATGGCTCAACCGGGACCGGCCTCGGCTACATCGACGTGGGCCGCAAGCTCTCTGGCGAAGTCGAGGGCCCATACACCTGGTGGTCGCAGCGAGGCCAGGCCTTCGACAACAACACCGGCTGGCGCATCGACTACCAGGTCGCAACCCCTGACCTCGCGCAGCGGGCCGTCACCTACGCAGTCGACCGCGCCGCCAGCTACGACACCCGCTGGTCGGACCACGCCCCGGTCGTCGTCGACTACACGTTCTGACGCGCACCACCACCGCGCGCACCACCACGCACGCACGCACGCACGCACGCACGCAGAGCATCCAACCCGCTCGACCAGCAGCAAGACTTTGAGGACCAAAAGATGACCAAGCCCGTGCTCTTCTCCGGCATGCAGCCCTCCGCCGACTCGCTGCACCTCGGCAACTTCGTGGGAGCGCTCAGCAACTGGGTGCCCATGCAGGAGGACTTCACGGCCATCTACTGCGTCGTCGATCAGCACGCGATCACGGTTCCGTTCGAACCAGCATCGCTGCGCGAGCGCACCCGCGTCACGGCCGCGCAGTACATCGCGGCCGGAATCGACCCTGAGAAGTCGATCCTCTTCGTGCAGTCGGCGGTCCCAGCTCACGCGCAGCTGCAATGGGTGCTCTCCACCATCACCGGCTTCGGCGAAGCCAGCCGAATGACGCAGTTCAAGGACAAGTCGCAGCGGTACGGGGCAGACACGACAACCGTCGGCCTGTTCACCTACCCCGTGCTCATGGCGGCCGACATCCTCCTCTATCAGGCCGCATCGGTGCCAGTCGGCGAAGATCAGCGACAGCACATCGAGCTGACCCGCAACCTCGCAGAACGCTTCAACACGCGCTTCGGTGACACGTTCGTCGTGCCAGAGCCACACATCATGAAGGAGACCGCGAAGGTCTACGACCTGCAGAACCCGACCGCCAAGATGTCCAAGTCGGCCGAGTCTGACGCTGGGCTCCTGCGGCTCCTCGACGACGAGAAGGTCACCCGCAAGAAGATCATGCGCGCCGTCACCGACGCCGACGGCGAGATCCGCTTCGACCGCGGGACCAAGCCCGGCGTCTCGAACCTCCTCACGATCGCCTCGGTCCTCTCCGACTCAACGATCGACGAGGTCTCGGCGCAGTACGCGGGCGGTGGTTACGGTGACCTGAAGAAGGGCCTGGCGGAACTCGTCGAAGCGACGTTCGCGCCGATTCGCGAGCGGACCAACGAGCTCCTCGCCGACCCGGTCGAGCTCGACCGCATCCTCGCCCGCGGTGCCGAGCGCGCGAACGAACTCGCGCTCACCACGCTCGATGAGGTGTACGCGCGCGTCGGTTTCCCGAAGCCCGTTCGCTGAGCCACGAGCGCTGCCCCGACCTCAGCTCGGGGCGCTCTCCACAGCCCAGCAGATCGCATCTTTTCTGGACGTTCTCCGCGCTAGGATGACGCAATGCCCGAAACGCTCGTCATCATCCCCACCTACAACGAACGCGAGAACGTCCGCTCCATCGTGGACCGCGTTCTTGGTGCGGATTCGCGCATCCACGTGCTTGTCGTCGACGACAACAGCCCGGATGGCACCGGCGACATGGCAGACGAGATGGCCGCGGCAGACGAGCGTGTCTCGGTGCTCCACCGCGCAGGCAAGCTCGGACTCGGCACCGCGTACCTCGAGGGCTTCGCCATCGCAGCTGAGCGCGATTACACGTACGTCTTCGAGTTCGACGCAGACGGCTCGCACCCACCAGAGAAGCTCCCGGAGATGATCGACGCGCTCGACGCTGGCGCGGGCCTCGTCATCGGAACCCGGTGGATGCCCGGCGGACGCACCGAGAACTGGCCGATCCAGCGCCAGATCCTCTCCCGCGGCGCCTCGATCTACGCGCGAGTCCTGCTGCAGAGCAAGATCAGGGACATCACGGCCGGCTACCGCGGCTACCGCGTCGAGCTCCTCCAGGGCTTCGACCTCAGCCGCATCAAGAGCGCTGGATACTGCTTCCAGATCGAGATGGCCTGGCTCTTCGAGCGCTCAGGCATCCGTGTGAGCGAGGTGCCGATCACGTTCGTCGAACGCGAGGTAGGCGCATCCAAGATGTCGAGCGACATCATCGTCGAGGCAGTCTGGCGCGTCTTCGCGTGGGGCCTCGGCTACCGACTCGGCGCATTCTCGCGCCTGGCCGGTCGTTGAACGAAGGCAACCCCATGAGCGACTCACCAGCATCCATCACCTTCGAGGCCGAAACCTCGATCCCCACCCGGCACGGCGTGCTGCGCTTCCGGGCATACACCGAGAACAGCGACGACCAGCTGCACCTCGCGATCATCTCCGGTGAGCCCGAGAACGGGGCGATCGTCCGAGTGCACTCCGAGTGCCTCACGGGCGAGGCCTTCGGCTCGCTGAAGTGCGAGTGCGGACCCCAGCTCGATGCGTCGCTCGAGGCCATCGGCCGCGACGGCGGCATCGTGCTGTACCTGCGCGGCCACGAGGGCCGCGGCATCGGCCTCCTCAACAAGCTGCGTGCCTACGCCCTGCAAGAGCAAGGGCTCGACACGGTGGATGCGAACCTCGCGCTCGGCCTGCCCGCTGACAGCCGGGCGTACACGGCCGCGGCTCAGATGCTCGACGACCTGCAGATCAGCCGCATCCGCCTGCTCACGAACAACCCCGCCAAGGCTGAGGCGCTCGAGGCTCACGGCATCACGGTCGAAGAACGAGTACCGCTCGAGGTCGGTCGCGAGGACGCGAACCTGGCGTACCTGACGACCAAGGTGCAGCGAATGGGCCACATCATGAGCGAGCTCCCCCAACTGCCGAAGGACGACGCCGCGAGCTGAGTCTCGGACGTTCACCTACACCACACCGCTAGGCGCTGGGTAGTGGGCCAGCGAATATGCCGAATGCCGTGTAACCTCGACTCGGCCGGACGCCACAAGCATCCGACCGAGCACGCGCCACTCGGCCCAGCATCAGACAGGTCGGGCGCGTTCCACCCACCGCTGCTCTGAGCTCAAGTACCGCGCAACCCGCACCGAAACCGCGTCTCACCAGCGAGCCAGCTGTTTCAGGAGCAACGTGTCATCCCCCAGCAAGACCACGCCAGGTGCATCCGTCGAAGAGTTCGAGGTCAAGAACTCCCGCGGCAAGGTCCTCACCGCGAGCCTCGTCGGAACCTCGATCGAGTTCTACGACTTCTACATCTACGCGACCGCCGCGAGCCTCGTCTTCCCAGCGCTCTTCTTCCCGAACGACAACGAGACGACGGCGCTCCTCGCCTCGTTCGCAGTCTTCGGCGTCGCCTTCATCGCCCGCCCGATCGGGTCGATCCTCTTCGGCCACTTCGGCGACCGCATCGGCCGCAAGGGCACACTCGTCGCGACCCTCCTGACGATGGGTATCGCCACCTTCGCGATCGGCCTCCTCCCGACGGCCCTCACGCCGGGCTGGGAGATCCTCGCACCGACGCTCCTCGTCATCATGCGCTTCTGCCAGGGCCTCGGCCTCGGCGGCGAGTGGAGTGGCGCTGCCCTCCTCGCCACCGAGAACGCTCCAGCGAACAAGCGCGCCATCTACGGCACATTCCCGCAGCTCGGCGCCCCCATCGGCTTCATCCTCGGCAACCTGCTGTTCGTGCTGCTCTCCCACTTCATGAGCGACGAGACGTTCTTCGCATGGGGCTGGCGCGTGCCGTTCCTCCTCAGCGCGATCCTCGTGATCGTCGGCCTCTGGGTGCGCATCAGCCTCCTCGAGACCCCCGCGTTCGAAAAGGTTGTCGCGGCCGGTGAAGTCTCGAAGGTTCCGCTGTTCGCTGCGTTCAAGACCAGCTGGCGCCAGATCATCCTCGGCACGTTCATCATGCTCGCCACCTACGTGCTCTTCTACATGATGACCGCGTTCACGCTGTCGTTCGGCACCAAGGCCACCACCGAGCAGGCCGCGGCCAAGGCCGAGGCCGCTGGCGAGGCCTTCGATCCCAACGCCTGGGTGCCCGGCCTCGGCTACATGCGCGAGCAGTTCCTCATCATGCTCATCGTCTCCGTCGTCTTCTTCGGCATCTTCACGCTCGTCTCCGGCCCACTCGCCGAGAAGTACGGTCGCCGCAAGATGCTGCTGTGGACAACCGGCGCGATCTTCATCTTCGGCTTCGCGATGACGCCGCTCCTCGCTGCCGGCTTCATCGGCACGCAGGGGATGCTCGTCATCGGCATGACGCTCATGGGCCTGACCTTCGGCCCTATGAGCGCCGTCCTCCCCGAGCTCTTCCCCGCCAACGTGCGATACACGGGAAGCGCCATCGCCTACAACCTCTCGAGCGTCTTCGGCGCCGGCTTCGCGCCGACCGTCTTCATCGCGCTCTGGGCGTTCGGCGACGGAAGCCCGTTCTGGGTCGGCGTGTACCTCGCCGGCGCAGCCGTGCTGACGTTCGTGGCGCTGCTCATCTCCAAGGAGACCCGCGACATCGCCTACGTGACCAACACGAAGTAGTCCTCGCACCTCTGACACGGGGCCGTGCATCCACTGCGGATGCACGGCCCCGTGTGGTCTACCGGGTCGCGGTCCCGCGGGGCTCCGCTCCAAGTCGAGACCGGTACCCTTGGCGGGTGCGCGCACACGACTGCGCGCCATCGGCGTGCGCGCACTCCAGCGCGCCGCAGGCGAAAGGCCAGGAGTTTGGGCGACAAGCCAGTGGGTTCGGGAGCGGTCGGCGGCGAGGACACGACGCAGAAGCAGCGCAGGGGCTTTCCAGGGCGACCGCCCCGCGAGCCCAGCGGAGCCCCGCGAGCGACCTTCAAGCAGCTCCTCCCTCACCTGCTGGTCAACAAGCCGCTGCTCGCCGGCATCATCACGATCAGCATCTTCAGCTCGGCGCTGAGCCTCGCGCAGCCGCTGCTCGTGAACGTGCTCATCGGCCAGGTCGAGGTCGGAACGATCGCCGCGTGGGTGGTGTGGGTCCTCGTCGGCGCAGTCGTCATCGGCGCCATCGCGAACGGCGTGCAGCACTTCCTCCTGCAGCGCACAGGCGAGTCGATCGTGCTGAACACCCGCCGCCGCCTCGTCGCGAAGCTGCTGCGTCTGCCCGTCGCGGAGTTCGACGCGCGACGAACCGGCGACCTCGTCTCCCGCGTCGGCAGCGACACCACGATGCTTCGTGCCGTGCTCACGCAGGGACTCGTCGAGGCCATCGGCGGCGCGCTCACCTTCATCGGTGCCGTGATCGCCATGATCGTGCTCGACGGCGTGCTGTTCCTCATCACCTTCGCCGTGGTCGTCGTCGCCCTCCTGCTCGTCGTCGGCATGTCCATGCGCATCCGCGAGGCGAGTGCCGCCGCCCAGCAGAAGGTGGGTGACCTGACCGCTTCCGTCGAGCGCGCCATATCCTCGGTTCGCACGGTGCGGGCCTTCGGCGCAACTGAACGCGAAGAGCGGCTCGTCGACGCGGATGCGGTCGGGGCGTACCAGCGCGGTCTCGATGTGGCGCGCATCTCGGCGTTCATCGTGCCCGTCGCCGGCTTCGCCATGCAGGGCGCGCTCATCGCCGTGCTCGGCGTGGGTGGGCTCCGCGTCGCCGCGGGCGACCTCAGCATCGCCAACCTCATCGCGTTCATCATGTTCCTCTTCATGATGATCATGCCCCTCGGCCTCTTCTTCGGAGCCCTCACCGCCGTCAACACGGCGCTCGGTGCGCTCGGTCGGATCGAGGAGATCATCGCGATCCCGGAAGAGGGATCCGGCGACCGCACCGAGGCCCCACTGGTGGTACTCGAGGGCCCAGCCAACGAGCAGGCAGCACCTGCTGCGTTCGCAGTGGAGTTCGAGGATGTCTCCTTCCACTACCCCGAGGACGTGGTGCGTGCCAGGGCCGCCCGCGAGCGTGCCGCCGCGAGGCTCGAGACGATCCGCCGCGAGTCATCCCGCGGGGGCATGGCCGCGGCGATGACCGGCGCTGCCTCCGACCCTGACGCTCGCCTCTTCGCCGAGGACGGCGCTGCAGCTCGAGTCGAAGCGCCCCTCGTGCTCGATGGCGTCAGCTTCGCGCTGAAGCGCGGCGAACGCCTCGCCCTCGTCGGACCCTCCGGGTCCGGCAAGTCGACGGCCCTCGCCCTACTAGAGCGCTTCTACGACCCAACCGGCGGCGTCATCCGCCTCGGAGGCGTCGATCTGCGTTCGATCGACCGCCACCAGCTCCGCGCGCAACTCGGCTACGTGCAGCAGGACGCGCCGGTGCTCGCCGGCAGCCTGCGCGAGAACCTCCTGCTCGGTCGGCCCGACGCCGATGACGTCGCGTGCGAGCAGGTGCTCCGCGAGGTGAACCTCGGCGACGTGCTCGACCGCAGCGACGACCGCCTCGACACCCAAGTGGGCGAATCGGGTGTCATGCTCTCCGGCGGCGAGCGCCAGCGCCTCGCGATCGCGCGGGCTCTGCTCTCAGCCCCGCCGATCCTGCTGCTCGACGAGTCGACCTCAGCTCTCGATGGCGCCAACGAGCGGCTCATGCGCGATGCCCTCGACAAGGTCTCGGAGGGGCGCAGCGTCATCGTCATCGCCCACCGGCTCTCGACGGTTGTCGACAGCGACGAGATCGTTGTCCTCGAACACGGCAAGGTGCTCGGTCGCGGCAAGCATCTCGAGCTCGTCGACACCGTCCCGCTGTACCGGGAGCTCGCGCAGCACCAGCTGCTCCTCCCCCGCTGACGTCGCGACGGCGCCCTCATCAGGCCCGCGCCGCAGTTTCGAGAGGGGAAAGTCGCTTCGTTCGGGGAAACTTTCCAGCACGAAGCGACTTCTCCATCCCGAAGCCCCTGAAGTCGAGATGCGGACGTCATCCCGAGACGCTTGGGTAAGCGGCGGGCGGGCGCTACTCGACGGTGATGCCGGCGTCGCGGAGCTCGTCGAGGGAGGAGGCGCGGGTCTCGGCGGCGACGGCTGACGTGAGCCCGTCGATGACGCGGACCTTGAACCCGGCTCGGCGCGCGTCGAGAGCTGACGCGCGCACGCAGTAGTCGGTCGCGATGCCGACGACATCGAGTTCGTCGATGCCTCGTGCGCGCAGTGCGTCCACCAGCATCTCGCCTTCAGCGGTTGCGCCGTCGAAGGCGGAGTAGGACGGCGAGCCCTGCCCCTTGAAGATGTGGAGGTCGACGAGCTTCGTGTCGAGGGCCGGGTGGTAGTCGGCGCCCGCCGTGCCCGCTACGCAGTGCTCCGGCCAGCTGTCGACGAAGTCGGGCTGCGCGTGGAAGTGACCGCCGTTGTCGCTGTCTGGGTCGTGCCAGTCGCGGGAGGCCACGACGACCTCGTAGTCTCCACCGGTGCTGGAGAGGTGGTCGGTGATGCCTGCAGCGACGGCCGCGCCGCCAGCAGTCTCGAGTGCGCCGCCCTCGGTGAAGTCGTTCTGGACGTCGACGATCAGCAGTGCACGGCTCATGTGCTCAGTCTGCCGCAGGCCGCCTGGATGAGCCAGGTGCGTCTCTACCTGGCTCGCCGGTTGTCTCACCAGTTCGCGAGGGATGCACCGCACGAGTAGGCGCGCGCCGCGATGGTGTCGAGCGCGTCACGGTTGGCGGGTGTGACAGCGCCGACGACGAAGAACGCGAACGTGAGCTTGCTGCCGTCTGCCGCGGTCAGGTACCCGGCGAGGCCGTAGACCTCGTTGATCCAGCCGGTCTTCGCTGTGATGGCGCCCGGTGGCACTCCGAGCGGCGTGAGCCTCGTCTGGAGGGTCCCGGTCTGGCCGGATGCGGGCAAGTCGTCGAGGAGCTGGGACGCGACGACATCGGGGTGCGAGATGGTCTGGAGGAGCTCGGCGACGAGTTCGGGCGGGACGCGGTTGTCGGCCGAGAGTCCCGACCCGTCGGCGAGGACCAGTCCGTCCGTGTCGAGACCGAGATTCGACAGCGCTTGGCTCGTCGAGGCTTGAATGGCCGAGAAGTCCGTGCCGATGCCCTGCTCGATCGCCACGAGGCGCGAGAGCATCTCGGCGACGTTGTTGTCGCTGTCGATGAGCGCGTAGTGCACGAGTTCGGACACGGGCTGCGACCAGACCTCGGCGAGGAGCTTTGCGCCGTCTGGCGCTGATCCGCTCGCACCGGTGGTCGAGGCGCCGAGTCTCGTCGCGAAGGCGCTCGCCGCGGCCCCGCTCGGGTCCTCCGTGCGGGGCGAGACGAGGCTCGCTGGGTTCTCGCGGCCTCCGTCGATCATGAGCGCGGAGATGGGGCTGATGTAGCCGTCGGTGCGGTCGGCCTGCGACCAGCTGGGCTGCCATTCAGGGCCGCTGAACGCCGATTCGTCGACGAGCACCTGCGTGAGTGCCGTGCCGGAGAAGCTCGGGTCGTTCGCCCACGCCGTGCGGGTCTGCGCGGCGAGGTCTCCGAGCGTTGCCGTTGCCCCGGCGTAGTAGCTGGATGCGCCGCTGTCGGTCGAGGCGAGGGTCACGTCTCCCCCGCCGACGATGACGACGGTGCCTGGCTCGCTGCCGGCGTAGACGCGGGTCGGGATCCGGAAGTCGGGGCCGAGCACCTGGATCGCGGCGGTGGTGGTGAGGAGCTTCATGACGGATGCGGTCGGCACGGCATCCGTCGCCTTGCGTTCGTACACGGTCTCGCCGCTCTCGGTGTCCACGACAACCCCGTGGAAGTCGAGGGCGCCCTGTGCGCTCGCCACGTCCTCGATGGAGCAGGTGCGCATGGGTTCTGCGACAGCGGGGTCGACGGGCGACTCTCTGACGGCACCGAGCGTCTTTGGAGCGAGCAGCTGGGTCTCGCTCGCGAAGGCGGGGGCTGCGACCGCGAACCCGCCGCCGCCGACCGCGAAGCCCGCGCCGAGCGCGAGGATGCCGGCGAGCGCGAACCCGGCGAGGCGACCGACGCCGGAGCGTCGCGAGCTTGCCGATCCGGCCATGTCACCTCCGAGTGGAACCAGGGGCGCCGTCTCCGTGTGAACGAAGCGGCAAGCTGCCAGTCTAGCCAGCGGTCACGTGCGTCCCTCCTGACTGCGAGTTCCCGTCCTGCCCATCGGTGCCCCCAGGGGTCCCGAGATCAGCTCAGCCCGGCGGACCGCCGGTAGTGGAGCAGCAGCGTGTCGTCGCATTCGAGTACACCGGCGAGCGCAAGCGGATGCTGCGCGAGCGTCTCTGAGTGCGTGATCCGGCCGCCCCCGCCGCCCACCACTGCCGGCGAGACGGTGAGGCAGAGCTCGTCGAACGCGCCTTGTGCGTTGACCTCGCCGAAGAGCGAAGGCCCACCCTCGCAGAGCACCTCGGTATGGCTGAGGTCGTGCAGCATGGCGCGAAGCTCGGTCACGTCGAGCGTTCCTGGGCGTTCCGGGTGCTCGGGCACGGTGAGCACCGTCGCGACCTCCCGGAAGGGGGCGAGACGGTCCGGGTCCGACACGGGAGTGACGACGATGGGCGGGACGGGTGCATCCGCGAACATCTCGTGTTTGGGGTCGAGGGCGAGTCGGTTCGAGACGATGCCGAGCGTCGGGTGGGCGGGACGTCCGCGTTCTTCCCGCCATGCGGCTGAGGCTTCGGAGACCCGCAGCCCGACGTAGCCCTCGTCACGCAGCGTGCCGGCCCCGACGAGGACGAGGTCGGCGAGGCGACGGAGGAGCTCGAAGACGCGATGGTCGGCTGCCGTGCCGAGGCTCCCCGATCGGCCGTCCCCACCCATCGCGGCACCGTCGACGCTCGCCACGAAGTTCAGACGGAACGCGCCATTGGCGGGGTAGGCGTAGTGGGCGAGCAGCTGCTCGTCGTCGAGCTGCCTGTGCTGCCCTTCAGGCCCAAGCAGTGAGCGGATCGCCGGGGATGGAGCGTTCATGCAGCGAGCATGCCACGCCGACGTGCATGGCGGTGGTGAGTGACGTGCAAGGTCGGTGGATGCTAGGCGTTGTGGCGGGTGTACGCGGGGGCTCGGAGGCCGAGGATGGCCTCGGTCATCCGCGTCGCGTCGACGGATTCGGGCACGTTGTGCATGCGGATGATGCGCGCCCCGAGCAGGATGCACGCCACTGCTGACGCGAGCGACCCGGCGACCCGGTCTCGCTTCTCCTTGTCGAGTGTCTCGCCGATGAAGTCCTTGTTGGAGACGGCAGCGAGCGCGGGGAAGCCGAGCGACGAGATCTCGTCGAAGCGCCGGGTCAGCTCGAGGGTGTGGAGGGTGTTCTTGTTGAGGTCGTGCCCTGGATCGATGATGAGCTGTTCTTCCCGGACCCCCAGACCGATGGCGCGCTCCGCTCGGGCCTGCAGGAACGCGCGGACCTCTCCGACGACGTCGTCGTACTTCGGCCGTGCGAGTTCCGCTCGCGGCGCCGCGACGCTGTGCGTGATGACGAGCTGAGCTCCCGAGCCGGCGACGGCACGTGCGAGGTCCTCGTCTCGCAGTCCGCTTGTGTCGTTGATGATCCCTGCCCCGGCTTCGATGCAGGCTTCGGCGACTCGCGCGCGGTAGGTCTCGGCGGAGATCGGAACGTCGGTGCGCTCCCGCACCGCGCGGATCACGGGCACAACCCGTTCGATCTCTTCCGCCTCGGAGAGCTCCTCCCCCGGTGCGAACGGCTGACCACCGATGTCGACGATGTCTGCCCCGGCCTGTTCTGCGGCGAGCACCGCGTCAACTGCGCTCTGCAGTGCGAACGTGGCGCCGCCGTCGTAGAACGAGTCCGGGGTGCGATTCACGATCGCCATCACGGCGACCCTCCGGGAGAAGTCGAAGGCCTCGCCTGGCCCCAGGCGGTGCACCGGGCTGCGCAGGGCCGGGAACGCGAGTGGCGGGTGCTGATCGGGGTCGGGGTGCCGGGTCTCGAGCATCCCCACAGCGTACGGGAGGCGCGCTGTGCCGAGCACGGCGCCGAGGCCTCTCTGCCGTCGGAAGACAAAAGCCCCTCCGCACCGAAGTGCGGAGGGGCAATGGGGCCGCCTGCGAGAATCGAACTCGCGACCTATTCATTACGAGTGAATCGCTCTGCCGACTGAGCTAAGGCGGCCTGCCTGCAGCTCAACTCCCTGGAGCGCTGAACTCGACACCAAAGCATAACGCACACTTTGCTCAAGTGCACATCGGGGTGTCGCGGTCAGCAGACCAGGCCTTCGGCAGGCACCGTCCCGTCGATGAAGTAGGCGTCGACGGCACCCGTGATGCAGCTGTCGCCCTGCGTGTAGGCGAGGTGTCCCTCTCCTTCGAAGGTGACGAGCACCGCGGATTCGAGCTGCTCGGTCACGGCCTCGGCCCACGCGTACGGTGTGGCCGGGTCGCCGGTCGTGCCGATGACGAGGACCGGGTCGGCTCCCGCTCCGGTGACGGGCGCGAGTTCATTCGTGGACGGGAATGCCCACTGCTGGCAGGTCGTGTCGCCAAGCGCCTCGGGCCCGGGGATGCCGATGGGGGTCGACTCCGCGATCTGCCGGTTGAAGTCGGCGATCTTCGCCGGGTCCGTCTCGACCGGGTAGTCGAGGCAGTTGATGGCGGTGAAGGCCTCGAACATGTTGTCTGCGTAGGTCCCGTCGGGCCCTCGCCCGTAGTAGGAGTCGCTGAGCGCGAAGAAGCCTGCAGGATCGCCGGCGGACTCGTAGGCGCTGAAGGCGTCGCTCAGGTACGGCCAGCTCTGGTCGTTGTAGAGGGCCGAGCTGATGGCCGTGTCGATGACGCTGCTTGTGAGCTTCCGTCCGTCGGCGTTCACGGGCAGGGTGTCGTCGGCCTCGGCCATGAGGGTGTTGATCTTGGCGATCGCGTCGTCGACGGAGCCGGTGAATGGGCAGCTCGTCGACGTCAGGCAGTCTTCGAGGTACGTTCGGGTCGCCTCGCCGAATGCGCCCTGCTGGGCCAGGACGACCTCGAACGTCGAGAGCGTCGGGTCGGTCGCGCCGTCAAGCACAACCCGTCCGACCGTCTCGGGGAACATGTCGATGTACTGCGCGCCGATGTCGGTTCCGTACGAGAACCCGAAGTAGTTGACCTTCGGGTCGCCCACGAGGGCCCGCATCATGTCGAGGTCCTTGACGGTGCTCTTCGTGTCGACGAACTCGAGCAGCGCTCCCGTGTTCTCGAGGCAGTCGTCGGCGAATGCCTTCGAGTTCGCGGTGACCTCGGCGATGATCTGCTCATCGGTCGCCGTCTCAGCGTCGAGGTCCTCGTTCACGCCGTAGAACCACTCGTCCATCCCCGCGTCGTCGCGGCAGTCGACCGCGCTCGACTCGCCGACGCCTCGTGGATCCCAGCCGACGATGTCGAAGTTGTCCATGAGCTCCGGCGTGAAGACGTACTCGGCGCTGTCACGCACGAAGGAGACACCTGACGCGCCTGGACCGCCCGGGTTCGTGAAGATCGTGCCGAGCGGGTTGCCGCTGGCCGCAGGCACCTTCACCATGGCGAGCTCGATCTTCTCTGACGCGCCATCTGCCCAGTTCATGGGTGCTTCCGCCGTCGCGCACTCTCGGCCGTTCCCGCAGGCATCCCAGTCGAGGTCCTGCTCGTAGAACGCCTGGATGCTCGGCTCGAGCCCGGACGGGACGACGTCGACGTCGTCCTTCGACCCGTTCCCTCCTGCGGCACCGCCGCCGGCGAGCGTCGTGATGAGGGTGCACCCGCTGAGCGCGAAGACGATCGCCCCGGTCAGGAGCGAGGCGCCGATGCCGCGCGCCGCGCCGCGTCGACGTGTGGTCGGTCTGGTCATGATGCTCCCTGCTGCTTCGGCGTCCAGCTGATCAAGAATGCCTCCAGGACGAGCGCGACGGGCACGTTTGCGGCGAGTCGCGCTCGGGCTTTGCTGACCGCGTCGATGCTCGTGAGCACGTCGTCTGAGCTGCGCGAGCTCGTCGCGGCTTCCAGCTCGCGCCTCCTGTGCTCGTTGACGAGCTCGACCGGTAAGGAGAGCTGCAGCATGAGGAGGTCTCGGAGCAGGGACACGGAGTCGGTGAGGATGCGGTCGATCGCGTCGACCTGGCCGCGCTTGGCTCTGCGCTTCTGGTGCTCCTCGAGCTCGCGGATCTGTCCGCGCAGTTGCCTCGGGACTGCCTGTCCGGGTGTGAGTCCAAGCGACCGGAATGCCGCGGCCCGCTCCTTTTCGTCGCGGTCCGCCGCGTTGGCGGTGGCGTCCTCGTCGGCGATCGTGACGAGCTGCGCGGCCTTGCGGACGGCGTCCCCTGTCGTGCGGATGTCGAGCAGT
The DNA here is from genome assembly GCA_052099095.1 of Pseudoclavibacter sp. Classification (GTDB taxonomy): domain Bacteria; phylum Actinomycetota; class Actinomycetes; order Actinomycetales; family Microbacteriaceae; genus Pseudoclavibacter. The sequence goes on from JBQDTF010000003.1 coordinate 144,685, forward strand.
CCGTCGAGCGACGCGTCGCGCCGTCCCCAGGCCTCTTCGCTCGTTGCGAGACGCTTGGCCATGCCGACGTGGCTCTGCGCCTCGCGGGCGGCACGCAGGGCGACGTCCGGTTCGATCCCGTCGCGTCGGACGAGGAGCCCGGCGACGTCTCGAACCTCTGGCACGCGGAGGCGAACGCTGCGGACTCGCGAGCGGATGGTGGGCAGCAGGTCGGCCTCGCTTGGTGCGCAGAGCACCCAGACGGTCGATTCCGGCGGCTCCTCGATCGCCTTGAGCAGCGTGTTCGAGGTGCGCGCCACCATGCGGTCCGCGTCCTCGACGAGGATGACCCGGTAACGCCCCGTCATGGGCGACATGGATGCGCGCTCCACGAGTTCGCGCGCCGTCTTGATGTCGAGCTGCACGGTCTCCGTCACGACGGCCGTGAGGTCGGGATGCGAGCGAGCTCGCACCTGCACGCAGGATGGGCACACACCGCATCCGTCGTTCGGGCACAGCAGTGCTGCCGCGAAGGCGTAGCCCATGTTGCTTCGGCCCGAGCCTGGAGGTCCTGTGATGAGCCACGAGTTGGTCATGCCGCTCGTGTCGACGGCACCTCGCTTGGAGGCCTTGGCCGCGTTCGAGAACAGTGCGATCGCGTCGTCTTGACCTGAGAGGTCGTCCCAGACGGTCATGGCTACTCGCCTGCCGAGCGCCGCTCGAGGAGCTCGGCGACGCGGGTGCGGATGCGGTCGGCCACGTGCTCACGGGGCTGGGTGGCGTCGATCACGAGGAACCGCTCTTCCTCTGCTGCGGCGAGGCCGAGAAAGGCCGAGCGCACTGAGTCGTGGAAGGCCTTCGATTCGGCTTCGAGCCTGTCGTAGGTTCCACGGGTCGCGCCGATGCGGCGGCGCCCTTCCTCCGGGTCGAGGTCGAACAGCACCGTGAGGTCGGGAAGCAGCCCACGTGCCGCCCACATCGAGAGGTCCCTCACCTCGTCCGCGCCGAGTTCCCGACCAGTGCCCTGGTAGGCGATGGAAGAGTCGAGATAGCGGTCCTGCACGACGATGTCGCCACGCTCGAGCGCGGGGCGTACGACGGTTGCGATGTGGTGCGCACGGTCGGCGGCGTAGAGGAGTGCCTCGGCGCGCGCATCCATGTGCCCTTTGCGGTGCAGCACGAGCTCCCGGATGTCGGCGCCGAGGTCGGTGCCTCCCGGCTCGCGGGTGCGAACGACTGTCTGACCGATGGAGGTCAGCCAGTTCTCGAGCAGGCCCGAATGCGTCGACTTCCCTGCGCCGTCGCCGCCTTCGAGCGTGATGAAGAGGCCTGTCATTCGGTGGTTGCTGCTTCGCTCGCCTTGGTTGTCGGCTTCTTGGCGGGCGCGCGCTTCGCGGCGGGCTTCTTGGCTGCCGTGGTCTTGCTTGCAGCAGCCTTCGCAGCTGGCTTCTTCGCGGCGGGCTTCTTGGCAGCTGGTTTCTTCGCTGCCGTCGTCTTGCGCTTCACCGGACCTTTAGCGCGCTTGTCGGCGAGCATCTGGACGGCTTCTTCGAACGTGACGTCCTCTGGGTTCGCGCCGCGCGACACGGTCACGTTGGTTTCACCGTCGGTGACGTACGGGCCGAAGCGGCCGTCCTTGATCTTGATGGGTTTGCCGCTCACGGGGTCGGCTTCGAATTCCTTGATGGCGGCCTTCGTGGTGCGTGCGCCGTACTTGGGCTGCGCGAAGAGCTCGTGCGCAGCTTCGAGCGTGACCGTGAAGATCTCGTCTTCGCTCGTGAGCGAACGCGTGTCGGTGCCCTTCTTCAGGTACGGGCCGTAGCGGCCGTTCTGCGCCGTGATCTCGGCACCCGTCTCGGCGTCGACACCGACCACTCGGGGCAGCTCGAGCAGCCCGATGGCCTGTTCGTAGGTGACCTGCTCGGGGATCATCGACTTGAAGAGCGACGCGGTGCGGGGCTTGTCGGCAGCAGCGGCCTTCTTGGCGCGCGGCTTCTTGACGGGACGCCCCTCGGCTGCGGCTGCCTTCGCTTCTGCTTCCTCCGCGAGCGCCTTGGCTTTCGCCTCAGCCTCGGCTGCCGCCTCCTCGGCCTCCGACGGCCCCTCGGTGACGTAGGGCCCGAAGCGGCCGTCCTTCACGAGGATGCGCTTGCCGGTTTCGGGCACGATGCCGAGGACCCGGTCGGTCTGGATCGGTGCCTCGACGAGCTCGATGGCCTTCTCTGCCGTCAGCTCGTCGGGAGCGAGGTCTTCTGGGACATTGACTCGACGCGGCGTCTCGCCCTCCGTCTCCGGGGCGACTTCGAGGTACGGGCCGTAGCGGCCGATACGCAGGACGATGCCGTCGGCGAGCGGTGTGGAGTTGATCTCGCGCGCGTCGATCTCGCCGAGGTTGTCGATGACGCCGCGGAGACCCTTGTGGTCCTCGGTACCGAAGTAGAACCCACGGAGCCAGTCGTTGCGCTGCTCTGAGCCCGCTGCGATGCGGTCGAGGTCGCCTTCCATCTGGGCCGTGAAGTTGTACTCGACGAGGTCGTGGAAGTGCTCTTCGAGAAGGCGCACAACGGAGAAGGCGGTCCAGCTGGGGACAAGCGCGCTGCCGCGGGGCGCGACGTAGCCTCGATCGATGATCGTGGAGATGATGGATGCGTACGTCGAAGGGCGGCCGATGCCCAGCTCGTCGAGCGTCTTGACGAGGCTGGCCTCGGTGTAGCGCGGCGGGGGGCTCGTCTCGTGGCTCTTCGCGTCGGCGGTCTCCGGGTCGAGCTTCTGGCCCTTCGTGAGCGGCGGCAGCTTGGCTTCGGCGGTGGTCGAGTCGTCGCGCGCTTCGTCCTTGCCCTCCTCGTAGGCGGCGAGGAAGCCGCGGAAGGTGATGACGGTGCCTGATGCCTGGAACTCGGCGACGCGGCTCGTGACCGTGCCCTGGGCGTCGGAGACGTCGACGGGGGAAGCATCGATCGTGACGGTCGCCGTCTGGCCCTTGGCGTCGGCCATCTGCGAGGCGATCGTGCGCTTCCAGATGAGGTCGTACAGCTTGAAGTCGTTGGGGCTCAGCTTGGGGCGGAGCTCGCTCGGCAGCGCGAACGTGGACCCGGCCGGCCTGACGGCCTCGTGCGCTTCCTGCGCGTTCTTCGACTTCGAGCCGTAGAGGCGAGGGGAGGCGGGAACGGTCTCAGCGCCGTAGAGCTTGGCGGCCTGTGTGCGAGCGGCGTTGAGCGCCTGCGACGACAGCGATGAGGAGTCGGTACGCATGTAGGTGATGTAGCCGTTTTCGTACAGCGACTGCGCAACGCTCATCGTCTGGCGGGCCGTGAAGCGCAGCTTGCGGGCGGCTTCCTGCTGCAGCGTCGAGGTCGTGAACGGCGCGGCTGGGCGGCGTGTGTACGGCTTGGACTCGACGGAGGACACGGTGACGGGCACGGTGCCTGCCGTGAGCTGCACGGTCAGCGTCGTCGCCTCTGCCTCGCCGAGGATCACGGAGGAGTTCTTGAGCACACCGTGGTCGTCGAAGTCACGCCCGGTTGCGACACGCTCGCCGTCGAGCTTCGTGAGGCGGGCGACGAACGCGGAGCCTTCCTTGCCCTGCTCGGGCGCGAAGCGAGCCTCGACGCCCCAGTAGCTGGCCTTCACGAAGGCGAGACGCTCGCGCTCTCGGTCGACGATGAGGCGCGTCGCCGCCGACTGCACGCGACCCGCGGAGAGCCCGGGACCGACCTTGCGCCACAGCACGGGCGACACTTCGTAGCCGTAGAGGCGGTCGAGGATGCGCCGGGTCTCCTGGGCGTCGACGAGGTGCACGTCGATGTCGCGAGTGCGGTCCTTCGCAGCCTCGATGGCCTCGCGGGTGATCTCATGGAAGACCATGCGCTTGACGGGAACCTTCGGCTGGAGCACCTGCAGAAGGTGCCACGCGATGGCTTCTCCTTCGCGGTCCTCATCAGTTGCGAGGATGAGCTCGTCGGCATCCTTCAGAGCTCGCTTGAGCTCGGCGACGGTCTTCTTCTTCTGCTCGGAGACGACGTAGTACGGCTCGAATCCGTTGTCGACGTCGACGCTGAACTTCCCGAGGGAGCCCTTCTTGAGCTCTGGTGGAAGGTTCTTGGGCTCGATGAGGTCGCGAATGTGGCCGACAGAGGCGAGCACGGTGTAGTCATCACCGAGATACTGCGAGATGCTCTTCACTTTGGTCGGCGACTCGACGATGACCAGTGTGTTGCTGCCTGACACAAGCGTTCCTTGGATGGGTCTGCGTGCTTTCGCACGACGATTCCGGCTGGCCGGAGTGATGTGGGGGCTGTTGCCACCCGTCGGCGCCCATTATATGGACGGGCTGCTCTCGGGCTGGCTGGACGGTGGGCCTCCAACTGCTGGCGGCTCCGCCTCACGACTTCTCAGTCCGGCGGCGGTCCTGCCCTCGACGGTTCCGAAAAGACGAACGGGCCGGACTCTACACGAACTCGCACAACGGCCTCACGGCCGCTGATCGTGCATTCCTCCAGGGATGCCCCGTTGGCCTCCACGACGCGCGCGGCTTCTGCGCATGGTTCACCTTCCTTCAGGCCCGAAGCGACATCGGCGGCGGCGAGTGCGCCGGCGTCGGCTGCGGCCTGCGCTCCCTGCCTCGCGGGGAAGGCGGCCAGCATGCTGACCGCCCCCACGGTGGTGGCGAGGAGGAGCAACGCGACTGCCAGCATGACCACCCCGCCAGCCCCGCGCTCACCGGCCAGTCGTCTGGCGCTCACCTGCCCCCGCCGAGTGCGCAGGCGCGGGCGACGACCCGGATCGGGAGCTCGCGCTCGCCGATTGCGATCGGTGTGGATGCGCGTGCGCACACGAGGTCGTCGGCGTGCGTGATCTCGAGCTCCGCGTCCGCGACGAGGTCCAGCACGCCCGCGCGCGCGACCGACTCCTCATCTCCCCGGGCGACGAGCCTCACTGCGTCGGCAACGGCATCTTGGAGCCGAACCTGCACGACGACGCCTTGCAGGCCGGCCAGGCAGAAGGCGAGCAGGAGTACGACGGCGGGTGCCACGATGGCGAACTCTGCCGTCGCGGAGCCCTCCGCCGAGCAGGCGCGAGGCAGCCATCGGGGCACCCGACGCATCATTCGTCCACTGTGAGGGCGGTGCGGATGATGTTCTCGAGGAGCCCTCGCACTTCGTCGCTCTGCATGATGACGACGAGGAGTCCCGCGAAGGCGACGGCTGCCATCGTGGCGATCGCGTACTCGGCGGTCGCGGCGCCTTCCTCGTCGCTGATGCGGCGGCGGGCTCCCGCGAGCAGGACTCGTGAGCGCTCGGTCAAGGTCGTGATCTGGAACATGGGTGTACCTCTCTTATTACGTGTTGCCAATTCGAAGCCGGCACGAGCGTCAGGGGCGGTTCACAGCCGCGAGATGGTCTGGGTGACGACGGCGAGGATGAGTGGCGCGACGCCGAGCAGGAGGAATGCGGGGAGCACGCACAGGCCGAGTGGAAGCATGAGTCGCACGCCGAGCTGTGCCGCTCTCGTGCTGGAGCGCGAACGTGCATCGCGGCGCTCGAGTGCCGCTTCGCTGCGGAGGAGTGACGCCGCCGGCACACCCGCCTCTCGGGCGAGAGCCAGCACACGCTCGATGTGCCGCTCGGCGAGAGTGGCCCCGGGCCGGAGACGCTGATTCCCGTCGAGATTCGCGCTTTCGAGGGCCCGCTTCACCTGCTCGAGCACTTCGAGCGCGGATGCTCCCCCGAGCATGCCGAGGGCCGTCAGGTCGAGCGCCAGACCAGGCAGCTGCTCGCGCTTCGAGGCCGCTGCGATGAGCGCCCGGTTCCAGAGTTGGGCCGCGGCCATGAGGGCGAGCCCGCCGGCGAGGCACGCGAGGCCCACCGGCGTGGCGAGGAGCATCCCGAGGTTGTCGAAGCCGAGTGCGAGGCCGAGCAGCACGCCGACGGCGGGCAGCCCCATGACAAGATGTGCCGCGCTCCTCGGTCCTGCGAGCGCAAGCTCGACCTCGCGCTCGGCGGCACCGAAGTCCCGGAACGTCTCAGCGAGGTCGGCGAGGCCGCGGGCGAGAGGCGCCCCTGTTCGCTCTGCGAGCGACCAGGCACAGCCGAGCGCTCGCCAGCTGGCCTCGTCGTGCTCGCGGAGCACGGCCCAGACGTGCTGGCCGGCGCGTGCGGCCCTCGCAACGCTCAGCTCGACGGGTTCGAAGGTGCGATCTTGTCGACGCGTGGGGCTCGGCCGTCGCGAGAGCAGGCGAGCCGTGGCCCGTCGTACGGCCATCTTCCAATGGGCGCGATCGGGCCGACGAGGCACGTCGGAGGCGGCGAAGTTCGCGACGTGCTGCCACGCTGAGACCGGCGTCGCGCCCCCGGCAAGGAGGGCAGCGAGCCGCTCGACGACTGCGGCGGTTCGCTCTGCCGCGTCGATGTCTCGCTGTGTCATCGTCGCTCCGGATCTCGACGGCGCACGGCCGCGGACGCACCAACAGCTGCACGCGCGAGCGTCGTGACGTTCTGGGCTTCACCCGCATCACGGCCCTTGATCGACACGATCGCCAATCGCCCGGCTTCGTCGAGGCAGAACTCGCCGATTTCCGCGAGCCGCCTGTTTCCGGCCGCTGTGCGCTCGACGTGCATCACCACGTCGATCGCACTCACCGTCTGTCGTGCGACCGCGTCCTGCGTCATCCCCGCGAGCGCGCCGAGCGCTTCGAGCCGAGACGGCACGTCGGCCAGCGAGTTCGCGTGGAGCGTGCCGGCGCCCCCATCGTGCCCAGTGTTGAGCGCAGCCAGCAGCTCCCGCAGCTCAGCGCCACGGCATTCGCCGAGGACGAGCCGGTCCGGGCGCATCCGCAACGACTCGCGCACGAGACGCTCGAGTGGCACGCTCCCGGCCCCCTCGATGTTCGCCTGCCTCGCCTCGAGCGAGACGCTGTGCGGATGTGAGATGCGGAGCTCGGCGACGTCCTCGATGACGATGATGCGGTCGCGGGGGTCAGCCTCCGACAGCATCGCGGAGAGGAACGTCGTCTTTCCACTGCCCCCAGCACCCGTGACGAGCACGTTCGACCGACCTCGAACCGCCTCGCGAACCAGCTCCTCGGCGCCCGGGGAGAAGAACGCCTGCCGGTCGAGCTGCTCGATGGTGAGCTGACGCACCCTGGGCGCCCTGATCGACAGGAGCGTGCCGGAGATCGATACGGGCGGGAGCACAGCGTGCACGCGGATGCCGTCCGCGATTCGCACGTCGACGCAGGGCGCGGATTCGTCGAGGTGCCTGCCGCCTGCGGCGACGATGCGAACCGCGAGCTCACGAAGCGCTCGCTCGCTCGGAGCTTGCCAGGACTCCTCGCGTTCGGCGCCTCTGCCCCGGTCGACGTAGAGCCCGTCGACGCCGTTGACAAAGAGGTCAGTCACCTCGCCGTCTGCGACAAACGCAGCGAGGGGGCCGAACGCCTCCGCTTGTCCTCGCGTCAGCGCGCGCACCGGGCGCGAGACGCCATGGTCGGTCGCCGTTCGCGGCGGCAGCGTGAGAGACGCCGCTCGCTGAGCGGCCGGACGAGCGACGAACCGCTGACCGGACGTCGAACCTGGAGCTGAGCCGTGTGACATGCAGGAAGCGTAGGAAGCTCCGGCACGTCGCGGGTCGACAAGAGACCCGACTGTGGAGGACCGCTCTGCACAAGCCGGATAACGGCAGAGTCGCAGCGCATCCACCGCGGGCGAAAGGGCGCTGCGCCCACCGTCGTGGCGTTAACTGAAGAGGCGCCCGGACAGGGGGATATCCGAGCGCCTCAGCTCATGCAGCGTTCAGGGGGGGTTGATTGCTGCAGAGCGACGATAGTTGCGACAGAGAGCGAAACCATCGATGTCCATGCTAGTGCATATTTCGTCAGGAGGAACATCTCGACGCCAGACAATCGAAAATTATTCGACTGGGGCCCGCACTTGAGCAGGCAATCATGGATACCGCTGCAGTTTTCTCCCGCGACACGCCGAGCGAACGCCTGCCTACCTGGCACAGACTGCCACCCGTCGGCACAAGTTGAGATTCACTTCGGAGCTGCGTGGCGCCCTCCGCGGGCGCCCAAACCCCCTCGATATTCCCCCCGAAAGGCGGGAGTCAGAGCACATCCTGCCTCCGTAGACTTCTGGCACGCTGCGCCGCAATGAGGCGGTGCCGCATCGCAACGACGCGAAAGGACCTGTGGTGGCTGACAAGATCGAACACCTCCTGGAAGACCTCGAGACCTTCCCGCCCAGCGACGACTTCACGTCCTCATCTCCCGTACCCACGGACCTCACGGCGCACGCAGAAGAGGACAGACTCGGATTCTGGGCAGAGCAGGCCAGAGAGCTCCACTGGTCGACTCCATTCACCGAGGTCCTCGACTGGAGCGACGCCCCCTTCGCGAAGTGGTTCGGCGATGGCACGCTCAACGCGAGCTTCAACTGCGTCGACCGGCACGTGCTCGCCGGCAACGGCGACCGGGTCGCGATCTACTGGGAGGGCGAGCCAGGGGACAAGCGCACCATCACGTACGCCGACCTCCTCGGCGAGGTCAAGCGTGCTGCGAACCTCCTCGAGAGCCTCGGCGTCACGGCGGGAGACGTCGTGGCGATCTACATGCCGATGATCCCCGAAACGGTGATCGCGATGCTCGCCTGCGCTCGCATCGGCGCCGTGCACTCGGTGATCTTCGGGGGCTTCAGCGCCGACTCCATCCGCAGCCGGGTCGAGGACGCGAACGCCAAGCTCGTGATCACGAGCGACGGCAGCATCCGCAAGGGCCGCATCTTCCCGCTCAAGGAGACGGTGGATGTGGCACTCGAGGCGGATGGGCACACGGTCGAGCACGTGCTCGTCGTGCGTCGCGCTGACAACGAGGTCTCCCTCACTCCCGGTCGCGACCTCTGGTGGCACGAGGAGATCGCGCAGGTCAGCGATGAGCACGTCGCGAAGCCATTCCCCGCCGAGCACCCGCTCTTCATCCTCTACACGTCGGGAACCACCGGGAAGCCCAAGGGCCTGCTGCACACGACGGGCGGCTATCTGACACAGACGTCCTTCACACATCGAACGATCTTCGATCTGAAGCCGGAGCAGGACGTGTACTGGTGCTCCGCCGATGTCGGCTGGGTCACCGGGCACAGCTACTTCGTCTACGGCCCGCTCGCCAACGGAGCGACGCAGGTCATGTACGAGGGCACGCACGACACCCCGGACCTCGGCCGCTGGTTCGACATCATCCAACGCTACGGCGTCACGATCTTCTACACGGCTCCGACGGCGATTCGCGGCTACATGAAGTCGGGCAGGCAGATTCCCGCGAAGTACGACCTCTCCTCGATCCGTCTCCTCGGCTCGGTGGGCGAGCCCATCAACCCGGAGGCATGGGCCTGGTACCGGGAGGTCATCGGGGGCAACCGGGTCCCTGTGGTCGACACGTGGTGGCAGACCGAGACGGGTGCCATCATGATCTCCGCGATCCCGAGCCAGGTCGCCCTCAAGCCGGGTGCCGCTCAGGTTCCCGTCCCCGGAGTGGTTGTGGAAGTCGTCGACGACAAGGGTGAGCGCGTCAATCCAGGCGAGATGGGTCTTCTGACGATCACCGAACCGTGGCCCTCCATGACACGCGGAATCTACGGCGACCGGGAGCGCTTCATCGAGACGTACTGGTCGCAGTTCCCCGGTCGCTACTTCGCGGGCGACGGCGCGGGCGTCGACAAGGACGGGCACCTGTGGCTGCTTGGCCGGGTTGACGATGTCATGAACGTCTCCGGCCACCGCCTGTCGACCACCGAGATCGAATCTGCGCTTGTCGACCACCCGTTCGTGGCCGAGTCGGCGGTCGTCGGGGCCAGCGACGAGACGACGGGCCAGGCCGTGGTCGCGTTTGTTGTACTGAAGGAGAGCAAGAAGGCGGAGATCGAGGCGTCCGACGCCCCGCAAGTGCTGCGCTCGCACGTGTCCACGAAGATCGGCGCGATCGCGCGGCCGCGCCAGGTGTACGTCGTCGCGGAGCTGCCCAAGACACGCTCCGGCAAGATCATGCGCCGACTTCTTCGCGATGTTGCCGACGGCAAGGCAGTCGGCGACACGACGACCCTCACGGACGCCTCCGTGATGTCGGCGATCTCTGCCGGCGTCACCTCCGGGGCCGCGGACGACGACTGACCGGACGATCAGAACTGGGCAGCCGAGCCGCGCCGCGGAATGCCTGAAGCCCTGCACCTCTCGGAAGGGGGATGCAGGGCTTCAGTGTGTTCGAAGGCGGGGGAACAGCTCGCTATTCGTACGCGACGATCAGGTCGACTTCGACGGGCGAATCGAGCGGCAGGACGGCAACGCCGACGGCGGCGCGCACGTGTGTGCCCGCGTCGCCGAACGCGAGCCCGAGCATCTCGGAGACGCCGTTGGCGACGAGCGGCTGCTCCGTGAAGTCAGGCGCCGATGCGACGTACACGGTGACCTTCACGACTCGCGTCACGCGGTCGAGGTCGCCGATGACCGACTTGATGGCTGCGAGAGCGTTGAGGCCAGCGAAGGCGGCGAACTCGATGGCGTCGTCGCGAGGAACCTCGGCGCCGACCTTGCCCTTCTCAGGAAGCGCCCCCTCGATGAAGGGCAGCTGGCCGGACGTGTACACGAGCCCCCCGTGCTCGACGGCAGGGACATAGGCCGCGACAGGAGCGGCGACCGGCGGCACCGCGAGCCCCATCGCACCGAGACGCTCTTCGACCTGGCTCATGACTGCTCCCCTGCGATCGGACGCTTCATGTAGGCGACGGATCCGCCTTCAGCATTCGTGGAAACCTGCACCAGTTCCCAGCCCTGAGCACCCCAGTTGTTGAGGATGACAGTGGGGGTGTGCAACGGGAGCGGGGTGATGAAATATTCCCACTTCTGCATGGACGTCCTCCTGTGCGGTGAGCGCTCAGGCATCTCATGGGGTTCTCATTGAACACTCCTGAAGACGCCGCGAGCGGGTGTGACTTACCCTTGATCCTATGTCTGTCACGAATCCAGGGGCGCCCAAACGCAACATTCTGGGTGGCCTCCTAGGGCTGCTCGGCATGAGCGGAGTCGCGGGCGTGCTCGTCACGGCCATGATCACCCCGCTCATCGCCGTCACCGGTGTGGCCGCGAACAGCACCATCTCGCTGTTCGAGAACCTGCCGACGTACCTCGAGATCGGCTCGCTCCAGCAGAAGACCGAGCTGTACGCCTCCAACGGGCAGAAGTTCGCCGAGTTCTACAACCAGAACCGCGAGGAGGTCCCGCTCGACCAGATGTCACCGTGGGTCGCTGCAGCGGCCATCTCGGTAGAGGACCCCCGTTTCCGTGAGCACGGCGGCGTCGACGTCATCTCGGCGGCCCGCGCGCTCGCGCAGTCGGTGGTGAGCGACGGTGCTGCTGGCGCGTCCACGATCACGATGCAGTACGTGCGCAACGTCCGCGTCCAGACGGCGGAGGCCATCACGGACCCAGTCGAGCACGACAAGGCGTACCTGGAGGCGACCGAGACCACCACAGGCCGCAAGCTCCAGGAGATGCGTCTCGCGATCGGCGTCGAGAAGCAGTTCTCGAAGGACGAGATCCTCCAGGGCTACCTCAACATCGCCCTCTTCGGCGGCACAACGTACGGCATCGAGTCGGCCGCCCAGCGCTACTTCAGCAAGCCAGCGCTCGATCTGACCCTCGCCGAGGCTGCAAGCCTCGTAGCCATCGTGCAACAGCCAAACGCCTACCGGCTCGATGTCCCCGAGAACGTCGAGGGAAACAAGGAGCGCCGCGACTACATCCTCATGCGCATGCTCGAGGAAGGCGCCATCGACCAGGCGACCTACGACGCCACAGTGCCGGTGCCCGTCGAGCCGAGAGTGAGCGAGCCCAAGCACGGCTGCAGCGCGGCCGAGGGCAACGCCCAGTACTTCTGCGACTACGTCCGCCTCGTCATGGTCCAGGACCCAGCATTCGGGGAAACCTTCGAAGACCGGCAGTTCAACTTCCAGACCAAGGGCTACCAGATCCACACCACGCTCGATCTCGACATGCAGCAGCAGGGATCGGCGACGATGGCGTCGGCAGTGCCGGCGTACGTCGATGGAATGGACATGGGCTCAGCAGCTTCCATGGTCGAAGAAGGCACGGGTCGCGTGCTCATGATGGTGCAGAACACAGCCTTCGGCGACACGGAAGAACTGGCAGCACAACCGGGCTACACCTCGGTGAACTACAACACGGACTACGAGTACGGCGGTTCCACGGGCTTCCAGGTCGGATCGACCTACAAGATGTTCACACTCGCCGAATGGCTGGCGTCCGGGAAGTCGCTCAACGCTTCAGTCAACGCCAAGGACCGGGCATTCAACCTCGCCAACTTCCAGAATTCCTGCCTCGGGGCCGACGGAGGCTCCTGGTCTCCCACGAACGATGGCGGGCAGAAGGTCAACAACGTATCGGTGAGGCAGGCGACCTCTTCTTCGGTCAACACCGCCTACGTGGCGATGGCCGAGCAGCTCGACCAGTGCCGCATCCGCGATACGGCGATGGCCATGGGTGCGCACCGCGCCGATGGCGCAGTGAACGAGTCGAACCCGGCCGCCGTGCTCGGAACGAACACGATCGCCCCCCTCTCAATGGCGACCGCGGTCGCAGGTTTCGCGAACGGCGGCGCAACCTGCTCGCCCATCGCGATCGACAGCATCACGCTGCGCGACGGTTCGTCGGTTGAAGCCCCGAAGTCGACGTGCAATCAGGCGGTGACCCCGGAGGTTGCGGCCGGTGTCACGTCAGCTCTCCAGGGCGTGGTCAACGGTGGAACCGGAGAAGCCTCGAACCCCGGCATCGTGCCGCTCATGGGTAAAACCGGCACGACGGACAGCGGCCTGCAGACGTGGATGGTCGGGGCGACGACGAAGGTCGGCCTCGCCGTCTGGGTCGGAAACGCGAGCGGCCAGGTGCCGATGTACGGCGTCGACCTGCCGCGAGCCGCCGGAAACCAGACGCGTCACGTGATCTTCAACGACGTCATCGCCCAGGCGATGCGCGTCTATGGGGGCGACTCCTTCCCGCAGCCGACCGGCAGCGCGGTCCAGAACGAGCAGGTGACGGTCCCTGACCTCGCAGGCAAGACGACTGCCGAGGCGAAGACCTCGCTCGAGGGTCTCGGCTTCACCGTTTCGGTCGGCAACCCCGTCGAGTCGGACCAGGCCGAAGGCACCGTGGCGAGCACGCTTCCCAGCGCGAACACGCGGGTCACACAGGGCACGACCGTCACGATCAACCCGTCCAGAGGCCCGGCCCCGACACCGACGACAAACGCCATCGTCGCGCCTGACCTCGCCGGCCAGACACAGGAGCAGGCGCAGGCTACGCTCTCGCAGCTCGGGTTCAGCGGCACGATGGCGATCCTGACGGAGAAGAGCGCCACCGTCCCGAGTGGGCAGGTGATCCGGACAGACCCGGCACCCGGCGCGGAGATCGAGCGCAACGGCTCCATCCAGGTCTACGTCTCTTCCGGCCCCTAATCGGCCACCGCACCAACTGAAACGAGATCCACCATGGCGAATTCCCTCGCCAATTCGAGCTCCGAGAGATCCTCTCGGCTCGGACCAGGCTCATCCCGTCTTGGTCCAGTCGGAGCCGCCGCCCTCACCCTCGTCGGGGTGGGGGCTGCGACCGCCGTCTACGGCACGATGATCGAGCGCCGGGCCTTCCGCCTGCGCCGCGTCGAGTCGCGCATCCTGCCCCCGGGGTCGGCGCCCCTGCGTGTGCTGCACCTGAGCGACTTCCATGTCGCCCCCTGGCAGCGCAAGAAGCAGGAGTTCGTCAGGGGCCTCGCAGCGCTCAAGCCCGACCTGGTCGTCGGTACCGGCGACAACCTCGGCCATGTCGACGCCGTCCCGACCGTCGCCCGCATGCTCGAGCCGTTCGAAGGCATCCCCTCCGTCCACGTCTACGGTTCCAACGACTACCTGGGCCCGGTTCTCAAGAACCCCTTCACATACTTCGGCCGCTCGGCGCACGTCGCGAAGAAGGCTCCGCGCCTCGACACGAAGAGTCTCACGAGCCATTTCAACCGTCTCGGCTGGACCCCCCTCAACAATGCGGCGGCCGTCCTCGAGGTCGGGGGCAGGCGAATCCGCTTCTTCGGCGTGGACGATCCGCACATCGACGGCGACGACTTCGCCGCGACTGGCGAGGCACTCCGCGAGGCTTCGGATGGGCAGGACTGGGATCTCACGATCGCGCTTGCACACGCGCCATACCAGCGGGTGCTGAGCGGACTCGTCGATCTGGGAGCGGACGCGATCTTCGCGGGTCACACCCACGGCGGACAGGTCTGCGTGCCAGGCTACGGCGCGCTCGTCACCAACTGCGATATCCCTCGACAGCAGGTCAAGGGCCTCAGCAAATGGACTTCGCGCGGCCGCACCGCCGCACTTCACGTCTCCGCCGGTCTCGGCACGTCGATCTACGCACCCGTGCGTTTCGCGTGCCCGCCAGAGGCGACTCTCCTGACCTTCCTACCCCGGGTATCGTGACGCCATGGCAACAAAGAAACGTGGAAGCTGGAAGCGCGGTCCTCTGACTCGCATCCTCGGACTGGTCGGAGTGAGCGGCCTCGCCGCCGTGCTGATCACCGCGCTCGTGACCCCCCTCGTCTCCGTCGCCAACATCGCGGAGAACAGCTCGATCAACCTCTTCGAGAGCCTCCCCGACTACCTGGAGATCAACGAGCTCCAGCAGGTCACCGAGCTGTACGCGAAGCAGGGTGGGCAAGACGTCAAGTTCGCGCAGTTCTACAACCAGAACCGCGTGGAAGTTCCCCTCGACCAGATCTCCCCGTGGGTCCCACTCGCGGCGATCTCGGTCGAAGACCCCCGCTTCCGCGAGCACGACGGCGTCGATGTCATCTCCGCGGCTCGCGCGCTCGTGACCTCGGTCATCGGTGACGCCTCGGCCGGCGCCTCCACGATCACCATGCAGTGGGTGCGCAACGTGCGCGTGCAGGAGGCAGAAGCGATCCTAGACCCCGAGGAGAGCAAGAAGGCCTACGTTGAAGCGACCGACCCGAATACGGGCCGCAAGCTCCAGGAGATGCGCCTCGCCATCGGCGTCGAGCAGCAGTACTCGAAGGACGAGATCCTTCAGGGCTACCTCAACATCGCCCTCTTCGGCGGCACCACCTACGGCATCGAGTCGGCGGCCCAGCGCTACTTCGGCAAATCCGCGCTCGACCTCAATCTGCAGGAGGCTGCGAGCCTCATCGCCATCGTGCAGGAGCCGAACGCCTACCGCCTCGACCGCGAGGAGAACATCGAGGGCAACAAGGAGCGTCGCGACTACATCCTCATGCGCATGATGGAAGAAGGCGCCATCGATCAAGCGACCTACGAGGCCACCATCGTGCTGCCCGTCGAGCCGAACGTCAAGGATCCGAACCACGGGTGCGAGTTCGCTGAGGGCAACGCGAAGTACTTCTGCAAGTTCGTGCAGCTCTCCGTGCTGCAGGACGAAGCCTTCGGTGCCACCGAAGCCGAGCGCATGTTCAACCTCGCCGGCAAGGGCTACAAGATCTACACATCGCTCGACCTCGACATGCAGGGCGTCGCAACGCAGTCCATGCAGAACGCGGTGCCCTCCACCTACCCCGGCACGGACCTGGGCGCAGCAGCCTCCATGGTCGAGAACGGCACGGGACGCATCCTCGCGATGGTGCAGAACACCCAGTTCAGCGAGGTGGCCGAGAACCAGGAGCAACCTGGCGTGACCTCGGTGAACTACAACACGGACTACGAGTACGGCGGTTCAACGGGCTTCCAGACCGGATCGACGTACAAGATCTTCACGCTCGCCGAATGGCTCGCCTCCGGCAAGTCGCTCTACTCCTCCATCCCCGGACAGAACCGCACGTTCTATCAGGAGGACTTCTCAAACACGTGCGAGGCAGAGACCGACGGACCGTGGGCTCCGACCAACGACAGCGGGCAGCGTGTTGGCACGATCTCGGTGAAGTCGGCGACGGCCTCGTCGATCAACACCGCCTTCGTGTCCATGGCCGAGCGCCTCGACCAGTGCCGCATCCGCGACACCGCGATGGCCCTCGGCGGCCACCGCGCCGATGGCGCCATCAACTCGTCGCTGCCCTCCGCGATCTTGGGCGCGGCGAACGAGATGGCTCCGCTCTCCATGGCGACCGTCATGTCGGGCCTCGCGAACAACGGCGTCTCTTGCACGCCCACTGGCATCGACCGCGTGACGCTGCGCGACGGCACCGAGGTGGCGGGCCCCGAGTCTCGCTGCATCCAGGCCGTCTCCCCGCAGGTCGCAGCCGGCGTTGATGAGGCGCTCGCCGGAGTCGTGAACGGCGGCACCGGTTCGCGGTCGAACCCCGGCATCGTGCCGCTCATCGGCAAGACGGGCACCACCGACAACGGCCTGCAAACGTGGATGGTCGGAGCGACGACGAAGGTCGGGCTCGCTGTCTGGGTTGGCAACGCCAACGGACTCGTGCCCATGTACGACGTCGACCTGCCACTCGCGGCGGGAAGCCAGACGCGACATGTGCTGTTCAACGACATCATCGGCCACGCCATGACCACTTACGGCGGTGGCGATTTCCCCGAGTACGTCGAAGATGAGGACGCACTCGTGCTCGCGACCGTCCCTGATCTGACGGGTCGTTCGACAGAGGAGGCCCGCCAGGTGCTCGAGGGCCTCGGTTTCGGCGTCTCGATCGGTCCATCAGTCGATTCCGACCAGTCTCCGGGGAGCGTCGCGAACACCCTGCCGACCGCGAACACGCGCGTGGACAAGGGCACGACCATCACCATCCACCCGTCAGCCCTGCCCGAAGACGCCTCGACCGGGCTCCTCGCCCCCGACGTCGCCGGCAAGACGCAGGATGAAGCGACGGCGCTGCTCGCGGGCGCCGGCTTCAGCGGAACCGTGACGGTCATCGCGGAGAAGAACGCGACCGTTCCGAGCGGCCAGGTGATCCGCACCGACCCCGCAACGGGCACTCCGATCGAGCCGACCGGCCAGATCAGGCTGTTCGTCTCGTCCGGGCCGTAGGAGTTCTCACGGCTCGCGCCCTCGGTTGGCGGCGCGAGCCACCTTCGGGTACTCTTGGGGAGTTCGCCGCTCAGCGGTGAGCGATCGGGGTGTGGCGCAGTTTGGTAGCGCGCTTCGTTCGGGACGAAGAGGTCGTGGGTTCAAATCCCGCTACCCCGACAGATGGGCCCGAGTTCGCAACGCGAACTCGGGCCTTTTTGCGCGTAGGCCAGGGCACGACGTCACATCCGCACGGGAAATGCCTCTTCACGACGCAACGAACCCGCTTCTCCCGTGTGCATGCAACGCTGCTGAGGAGTCCGGGTGGAACCAGGGTTCGACGGACGCACGGCGACGGTGGTGTACTTTCGGCGCATGCCGAACGTGTGGACCCCGTGCTGATTCCGGACGATCTCGTGCGGCGCCTCACGGGGCGTCCCGCTGATATCGGCGATGACGGCGACTCGTGGCTCCAACGGCTGCCGACGCTCATCGAGGAGCGCCTCGGCGCCTGGGACCTGACCGTCGCCGGCGAGGCCAGAAACGGACACAACGCGATCGTCCTGCCCGTCTCGAGGCGCGGCGAGCCACAGATGCTGAAGCTCAGCTGGCCGCACCAGGAGGCAGCCGCGGAGCACCTCGGCCTACGGCACTGGAACGGCAACGGGATCGTGCGACTCACGGCCGCCCACCCCGCTCAGTTCGCGCTCCTCCTCGAGCCCCTCGACTCCGGCAACGACCTGCACTCGATCGAGACTGACGACGCCTGCCTCGTTCTGGGCGGACTGCTTCGGCGGCTGAACGTCGCTCCCCCGCACTCCGTCCCCGACTTCCGAGCGGAGGCGAGGGGGTGGATCGAACCGCTCCGCACGTATCCGTCGTCGGTGCCGCGCCGGTGGGTCGACCGAGCGCTCGACACGTTCGATTCCCGACCGTACGAGCCGAAGCTGCTGCACCTGGACCTGCACTACGGCAACGTGCTCGCCGCCGAACGTGAGCCGTGGCTTGCAATCGATCCGAAGCCTGTCGCGGGACCTGCGGGCTTCGAGGTGTACCCGGCGTTGCGCACACGTGTCGAGGACTACCGGGGCGGGGCGCTCATGCATGCCGAGGTGCGCAGCCGAGTCGAGCTCATCAGCGGCGAGGCGGGTATCGACCTCGACGACGCGAGGGAGTGGAGCATCGCGCACGCCGTGCTCAACGCACACCAGGTTGCCGAGGAGGGATGGCCCACGCTCGTGACGCTGCACCTCGCGATCGCGAAGGCGCTGTCGGACATCTGAGCATCGGACCACCCAACCCGGCGGCGAGTTCCCTGGGCCTCAGCCCCGCAGGATCCCCGCGGCGTACGCGGCCTGACCGACGTGCTGGGCTGCGTCGTCGATGATGCTCACGATGCGAGCGGCGCGCGTGACGGGCGGGTCCCAGTTCTCGTCGATGATCTCGCCGAGGGCCTCAGAGCTGAGCGAGCGGATGTGCGCGCGCAGTGCCTCCGTCGTCGCCCGCAGGTAGTCGAGCAGGAGCGCCGCGTCGTCGACGACCACGTCACGCGCCTGCGCGGGCGAATGCCCGTAGCCGACCGAGTCGCCGAGGTCTCCGAGTCCGAAGCGAGCGTCGAACGCCTGCGAGGACCACACTTCGGGCTGGCCTGCCAGGTCAGCGAGCTGCACGTCGATCTCGCGGCCCGTGTGCCAGAACAGCCAGGCGATGGAGTTGTCGTGGCCACCCGGGTGGGCGTTGAGCGCCTCCGGGGTCAGATCGGCCGCGAAACGCTTAGCCGCCTCGACTGGGCGGCCCGCGAAGTCGTCGAGCACGGTGAGCGCGTCGACGCTCATGCGCGCGACCGTCCGAGGTGCACGAGGTCGTGGTCCGCCTCGATGGGCTCGAGGTTCGGGCCTGGCGGGGTGCCGTCGCCGAACGGTGAGCCGCCGAGCTGCTCGCGGAAGTGCGGAAGGTTCCAGTTGTGCAGCTCGGGACCCGCCGGCACGATGCCGCTCGGGTTGATGTCGCGGTGCACGTCGTAGTAGTGGCGTTTGATGTCGACGAAGTCGGTGGTGTCGCCGAAGCCTGGCGTCTGGAAGAGGTCTCGTGCGTAAGCCCAGAGCACTGGCATCTCGCTGAGCTTCTGCCGGTTGCACTTGAAGTGCCCGTGGTAGACGGCGTCGAAGCGGGCGAGAGTCGTGAAGAGGCGCACGTCGGCCTCCGTGATGGTGTCGCCCATGAGGTAGCGGCGGGTCTCGAGGCGCTCGGAGACGATGTCGAGCGCGTTGAACAGGCGGTCGTAGGCCTCGTCGTACGCCTCCTGCGAGCCCGCGAAACCGCAGCGGTAGACGCCGTTGTTGATCTCCGTGTAGATGTGCTTCATGACGGCGTCCATCTCGTCGCGCAGCGCCTCCGGGTAGAGGTCAGGTGCCCCGTCGCGGTGGAACTCGGTCCACTCGGTCGAGAAATCGAGGGTGATCCACGGGTAGTCGTTGGTGACGACCCCGCCGCTCGGCACGTCGACGATGGCCGGGACCGTGATGCCGCGGGGGTAGTCGGGGAAGCGCTTCAGGTAGGCGTCCTGGATGCGCGGGATGCCGAGCACCGGGTCGAGCCCGCCCGGGTCCTTGTCGAACGTCCAGGAGCGCTTGTCGTGCACGGGCCCGCAGATCCCCATCGAGATCGCGTCCTCGAGGCCGAGGAGGCGGCGGACGATCGTAGCCCGGTTCGCCCATGGGCAGGCGCGAGCGACAACCAGGCGGTAGCGGCCCGCCTCGACGGGCCAGGTCTGGATGCCCTCGCCGACCGAGCGCGCATCCTTCGTGATGCGGTCGCCGATGTAGTTGGTGTCGCGGTCGAAGGGCTGCCCGGCCTTCGAGTACACGCCCTGTTCTGCTGCCTCCTCGTTGGCCGCTTCTTCGCCGTCTGGCCGTGCATCCTGCGTCGCCTGAGTCATGCGCCAATCCTAGGAAGCGGATGTGGGCGCTCCCTGGGGGCCGAGGCGAGGAGTGGGGTGACTTCGGAATAAATTCACTGACTCATGACATAACTAAAGTGTCGTCCTGCGACTGCCGGGCGATGCAACCTACGAAGGAGCAGCATGTCTCGGTTCACCGACAAAGTCGTTCTGATCACCGGTGGAGGATCCGGCCTCGGCCGCGCCGCCGCGATCCGCGTCGCAAGCGAAGGCGCGAAGCTCGCGCTCGTCGACATCTCAGAGCAGGGCCTCGAGGCGAGCAAGGCCGCAATCCTCGAAGCAGTGCCAGACGCCGAGGTCTTCACGACAACCGCAGACGTGTCCAGCGAAGCGGACACCGACGCGTACGTCGCGGCGACGATCGAGCGCTTCGGCCGCATCGACGGCTTCTTCAACAACGCCGGCATCGAAGGCCGCCAGAACCTCACCGAGGACTTCGGGGCCGAGGAGTTCGAGCGTGTCATCGCCATCAACCTCCGCGGCGTCTTCCTTGGCCTCGAGAAGGTGCTCAAGGTCATGCGCGAGCAGGGCTACGGCTTCGTCGTCAACACGGCCTCCGTCGGCGGCATCCGCGGCCTCGGCAACCAGTCCGGCTACGCGGCCGCGAAGCACGGCGTTGTCGGCCTCACCCGCAACTCGGCCATCGAGTACGGTCAGTTCGGCGTGCGCATCAACGCCATCGCGCCCGGTGCGATCTGGACGCCCATGGTCGAGAACTCCATGCGCCAGCTCGACGCCGAGCACCCCGAGAAAGCCGCCGAGCAGTTCATCCAGATCAACCCGACGAAGCGCTACGGGCAGCCGGACGAGATCGGCGCCGTCGTCGCGTTCCTCCTCTCTGACGACGCGAGCTACATCAACGCCGCGGTTGTCCCCATCGATGGCGGCCAGTCGGCGAAGTACTAGCAGCCACTCGCACCGCAGCGGCCACGCCGCCAGCGATCCACGGGTCTACGCTGGCGGCATGACCGCTGTTTCGTCGCCGGACGTCGACGCCTACTTCGCCGAGCTCGAGCATCCGCTGAAGGATGTCGCACTGAGCCTCCGGAAGCTCCTCCTCGACGCTCACCCCGACGTCGTCGAGAGCATCAAGTGGAACGCCCCGAACTACGAGGTCGCCGACGACTTCGCCACCCTCAACCTGCGCCGTCCGACCGCCGTTCAGCTGGTCCTGCATACGGGTGCGAAGGTGAAGCCGGGGCATCCCGAGGTGGTCGTCGAAGCCCCAGGCAAGCTGCTCAAGTGGCCCGGCCGAAATCGCGCCGTCGCGTCGTTCTCCAGCCTCGCCGAGTTCGAGGATGCCCAGGACGACGTTGCGGGCATCCTCCGTTCCTGGGCCGCCCAGGTCGAGGCCTGACGTGCGGGCCTAGCGCGCCGAGGTGTAGCTGTTGCCAGCGGCAGGAGCCCCGCCGAAGATCTGATCGATCGTGACGAGCACGAACCCGCGGTCGTGGAGCCCCATGAGGATCTCGGGCACCGCATCCACCGTCGAGTCGTGGATGTCGTGCATGAGGATGATCGACCCCGCCTGGGCCTCGTTCGCGCCACGCTCGACGAGCGTCTCGTGCGGCGGGCCCTCCCAGTCGAGGGTGTCGATGTCCCAGAGGATCGCGGGCATGCCGAGCTTCGTGAGCACACGGGCGTCGAGGTCACCGTATGGCGGCCTGAAGACGGTCGGACGCTCGCCCGTCGCGGCGACGATCGCGTCGTTGGTCTTCTTGACCTCCTCCTCGATCTTCTTGTCGTCGAGCGTCGTGAACTGCGGATGCGTCCACGAGTGGTTGCCGAGCTGGTGGCCGTCGTCGTCGATCTGGCGCGCGATCTCGGGGTGCCGCTGCACGTTCGGGCCGACGAGGAAGAACGTGGCGGTCGCGTCGTGCTCGCGGAGCTGGCCGAGGAGCGTCTCCGTGATCGGCGCCGGGCCGTCGTCGAAGGTCAGGGCGACGCACGGGAAGAGGGTGCAGTCGACCGTTCGGTCGCCGGCGAGCAGCCGCTCCCCCGCGATGAGCGGCTGGGGCGCCGCCGAAGCCGCCACAAGCTCGCGTCCCAGGTCGGTCAGCATCGGCGACGCCGCAGCGGGGCCGATGTGGATGCTCGGGAAGCGGTGTGCGATGGGCTCGCCGACCACCAGTGTGGTCTCGCCGTCAGGGGAGACCGGTGGGGCCGCACCTTCGCCGCCGGACACATCCATCTCGGGGGTGAGCAGGCCGCCGGGTATGCCGATGCGCAGTCCGCCGTCCGGTGTGGGCGTGACATCGGCGAAGCCCTGTGCGAGGACAGCGGCGTTCGTGTCGCTCGGGGCCGCGACCTGCGTGTCCCAGAGGGCGCCGAGCTCGCGGCGCGCGGCGAGCACGAGTTCGTTCCAGATGGCAAGGGCTGCGTCTGCTGTGATGACGTCGGCTCCACCGGCCTGCTGCGAGGTGGTGGTGTCGGAGAAGAAGACGAAGCTCTCGTCGCGGGTGACGGCTGGTGTCGCCCCGACGGTGCCTTCGACGACCCGCACGCGCTCGCCGAACTCGGTGCCGCTCGCCACGACGATCTCGCACGTGATGACGAGCGCTTCTCCCGCGGTGGCGCCGCCCTGGGCGAGCACGTCGGCGGCTGGCGTGCTGCTCGAGCCGGCCTCGCAGCCGCGGCTCCCGAGCCCGGCACCGGCAGCAGCGGCCTCGGGCTCGTACGCGGTGCCGAGACGTGAGGCGAACGCTCCGACCGTGTCGACGACCAGCGAGCGGATGCGCGCGTTCAGCTCGGTCTGCCCCGGCACCTCCGTCCACCTCGCGTCGACGGCGGGTGCGGAGTCGCGGATGCGGTAGTGGTCGAGCGGCGTCGCGCCGGCTTCCGCGCCGGCAACGTCGCCCGCGGCCTCGTCGAAGCTCGTGACGGCGGCGCGCACGGGCGGCTGCCAGGCGAGGTCCGGCGCAGGTGTGCACGCGGAGAGGGCGAGCGTCGTCGCCGCGAGCATCGCTCCGACGAGCAAGCGCCGCAGCGGATGCGACGGCGCGCCCGGCTTCCGCGAGCGCGGCATCCCCCTGCTCACGCGACCGGCCCGCCGATGCTCTCGAGGATCTGGGCGATGGCAGCGCGGTAGCGGTCGAGGTCATCGGCGCTTGCACTGAAGAGGACGGATGCGTTCGGCGAGGTCGTACCGGCGCTCGAGACGGCAACCGCGCCGACCATGACGCCCGGTGCCCCCTGCCCCTCGCCAGCCGGCTGCCCGTACTCGTAGCTGGCGTGGCGCACCGAGAGCCCGTCCTTAGGTGATTCGTCGATCCAGAAGAGGCCGCCGGAGCCGGATGCCATGGCCCCCGCCGGCACCGTGCCCACATCGGCCAGCTCCTCGCCGGTCTCCAAGGCCGCGGCCTCTGACGCATCCACGAGCGACTGCGCCTGCGTCGGAACCTGCAAGGTGATCTCGAGGCGAGCATCCGGGCTGCGAAGCGTCACGACGTCGTTGCCGAAGTAGTGGGGCACGATGACCCAGCCGGTCGGCGCGACGACCGTGACGGCTGTCGCGTCGCTGCCGACGGTGACCGTCTCGTCGCCTTCCGCCGCCCGGCTCGTGACCTGCGTGAGGAGTGAGCCGCCGAAGAAGAAAGCGAGCACCGCGAGCGCTGCGACCAGCACGATTCCGAGCGCGACGTACAGCCAGGGGCTGCTGCGTGTGCGCTCGGGGGCGGCACTGTGCGAGAACGTCAACGGGATCTCCGGGCGGTTGGGACTCGGGCGGGCGCAACCAGGCTACTGACTCGACAGGCGTTCCGCCCTGCTCTGACGCCGAACTTCCTCCTCGCAGCACGAAGATCGACCTGGAGGATGAGGGAGAACACGGATCCCATAGGGCTCCCATAGGGATTCGCTCGAAGTGCCATAGCCCTCGTCCCTAGCGTGCAGGAACGCGCCGAGTCGGCGTCGAACCTCACGGAAGGGCCCCCATGTTCACGACCTACCTCAGGCGCGAGCTCTCGAATCGACGAAAGCAGACGTCCATCGTCGCGATCGGCCTCGCGGTCGCCATCGCCCTGGTCATCCTCGTCAACTCGTTTGCCGTCGGCATCCGCACAGCTCAGGCCTCGGCCTTCGAGTCGGTCTACGGCGTCGGCACCGACATCACCGTCACCAGCGCCCCGACTGGGCCCGGCGAGGGAGGAGGCGGGGCTCCGGGCGAGCGGTTCGAGTTCGGCGCCGACGACCAGGCGGCGACCGACAGCGGCACCACGGAGGTGAGCCAGTCTCGTCTCTCGACGGGCATGGGCGCATCGACGTTCGCGGCCACCTCGCTCGACTCGATTTTGAGCGTCTCCGGCGTCTCGCAGGCGATCGGCGTGCTGTCGCTCACGAACACGACGTTCAACGGCGAGATGCCGGACATGTCTTCCTCGACTGGTGAGGCTCCCGCAGCCCCCGGCGCCGGTGCCCAGCCGGGAGCCGGCGGCTCCTCGTTCGACATCGACTCGTTCACCGTGCTCGGGCTCGACCCCGCGCAGTCCGCGAGTGGTCCGCTCGCTGAGGCCACGATCGAGTCGGGTCGCACGCTCGAAGCCTCGGATGCGGGCAGCAACGTCGTCGTCCTCGACTCCAGCTACGCCACGACCGCGGGTCTCGCGGTCGACTCGACCATCGACGTCGGCGGCACGCAGATGACGGTCATCGGCATCGTCGCCTCGAGCGGCTCCGACGCCACCACTGCCGCGAACGTCTACCTGCCCCTGGATGTCGCCCAGAGCATCTCCGGCGAGACGGACATGCTCTCGTCCGTCTACGTGACTGCCGCGTCTGCCGACGACATCGAGCAGGTCACCACCGACATCGAGGCGGTTCTCCCCGACGCGACCGTCTCCACGCAGGCGGACCTCGCAGCGAGCGTCTCCGGTTCGCTCTCCACGGCCAGCTCGCTCGTCGCGGGCCTCGGCACCTGGCTCTCCGTGCTGGTGCTCGCCGTCGCCTTCCTCATCGCCGTACTCTTCACCGTCTCCGGCGTCGCGCGACGCACCCGCGAGTTCGGAACCCTCAAGGCGATCGGCTGGTCGAACCGGCAGGTGCTCCGCCAGGTCGTGGGCGAGTCGCTTGTGCAGGGCCTCATCGGGGGCGTGCTCGGCGTCGCGCTCGGCCTCGGCGGCATCGCCATCGTGAACCTCATCGCACCGACGCTCAGCACGGGCACCGCGGCAACCGGCGGCGCTGGAGAAGGGATGCCCGCGGGCGGGCCCGGCGGCGAGGGCACAGGCGGGGCACCTGGCGGCATTCCTGGCCAGGTGGTGCAGACGGCAACCGACATCGTCCTGAACCTCCCCGTCAACGTCCCCATGATCGGGCTCGCGGTGGGCCTCGCGGTGGCAGGCGGACTCATCGCGGGAGTGATCGGCGGTTGGCGGGCCTCCCGTCTCCGCCCCGCAGAAGCGCTGCGGTCGATCGCATGACGCCGACAACCGCCACGGGACCCGTGGAAGACGCAGCAGCATCCACGACCACCGCGGCTGAAAGGACACCAACCCCCATGTACACGCTCACGAACGTCACGAAGACCTACGGCGGGGCGGGCGGCGGCGTGCAGGCCCTGCGCGATGTCTCGCTCACGATTCCAGCGGGTCAGATGGTCGCCATCCAGGGCCCGACGGGCGGCGGCAAGTCGACGCTGCTGCAGATGCTCGGCGCGCTCGACCGGCCGAGCAGCGGTGACGTGGTGCTCGGCGAGACGAACCTCGCCACGTGCGGCGACGCCCAGCTCGTGGGCGTGCGCGCGGCCGACGTGGGCATCGTGTTCCAGAGCTTCAACCTCATCCCCACGCTCACGGCCCTTGAGAACGTCGAGATGGCGCTCGCTCCCCTCGGGCTCGCCGCAGATGTGCGCCGCAAGCGTTCAGCGGATGCGCTCGCCTCCGTGGGGCTCGCCGACCGGGCCAGTCACCTGCCGTCGCAGCTCTCCGGCGGGCAGCAGCAGCGCGTCGCGATCGCCCGGGCTCTCGTGAAGGATCCGAAGGTTGTGCTCGCCGACGAACCGACGGGCGCCCTCGACGAGGAGACCAGAGACGACATCATGGACCTCCTCGAGTCAGCCTGGCGCGACCGGGGCCTCACCCTCATCGTCGTCACCCACGATTCCGCGGTCGCGAAGCGCGCCGAGCGACGCCTCCGCCTCGCGAAGGGCAGGGTGGCAGAGCTCGGCTAGCTCCTCACGAGGTCCTGCTTGCGGCGTGGCGATCCCGCAGTGCCGCGAGCAGGACCTCGAGCGCAAGCTCGAAGGACCGCTCGACGCGCTCAGAGCCAGACTGAGATTCGGCGAGGAGCTTCCCGAAGAGCCTGGTCGGCGCATCCGGTTGCCAGACCTGCTCGGGGGATGCCAGCTCGAGTCCGAGGCCGATCGCAAACGCGTCGATCATGCCGATGAGCGTGAGGATCTCACCATCGGGGAATCCCCCAGACTGCAGCGCCACGGCGAGATCGTCGTAGGCCTCGATGACGGATGAACTCGTGATTGTCTTGCCGATGAGGAACGGAAGCAGCGCCGGATGGTCGGCGTACATGCGCCGCTGGAGTCGCACGACCTGCTCGACGTACGTATCCCAGGGCTGGCCGTCCGGAATGACGCGGTAGCGCTCAACGAGGCGTCCGCGCATGAGCTCGACGATGTCGTCGAGCCCCGAGACGTGCTTGTACAGCGACGACGGGCGAACCTCGAGGCTTCGTGCGATGGCGTTGACGCCGAACTGCTCCCCTTGCTCGACCAGCTGCAGCCCGGCGTCGGCGATGCGTGCCGGCGTGAGTCCGACGATCCTGCGTCCGTCCATCCGCTCGCCTCCTCGCGCACTGCGTCGTGGTCCGTCGTGAAGTGGGTCTTCGAGGAAAATACTTCGGATGTCTTCCACTTGATCCCGTCTCCGTGCATACTAGCGAACACCATTCGCTGGCGAATGGTGTTCGCCAAACTCGAACCGCTCGATCCCGTCACGTAGCGACCCGGCACCTCGCCGAGCCCAGACCCCTGGAGCCCCATGACAACTGCAGCTGAACTCAGCACGCGAGTGCCATTGCGTCTCGCCCCTGCCTCGGCGACGTTCGCCATCGCTATCGCCGGCTACCTCGCCGTGAACCTGTCGCCGTACATGATCACGGCCACGCAGGAGGCGATCGCCCTCGATGTCCTCGCCGCGAGCTGGCTCGTCACGGGCACACTTCTTCTCACGGCGCTCGCCGGTCTCGCGACGGCAGGCCTCTGCGCCGGGGCACGCCGCCACCAGGTCGCACGTATCGGGCTCGCCATAGCGACGCTCGGCTTCCTCGCTGCGGCACTCGTGCCGTCGCTCACGATTCCTGGCCTGCTGCTCGGCGGGGCCGGCGCGGGCGGTGCCGTCGCCGCCGCCGGAGCTGCGATGGCCTCGTTCCGGAACCCGGACCGTGTCGCGGGGTGGAACGGCTTCGCGAACCGAGGGGTCATCTCGATCGTCCTCGCGATCCTGCCACTGCTGGGTCTCGCACCACTCAACGTGTTCGGGGCGCTTGCGCTCTTCTCGGCCATCGGACTGGTCGTGACGAAGTGGCTGCCCCGCGCGCCGATGCTCGGTCCCGGCGCCAGCCTCGGCGCGGTGGGCGCCGCCACGGGCGAGGCCATGCCGATCGAGATCCCGCCGACGGGCGCGATCCGCACGCAGAGTGTCGCGTCGTCGCGTCTCCTCACCGTCAGCGGCTTCGGCCTGCTCATCATCTTCGCCGTCTGGGCGACGAGCGAGGATTCCCTGTGGGCGATGATCGGCATCATCGGCGCCGAGACGAGCGGACTGACCCCGGAGGGGCTCGGCATCGCACTCTCCGGGGCCACCGCCGGCGGCCTCCTCGGCTCGCTCGCCCTCATGGCCGTCGGCAACCGCCTCGGTCGGGCCGTCCCGCTGGTCGTGCTGCTTGTGCTCGGCGGCATCCTGAAGATCGTGCAGGGCACGCTCACCGACGAGACGGCGCTCATCGTGGCGTTCATCGCCTGGAACTCCATCTACGCGGTCGCGTTCATGTACTTCCTGTCGACGGCGGCGGCGTTGGATGCTCGTGGCCGCTGGTCGGGCCCACTCCTGTCCGTCTACCTCGTCGGCTCGGCTCTCACGCCACTCATCGGTGCCAGCCTCACCGAGATCCTCGGCCCGCAGGGCTTCACGCTGGCGCTCGGCATCACGAGCTTCGTCCTCGCAGTTCCCACCGGCATCATCGCCGCCATCTCGACTCGCACCGAACGCTCCACCCCGATCTCCGCGGAGGCACTCGCATGACCACCACCCTCTACTTCAACGCCCGCGTCTTCCAGGCACCCGCATCCAACATTTCGGCGGCGGCGCCACTCGCGAGTGCGTTCGTCGTGCGCGATGGCGTGTTCGCCTTCGTCGGCGGCGAGGCGGATGCACAGGACTTCGCAGCGCAGCCGGACGCCACGGTCGATCTCGGCGGGCAGCTCGTGCTTCCCGGAATCACGGATGCGCACACTCACCTTGTCATGATGGGCGAGGCCCTCGGGCAGGTCGGGCTGACCGATGCCCGCGACCTCGCCGAGATCCAGCGCCTCCTCGCTGAGGCGCGCGCCGCGAACCCCGACGCCCGCGTGCTTCGCGGCCGCGGCTGGCTGTTCGACTCGATCCCTGGTGGTGCACCGACCGCGGCGATGATCGACGAGGTTGTCGCCGACGTTCCCGTGTATCTCGACGCCAACGACTACCACTCGTGCTGGGTCAACAGCGCGGCGCTGCGCGAGCTCGGCATCACGCGGGAGACACCGGACCCGAGCGGTGGCCGCATCGAGCGCGACGCAGACGGCGAGCCGAACGGCATGCTGTTCGAGACCGCCGCCGTCGAGTTCGCGTGGGTGCAGCGCGACCTCGCGATGACCGACGCCGACCGCGACGCGGCCGTCGAGCGGGTGCTCGCCGCGTATAGCGAGGCAGGCGTGACCGGAGTCGTCGACATGGCGCTCAACGAGGTGGCGCTCGACGCCCTGCAGCGCGCCGCGGATCGGCGGGGCGGCGAGCTGCCGCTGCGGGTCGCCGCGCACTGGCTCGTGTCCAACACCGACGCCGACGCCTCAAACCTCGTGCAGGTCGAGCGCGCTGCCTCGCTGGCGGCCAGCTACACGTCACCGTGGCTGCGGGTCGTGGGCATCAAGCTCATTCTCGATGGCACGATCGACGCCTGCACGGCAGCGATGAGCTTGCCGTACGCGGACGGCTCGAACGCCGACGCCATCTGGCCCGCCGACCGCCTCTTCCCCGTGGTCGCCGCTGCGGACGTGGCGGGCCTGCAGATCGCGATGCACGCGATCGGCGACGCCGCGAGCACGATGGCGCTCGACGCCCTCGAGGCTGCGTTCGAGGCGAACGGCGACATCGAGCGCCGCCACCGCATCGAGCACCTCGAGTACGCGGCGCCAGGCACGGCCGAGCGCATGGCCGCGCTCGGAGTGACCGCATCCATGCAGCCCGTGCACGCCGACCCGGCGATCCTCGGCAACTGGATCGCGCAGCTCGACGACGGCCGCGTCGAGCGCGGGTTCGCGTGGCACGAGTACGAGGACGCGGAGACGACGCTCGCGTTCTCGACGGATGCGCCCACCGCCCCGTTCGGGCCGCTCGCGAACCTGTACGTCGCGGCGACCCGCGAGTCGGCGCTCGACCCGAACTTCCCTGCCGCGCAGGTGCTGGGCCGCACTGTTCCGATCGAGCGCGCGATCATGCACGCGACGCGCGATGCGGCCGCCTCGGTTGGCGACGCGAGCTGGCGCGGCGAGATCCGTGAGGGGTTCGCGGCCGACTTCTTCGTCGTCGACACCGACGTGCTGGGCAAGCCCGCCGCGAGCCTCCTCACGGCGCGGACGGTGCTGACGGTTGTGGATGGGAGCGTCACGTTCGAGGCGTGAATCTACGCTACGTCCTGAGCAGCCGCTACCGGCGCACGTCCCGGTTGGAGCGTTCGCCAACCGAGTCGGCTGCTTGCCGCACGCTGTCCAACTTCGTCAACTACCAACGTGCGCTGCGCGCACCTCCGCGAGGACACGCGCATCCCTCAATACGCAGGTGCCCGCCATTCCCACCGAAATCCTTTGTTGCGCGGTCGTGGCCCATCCCGGCGGTGAGATCCGTCGCGAAAGCCACGAGCAGACACCAGATGCGGTTCTGCCCGAACACCTGCAGGATCAGGTTCCGTAGGCCCATGTCTATCGCGATGCGGATGCGGCCCTTGCAGCGCGCCCGCCTGCGATCACGGAGCTCGAGATCGGGGAGCTGCCCGCGGAGAATTGGCCACTCTTGAGGCGGCTGCACAGATGCTTGGCGTTGCAGGGCACCTCGATGTTCGTCGAGCTCGGTACACCGAGGAGCGGCACTGCTGGACGTGGTGGCAACCCGAGGTGCAGTGGATACCGAGGCAAAGGTGCCGTCGTCGCCGTTGCTCCCCCTACCGCGGTGCAGCTCCTGAGTGTGAGTGATCTTCCGGAGTACCCGCGTCATCCGCACAGCGCCGGTCGGGGCGACCATCGTGTGCCGCTTGCCCTCGTGCGAGCCTGAAGGACGGCGGCTTTGTTCGCGCAACAGAGTGTTGCGTGAATGCCCTATGGAGTTTCCAGTACGCGCCGGAGTTCAGTTTCAGAAGGAAGCACAGCCTGCTCGGCGGGGGAGAGCAGGTCATAACTCGCGATCGCGATTGGGTGGTGGCTGCTGGCGAGTGCATATCGAACGACTCGGTCGTTCTTGTCCGTACAGAGGAGTAGTCCGACGGTCGGTGCGTGCGCGGGCCGACGGAGTTGGTCCTCGACGAGCTCGACGTAGAACCCAAGTTGGCCGGCGTACTCGGGTTTGAACTTGCCGACTTTCAGCTCGACCACGACATACCGCAGCTGCTCGACATGGAAGAACAACAGATCGACGAAGAACTCGTCGCCATCGACGTCGAAGGGCACCTGCCGGCCAACGAAACTAAAGCCACTGCCCAACTCCCCCAGCGTCTCGATAATGCGCTCGACAAGCGTCTGCTCGAGCTCACGCTCCGCATGGCCGGGCTCGATGCGAAGGAAATCGAAGACGTATGGGTCCTTCATGATCTGTTGCGCGAGGTCGGAAGAAGCCGGATCCAAGAGGCGATCGAAATTCGTTGGAGCGGCGCCGAACCGTAAGTGTGCGGAGGTCTTGAGGTGATGCTCGAGAGTGCTTCGAGTCCAACCGTTGGCCGCCGCTTGACCGGCGTACCAGTCCCGTAGCGTCGGGTCATCGAGCTTGTCGAGGAGCACGGTGATGTGTCCCCACGGTAATTGCGCAACAGCTTGTTGCGCACTCCCAGTCAAGCCGGGCCAGGCGCGGGCAAAGGAGCGCATGTAGACCAGGTTGCGGGGCGAGAATCCGCGCGCATCGGGAAACTCTGCCCGCAAGTCAGCTGAGAGTCGCTGGATGATCTTGGTACCCCACTGCGCATCGTCCGTGCGCTCGGCGAGGACCTGACCAATGTGCCAGTACAGGAGCGTGAGTTCCAAGTTGACTTGACGCTGGGCTCGGTAGCGGGACTCATGGACACGCTGCTTGAGGCGAACGAGCACGTTCGCGTAGTCGTTCGGGAGTGCCAGCTCGTCCATATTCGAAAGCCTATCCGCGTGCCCTCTGATCATTCGGCGTCGCCGAGCCCGCTCGACAGCAGATCTGGTCACCTGCCGAGCTGGGCGCTACTCGCTTTCGGGTACAGGACTGAGGCTAGACACCGTGTGCCTCGCCACCGATGGCAGTCGCGATCTGGGGCGCGATCTCCGCGGAGTTGGTGATCCCTTCGCTGGAGTTCAATGTGAGGGCTGTGTTGCCGTAGGAGACGTAGATGCCTCCGAGAGAGTCGCTTGCCTCGCCCCAGGTCGTGAGCGTCGCGGTGTCGGGGAAGACATTGATGCCGGCATCGAAGCCGTTGATGGTGATGTCGAACCGCGCCTTGGCGCCGGACAGTCCGGTTTCTGCCCGGACGGGGTCGGTGTGCTCGATGCCAAGCTCGTCGAGCGCCCCAACGAATACTTGGACCGAGGCCTCGATCTCGGAGATTGTCTCGACAGGTGCTTCCGGTGTGACGGGCGCGACCGTCTCAACTGGAGCTGAAGACTCTGAGCTGGCTGGCGGCGTTGCGTCCGTTGCTGTGCCGTTGGCACAGCCAACCAAGGCCAGCATGGTGATGAGTGACGCAGACGCGGTTGCTGTGGCGATTCCGTATTTCATGGGGTCTCTTTCTGGAATGGGTGTGAGCAGAATTGAACTTGGCCAGAACGACAGGGAGGGGACGGGCGGCAGCGGTTCCCGA
Organism: Pseudoclavibacter sp.; assembly: GCA_052099095.1. Taxonomy (GTDB): domain Bacteria; phylum Actinomycetota; class Actinomycetes; order Actinomycetales; family Microbacteriaceae; genus Pseudoclavibacter. Next base: position 176,957 of record JBQDTF010000003.1, read on the forward strand.
GCGTCACCCGCAGGAGACCACCGCGTACGGTCCGCTCGACGTGTTCGTGAGAACGACCTCTCCATTGCGGTACATCGTGCAGGTGATGCTGTCCCCGTCGAGCATTTGCGCATTGAAATTGCCACGTTCGTAGCGGTCGTACCCGTTGTCAGGGAACGTCATCGACCACGGGACTGAAGCGCCGGTGTCCTGCGAGATGGAGAACGACCCCGGAGGCGCCCACGTGACCATCGCCGTCGATCCGTTTCCGGTGACTTCGAACGTGATGGTTGGCCCAGTGAGCGTGTAGGTCACCGTTGACCCTTCCGCGATCTGCGTTCCCGGCGCTGGCTCCTGGCCGGTGATCGTCCATGAGCCTCTTGAAGTCGGAGTTGCAGACGCCGGGGTGAGGCCGAGCGCCTTGAGTTCGGAGTCTGCCGTTGTTGAGTTCTTACCCGAGAGATCGGGCACCGTCACGAGTGGCGCTTGGACCGTAAATGCAACGGACGTGCCGTGCTGAACGCTGGCGCCCGCCGCAGTCGCCTGGCCAGACACGGTCCAGTCAGTTTCGTAACCAGTCGGCGAAGCCACTCCGCGCAGGCCAGCGTCAGTCAGCGCGGAGGTCGCCTCGTTGACAGTAAGACCAGCAAGATCCGGTACTGCAACGTTGGGGACTTCCAACGTGAGTTCGATTGCATCCCCAGCGTGCCCGTTCGTACCAGCGGGTGGGTCTTGACTGAGCACCTTCCACGACTGGGCCTCTGTCGGCGTGAAGGGGATCGAGATGGACACTCCTACCTCATCCGCCAGGATCAGGGCCTTTGCGACGTCTCCGGCGGCGAAATCGGGGATCGAGACGGGAGCTGCTTCCATCTCGAGGTCGACAGAGGTCCCGGCCCAGAGCATCGCATCGGGGCTCGACAGCTGTGTCTTGACGACCTGGTGGTCTTTGTCGAGGGTCTTCACCCAGTCGATGTCGCCAACCTCCAGTCGAGACGAGTCGAGCTGAGTCGTTGCTTCAGCGAAAGTCGCTCCCACTATGGATGGCATGCGCGTCAAGTTAGACAGCACGAGCACAGCGACGACGGCGAGCACTGCCGCCGCAGATGCAAGCGCGATCACTCGTGCTCTCCGCGATCGGAGCACACGACTCGTATTCACCCAGCCGCGCGCCGCACGCGCAGCGAGCGGCGTCGAATCCTTGTCGTGCCTAGGTGTAGGTGTCGACCAATGCGGCTTCAAATCGGGTGTCATTCGGGTCTCGCTCTCAGCACAGGTGAGCCGAGAGCTCACTGCTTACGCTTATCGAAGCGGAGAGACGCGGAAAATCATACGACCGGGTCGCACCCGGGTGATTACAACAAGCTCGCTGGACTCTGCGATCCCTTTCTGGACGTGCTAGATCGGCACGGTCAGTCCAGGGAGCAACGGGGCAATGCATATCTCTGGAACACCGACTACCTCGGAAACTTGGGGAGTCTCAACACCGCAGTACAGCATCGCTCGGGAGATCCCGAGGTTTCGCGCGAATTCGGCCCCTAGCACGTTGGCCGCGATGTGAGGGGGATCGCGGAGTGACAGATCCAGCCGATCTCGATGCACTCATCCACGTCAAGACGTACGGCTTCGACGCCGGGGCCGATGTCGTCGCTGTTGCCCGACGGATGGTGGATTGCGCCGACATAAGACCTCGATCGCAGATGAAGCGGCGAGCGCCGCCATCACGTCCGCCGACAAGACTAAATACTTGTCCGCCTTACCTGTCGTAGACCTCGCGTCGATGGCCGGCGTGCACAACCACAACCGTCAAGACGTCGTCTTCGATGCGATACAGCACGCGGTTGCCCCCTCCGGGCGGACCAAGATCCGCTAGCTCACAGAGCGAGACCAAGGTCACGCTTGACGGCATCCCACGGGACCGGCTCTTCTCCCAATGCCTCGGTCTCTTCCCACGCAGCTTCCACAGCCCGAATGTCAGCCAGTTCGTCGGCGTCCTCAAGGAGCTGCTGAAGCTGCGCGGCATCGATCACCGCGGCGACGGGTTGGTCCCGTCGAATCAAGTACACCGGTTCAAGACGCGCGTCTTCGATGATCGAGGCCAGGCGGGCGCGGGCATCGGTGAGAGCTATCCGACTCATGTTGGCACCGTACGCCGAATCGACGGAAACGTCCTGACTGCGCAATGAGGTACCAGAAGCACGCGAAGACGATGGCAGGGACCCGCGCCTCCCCCTACCCGAGCAACTCCACCCCTGCCTCCGCGACAACCGTCCGAACCTCGTCAAGGTACCGCTGCGCCTGCTCGGTGAGCGGGATCGCGGAGTGACCGATCCAGCCGATCTCGATCCGCTCATCCACGTCGAGGGGCACGGCGACGATGCCCGGGTCGAGGTCGTCGCTGATGATGCCGGTCGAGATCGTGTAGCCGTCGAGGCCGATCATGAGGTTGAAGATCGTCGCCCGGTCGGAGACGCGGATCTCACGCTTGCTCGACAGGGTGGAGAGAATCTCTTCGGCGAAGTAGAAGGAGTTGTTCGCGCCCTGGTCGAAGGTGAGGCGCGGCAGGTCGGCGAGGTCATCGAGGGTCGCGCGCTTCCGGGAGGCCAGCGGGTTCCGCCGGGAGACGAAGATGTGTGGCTGGGCGAGGAACAGCGGATGGAACACCAGGCCGGAATCGCGCAGCAGCTTGTCGATGACGTTCCGATTGAAGTCGTTCCGATAGAGGAGGCCGAGCTCGCTGCGCAGCGTCCGCACATCCTCGATGATCTCCCACGTGCGAGTCTCCCGCAGCGAGAACTCGTACTCGGGAGCCCCGGTGCCCTTCACCATCCGCACGAACGCGTCCACGGCAAATGAGTAGTGCTGCGCCGAAACGGCGAGCAGCCGCCGCGACGGTGGACGCCCGAGGTAGCGCTGCTCGAGGAGCGCCATCTGCTCGACGACCTGCTTGGCGTACCGGAGGAACTCGGTGCCATCGGTGGTGAGCGAGACCCCGCGAGCGGACCGGACGAGGAGGGCGCGGCCCACCCGAGCCTCGAGGTCCTTCATCGCCGCGGACATGGTCGGCTGGGCCACGAACAGCACGTCGGCGGCAGCACTGATCGAGCGCTCCTCGGCGACCTCGACGAAGTAGTGCAGCTGCTGCAGAGTCACGCCGTTCGATCGCCGGGTCATAGCAGAAGCCTATAGTGACGAATAGTTGCGGCGAATTACCCGATAGCCACTGGCCGCCTGCACAATGGACGCATCCACGACCACAGGCCTGCCGGCCTCTCGACTCCCGGATTGGCCTCACATGGCGAACGAGATCACGTTCAACATCACCACCACGCGCTTCGACGAGCACTACGCGCCGTCAGACAGCTCCCGCATCACCACGAACTTCGCCAACCTGGCCCGCGGTGAGCACCGTCAGCAGAACCTCCGCAACGCGCTGACAATGATCAACAATCGCTTCAACGACCTCGCCCGCTGGGACAACCCCACCGGCGAGCGCTACGCGCTCGAGCTCGACATCATCTCCGCGTCGCTGCAGTTCGACGACGAAGGCGACGACCGGGAGTTCCCGCTGCTCGAGGTCCTCGACATCGGCATCGTCGACCAGTCGACCGGCACGCGCCACCAGGGCATCGTGGGCAACAACTTCTCCTCCTACCTCCGCGACTACGACTTCAGCGTGCTGCTCCCAGCAGCCAACGCCGGCGGCGGCTTCACCCTTCCGGAGGGCTTCGGCGAGCTGCACGGCAAGCTCTTCCAGCACTTCCTCGACTCCCCCGCGTACCAGGAGCGCTTCCCGAAGTCGCCCGTCATCTGCATCAGCGTCTCGACCAGCAAGACGTACACGCGCACCGACAACCACCACCCGGTCCTCGGCGTCGAGTACCGGCAGGACGACTACTCGCTCACCGACCAGTACTTCGGCAAGATGGGCCTGCAGGTCCGCTACTTCATGCCGCCAGGCAGCGTTGCGCCGCTCGCGTTCTACTTCCGCGGCGACCTGCTCAGCGACTACTCGACCCTCGAGCTCATCGGCACGATCAGCACGATGGAGGCGTTCCAGAAGATCTACCGACCCGAGATCTACAACGCCAACTCGGCCGCCGCGAACATCTACAGCCCCACCCTCGACCAGCAGGACTTCTCCCGCACCGAGATCGGCTACGACCGCGAAGAGCGCAGCCAGCTCGCGAAGACACAGGGCGCGTACACGGCGGAGCACTTCGTGAAGCCGCACGGCGACGTGCTGGATGCGTGGGCCGCCGACTACTCCGTTTCCGCTCGATGACCGACGAAGGATCGACGATCATGAACACCCTCCTCCCCGTTGCCAGCGTTGGCAGCCTCCCCAAGCCATCCTGGCTCGCCAAGCCCGAGGTCCTCTGGTCACCCTGGGAACTCGCGGGCGCCGCTCTCGTCGAGGGCAAGCAGGATGCGCTGCGCATCGCCGTCCAGGAGCAGCGCAACCGCGGCGTCGACATCATCAGCGACGGCGAGCAGACCCGCCAGCACTTCGTCACGACCTTCATCGAGCACCTCGACGGCGTCGACTTCGAGAACCGCGAGACGGTCCGCATCCGTGACCGCTACGACGCGAGCGTCCCCACGGTCGTCGGAGCCGTCAGCCGCAAGCAGCCCGTCTTCGTCGACGACGCGAAGTTCCTCCGCTCGCAGACCGACCAGCCCATCAAGTGGGCGCTCCCTGGGCCGATGACGATGATCGACACGCTCTCCGACCGGCACTACAAGAGCCGCGAGAAGCTCGCGTGGGAGTTCGCGACGATCCTCAACCAGGAGGCCAAGGAGCTCGAGGCGGCCGGCGTCGACATCATCCAGTTCGACGAGCCCGCCTTCAACGTCTTCTTCGACGACGTGGCGGACTGGGGCGTCGCAGCCCTCGAGCGCGCGGCCGAAGGACTCCGCGCCGAGACCGTCGTGCACATCTGCTACGGCTACGGCATCAAGGCGAACAACGACTGGAAGGCGACCCTCGGGGCCGAGTGGCGTCAGTACGAGAAGACATTCCCGCTCATCCAGAAGTCGTCCATCGACATCGTCTCGCTCGAAAGCCACCACTCCCACGTGCCAACGGACCTCATCGAGCTCATCCGCGGCAAGAAAGTCATGCTCGGCGCCATCGACGTGGCGAGTGAGCAGGTAGAGACCCCCGAAGAGGTCGCCGACACCCTCCGCAAGGCGCTCCAGTTCGTGGACGCCGACAAGCTCATCGCGAGCACCAACTGCGGCATGGCCCCCCTGCCGCGAGACGTCGCCTACGGCAAGCTGAGCGCCCTGTCGGCAGGCGCCGACATCCTCCGCGCGGAGCTCAGCTAGGCAGATCCAGCAGGGTCCGGCCGCCAGGATCGCATGAGCGATCCTGGCGGCCGGATTCGTTGCGACCAGGACGAGCCGTCGAGAGCGCTAGACGCGCCCCGCCCCGAGCCGCCCGTGTGACGCCTCGAGGTAGCAGTTGCCGCACATCGACTCGTAGCTGACCTCGCCCTGGTCGATCGCGACCTGGCCACCGTCGAACACGAACTCACCGGCGACACGGCGGCCGTTGAAGATGGCCTTCCGCCCGCAACGGCAGATGGTCTTGAGCTCCTCGAGCGAGTGCGCGATCTCCAACAGCCGCTGACTGCCCGGGAAGGCGATCGTCTGGAAGTCAGTGCGGATGCCGTAGGCCAGCACCGGGACACCGTCGAGCACCGCGATGCGCAGCAGCTCGTCGACCTGCCAAGTCGAAAGGAACTGCGCCTCATCGACAAGCAGGCACGAGATCGGCTGACCGTCGGCGACAAGCGCAGCGAGCTGCTCACGCGGGCTGTCCTCGGCCCCCACGAGGATCTCCACGCGCCTCGTCATACCGAGGCGGGAGGAGATCTCCCCCTCTGCCTTCGTGTCGATCGCGGGTTTCGCGAGCACCACCCGGTGGCCGCGCTCCTCGTAGTTGAACGCCGCCTGCAGCAGTGCCGTCGACTTGCCCGAGTTCATCGCCCCGTAGCGGAAGTACAGCTTGGCCATGGTCCTCCTCGTTTCAGGGCTGAGCCCGGTCGATCGTACCCGCACCACGGGCCTCAGCTCACCACTGGGGGTGCAGAGCAGGGCCAGACGGCCGCTCCTCCCCGCGACGATCAGAGGCGCTTGACCATCTCGATTTCCCGCTGGCGCCGGTTGAGCGGATACGGAATCGTGGACCCCGTCGCGACGAAGCCCCGCCTTTCGTAGGCGCTCCTGGCCCGCGCGTTGTCCTCGTGCACGTGCAGCATGAGACCCGATGCGCGCGAACCGGCCCAGGCCTCGACCTCCGCGAGCAGCGCATCCGTCACGCCAGCGTTCTTGCCCCGGTACTCCCCCGCGACGTACACGCTGACGAGCATGGGCCACGGCTCGTCCCGGAACGATACGCAGCCCATGGTGCCGACCCAGCTGCCGTCGTCGAGCTCTGCGACGAGCGAGATGCCGTCGGCCGCGTCGCCCCGCGCGCCTCGCCTGCGCCACTCGGCTTCGCTGTGCCCGAAGGCCTCCTGGAGGGTCTCGGTGTACGCGAGCGGGGTGTCCTTCAGCATCTCGAGCCGAATCGCCCGCACCTTCCGCCAGTCGTCTGGCGTCGTCGCGCGGATGGTGAACTGGGCCGTGGTCATCGCCTGAGCGTACTCGCCACCCGTCTCTCGCCGTCGCGCGCAGTTCACCGGCAGCTTCTAGGGTCAGGCGAGCGGCCAGATCGGCCTGCACAAGGAAGGGTCAGCGGATGCAGCAGACGGCGGAGCCGAGGAAGATCGGCACGGTTGGCGCGACAGCGATCGGCGTCTCCGCGATGCTCGGCGCTGGAGTGTTCTCGGCGTTCGCGCCAGCGGCCCAGGCGGCGGGCAGCTGGCTGCTCCTGAGCCTCGGCGTCGCGCTTGTCGTCGCCGCGAGCAACGCCGCGTCAACCGCGCAGCTCGCGCGTCAGCATCCTGGAGCGGGTGGCGTGTACCTGTACGGCCGCGAGCAGCTGGGCGAGTGGCCCGGCTTCCTCGCCGGCTGGGGGTTCGTCATCGGCAAGACGGCATCCGTCGCGGCCATGGCCATCACTGCCGCCGCCTACCTCGTGCCCGAGCCATTCGCACGGCCGGCAGCACTCGCCGTGCTACTCGCCGTGACGGCCGCTGGGCTGCTCGGCATCACGCGGACCGCGGCCATCGCAACGGCCATCGGCGGTGTTGTCATCGTCGGGCTGCTCGGAGTCCTGGTCACGGCGCAGCTCTCGCCGCCGCTCTTCGGCTCCGCATCCGAGAGCGACGCCGTCTTCTCCGCCCACGGAGTCCTGCAGGGCGCCGGCATCCTCTTCTTCGCGTTCGCCGGCTACGCCCGAGTCGCGACGCTCTCCGAGGAGGTGCGGGACCCTAGGCGCACCGTCCCCCGCGCGATGCTCGTGTCGTTCCTCATCGTGAGCGCCCTCCTCGCCCTGCTCGGATGGGCGCTGCTCGCCACACTCGGTCCCGGCAGGCTCGCGCTGTCCCCCGCTCCGTTGGCGGCCCTCGTGGAGACGCAGCCCGTCGCCGTCGCCGCGGTCGGCGTTCTCGCCGCGGTTTCGTCGATCGGGGCGCTCTCGGCGGTACTCGCAGGCAGCTCCCGCACGGCGATGGCGATGGGGCGGCGTCGCGACCTGCCTGCTCCACTGGCACGCCAGCATCCGTCGAACGCGGTGCCCAGGATCGCGGTGCTCGCGGTCGCTGCCGGCGCCGCGCTGCTGATCTGCGTCGGCGACATCCGCGAGGTCATCGGGTTCTCGAGCGCGGGCGTGCTCGTCTACTACCTGATCGCCAACCTCAGCGCCCTCACGCAGAGCCGGGAGCACCGGAGCGTTCCCCGCGCCGTCTCGTCGCTCGGCGCCATGGGCTGCCTCACGCTCGTCGTGACGCTGCCGCCGCTCGCGCTGGCGTCGGCGTTCGGGGTCTTCCTCGTGGGTGTCCTCGTCCGCCTCACGCTGCGCCGCCGGTTCACTCGCGGGCGATGACGCAGCAAGGCCGCCCCGCTGCTGCGGGACGGCCTCGCTGAGATGGCAACGTCGGCGTGAGCCGGACGCAGCGCCTAGTGAGCGTTGAGCTCGAGCGCCTGAGCGCTGGCCGACTGCGTCGACTCGGCGAGATCGGCAGAGGAGTTCACGTCGGTGCCGAGGCTCGGTACGAGCGCCTCGAGCTTCGGCGCCCACTCCGCTTTCTTGTCCGGGTAGCAGCGGCCGAGCAGGTCGATCATGACCGGCACGGCGACGGATGCGCCGGGTGAGGCGCCGAGGAGGCCGGCGATCGAGCCGTCCTTCTTCGCGACGACCTCGGTGCCCATCTGCAGGATGCCGCCCTTCTTGGCATCCTTCTTCATGACCTGCACGCGCTGACCTGCCGTGATGAGGCGCCAGTCCGCGGCGTTCGCCTCGGGGAAGAATTCCTTCAGCTGCTCGAACTTCTTGTCCTTGCTCGCGAGCACCTGGCCGACGAGGTAAGTGACGAGGTCGAAGTTGTCCTTCGCGACGGCGAGCATCGGGATAAGGTTGTGCGGGCGCAGCGACTTGACGAGGTCGAGGTAGCTGCCCGTCTTGAGGTACTTGGGGCTGAAGCCCGCGTAGGGCCCGAACATGAGCGCGGGCTTGCCGTCGACAACACGGGTGTCGAGGTGCGGGACCGACATGGGCGGTGCCCCGACGGATGCCTTGCCGTACACCTTCGCGAGGTGCTTCTCGACAACAGCGGGGTTGTCGGTGCGCAGGAACTGGCCGGAGATGGGGAAGCCGCCGTACCCCTTGATCTCGTCGATGCCCGACTTCTGCAGCAGCGGCAGCGCCCCACCGCCGGCCCCGACGAACACGAAGCGCGCACGGGTCACGTTCTTGCGGCCCTTCTGCTCGCCCGCGAGCTGCTGGGTCGCGATCTGCCAGATGCCGTCGCGCTGCTGGCGGAGTGCGATGACCTCGGTGTTGAGGCGCAACACGGCGCCGCGGTCGACGAGGCCCTGCACGAGCTTGTGGGTGAGCGAGCCGAAGTCGACATCCGTGCCCGCGGCGACACGCGTCGCCGCGACCTTCTCGCCGGCAGGGCGCCCCTCGATGAGGGTCGGCGCCCAGGCTTTGATGACCTCCGGGTCGTCCGAGAACTCCATGGTCGAGAAGAGCGGCTCCGTCTTGAGCAGCTCGAATCGACGCCGCAGGAAGTCGACGTTGTCGGCGCCGCGCACGAACGTCATGTGGGGCACGGAGTTGATGAACCCCGACGGCTCAGGCAGCTCGCCGGCCTCGACGAGCGTCGCCCAGAACTGGCGTGACACCTGGAACTGCTCGTTGATCTGGATCGCCTTCGAGGCGTCGATGACGCCGTCCTTCTCTGGCGTGTAGTTGAGCTCGCAGAGGGCGGCGTGGCCCGTGCCTGCGTTGTTCCACGGGCTCGAGCTCTCCTGAGCGAGCCCGTCGAGTCGCTCGATGATCTTGATGCTCCACTCGGGCTCGAGCTTGTTGAGAAGCGAGCCGAGGGTGGCGCTCATGATGCCACCGCCGATGAGAACGACGTCGTAGATCTTCTGTGAATCAGTCACCGAGCCAGTCTACGTCCGGGGCGGATGCGCGTTCGCTTCACGGGGGCCGCGCACCGTGCACAATCGTCGATTTTTGCTGTTTTCGAATGCCGCCGCTTGCGTGCGACCCTCCACCCGTCGCGTTCTCTACCGAGAACGCAAAAACGGACGCCCTCAGCGGGCGTCCGTTCCTGCGTGTGCGAGCTTGGCGGCTACGCCTTCGCCGCGACGAGCTCAGCGATCTGGACGGCGTTCAGCGCGGCGCCCTTGCGGAGGTTGTCGTTCGAGATGAACAGCGCGAGGCCTCGGTTGCCGTCGACCGACTGGTCCTGGCGGATGCGGCCGACCAGGCTCGGGTCCGCACCAGCAGCCTGGAGCGGCGTTGGCACGTCGACGAGGGCGACGCCGGGGGCCTCCGCGAGGAGCTCACGCGCGCGGTCGGGAGTGAGTGCCTCAGCGAACTCGGCATTGATCGACAGCGAGTGGCCGGTGAAGACGGGCACGCGCACGCACGTTCCGCTCACACGCAGCTCCGGGAGGCCGAGGATCTTGCGGCTCTCGTTGCGCAGCTTCTGCTCTTCGTCGGTCTCCTCCGAGCCGTCGTCGACGACCGAGCCGGCGAGCGGCAGCACGTTGAACATGACTGGGGCAGCGAACTTCTCCGGAGCGGGGAACGTGACGGACGAGCCGTCGTGCACGAGACCCAGCAGCGCTTCCTCGCCCTGCCCGACGGCCGCGACGGCCTGGCCGGAGAGCTCCTGCGCACCCGCGAGGCCGGCTCCAGACGTGGCCTGGTAGGTCGACACGATGAGGCGCTCGAGGCCGGCGGCCTCGTGCAGCACCTTGAGGACCGGCATCGCGGCCATCGTCGTGCAGTTGGGGTTCGCGATGATGCCCTTGGGCGGCGAAACGATCGCTTCCGGGTTGACCTCGGAGACGACAAGCGGCACCTCGGGGTCGCGGCGCCAGGCGCTCGAGTTGTCGATGACAACCGCGCCGGCTGCTGCGAAGCGCTCGGCCTGCGCGCGCGACGTCGTCGCTCCGGCAGAGAAGAGGGCGATGTCGATGCCGCTCACGTCAGCGACGGCGACGTCTTCGACCGTGATGTCCTCGCCGCGGAACGGGAGGGTCGTGCCGGCAGAACGGGCGGAGGCGAAGAAGCGGATGCTCTCGACAGGGAAGTTGCGCTGCTCGAGGAGGGTGCGCATGACGGCGCCGACCTGGCCGGTCGCGCCGACGACGGCGACGTTCAACTTGGTGCTCATGGCTGCTCTTTTCTGTTCAGCCGCGTCAGCGGCCGGTGCCTGCGTAGACGACTGCCTCGGCGTCGCCGTCGAGGTCGAAAGCGGTGTGGATGACGCGGGTCGCCTCGGTGACGAGGTCGGCCTGCGTGATGATCGAGATGCGGATCTCCGATGTGGAGATCATGTCGATGTTGATGCCGGCATCCTTGAGCGCCGTGAAGAGCTTCGCGGTGACGCCGATGTTGGTGCGCATGCCGGAGCCGACGAGCGAGATCTTGCCGATGTCCTCGGTGAGGCGCAGCGAGGCATAGCCGATCCGTTCCCCCTCCGAGGCGATGGCGTCGAGCACGCGCTGCGCGTCCGCCTTCGGCAGGGTGAAGGAGATGTCGGTGACCTTCGTGTCCTGCTCGGACACGTTCTGCACGATCATGTCGATGTTCGCGCCCTGCTCGGCGACGATCGTGAAGATCGCAGCCGCCTTGCCTGGCACATCCGGGACCCCCGCGATGGTGATCTTGGCCTGGCTCAGGTCGTGGGCGACACCCGCGATCATTGCTGCTTCCACTTCGTACTCCTCTGCCCGGTCTGGGTTGTAGACGATGGTGCCCTCGTGGTCGGAGAACGACGAGCGGACGTGGAGCGTGACTCCCTGTCGGCGTGCGTACTCGACGGCGCGGATGTGCAGGACCTTCGCGCCTGAGGCGGCGAGCTCCAGCATCTCCTCGCTTGAGATGTAGTTCAGCTTGTGCGCCTTCGGCACGATGCGCGGGTCGGCGGAGAAGACACCGTCCACGTCGGTGTAGATCTCGCAGACGTCGGCGCCGAGCGCAGCTGCGAGCGCGACGGCCGTCGTGTCGGAACCACCGCGGCCGAGGGTCGTGATGTCTTTCGAGTCGCGGTTGAAGCCCTGGAATCCGGCGACGATGGCGATAGCGCCCTCGTCGAGCGCCTCGCGAACCCGCACCGGAGTGACGTCCACGATGCGCGCGTCGCCGTGTGTGGAGTCGGTGATCATGCCGGCCTGGCTGCCCGTGTAGCTCCTGGCATCCATGCCGAGGTCTTTGATCGCCATCGCGAGGAGCGCCATGGAGACGCGCTCGCCTGTGGTGACGAGCATGTCGAACTCGCGTGCATCCGGAATCGTCGCGATCTGGTGCGCCAGGTCGATGAGGTCGTCCGTGGTGTCGCCCATTGCGGAGACGGCCACGACGACGTCGTTGCCCGCTTTGCGGGTCTCGACTACTCGGCGGGCCACTCGCTTGATGCTCTCGGCATCCGCGACCGATGATCCGCCGTACTTCTGGACGATCAGACTCACGTGTCTTGTCTCCTCCGGTTCGGGATGCGCGTCGAGCTGTGCTCGCGCGCCACAAGCTCCCATCCTATCCGGCGGGGGCATGCGGTTCCTAGCGCGGGCGGCGTTCGTTTCCGTTGATTGCGGCGGGGCCCGCCGCGGACTGTCGCGCGTCGGCCGACTGGTTGCGCTCGACGGTCAGTCGATGGCCCGGCGTCCGGAGAAGGCGCGGCCGAGCGTGATCTCGTCGGCGTACTCGAGGTCGCCACCGACGGGGAGGCCCGAGGCGAGCCTGGAGACTGGGACGCCGATGCTCGTGAGGAGCCTGCTCAGGTACGAGGCGGTCGCGTCGCCTTCGAGGTTGGGGTCGGTCGCGACGATGACTTCCTTCACCTCGCCGGATTCGAGCCGGGCGAGGAGGGTGCGGATGTTCAGGTCGTCTGGCCCGATTCCCTCCATCGGGTTGATGGCGCCGCCGAGCACGTGGAAGAGGCCGCTGAACTCGCGGGTGCGCTCGATGGCTGCGACATCCTTCGGCTCCTCCACGACGCAGATGACGGTGCGGTCGCGGCGCGGGTCGCGGCACACGTTGCACTCGGGGCCTTCGCTGACGTTGCCGCAGACGGTGCAGAACTGCACGCGCTCACGGACCGTGGCGAGGATCTGCGCGAGCCGCGAGACGTCGAACGACTGGGTCTGCACGATATGGAAGGCGATGCGCTGCGCCGACTTGGGACCGACGCCGGGCAGGCGCCCGAGTTCGTCGATGAGGTCCTGGATGATGCCTTCGTACATGGGTCAGAGTCCCCGGGCTTCGAATGATGGTGAAGACACGGCTCAGTAGCCGCCGTCTTCCGGTGGTGGTGGTGCGGAGAAGTCGTCCTCCGGTGGCAGCTCGATGGCCTCGGGCTCCGGCGCGATGATGTCCTCGCCGATGAAGCGGGCGCCGAGGCGCTCGCGAACGATCGCCTCACCGTAGCGCTCGACGCCGGGAATGACGGGTGCGCTCGCGACGCGTTGCGCGCGCTGCGGCGCGGGTGGCGCCGCAGGAGCTGTCGCCTCCTCGGTGGGGGCGGGCTGTGCCGCGGCGGATGCGGCTGGGATCGCGATCCCGGGAGCCACAGCGCTTGGTGCAGGTGCGGCGCTCGCGCCTGGCGCGGTCGCGGTGCCCGGGATCGCAGCGGTCGCCCACCCGGAGCCGGGCCCGTCGTCCGGAACGGACTCCTGTCCCGGGATCTTCGCGACGGTCCAGTTGAGCCCGCTCGACGAGGCGGGGGATGAGTTGGGCGCTGCCACGGTCGCGGGCCTGGACTGCGGTGCGGATGAGCTGGATGTGGATGCCGCACGTTGCTGCGGGGTGGGCTGCCGCGACTGCGGCGCGGTCGCCGGTGCAGCCGCTTTGGCAGGTGCCGGGTCGGGCTCCGCGGGGGCTGGTGCAGGGTCGCCTGCGGGAGCCGGTGTCTGCGGGCCACCTGGTGCGCCTGAAGTGCTGGCACCGCCCGGGCGCTGCGGCTGGAACTTGACCGTGATGCCGAACATCTCGTTGATCGCAGTGCGCAGCACGGCGCTCGGAGCGTCGGTTGCGCCCCGCTCGCCGCGGAACTGGTCGAGCACCGCGCGGGAGGGGACCTCGAAGACGAGCAGGTCGCCAGCGAGATCGCGCGGGTGCACGGACTGCGCGACGTTCCAGGCGTGTGTGCCGCCCAGGTCGCGCATGCGCTCCAGCAGGGTGGGCCAGGCATCGCGCAACTGGGCGAATGCGGGAGGCTCAGCGGATGCGCGTGCGGCCGTCGCGTGCGGAGCGGGCGCGGACGCGGACGCCTCGGCGGATGCAGGCGCGGGCGCCGACGCAGGTTCAGGTGCAGGCTCGGCCTTCGACGCGGTCTCGACTTCAGCCACTGCTTGGGTGCCTGGCGCGGACTCGGCCTCTGGTGCGGACTCACCCTTCGGCGCAGCCTCGACGTCAGGCGTCGCTGCGCTCTCCGGCGCAGCCTCGTTTTCCAGCCCGGGGTCGGAGACAGGCGGGGCAGCGGGCTCGTCTTCGGCTGGAGCGTCTGCATCGGCTGGCGCTTCGCGGCCGACTGGCGAGACGACGGCTGCGTCCGGAGCGGCCGGCGCGGCCGGCGCGGCCGGCGCGGCCGGCGCGGCCGGCGCGGATGCCACCGGCGCATTCGCTGCCGACGCAGGCGTTGCCGACGCAGGCGTTGCCGGCGCAGCGGTTGCTGACGGCGCTCCGGACCCCGGTGCGGCAGCGGCCCATGATGCGGCGGCGAGGCGCGCGGCGGAGGCCGTGTCCGGCTCTGAAGCTGCAGGAGCCGTTGCAGGAGCCGCGGCAGCGACCGCCGGCGCTTCATGCGTGCTCGGTGCCGGTTCTGCCGCCTGAGCGGGGCGCTGCGCGCGGACGGCTTCGGGCTTGCGATCCGCTGCCGCTGCTTCCTGCGAGTCGGTCGCAGCTGGCGCAGGAACAGCGGCGGGGGCGACGGCGGCAACAGCAGGCGCAGGCGCAGCAGCGAGGCGCGTCGGTGACGTGCCCGGCGCATCCGCGACCGCAAGCAGCGTGCCGCTGTCGATGAAGTCCGCGCGCGACGCGACGAGGATGCGCGCGACGAGCAGCTCGAGGTGGAGCTTCGGGGAGGTGACGCCGCTCATCTCGGTGAGGGTCTCGTTGACGAGGTCGGCGATGCCCGTGAGAGCGGCGGGAGAGAACCGACCTGCCTGCACACGCAGAGCCTCGACCTCATCTGCTCCGAGGCCGCGAAGAACGGCACCGGCACCGGGGCCCGTCGCCTTGGCGACGATGAGGTCGCGCAGACGTTCGAGCAGGTCCTCGACGTAGCGGCGAGGGTCCTGGCCGGACTGGATGACGCGGTCGACGGCCGTGTAGGCGGCCGCCGGGTCGGCGTCGGCGAAGGCGTCGATGGACTCGTCGAGCAGCTCCTGGCCGGTGAAGCCGAGGAGCGCTGCGGCGCGCTGGTAGCCGAGGAGGCCAGTCTCAGACCCGGCGATGATCTGGTCGAGCAGTGAGAGCGTGTCTCGCGCGGAGCCTCCGCCTGCGCGCACGACGAGCGGGAGCACGCCAGGCTCGGCCGTCACGTTCTCGCTCGTGCAGAGCTCCTCGACGTACTCGAGCATGAGCGCGGGAGGGATGAGCCTGAACGGGTAGTGGTGCGTCCGCGAGCGGATCGTGCCGATGACCTTCTCGGGCTCGGTCGTCGCGAACACGAAGCGCACGTGCTCCGGCGGCTCCTCCACGACCTTGAGCAGGGCGTTGAAGCCGGCCGAGGTCACCATGTGGGCCTCGTCGATGATGAAGATCTTGTAGCGGTCGCGGCTCGGCGCGAGGATGGCGCGCTCGCGCAGCTCGCGCGCGTCTTCGACGCCACCGTGGCTGGCGGCGTCGATCTCGAAGACGTCGAGCGAGCCTCCGCCGTCGCGGGCGAGCTCGACGCAGCTCTGGCAGACGCCGCAGGGGGTGTCGGTCGGCCCCTCGGCGCAGTTCAGGCAGCGCGCCAGGATGCGCGCGGAGCTCGTCTTGCCGCAGCCGCGCGGGCCGGAGAAGAGGTAGGCGTGGTTGACGCGGCCCGTGCGGAGCGCGGTCATGAGGGGTTCGGTGACCTGCGACTGCCCGATCATCTCGGCGAAGTTCTCAGGCCGATAGCGGCGGTACAGGGCTGTGGCCATGCGCTCCATCGTAGACGGCACCACCGACATCCCGCGCTGCCCCGTCACCACCTGTGGGCGCCGCCGAGATCCCACTGTCCGCAGACCCCACCACTGCCAGCGAAGTGGCCCTTTGCACGACCCCAACCGAAATCGCTGCCAGCCAAGTGGCCCTTCAGAGAGTTCCAGAAGGGCGCATCGGCTGGCAGCGTTGGCTTCGGCGAGGCCGAAGGGCGGGAGCGGATGCCGCGGCGCGGCGTCCGCGGCGGTCAGGCGATCGCGGCGAGGCTCTGGCGTGCGATCTCGAGCTCTTCATTGGTCGGGACGACCAGCACCTCGATGCGGGAGTCGTCTGCGGAGATGCGGCGCGCATCCCGAGACGGCGACTCGTTGCGCTCGGGCGACAGCTTCACGCCGAGCCATTCGAGGCCATCGAGCACATCGGCGCGGAGCTGCGCGTCGTTCTCGCCGATCCCTGCGGTGAAGACGATCGCGTCAGCACCGCCCAGCAGCAGCATGTAGGCCCCAAGGTAGTGGCGGATGCGGTGGGCGTAGACCGCGAGGCCGAGCTGCGCACGTTCGTCCCCGCCGTTGGCCTTCTGACGCACGTCGCGCATGTCGCCTGACCCGGTGAGACCGAGAAGACCCGACTTGCGGTTCAGGAGATCGTCGAGCTGGTCGATCGTGTAGCCGCCACGGCGCGAGAGGTGCACGAGCACGGCCGGGTCGAGGTCGCCGGTGCGCGTTCCCATGACGAGTCCCTCGAGCGGAGTCATGCCCATGCTCGTCTCGACCGATCGGCCACCATCCACGGCGCACATGCTGGCGCCGTTGCCGATGTGCAGCACGATGGTCTTGAGTTCATCCAGCTCCCGCCCCAGGAAGCTGGCGGTCTCCTCCGAGACGAACTTGTGACTCGTCCCGTGTGCACCGTACTTGCGCACCCGATGCTCCTTCGCGACCTCAGCATCCAGCGCGTACAGCGACGAGGCCTCGCTCATCGTCGTGTGGAACGCCGTGTCGAAGACCGCAACGTGCGGTGTCTCGGCGAACACGTCTCGCGCGCCGACGATGCCCTCGAGGTTCGCCGGGTTGTGGAGCGGCGCGAGTGGGATGAGGTCTTCGATGTCCTGCAGCACCTTGCCGTCGATGACCGCGGCGTCGAAGAAGCGGCGCCCGCCGTGCACGACCCGGTGGCCGACGACGACCGGCGGGAACTCCCCGAGGCTCGGTCCGTGCGCCTCGAACCCCTCGAGCATCGCCTCGAAGCCGCGCGTGTGGTCGGGGATGTCTGCCTCGCGGGTGAGGGTCTCTCCCCCGGTCTTGTGGGTGACGCTCGCGACGCTCTCGCCGATGCGCTCCACGAGACCGGACGCGAGCGTCTCCTCGCGATCCATGTCGATGAGCTGGTACTTGAAGGACGACGAGCCGGAGTTGACGACCAGGACGATGCTCATGAGCACCCTTTCTCGAGACCCACGAGACGCGGGCAGGATGTGCGGCGGACGCGTTTAGGAGCGCTGCGCCTGGATCGCCGTGATGGCGACCGTGTTGATGATGTCGGAGACGAGTGCCCCACGCGACAAGTCGTTGATGGGCTTGTTGAGGCCCTGGAGGATCGGCCCGATCGCGACGGCACCCGCCGATCGCTGCACCGCCTTGTACGTGTTGTTGCCCGTGTTGAGGTCGGGGAAGATGAAGACCGTCGCGCGTCCAGCTACCTGGCTGCCCGGCATCTTCTTGCTCGCGACCGCAGCGTCCGTCGCCGCGTCGTACTGGATCGGCCCCTCGACGAGCAGCTCGGGCATGCGCTCGCGCACGATGCCGGTCGCCGTGCGGACCTTGTCGACGTCGGCGCCGGAGCCCGACTCGCCCGTCGAGTAGGAGAGCATCGCGACGCGAGGCGCGATATCGAACTGGTTCGCCGTCTCGGCCGAGGAGATGGCGATGTCGGCGAGCTGCTCTGCCGTCGGGTCGGGGTTGACGGCGCAGTCGCCGTAGACGAGCACGCGATCGGCCAATGCCATGAGGAAGACGCTCGAGACGACGGACACGCCTGGCTTCGTCTTGACGATCTCGAAGCCCGGGCGGATGGTGTGCGCCGTCGTGTGCGCCGCACCGGAGACCATGCCGTCGGCCAGCCCGAGGTGCACCATGAGCGTGCCGAAGTAGCTGACGTCGCGCACTCGTTCGGTCGCGGCCTCGATCGTGACGCCCTTGTGCGCGCGGAGCCGCGCGTACTCCTCCGCGAAGCGCGCCACGTAGTCGGGGTTGCTCGTGCTGAGCACGTTGGCCGCCGAGATGTCCACACCGAGCGCGGACGCACGGCCGCGCACCTCGGACTCCTCCCCGAGGATCGTGATCTGTGCGACCTCGCGGGCCAGCAACGAGCCAGCGGCGACGAGGATGCGGTCATCGCTGCCCTCGGGCAGGACGATGTGCTTCTTGTCGGAGCGGGCTCGGTCGAGGAGCGTGTTCTCGAACATGAGCGGCGTGACGACCAGCGACTGCTTCACGTTGAGGAGCGCGACCACCTCGATGGCGGGGATGTGCTGCTCGAACTTCGCAAGGGCCAGGTCGATCTTGCGGCGCGAGATGCCGGCCGCGGCGAGACGGCCGCGCGTCTGCATGATTCGCTGGGCGGTGTCGTACGTGCCGAAGTTGGTGCGGATGATCGGCACTTCGACGTTGAGGCCGTTGATGAGTCGCTCGATGGCCGGCGGGAACTCGAACGGGCCGTTCACGACGATGCCGGTGAGCGACGGGAACGTCTCGGCGCGCTGCGCGAGGAGCACGGCGAGGAGCACCTCGGTGCGGTCGGCCGCGATGACCACGACCGCGCCCTCCTTGAGGCGTTCGAGGACGTTCTGCATCGACATGCCCGCGAGGACGATGCCGAGCACTTCGCGCCCGAGCAGCTCGCGGTCGCCGTAGACGAGCTCCCCGCCAACCGCGTCCAGCAGCTGGGAGAGCGAGGGCGCCATGAGCAGCGGCGTCTCGGGGATCGCCCAGACGGGCACCTTGTGGCCGAGCTCGCGGAGGGCGCGCTCGGCGACCGCTTGGCGCACCTCCTCGGTCGCGTGCTCGTCGGCACGGTTGATCGTGATGGCGAGCAGCGTCGCGTGTGCCGCGTCGAGCTCCGGCAGGGTCACTTCGAGCGCCTGCGCGAGCTGCTCAGGCGTGCGCGGCTGACCCTTGTCGGCGTCGAGGCCGGTCAGGACGAGCAGGACGGGCGCGCCCAGGTTCGCGGCGACGCGAGCGTTGAAGCCGAGCTCGGCCGGGTTCCCGACATCGGTGAAGTCACTGCCGACGATGACAACGGTGTCGCAGCGCCGCTCGAGCGCGCGGTAGCGCGTGACGATGCGGGAGAGCGCCTCGTCGGGGTCGGCATGCACGTCGTCGTAGGTGACGCCGAAGCCCGACTCGTACTCGAAGCCGCGATTCTGCGGATCGAGCTGCGAGAGGAGGAGGTCGAGGATGTCGTCTCGAGTCTCCGCGCTCTGCACGATGGGCCGGAAGACGCCGACCCTCCCGATCGAGCGGCTCAGGGCGTTCACCACGCCAAGAGCGACGGCTGACTTGCCAGAGTGACCCTCTGATGACGTGATGTAGATGCTTGTCCCCACGCCTCGCAATGGTAGTCGGGTGAGGGGTCAGCGGGCTGTCGTGATCCTGCCAATTGTGGAGGGACGGAATTCGCGTCCTGCTCCGAGCGCGCTATGCTGGTCGACGGCTCCTCGCGTGGCGCCATCCAGGCCAACTCCCCCAGGGCGGAAACGCAGCAAGGGTAACCGGGCTCTGGCGGGTGCGCGGGGGGTCTTTTCTATTCCAGGGACGCATCCTTGCCCCTCTCTCTGCTGTCCGTGGCAGATCGCCCGCCGCGAACGCTGGCCTCGAACTCAGGCTGACCGGCTTGACTGGCAGGCATGAGAATCGCAGTCATTGGTGGAAACGGTCAGATCGCACGCCTTCTTACGACCCAGCTCATCCAGCGCGGGCACCGCGTCACGAGCGTCATTCGCAACCCGGACTACGTCGACTCCCTCAAGGAGCTCGGCGCAGACCCTGTCGTCGCTGACCTGGAGCAGAGCACGCCGACGGACCTCGCCAAGCAGCTCGGTCATGTGGATGCGGTCGTCTTCGCGGCTGGGGCAGGGCCAGGGAGCACGGCAGAGCGCAAGCTCACGCTCGACCGCGACGGTGCCATCCTCTCGGCTGATGCGGCGGAGCTCGCCAACGTGCGGAGGTTCGTCGTGGTCTCCGCGATCGGCACCGACTCCTTCGACCGCGACTCCGATGACGTCTACCAGGTCTACCTCCGGGCGAAGAGCGAGGCCGACGCGAACATCCGCGGACGCAGCGCCAAGCTCGACTGGACCATCGTGCGCCCAGGCGGCCTCACCGATGATGAGGCCACTGGCCTCGTGAAGGTCGGGGAGCAGGTCGAGCGCGGGTCCATCCCTCGCGCCGATGTGGCCGCCGTGATCGCTGCGCTCCTCGATCGACACGCGGGTATCCACAAGCAGTTCGAGGTCGTGTCCGGCGACGTCGAGATCGGTTCCGCGGTCAAGAAGCTGTAGACAGGAGCCTGTCGAGCCTCCCTCGTCACGTCGATTTTCCGCTCGCGTTCACGAACGGTCGCGGGAACCGGTATGCTCTTTCGAGGTGAGCGCCTGGCGCTCCCGTGGAGGATTCGCCTAGTGGCCTATGGCGCACGCTTGGAAAGCGTGTTGGGTGAAAGCCCTCAGGGGTTCGAATCCCCTATCCTCCGCCACGCGCACGAAAGCCCCGACCAGGGATCCCAGGTCGGGGCTTTCGTCATTTCCTCGTGGCTTTTCCTGCCGGTCCGGCTTCGGAGGCAGGCCACATCCACACGAGGACTCCAGCTTCCCGGCGACGGGAGATCCCGCACGCCTCTGGCTGGGGTGGCAGCGGGAGAGCGGACGCGCCGCGCACGAAGGAGGGCGCCACCCGAAGGTGACGCCCTCTCAGCGAGAAGCTCGGCGAGCTACTAGGCCTTCTTGGCTGCGAGGCGACGAGCGACGAGGACGCCGGCACCGGTCGCGAGCGCGAGGAGGCCGATGCCTGCCGCACCGAAGACGTCTTCTGCACCCGTGGTGGCGAGCTCAGGCGTCTTGTGACCCGTGTTCGTGCCGCCGTTGCCGGCAGGCGCTGCGGTCGTCGTGGGCGACGTCGTGGTGCCTGGCGTTGCTTCGGCTACCAGGAACGTGAACGTTGCCGAGAGACCGCTGGACTGCGACAGCGTCACCGTGTACTCACCGACGGGCAGCGCAGCGCCCGACTGGTTGATGAGGACACCGGGGTAGGTGCCGTCTTCCGCGACGACGGAGTCATCGGTCGGGTCGACCTTGACGGAGGAGCCGTCGGGGTAGACGACCGTGATGTCGAGCGCGAGGCCGGGCGTGAAGTTCTGCGCCGTGTAGGAGATGTTGTCCGTGGGCAGGAAGCTGCCAGCGTTCGCGTACGCGATGGGTGCCTCAACCGTGGGGGTCGGGTCGACGGTCGGCGTGGGCGTAGCGGTTGCCGCGGCGGCGACATTGAACCCGAACGTCACGACGTTCTGCGCGGGCTGACCTGCAGCGTCCGTGTAGTTCTGCGTGACGGTGACCGAGTAGTCGCCTTCGGCGAACAGGGCCGTGTTGGTGATCTCTCCCGCGTACTGGCCCTCGTCGTCGACTTCCCATGCGTTGCCGGCGCCGGCGGGAACCGCGGCGGAGGTTCCGTCTGGGAACGTGAGCGTGATGCTCGAGAGCGGCGCGTCGGGCGAGAGGCCGGTGAGGACGTAGGTGATGCCCTCGTCAGGCGTGAAGCTCGGCTTGGTTGCGGCACCAGCTGCTGCGGGAGCCTCAGCCGTCTCAGTGGGCTCGGCCGACTCGTCGGGGGTCGACGTCGGCGTCGACTCCTCGGCTGGGGTCGTCTCGACCGGCGTGGTCTCCGTAGGCGTGGTCGTCTCGGTCGGCGTAGCCGACTCCGTGGCGGCCGGCGTCGTCTCGACGGGGCTGGCGGGGGGCGTGGTGGTCGCTGCGAAGGCGGGTGCAGCGGTCAGCACTGCGCCGCCGGCGAGCACACCGAAGGCGATCGTGAGGGCAGAAGCGCGCTTGCGCGATGCGGTGAAGAATGAGGAAGCCATAACTAAAGAGTGGCCTGACTCACAGGTCATGTCCAGAAGGTTACGAATGACCACGGAGGAGGCTTCGCCGCGGGAGCCAAAAAGGCGACGTAAAAAAGCCTGGTCATGCACTATTTTCTGGAGGCAATTTGGGCCCGTTGTCACCCCGGGGACTTCTCCCCCAAGCTCTTGAGTATTCATAGAAACTTCATGGCTGGGACCAAAGAAGCCGAGCCGGACACCAATCGGTGTCCGGCTCCGCTTACTTTGCAGCTAGTGACGCGACGGATCAGCTCTCGCGACGACGGCTCAGGAAGCGCGCGCCGGTGACGGCGGCAGCTCCGAGGCCGAGCACCAGCAGGCCGATGCCTGCAGCGCCGAACGCGTCTTCTGCGCCGGTGGTCGCGAGTGACTTACTCTGCGCCTTGCCCTTGGTGTCGGCGCTTCCGCCGCTGTTGCCGCCGTTGCCTGCAGGGGCCACGGTGGAGCTGGGCGAAGCGGAGCCGGTCGGAGACGCCTCTCCGGTGACAGCGAAGGCGGCCGTCGCCGTCTGCTCCGGAGCAGGAGCGTCCGCCTGCAGCTCAGCCGCTGCAGGCGACTCGGTGGTCGCCGTCAGCTCTGACTCCTCCTGGACGATGAGCGGCACGGCGCGGGCAGTGTCGGCCGCGGGAGCGTCGGTCTCCTCCCCGGCCGCTGGGCTGATGGTCGTCAGCGTGATGCCGTAGTCGCCGACCGTCCAAGCGGCGTCGTAGGTGATGATGCCCGCGTAGTTGCCGTCTGCATCCGGAATGATCGGCTCGGCCGACTCGAACTCAGCGGAGGTACCACCAGGGAGCAGCAGGGTGAGGCCGAGCTCGACACCGGGAGTGAAGCCCGTGGCAACGTACGTGATGCCCTCTGCCGCCTCCTCCTGCGTGTAGCTCGCTTGCTCGGTTGCAACGGCTGGCGCTGCAACGGGAGCTTCGGTCTCGGTCGGCTCAGGAGTGGCCGTCCCGGTTGCCGTTGGCGTGACGCTGGTCGTCTCGGTCGGCTCGAGCGTGGGCTCCTCCGTGAGCGTCGGCTCAGGAGTCTCCGTGGCGGTCTCGGTCGACTCAGGAGTCTCTGTGGCCGTCTCGGTCGGCTCTGGCGTTGCCGTCTCGGTCGAGGTCTCGGTCGGCTCGGGCGTCGACGTCTCGGTGGGAGCGGGTGTCTCAGTGCTAGCCGCGGGAACTGCTTCGAACGCGGTCGAGGCCTGCAGTTCCTCGGACTCGAAGATCACGACCGAGTAGTCGCCCTCAGCCCAGGCTTCATCGCTCGTCAGCTCAGCGCTGACGGCACCGGACTCGTCGACCTTGTGCGACTCGGTTCCCCAGGACCAGTTGGTCTGACCGTCGGGGCCGACGACCTGCACGTGGACCACGTTGCCGGGCGTGAAGCCGGAGCCCGTGACCGTGACGCCCGGGGCGTCCGCTGCGATCGTCTCCGCGGAGACCGAGGCGGATGCGGCGCCGGTGTCAGCATCGACACTCGCGTCGACCTGGTCGCCGTTCGCAGCGAACGAAGGCGCGGCCGTGACTGCGACGCCACCGGCGACGACGCCGAAGGCGATGACGAGGGCCGTGGTGCGAGCGCGAGCGCTCTTGAAGGTGTCGGAAAGCATGAAGGGACGCTAACACGGCGGATTATTGTCCGTCGAGGCCGAAATGGGGTCAAGCGACACGCGGAAAGTTGCGATTCAGAGTCGACACACCAGTCACATTGGTCACACTGACCTCAGGAATCGCATCTTCAACAGGGATTTTCTTGAGAAACGGAACGAGGCACCGCATCCGGAAGCCGGATGCGATGCCTCGTGAAAAAAGTTCCTTCGGCGTGTCGAAACGCGCCGCGCAGAACCGCTGCGGGATGACTACTTGACGGTCACCGAAGCGCCGGCAGCCTCGAGGGCGTCCTTTGCCTTGTCAGCAGCTTCCTTGTTGACGCCCTCAAGGACGGCCTTCGGAGCGCCGTCGACGAGTGCCTTCGCCTCACCGAGGCCGAGGCTCGTGAGTGCGCGCACCTCCTTGATGACCTGGATCTTCTTGTCGCCAGCACCCTCGAGGATGACGTCGAACTCCGTCTTCTCCTCCTCTTCGGGTGCGTCAGCTGCTGCAGCAGCAACGCCTGCAACTGCAACGGGAGCAGCAGCGGTGACCTCGAAGGTCTCCTCGAACGCCTTGACGAACTCGGAGAGCTCGATGAGCGTGAGCTCCTTGAATGCTGCGATGAGCTCGTCAGTCGTGAGCTTTGCCATGTGTTTTCTCCTTGTGTGTTGTTCTAGCCGCGAGATCCCGTAGGACTAGTTCGCGGACTCCTGCTTTTCGCGCAATGCCTCGACCGTGCGAACAGCCTTGGCTGCAGGCGCGGTGAACAGGTATGCGGCACCGAACAGCGAGGCCTTGAAGGCGCCGGCAAGCTTGCCGAGCAGAACTTCGCGGGACTCGAGGTCGGCGAGCTTGTTGACCTCTTCTGCGCTGAGGGCGTTTCCGTCGAAGAAACCGCCCTTCAGAACCAGCTGAGGGTTTTCCTTGGCGAAGGTACGAAGACTCTTCGCGACTGCGACGGGGTCGCCGTGCACGAACGCGATTGCGCTCGGCCCAGCCAGCTCGTCGTCAAACGCGGTGATTCCGGCGTTGTTCGCCGCAATCTTCGTCAGCGTGTTCTTCACCACGGCGTAGCTTGCGTGCTCACTGATCGTGCGACGCAGCGTCTTGAGCTGCGCAACCGTGAGACCGCGGTACTCAGTCAGCAGGACGGCGGTCGAGTTCTGGAACAAGTCCTGAAGCTCGGCAACAGTTGCTTCCTTGGTCGCCATGGCACTCCTCTCTCTCTTGCACGTGAACCACGTTTGTCATTCACGCACCGCAGGCGCATCTTCGATGCACAACACACAAAAAAGCTCCGGTCGCAGGTGGACCGGAGCTGAGAGGATGCGCTTGCGCGCAGAGCAGATCTGCTTCGTTCACCTGCGCGGGACGTTCTTGCGAACCTTCGTTCGTGTACGTTCTCACGCACAACGAAGACCTGCGGTCTTGGGCTTCCGAAAGAGTACATGCTCTCGGGCTGATCGTCAATGTGAGCCACCGGACTCGTCATCGCAGCCGCGCAGAGCGTCGATGAGGAAGTGGGAGCTCGGATGCGAGCGCCTGCTCTCGACTGCGTAGAGCTCGGTGCTCGGCGAGCCGGAGAGCGGTCGAGTGACGACTCCTGGCATGTGGAATCGGGCGACCGAGGCGGGGAGGATCGAGGCACCGACTCCGGCTGCGACGAGCCCGAGCACCGTCTCCTGATGGATGACGCTCTGCACGATGCGCGGCACGGCTTCGGCTCCCCCGAGCCACGTCATGACAGCGGACACGAATCCCGGCATGAGCTCGAAGGGGAACAGCACAACATCCTTCTCGTGGAAGCTCGACGGTTCGATGGTGGACTCGGCGGCAAGGGGGTCGCCCACCGGCAGCACCGCCACCAGGTCCTCGCTCTCGAGCAGCGTCGCCCGCAGCCCTGGTACCGAGAGCGGGTCGCGCAGAATGCCGACATCCAGCTCACCCTCGAGCAGGAGGGTGGCCTGCTCGGCGCTCGTCAGCGATCGTGGTTCGAGACGGATGCGCGGCCTGAGCTCCTGGAACGACTGCAGTCCGCGAGGCAGCACGCTGTAGCTCGCGGAGCTCACGAATCCGATGCGGAGCCTGCCCGCCCTGCCCGCCGCCACATCTTCGAGGTCGGCGACTGCCGCATCCAGGTCGTCCAGAACCGCGCCTGCTCTCTGGCGGAACATCCGACCCGGAGCAGTCAGGGCGACACTTCGCGTCGTGCGCTCGAAGAGCTCGACCCCGAGCTCCTCCTCGAGCTTGCGCACGGCAACCGTGAGCGGTGGCTGGGTCATGTGAAGGCGTGCGGCCGCGCGGCCGAAGTGCAGCTCGTCGGCGACGACGACGAAGTACCTGAGTTGGCGCAGCTCCATGAGATCCATTCGGGAGAACTATCAATCGTCGAACAAATGATATTGGACGCAGACGCAAAGGGATGGGGTAATCGAAACAGGACACCACTCGACCACCAACGCAGGGAGCGGACATGACCGAGACGATCATCATCGGCGCAGGGCTCGCCGGCGCCTCGGCAGCCTGGCACCTCGCCGAACGCGGACACCACGTGACCGTGCTCGAACGAACCACCCCCGCCAACGAGCACGGCAGCTCGCACGGCTCAGCCCGCATCTTCCGCTACGCCTACCCCGAACAGACCTACACCGACCTCGTCGTCAGATCGAAAGCAGGCTGGGACGAGCTGCAGCGGGTGAGCGGAACCCAGCTCATCCGCCCGACAGGTGCCCTCGACCACGGCGACATCCGTAACCCTGCGGGGCTCGCGGCCGTGCTGGAGTCGGCGGGCGTCGAGCACG
This sequence comes from Pseudoclavibacter sp., assembly GCA_052099095.1. GTDB lineage: Bacteria > Actinomycetota > Actinomycetes > Actinomycetales > Microbacteriaceae > Pseudoclavibacter. The sequence continues at coordinate 203,227 of JBQDTF010000003.1, forward strand.
AACTCCTCAGCCCCGCCTCGGCGCAGGAGCGGTGGCCGCAGTTCCGGTTCGAGACCGACGTGCTGTGGCACCCTGGCGCCGGCGTGCTCGACGCAGGCGCAAGCGTCGACGCGATGCTGGCCGCGGCATCCGCGACGGGCAGGCTCGAGCTGCGCACCTCATGGCCGGTCGCGCGAGTCGAGCGCACCGCGACCGGGTACCGCGTGCACTCGACGACAGGCGAGGCCGTCGAGGCCGACGGCATCGTCGTCGCTGCCGGAGGGTGGCTCCCGGCACTCGTCGGGGACCTCTCGCTGCCGGCAGCCTTCCTCGCCCAGTTCCCCAGCCTCGAGGTGCGGCAGGAGCAGGCCTACCACTTCCCCTATCTCGACGAGCGAGACTCAGGAGCAGACGCCGACCCCTGGCCGACGTTCATCTACAAGTCGCAGGCGCTGCAGACGTATGGTCTGCCAGGCGGCCGCGACGCCGACTGGCGCGGGCAGAAGGTCGCCCAGTTCAACGGCGGCAAGATCATCGACTCGGCGCTCGAGCAGGACGGCATCGTGGATGCAGCCAACAGGCACGCCCTCATGACCTACGCCGAGAGGTTCCTCCCCGGGGTCGATCCGGCCCCCTACGCTGAGACGACCTGCCTCTTCACGACGACACCGACGGAGGACTTCGTCATCGACCGCGTCGACAACCTGGTCGTCCTGTCCGCCTGCTCGGGCCACGGCGGGAAGTTCGCGCCGCTCCTCGGCGAGCTCGCAGCCGACCTGCTCACGGGAACCGGAACGGTGCCCGACGAGTTCCGAGTAACCGCGACGTCTGGAGCATCCGCATGACCCCCGTCACCCCCAGCCACAGCCGACCGAGCTCGGTCTCCTCGCTCATGCGAGAGATCGAGCATCTCGGGAGGGACCGCACACGCGGCGGCTACAGCAGGCCGGTCTACTCCCGCCCCGAGCTCGAGCTCCGCGAGTGGTTCCTCGCTGCTGCCAGAGCCCGCGGGCTCGACATCGAGATCGACCCGAACGGCATCATCTGGGCGTGGTGGGACCGAGCAGACGGCGACCGCAAGGGCGCGCTCATCACGGGCAGCCACCTCGACTCGGTGCCCGGTGGCGGCGCATTCGACGGCCCCCTTGGGGTGACGGCGGCCCTCGCGGCCGTCGATCTGCTGCGGAGCGAGGGGCGCGAACCGAGCGTGGCGGTGGCGATCGCGGTCTTCCCCGAAGAAGAGGGCTCTCGCTTCGGCGTCGCCTGCCTCGGGTCACGACTCCTCACTGGCGCCATCGACCCCGACAAGGCGCGCTCGTTGCGGGACGCGGACGGCACGACCTTCGCCGAGGCGTCGGCCGCGGCCGGTTTCGACCCCGAGCACCTCGGGCCCGATCCCGCACGCGTCGCGCAGTTCAGCGCCTTCATCGAGCTGCACGTCGAACAGGGGCGCGGGCTCATCGACCTCGCCGGCCCCGTCGCCATCGGCTCCTCGATCCTGGGCCACGGTCGCTGGCGGGTGAGCTTCACCGGCCAGGGCAACCACGCAGGAACGACCCTCATGGCCGACAGGCGCGACCCCATGGTCGCCGCAGCCCGACTCATCATCGGCATCGAGGAGATCGCCCGCTCCGTGCCGCACGCTCGGGCAACCGTCGGGCGGCTCGAGCCGGTGCCCGGGGGAACGAACGTCATCGCATCCCGTGTCGACGCCTGGCTCGATGTGCGCCACCCCGACGACAGTGTGACCGCGACGATCGTCGAGCGCATCCGCAGGCGGGCGCTCGAGGTCGCCGGCGACCAGGGATGTGAGGCATTCCTCGTGGAGGAGTCCCTCTCTCCAACAGTGTCCTTCGACCAACAGCTCCGCGACACGCTCCAGCTCGCACTCCCGGATGCGCCCGTGCTCGACACGGGGGCAGGCCACGATGCGGGCGTGCTCGCCGCGCACCTGCCGACCGCCATGCTGTTCATCCGCAACCCCAGCGGAATCTCCCACTCACCGGAGGAGTACGTCGAAGACGCGGATGCGAACCACGGGGCGCGCGCGCTCGCGACGGCGATCATGGCAGTCAGCGCAGACGAGGCCGACGTCGCCTGAGCCGAGCAGATTCTTTCGTCAGATCGGCGCTTGGTACCGACTCTGTCGGTGGTGTGGGAAAGAATAGGCGGATGGTCATGTTCCGCCCGAGCCACGACGTCGACGAGACGTCCTGGTTCGGCGAACCCCAGTCGGCGCCCGGGTCGCGTCGCCGCGACCGCGAGCTCTACGGCCCGGCCGCGCTCATGGACTACGCAGCTGCGCCCGCCCAGCACGAGCGTCCCGCGACGCACGTCGCCGGGCCCGCGCCCCGGCTGGAAGCGCTGCCTCGCTTCTACACCTCGGAGACTCGACCGGCCCCGGCGACGACACCGCTCTCGGCCAGCGAGGTCGGCGTCTGGCGGGCACACGGCCCCTCCGCAGAGACCAGTTCCATCGAGCTCCCCGCGACGCCAGAAGTCGAGGCCATGAGCGCGCACCTGCTCCGTGTGCTCGCAGACTCCAACGACCGCGCAGCGTGGCTCAAAGCACGCGCCGACGGCGTCACGGCAACCGACGCCGCCCGCCTCGCGACACCGGCCTCGGTGAAGCAGGTCGTCAAAGACAAGGTGATGGGCAACTCCTTCAGCGGCAACGCCTACACCGACTTCGGACGGCAGCGTGAACCAGAGATCGCCAGGTGGGTCATGGAGCGCCACGGCATTCCAGCGAGCGGCCTGCTCTTCCACGCCGAAGCGTCGAAGAGCCACCTCGCGACGCCCGACGGCCTGCACTGCGACGAAGAAGGCCGCATTCTCCTCGCTGAGATCAAGACCACCAACAAGGTGTGGAAGCGCATCCCGCGCTCCTACATGCGCCAGATCTGGTGGCAGCAGTACGTGCTCGGCGCCGAGCGAACCCTCATGGTCTGGGAGCGGCACCAGGACTTCATCGTCGTCGACCGCGAGCCGAAGTTCGTGTGGATCGACCGCGACGAGGCAGAGATCGCCAAGCTCGTGACGCTCGCCAACGAGGTGCTCAAAGACGTCGAGAAGTACCGGGGCGAGTTCGCACAGTACTCGACCGGTAACGCCGTGCCGTTCCAGGGCTATGGAAACACGCACAGCGCCAGCGACTACACGCAGTCGTTCTACGACGCAGAGACCTACGCGTAACGCCCGTCCACCCTAGACGGACCAGTCGGATGATCAGTCGATGACCCAGTCATTCGGGAGACAATGGCGCCTATGACTGACCCCTCAGATCTCCAGCCGACCTCCGACACCATGCGCGCCGCCCTCCTCACGGGAATCGGTGGCCCCGAGATGATGCAGCTCGGCGAAACGGTCATCCCGCTCACGCTCAACTCGGACACGCTGGTACGCGTCAAAGCGGCAGGCGTGAACCCCATCGACGGCAAGACTCGCTCGGGTGCGGGCGCCTCGAAGGCGATCTCGAGCTTCCCTTCGACCCTCGGTGGCGAGTTCTCCGGAGTCGTCGTTCGCGCCTCCTACGAGCTCGCCCCGTTCCAGCCTGGCGACGAGGTGTACGGGATGCTCCTGTTCCCGCGCTATTCGGGTGCGTACGCCGAGTACGTGTCTGTGCCCTTCATGAGCCTCGCGAAAAAGCCCAAGAACCTCTCGTTCATCGAGGCTGGCGGCGTGCCCCTCGCCGTGCTCACCGCCTGGGCCGCCGTCGTCGAAGCTGGCGGCGTCTACACTGGCCAGCGCGTTCTCATCCACGCCGGCGCGGGAGGAGTCGGCCACTTCGCGGTGCAGCTCGCCTCCTACTACGGCGCCCACGTCATCACGACGGCATCCGAGCGCAACCACGAGTGGCTGCGCGAGCTCGGCGCCGACCAGGTCATCGACTACCGCAACGAGCGCTTCGAAGACGTCATCGCCGATCCCGTCGACGTGGTCATCGACCTCATCGGCAACGTGAAGGACCAGACTGGCACGCGCTCGCTCCGAGTCCTTCGTGACGGTGGCACCCTCATCAACGTGCCGACCGGCAGCTACCCCGAGCTCTTCGAGGAGGCCGCCGCCGAGAACCGGGACATCGTCGCCTCGACACTGAAGCTCTCCCCCGAGGGGCGCATCCTGCAGACGATCACACAGCTCTTCGAGCAAGGCGCGCTCCAGACGCACGTCGATCGCGTCTTCCCACTCGCCGAGGCCGGGGCCGCACAGGAACTCATCGCCGAAGGTCACGTGCGCGGCAAGGTCGTCCTCGACATCGACGCGTAGGGGCCGGCGGCCCCACTTCAGCTACGCCATGCTCGCTTTGAGCTCCAACAGGTGAGCCCGGGTGAGCGCGGCCGCCGCGGCTGCATCCTGGTCGACGATCGCGCCGAGGATGCGACTGTGGACGGCGTGATCACCGTCACTGCCGAACTCGCCGTGCAGTCGCAGCATCCCGATCATGGCCGACCTGCTCCGCGGCGCGAAACCGTCAAAGAGCTCCGTGAGAATCGCGTTGTGCGCGGCCACAACGATGCTGCGGTGCAGAGCCGTGTCCGCGTCGACATGCGCCTCAATGCTCGCGCGATGCGCTTCGCGGGCTTCTGCCGCGCGCCGCATCGCGTCGATTTCCGCGATCGTGCGGCGCTCAGCGGCGAGCGCGGACGCCTCGACCTCGACCGCCAGGCGTGCTTCGAGCACCGTCTGGATATCAGCGCGCCTCAGCTTCGCATCCAGGGCCTCCACCGCGTCGAGCGCCATGACGAACACGCCGGAGCCTTGCCTGGTGGCCAGCACACCACTGCCCGCGAGCTGACGGATCGCTTCGCGGACGGTTGACCTGCCGACGCCGAGTTGGGGCGCGAGCGTCGTCTCGCCCGGAAGTTTCTGGCCCACCGCCCACTCGCCTCCGCGAATGCGCTCCAGGAGCAGCTCGGCCGCTTGCTCGGCGAGTGGTTCACGACGCAATGGGCTCATACCTCCATCATCCCCCATTCCGGCACTCCTCTGCTTGTCTGAGGAGTTGTGGTACGTTCTGACACATGCCCCTCATCGTCCCAACACTTCTTCGCTGCCACGGCGGGGCCTAGCCTGACCGGCTCCCCGACGTGGAGCCGAAGCGCGCGCCGGTCGTCACCTCACACGACTGCCAAGGAACCACCATGCACAGCCCTGCATCTCAGATCTCGACACCAGCCGGCCCGATCCCGAACCAAGCGCCGCACTGGAACCGTCAACGTCACTCGCAAATGCCTTCCCACCGGTACCGCGACGTCTACTCGCGAGTCGACGTGCCCCTCACCGAACGAGAGTGGCCCTCGCACCGGCTCACCACAGCACCGCTCTGGGTACCGGTCGACCTGCGCGACGGAAACCAGGCCCTCTCGGAGCCCATGGACCCCGACCGCAAGCGCCTCTTCTTCGAGCTCATGATCCGCATGGGCTACAAGGAGATCGAGGTCGGCTACCCCTCCGCCTCCCAGACCGACCACGACTTCGTCCGCCACATCGCCGCGAGCGACATCGCACCGGAAGACGTCACGATCGTCGTGTTCACCCCAGCACGACGGGACCTCATCGAACGCACGGTCGCCTCGATCCGAGGAATCACGAACCCCGTTGTCATCCACCTCTACACGGCCACGGCACCCACCTGGCGCGAGGTGGTGCTCGGCAAGAACCGCGAACAGCTTCGGGAGCTGATCCTCGCCGGCGGGCAGGACGTCCTCGAACTCGCCGGTCACCTGCCGAACGTGCGCTTCGAATTCTCACCCGAGGTGTTCAACCTCACCGAACCCGACTACGTCATCGACATCTGCGACGCCATGACGGAACTCTGGGCGGCAACCCCCGATCGGCCGGTCATCCTGAACCTCCCCGCCACCGTCGAAGTCGCGACCCCGAACGTGTACGCGGATCAGATCGAGTACATGCACAAGCACCTCGCGCGGCGCGACTCCGTGATCCTCTCGGTGCACCCCCATAACGACCGAGGCACGGGAATCGCCTGCGCGGAACTCGCGGTGCTCGCCGGCGCACAGCGAGTGGAAGGCTGCATCTTCGGCAACGGCGAACGCACCGGCAATGTCGACATAGCAGTGCTTGCCCTGAACCTGCACGCGCAGGGCATCGACCCGATGATCGACTTCTCCGACATCGACGAGATCAGACGCACAGTCGAGTACAGCAACCGCCTCGAGATCCACCCAAGGCACCCATACGCGGGAGACCTCGTCCACACCGCCTTCAGCGGGACGCACCAGGACGCCATCAAGAAGGGGTTCGCGGAGCAGCGCTCCCGTGCCGCCCGCGAAGAGCGCCCAGAGCACGAAATCGACTGGCGAGTGCCGTACCTGCCGATAGACCCGGCAGACATCGGCCGCAGCTACGACGCCGTCATCCGAGTCAACTCGCAGTCGGGAAAAGGCGGCATCGCCTACCTCCTCGAAACCGACTACGGAATCGAACTGCCCAGGCGCCTGCAGATCGACTTCGCCGGGCGCGTCCAGGAGCACACCGACTCGACCGGCTTGGAAGTGGGGGCGGCGGAGTTGCTCGAGCTCTTCGAGCGCAGCTACCTGCTGGCCGCGGCGCCGGAGCTCGAACTGCTCGAGCTGAGCGTCGAGACACGCGACGAGGTGTCACGCACGAGCATCCGCGTCCGCATCGACGGAGTCGAACGGAGCGGCAGCTACGACGGGATCGGTCCAGTGGAGGCCGTCACCCGACTCCTCGACGGGGTCGGCATCTGCGTCGACATTCTCTCGCTGCACCAGACGTCACTCGGAACAGGGAACGACAGCGAGGCGTTGACGCTCCTCGAGTACCGCGACCCCGCCGGAGCACGCTGGGTCGCCGGCCGAGACCGATCGGTGTTGTCGTCGACCGTGAACGCGATCCTGAGCGCAGCGCGAAACACCCTCGCGGAATTCGCCCGGGCCTAGAGGGCTCCCCGGAACGCAAGAACGGCCCAGTCCGAGGACTGGGCCGTTCTTGGTGGCGGATGCGCGCATCCACCTGAGCTATGCAGCTCGCGACAGACTAGATCGCGTTGACGTCCAGCGGGATGCCGGGACCGAAGGTCGTCGAGACGACAGCCTTCTGGATGTAGCGACCCTTCGAGCTCGACGGCTTGAGGCGGACGACCTCGTCGAGAGCTGCGCGGAGGTTCTCCCCGAGCTGCTCCGACGTGAACGCCGACTTGCCGACGATGAAGTGCACGTTGGAGTGCTTGTCGACGCGGAACTCGATCTTTCCGCCCTTGATCTCGGTGACCGCCTTGGCCGGGTCGGTCGTGACCGTTCCGGTCTTCGGGTTCGGCATGAGGCCACGGGGTCCGAGGACCTTTCCGAGGCGTCCGACCTTGCCCATGAGGTCAGGGGTGGCGACTGCGGAGTCGAAGTCGGTCCAGCCATCAGCAACGCGAGCGATGAGCTCGTCGCCGCCGACCTCGTCGGCGCCAGCAGCGATAGCCGCCTCAGCCTTGTCACCCGTCGCGAAGACGATGACCTTGGCCGTCTTGCCGGTGCCGTTTGGCAGGCTGACGGTGCCACGAACCATCTGGTCAGCCTTGCGCGGGTCTACACCCAGGCGAAGAGCGACCTCGACGGTGCTGTTGAACTTGGACGAGCCGGTCTCGCGTGCGAGCTCGACGGCCTCGGCGAGACCGTAGAACTTGTCCTCGCCGATCTTCTCTGCCGCGGCACGGTATGCCTTGGACTTAGCCATGTTGTTCTCCTTCAAGAGTTGCGGTTGCGAGCCTGGCCGGCTCTCCCGCGATGTTCAGTACCGCGCCCGAGGCGCGACGTGTGGTGTTGGGAGCGGGAAGGCCTTAGCCCTCGACCGTGATTCCCATGGAGCGAGCCGTACCGGCGATGATGCGCGAAGCCATGTCGAGGTCGTTCGCGTTCAGGTCGGACTGCTTCTGCTCGGCGATCTCGCGGACCTGGGCGGCGGTGAGCTTGCCGACCTTGGCCGTGTGAGGCGTCGGGGAGCCCTTCTTGACGCCGGCAGCTTTCTTGATGAGCTCGGCAGCAGGAGGGGTCTTCAGGATGAAGGTGAACGAACGGTCTTCGTACACGGTGATCTCAACGGGGATCACATTGCCACGCTGCGACTCGGTAGCCGCGTTGTAAGCCTTGCAGAACTCCATGATGTTGACGCCGTGCTGACCGAGCGCGGGGCCGATAGGAGGAGCCGGGTTAGCGGCGCCAGCCTGGATCTGAAGCTTGATCAGACCCGAGACCTTCTTCTTGGGTGCCATGTCTTTTCCTTCTTTCGATTCGAACTCCGCGCTGATGCGCGGCGCTCTCCCGGTGGCCCGGCGGTTCCGGACTCCGGTGGTTTAGGGGGCAGTCGCCCTGCTGGAGCGAGTGCTAGAGCTTCGTGACCTGGTCGAAGCTGAGCTCGACCGGGGTCTCGCGCTCGAAGAGCGACACAAGCACGGTGAGCTTGCCGCTCTCTGGCTTGATCTCGCTGATCGAACCGGTGAGCCCCTCGAAGGAGCCCTCCTTGATCGTGATGGTCTCGCCGATCTCGAAGTCGATCTCGGCGATGGGCTGGCGCTTCTGAACGCCACCCTGACCGGAAGCGTTTGCCTTCGCGGGCGCTTCGGCGATCTCAACCAGACTCTTCAGCATCTCAAATGCCTCGTTGAAGCGCAACGGGGTCGGGTTGTGGGCGTTGCCCACAAAGCCAGTCACACCTGGGGTGTGGCGGACAACCGACCAGCTGTCCTCGTTGAGCATGAGGCGAACGAGCACATAGCCGGGGATGCGGACGCGCGTGACCATCTTGCGCTGACCGTTCTTGATCTCGACCACGTCTTCCATGGGCACTTCCACCTGGTAGATGAAGTCGCTCATGTTCATGGACTCGGTGCGCTGGTGCAGGTTCTGCTTCACGCGACGCTCGAAGCCGGCGTAGGTGTGGATGACGTACCACTTGCCTGGCTTGAGGCGCAGCTCGCGCTTGAAAGTCTCGTACGGGTCGACGTCGGGGTCTTCCTCGCGGGCCTCGACCTCTTCGTCCTCGGTCGCGGCAGCCGCGGCAGCCTCTTCCTCGCTCGTGTCGATCTCGAGGACGTCGTTCACGATCGCGTCGACCTCAGGGTCGACGACATCCGCGCCTTCGCCGTCGTCGAGGTCCTCCTCGGTCACGACTTCGTCGGACTCTTCGATCTCGTGGGCCGCATCGAGCTCTGCGTCGATGTCGCGGTCACCCTCCTGAGCCTCTACGACTTCGGAGTCCTGCTCCAGTGCGGTCTCGTAAAGACCGTTCGGGTCGGCGACGTTCGGGTCTGACACGATTCCTCATCTCGATTCTGTGGTGCTGGGCTGCTCGCCCGTTGTCGGTGGAGGCTTGTGAGCCTGAACGCTCCGGCTATTCCGTCGGGACCGGCGTCGCCGCCGGCTCGCTCGGGAAGAGCGAGCTTCCCTGGCCGAAGACCCACGATGCGCCCCACCCGAAGAGCAGGTCGAGCAACGTGACGAGCGCCATCATGAAGATGACGAAGACGAGCACGACGCCCGTGAACTTGAAGAGCTCCGAGCGGGTCGGGGTGACGACCTTCTTGAGCTCGCCCATGACCTGGCGGAAGAAAAGAGCGATCCGGCCGACAAGGCCGCGTTTCGGCTCGGAGCCTCGCTTTGACTCGGCGACATCTGCCGCTTCGTCTGACTTGCTTGGACTCACGCGCTCTCCCTTTCGATGGTTGAGACCTTCGATGGTGGGCCCCGTAGTGGGTGCGTTCAGCACCGAAATGCAGGGCGGACAGGACTCGAACCTGCAACCTGCGGTTTTGGAGACCGCTGCTCTACCAATTGAGCCACCGCCCTTTGCGTGAAAACCGGATGCGAGCATCCGTTCACCCTGATACCGTCTGCACCTGCTCCCCAAGGAACAGTTTCAGGCGCGTTTCAGTATGTCGCTTTCGGCAACCAGGAAAGCATACGACAGGTGCCAGCAGGAAGTCCAACGCTGGCGCAACTCGCGGACGGCGTAGCGCCCGCGGACCTAGACTCGAAGCCATGGTTTCCGACTCACGTCTCTCTCCTCGCATCGCCGCGATCGCCGAATCCGCAACGCTCAAGGTCGATGCAAAGGCCAAGGGCCTCAAGGCCGCCGGCCGACCCGTCATCAGCTACGCCGCTGGGGAGCCCGACTTCCCCACTCCGCAGCATGTCGTCGACGCGGCCCTCGTCGCCGTCAGCGACCCGAAGAATCACCGGTACACTCCGGCGCCCGGCCTCCCAGAGCTTCGCGAAGCCATCGCCGAGAAGACCAAGCGCGACTCCGGTTGGGACGTTCCCCCTTCGCAGGTCATCGTGACCAACGGTGGCAAGCAGGCCGTCTACCAGGCGATCAACACGGTCGTCGGAGCAGGCGACGAGGTCCTCCTCCCCGCCCCGTACTGGACGACCTATCCAGAGGTCATCCAGCTCGCGGGCGGCACAACCGTTCCCGTCTTCGCCGGTGCCGACCAGGAGTACAAGGTCACCGTCGATCAGCTCGAGGCCGCACGTACGCCCGCCACGAAGGCGATGCTCTTCGTCTCGCCGTCCAACCCGACCGGCGCCGTCTACTCCACCGAGGAGACCCGCGCCATCGGCGAGTGGGCCGCAGAGCACGGCATCTGGGTCATCGCCGACGAGATCTACCAGAACCTCACCTACGACGGCGTCCGCGCCGTCTCGATCGTCGAAGCGGCCCCAGCGGTCGCCGACCGCACGATCCTCGTCAACGGTGTCGCGAAGTCGTTCGCGATGACCGGCTGGCGCGTCGGATGGATGGTCGGGCCGGCCGACGCCATCAAGGGCGCAGGGAACCTGCAGTCGCACCTCTCCAGCAACGTCAACAACATCGCGCAGCGCGCAGCCATCGCCGCGCTGACCGGGCCGACCGAACCGGTCGAGGAGATGCGCCTCGCCTTCGACCGCCGCCGCAAGACCATGGTCGAGGAGCTCAGCAAGGTCAACGGCTTCCGCGTCCCGACCCCAGAAGGCGCCTTCTACGTGTACGCAGACGTGCAGCAGCTCCTCGGCAAAGAGATCGAGGGGCGCCAGATCAACTCCTCGCTCGACCTCGCCGATCTCATCCTGGACGTCGCAGAAGTCGCAGTCGTGCCAGGAGAGGCCTTCGGCCCGTCCGGCTACCTGCGCCTGAGCTACGCGCTCGGCGACGACGCGCTCCTCGAGGGTGTGCAGCGCCTGCAGAAGCTCTTCGCGGGCGTCGAGATCTAGGGAGCCACCCCGCGCATCCGCGCAAGCGAACGAGGCCAGGTTGGCCCCATCCTGACGATCAGGAAGGACCAACCTGGCCTCTCCTTCGTTCTCGGGAGGAAGCCTGCGCTACGACGTCGTGAACGCGATTTCGGCGACCTTCTGCGAGATGCGCGAGGTGGGGTCGTCGAGTTCACCGCCCCACGCGTTCGCGAGGATGGTGATCTTCGTGCCGGTCGACGGCATGTAGCGGGTGGCCATCATGCCCTCGGACCCGTCCGACCAGCGGAGACGCTGCGCGAGCAGCTCCAGCTCGTACCCGCCCTGGCCCTTGAGCACGAGAGGTACGGGGTCGCCGATGGGTTCCGGCTTAGCGGTGAACTGCAGCGAGGCCGAGTTCAGCTCCGAACGCGTCATGTCCTCGTCGCGGTACTCGCTCTTGTGCAGGTTCTCCTGCGCGACGGAGAAGTAGGCGCCGGACTGGGGGTCACTCAGGATGTAGAGGTTCGGCTGACGCTCCGAGATGTCCTGTTCCCACCCGCCGAGGGGCGGGTTCACGACCGTGATCCCGTTCGGGAAGACGACGTCGGTCGTAATCGGAATGTACCCGGGCACCGCGTCTTGGGGTGCTGCCGGCAAGAGCGTGCTCGTGGGCACCGGGGTCGATGTGGCCGCGTTCGGGTCAGCCCCGCCGACGGGAATCGTCGGGTCGCTCGGGGAGTTGAACGCCATGAAGAGCCCGACGATGAGCGCGAGGATGGCGACCCCGCTCACGCCGATGCCGACGAGCAGGCCGACCGGACGCTTCCGCTGCTTCTCGAGCTCCGGGTCCTCGCCGAGCTCGCGACGCTTCGGCTGCGCGGCAGCCTGCTGCTGGGGTGCGTAACGTGGCGGCGGGGCGCCGGCCGGCACATTGGACGGTGGTAGCTGACCGAACGGCACCTGACCAGGGCCGCGGAACTGCTGCGGAGCCTGGCCGGGGGCGGGGAACTGACCCTGTCCCCAAGCCTGCGGGGGTACCTGGTGGTGAGGGGACGCCTGGTTGTAGCCGGGCGCGGGGTACTGACCCTGTGGTGGACGCTCGCCGTGGCCGTGTCCCTGCGGCGCTCCGACCGGAGCTGCCCCCCAGGGGACCTGCGCCCCGCCACCCTGCACAGGCGGCACACCCTGTCCGCCTTCGCTCGGCTGCTGCCGGCGCGGGTCCTGTCCGCCGTGCTGACCTGGCGGTGGCGTGATGGGCGGTTGCGTCATGCCTGCGAGAGTACCGCCCGCGTCAGGCAGCAGCCTTGACGCGGGCGGTACGCAGGCGAGCCCGGCGGGTCAGTCGAAGATGCGCCGGAGCAAGTTGGTGTCGGCAAGGTCAACGAGTTCGTCACCGCGGCCAGAAAGCACGGTGCGCAGTGCGTAGAGCGTGAAGCCCTTCACCTGCTCGGCCGAGATGGTCGGGGGAATCGACAGCTCCTGCCGTGCCGTCACGACGTCGACGAGCGCCGGCCCGTCATGCGCGAAGGCTTCCCGGAGCGCACCCTCGAGGTCGTTCGGATTCTCGACTCGCTGCCCGTGGATGCCCATGGCCTTCGCGACATCGGCGAAGTTGGGGTTGTCGAGGTCGGTGCCGTAGTTGACGAAACCGGCGGCTTTCATCTCGACCTCGACGAAGTTCAGCGATGAGTTGTTGAAGACGATGATCTTCACGGGAAGCTTGCTCTGTCTCAGCGTGAGCAGCTCGCCGAGGAGCATCGCAAGGCCTCCGTCGCCCGCGAGCGCGATCACCTGCCGTTCGGGGAACGCGGACTGCGCTCCGATGGCCTGCGGCACGGCGTTGGCCATCGTCCCGTGGCTGAACGAGCCGATGAGTCTCCGCTGCCCGTTCATCTCGAGGTAGCGGGCCGCCCACACGACCGGGGAGCCCACGTCAGGGATGAACACCGCGTCCTGGGTCGCGAGTTCGCTCACGAGCCGCGCGACGTACTGCGGGTGGATGGGCGCGCGTCCTCGGTCGTTGTCGGCGAGCGAGTCCAGCTCCTTGCGTGCCTTGCGGTAGTGCTTCACGGACGACTCGAGATGCTTGCTGCTCCTGTTCCCGTCGAGGAGCGGGATGAGCGCGTCAAGCGTGTCGCCCACGTCGCCGACCAGTCCGAGGTCGAGCGGCGTGCGCTTGCCGAGCTGCTCGCCGCGGAGGTCGACCTGGATGATCTTCGCCTTCGACGGATAGAACTGCTGGTAGGGGAAGTCGGTCCCGAGCATGAGGAGCGCGTCGCAGTCTTCGATGGCCCGGTAGCCAGACGAGAAGCCGAGCAGACCCGTCATGCCGACGTCGTATGGGTTGTCGTACTCGATGAACTCCTTGCCGCGGAGCGCGTGGACGATGGGAGCTTGGAGGGCCTCAGCCGCCGCGAGCAGCTGTGCGTGAGAGCCCTGCGTGCCCGCTCCGCCGAGGATGGTGACCTTCTTCGCCGAGTTGAGGATGCTGGCAGCTTTCGCGAGCTCCGCGTCAGCCGGACGCACCACGGTCTTGGCAGGAAGGATCGGTGCGGACTTGCGACGCCCGCCGGTCTCCTTGAGGAAGATCTCGCCAGGGATGACCACAACCGCGACGCCGCGCTTCTCCACAGCCGCTCGCATGGCGATCTCGAGCACCCTCGGGAGTTGCTCCGGCACGCCGACCATCTCGCAGTAGACGCTGCTCTCGCGGAACAGCTCCTGCGGGTGCGTCTCCTGGAAATAGCCGCTGCCGATCTCCGCGGACGGGATGTGCGCTGCGATCGCGAGCACCGGAACTCGGCTCCGGTTGGCGTCGTAGAGCCCGTTGATCAGGTGCAGGTTGCCCGGCCCGCAGCTGCCTGCGCACACGGCGAGGTCTCCAGTCAGGGCAGCGTCCGCGGAAGCGGCGAACGCCGCCGCTTCCTCGTGCCGCACGTGCGACCAGGCGACCTCGCCGTTTCGGCGAATGGCGTCAGTGAATCCGTTGAGCGAGTCACCGGGAAGCCCGTAGACCCGCTCGACCCCTGCGTCGTGGAGGATATCGACGATCGTGTCAGCGACTGTAGTCATAGCGCGATCCTCTGCCTCGAACCGGTGAGCCAGCCGAGGAATCGGCCGCCCGCTACGGGCCGTGCGTGCTAGGGCGTCGCTACGCCTGGCTGACCCGAACCATGTTGCCCGAGGGGTCACGGAACGCGGCATCACGCACGCCCCAGAACTGGTCGGTCGGCTCCTGCAGCACCTCGACCCCACCCGTCGCCTGCACCTTCTCGAAGAGCGCGTCCAGGTCGCTCGTGCGGAAGAGGAGACCGGGCAGCTCGCCCTTTGCGAGCAACGCCGAGAGCGTCTCACCGTCTTCCTCGGAGCGGCCCGCCTTGGGGTGCGAGAGCACGATCTCGAGCTCCGGCTGCTCCGCCGTGGACAGGGTGATCCAGCGGAATCCCTCGTTGGGGACCTCGCTGCGCACCTCGAGGCCCAGGGCATCTCGATAGAACACGAGAGACGCATCCGGGTCGTCGGTGAACACGTGCACGTGGCTGAGTGAGAGTGTCATGGTTCCGATGCTAGGACGGGCTGCCGACATTCACTTCTTCGAAACTGCTCGAAGCGTCGCCACCGCGCAGGTCTGGGCTCTCGTCGCCCTCCACCGACCGTCCGCGAACCCGCCGCGGCCGACCCCAGATCTGCGAGGTGCAGCTCGGGATGACGATGCTCTCGCTGTGATCTCTCGTCTTGTACGCGCTCGGCGACTCGCCCACGATCTCCGTGAAGCGGCTGCTGAACGAGCCCAGGCTCGTCGCCCCGACCGCGACGCACGCATCCGTCACGCTCACGTCGCCCTGGCGCAGCATCGCCTTCGCCCGCTCGATGCGCCTCGTCATGAGGTGCGCGTACGGGGTCTCCCCATACGCTTCCCTGAAGCGGCGGCTGAAGTGGGCGGTCGACATGTGCGCGGCCTTCGCCATGGCCGGTACGTCAAGCGGCTGCGCATACTCGCGGTCGATGAAGTCGCGCGCACGGCGGAGACGACGCAGCTCGTCGAGGTCGGTCGAGGCCATGCCTCAAGTATGCGCGGACGCCGTGCCCGAAACGCGGCCCGCCGCCGCATCCCCCGATCGGTGGATGCGAATCAACCGGTCGACCTCTGCCCGCCGCTGGCCGCGCGCCGTTGGATAGGAGCATGAAGAACCCAGCCATCGAGGTCACCGACCTCAGCAAACGCTACGGAGACCGCGACGTCGTCGACGGGCTCTCCTTTCAAGTCCACCAGGGCGAGACCTTCGCCCTGCTCGGCCCGAACGGCGCGGGCAAGAGCACCACCATCGAGATCCTCGAGGGCTTCCGCACGGCTTCGTCGGGCAGTGCCCGGGTCCTCGGGCAGGACCCGGCGCGGGGCGACGCCGAGTGGCGTGGCCGCATCGGCGTCGTCAGCCAGTCGAGCGCCGACATCGAACGCTACTCGGCACGGGAGGTGCTGCGTCACTTCGCGAGCCTCTACCGGAGTCCTCGAGACGTCGACGAGACGATCGAGCGTTGCGGCATCGCGCCGTTCGCGACGCAGCGTGTTGGCCGTCTCTCCGGCGGTCAGAAGCGCCGAGTCGATGTGGCCCTCGGCATCATCGGCAACCCCGAGGTGCTGTTCCTCGACGAGCCCACGACGGGCTTCGATCCCAACGCGCGCCGCGAGTTCTGGGGGCTCATCCAGCAGTTGAAAGGTGAGGGCATGACCATGGTGCTCACGACCCACTACCTCGACGAGGCCGAGCAGCTCAGCGACCGCGCCGGGATCATCGCGGCGGGCAGGCTCGTCGAGATCGGCGACATCTCGACGATCGGCGGGCCGGCCTCACGCACGCCACGGGTTCGCTGGCAGGAGGCAGACGGCAGCTGGCGCGAAGAGACGACGGATGCGCCCGCGCAGCTCGTGGCCGCGCTGACCGACAGGCTCGGGCCAGAACCCGGAGGACTCACCGTCACGCGGCCATCGCTCGAGGACGTGTACCTCGAGATCATCGGCGAGCATCCGGTGGCTGCCCGAGCCACCCCTGCTGAGGCCACCACCGCCGCACCAGCTGCCGCACTCTCGGGAGGCACGAAATGACTCAGATCACCGCAACCAGTCGCGGAGCCAGCGCACCTCACGCTGACCCACCGAAACGCTCGCCCGCGCAGCCCAAGTCGACGCTCGGCAACGGCCTGCGGCGTATCGCCTTCGAGCTGCGCGGCTACTTCCGTCAGACCGATCAGGTGTTCTTCGTGTTCCTCTTCCCGCTTGTCATGTTCGCGCTCTTCGCGTCGATCTTCAGCGGCGAGACAGTCGTGGACGACCCGCGGTTCGCGGACGTGACGATGTCGCAGTACTACCTGACGGGCATGCTCGCGATGGCGATCCTCCTCTCCGGGATGCAGTTCCTGGGCATCGATATCGCCACGGAGAAACATGAGGGCGGCCTCGCCCGCCTCGGCGCGACCCCGCTCAGCCCCGTGTCGTTCTTCATCGGAAAGATCGGGCTCGTCCTCATCACCTGCACGCTCCAGCTCGCACTGGTCATGGCACTCGCGGTCGTCGCGTTCGACATCACGCTGCCGGACTCCAGTGAGCTGTGGATGCGGTTCGCCTGGCTGTCGCTGCTCGGCGTCTTCTGCTTCGCCTCGCTTGGCATCGCGATCTCGGCGCTCCCCCGGTCCGCGCGGTCGGCATCCGCCATCGTGCTGCCGCTTGTGCTCGTGCCGCAGTTCCTTTCCGGCATCTACGTGCAGTTCTCCGTACTGCCCGAGTGGATGCAGCAGGTGTCGAATCTCTTCCCGCTCGCTGGTCTCGTACGAGGGATGCGGAGCGTGTTCCTGCCAGACGCCTTCGCGGCGGCCGAGGTAGGCAGTACGTGGGGACTCGGCAGCGCCGCGATCACGCTCGGCGTCTGGACGATCATCGGGCTCGTCGCGAGCCTGCTCACGTTCCGCTGGAGCCGGGGCCGCAGCTAGGGCTCCGGCGCATCGTGGTGCTGATGTCGGTGGGTCGCGAGAGGATGAGCGAGTGGTGGACTTCCTGATTCGAAACGGGCGCTGGTGGCACGTGCTCATCGTGGGCACGGCGCTCGCGAATGTGCTCGTCGCTGGGTTCGTCGCAGTCAGCGCCAAGACCCAGACCGAGCGCATCGAGGGGCTCATAGCGACGGGGGCTCTGCTCCTCATCCCAGTGGTGTGGCTCACGTTCGGCATCAAGTCCCTCGCTGACCCGCGACGCGGAACCGTGTTGCTGGTGCTCGTCACGCTGCTCGTCACCGTGGCCATGGTGCTCGTCCCCTGGACGGGCTTCGTGCAGACCCTCGTCTATCCGCTCGTCTGGCTCGTGTGCGTGAACTCGCGGCGCAGCATCCTCGTGTCGATCGGCATCGCGTTCAGCATCGGCGCGGTTTCGGCGCTCTACAACGGCGTCGATGAGATCCCCGACATCCTGCCAGGCCAGCTGTTCAGCGTCGCTGCAACGTGCGGCATCGGTCTGTCGATCACCCACGCCTGGCGCGTGGCTGACGAGCGCCGAGAGCTGCTCGAGCAGCTCACCGCGTCGCAGGAGCATGTGCAGGAGCTGTCGCGGCTGAGCGGCGCATCCGTCGAACGCGAGCGCATCTCGCGCGACCTCCATGACACCCTCGCACAGACACTCGCCGGCCTCGCCATGCTCGCGGACCGCAGCGCCAAGGAGATCGGACGGATGCGCGAGGCCGAGGCAGCGGCAGACGTTCAAGCAGCCCTGCGAGCTCAGGAAGAACGTGCCGACCTCATCGCCACCCTCGCGCGTGACGCCCTCTCCGAGGCTCGAGGCCTCATCGCCGAGAACGCACCGGTACGGCCCTCCGACCCGGCCGAGGTCACGTTCGCTGAGGCCTTGGGACGACTCGTCGAGCGCTTCCGTCGCGAGACGGGTGTGCTCGCCGAGTCCCGCGTCGATGCCGTCGCAGGTGCGCTTGATCGGGAGAGCGAGGTGGTGCTGCTGCGTTGTGCGCAGGAGTCGCTCTCGAATGCGCGCCGCCACTCGGGAGCATCGAGGGTGCAGCTCTCCGTCGAGGTTCGCGCAGGCTCGGTGGTGCTGCGGGTGGCGGACGACGGTCGAGGATTCGAGCTCGCCGACGAGTCAGTCGGATTCGGTCTGGCAGGTCTTCGCGATCGAGCAACCGCAATCGACGGCAGCGTCGACATCGCGACGGCACGTGACCGTGGCACGATCGTGACCGTGACGATTCCAGCGAAAGCGGGTGGTGGCGCGTGATCCGCATCCTGGTCGCCGACGACCATCCGATCGTTCGAGCTGGCCTGGTCGGCATCTTCGAGGACGAGCAGGACATCGAGGTCGTCGCGGAGGCATCTGACGGAGCTGAGGCAGCAGCCCGCGCCCTCGCGACGACGCCGGCGGTTGTTGTCATGGATCTCCGCATGCCCGGCACGGACGGGGTCGCAGCGACGCGGCTGATCCTGGAAGCTCTGCCCGAAACGCGCGTGCTTGTCGTGACCACCTACGACAGCGACGACGCGATCATCGGGGCCATCGAAGCCGGCGCGAGCGGGTACCTGTTGAAGACGGCGAGCGGTGCGGAGCTCGTCGAGGCCGTGCGCCGTGTGGCGGCCGGCGAACTTGCGCTCGCGCCCTCCGTGACGGCGAAGCTCGTCGCGCAGACCCGGGCCGCAGGGGCGAGTGGCGAGCATCCGGTTACTGGCTCCCCCGGCTCGGTGCCGGCACTCAGCAGCCGCGAACTGCAGGTGCTGCAGCTCGTGGCCGACGGCCTCTCGAACCCCGAGATAGCGGCGCGACTCCACCTCGGCGAGGCAACGGTGAAGACGCACCTCGGAAAGGTCTTCGCGAAGCTCGAAGTCAACTCGCGCGTCCGGGCCGTGACGCGCGGCCTCGACCTTGGGTTGCTTCGGCGGCGGTAGACCCCCAAAGCGGCCACGCCGCCCAGCACCCCGCACCCCGCACCGAGCCGGGCCCAGGCCTCCGATGTCAGCGGTCGCTCCAGTCGAGCCTTGATGACCGAGTCTGCTCGAACGCTGCACGCAGCAACGCGCGAAGGCGACCGATGGCCGCGTGCAGCGGCAGGCCGAGGAGCGCATCCGCCTCGACCCCCAGGTCGCGACCGCGGCGAGCGAGCAGGTCGGTGATCGACTCACCTTCGAGGCGAGCCTCGCTCAGCTGCCAATCCGGCGAGCAACTGACCTCGACGATGAAGTCGGTGCACTCGCCGTCGCCCCATTCCATGTGCGGCGCGAGGCGAGGGAGGCGAAGGTGAAAGACGTCCGACGGCGCGCAGAAGACGATGTCGAATGTCACGACTTCGTCTGGCAGGCACGTGCCGCCTTGGCCCTCTTGGAAGCCGAACTCCACCATGACCGGATCCAGGGTCTCGCAGACGAGGTTCGCGGCCTGCTGCGGCGTCAGCTGTCGTGATCCCATGACTTCATTCTCCTGCTGTCCACCTCAACTTCGGAGTGCGGAAGTCCTAGGCTGGCAGCCATGAAGCCTGCACGCAGCGCCCTGCTTGCGCTCCCCCTGATCGCCGTCGCCACCCTCGGGCTGAGTGGATGCGCACCCGCCGCCCCGCCAACGAGCGTCGCAACGAGCAACTACGGGGGACTGCCAGCAGGCCAGTCGACGGATGTGGACGTCGACATGGAAGGCCCGCTCGTGCAGTGGCTCGACCAAGGCTCTTCGATCACGGTCACGACCTGGGGGAGCTCGGGCTGCCCTGCGATCCTCACCGAGGTCAACACCGTGGACGCGCAGACCCTCGACCTGCAGTACCTCGAGGCGACGGCGTACCCCGACCAGGCGTGCACCGCGGACTACGCACCGCACACGAGCGAGATCGAGCTGCCCTCCGACGTGACCGGCACGCCCCTCACGGTCACCGTCAGCTTCGACGGCGAATCGCCGCGAGCATCCGTCGTTCTCGACTGAGCCGACCTCGCGCACCGATACGTCAGTCCCATCCACCGGCCAGATTCCCAGCAGCGACGTTGACTTCCTCCTTCGTGATCAGACAGGCGCACGCGCCGGATGCGCCCGGAGTCGCGCGCGCGCACGCGACATCGTGGCGGGAGACCTACCGCGGAACGCTCGTGAGCGACGAAGTGCTCGACGCGCCAACATTCCTGGCGGATCGAGCGGCGTTCTGGACGCGCGCACTCACGGAGGAGCGCTGGGCCCACATGCGAGTCGCGGTCAGCGAGCACGACGGCCGCGTCTCAGGTGTGGCGATGTCGGGGCCTTCGGAGTCGAGCGCCGAGACGCAGCATCTGTTCGTGCTCTACGTGCTGGCCCAGCACCACGGCGACGGAAGCGGAGCTGCCCTCCTGAACGCGGTGACTCGGCGCGACGAGGAAACCACGCTCTGGGTCGGCGACCCGAATCCGCGAGCACACGCCTTCTACAGAAAGCACGGCTTCTCGCCGGACGGCACGACGAAACTCGAAGACGGCATCCGCGAGATCGGGATGCGCCGCACGGCTCGCTGACGCGAACACTCCCAGGGTTTCCGCACGACCAGCACACCAGGAACTGGCAGCACAGGCCCGCACGATTCGAACCCGCGAGCCGTAGTCTGACCGCATGACACCGGTACGCCGCGCGGGTGGAGCGATCTCGTGCCTGACCCTCGCGGCCCTCGCGCTGAGCGGATGCGCATCCACACCCGAGAGCGTCGCCACCGACAACTACGGTGGCATGCCGCCCAACTACCAAGGCCAGGACTGGCTGGACGCCCGGTCTCCGGTCGTGCATTGGCTCGAGCATGGCGAGTCAGTCTCCGTGACGACACTCGGCAGCTCAGGATGCCCTGCGATTCTGACCCGAGTCTCCGCAAGCGACTCGCAGACCGTCGCGATCGAGCTCGAAGAAGGCATGGCCTACCCGAACCAAGCGTGCCCGGACAATCTCGGACCCTGGACACACGAATTCGACCTCCCTCCCGAGGTGACCGGGACACCAGTCACCGTGACCGTGGTCGTCGACCGGCAGCCGCAGCCTTCCGCGACCCTCGACTGAACCACCTGGCGGAGCAGCGGCTCCGGTTGCGACCTGGAGTCCTGCCTCTGGCCCGGGATGAGCGCCTCGCCCGGATGCCATTGACCCACGACCGCAGAATCGGTAGGGTCGCAGAAGCGCCTAGACAGAGAGGAGTCCCGATGATGCGTACGTTCACATTTAGCAACCAGCCGTTGGTGACTCGTCCCCTGGGCGCCCACATCTCCTAAGCTCCGTGTCGCGGGTGGAGTCTGTCCCCGCACATGACGGATGCTCGTCGGCACAGTAGCCGTCGCGTTCGTCGACTGCACGGCAGTTACGTTTCTCGCGCCGCGTTCACGCGGCCCCGCTCCATCGAGCGCCTCCTTTTTGCATGCCTTCTGCAGGAGAGACACCTCTCATGAATCACGTCCTGACCACCATCACAACCTCCGATCCGAGCAGCGTTCTCGTCACCATCACGCCCAGTTCCGCGGCGACCGAGACGGGGAAGCCATCGTTGCTGCACCGCATCGAGCTGCGCATCGCGCTGTGGTTGCTCCTCCGCAACGCTCGGCGTCAAGTCGTCGCTCTCGACCACGCTGAGCAGGGCCGCCGCCTCGCGAACAGCGCGGCGCGAGCACGACGCGAGCACGACGCACTCCGCGCCTGGTGCACGCACAGCATGCACCACTAGGAGTGGCGCCCTGACGGGACGCCGGTGCACCGACGAGGAAGCCCCGAAGCGCGAGCGGCGCTTCGGGGCTTCCGCCTCACCTGGTCCTTTTCGGTCCTTAGATCGTCAGGCCGACGAGGACCGGTTCGTTGACGAGACGCACCCCGTACTCCGCTTCGACGCGGGCGCGCACGTAGCGGGCGAGCTCGACGATCTGCTCGGCCGTCGCTCCCCCGCGGTTCGTGATCGCGAGCGTGTGCTTCGACGAGATGGCCGCGTTCGAGCCTGGCAGCGAGTAGCCCTTCTTCACGCCGGCGTGGTCGATGAGCCAGGCCGCGCTGAGCTTCACGAGCGGCGAGCCGTCTTCGTCCGTGCCCGCGTCGAACTTCGGCATCTCCGGCAGCTCGCTCGCGAATGACGAGCGGACGATGGGGTTCATGAAGAACGAGCCAGACGAGACGGAGTCCTGGTCGTGTGCGTCCAGCACCATGCCCTTCGAGGCACGGAGGCGGATGACGGCGTCGCGCACGACGTGCACGGGCATCCGCTCGCCGAGGGGCACGCCGAGGGCGCGCGCGAGCTGGTCGTAGCGGACGGGTTCGCTCTGGCCCTCTGGCATCTCCACGAGGTCGAGTTCCACGCGAGTCACGACGCCGCGCAGCTCTCCGCGCTTGATGGCCGACGTGCGATAGCCGAGCCCGAGTTCTTCGCCGTTGATCCACCGGACATCATCGAGGTCGGCGTCGTAGAACTCGACGCGCGCGAGCACGTCGGAGAGCTCCTGCCCGTAGGCACCGATGTTCTGCACGGGCGTCGCGCCGACCGAGCCGGGGATACCGGCCAGTGCCTCGATGCCGCTCCAGTTGCGGGCGACGGCGTAATCGACGAGCGCGCTCCACGACTCGCCGGCGTCGATGCGCACGCGCGCCTGCCCGACCTTGTCGACGGGTCCGTCGAGCTGGTGGATGCCCTTCGTCACGACATGCAGGACGGGCTCGTCGATGCGGTCGTCGGTGGCGATCGTGTTCGACCCTCCGCCGAGCACCAGCGGCTGCTCGTAGTTCGCGAACAGCTCCTCGGCCGCGGCGACCAGGGCGTTGCGGTCTGCTGGCGCGACGAGGTTGGTCGCCTCACCACCGACCTGCGTGGTCGTCAGCTCCGAGAGCCTCGTCACGCGGTGGCCTCGTCGGGGAGCGTCGCGGGGATCTCGCCGCGGAAGTCGGCACGCACCTGCGACTTCGCCAGCACGGTCTGCCCACCGTAGGAGACGACGAGGTCGATGCGGCCGACCCCATCTTCGCCGGCGAGCTGTCCGATCTTCGCGAGGATCGACACCTCTGCGCCGTCCTGAGGGTCGACGACCACGGGGCGCGTGAATCGCACCTGGTAGTCGACGACCCGACCGGGGTCGCCGAGGGCGTCGACAACCGGCTGCAGGGCAACGCCCATCGTGAGCATCCCGTGCGCGAGCACGCCGGGGAGCCCGACGGCCTCGGCGACGTCGTCGCGGTAGTGGATGGGGTTGAAGTCGCCGGATGCGCCGGCGTAGCGCACGAGGTTGTCGCGTGTGAGCGTGACGGTGCGCTCGGCGATGACGGTTCCGGTCTCGAGGTCCGTGAAGTCCGGGCGAGGGAGCGAGGCCACAGTCGTGTCGGTCATGCGGTTACTCGCTCTCACTTGGTGCTGCGCGGACGACGAGGGTTGCTGACGCGGTCACGACCTGCTCGCCCGCCGCATCCGTCAGCACCGTCTCGGCGCTGATCATGGAGTTGCCGCCGAGCGACTTGACGCTCTTCACCTCGAGGGCGGCCCGCAGCTCGTCGCCGGCGACGATGGGGCGCACGTACGTGAACCGCTCGTCGCCGTGCACGATGTGCGAGAGCTCGATCTGCGCCTCGGGGTCGGAGAGCAGCAGCTGCAGCCCCGCGTCCTGCAGCACGGCAGGGAACGTGGCGGGTGCGACGAGGTCGGCGTAGCCGGCTGCCTGCGCCGCAGCAACGTCGAAGTGCGTCGGGTGCGAGGCCAGCACGGCTTTCGCGAACGAGCGGATGTGCTCTCGGCCCACGAGGTACGGCTCGGGGAGCTCGTACCGGCGGCCGGCAAGTTCAGGGTTCACAGACACGGCCGCCAGTCTACGCGGCGGGAGATCCATGACTCGGGGTGGGCCCCCGGCCGCGCTGAAGCATCGGGATGGAAACCTCGCTTCGTTGCAGGAAGTTACCCAGCACGAAGTGAGGTTTCCATCCCGAAATTGGAGAGAGGCGGCTGCCGCCGGGAAGATCGGCAGGCGGCAGGCGGCGGGGCGAAACCCGACGCAGGTCTCCTCGAGACGACTCCTAGACGGCGACGAGTCGCGGGTGGGTGGAGGCGCCCGCCGCTCGAGTGTCGGCGCCGCGGGCCTCGGCGGCTGCCGAGAAGAGCGCACGCTGTGTGAAGTCGAGCGAGTTGAGGTCGACGCGGGAGATGGTGTCCTCGGGAACCGAGGTCCAGCCCGCCGTGTCGATGCCCGTCGACGAGAAGACGGTGGTGCCGTCCGCCGCACGGAGCATGCTCAGCCGGTAGTACTCGTCGGTGTGCCCGTTGGGCAAGGTGGATGCGTCGATCCCGTAGCGCGCGAACGTCTCCTCGGTGACGTGCGCCGTGCTGGAGGCGTGTACGACGACGAGCTCGTCCGCCGAGAGGATCGTCGCGTTGAGGCTCGACTCGGGGAACTCGGCGCGGAGGACGCGGACGGCGGCGGCCGCCGCTTCTTCGAGCGGGAGCCCGTCGCGCACGTTCTGGCGGACGAGCCCGAAGTAGAGCTCGCTGTCGGTGTCACCGGCGATGGTCGCGCGGATCTCCGGGCGGAGCAGGTCGTCGAAGCGCCAGGTGGGGACGATCGAGCCGTTGTGCGCGAAAGCGAGGCCGTCGGCGACGAACGGGTGTGTGTTGACCTTGGTGCGCTTGAAGTCGTCGGTCGCGAGGCGCAGGTGCACGATGCGTGCGTTCGAAGGCGCGTCGGCGAGGAGGGTCGACAGCAGCGGGTCGTTCTGGCCGGGTGTCGAGATGCGCAGGGATTCGATCTCGCGCTCGGTCTCGCCGAAGCCAGCTGCGAGCCAGGCGGTGCCCCAGCCGTCGTTGTGGACGCTCGTCATGCGCTGGAAGGCGTCGCTGTTCATGTTTCCGATCACCTTCGTGACGGTGGTGTCACGTGGGGCTGCGTAAGCGAGCAGACGGCACATGTGCGAACTCCTTCCAAGTTGTCGAGCGGCTGTCGTGGGTTGTTCGGAGCCGAGAGGCTCACGAGCATCTGACCATCCTGTGACAGTGGCGTCGCGTGGTCCACCTTCGCGACGCTGTGTGACGGACGATTGCGGTGGCCTACGGCGCCCGACTCGAAGGTGCCTGTCCAACATGCGTGCCATTTCGGGCGATATCAGGCGCCAGCCATCGAAACGGGGTGATCTTGCACTGAAGTTGGACACACGCGCCGCCGCTCAGTGTCACGACGCGTGGGGTCGCTACGTTGGGGCGCATGTCAGAACGCGGAAACCCAGAGCGCGGAATCATCGTCGAGAACGTCAGACGCTCCTTCGGCGCAGCGCATGCGGTCCGCGATGTGAGCTTCACCGCCACCGCGGGTGCGGTCACGGGTCTCGTCGGCCCGAACGGCTCGGGGAAGACGACCCTGCTGTTGATGCTGGCCTCGCTGCTGCAGCCCGATGCGGGGAGGATCCGCATCAACGGGGCGGACCCGTCGACTTCGACGGCAGAGGTGCGAGCGCAGATCGGGTGGATGCCGGACTCGCTCGGCGCCTGGCCGTCGCTCACGGTGCACG
This sequence comes from Pseudoclavibacter sp., assembly GCA_052099095.1. Taxonomy (GTDB): domain Bacteria; phylum Actinomycetota; class Actinomycetes; order Actinomycetales; family Microbacteriaceae; genus Pseudoclavibacter. The sequence goes on from JBQDTF010000003.1 coordinate 228,880, forward strand.
ACACGCTCGTCACGACCGCCCGCCTCTACGATCTGCCGCGTGGCGACGCGGACGCCCGTGCGACCGCGCTGCTGGCACGGGTCGGCCTCAGCGACCTCTCGAAGGTGCAGGCGCGCGTCCTCTCGCGAGGCCAGAAGCAGCTCCTCGGCCTGGCCCGCGCGCTGGTGCACAGCCCGAGCGTGCTGCTCCTCGACGAGCCGGCCTCGGGTCTGGATGCACGTGCCAGGGTCGGCCTGCGCGAGCATCTGAGGGAGCTGGCGACGGCCGGATGCACGATTCTCATCTCGAGCCACGTGCTCTCGGAGCTCGACGAGATCGTCGACGACGCTGTCTTCATCGAGGCCGGCGTGACGGTGCAGGCCGACAGGCTTGCGCAGGCATCGGCACGCGAGCGGCAGTGGCGGGTGCGGGTGCTGACGGAGGGTGTGGGGCCCGATGGCCTTGCCGCCGTCCTCGGGGCCGCGGCTCCGCGCATCCGTGTCGAACGGACCGGCTTCCTCATCCCGTTCCCCTCGGATGCTGCGGCGGCCGCAGGCCTGCGAGCGATCCTCACCTCGGGCATCGACGTCGCCGAGTTCGCGCCGGCGCTCGGCGATATCGAGCACACGTACCTCGACCTCGGAGACCAGTCATGAGCCCCGCCCGCATCTCGACGCTCGTCACCCTCGAACTGCGGCAGCGCCTGCGCAACGTCGCCTGGTACGTGCTGCTCGGCATCTTCGCCGTGCTGCTCCTCGGCATGACGGCGCTCTCGCTGGCGGTGTTCGGCGACCTGCAGGAGTCTGGGTCCTGGATGTACTCGATCATCGTGTACTTCGTGCTGCTGCTTGTCTTGCTGGTGTCGCCGACGTTGAGCGGCAACGCGATCAACGGCGACCGGGATGCGGCGACGCTCGCGCCCATCCAGGTGACGCTCGCGACGACCGCCGAGATCGTGGCGGCGAAGTTCGTGGCCGCCTGGATCACAGGACTCGCGTTCCTGATCGTCGCGGCCCCGTTCCTCATCTTCGCCGGAGCAGTTGGTGCGGTCGCCCCGATCCAGGTGCTCGTCTCGCTGCTCGTGCTGCTCGTGGAGGTCGGCGTCGTCGCCGCAATCGGGGTCGGCTTCAGTGGGATCCTCGCGCGACCGCTCTTCTCTGTGGCAGCCTCCTACCTGACGATCGCTGCGCTGACGGTAGGCACCGGCATCGTCTTCGGTCTCGGCGGCTCTGCGGTCACCGCTGAGGTGACGAACATCTCCCGCTACCCCGTCTACGAGGAGGTCGCGCCTGGCGAGGAGTTCGACGAGAACAACTTCACGTGCGGCGCTTGGGAGACGTACACGTACGAGGTTCCCCGCTATGACCTGGTCTGGGGTGTGCTGGCCGCGAACCCGTTCGCGGTGCTGACGGATGCGACTCCGGTGTCCTTCGACGCGAATCAGCAGCCTGACGACTTCTTCGCTGGCGCGAAGCTGCTGCTCCGTCAGGTGCAAGTCGCCCCGGATATGGGCGAGCAACGCTACGACGGCTGTGCAGACCCGAACGGCATGAACTCCGACGCCGGGCCGACGCCCGACGACGTCATGGCGTCGACGGCGCCGAGCTGGTCTGTCGGCCTCGCGCTCCAACTGCTGCTCGCCGGCGGCCTGCTCGGAGGCGCTTGGGCGCGGACGCGGACTCCAGCGAAGCGCCTCCCGCCGGGCACCAGGGTGGCTTGACCGTGCGGGTGTTTCGCGCGCACGATGGGATTTTCCCCATCACGGTCTGCAGAAACCCCGCACGCACATCCGAGAGACCCCTCAGCTCTGCAGGAACCCCGCACACGCTCAGCGCTGCGCTGCCCTCGCGAAGGCGCGGCGCAGGGCGCTCGCCTTCAGCTCGACCTCGAGCGTCTCGGCTTCGGGGTCGCTCGCGAGCACGATCGCGCCTCCCGCTCCGATCGACCAGCCGTGTGCGTCGCGCACCGCGGTGCGGATGACGATGCTCAGCTCGGTTGAGCCGTCGGCCCCGAGCACGCCGAGTGCGCCCGAGTAGATGCCCCGGTCGCGGCGCTCGATGTCGCGGAGCAGCTCGACGCTGCGCAGCTTCGGCGCACCCGTCATGGATCCGCCGGGGAACAGCGCGCGGACGACGTCGAGCGGTGGCACGCCAGGAGCCGAGCCGCGCACGGTGGTGACGAGCTGGTGCACGGTCGCGTAGGACTCGACGGCCATGAGGCTCGGCACGTGCACGGACCCCGGCGTGCAGACGCGTCCGAGGTCGTTGCGCAGCAGGTCGACGATCATGAGGTTCTCGGCGAACACCTTGGGGTCGTTCGCGAGTTCTCGCGCGGCTGCGGCGTCGAGAAGCGGGTCGGATGCGCGGGCGGCGGTGCCCTTGATGGGTTTCGTCTCGTAGTCGCCGTCTGCCGTGCCGCGGAGGAAGCGCTCAGGCGAGGCGCTCACGACGGCGCCGCCGTCGAACTCGAGCAGCGCCGCGTATGGCGCCGGGTCTGCGGCTCGCAGCTCGAGGAAGAGGTCGAGCGGGTCTGGGTCGGCGTCGGCCCTGAATTCGTTCGTGAGGCACAGTTCGTAGGAGTCGCCGGCGAGGAGGTGCTCACGACACTGCGCGATGTCGGTGGCGTACTGCACCCTCGACGTGTGCCAGGTCCCGGCGACGAGGTCTTCCCCGGCGCCGCGCACGTGGCGGGCGTCGACTCTGCTGGATGCGCGAGCCGAGTCGAGCGCGCCGGCGACCTCCCCGGCGAAGCGCTCGGCCGCCGCTTCCGCGAGCGCGTGCGTCGAGGCGGTCGCGATGACGGTGACGGCCCCGGTGGCGCGGTCTACCAGCACGGCCCTCCGCGGGTCGAGCCACCAGGCGTCTGGCAGCGTTCTCGTGGTGCCGCCACCCGTGTGCGTCTCGACTCCGAGCATCCGCAGTCCGAGCTCGTAGCCGAAGTAGCCGAGCAGGCCGCCCCGGAACGCGAGCCCCTCGCCGCCGACCGGGTGCATAGCCTCAGCCGCCTCCTGCACGGCCTCGAAGCTGCCGTCTCCGGAGAGCCGCAGCTCTCGCGCGTGCTCCCGGGAGTTCCCGGCGGAGATCGAGGCGCTGTCGGCGAGGATGCTCCACTGCGCCTGTCTGCCCGTCTCGTCAGGCACGTCCACCCAGACGCTCGCGGACGCCCGACGGAGCAGGTCGCGGTAGACGGTCGTCGCGGCGAGCTCGGCGGCCGCGCGCCCGTCTGCCTGTGGGCCGAGCACGTCGCTGCTCGCGACGAACAGCGGCGGGGCGTCGGCTGGTGTCGTCGCGCCTTGCGTCTCGTCGACGGGATGGCTTCTCCAGGCCGAGCCGCCTTGACCGGCTGGGGCCGGTGCGAGCCCTTCCTCCCGCGCGGGCTCCTGGGGTCGCTGAGGTCCCTGGGTCGCCGCGCTCTCCTGGTCTGGCGCTCCCAGCCGCGCTGTCCCGACCGCGGCCACGAAGTTCGCGACCAACTGCCGCCCGTGCTCGCTCGCGATCGACTCGGGGTGGAACTGCACTCCCCAGACGGGTCTTCCCTCGACCTCGATTCCCTGCACCACCCCGTCTTCGCTGCGCGCGGTCACGCGCAGGCCTGCTGGCAGCGGTTCCCGCACGGCGAGCGAGTGGTAGCGGGTGACGAGCGTGCCCTGCGGGATCCCGGCGAACAGGTCGGTGCCGGCGTGCTCGAGCGGCGAGCGCCAGCCGTGCCTCGCTGCGGGGGCGGCGATGACCTCGCCGCCGAAGTGGAGGGCTATGCCCTGGTGCCCGAGGCAGACTCCGAAGACGGGCAGTCTCGACCCTGGCGCGAGGGCGGCATCGAGCACCCGTGCGGAGCCTTCGAAGTCGGCCGGGTTGGCGGGGTGCCCGGGGCCGGGAGAGATGACCAGCCCCGAGACGAGGCCGTCGGTGATCCAGTCGAGGCAGTCGCGGATGGCGGCCGGGTCTCCGGCGTCGACGACCCGCACCTCGAGGGCGCTGAGCTCGCGCAGCAGCTGCACGAGGTTGTAGGTGTAGGAGTCGCGGTTGTCGACTGCGACGATCACGCGGATCGCCCGTCGGGCAGCGGCCCCTCGAGCAATGGCACTGCGCTCGCTTCCTCGAGGCGAGGTCGCCATTTACGGACGCGGGCGACGTCGAGACCGAGGCGGGTGCCGTCGAGCATCGAGACGGGGCTGATTCCGTGCAGGGTGTTCAGGTACCAGAGCTCATCCCAGCCGCGGTCGGCGGATGTGGCGAGCGGGTCGGCGAGCAGCTCGCCGTCGACGCGTGGAACGCCAGCCGTGACGAACAGCTTCTCGAGGACGCCGAGCGTGGTTCCGGGCACGCGCCGATTCGCCGCGGGAACGACGAGGGTCTCGCCGAGCCAGCCGACGACGGTGCCGTGAGCAGCCTCGTTGATCGCGCCGTGTTCGTCGACCAGGAGTGCGTCTGCGGCGCCTTCCGCGGCTGCACTCGCGCGGAGCTCCGAGAGGTGCGGGAAGTCGGGGCCCTTGATGGTCGGCCAGTGGCGTTCGTCGAGGCGCGTCGCGAGCTTGGTGAGCGGCCGGGGCTCTGGGGCGGGTCGCAGCTTGAGCTCGACCAGGATTCGGTCGCCGTGCAGGCGCGCCGACAGGCGCGGGAACCACGAGTCGGCAAGTGGCACGCTCTCGGACACGTCGGCCCAGACGCGTGACCAGTCGGCTTCGACTGGATTGGTGCCGGCGGGGCTCCCCGACCAGAGCAGGGGCTGCGCGGGCGCCGAGTCCCCGAAGAGATCGAGGACTGACTGCTCGAAGCGCGCACGATGAGCGGCGTGCGCGATGACGCGACCGGACTCGACGCGCCACGACTCGACGACGCTCACGCCTGCGGCCTGGCGCGTGTGGTCGTCACCCGCGGCGCCAGAGTCGCGTCCTGCTGCACCTTGACCCTGCATCGCCCCATTCTGCCTCAGGTGCCGGTCCCATCCGGGAGGGCTGCACGAAGTCCGGACCCTCCCGTTACCCGAGTGACGGAGAATGCTGTCATGAGCGCCTCACGTACACCAACGAACATCGTCTTCGTCTGCAAGAAGAACGGCGGCAAGTCGCAGCTGGCGGCCGCCCTCATGCGTGCGCTCGGCGACGAGTCGGTGCAAATCACCTCCGCAGGAACCGCTCCGGGAGGCGCGCTGAACGCCGAGTCGGTCGAGTCGCTCGCAGAGCTGGGGATCGACGTCGGCGGCGAGCACCCGAAGCCGCTCACGCCGACGATGCTCGACGGCGCCGACCTGATCGTCGTGCTCGGCGACGAGGCCCAGCTGCCGGACGGCGTAACGGCCCCCGTCCAGCGCTGGATCACCGACGAGCCATCGGAGCGCGGCATCGCCGGCATGGAGCGGATGCGGATCGTGCGCGACGACATCCGCGCCCGCGTCGGGGAGCTGCAGGAGCGGCTCCGCGACGCGTAGCGGAGGCGTCGCGCCGCTTCCTCAGCGTCCCGAATCTGCGAAGCTCGCGAGCCGCGCCACGTGTCGAGCGAGGATGTCCGTCTCGACGTTGACGCGGTCGCCCACGCCGAGCTTGCCGAGCGTCGTTGCGCTGAGCGTCTCGGGGATGAGCGAGACCTCGAACCAGTCGCTGCCCCTCTGCCCTCCACTCGAGCCCGTCGACCCGACCGCGCTCACGGTCAGCGACACCCCAGACACCGCCACAGACCCCTTGTCGACGAGCAACCGGGCGTGCACCGCGTCGATGGCGAAGCGGATGCGCCTCCACGCGTCGAAGCGCTCGATCTCGAGCACCTCGCTCGTGGCGTCGATGTGTCCCTGCACGATGTGCCCACCCAGCCGGTCGCCGAGGCGCATGGCGCGCTCGAGGTTCACCTGGTCCCCTGCTGACCTGTCGCCGAGAGAGGATGCGCGCAGCGTCTCCCCCATGACATCGGCCGTGAAGCTGTCGTCGAGCAGTTCAGCGACGGTCAGGCACACGCCGTCCACGGAGATGGAGTCACCGATCTCGGCGTCGCTCACGCTGAGCGGCCCACGCACCGTGAGTCGCGCATCCGTGTCGTGCGTCACGATGCTCGTGATCTGCCCGAGCTCTTCGATGATGCCGGTGAACACGGTCACTCCCCTCGAGTTCGAGGTGCGGCCGGGTAGTCGCTCAGGGCCCTGGCCGTGGCGATCGCGGCGAGGGCCGCATCAGCTCCCTTGTCCTCGAAGCTGCCTGGCAGACCGATGCGAGCCCGCACCTGTTCCTCGTCGTCGCACGTGAGCACTCCGAACCCGACCGGAATGCCCGTGCGGACGGCGACGTCGGTGAGTCCGTTGGTCGCGGCCGAGCACACGTAGTCGAAGTGCGGGGTGCCGCCGCGGATGACGACTCCGAGGGCGACGATCGCGTCCGGCTCGCTGGCGGCGATTCGGCTCGCGGCGACGGGCAGCTCGAAGGAGCCTGGCACCCGCACGACACGAACGTCGGTGACGCCGGACGCTGCGAGGGCTCGGTGGGCGCCGTCGAGTAACGCTGCCATCGCCGTCTCATGCCAACTGGCCGCGACGATCACGACTCGCATCCCGCTGCCGTCTGCCTGCACCGAAGGTGCTCCCTGTCCGCTCATCGCTGTGCTCCTCGTGTCTGCGCCTCTGCGGCGCGCCTGGTCGTGTGGTCCTGCTGATCTGCGTGTCCGGCCGGTCGTTGATCTGCCGATCGTTCCGCTGCGGGGAAGCCTGCGTACTGCCTGCGATAGCTGACGATGTCGTCGACGTGCAGCAGCACCAGGTCGTGTGCCAGCGCGAGTTCGCTCGCCTCGGCGAAGGTGAGCATCTCACCGTCGTCGCGCACGAGCTCGGCGATGACGCCGACCTCACCTGTGCCAGCGAGGCGAACGAGGTCGACGGCCGCCTCAGTGTGGCCCTGGCGCTCGAGCACGCCGCCGTCGACGGCGCGCAGCGGCAGCACGTGGCCAGGGCGGATGAGGTCGCGGGGTGTCGAGTCGCCGGCCGCGAGGGCTCTCACTGTCGTGGCGCGGTCGGTCGCCGAGATGCCCGTCGTCACGCCGACGGCCGCGTCGACCGTCACCGTGTAGGCGGTGCCGCGCGCGTCCTCACTGCGTTCGACCATGAGCGGCAGCTCGAGCCGATCGGCGAGCGCGCCAGACAGCGGTGCGCACAGAAGGCCGGACGAGTGGCGGATGATCCACCCCATCCACTCCGGAGTGGCTGTGTTCGCGGCGAGGATCGCGTCGACTTCGTTCTCGCGGGAGGAGGCGTCGGCGACCAGCACCGGGCGCCCGGCGCGCAGCGCGTCGAGTGCGCGCGCGAGCTGGCCGCTCATGCTGCGACCCCGATGCTGGCACTCTGGTGTGCTGGCGTGGATGCGCCGACCTCGCGGGCGAGGCGGATGAACGTGTCGACCCCGAGCGAATGCACCGTCCGCGTGGTCCACCGGTTCGCGTCCCGAAGGCTCGCGATGTCGAGGGATGCGACGGAGCTGGCACCGTCACCGAGGAGGATCGGCGCCAGGTAGGCGTCGATCTCGTCGACGAGCCCGGCCCGCAGGAAGGCCGCAGCGATGGACGGGCCCCCTTCGACGATGACGTGGCGGACGCCGCGCAGACGCAGGGCCTCGAGCGCGGCAACCGGGTCGTGCGTCCTGAGCTGCACGAACAGTTCGGGCCGGGCGCGCACGGCTGCGTCCTGGGGAACGTCGCGCATCCCCATCACGACGCGGAGCGGTTGCGGCTCAGCACCGGCCGCAGCTCCGCGAACCGACAACGACGGGTTGTCCGCGCGCTGCGTTCCGGTTCCGACGAGGATCGCGCAGGCCTCAGCTCGCCGCTCGTGCGCGTGTGCCCTGGCGGGCTCGGAGGTGATCCACTGGCTCGACCCGTCGGCGGCGGCGACTCTCCCATCCAGCGTGGATGCGAGCTTGAGCGTCACGAAGGGGCGGCGCTCGGTGACGACCGTGAGCCAGACGCGCAGCAGCGACTCGGCTTCGAGCTGCCGCACACCTTCCGACACGCTCACCCCGTGCGCGTGCAGTCGTGCTGCTCCCCCGCACGCGACCGGGTTCGGATCGGCGACCGCGTAGACGACCTCCGCGGCTCCGGCCTCGAGCAGCGCCTCCGCGCACGACGGCGTCCTGCCGCTGTGCGCGCAGGGCTCGAGGGTCACGACGGCTGTCGCGCCCCGCACCTCCGCACCGGCTTCGCGCGCATCCGCGAGCGCAGCGGCCTCGGCGTGCGGGCTTCCGGCGCCGCGGTGAAAACCGCGGCCGAGGATGCGGCGGGTGCTGCTACCGGGGTCGAGTGGCGCGAGCAGCACGCATCCGACCTGAGGGTTCGGGTCTCTGACCGGGCCTCGGGCCGCGAGGGAGAGCGCCAATTGCATGGCGGCGTCGACAGAGTCGACGCGGTTGGATTCTTGGATCGGCATCGCCGGTGACCTCCGCATTTCGCGTGCCACGGGGCCATATCCCGGTGCCGGCGCAGCCGGAGAATCCGGCAGCCGACGCCAACGAAGGCCCTCGCCGAAACGAGCGCCTCCCATGCACCTACCATCCGGACTTTAACCGTCGGTCCCGGAATTCCACCGGGTCAACCACTCGCGGACGAGCGGGTCGCGGACTCTCACCGCCGGTTCGGACTTTCACCGACCCCGGAGCATGTTGCAGGGCGAGCCTAATCGAGGCGGCTGCTCGAAGACAGAGTGTGACGACGCACGAGCGCTCGGCTACGACACGACTTCGCGCAGGCCGATCGCGAGGTGCACGGCCTGCCGCTGCCCGCCGGAGTGCACGAGCCCTGCCCCGTCGTCGTCGACCGTGAGCTGCGTGCGGTGGCTGCGCAGGGCTGCGACAACGGCGGCACGATGCTGCTCGAGGTCGAACCATTCGAGGTCGCCGATCTCCGCGGCGAGATCACGTTCGCTCTGTTCGACGAGCTCCGCGAAGCGCACGCCGGCGGCGCGGGCGGCCGCGAGGCTCGCCTCCCTGGCTCGGACATGGTCGGGGTGCCCGTATCCGCCGGTCGCGTCGTAGCTGATGACGAGGTCCGGCCCGTCGTGCGCGATGACGGCGGCGAGGTCGGCCGTGACCTCCTCGACGGGCGCAACGCTGAGGGCTCGCAGGTCGGTCTCGTCGGCGGGACCGGCGAGGCCTGGCCGGAGCCAGCGCATCCCGGAGTCGCGGTACTCGCGAGGCTCGAGGCCCTCCGCCCGCGCCGGGGCTGTTCCGAGCCACCGGTGCGCGTCGATGCCGAGCGCGTCGAGGGAGCCGCGGAGCTCGCGCTCTCGAACCTCCGCGAGCTCCGCGACCGCGGTGCCCTCCGGCAGCACGCCCTCGACGATCTCGCCGAGTTCGCCGCGCGTGCACGTCACGAGCGTCACCTTCGCGCCGCGCTCGTGGAGTTCTCGCAGCAGGGCGCCGCCCGCCAGGGCTTCGTCGTCGGGATGCGCGTGCACGATGAGCGCGTGGCGCACGGAGTCGAGCAGGCTCCGGGTGGGTTCAGGCACGCGCCGAGCCAGACTCGGGCTGCGATACGAGTTCGCGGAAGACGGCGAGGAGGCCTTCGGCGCTGAGGTCCCACGAGTGGGCGAGCGCGTGCTCACGGGCGGCGGCGCTCATTCGCCCGGCGACGTCGGGCTGGCGGAGGATGCCCGCGATGGCTGCCGCCCACTCCGCGGGTTCCCTCGTCTCGAGCAGCGTCCCGGTGACGCCGTCGACGACGGCCTCGCGGAGTCCGCCTGCGGCGGCGGCGACAACGGGCACCCCCGAGGCGGCAGCCTCCAGGGCGACGAGTCCGTACGTCTCGGAGTGCGACGGGATGAGCACGATGTCGACGAGGCGAAGCTCCGCCGCGAGCGCGTGCCGACTGAGCGAGCCGATGTACTGCACGTGGTCCGCGAGCCCGTGGCGTTCGACGGCTTCGTGCAGCTGTGCCTCGTAGGCGCGACCGTCCTCGTCCGGCGGCGCGGCACCGACGAGCACGTAGTCGGGCCGCACGTCGTCATCGATCTCGGCGATCGCATCGAGGGCGAGATCGAAGCCCTTGAGCGGATGCAGTCTGCCCGCCGAGAGGGCACGTGTGGGTCGGGGCTCGCGTGCGGCTGGCTCCGCGCGCGCATCCCACGCGGGGAAGAAGAGGTCGGCGTCGACGCCTGGTGGCACGATGTGCGTGATCGTCGGCTTGCCGCCGAGCCTCGACAGGACCGTGTCGCGTTCTGCCTTGCTCACGACGACGATGGCGTCGACCGATCTGGCGAGCATGGCCTCGCCTGCGAGGCGGCCTGGCGACTCGGCGCGCTCTCCCTCAGCGAGCGGCGTGGAGCTGTCGGCCGCGATGGAGTGGAAGCTCTGCACGAGGGGAATCCTGAGGTCGCGTGCCACAGGCAGGGCGGCGACCCCGGAGAACCAGTGCTCGGCGTGGAGCACGTCGACCGGCAGGTCCCGGAGGAGCTCGGCGAGCGCGTCCTGGAACTCCTGGATGACATGCTCGTGCTCACCCTTCGCGATGAGCCGCGCTGGGCCCGCAACAAGGTTGTGAAGGCGCAGGTTCTCGCCCAGCTGCACGGTGGGCGCCGAGTCGGGGTCGCTGCGCCTGGTGATGAGCTCGACCTGGTGCCCGCGGGCCGCGAGGGCTTCCGCCTGAGCCAGCACGACGACGTTCATGCCGCCTGCATCCTTGGTGCCCGGCTCGTCGAGGGGCGAGGTGTGGAGCACGACGAACGCGATACGGAGGAGGCGCTCCTCGGGGAGGACATCAGGCATGCCTCCGACCGTAGGACCTGCGGCCCCAGTTTTCCATTCGAGATGCGCTCGGTTACGCGGAGAACCCACCTCTGAGAGAGAGGCGTAGGCAGGCCGGGCGGGTCCGCGTCGCGCAGCATCCACACCATCGAGAGCTCGGTGCGTGTCAACCGCGTGCTCGTCGAAGCCACCGGCTGGCACGAGCATCTCCCACAGTTCGCGTTCCGGCGACTTCCGCCCCTCACCAGTCAGCGTGATGCTCTTCGTCGAGAATGACGCCTCCTGAGCGTTGAAAATAGAATCACATTCGGTTGGAATGAATTCTCGACAAGCTCGGTCGCAGACCTACCGATGGTGTGCAGCGCCCAGTCGACTTTCTCTGCCGTTGCGCCACTTTTCAGACGACACGTCGCCACATTCGTACAAGTCCGATTATGATCGGTGTCTTCAAATGCCGAATCGCTGCACTCATTCTCGTGTCACCTTGCGGAAAACATCTGAATTCAGAACAATTGCCACATGACCGCTTCCTCCGGCGCTCACCGCTCGTCATTGATGCTGAGCTCACGTCGATCTCTCATCGACGGCGTTTCCGCGATGCCGGATATCGAGACGGGGGTCGGTCGGTTCTCCAGCGACGACGCGCACTGGAGCCTGACGGCGTCAGGGGTGAGCTTCGAAGGCGGGTGCGCCTTTCGTGCCGAGGCCCGAGTCGGCGCGGCCAGGGTGGAGAACGAGTCGGCCAGGCAGCGAGTGATTCTCGGGCTGGTCCGCCAAGGGCGGGTCACGGTCGGCAACTCGACTCGACCTCTCGACCCGGCTGCCAGTGGGGGGTTCTTCCTCGGTCCGGGAGCGCGATGCACGCTGGCCTTCGAGGAAGCGTCCGTCGTGATCCTCGTCTCCGTTCCCGCCCAGGTCGCGACTGAAATGGGTGTCCAGATCTCGCGCCAGTCGGGCGGGCTGACGGCGGACGCCGCGCTTGCGCGCCCCGTGGCATCCTTCCTGGAAGTACTCGCACGACTGGACGAGGATCCGACGATCTTGTCCTCCTACTTCCTCCAGCAGCTCCTCCACGAGCAGGTGGGTGCGCTCCTGCTCAGCAGCGAAGGCTTGCGCTCTGACTTGCAGGTGAGCCAGCAAGGCATCTACGCGCGCGCGTCGGAGCTCATCATCGCGAGACGCAATGATCCCGACGTCTCTCCAGCATCGATTGCCGCAGACCTCAGTATCTCGTTGCGGCAATTGCAGCGGGAGTTCCACAATCAGGGAGACTCCCCGGCTTCCGCACTGCGTCGCGCACGAGCCGAATTGGCGCATCAACTCCTCAACGATGAGCGATATGCACTCGTGCCCGCCACTCAGATAGCCACCCATTCCGGGTTCGCATCGGCCCAGGTCATGCAGCGCGCCTTGAAGCGCTACCAGTTCAATCCTGTGGATATCTCCCAACAGAGCCTGTAGGACCCTTTCCTCATCCGGACCCAGCCCGCACGAGGCGATCCGAGCTGAACGATTCGCGCCGCGTTTCCGGCAGAACGCGACAGGCTTCGTGCTCAGCCCGTGACGGGGAGTGGATTATCCATTCAGTGGCGGAGAGCAACTTGCTCGAACAATGATGTCACTCGCGAGAGGTCTCCCCCCATGACCCTGTCTTCCCCCAACGCGCCCAAAAACCTTGATCGCCGCAGCCTCGTGAAGAGCGCCGCCTGGTCGGTGCCAGTCATCGCGCTGGCAACCGCAGCGCCATTCGCGTCCGCCTCACCGGTCGTCAACGTCGGCAACTTCCGAGTCGTCGGCGACTGTGGAGTCCTCGCCGTCCTCGGCCCCGGCTTCGAGGTCACAGCCGGCGCCGCACCGCTACCCGTGGGCACGCAGATCCTCATCAACGGTTCTGGCGTCGCCAACATCGGCCTCTTCTCCGTATTGGGTGGCACGGCTGACGTCGTGGTTCTCGGCGGAACCGGCCGTCGCATCACCCTCACGGCTCCGTTGGCAGCCGGCGCGACGCTGCAGCTCCGCACGACCCTGTCGATCAGCGTCGCATTCGGATTGACCGCCGCGCTCACCCTCCCGACCGGCTACACGGCAGGCACGACCGCCAAGCCGAACGGCTCGGTGAACTCCACGCTGATCCTCTGCAGCGCAACCTGATCGACCTCGATCCACCGATCCGGGCCTCTCGCGAGCACACGCGCGCGAGGCCCGATTCGGCCGAGGCCCAAGAAGAGCAGGGCTCGCCGTCGGCTACACGCGCACCAGCACGTCACTCACGCGCATCGGCGCGAGGATCGTCCCGGCTCGGTGAACCTGCAGCAGCTGCACGTCGATGGCTGTGAGCGGCCCTCTCCACGTGAGCCGCAGATTGCCCGCCCGCGGGCCTGCATTGCTGAACGGTGAGCTCGGTGAGCCTTCACCGACGAAGTGAGCGCTGCGCTCGAACGTGAGCCCGGAAGACGTCACCAGGACCTGCGCACCGTGCTCTTGGAACGGCGGCAGCTTCAGCACGGCGAGAGACACGCTCTGCACGGGTCGACTGAAGGTCAGTTTCAGATGCGCCACGGCGCTGTCCAACGCGGTCGGGACGACGAGGTGCCGCCCCATCCCTGGTACAGACGCGACCGCGGCCCGTTGCTGGGCATCCGAACCGGAACCCGTCGAGGTCTCGAACCCGACATCGAGCGGCCCTGCACGCGTGGCGAGCCGGCTCATGGTCACGGGCGCGCCTACACGGTAGGGCTTCCAGGAGATCGAGCTGACGGCGGACGGCGGTGCGCCCTGCGATTCAAGCAGAGCCCGCAGGTGGTCAGGGGACCATGCGGCGCCCGCCGCAGATGATCCGGGTTCGGTATTCGGAGGACACACAGAAAAGCACTTTCGTTGTTGATGAATGACGAAGCGGGGGCCGATTCTGAGACGTCCTGACGCTTCGCGAGCGGGGCATGGGAAGGTCCTCGAGGACGTCCCTGACACCTTCGAGGACTCGCTTCATGCTGGCGCTGGCCTCGCCGCCCCTGCACCCAACGAAGAGTCTCTCGTCATCGTGCGCGGGTTGGGGGTGATGTCCGACATGAATTCCTCCTCGTCGCCGCCGGCGTTGGTGGAGCCGAGCGGAGCACATAGGTATGACGCACCGAACCCATGACGTGTCATAAAAAAGTTCTGACGATCGCACGATCACGAGCAACCACCTCGTCTCGATCCAGGCAAGCTGGCCGCATCCACTCTCGTCTGGCGAGGTGAACCGCTGCGCGGCAGCCGGCCCCAGGACGTGACTCAGACGGGCCCGAAGCAGTCGCCGCTGCGCTCGAGAGCGCCAGCAAGGTGACGCGCTTCCTCAGCACGCTCGCCTCCCCCGTCTCGTTCAAGGGGAGCGTTCGCAAGTGAGATGTTCGCCGCATCTCGGCGCGTCAGGAGCGTGGCCAAGCTGTGCGCCCTCGAGCCGACGAAGGCGCAGACGACGTCAGAGTCGCTTGATCGGAACCGTGAGGCCGTGCAGCGCCGGTGGATGCGTGCCGCCGGCAACCTCCGGCAGTTCCTGACCGCTGGACCCCGCCGCAGTTCCGGCGGTCTTCCGCTGACCCCCGGAGTCGATTCCGGACGCGCGGCGCTTGCTGACCGAATCAAGGACTCGCTCCCGCTTGAGCGCCGACTCCATCTGCACGAGCGCGGTCAGGACCGTGAACAGCATCGATCCAGCAGGCGTCGACGTGTCCACGTCGACGCCATCGAGATCCAGCACGCGCAGCGCGACGCCTTCGGCTCGCAGCTGCGTCGCCAGCGTCAGCACGTCGCCGGTCGACCGCGCCAACCGGTCGAGGGTCGTGACGACGAACGTGTCTCCGTCCTCCAGCGCACGCAGCGCCGCGTCGAGGGCAGGACGAGGAGTGTGCGCGAGGGAATCCCCGCGGTCGACGTGGAGATCTCCAGCGCTGACGCCCGCGGCTCCAAGGTCGAGCTCTTGCTGGTTCGCGCCCTCGCTCCGGGTCGAGATTCGGGCGTAGCCGATGAGCTTGGGCACGGTACTCCTCTCGCCGACCAACGTCGAAGACGCGACTCTACCAATCGTGCCGCACCGCACGAGCTCCGGGTATCCCCGTAGCGTGGAGCGCGCACCTTCAGCAGATTCCGGCTCTCACGACAGGAGACCCCGCATGCCCACCGTCCTGATGACCGGCTTCGAGCCCTTCGACGGCAACACCAGCAACCCGTCGTGGACCGCGGTTCAGGAGGTGCGGGACCGCTGGAACGGCAGCGCCGACGTGCACGTGCGACAGCTGCCCGTCGACTTCGCGAGAGTGGACGGTGCGCTGCGGACCGCCCTCGCAGAGGTGAACCCCGACATCGTGGTCTGCGTGGGGCTGGCCGGGGGCACCGAGGCGATCAGGGTGGAGCGGATCGCGATCAACGTCGACGACGCCCGCATCCCCGACAACAGCGGGTTCCAGCCGGTCGACGAGCCGGTCGTCGACGACGGTCCGGCCGCGTACTTCAGCACCCTGCCCATCAAGGCAGCCGTGGCCGCGGTACTCGAGGAAGGCATTCCGGCGGCCGTCTCGCAGACCGCCGGAACCTACACCTGCAACCACGTCTTCTACCTGCTGATGCACGAGCTGCGGCAGCACCCAGGCGCTCGGGGCGGCTTCGTCCACATCCCATACTCCACGGCGGAGGCGACCGGCACCGACCGCCCGCACATGAGCCTCGATCGGATCGCCGCCGCCCTCACCGCCGTCGTGCACGCGACCCTCACGAACGAGACCGACAGCAGGCTCGGCGGCGGCACCCTCGACTGACCCACGGATCGTCCGCCCGGGGGCGCGAGCCCGTGCTCGGAGCCCGCCTGCTCCCCACGAGCTCCGAAACCAGCGCGCCCGAGGCGCCTACGGCGCGATCTCCGTGAGCGCAGCGCTGAACGAGGTCGCAGATGACGTGCTGAAGTAGTACACCGAACCGATCTGCTGGCCCGCTTCCGTCGCTGGATCCCAAGAGACGCCGCTCGGCACCGGACTGCCATCGGAGCTCGCGGCCTGTGGCCAGACGAGCAACTGCCAGTACCCCTCTTCCGGCAAGGTGAACCGCTCTGCGGCATCCAGCCCCAGGGCTCGGCTCAGACGGGGCCCGGAGCGGTCGCCGCTGAGATCGAGTGCGCCCGAGTGGATGATGCGCGCGGGTGACGTGTTCCCCGGAGACGCGGAGGACCCGCCACCCACATCGATGAGCTGCGGGGCGGAGTTGACCCCGAGGTGCGTCCAGGTCGATCCGGTCGTGGTGTTCTGGAACTGGTAGTAGACCTGCGGGGCACGATCGCCGCCACTCGAGACGAGTCGCCGGGAACCCGCCGCCATGACGAACTGGCTGTAGAGGACGGTGCCGTCCGTGGACGGAACAGCCCAACCGCTCTGCTGGTTCGACGTGGGGTAGTCGGGGTCCGTGCGCCGGTTCCACGCGTTGATCGCCAGCGGGCGTCCCGCATCGGCAGGCAGCGTCGGGTCCTGAACGGGAAGAGAAACGAGCGTGTCGGCGACACCGCCACCCCAGTGGAAGACAGCGTCCCAATTCCCGTCGAGGACGGCAGGACGCGAGGAGGAGCCGTAATCGACGTTCGCATCGCCCTGCAGATGCAGGTACACACGCTCACGCTGCGCTGACAGCGGGGTCGTCGCGACGATGCCCCAGTTCTGGCCAAGAGCAGCACGGATGTTGCTCGTCATCGACCCTGGCCCGAGGGTCGTCGTATCGCCGGAGTTGGTGGGCCGGTAGTGGTACTCCGCCGAAGTGGGCCTCACCCCGATGGGCACATCGATGTAGAAGTCGAGCCGGAACTCGGACGGGATCTCGGCGACGACATTGGAGTAGCCGATGGCGACCGCGGATACCTCGACGATCCCGCTCGCGGCGCGCGCTGGCGTCGCAATGGCCGCGCCCACGACCGGTATCGACCAGATAGCCGCAGCAGTCACCGTTCGGCGTGAGACATCAGGGGTTGGCGCTGAGAGATCAGCGTGGTTGTCGTCCTGGGGCGGGGTGTTGTGTGTCAAGAGCTGTGCCTTCCTAGAGTTCGGGGAGCGCCGAGCAGAGTGCGGTGCGCCACAGAGCCTGCAGACGAGACGTCGTCTGCGGTGCCGTGTTGCACCGGTCCATATCCTGGCGACGCGCGCGGAAGTGCTCTGCGGATTATGCGGAAATGAAGTTCCCACATGCAGAAAGTGAACGCCGATGCTCGAAAGCGTGTTCTTCCCCGAGGTCCTTTCGACAGTGCACCCTCCTCCGTACACATGCCGTTTGCCTTCACCGCGCATCATGGGCGCCGCATCCGCACTCCCCACCGCATTCGCGCGGCACTCGAGCGGGCGCACAGCCCCCTGACCCCCGGAGGAACGCATGGCGATCGACCAACCCCAGGACCTGCGCGAGTACATCGAGCACCTGCGCACGCTCGGCTACTCGGTACGCGATGGCCACACGAACTCATCGACCCGCAGGGCAATCCCGTCTACACGTGGCAGGAGGGCTACCCGTACGAGGAGCGCCTCAGCCGCGAGGAGTACGAGAGCGAGAAGTACCGCCTCCAGGTCGAGCTGCTGAAGTGCCAGTACTGGATGGAGGACACGAGCAAGCGTGCCGTGATCCTCTTCGAGGGGCGCGACGCTGCAGGCAAGGGCGGCACCATCAAGCGCTTCACCGAGCACCTGAACCGGCGCAAGGCACGCGTCGTGGCCCTCGCGAAGCCCAGCGACCGCGAGCGCGGACAGTGGTTCTTCCAGCGGTACATCCAGCACCTGCCCACCGACGGCGAGCTCGTGATGTTCGACCGCTCCTGGTACAACCGTTCAGGCGTCGAGCGGGTCATGGGCTTCTGCACCGAAGACGAGCACACGCAGTTCATGCAGCAGGCGCCGGCGTTCGAGAAGATGCTGGTCGACTCGGGCATCCACGTCACGAAGTTCTGGTTCTCCGTGTCGCGCACCGAGCAGCGCACCCGCTTCGCGATCCGCCAGCTCGACCCGGTGCGCCGCTGGAAGCTCTCTCCCATGGACCTCGCCTCCCTCGACCGCTGGGAGGACTACACGGCGGCGAAGGAGGAGACGTTCCGCCTCACCGACAAGAAGCACGCGCCGTGGACGATCATCCGCTCCAACGACAAGAAGCGGGCACGCCTGGGCGCGATGCGCTTCTGGCTGGGCCAGTTCGACTACGAGGGCAAGGACCACGACGTCGTCACGAAGCCCGACCCGCTGCTTGTCATGCGCGGCAAGCAGGAGACGGCGGACGAGTAGGCGACGTCCGCGAAAGGCCTGGCGGGGTCAGCTCGGGATCTGGCCACGCATGAGGTCCCGGAAGATGGGCACGAGCGGGTTCTCCGTGGAACGCAGCGTGCACATCATGACCGTGACGGGCTCGATGTCGTGGATCGGCACGAACACGACGTCGTCGCGCTGATAGTGATGGGCGGCTGAGCTCCCGGCGATGTTCACGCCGACCCCGGCGGCCACGAGCTCCAGCAGTCCCTCCATGCTGTCCGCGGATGCTCCCGGCACGATCCGGCGCCCGTCCGGCCGCGGGTTCACGACCCACCAGTCGAGGATCTCCTGCGGGCCAGCCGACGCGGCGACGAACACCTCCTCGTTGGTCTCCAGGATCGACACCGACGAGCGGCCGGCGAGAGGGTGGCGGGCCGGGACGATGAGCATCCGCCCCTCCTCCCAGAGCGGCTCGCAGGCGACCTCGGCGGACGCGCTCACGGGGGACGGGGCGAGCACGACGTCGACCCGGTCGCCGAGCAGGTCGTCGACGACCTCGAAGAAGCCCGTGCGGCGCATCTCGAGCCGCGCATCCGGAACGCGCTGCAGCATCGATCCGATCGCCGACGCCGCCAGCGACCCCGTCGCGGAAGCCACGACCCCGAGCCGCAGCTGCGGCACCGCCTGCTCACTCGCGAGCCGCTGCGCCCACTCGAGGATCTCCCGGTGGTCGTCACGGAGGCGCGTGGCGAGCGGCAGGAACTCGACGCCAAACGGCGTGAGCGTCAGCGGGCGCGAATCGCGGTCGAACAGCTTCACGCCCAGCTGCCGCTCGAGTCGGCCGATCTGCTGGCTCAGCGAAGGCGTCGCGATGCGGATGCGCTCAGCGGCTCGACCGAAGTGCAGCTCCTCCGCGAGCACGCAGAAGTACTGCACGGCGTGGACCGGGATATCCATGCTCAGAGACTAGACGGGCGCGCCCGTCACCTCCCGGCCGAGGACCTGCTCGTCGAGGAACCGCAGGGCAGGCCCCATGACGACCTCGAAGTCGTCGAGCCCGCGCCACATGTGGTCAGCGCCTGGCACGAGCTGCAGCTCGACGTGCGCGCCGACCGATTCGAGCGCATCCCGCAGCAGCACGCTCTGCTGGGTCGGAACCATGCTGTCGGCGGTGCCGTGCGCGAGGAGGAACGGGGGCACCCCGGCGTGCACGGCGTGCACGGGGCTCGCGGCCCTGGTCAGCTCGGGATGCTCGGCGAGGAGCCCACCGATGAGCATCTCCTCCCGGCTCGGCGTCGCGAGCTGGCCTGCCCGCACCGGCGGCTTCGGGATGGCGGCTAGGTTGCTCGGGCCGTACCAGTCGACGACGGCCCGAACCGAGGAGCCAGGGAGCGCACCCGCGAGCGCGGCGAGGTGCCCACCGGCCGACTCACCCCAGAGTGCGATCCGCGCGGCGTCCAGCCCGAAGGCCCCAGCCCCCTCTTCAGCCACCCAGGCGATGGCAGCCTCGACGTCCGCGAGCGGGGCAGGGAACGTGGCCTCCCCGCTCAGGCGGTAGTCGATCGCGGCAACCGCCCAGCCCTCACGCGTGAGCCGCCCGAACGTCTCGGCATCCGTGCGTCCGGGGCAGAACATGCGCCTGCTGCCGCGGAACCATCCGCCGCCGTGGACGAACACGATGACGGGCGGATGCACTCGCCCCGGCAGGTGCAGGTCGAGCGTCAGCGGCCGGAAACCGGGCGGCTCCGAGAAGACGAGATCCCTCTCGATACGGCCGAGAGGCGGGACCGTCCGGGAGTCAGGATGTGGGGCGCCACTCAATCGAACAGCTCGTATCCCTGCACGAAGTGCACGTCGTGCTTCGCCCCCTGCGCGCCGAAGACCTCAGGGGCCGGGATGTGGAACTCCGACTCCTCAGGGATCCCAGGCTTCGAGGTGGGCCTGGCGACGGCTCGGAAGAAGTCCGTGAAGCCCGCGCTGGTCACGCCGAAGATCTTGCCCGTCCGCTCGATGCGATAGGAGTGGATCGTGTCCTTCGGCACGAAGCCGAACCCACCCGCCTCGAGGATGCGCGTCTCCCGGTTCCCCTGCCGGTCGTCGATCCACAGACGGATCGCGCCCTCGAGCACGAAGAACGTCTCATGCGTCTCAGCGTGGAAGTGAGGAGGAACAGGGCGACCCGGACGACCCTCCGTGATGAAGGCGTCGAACTGGCCCGCGGTCTGCGGCGACGTCGTCAACAGCGTGAAGAGCTGGTCGAAGAGCACGAGCTTGTCACCTTCGCCATCGCCGAGCAGGTACGGCAGCGGAGCTGCGGGCAGCAGGCTCTCGAGTGGGGCGAGTTCTGACATCGGCAACCTCCTTGTTGCGGGCCGGTCGGCCCTGGCCTTCAACCCTCGCAACTCGGAGCCCGCACCGCGACGGGGTCCTGCCTAACGCGTGTGAGCCACG
This sequence comes from Pseudoclavibacter sp., assembly GCA_052099095.1. Lineage (GTDB taxonomy): Bacteria > Actinomycetota > Actinomycetes > Actinomycetales > Microbacteriaceae > Pseudoclavibacter. Next base: position 249,256 of record JBQDTF010000003.1, read on the forward strand.
TCCTAACAGCCGGACCGAATCGTGGCCAGACAGCTCCGCATCCGGGAACTACGATCGGCTCTCATGAGCCACGAGACAGCAGCATGACGGGCAGCGAGACCCCTCCGGGAGACGCGATCGACCCGGGCGAGCGGCCAGCTGGTCGTCTGCCAGCTCCGCCGTCGATCCACGTCCGGGCCGCGCTGACGTGGCTCGCGATCTTCCCGCTCGTCGCGATCACCTCGATGGCCACCGAACCGCTTGTCGGCACATGGCACCCCATCGCCAGGGCCTGCGTCGTGACGCTCGCCGTCGTGCCGCTCGCCGTGTACCTCGTCGTGCCGAACCTCGTGAAGCTCTACGGGCGCATCCGACATCGCTGACAGGCCGCGCCTCGAGCGTCGGCTCTCTAGGATCAGGGCATGCGTCACGCTGACTTCATCGACACGACCGAGGATGCGGCAGACGGGTTCGCGCTGCTGCTCGGATCAGCCGACCTCGCGACACCCGTACCCTCATGCCCCGGCTGGTCGCTCGCCGACTTGGCCGAGCATCTCGGCGGCGTGCACCGGTGGGCTCGCGCGCAACTGCTCGGCGGCGGTGCGCAGGTGGACGAGCGGCCCACGGAGGTGCCGCTCGGTGACAGCGACGCGCTCGTCGCCTGGTTCCGTGAGGGGGCGACAGCACTCGTCGAGACGCTGCGCGAGCTCCCGGAGGACGCGCCATGCTGGGCCCTCTACCCGCCAGCGCGCGCCTCCACGTGGGCGAAGCGGCAGGCCCTCGAGACGACGCTCCACCTCTGGGACGCGACCGAGGCCCTCGGCATCGCCGTGCCGATCCCGTCGCGCCTCGCCGCCGCCGGGGTCGCCGAAGTCGCCGAGGACATGTACCCGAGGCAGGTCGCGCTCGGCCGAATGCCGACGCTCGACGCGATCATCGACCTGAAGCTGCAGGACCTGGCGGACAGCAGAGACGGCAAACTCGGCCTGCGCATGCGCCTCGGGCCCGTCGCTCCAGCCCAATCGGAGGCTGTGGCGGCACGCAACGAGACGGTGCCGGCCGACGCGACGCTCGAGCTCACCGCGCAGGACGCGCTGCTCCTGTTCTGGAAGCGACGCGACCTCACGACGGTGGATGCTCGGCTCACGGGTTCCCGCACGGCGCTCGAGCGAGTGCTCGCGCATCCGCTCGTGCCCTGATCACCGAGGACTAGGTGACGAGGACTCAGCACTGAGGACTAGGCGCTGAGCGTCGCCGCGAACGGGTCGCGCTTGTGATCGACGAGCGGGACCGCTTCGACCGTGCTCTCAATGGGTACGACCTCGCCGGCCGCCGCCGACTCCTCGATGGCGAGCATGATGTCGAGCACGTGCAGGGCCAGCTCCCCCGTCGCGACATGCGGGAGCCCCTCGCGGATGCCGCGAGCCATGTCGAGGGCGCCAGAGCCGCGGCCAGTGACCGTCCCCTCATCCGGGTAGTCCTCCCAGGTCGGCTCGAGCACCTCCGCATACTCCTGCGGGTGCCGCGCGACCCGCGTGCCACCGTCGGCATGGTTCGGGTCGGGCGTGAGGAGCATGCCGCTCTCCCCGACGATCTCGACGGTGCCCATCTCAGCGAGCGGCGAGTCGTTGCTGAAGGTGAGCTGCGCGCTCGCCCCGTTCTCGAACGTGACCAGCGCATCCACGTGCGTCAGCACCTCGACGGGGAACGACTGGCCGGCGTTCGGCCCGAGCTTCACCGTGCGCGTCGCCTTCGCCCTCGAGCCTGACGCGTACACCTTCTCGACGGGCCCGAAAGCGCTCACGAGTGTGGTCACGTAGTACGGCCCCATGTCGAGCAGCGGGCCGCCGCCCCGCGCGAAGAGGAACGCCGGGTTGGGGTGGAACAGGTCGGGTCCCGAATAGCGCATCATCGTGCGGGCCGTGAGCGGGGTGCCGACGACGCCAGCCGCGAGGTGTCGGAGGGCGGTCTGGATGCCCGGGTTCAGCACCGTGTCCGGCGCGACTCCCACACGCAGCCCTGCCGCGTCGGCCGCCGCGAGGAGCGCTTTCGCTTCCTCCCGGTCGATGCCGATTGGTTTCTCGATCCACACGTGCTTGCCGGCGGCGATGGCATCGAGCGCCACGGGCACGTGGGCAGCCGGGATGGTGAGGTTGATGACGATCTCGACCTCGTCGTTCGCGAGCACCGACGCTGGCGAACCCGAGAACGGAACCCCGTAGGTCTCCGCTTTCTCGGCGGCCAGGGCCTCGTTCAAGTCACCGAGTGCGATGACCTTGACATCGGGGAATCGCGTCAGGTTGTCAAGGTACGCGTTGCTGATCATGCCGGTGCCGATGATGCCGATACCGACGGGGCCGCGTCTGGCGCTCTTGGGATGCGCGCGCAAACCGCTCATGCGCGGTTCTCCAGGAAGTCGAAGCTGGCGGCGATCGCGGCGAAGATGTCGCCGTCGAAGTGATCGAACTCGATGACGGCGTACTCGGCGGATGGCGCAGCCTTGAGCGCGGCATCGAGGGGCATGACGCCCTGTCCCGCCGGCACCTGGCCGAGGCCGGACGGGTCGAAGGGCGCATCCGTCAGGAACGGGTTCTCGACGAGAGGGCCGTCCTTGATGTGCAGGGCCTTGACCCGGTCACCGAGTCGTCCGAGCAGGGCCGGAGCATCCACGCCACCGATCTGCGCCCAGTACACGTCGACCTCGAGCACCACCTCGTCGTCGAGGAGCCCGGCGAAGAACTCGAGGGCGGGTACTCCGTCGATCGTGGCGCTGAGCTCCCACGCGTGGTTGTGGTAGCCGACGCGGAGACCGTGCTCGGCCGCCACCTTCGCCGCCGCGTTGAGCGCCGCCGCGGTCGCCTCGACCGCCTCGCGCGTGGACCAGTCGAAGACGGCCGGGTCGATGACGTACTCGATGCCGAGCTTCTTGGCGGCTTCGAAGGTCGCGGCGTGGCTCGGCACCTGGGTCGTCACGCCTTCGCGAGTGACCTCCTTCGCGACGAGCATGGCGTGCCCCGTCGGGGCTGCGATGCCGTGCCGAGCGAAGGCGGCGGCGAGCTCGTCAGCGCGGTCGACGAAGGCGAACGCCTCCACGTTGCGCAGGCCGATCTCGCTGAGGCGCGCGAGGGTGCCATCGAGGTCGGCTTCGAGATGCGCGTTGATGCTGTAGAGCTGCAGCGAGGTCGCCGGGCTCTGCTGCCCCCGCTGGGTGGAGGACTCTTCTGGTCGAGTGGTGGGCACGTTGACTCCAGTGTCGGTGGGCGCCCGCCGCATCGCGGGTCGCTCTCTCTGAAGACGCTACTAGAAAATTGCCAGTTGGCAACTTTCAATCCTCCGGGAGCTCTTCAGCCGTCACGACCAAGACGCTCGAGCAGCCCGAGCGTGGCGGCGACATCGATGCTCGGATCGAGGAGCCAGCGCACCTGGAGCCCGTCAGAGGCGGCCATGATGAGATCGACGAGCATGGCCGCATCCGCGCGGCGACCCTCAGGGAGCGCCGCGAGCTGGCCGCCGAGCTCGGCGGCCAGCTCGACCCGCGCGCGAGCGAACCGAGCCGTGAAGAACTCGCGAGCAGGGCCATCCCCCAGCTCGACCGACTTCGCGAGCATCTCCGTGAACAGCGAGACCATGCCGGGGAACTGCACGTTGAACTCGGCACTCAGGCGCATCCGCTGCACAAGCGACACCGAGGCGGGCATGCGCTCGTCGTTGACACGGTCATGCTCGCGGATCACGGCGACGAGCAGGCCCTCTCTGGAGCCGAAGTAGTGGGTCAGCATGCCGTGCGAGACGCCAATGGATTCCCCGATGGCGCGCAGCGAGGCCCCGCTCGCGCCGGTGACGCGGAGCGTCTCGTACGCAAGCGACAGGATCTCGCGCTTCCGCTCGACGCCCTTCGCGTACCGCCCTCGAACTCCGTCTGCTGCCACGCCTGCATCGTAGTCGGGGCGCCGATGCCTGCTCGGCGAGGCCAACCCGGACAGCGGGCACTCACAACCTTCCGGCACACAGACACGCCTCATGACCTGGTGTTCCCCGCTGGAGTCTCGTCGGCGTGACGGAATGTCGGTGGTGCGGTCCAAGATGTGGGCATGTACTCGGACGACGATGAACCGTTG
>JBQDTF010000004.1:0-45831 GCA_052099095.1 Pseudoclavibacter sp.
TCCAGGGACAGCGCGACTTCTTCGGCGCCCACACCTACAAGCGCGTCGACCGCGAGGGTGTCTTCCACACCGACTGGTCAGGCGACCGCACCGAGTCCAACGCGTAGAACACTGGCATCTTGATGAACGACTCAGCACCAGACCCCCAGACTCGTCCGGCGCACGGCAGCAGCAGCGGACATGAGGCGGGCTGCCTGACAGCGCGTATGTGTCCGAACGACGGCTCGACAGGCTGGCTGACCTGCGCTGAGGCCGCCATCCGGCGGCGAGGCGACTACCGGTGGTTCTCGTACCCCCGGCATCTCGCGATGCCGAGGAGCGACTCCGAAGCGGCGTTCCTTGCCGCGCTCACGACATCGAACAAGCGCTCCTACGTGCACGGCACCATCTGGGGGTACGCGCGTGGGTGTCGGGACGGCGCGGGCTGCCCGAACGGACCGCGGAAGAGCTGCTTCGAGGCCAGGCGCGAGTATGTCGTCGACTGGCGTCAGGCGCGACGCCAGGGTGTGGGACGGCCAATCGAGCATGGCACGACCCGAGGGTACGGATCCGGTTGCCGGGGAGACGCAAGCTGCCCCGGCGGCGAGGGCGGCAGGACCTGCTTGCAGGCGCAGCGCGCCTACAAGCTGGAACGGGCGCGCACGCGAGGGGTGCACGAGGTGCAGCTCGCCGACAATGTCCAGGAGGCGGCGGCGCACGTTCGGCGCCTCCTCTCCGCTGGTACCTCGATCCGCGAGCTGGCACGGCTGTCCGGAGTCGGGAGGACCACACTCGGGGAGCTCGCCAGGTACGGATCGGGCGGGCGCGCGGCGTTCACGTCGAGCACCGCGGAGCGGGTTCTGCAGGTCCGAATCGCCCCCGCGCCCGTTGGCGCGCACAGCGAACTGCCATAGCTGATCACGGTCGGCACCACAGCCGGTAGGGAGTCGCCCTACTGCTCAGAGAAGAAAGTGCGTACATGTCTCGTCCTGTCACGTTGTTCACCGGTCAGTGGGCCGATCTGCCGTTCGAGGAGGTCGCGCGCCTCGCTGGGGAGTGGGGGTACGACGGTCTCGAGATCGCCTGCTGGGGTGATCATCTTGATCCGTGGCGGTGGGACGACGCCGAGTACGTGGCTTCCAAGCTCGAGGTGCTGGAGCGCAACGGTCTCAAGGTGTGGACGATCTCCAACCACTTGAAGGGTCAGGTCGTGTGTGACGACCCGATCGATGAGCGGCACCGTGACATCGTCTCCGACCGGGTGTGGGGTGACGGGGAGCCTGAGGGGGTGCGTCAGCGGGCGGCGGAGGAGCTGAAGAACACGGCCCGCCTGGCTGCGGCGCTTGGCGTGAAGACGGTCACCGGCTTCACCGGCTCCTCGATTTGGAAGTACGTGGCGATGTTCCCTCCCGCCACGGAAGCAATGGTGGATGCGGGTTACCAGGACTTCGCTGACCGGTGGAACCCGATCCTGGACGTGTTCGAGGAGGTCGGGGTGCGGTTCGCGCACGAGGTGCATCCGTCGGAGATCGCGTACGACTACTGGACCACGAAGCGCGCGTTGGAGGCGATCGGGCATCGGGAGTCGTTCGGGTTGAACTGGGATCCCTCGCACATGGTGTGGCAGGACATCGACCCAGTCGGGTTCTTGTGGGACTTCCAGGACCGGATTTATCACGTGCACTGCAAGGACACGAAGAAGCGCCTCGGCAATGGCCGCAACGGGCGGTTGTCGTCGCACCTGCCGTGGGCGGATCCGCGGCGCGGGTGGGACTTCATCTCGACGGGGCATGGGGACGTGCCGTGGGAGGACTGCTTCCGCATGCTGAACGCGATCGGCTACGAGGGGCCGTTGTCGGTGGAGTGGGAAGACGCCGGCATGGACCGCCTCGTCGGCGCCCCGGAAGCGCTGGGCTTCGTGCGCAAGCTCTCCTCGTACCGCCCCTCGGAAGCGGCCTTCGACTCCGCCTTCTCAACAAAGCAGGACTGAGTGCAGGACTAGCCGGTCAGGCGGCCGACGTGTGGGCTCCCGAGCGCGACCTGTGAGAGCATGCCGTGGTGGGAGTCACTCGAGACGATGTCGCTCGGCGCGCAGGCGTATCGACGGCCGTCGTGTCCTACGTCGTCAACAACGGTCCTCGCCGTGTCTCCGATGATGCCCGCTCGCGCGTCCTCGCAGCCATCTCCGAACTCGGGTACCGGCGCGATGGTGTCGCCCGCATGCTCGCGACGGGTCGGTCGTCTTCAATCGGCCTCGTTGTCCCGAACATCGAGGTGCCGTACTTCGGCCGAGTGACGCAGGCGCTCTCCACGCTCGCCACGCAGCGCGGGTACCAGCTTGTCGTGGGCAGCTCGGCCTGGAACGCCGAGCAGGAGACGGCCCAGCTTCGCGCCATGGCGGAGCGTCGGGTCGAGGGCATCATCCTCATGAGCGTCGATCCGCTGCAGTCGTTCGACCCGCTGGCGGCTTTGGGTATCCCGATCGCGATCGTGGACCGGCCGAGTTTCGCCGTCGACGGCACGGCACTCGTCACGTCGCACCTGATCGAACATGGCCGAAAGCGGATCGGCGTGATTCTCGGACCGGACCGTCTTCCCGCCAGTTCTCGGCGAAAGGACGGGTGGGCGAGAGCGCAGCGAGAGCGCGACCTCGAGCCAGATCCGAGTCTCTGTGTGCGGATCGCGCCGGACCTCCAGGGCGGCTACGAGGGCGCCCGCGCGCTGATCGAGGCGCATCCCGACGTCGACGCGATGGTGATCGAGAGCGATCTGCAAGCCCTCGGCGTGCTCCGGGCACTGCACGAGGCCGGCCGTCGCGTGCCCCAGGATGTAGCGCTCGCGACGGCAGATGCGACCGACTTCGCCTCGTTCGCTGTGCCGTCCCTGACAAGTCTCGTCCAGCCGACGACGGACATCGTCTCGGCGGCCGTCGATGCCGTGCTGAGCCGCACAGACTCCCCCACCGTGCAGCTCATCGACGTCAAGGGTTTCGCCCTCGCGGTGGGCGAATCTTGCGGCTGCGCCTGATCTGAGGTCGCTCTCTTGGCCAGAGGAATTGCCTCTTGCGCAAAAATCTACGCGCGTAGATACTTGGTGCAACAGCCGCACCGCGGCAATCACGATCGGTCTCCCGACCGAGACTCACTCAACGATGAGGAGTAGAAGACGTGTCACATCTCCACCCACGAGGCCGCCTCGGCCTCGCAGTGCTCGCCGTCGCAGGCCTGTCACTAGCCGCATGTTCCGGAGCCGAGGTCATCGAATCCGACGGCCAGATCAACGGCGAGATCGACTACTCGTACTGGGGCAGCCCCGCCCGCGGCGAGAAGGTCAACTCGATCATCACCGACTTCGAGGAGCAGTTCCCAGGCGCCACCGTGCAGGGCGACGTCTCCGACTACCAGGCCTACGTCGAGCGGATGACCGTCCGCGCTGCCGGCGGTGGGCTCAGCTGCCTGATCGGAACGCAGAGCACCTTCGCGACGAGGTACGCCGAGCAGGACATCCTCCGCCCGCTCGACGATCTCATCGCCTCCGGCGAGATCGACGTCTCAGCGATCCCGGAGGAAGTGCTCGCGGCGGGACAGGTGAACGGCGAGCAGTTCATCATCCCCACCGGGAACTTCGTCCGCCTCCTCGCCTACAACGAGCAGCTGGTCCAAGAGTCTGGCGCCCCCGCACCAGCCGACGATCTGACCTGGGAGGAATACGGCACCTGGCTGCGGGAAGTGCAGGCGGGCCTTCCCGAAGGCACCTACGCCTCCGAGATAGAGGGGGCGAATATGTTCGCCCTCACCTCCTGGGTCGTCGCCCACGGCGAGGAGATGTTCGACGGCGAGCAGCTTGGCTTCGAACGCGAGCTCCTCGCCGAATGGTTCCAATTTTGGCTCGACCTCACCGCCGACGGGGCGACAGTGCCGCCGTCCGCCATTCCCGAGCAGTTCGGCGCCCTCGAGCTCACTCCGCTCGCGACCGGAAGCGCCGCAAGCGGCACGAGAGACATCCCGCACCTCTTCATCACGGAGACCGCCCTCGCCGGCGCCGGCCAGGACACTCGAGTCCTCCCGGTCAACATGCCGACCCAGTCTCCAGACACCCCCGCGAACATCCTGGGCGTCAACGGCATCTCGATGCCCACGACCTGCGACAACGTGGCCACCGCCGCCGCGTTCGCGAACTTCTTCACGAACGACGTGGACGCGGGGCTGGCCTTCCAATCGGACAACGGCATCGTCACCAACCCGGAAGTCCAGGAGGCGCTGCTCGCGGACCCTGAGACGCCCCCTGGCGTCAAGCAGAACGTCACGATCTTCCAGGACCTGACCGAGCGCGGCGACCTCGCCAACACGAGCTACCCGACGGGCCTGAGCAGCCTGACCAACGAGCTCACGCGCCTCTACCAGGACGTCGCGTTCGGCAGCTTGAGCGTGGACGAAGCCGTCGACGCGTTCTACGAGGCATCGGAGATCGCACTCTCATGAAGACCGACACCCGCTCGATCTCGCTGCACGCCATGTCTAAGCGCGAGCGCCGCAGAGCCTCGACCACCAGGCGCGACAACATCGCAGGCTACGCGTTCATGACACCCTGGATCCTCGGCTTCGTCATCATCATCGGCGGACCGATGATAGCCAGCCTCTACCTCTCGTTCACCGACTTCTCTGTCTTCGGCGTTCCGGAATGGACCGGCTTCGAGAACTACGAGCGCATGTTCTTCAACGACCGCCGCTTCTGGCAGTCGCTCGGGGTGACGCTCATGTATCTGCTCGTCTCGGTGCCACTTGTGCAGGTGTTCGCGCTCCTGCTTGCGACCGCCCTGGTCCGAGGGATCCGCGGACTCACCGTCTACCGCGCCCTCTTCTACGTGCCATCGCTCATCGGCGGCAGCGTGGCGATCGCCATCCTCTGGCGGTTCCTCTTCCAGGGCAACGGGCTCTTCAACGGCCTGCTCTCCCTCATCGGAGTCGAGACGAGCTACTCGTGGATCGGTGAACCCGACACCGCCCTGAGCACGCTCATCATCCTCAACATCTGGCAGTTCGGCGCGGCCATGATCATCTACCTCGCCGGCCTCAAGCAGATCCCCCACGAGGTGAACGAGGCCGCCATGGTCGACGGGGCTGGTCCCTTCAGGCGCTACTTCGCCATCACGCTCCCCATGCTCAGCCCGATCATCCTCTTCAACGTCCTCATGAACGTCGTCTCGGCGTTCCAGGCCTTCAACAGCGCCTACATCGTGAGCAACGGAACGGGCGGCCCAGCCGACTCGACGCTGTTCTACACGCTCTACCTCTACCAGCGCGGATTCATCGACTTCGAGATGGGATACGCCTCCGCACTCGGCTGGGTACTGCTCATCATCGTCGCCATAGCCGCCGGGGCGCTCTTCGCCCTGAGCCGCCGCGCCGTCCACTACGGAGACGAGTCATGACCACCGCAACCCGCACCTCTCGCCGCTCACCGTCGGACCCGACGCCTCGGGGCCGCTTCTACCAGCACCTCATGCTCATCGCCCTCGCCGGCATGATGTTCTACCCCCTGCTGTGGATGACCGGGGCCTCGTTCCGCGATGACTCCGCCATCACCGATCCCGGCTTCTGGCCAGGTGCGAACTTCACCCTCGACGGCTACGTGACCGGATGGGAAGGCGTCGGCGGAGTCGGGTTCGGCCGCTTCATCCTCAACTCGCTGCTCGTCGCGATCCTGTGCGTCGCCGGCAACGTCATCGCCTGCGCGTTCACGGCCTACGCGTTCGCCCGCATCGACTTCAAATTCAAGAAGCTCATGTTCGCGCTCATGCTCGGCACGCTCATGCTCCCCCACCACGTGATCCTGATCCCGCAATACATCATGTTCCGCGAGCTCGGCTGGATCGACACCTACCTGCCGTTCATCGTCCCCAAGATGCTCGCGACGGACGCCTTCTTCGTCTTCCTGCTCACCCAGTTCTTCCGGGCGATCCCGAAGGACCTCGACGAGGCGGCTCGGCTCGACGGCTGCGGGCACCTCCGGATCTTCTTCCAGATCATCCTCCCCCTCTCGAAGCCCGCCCTCGCCACGGCCGCGATATTCAGCTTCATCTACTCGTGGAACGACTTCTTCACGGCCCTCATCTACCTCACCGACACCGAGCTCTACACCGTTCCGCTCGCGCTGAGAGCCTTCATCGATACGACGTCCGCCTCATCGTTCGGGGCACTGTTCGCGATGTCCATCGTGTCGCTCCTCCCAGTGCTCGGCGTCTTCATCGCCTTCCAGAAGCTCCTCGTCGACGGCATAGCCACCACCGGATTGAAAGGCTGACCCATGAGAATCGCCATCTCCAACGACCACGCCGGCTTCTCCCTGAAGCCCGCCGTCATCCACCACCTGCAGACCCTCGGGCACGAGGTTGTGGACGTGGGCGCGCAGGACGACAAGCCAGTGGACTTCCCCATCATGACGAAGCGCCTCACCGACCTCGTCGTGGCCGGCTCCGTCGACCGGGGCGTGCTCGTCTGCGGCACGGGAGTCGGCGCCGCGATCGCCGCGAACAAGGTCGCAGGCATCCGGGCAGCCGTGATCCACGACACCTATGTCGCGCGCCAGGGCGTCGAGCACGACGACGTCAACGTCGCCTGCCTCGGCGCGTGGGTCGTCGGAGTCCGCGTCGCGGAAGACGTCCTGACGGCCTACCTCAATGCTCGATTCGACGACACCGAAGATGTTCGCCGTCGAGTCGCCCAGCTCGCCGAGATGGAGAAGGCACTCCCCATCTCGGCACATCACCCCGCAGAAGGGGGTGACTGACATCCGCTGACCTCACGGCACCCACAGGGTGCCCCTGCAATCGAGATTCAACAGACAACGAAAGGCGAGAACATGACCCTCGACAGCGCACGCAAGAAGGAAATCCTCGACACGGTCAGCAAGCTCCGCGTCACGGACATCCGCGACGGACTCGACTGGGTGGGACTCCACCACTTCGGTACCGTCTCCCCCGAGATCCGCCCACTCTGGCGCACGAAGTCGGCCGGGTTCGCGCACACCATGCGCCACATCCCGACCCAGCAGACCGTGCCGACGATGACGCCGGACGAGTACACGAAGTGGGCGTACGAGTACTGGTACGGCAAGGTCTTCGAGAACGATATGTCCGACCTCATCGACGACACGACGTTCCTCGTGGTCGACACCTGCAACACACCGACCCCGGCGGTCGGGTCCATGGACTCCATGATCTGGGCCGCACTCGGCGCGAAGGGCGTGCTCACCAACGGCGGCGCACGCGACACCGACGAAACGCTCGAGACGAAGCACATCCCGATCTGGTCGCGCTGGGTTGTCCAGCCCATGTACCAGGGGCGAGTCGAGTGGGGCGGACACACCGTGCCGGTCGAGATCGGCGGGCAGCTCGTTCGCCCAGGCGACCTCATCGTCGCCGACGGTGACGGCGCCATCGTGGTACCGGAAGACGTCATCGATGACGTGCTGAAGTACGCCATCCAGGAGAGCGAGCAGGACAGGATCGCTCGCGGAGCGCTCTTCGACGCGCTCGGGATCCCGCGCAACGACAGCACGGTCTCGCAGTTCGACGTGCCGCATCACCCGTACGCGCCCGACGAGGCCGCGATCGCGAAGATGCTCGGCCGCAGCAAGTAGCCGCACCGAATAGGCGGGGTCCGAGCTCACTAGGGCTCGGGCCCCTTCTCGAAAGGACACACCATGGGTGAAGTTGTTGTTGTCGGCAGTCTGAACTTCGACCGTCGCATCGTCGTGCCGGACTTCCCGGCGCCAGGCGAGACAGTGCTGGCCATGGACTCGGTAACGGGTCCGGGCGGCAAGGGATCAAACCAGGCAGTTGCTGCCCGGAGAGCCGGCGCGCGCGTCAGCATGGTCGGGGCGGTCGGGGCCGACGAGGAGGGTGCGCTGCTCCTGGCGTCGCTCGATGCAGACGGCGTCACGCATACGGAGGTCGAACGCCTCGCTCACTCAGCCACCGGCATGGCACTCGTCATGGTCAACGCGGCGGGCGAGAACTCCATCGTGGTGGCGCCTGGCGCGAACTTCCAGGTGAACGAGGAGCGGATCGTCGCCGCGCTGTCCGAGATCGGCAGAGGGACGCCGGTCCTCCTGCAGTTCGAGATCCCAGAGGCGGCGGTGAGGGCGGCGGCGCAGGCGGCCTTCGAAGCGGGCGGCGTGGTCATCCTGAGCGCAGCCCCCGCCCCGAAGTCACTCCCGGAGCTGCTGCCCTGGGTCGACCTGTTGCTTGTCAACGAGGGTGAGCTTCGTGCCGTCGCCCGCACAGCTGGGCTCCCTTCCGACGGTGAGCCGACCGCCGTTGCGGCGACCCTCGCGAAGCGCTTCGAGGTGTCGCTCGTCTGCACGCTCGGGCCGAGAGGCGCCTTCGTCGTCACTGGCCAGGGAGAGCACGAGCAACGCGCGCCCAGGGTCGAAGTTGTCGACACGACAGCGGCTGGCGACACGTTCGCGGGTTACCTCGCTGCCAGCCTCGCCGACGAGGTCCCCATGTACCAGGCGCTCGCTCGGGCCGTGGCGGCCGCCTCGATCACGGTCACTCGTGAGGGCGCGGCCGCCGCGATTCCCCTCGCCCACGAGGTGGACGCGCTGCAGCCGCAGGTGTGATCGCGCCGCGCAGGACCGGGCACGACCAGAACGGCCCGCCGGCTCAGCGACGCGGCGCGCGCGGCGGGTTCGGGTCCTTCGGCACGCCGACTCTCGTGACGAACAGCGGCACGTCGCGGCGAGAGAGGCCCAGCCTGTAGCGCAGCTCGCCCTGCGCGAGCGAGGAGTCGAGGACCTCGGAGGCGGGCGCGAACGCCGCCCCTCGTGCCGTGGCCAGCAGCCACAACCTCATGAGCGTGCGGCCAGCCTCGAGCACCCGCTCCGGTGGGAGCCCGAGCGGGGAGTCGAGGACGCGGGTCGCCTCCGAGCCCGACCCGAGGTCGAGCAGCTTGGTGTCGGCGACCAGGGCAAACGCGGTCGCCTCCGCCGGTGCATCCTCGCCTGCCGCAGACACCGGCACCTCGAGCAGCAGTCGCCGCCAGAGGTCGCCGGCGGGCGAAACGATGCGCACGGCCGCCTCACGGAGGCGGCGATTCCGCGTGAAGGGCGCGACGAGACGCGATGCGACCGCCGGCACCCCGAGCACTTTGTTGTTGAGCCCGTCGACGTCGTAGCGCGGATGCGACGGGTGGAGGCGCAACCAGTGGGCCAACTCGCGCGCGATGGCGGGCTCGCGCAGGGTGTCGGCCGTTCCGAGGGAAGAGAAGTGCCGCAGGTCGTCCGCGTCGACGGGCGCAAGGCGCAGCCACTCGGGAAGCGTGCCGGCGAGCTCGAGCACAACACCCTTCGCCGGTTCGAGGCCGCCACGCACCGTCTTGCGGGCCGCGAGCATCCGCCTGCTGGAATCGGGATCGGAGTGTGATGCCGGGGCCGCTTCCCCCTCGACTTCCGCCGCCGCGGCTGAGTCGCGCAGCTGGATGCGCATCACCGGCTCGTCGCTCCTCGCATGCACGATCACCTCCGGGTCCGCGAGCGCGGGCAGGAGCTCGAGTTCGAAGTCGACGCCGTGCTCGGCCGCGCTCACGCTGAACGCTTCGAACCAGGCGCCGAGGCCGAGCAGCGTGTCGCGCCCGGTGGGATCGGACGCTGGGAGGGTGCGCTTCCTGGACACCCGCAGCTCGACTGCGGCCCCGTCGCCGATCATGCGCGGCGACCACGGCTGCGTGTTGTGCGCGGAGGGCGCCGAGGCGGCGTCCGCGATGATCTGGTTCAGCGTGTGGATGCTCGTCATGGCTGCTCCCCCTCGTGTGCCGCGTTCCCTTTGGTCCCCGCCCTGACAGCTCGCCGATAGAAGACGGTCTGATGCAGTTCCTGGCCGCCCATGCGGGTCAGCTGACGGGCAGACGCGGCGTTGTCGCGGCCGATGTACGTCGACCGCAGGGCCGCGTAGCCGCCTTCGATGAGGGCCTCGCCGACGGTGCGCCCGAGCAGCGTGCTGATGCCTCGCCCCCGCGCCTCGGGGGCCGTGCCCTGGATGGTGAGGACGGCTTCCCGCGGCTCCTTGCGGTGCCGCCAGATCTCGAGCAGCTGCCTCGGTCCGATGCGGCCGGACGAGCGCTGCATGATGCGCGTGACGTCGGGAACGCAGAGCAGGAAACCGAGGGGCCTGCGCGTCTTCGCGTCGAGCGCAAACACCCAGATGCTGGGGTCGATGATCGCGACGAGCCCACTTGTGGCCTCTCGCATCTGCGCTCGCGAGATCTGCGTGTAGTAGGGCAGCTCGGCGAAGGCGGCGTTGACGAGCTGGCGCTGGCGGGCGACGTCGCGCGGGAATCGCAGGCGCGACGCGCGCTCGATGACGATGCCGGCGCCCTCGAGCTCGGCGCCTGTCGGAGCCGTGAAGGCGTCGCTCTCGATCTCTCCGAGGCGGCCCTGCTCGAGGCGCGCGATCCAGGTCGCCGATTCGTTCCAAGTCGTGAAGCCGAGCCCCTTGTAGGCGCCTGGCCCCCAGTCCGGGTTCCAGGCGCCCTCGACGAAGCCCCGCTCTCCGAAGCCACTCGTGATGACACCGCCCACCTGGTTCGGGAGCAACGTGACGGGACCGAGGAGCTCCCGCCGTCCTGCGCTGGTGGCGCGTTTCTCAACGGCATCGATGATGGCGGCAAGCGCCTCCGCGTCGGCCGCCACGACGGCCCCGAACAGCTGGAGGCTCGATGAGAGCTTCGCGTCGAGCGCGGCGCTCGTGTGCGTGACGGCTCGGGCGACCGGCGCCCCGTCGCGGTACGCGAGCAACAGCTCGACCGCCGACTCGTGCGCGTGTTTGTCCTTCCACCACGAGCGGAGTGTCGACTCGAGCACTGGCACCTCGCGGCTCGGGTCCGAGACGCGCCCCGGCAGCTCGACGAACTCCAGGAACTCGAGCTCCGAGCTGACGCGACGCACCTCGACCCCGCGCGACTTCGGCTTCGCCCCAGCACCGCCAGAGAGCACAGCGGGGGCCAGCAGTGAGCCGGGCGGTGCTGCGGCCGTGCCACGCGCATTGACATCGGTACGGTGACCCTCCGCCTCGTGCTCCTCGCCGCCTTCGACGGCCGCCAGCTCTTCCGCGCTCGCGAAGAGGCGAATGAACCCGGCGTTGGCGTTCTTGGTGTCTTTCACGATCCACTGCATGAGGTGCCGGTGCTCGGGCATTCTGGCGAAGCGCAGGAGCGCGTCGCGTGTGGAGAAGTTGGCGAGCGTGCCGAGAGTCCACGGCGCCTCCCAGTAGATGCCGTGCCAGCAGTAGTCGGGCATCCTCCGCATCTTGCCGGTCATCTGCCCCCAGATGCGGCCCGTCACGGCCCAGGCGAGCGGGGACGTATATCGGGTTGCACCGACGAACATCGATGCAGTGTCGAAGATCGTGTGCGACGGCGGCGGGACCGGGGTGGTGAGCTTCTTCGGCTTGCGCGTCGGCTCGTCGACGCGTGGTGGCGTGCGCCCCTCGGCTCGTTCCTTGGAGACGGACGCGAAGTGCGGGTTGTGCGCCATCTCACCTGGCGGAGGCTCGGGGTCGGCTCGCCAGATGCCGTTCGAGTAGCCGCGAGGCTCGGCGAGCAGCAGCTTCGTGCGCCCATCGTGCCCGGCCGCGACCTCACGCGCTCGCTCGACGCTCCCGAACAGCAGCAACTCGCCAGCGACCCGTCGGTCGCTGAAGCGCTGCCGCCAGATGACGCCTTCGCGGTCGGCGCTGCGTCCCTCGACAATAACCAGCGCCTCGGCGCGCCCCTGGATGGGCGCCTTTGAGAAGTCGGTGGTGAACATGGCCTACTCGGCGTTCTTGACGACGTAGACGTTCTTGATCTTCGCGTTGCCACCCGTGAAGGGCCCCGTGCCGAACGGATGCACCTCGATTCGGAGGTCGCCCGTCGACGGGTCCTCGTCGAGCGACTGGGCGAAGTCGCGCGACACGGAGGCGAGGTGGTCGACGATGCCGGCCCTCGTGGTCTCGCTGAGCTTGGCGATCTCCTCATCCGCCAGCGCCACGCCATCGCGCAGCTGGAGGTGCACGATGGGACGCTGCTCGTGACCCTCGAGTTCCAGCAGGCCGAGCTTGAACGACTCGAGGTCGCCCGCGTGCGGGTTGTCGCGGTAGAGGCCGTTCTCGATGTCGATCGGGTACAGGTTGGCGCCCATGTAGGAGATCGTCGAGTCCTTCCTGCCGAAGAGCAGGAGGAAGGGGAGCTTCATCCGCTGCACCGCAAATGCCCGGTGGAAGGCCCTCGACAGTGCCGGGTCGAGTTCGGCGATCTTCTCTCGTACCTCGGGGAAGGAGAGGATCTTGGCTTCGTCGCCGATGTTGTAGCGAAGCTTCGGGCTGAGCACGGCGGAGGAGTTGAGTGTCACGACAAGCTCGTTGTTCGCGTTCGTCTCGAGGTACGTCTCGAGCGGGTTGTACTGGAAGACCATGGGGATGCGCGACTCGTCTTCCCCGAGGAGCGCCCTCCTCAGACGCTCGTCGGCAAACATCGCGCGGCGCAACCACACGCACGCATCCGATTCCCCCGCCATCCCGATCGTGAGGTCAGATGCCCCATAGCCGGAGTAGACACGACCGAACCGCTCCTCGAGGTAGTCGCGCAGGCCTTCCGTCATCGCCTCGCCGCCGACGAACCCGTTGAGCCGGTGTTTCGACCAGTCGAACCATTCCTCGCCATCGAGCCTGTCGCGCAGATGCTTCAGGAAGGGCGGGTAGGCGCTCACGAGGTACTGGTACTTGGGCCCGAAGTGGCGGATGGTGTCGACGATCTTGTCGATGTCTGGTCCCGTGTTCTTGACCATCGAGATCTTCGAGAGCGCGTGCCCGGTGTTGGTGCCGGTCGCCCACGCCCCCATCGAAAAGGCGTTGATGCCGAAGAGCTTCTTCGTGCCAAACAGCAAGGTGATGTACCCGGCCACGTTGTTGTGGATGGTCTTCAGCTCGTGTCGCCCGCGGATCCAGTTGAAGGGCGAACCGCTCGAGCCGCTCGACTCGTCGACCACCGTGCCCACGGTGTCGATCTCGCCACCCCAGCAGCGCTCGTCCTCCGTGTAGCGCTTGACGTAGTCGTCCTTGCTCGTCTCCGGGTAGCTCGAGAGCTGCCACCAGCGGAACCGGAAGTCGTTCTCGTGCAACCACCGCTGGTACGCGGGCACGTCGAGGTTCGCGCGCTGGCAGATCATCCACGCGTTGAACTTCGCAAAGTCGCCCATGGCAGGCACGTAGTGGCGTGCGGTCCAGCGCCAGATGGCCGGATGCAGGTGGTACAGGTCGTAGGTCTTCGTGAGCGCCCCTGAACCAAGCCGCAGGAGCGACTGCCGCAGCTTGGATGCGCGCTGCAGGCCGGCCGGCCCTGGCCCCGCCGCACGGGCCGCCCCCGACCCCCGAACACCGAACTGCTGAGTCACGCTGCTCCCCCGATCACGTCTTCCCTGAAGTGTGCGCATAGCTAAGCACGAGCCATGGACATTCAACCTGGAACACGAGAAAGTAATGCATTCCATGGAACATAGTTAGCTGGAATGTGATTGCATAGCATCATGACCGAACCGAAGGCCCCGTACTCCGACTTCCTGCGGGCGCTCGTCAGCACGCAGATCCAGCTCTGGAACGACGCGGACGCCGCGTTGCGCCCGCTTGGGATCCCACTCTCGCACCTGTACGCCTTGAACGCCATCGCCGAGGCGGGCACCGTGCGGGCGAGCGACCTCGCCGCGACAATCGGCATCACGGTGGGCGCCGCGAGCAAGCTCATCGACCGACTCGAGCGTGACGGGCACTGCAGCCGACGCGCGAACCCCGATGACCGGCGCTCGGCCCTCGTCGAGCTGACCGAAGCCGGTGGTCAGACGCAGGTCGAGGGCACGGCTGCACTCGAGGCTCACCTGGCTTCCCGCCTCGGGCCCACGGTCACCGGCACCGAGCGGGATGAACTCGCCGCCCAGCTCCGCTCACTGTCGACCGCGCCTGCGACCGCCGCACAGGGATCGGCAAGCGAGTGAGCGAGCTGATGCGGGCGGTTGTCCTGCGCGAGTTCGGCGGGCCGGAGAAGCTGCAGCTCGAAGCAATCGAGCGGCCGAAGGCGCGCCCCGGCGAGGTCCTCATCCGCGTGCAGGCGTTCGGCCTCAACCGCTCCGAGTACCACTTCCGCTCTGGCGTCGCCGAGTCTGGCGCACTCCCCCGCGTACCCGGCATCGAAGCGACCGGCATCGTCGTGGATGCACCGGGCACCGACTTCACACCGGGCCAGCAGGTCGTGACCATGATGGGCGGCATGGGCCGGTCGTTCGACGGCGGATACGCGGAGTACGTGGCGGTCCCGCAAGCCCAGGTCATCCCTTTCCGCAGCAGCCTCGACTGGTCGACACTCGGCGCACTCCCCGAGATGCTGCAGACAGCCTGGGGCTCGCTCTCGACCGGGATCCAGGCGAAGGAGGGTGACAGCATCCTCATCCGCGGCGGCACGTCGTCCGTCGGCCTTGCGATCGCTGCACTCGCCGTGATGCGCGGGATGCGCGTCTTCTCGACAACCCGCAACCCTGATCGGTTCCGGTACCTGCAGGATCTCGGAGTCCAGCATCCGCTGCTCGAGAACGGCGAGGTCGCTGCTCAGGTGCGCGAGATCGAGCCCGACGGGGTTGATGGTGCGGTCGAGCTTGTCGGAGCGACGACCCTGCGCGACACGCTTCGTGCCCTGCGCACGGGCGGGACGGCGTGCTTCACGGGCATGCTCGCGGACGACTGGACTATCCCGGAGTTCTACCCGATCGCCTGGCTGCCCAACGGTGTTCGCCTCACCGCATACTCCGGCGAGGCGAACGACCTGCCGCAGCACGTGCTCCAGGACTTCATCGATGCGGTCGAACGGGGCGACGCGCGGGTCCCGATCGGTCACGTGTACCGGATGGACGAGATCGCCCAGGCACACAGCGACATGGAATCGGGCCGCCACGTCGGCAAGCTCGTGGCAGTGCCATGGACTGGCTCGGAGCTCTCATAGAGAACTCGTAGCACCGCCATAGTCCCCTGCTTGGCGGGCGGCTCATGCTGACTCTCGTCCCACGACGAAGAGCAGGAGAGCAACCATGATCAAGATCCCCGAACCGGACCTCACCCCGGACGGCCCCGCCTACGAGGGCAGGCTCCTCGACCGGGCGGACGAGGAAGTCGTCGATCAGGGTGTCGCCTTCGACCTCGGCACGCTCATGTCGCGCCGTGGCCTGCTGAGCATCTTCGGGGTCGGGGTCGGGACGGTGGCGCTCGCCGCCTGCACGCCGGCGGGATCGGGCGCGTCCAGCACAGTGGCCGCCACAGCGGCTGCAACCGCGACGGCCAGCCCATCGGCGAGCGCACCCGCGACGGCCGTCGCCGTGCCTGCGAGCGAGATCCCCGATGAGACCGCGGGCCCATACCCGGGCGACGGCTCGAACGGCGCGGACGTGCTCGAACAGTCCGGAGTCGTGCGCAGCGACATCCGCTCGAGCATCGGCAGCGGCACCACCGCGGCCGGTGTTCCTATGACCCTCACACTCACGGTCCTCGACATGGCGAACGGCGACAGGCCGTTCGAGAATGTCGCCGTCTACGTCTGGCACTGCGACGCCACGGGCGGCTACTCCATGTACTCGGAGGGAATCGAGAACGAGACGTTCCTGCGGGGCGTGCAGGTCGCGGATGCGCAGGGCAGCGTCACGTACACCTCGATCTTCCCCGCCTGCTACACGGGGCGGTGGCCGCACATCCACTTCGAGGTGTACCCCACGATCGACGACATCACGGAGTCGACGAACGCCATCTCGACCTCGCAGGTCGCGCTGCCCGAGTACGCCTCGAACGCCGTCTACGCCCTTTCCGGATACGAGGGCTCCGCCTCCAACATGGCGCAGGTCAGCCTCGACTCCGACAACGTCTTCGGCGACGACGGCGGAGCCCTGCAGCTCGCGACCGTCACGGGTGACGCGACGAGCGGCTACAACGTCGCGCTCACCGTTCGCGTCGATACGACAACGGCCCCGACCGCAGGGGCTGCCCCGTCCGGCGGCGGCGCTGGCGGACCGGGCGGACCAGGCAACTGAGCCCAGCACACCCGATCACCCCTGAATCAGAAGGAGACCGCCATGCTCGCGAACCTCACCGGCTGGCACGGGATCGCCGTGCTCGCCATCATCGTGCTCATCTTCGGAGCCTCGAAGCTGCCGGCGCTCGCGAAGAGCGTCGGGCAGTCGATGCGCATCCTCAAGACCGAGGTGCGAGACCTCGACGTGGATGCGCCCGCCGACTCGCGTCAGTGAACGTCGACGACCACCTTGATGGCCTCGTCCTTCTTCTCGATCACCGTCTTGAAGGCCTCGAGCACATCCTCTTGCGAGAAGTGGTGCGTGACGACCGGGGTGGGGTCATAGCGTCGCTCGTCGAGGTAAGTTACGACCTCGGCGATGTCCTCGTTGCTGTAGGCGAGGGAGGTCAGAATCGAGAGCTCTTGGAGCACGAACATCGTCTGCGAGACCTCGATCGAGCTGGGCGGGAGGGCGACGAGCACCATCCGCGAGCCGGGCTTGCCACCTCGCAGGTAGTCGGGCACGGCGTTCGGGGAGCCCGCCGAGTCGATGAAGATGTCGACATCGGCCCGCTCCTCGTCGATGAAGTTGGTCACCACGCCGAAGCGCTCCTTCGCGAACTCGATCGGGTCGGTCTCGAGCCCGTTGACGGGGATGCCGCCGAGCTTCCTGACCACTTCGAGCTTGGCCGGCACGATGTCGGAGACGATGACCTCCTCGACCCCCTTCGCCTTGAGGTTCGCCAGCGCGCCGAGGCCGACGGCGCCCGCGCCGAACACGAGGGCGCGTTCGCCCCTGACGGGCTTCGCGATGTTGGCGCCGCGATTCGCGACCGAGAAGGGCTCGATGAGCACCGCCTGGTCCCACGTGACGTGATCGGGAAGCGGATGCAGGTTGTAGCCGATCTGTGCGTCCTGCACTGAGATGAACTGCGAGAGCCCGCCGGCCGAGTCGGTGATCTCGAGCTTCGAGCGCCCCTCGCCCTGCCGCTTCGAGGTGGACGCGTTCACGAAGACGCGCAGCCCAGGAACGATCGCGGGGTTATCGACGCCTGCCCCGACCTCGACGACCTCTGAGACGAACTCGTGCCCGATCAGGCCACCGGGGAAGATGCCCAGCGCGTCGCCACCCTTGGTGAAGGCGCTGACGTCGGTCCCGCAGATGCCCGTGCGCATATTGCGGACAAGCACGTCCTTCGGTCCGATCGAGGGCACCTCACGGTCCTCCACGACGACGTCTCCGATTCCGCGGTAGACAACTGCACGCATGTTCTTCAGCTCCTTGTTCATTTCCTGGCCAGTCCCGTTCCTTCTTGTGTCCGGTCTCGCAGCCGGCTCACTCTCGTGCCCTGCCCGCTGAGACGGTCAGCGCTCGAGGACAACCGCGAGCCCCTGCCCCACTCCGATGCAGATCGCCGCGACAGCGACACCGCCGCCCCTGCGGCGCAGCTCGTGAGCGGCGTGGCCGATGATGCGCCCTCCGGATGCGCCGAGCGGGTGGCCGATCGCGAGCGCCCCGCCGTGGATGTTGACCTTGGCGGGGTCGAGCTCCGGCCAGCCCTTGATGCAGGCAAGCGACTGCGACGCGAACGCTTCGTTGAGTTCCACGAAGTCGACGTCGGCCCACGTCTTTCCGGCTCGCGCCAGGGCTTTGTTGGCGGCTTCGATCGGCGCGATGGGGAACTGGTCGGGGTCGACTCCGTGCACACCGCGGCCTGCGACGCGCGCGAGGGGCTCGGTGGAAAGAGCACCCTCGGCCCCGAGCAGTAACGCCGAGGCACCATCGTTGATCGGCGACGAGTTGCCCGCCGTGACGGTGCCGGACCCGGCTGGTGCGAAGAGCGGCTTGAGCGTGCCGAGCTTCTCGGCGCTTGCCCCGTCGCGGATGCCCTCGTCTCTTGCGAGCTCGGCTCCGCGCACCTGCACGATCTCCCCCTCGTACGCGCCGGCTGCCCACGCCTCCGCGGCCAGTCGGTGCGAGCGCACGGCGAAGGCGTCCTGCTCATCGCGCGTGATGCCCCACTCGCCGGCGATCTTCTCCGCTGCCTCGCCGTTCGAGATCGTCCAGTGCTTCGGCAACGCCGGGTTTGTCATGCGCCAGCCAATGGATGTGTTCCACAGCGTCTGGTTGCCGACGGCAGGCCACGGCTTCGGAGACTTCTCGACGACGTACGGGGCCCGGCTCATGGACTCGACGCCGCCCGCGAGGATGATCGACGCATCCCCGGACTCGATGGCACGGGATCCCTGGATGACGGCCTCGACGGAGGAGGCGCAGAGGCGGTTGACCGTGGTTCCGGTCACGCTCGTCGGGAAGCCGGCGAGAAGGGCGCTGAACCGCGCGACGTCCCTGTTGTCCTCCCCTGCCTGGTTGGCGTCGCCAAAGATGACATCTTCGATGAGCGCCGGGTCGAGCCCGGTGCGCTCGACGGTGGCGCGCATGACAACCGCGGCAAGGTCGTCTGGGCGGATCCCGGCGAGCGCGCCGCCAGCCCTTCCGAAGGGGGTTCGCACGGCGTCGTAGATGAAGGTTCCGGTCATGCTTGCTGCTCCAATGTGGTGGCTGAAGGGCGGCGCGGATCAGGCGAAGGCGGAGATGCCGGTGATCTCGCGCCCGATGATGAGCGACTGGATGAAGTCGGTGCCCTCGTACGTGTGCACGACCTCCATGTCGGTGAGGTGGCGCGCGACATGGTTCTCGAGGAGGAGGCCGTTGCCCCCGAGCAGGTCTCGCGCGTCCCGGCACAGGGCCCTGGCCCGCTGGCCGGTGAACATCTTGGCGAGCGACGCCTGCTCGTTGGTGAGCGTCCCCTGATCCTGCAGCGCACCCGTTCGGAAGCAGAGCAGCTGCATGGCGGTGAGGTCGGCGAGCATGTTCGCGAGCTTGTTCTGCACGAGCTGGAAGCTCGCGATGGGCTTGCCGAACTGCGCACGCTCGTGCACGTAGCGTGCGCTGATCTCGTAGGCCGCAAGCGCGTGACCGAGGGATTCCCACGCCACCGTCGTGCGCGTCTTGTTGAGGATCGCCCCGACGTCGCGGAACGACTTCGAGTGGGCGAGCTTGTTCTCCGCCGGGATGCGCAGGCCGGTGATCTCGATCTGCGCCTGCTGAATCGCGCGCTTGCCGATCTTGCCCTGGATGGCGTGCGCTGAGTAGCCGTCCGGGTATGTGCCGTCGGCGCCGCGCTCAAGCACGAACGCCTTGACCTTCTCGTCTTCGACGTCGCGCGCCCAGATGATGACGACGTCGGCGACGTGGCCGAGGCCGATCCACTTCTTCGCGCCGTCGATGACGTAGGTGTCACCCTCGCGCCGCGCGCGGGTCTCGAGCGCGACAGAGTCCGAACCGTGATCGGGTTCGGTGAGCGCAAACGCGCCGAGGTGCTCCAGCGTCGCGAGCTTCGGGAGCCAGCGCTGTTTCTGATCGTCATCGCCGAGCAGGTTGATGCTGCCCATGACAAGGCCGGACTGCACGGCGTTGAGCGTGTTCACGCTGCCGTCTCCCCGCGAGAGCTCCATGGCGACGAGCCCGGTCTGGAGCCTCGTGAGCCCTGGGCATCCGTACCCCTGGATGGCCGTGCCGACGACACCGAGGCTGGCGAACTCGGGCAGGATCTCGTACGGGAAGTCGGCCTTTTCCCAATACTCGTTAATGATGGGCGTCACGCTCGCGTCGACGAACCCGCGCACCTTCGCCGTGAGTGCCCGGTCGTCGTCGGTGAGGTAGTCATCGACCGCATAGAAGTCGGTGTTCACGAAGCGAAGGTCTGTGACAGTGGTCATGCTGAGTCCTTTCAGCGACTCGATGGAACGGCGCCGAACACGTCCCGGTCCGCGGCGTCGCGGGCCGTCCGGTCTTCGACAGGAGCTGGTGCGGCGCGCTCGGCGAGCCAGGCGCGCACGGCGGCGCCGTCAGCGTCGAGCTCGGGAGCCGCGAGGTCGTAGCTCGCGGGGGTCCGCGAGAAGGTGACGGGGTGGCGGATGCCGCGCATCCGTCGATCACCCTCACCAACCTCCACAACGGGGTCGAGTCCGATCTTCTGTGCGAACGCGATCCCCTCGCCGACGTCCAGGATCGGCGCGCACGGGAGCCCGACGGCGGAGAGCGACTCGAACCAGTCGTTGGCGTTCTTCTCGGAGAGGCGGCCGACGAGGATCTCGCGGAGCGCATCGCGATGCTCGCTGCGTGCGACGTTGGTCGCGAAACGGCTGTCGGCCGTGAGCTCGCCGAGCCCGAGTTCGCGGCAGAGGGTGCGGAACTGCGCGTCGTTGCCAATCGCGAGGACGATCTCGCCTTCGGCGGTGGGGAACGGCGCGTACGGGTAGATGCTCGGGTGGTCGTTGCCGAGCCTGGTGGGGACCTGACCGTTGAGGACGTAACCGCCCGTCTGGTTCACCATCCCCGAGAGCGCGGAGGCCATGAGGTTCAGCTCGAGCAGCTGCCCCTCGCCCGTGCGGTCGCGGTGGTGGAGCGCCGCCAGGATTCCGGTTGCCGTGTGGAGTCCGGTCATGACGTCGAAGATCGCGACGCCGGCCCGAAAGCCCTCCGCGTCCGGGGCACCGGTCACGCTGATCATCCCCGAAAGCGCCTGCACGAGCAGGTCGTAGCCGGGGAGCCCCGCGCCGCCTGCCGTGCCGAAACCCGAGACGGAGGCATAGATCACCTCGGGGTTGTCGCGCCGCACCGTCTCGTAGTCGAGACCGAACTTGGCGAGTCCGCCGGGCTTGAAGTTCTCGGCGACGATGTCGGCCCGCGCCGCGAGCTCTTTCGCGACCCGCAGGTCCTCCGGGTCCGAGAAGTCGAGCGCGATGGACTGCTTGTTGCGGTTCACGGATAGGTAGTAGGTCGATTCGCCCTCGTAGCGGGGTGGCCCCCAGCTTCGGGTCTCGTCACCGAGCGTGCTCTCGACCTTGATGACCGTGGCGCCGAGGTCGGCGAGCAGCATGGTGCAGTAGGGCCCGGCAAGTACGCGGCCGAAGTCCGCGATGAGCAGACCTTCGAGTGGGCCGCCTGTGCTGCGGTCGAACGGTGTGGCACCGCGTTCCGTCGTGGAGTTCGTCATTGAGTCCCGCTTTCGTCGTTGCGACAGCACCAGACTGACAGCCCGATTTCATGCCTGTCCAATACCTAAACCGGTCGCTTTTGATACGCTTCGCGCAATAACCGCGGACCTTAGCGGCAGGAAGGACTGGCGGGCATGGACACACAGCAGGTGGGCATCTTCCTCGCAGTGGCAGAGGAGCTGCACTTCGGCAGGGCGGCCGAGCGCCTCCACATGGCTCAGCCGCCCGTGAGCCGGAGCATCAAGCAGCTCGAGAGCGCGCTCGGCACGCAGCTCTTCGAGCGGAGCACCAGAAGCGTCGCCCTGACCCCGGCCGGCGAGTCCCTGATCGGCCCGGCTCGCGAGATCCTGCGCGCGACTCAGCACTTCCACGCGACTGCCCTGGCCGCGGGGAAGGGCGAGGTGGGCCACGTGCGGCTCGCCTACGCGGGTGCGTCGTCGAACGCGATGGTCGGGCGCCTTGCCCGCGCGGTGAAGCACTCGCACCCTGGCATCAGGTTCGAGCTCCTCAGCCAGCAGTTCGCCCAGATGGCGATGACCGCGCTCGTGAGGGACGACATCGACATCGCCCTCGGGCGGTGGGACAACGTACCCGCCGCGGTCGACAGCCAGGTCGTCGCCATCGAGCGCCTCGTCGTCGCCGTCCCTGACACGCACCACCTCGCCGATCGCGAGTGCGTGTCGGCGCACGACCTCCGCGACGAGCGCTTCGTGTCCCTGCCTGCCGAGACGGGAACAGTGCTCCTCGACCGACTCAGAGGCCTCGCGAGGGATGCGGGCTTCAGCGCCGAGGTCGTGCAGTACGCGCCAGACACCTGGACGGTCATGTCGCTGGTCTCTGCCGAAGTCGGTTGCGCACTCACGCTCTCGTCCGTCATCGACAGCATCGCCGACCCGCACCTCCGCTTCCTCGAACTCTCCGACCCTGTCGATCCCATCGAGCTGCGGATCGCCTGGAAGCGGTCGCGTCGAGACCACGCACTGGCCGCCGTCCTCAAGATCGCCGAGGAAGCGCTCCCGGATGGCACGGGCTAGTCACGGCAGGCCGCCGCGCCGACGGCAGGCCTTGTGCGATCAGTCCTCGTACGAGTAGAACCCCTTGCCGGACTTTCGGCCGAGCTCCCCGGCCGCGACCTTGTCGCGCAGGATCTGCGGGGGCTCGAACCGCGCCCCGATCTGCCCGGCGAGATACTCGGCAATGCCGAGGCGCACGTCGAGGCCGACGAGGTCAGTGGTCTTGAGGGGGCCCGCCGCGTGCCGGTAGCCGAGCACCATGGCCGCGTCGATGTCTTCAGCTGACGCGACGCCATCCTCGAGCATTCGCATGGCCTCCAACGCAAGCGCGAGGCCGAGGCGGGAGCTCGCGAAGCCGGGCGAATCGTTGACGACGATGGGAGTCTTGCCAAGCGCCTCAACGAGGTCCTTGGCAAGGATCCGCGTCGTATCCGCCGTCGAGGCGGCCGTCACGATCTCGACGAGTGCTGACGGCGGTACCGGGTTGAAGAAGTGCAGGCCGAGGAAGCGCTCGGGCGATTCGAGCGCCGACGCCAGGTCGGTGACGGAGAGCGACGAGGTGTTCGTCGCGATGCAGGCGTCTCGGGAGACGGCCCGCTCGATCCGAGCGAGCGTCTCGCGCTTGAGGTCGGGGATCTCCGGGACCGCCTCGACGGCGACGTCGACGTCCCCGAGCGCCCCGTACTCGACGGAGAACACCATGCCGCCGAGCACACGGTCGACGTCGAGGGACGCGTCCCGACGCGCCGAGCGCACCAACCCGCTCCGCACCCGCTCCCTGGCGGCGGCCGCGAGCGACTCGTCTCGCTCGATCACCGTGACTGGCGCTCCCGCGAGCGCAAACGACTGCGCGATCCCTGCGCCCATCGTGCCGCCGCCGATAACTCCGATTCGCTCCAGGATGGTCATGAGCTCGCCTTCCGCTTGTTGAGGAACGCCGTCATGCGCTCGGTCTTGGCCTCTGAGTCGAACAGGATCGCCTGCGCGAGGTCGTCCACCCACGGATGCGCCTCGCGCGGTGCGCGGAGCACCCGCTTCGTGAGCCGCACAGCCAGCGGGTCCTGGGAGGCGATCCGCGCGGCGAGGCCGCGCGCCGCGTCGAGGAGCTCCGTGGGCTCGTGGACCGAGCTCACCAGGTCACGTGCGAGGGCCTCCTCGGCCTTGAGCGTCCGCCCCGCCAGCAGGATCTCTTTCGCCATCGGGAGCCCGACGAGCTCGATGAGTCGCCAGGTCGCGCCGGCCCCCGCGAGGATGCCGAGGCCGACCTCCGGGTTCCCGAAGACGGTGCGAGTGCTTGCGATGCGGAAGTCGGCGGCGTAGGCCAGCTCGGCGCCCCCACCGATGGCGTGCCCGTCAACCGCGGCGATGACCGGCATCGGCAGCGCGCCGATGCGGTCGAAGAGCCTGGAGTTGATGCCGAGGAGCGCTTGGTCGCTGCCGCGCTCGAGCAGGCTCCGAATGTCGGCGCCCGCCGCGAAGACGGCCTTCTCGCCGACCGTCGCCCCCGTGATGATGAGGACTCTCGGGGTCGACTCAAGGCCGGCGCAGACCTCATGCAGCTCAGCCACCATGGCTTCGTCGATGGCGTTGCGGACCTCGGGTCGGTTCAACGTCACGAGCAGATGGTCCGCTTCTTCGCGGATCTCCAGAGTGTTCATGCCTTCAGACTGACAGCCCGATAAATATCAGTCCAATACTCGATGACACCGCCATTCATTCATCTGGATCATCAATAGCGGCGGGCATCGGTATTGGACAGGCCTCCGATCCCGGTGCGACGGTGGTCTCGTACCGATCGAAGGTGCACAGCAAGCGCAACGACAACGACGACGACGCGAGGAGACACAGGTGTCCCACTACACGACGCTCAACCCGGCCACCGGCGAGGAGCTGGCGACGTTCCCGCTCATCGATGATGCGGCAGCCGCGGAGATCGTCGAGCGAGCCGAGTCGGGGTACCGAGAGCTCCGCGCACTGCCGCTGGCAACGCGAACCGCCATCCTCCGGAAGGTAGCGGACCTCCATGTGGAGCGCCGCGAGGAACTCGCCGAGCTGCTCACGATCGAGGTTGGCAAGCCCACGGCTCAGGCACTGGGGGAGGTCGACATCGTCGCCTCCATCTACCGCTACTACGCGGACAACGCAGAGCGGTTCCTCGCCGACGAGAAGCTCGAGGCCGTCACGGGCGGCACCGCGCTTGTTCGCACCGAGCCCATCGGGCCGCTCCTCGGGGTCATGCCCTGGAACTACCCCTACTACCAGGCGGCACGCTTCGTCGCTCCCAACATCGCCCTCGGCAACTCCATCATCCTCAAGCACTCGAGGAACTGCCCGCAGTCGGCCCTCGCCATCGAGCGCGTCCTGCACGATGCCGGACTGCCGCGAGACGCCTACATCAACGCGTTCATCGACAGCCGCCAGGTCGGCGACATCATCGCCGACCCGAGAGTGCAGGGTGTCTCCCTGACGGGCTCCGAGCGGGCAGGCTCGGCAGTCGGCGAGATCGCCGGGCGCCACCTGAAGCGCTTCGTGCTCGAGCTCGGCGGCTCCGACCCGTTCATCGTGCTGCCGGATGCGAACGTCGCGGAGGCAGCCCAGGCCGCGGTCAGAGGAAGACTCATCAACGGCGGCCAGACTTGCACCGCGTCGAAGCGGTTCATCGTCGTGGACGACGTCTACGACGAGTTCGCGAAAGACTTCATCAGCACCATCACGGCCATCGAGCCCGGTGACCCCAAGGACCCGGCCACGACGCTCGGCCCCCTCTCCTCTGCGGGAGCCGCCGCAGAACTCGACGAGATCGTCCAGGACGCCGTCGACAAGGGAGCGACGCTGCACGTTGCACCAGGGTCGCGAGTGGACGGGGCGTACTACCGGCCGAGCGTGCTCGAAGGCGTGACCCGCGACATGCGCGCCTTCAGCGAAGAGCTCTTCGGGCCGACCGCCGTGCTCTACCGAGTCGAGTCGCAGGATGCGGCAGTCGATCTCGCAAACGAGTCGCCCTTCGGTCTCGCCAGCAGCGTTTTCACCGCGAGCCAAGACACCGCGAAGACGATCGCCGACCAGCTGGAAGTCGGCATGGTCTGGGTCAACGCCGTCAGCAAGAGCTCCCCAGAACTCCCCTTCGGCGGAGTGAAGCGCTCCGGGGTCGGGCGAGAACTCGCTCAGTACGGCATCAACGAGTTCGCGAATAAGAAGCTCATCCGCATCCCGTCCTAGCCCCCTCCCGGAGGGCTGGCATCAACCACGCCACAGGCGTCCACACCAATCGCACATGAGGAGAACACCCATGACTGAGACGAAGACCGACTACGACGCTGTAGTCATCGGACTCGGATTCGCTGGCATCTACCAGCTTCACAAGCTCCGCGACGAGCTCGGGCTGAGCGTCCGGGCTTTCGAGAAGGGATCGGGGGTCGGCGGCACCTGGTTCTGGAACCGCTACCCGGGGGCCATGTCCGACACGGAGAGCCCCTTCTACCGCTACTCGTTCGACGACGAGCTCCTCAAGGAATGGGACTGGTCGCGCAAGTACATCGATCAGCCGGACATCCTCGCTTACCTCGAGGAGGTCGTGCGTCGCCACGACCTCATGAAGGACATCCAGCTCGACACCGAGATCACGTCGATGACCTACGACGAGTCGGCCGAGGTCTGGACGGTCACGTCCGCCAGCGGACAGTCCTGGACGGCGCGATTCATCGTGACCGCGCTCGGGCTCCTGGCCGCGACCAACGTTCCCGACATCAAGGGCATCAACGACTTCGAGGGCGCCCTCGTCCACACCTCGCAGTGGCCTGAGGACCTCTCCATCGAGGGCAAGCGCGTCGGCGTCATCGGCACGGGCTCCACGGGCACCCAGTTCATCGTCGCGGCAGCCAAGACCGCGGGCCACCTCACGGTCTTCCAGCGCTCGGCGCAGTACTGCGTCCCGTCAGGCAACGGACCGACCACACCGGAGGAGGTGGCTGAGGTCAAGGAGCGCTTCCCCGAGATCTGGAAGCAGGTGCGCGGCTCGTCCGTTGCGTTCGGCTTCGAGGAGTCGACCATCGCAGCCTCGTCGGTGACCCCCGAGGAGCGCGAGCGGATCTTCCAGGAGGCCTGGGATCGCGGCAACGGCTTCTACTTCATGTTCGGCACGTTCAACGACATCGCCGTCGACGCAGAGTCGAACGAGGCGGCCGCCGAGTTCATCCGGCGCAAGATCGGCGAGGTCGTGACCGATCCCGAGACGGCACGCCTCCTCACCCCGACGCAGCCGTACGCGAAGCGCCCCCTCTGCAACCACAACTACTACGAGGTGTACAACCAGGAGAACGTCAGCCTGGTCTCCATCAAGGAGAACCCGATCGTCGAGATCACGGCGAAGGGAGTGAAGACCGAGGACGGCGTCGAGCACGAACTCGACGTCATCGTCTTCGCCACCGGCTTCGACGCCGTCGACGGCAACTACCGCCGCATGGACATCCGCGGCCGTGAGGGCGTCTCGGTCGACGAGCACTGGTCAGAGGCACCGACGAGCTACCTCGGTCTCGCGACGGCCGGGTTCCCGAACCTCTTCATGATCCTCGGCCCGAACGGCCCGTTCACGAACCTGGTCCCAGCGATCGAGGTGCAGGTCGAGTTCGTAACGCACCTCATCGAGGAGGCCAAGAAGCGCGGCGTCGCCATCGAGGCCACGCAAGAGGCAGAGGACGCGTGGACCGAGACGTGCAAGGACATCGCGAACGCCACCCTCTTCCCGAAGACCGACTCCTGGATCTTCGGGGCGAACATCCCAGGCAAGAAGCACTCGGTGCTCTTCTATCTCGGCGGCATGGCCGGCTACCGGGAGGCCCTCGCCGACGTAGCGGCGAACAACCTCTCGGGATTCACGGTCGCGAACGCCGCCGTCCCGCAGGTCGCCTGAACACCCTCGAACTGAGCACAAGACAGAGATCGGAGTCTCCAGCATGTCCAGGAACGCAAATGGGAAGGTCGCGCTTGTCACAGGCGGCGCGCAGGGAATCGGCAAGGCGATCGCGCAGCGTCTGCACGCCGATGGGTTCGCGGTCGCCATCGCCGACCTCAAGATCGAAGCGGCGCAGGCCGTCGCGGAGGAACTTGGCGGAAAGGCCGGCGGTGCGATCGCCGTGGAGGCCAACGTGGCAGACCGTGACAGCATCTTCGCGGCCGTCGACACGGCGGCAACAGAGCTCGGCGGGTTCGACGTGATCGTGAACAACGCCGGCATCGCGCCCCAGTCCCCCATCGAGGAGATCACGCCGGAGAGCCTCGCGACGATCTTCGCTGTGAACTTCAACGGCGTCGTCTGGGGAACGCAGGCAGCCACGGCTGCCTTCAAGCGCTTCGGCCACGGTGGCAGGATCATCAGCGCCGCTTCGCAGGCTGGTCACGTCGGCAACCCGGGCATCGCGCTCTACTCGGCCACGAAGTTCGCGGTCCGCGGTTTCACCCAGACCGCGGCGCGCGACCTGGCGGAGTTCGGCATCCTGGTCAACACCTACGCCCCTGGCATCGTGCGCACTCCACTCATGGAGGACCTCGCGAAGAAGGTCGCAGCATCGGCCGGACAGCCCGAGGAGTGGGGCTGGGCGCAGTTCACGGGCGGCATCACGCTTGATCGCCTGTCGGAGCCCGAGGACGTCGCGGGCGTCGTCTCCTTCCTCTCCGGACCAGACTCCAGCTACATCACGGGGCAGTCGATCCTCGTGGATGGGGGAATGGTCTTCAACTGACCGGACGCACCATTGGGACCGGCGCGGGCCAGGCATCGTTCATGATGCCTGGCCCGTTCGTCCTTCCAGGACCAGGTGGTCGGCGAGCCCGATGAAGGATGCGACGGCACGCAGGCGGTCGTCGCCGAGGTCGCCGAGGAGCTCCGTCGCCGCCTCCTCGAAGTGCCGTTCGGAGGCTTCGTATGAGTCAACACCGTGGGATGTCGTGCGGACGAGCGAGCTCCGACGGTCATTGGCGTTCGGAACCCGTACGACGAGCCCGTCGGCGACGAGGCGATCCGTGAGCCGGCTTGCGGCGCCGATGGTGATATCAAGCGTCTCGGCGATGTCCTGGACCCGGCACGTCGGCGTCTCGACGACAACGCGGAGCATGTGCAGCCTGGCCAGGTTGAGGCCTCCTGCGCTGACGACCTTGCGCTCTACTGCGTTCCAAAGGCGGGTCTCGTGCAGCACGAGCTTCTGGAAGTACTCGGTTGCGGCGTTGGGCACACGCACATGGTACCGACGGCGCGTTGCACCCGATTGAATCATTTAGTTGCACCTACAACTTCTTCCTGCTATCTTAATACTTGTACCTACAAGTAACAGTCAGTCAGGCGCATTCGCACGGGATTGACCACAAGGAGCTAGGAGCCCCCACCATGACTCAGGTCACCATCTTCGGAACCGGCAACATGGCCTCCGCAATCGCAAGCGTTCTCGACAAGGGCGGCGCAAGCGTTACGCAGATCTCACACGACCAGGCACCGACCGCAACCATCGAAGGCGACATCGTCGTCTTCGCGGTCCCATACCCGGCCGTCACCGAGCTCGTCGCCACCCACGGCGCCGCCCTCGCAGGCAAGACGGTCGTCGACATCACGAACCCCCTGAACTTCGAGACCTTCGACAGCCTCGTTGTCCCCGCCGGCTCCTCGGCTGCCGCCGAGATCCAGGCGGCCCTCCCCAACAGCGCGGTCATCAAGGCCTTCAACACCAACTTCGCCGCGACGCTCGCATCCGGCCAGGTCGGCGAAACTGCCGCAACCACCGTGCTCATCGCGGGCGACGACACAGCAGCGAAGGCGACCCTGAAGGCCGCCATCGAGGCCGGCGGACTCGGCGCGATCGACGCCGGCTCGCTCCAGCGCGCCCACGAGCTCGAGGCACTCGGCTTCCTGCAGCTCACCCTCGCAGCAGGCGAGCAGATCAGCTGGGCAAGCGGCTTCAACGTCGTTCGCTAGGCAGAGCACTTCGACCTCAAGCCCCGGGGCCCGACGCAAATGCGCGTCGGGCCCCGATGTTTGTATTCTTGCGAAGATACTTACATGGAATGTAATGTCGACCCGGCGCTCCCCGCACCACAGACACAGAGGCCGCAATGATCGAGTTCACGAACGTCAGCAAGCGGTACCGAGACGGCACCCTTGCCGTCGACGACTTCAGCTACGTGGTCCCCTCGCATCGGATAGTGGCCTTGGTCGGCTCCTCCGGCTCGGGGAAGACGACACTTCTCCGCATGGTGAACAAGATGGTGTCGCCGACCTCCGGAAGCGTCAGCATCGACGGGGAAGCGGTCGATAAGCTCCCAGCCGTGCAGCTGCGTCGCTCCATCGGCTACGTCCTGCAGGCGGGCGGCCTGCTCCCCCACCTCACGGTCCGTGACAACGTGGCCACCGTCCCCGTCCTCGAGGGCACGTCGAAAGCGAGCGCGCGGATGCAGGCGATGGAGCTCCTCGAACGTGTCGGCCTCGACGCCTCGGTCGCCGGTCGCTATCCATCCCAGCTCTCCGGCGGACAGCAGCAGAGAGTCGGCGTGGCTCGCGCGCTGGCCGCCGACCCGAACATCCTGCTCATGGATGAGCCGTTCGGCGCAGTCGACCCGATCGTCCGCCGCGAGCTGCAGGACGAGCTTCTTCGCCTGCAGCGCGACCTCGGCAAGACCATCATCCTCGTCACCCACGACGCCGACGAGGCGCTGCGTGTTGCTGACGAGGTGGTCGTGCTGCGCGTGCACGGCGCCATCGCCCAGGCCGGCACGCCTCAGGAGATCGTCACCGCACCAGCAGACGACTTCGTGCGCACGTTCCTCGGCGGCGACCGCGAGCTTCGCCTCGCCCAGCGCGAGGGGCGCCGCGTCGCGCTCGACAGCGCCGGTCGCGTGGCAGGCGTGATCGTCTCGTGACCTGGCTCGAGCGCGCCTGGCCCCAGGTGCTGGACCTTCTCGGGTCCCATCTTCTCGTCGCGCTCCCAGCGGTGGCCCTCAGCGCACTCATCGCGGTGCCTGTCGGTCTCTTCGCACACCGGGTGCCCTCGGTTGGCGCTCCGCTGCTCAGCGCCCTCGGCATCCTGTACTCCGTCCCAGCGCTTCCGCTTGTCATCATCGTCCCGGCGATCTTCGCAACGCCACTGCGCTCGGCCGCGACGCTCATCATCGCGCTCACCGTCTACGGCGTCGCCCTCCTCGTCCGAACAGCCGCCGATGCATTCGCCGCAGTCGACGACACGACCCGCGAGGCAGCGAGAGCCGTGGGGCACTCGAGCTCGTCGCTGTTCTGGAGCGTCGACCTCCCGCGAGCGCTGCCGCTCCTGATCTCCGGCATCCGGGTCGTGAGCGTCAGCACCGTCGGGCTGGTCACCATCGGCGCCCTCATCGGCGTACCGAGCCTCGGCACGCTCTTCACGGACGGCTTCCAGCGGGGCATTTTCGCCGAGGTCGCGACCGGCCTGGTGCTCACGATCGCACTGGCGCTGGCGCTCGATCTCGTGTGGGTCCTCGTAGGCCGATTCGGCGCCCCATGGCAAGCCTCGCAGCAGAGGGAGTCGGTCTCATGAACCTCCTCCTCGAAGGAATCAACTGGCTCACCGCCCCCGAGAACTGGTCAGGCGCGAACGGCATCCCTGTGCGCACAGCCCAGCACGTCGCTCTCGCAGCCCTCGTGCTGCTCATCAGCGCGGCCGTCGCGCTCCCGCTCGGCATCATCATCGGCCACACCGGACGAGGAAGAGGCTTCGTCATCGCCGTCTCCGGCGGGCTTCGAGCCGTGCCCACACTCGGCCTCCTCACGATGTTGGCTCTCATGCTCGGTATCGGCCTAGAAGCTCCGATCATCGCGCTCGTCGTCCTTGCGGTCCCCTCCATGCTCGCGGGCACCTACGCCGGCATCGAGGCGCTCGACCGGGCGACGATCGACGCCTCGAGGTCGATCGGCTTCACGGAACGCCAGATCGTCTGGCTGGAGCTGCGCCTCGCCGCACCGCTCATCATCGGCGGCATCCGGGCATCCACGCTCCAGATCATCGCCACGACGACGCTCGCCGCGTACACGGCCGACGTCGGCCTCGGTCGCTACCTCTTCTCCGGACTCAAGTCACGTCAGTATGACGAGATGCTCGGCGGCTCGCTCGTCGTCACCGCGCTCGCACTCACCGTCGACATCCTGCTCCTCACCGCTCAGCGGGCCTCCCAGCGGCAAGCGAACCCCACCCCCACCAGAAAGGCCTCATCATGAGACTCACCTCCCGGACCGGGACCGTCGCCGGCATCGCGGCGACCGTGCTCCTGCTCAGCGGATGCGCCACAAGCGACCCCCTCGCCAGCGAGGGCGGCAGCGCAGAAGCCATCGTGATCGGCTCGCAGGACTACTACTCGAACGAGATCATCGCCGAGGTCTACGCACAGGCCCTCGAGGCTGAGGGATTCACGGTCGACCGGCAGTTCCGTATCGGCCAGCGAGAGACGTACGTGCAGGAGATCGAGGCGGGCAGTATCGACCTCTTCCCCGAGTACACGGGCCCGCTGCTGCAGCACTGGGACCCCGAGACAGAGGCGCGCCTCGCCGACGACGTCTACACGGAACTCGAGGCTGCCGCGCCTGACGGACTCCAGATCCTCGCCCAGTCGCCGGCAACCGACCAGGACTCCTACACGGTGACGCGCGCGTTCGCCGAGAAATGGGGGCTCGAGACCGTTGCAGACCTCGCGAAGGTCACCGACCCGCTCACCCTCGGCGGCAACTCTGAAGGCGAGAACCGGCCGAACGGGCCAGCAGGACTCAAGTCCATCTACAACGTGGACGTGGCCTTCACTCCGATCGAGGACGGCGGCGGCCCGCTCACCGTCAAGGCACTGCAGGACGGCGACGTCCAGCTGGCCATCATCTACACCGCCGACCCGTCCATCGAGAAGAACGACCTCGTCTCGCTTGAGGACACCGACGGACTCTTCACAGCGTCACACGTGGTCCCGGTTGCAAGCGATACCCTCGATGCGGGTGCCGCCGAGATCGTGAACGAGATCAGCGCATCCATGACCGCGTCCGATCTCATCGGGTTGAACGCGCGCAGCGTCGACGAGCAGCTGCCTGCGGCGGATATCGCTGCAGACTGGCTCGCGTCGAGGTCCTGAACGACTCGCAGGAGCACATTCCGGGGTCGGTCGTCGTTCGACCGGCCCCGAACTCATCGATGGAGGCGCAGTGAACGAAGCAAGCAACCGAAGGTTCCCCGATGGGTTCCTCTGGGGCGGCGCGACCGCCGCGAACCAGATCGAGGGCGCGTACGACCAGGGCGGCAAGGGCCTCTCCATTCAGGACGTCATGCCCAAAGGCATCTCCGCGCCCCGGACCGAGGAGCCGACCGACGACAACCTGAAGCACGTCGGCATCGACTTCTACCACCGCTACGCGGAAGACATCGCGCTCTTCGCCGAGATGGGCTTCACGACCTTCCGCTTCTCCATCGCGTGGAGCCGCATCTTCCCCAAGGGCGACGAACTCGAACCCAACGAGGAAGGCCTCGCCTTCTACGACCGCGTGCTCGACGAGCTCGAGAAGCACGGCATCGAGCCGCTCGTCACGATCTCGCACTACGAGACGCCCCTCCACCTCGCGCAGCAGTACGACGGCTGGGTGAGCCGCGAGATGATCGGCTTCTACGAGCGCTACGCACGCGTCCTGTTCACGCGGTTCGGCTCGCGTGTGAAGTACTGGCTCACCTTCAACGAGATCAACTCCGTCATCCACGCGCCGTTCATGAGCGGCGGCATCATGACGGATCCCAAGAACCTCTCGAAGCAGGACCTCTACCAGGCTGTGCACCACGAACTGGTCGCTTCCGCGCTCGCCACGAAGATCGCGCACGAGATCGCCCCGCAGGTGCAGGTCGGCTGCATGGTGCTCGCAGTGCCCTTCTACCCGCTCACGTCGAGGCCCGAAGACGTGCTCGCCGCGCGCACTGCCGAGCAGGCGAATCTCATGTTCGGCGACGTACACGTGCGCGGGGAGTACCCGGGCTACGCGATGCGGTTCTTCCGCGACAACGGGATCGAGCTCGACATCACCGACGATGACCGGGAGGCGCTCGCGCACACGGTCGACTTCGTGTCCTTCAGCTACTACATGAGCGCGGCAGAGACGGCCGGGAACGATCGGGAACACGGGGACGGGAACATCATCGGCGGCGTCCCGAATCCCTACCTGTCAGCGAGCGAATGGGGCTGGCAGATCGACCCGGTCGGCCTGCGCATCGTCATCAACGAGTTCACGGAACGGTGGCAGAAGCCGCTGTTCATCGTCGAGAACGGGCTCGGGGCCAAAGACCAGCTCGTCGAGGTCGACGGCGTGAAGACCGTCGAAGACGACTACAGAATCGAGTACCTCAACGATCACCTCGCGCAGGTCCGCGAGGCCATCGACGACGGTGCGCAGGTGCTCGGATACACGTCGTGGGGCTGCATCGACCTCGTCTCCGCCAGCACGGCGCAGCTGAGCAAGCGATATGGGTTCATCTACGTCGACCGCAACGACGACGGCTCCGGCACCCTCGAACGCTTCCGCAAGAAGTCGTTCGGCTGGTACCGGGACGTCATCGCGTCCAACGGCGCGATCCTGCAGGTGCGCTGAGGTTCCCAGCGATGCCACGAACTCCGAAGCGCGACGAGCCGGGCTCCCAGCGCCCGCTCAACAACAACGTCATCATCACCGTGGATGACGCTGGGCGCGAGCGTGTGCTCATGGGGCCGGGCCTCGGTTTCAAGCTCAAGACGGCAGGCCTTGTCGACTACGGACTCGTCGAGAAGTCCTTCGTCCTCGAGACGGCGTCCGACAGCGAGCGAGCGCAGTCGCTCCTGACCGACCTGCCATACGACGTCGTGGATGCCGTGCTGAAGGCGATCGAGGTCGCAGAACGTCAACTCGGCAAGAGCCTCGGCGCTCGCCTCCCGCTCGCCGTGCTCGACCACATGCAGTACGTGGTGGAGCGCATGCGAACGGGGCTCAGCATCGCGCGAGCCCCCATGCCGGAGCTCGCCATCCTCTACCCGGAAGAGTGCTCCGCGGCAGCCGCGATGGTCGCATCCATGAACGAGTCGCTTGGCGCTGACCTGCCACCGGAGGAGAGCGTCTTCCTCACGATGCACCTCCTCAACACGACTCGAGATCAGGCTGGCGCTTCCGCCGCGCTCCAGCTCCGGAGGGTCCAGCACATCGTCGTGACCGTCGAGAACGCGCTCGGCCTCACGCTCGATCCGAGCAGCTCGGACTACGCCCGGTTCATCCTCCACGTCCAGTTCCTGCTGCAGCGGCTCTCCTCCAACTCGATGCTTCGCGGCACGGACACGGCGTTCTACGACTACGCACGGATGTCCTACCCGAAGTCGTTCGCCGCCGCCGAGGCGGTCAGGTCCTACATCGCCGCGTCGACGAACACCGAGCTGACCGACGAGGAAGTGCTGTACGTCTGCATCCACGTGGAGCGCCTCAGCCAGCGAATCGGTGAGACTGACCGCGGCTGACGAGGAGCGGACCGAGATCGAGGTTGACGCTGGACGCAACGAACAGTAGAGTCCTACCCAGCTCCGGATTGTCACTGGTAACGCAGGCAAGACCTGAACCTTCATTACACGTTTGTGTATGGGTTCAGGTTTTTTTGTTGCCCAGAACCGGGCGTCCGCGGCCAGCCAGCACGTCACAGGTCGCGACGACGCGACAGAAGGGCAGTACCAAGCCATGGATTATTCGAAGACCGCGGAAGCAATCCTGCAGAACGTCGGCGGTGAGAAGAACGTCAGGTCGCTCGTTCACTGCGCGACTAGGCTCCGCTTCGTTCTCGCTGACGAGTCGAAGGCCGACAGCGCTGCGCTCAGGGCCACGCCAGGCGTCATCACGACCGCGCAGTCGGGCGGGCAGTACCAGGTGGTCATCGGCAACGATGTCCCCGAGGTCTTCGCCGCCATCGGGCAGATCTCAGGACTGACCGGCGCGAGCACTGCCGACACCGACGCCGGCCCCAAGGGCAGCCTGCTCAACCGTTTCATTGCCATGATCGCAGCCATCTTCACGCCACTGCTCTGGGCCTTGGCGGGCACCGGCCTCCTGAAGGCCTTCCTCAGCCTTGCGGTCACACTGTCCTGGATGGACCCGGCGACCTCCACTTACGCCGTCCTGAACGCGCTCTCGGACGCGTTCATCACCTTCCTCCCGATCGCACTGGCGATCACCTCCGCCAGGCACTTCAAGGCGAACGAGTTCACGTCACTCGCGCTGGCCGCCACACTCGTCTACCCGGCCATGGCGGCGCTCGTCGGTGAACAGGGCCTGACCTTCTTCGGCATCCCGTTCGTCATGGTGAGCTACTACTCGGCCGTCGTGCCGGTCATTATCCTCGTCTGGCTGCAGAGCATCGGTGAGCGCTTCCTCTACGCGAAACTCCCCGCCGCAATCCGTCGTTTCGTGACGCCGATGCTCGTCCTGCTCGTGCTCGCACCCGTCGCCTTCGTCGCCATCGGTCCCGCCTCCAACTGGATCAGCACCCTCCTTGCCGACGGCATTGGCTGGCTGTTCACCGTGGCTCCGTGGCTCGGTGGCGCGCTCATCGGAGGAGGCTGGCAGGTCCTGACCGTACTCGGACTGCACTGGGGCTTTGTCCCGCTGTTCGCCCTCGAGTACCAGAACACCGGGCTCATCCTCACCCTCGCACCGGTCTTCGCCTCCGGATTCGGTCAATCCGCAGCGGTCTTCGCCGTCTGGCTGCGCACCCGCAACTCAGAGCTCCGCAGCCTCGCCGCCCCCGCTACTGTCTCCGGCTTCCTCGCCGGCATCAC
The DNA here is from genome assembly GCA_052099095.1 of Pseudoclavibacter sp. Lineage (GTDB taxonomy): Bacteria > Actinomycetota > Actinomycetes > Actinomycetales > Microbacteriaceae > Pseudoclavibacter. The sequence goes on from JBQDTF010000004.1 coordinate 35,954, forward strand.
TGAACCGGCTATCTACGGCGTCAACCTGCCCCTCAAGCGCCCGTTCGCGTTCGGACTCATCGGTGGCGCAATCGGTGGAGCCCTCATCTCTGCGGGAGGCGTCTCCTCGAGCGCGTTTGTCATCGCATCCGGGCTCTCGCTCCCGGCCCTGTTCGGCACCGGCAGCACGATCCTGCTCGTCCTGGGCCTCGCAGCTTCCATCGTGGTCCCCATCGTGCTCGTGCTCGTCTTCGGATTCAAGGAGCCAGCGAAGAAGGAGCAGACGGTGACTGAGACGAGCGGAGACGTCATCGTCACGAGCCCGCTCGACGGCATCATCGTCCCGCTGTCTGAGGTCCCGGATGCAGCTTTCTCAAGCGGAACGCTCGGCGTCGGCGTCGCGATCAGGCCGACCTCTGGCAACGTCTACGCACCGTTCGACGGCACTGTCGCGGCCGTGTTCCCCACCGGACACGCGATCGGACTCCGCCACGAGAATGGAGCTGAGATGCTCATCCACCTGGGCATCGACACCGTGAAGCTCGACGGCAAGCACTTCACGTCGAAGCTGACGACCGGGCAGTCAATCAAGCAGGGCGATCTGCTCGTCGAATTCGACCTGGCGGCCATCGAAGCGGAAGGCTACGACCTCGTGACCCCTGTGATCATCATGAACGTCGACCGCTACCCAGCGATCGGCTCCACGGCTGCGGACGCCGTGCGTCACGGGGACCCCCTCTATACGGCCGTCAGCGCCGCCCCTCAACCCGTCGCCTGACCTCGATCCGCGTGCTCGCCGCCCCAGCGCGCGAGCACGCGGCCGGTCACCGACACTTCAACGATCGCTCGACCTCGATCCACCTAGGAGAACTCGAATGCTCAACGTCGCCTTCATCGGAAACGGTAAAAGCACCAACCGCTACCACATGCCGTTCGTGCTGGCCCGCCCGAACCTGTTCAACGTCTCGAAGATCTACAGCCGAAGCGACAGCAGCCCGTGGGCGCGCGTCCCCGGCGTCGACTACGTGTCCGATGTGAACCGGATCTGGCAGGATGACGACATCGACCTCGTGATCGTCACCACGCCCATCGAGCACCACGCCAGCTACGCGCGTGCGGCACTCGAGAACGGCAAGAACGTGCTCGTCGAGAAGCCCTTCGTCGAGACCGCTGAGGAAGCCCGCGAGCTGTACCAGCTCGCCGCAGAACGTGGCCTCTTCCTGCAGAGCTACCAGAATCGCCGCTTCGACTCCGATTTCCTCACCTTCCAAGAGGTCGTCCGCAGCGGAGCGCTCGGTGATCTCCTCGAAGTCGAGATGCACTACGACTACTTCCGCCCGGAGACGCCGCTTGGCGCCCACCCGACGGCCAGCTCGGCCCGCGGCAACTCGTTCCTCTACGGCCACGCAGTGCACACGGTCGACCAGGTCCTGAGCTTCTTCGGGAGTCCAGAGCGAATCACCTCGGATGTGCGGCAGCTGCTTGGTCCGGGCCGCATGAACGACTACTTCGACCTCGACCTCTTCTACGGTCAGCTGAAGGTGTCCGTGAAGTCGAGCTTCTTCCGACTCAAGGGTCGCCCCAGCTTCGTCGCGTACGGCACGAAGGGCGTCTTCGTGAAGGAGACGAAGGACCGCCAGGAGGAGCACCTCAAGCTCTTCTACATGCCAGGCAACCCCGGCTTCGGCGTCGACCTGCCCGAGCACTTCGGCGTGCTGACGTACGTCGACGAGCATGGCGGTTACCACGAGGAGAAGGTCACCACGGTGCAGGGCGACTACTCGCGCTTCTACGACGGCGTGCACGCCTCGATCGTGGACGGGGCCCCGAAGATCGTCACCGATGAGCAGACCATCGAGCTGATCGGGATCCTCGAGGAAGCCATCACCTCCTGGGAGCCGTCCGCGTGAAGCTCGCCGTCCTCGGCTCGGGCCAGGTCGTCGCCGACTTCCTGCCTCACGCGGCCGCCGTGCCAGGGCTCGAGCTCGCAGGGATCTTCGGCAGGCCAGCGGGACGCGCCCACCTGGAAGCTCTTCAGGAGCAGTTCGGGATCGGCGCCGTGTTTGTCGACTACGACGAGCTACTCGCCTCTCCCCACGTCGATACCGTCTGGGTCGCCCTCCCGAACTCTGCGCACGCGGCGTTCGCCAAGAAGGCGCTGGAGGCGGGAAAGAACGTCATCTGCGAGAAGCCGTTTGTCCTCAAGGAGGCGGAGTTGGCAGAGCTTCGCGAGCTGGCGACCGCCCGCGAGCTCATCCTCGTGGAGGCGGTCACGAACCAGTACCTGTCCAACTACCAGTGGATCCGCGAGAACCTCTCACGGGTGGGAGACGTTCGCGTCGTCCAATGCGACTACTCGCAGCGCTCGTCGCGCTACGACGCATTCCGCGACGGCACGGTGCTGCCCGCCTTCGACCCCTCGATGGGTGGAGGTGCGCTCATGGACATCGGCATCTACGCCCTGCATTTTGTGGTCGGGCTGTTCGGCCGTCCGAGCAACGTGACCTACACGGCGAACATCGACCGGCATGTCGACACCTCCGGAGTAGTTGTCCTGACCTACGACTCCTTCACGGCGGTGTGCGTGTGCGCGAAGGACTCGGCCGGGCCCATCCGCACGAAGATCCAGGGGACGGATGCGGCCATCGTGGTGGATGGCCCGCCCAACGTCCTGAGCTCTGTCGAGTTCGCGCATCGCGATGGTTCAAGCGACTCGGTCGACCTCAACGTCCATCCGCACCGGATGGTCGAGGAGTTCCGCAGTTTCGAGCACATGATCCGCACTCACGACCTGGCGGCGCGGGACGCGCGTCTCGACCACAGCCAGGCGGTCCTGAACGTGGCGACCCAGGCGCTCGCATCTGCTGGCATCCAGCTCGGCTCGGCATAGCGAGAGCGCCACGTTCGTCCCCAACCAGCAGAAGTCCACGGCGGGCTCGCGACCGGCCCCGAATCGGGGCAGGTTACGAGCCCGCCTTTAGCGAATTGCTCGCTTGACCCCACGGCAAGATTCACGCTCATGCAGGACGAAGCCCGGAGCGTCAGCGATTCCGAGCAGGCGGTCCTCAGGGCTCGCAGCGAGGATCGCCGCTACAGCCTGATCCGCGATCTCGGAGAGCGGGGAGTCGACTGAGCTCAGTCTTGGGATCGTGAACTCGGCCGCTGCGCCGTACTCGCACACGATGACCGCTACATCCGCGGGCACGCGCATACCGAGGTCGGCTGCCGCGCGCAGGAAGCCTGCCGCGTGAGCGGGGGCATCAACCACCACACCATCCGGAGGTGAATCGCTCGAGAGTACCTGGAGCGCGGCGGCGTATCCCGCTTGCTCAGTCGCCGCAGCTCGAATGGCCGGCGTGGGCTCCAATCCCCCGGCTTGAAGTGCCGCAGCCCACCCCCGATCGCGTCGTCTGGTCAGCACTCGGTCCGCGGGCCCGCTCACCCGAGCCATGCGACGGCATCCGTGCTCGAGCAGGTGCGCAGTCGCAAGCGCCGTGCTCTCGACAGCAACGCTCGGGCGGTCGACTAAGAGGACCGGCATCCCGAGCGACTGCACCCAGTCGATGTCCCGGTCTGGATCCAGACTCAGCAGAATGACTCCGTCCACCTGGCGCGCAGCAAGTTCGATGAGGTGCTCACGCTCGACATCGACGTTCCCGTTCGACGTGGCGATGACGACGCTGAGTCCACGTTCGCGCGCGACTTCCGTGATCCGCTGCGTGAGCACGGAGAAATACGACATCGCGATCTCGGGGAGGATCAGTCCGAGCGAGTTCGTGCGACGCGTTCGCATCGACCTGGCCAGGCTGTTCGGCCTGTACCCCAGCTCCTCCACGGCAGCGAGGACGCGTGTGCGTGTACTCGGAGCGACAGTCCTTGGCCCGTTGTTCATGACGTAGGAGACCACGGCGCTCGAGACTCCTGCGGCGCGAGCGACATCGTTTCTGGTCACCATCTGGCGATTCTATCGGCGGAAGACAAGGCCTGAGGACCGAGATGATGCCGACCGCGGGCATCCGGGCTTGCGGCAGGACGCCCGTTGAAGTAGTTTCTACTCGTGTAGATCTACACGAGTAGAAAAAAGAGGTCATGAACATGAGCACACGGCAAGGACGACAGGTGTTCGTCTTCGGCTCAGCGAACCAAGACCATGTGCTCTCGGTGACCGCCTTCCCGAATCCTGGAGAAACCGTCATCGCAGACTCCTCCTTCACCGGGCTCGGCGGAAAAGGCGCGAACCAGGCCGTCGCATCCGCACGCCAAGGCGCGCTCACCACCTTCATCGGCGCAATCGGCGCAGACACCGCGGGCGACGCCCTCATCGACAACCTCCGCGCACAATCCGTGAAGGTCGACGCGGTCGTTCGTGACAGCACAGCCGCAACAGGGACCGCGATCGTGCTCGTCGACCGCAACGGAGACAACGAGATCATCGTCGCTCCGGGAGCAAACGCCTCGCTCTCCGAGCAAGCAGTCGAGCGCGCCCTCCGCGACGTCGGCGACTCCGACATCGTGGTCGTCCAGTGCGAGATCTCCCCCATGCGGGTCGAGCAGGTGATCCGCGGCGCGGCGCAGCGAGGCGCGTACGTCATCGTCAACCTCGCGCCATACACCCCGCTCAACCCAGTCGTCTTCGCGGACATCGGCCTCCTCGTGCTAAACGAGTCCGAAGCGAGAGCCCTCACCCGCAGCCACGCCCCAGATCCCGCCACCGCCGCTGCCGAGACAACCGGCTGCGCGTGCCTCGTGACGCTCGGAGCCCAAGGCTCCACATTCGCCGCACCGGACGGCCGCACCTCGTTCGTCCAGGCCGCCCCGGTTGACGCGGTCATAGACACGACAGGGGCAGGCGACACCTACGTGGGAGCCCTTGCCGCTTCGCTGGCAGCTGGCGCTGACATCCAGACGGCCATGTCAGATGCAACGGCCGCATCAGGCGAAGCCGTACAGACCCTAGGCGCACAAGGCGCCACAACCCGCACCCTCATCCCCTCGGAGGCACGACGATGAAAATCGCACTCTCAAACGATCACGCGGGCTACCTGCTCAAGCCACACGTCATGAACTTCCTCACCGAGCTGGGCCACGAGGTCGTCGACGTCGGGACACACAACGACGACCCCGTCGACTTCCCACTGATGACCACGAAAGTCACAGAGCTGGTCAAGTCCGGACAGGCAGAACGCGGCATCCTCGTGTGCGGCACGGGCGTGGGGGCCGCGATCGCCGCCAACAAGGTGGCCGGGATCCGGGCGGCCGTCATCCACGACACGTACGTCGCGAGGCAGGGAGTCGAGCACGACGACGTGAATGTCGCCTGCCTCGGAGCCTGGGTCATCGGCAGCAAAATCGCCGAAGACGTCATCAGCGCTTACCTCGACGCCCGCTTCAGCTCAAACCCCGACTTCCGTCGACGCGTCGCCCAACTCACGGCCATGGACGCCGCCGCCCGATAACAAGCACCCCACCCACCCACCGACCCACCCACCCAGTTTCACAGGCTTCCACCATCAGCAGACTCCGCCCGGAGCAAGCGGTTCAACTCAACGAAGAGGGAATCATGACCGAACGAGCCACAACAGAATCACTGACCGTCTTCCAACCACTCAGGTTCAGATCCGTAGCCGCCTACGGAGCGGGCACAGCAGGAATCTCGTTCTTCATGATTCCGACCACCGCACTTCTGCTCTTCTACTTCACTGATGTCGCGGGGATCTCGGCCGCGATCGCAGGCGTGATCCTCCTTGCAATGAGGGCTCTCGACGCCGTTGTAGACATCCCGCTCGGCCTCATGATGGACAGGCTCAAGCCGGGGCGGTTCGGGAAGTTCAGGCGTTGGCTGATCATGCTCGCCGTACCCATCCTGCTCACGACCGTTGCCCTCTTCTCGATCCCGAACCTCGGTTCCACCGGATCCATAGTCTGGGCGGTCGTCGCCTACGCCATGTTCGGCATCCTCTACAGCGCGCTCGACATCCCCCTCGGCTCCATCGGAGCCGCGATGGCACAACGACCAACCGACCGCACCAAGCTCGCCAGCGCGCGCTCGATCACCATCCTCGGCGTGCAGACGCTCGTCACAGCGCTCGTCCTCCCCATGCTCACCCCGGACCGCGACCTTCGACTCGTCTTCACGCTCACGATCCTGGGACTCGGGATCGTGGGAGTCATCCTGCTCGTCATCTCGGGGCTGAACACCAGCGAGAACGTGGCGAGGCCAACCGAGTCGGTGCGCTTCAAAGACGGACTGCGGATGCTGCGAAGCAACCGACCGCTCCTCATCATCTCCCTCACCGCCTTCTTGTGCTTCTCCGCCATGTCGCTCTTCAACGGGTCGATGGTCTACTACATGCGAGACATCCTCGGCGCGCTTCCGCTTGCACCGCTGGTGTCGATCATCTCGTTTGCCCTGACCCTGACGTCCGCGTTGCTAGCTCCCGTACTCGTTCGAAAGCTCGGCAAGCGCCGCTCGTTCTTCATCGCAGCCTCGACGACCCTGACCGGCACTCTCGTACTGCTCTTCGCAACAATTGTGCCGATCGGGTTCCTCGGAATCGGCCTCTTCAACGGCGGACTCGCGCTCATCGTGGTCATGTGCTTCTCGATCCAGACGGACACCGTCGAGTACGGCGAGTGGCAGTCGGGCGTCCGGGCAGAGGCAACCGCATTCTCGATGTTCGCATTCATCACCAAATGGGCCGCTTCCCTCGGCGGGGCCCTTGGTGCCTTCGTCCTCGCCGGCGGCGGGTACGTGGCAGGCGCCGCCGTCCAATCCGATGCCGCCCAGTGGGGGATCCGGATGTCGTTCGCCGGCGTGCCAGCCATCCTGATCCTCCTCGGGATCCTCCTCTTCACCCGCTACCCGCTCTCCGACGCCAAGTTCACGGAACTCGCGAGCGAACTCGAGCTCCGAAAGAGCACCAATCCCTCATCGAGCTAGCTCGCGCGCACGTCGCTCCAGCCCCCTCCTCCCAACCCTCGAATCACCAACCAGAAAGGCAGACAACCGTGTCGCTCACTGAAGATCGAAAGAAAGAAATCCTCGCGATCGTCTCGAAGCTCAGGGTCACTGACATCCGAGACGGCATGGACTGGGTCGGCCTCCACCACGTCGGAACTGTCGAGCCGGAGATCCGCCCACTCTGGCGAACCAAGGCGGCAGGCTTCGCCCTGACGATGCGCCACATCCCCACTCAGCAGGTAGTCCCGACCATGACACCGGATGAGTACACCGCATGGGCCTACGAGTACTGGTACGGGCAGGTCTGGAACAACGATCTGTCACAGCTCATCGACCACACCACGTTCCTCGTGACAGACACCTGCAATACGCCGACTCCCGCCGTCGGCTCGATGGACTCCATGATCTGGGCCGCGATGGGCGCCAAGGGCCTTCTCACCAACGGTGGAGCCCGCGACACCGACGAGAACCTGGAGAGCAAGCACCTCCCCATCTGGTCGCGCTGGTCTGTGCAGCCGATGTATCAAGGCCGAGTTGAGTGGGGCGGACACAGCGTGCCTGTGGAGATCGGCGGCCAGATCGTGCACCCTGGCGACCTGATCGTCGCCGATGGCGACGGCGCAATCGTCGTCCCGCTCGAGGTCATCGACGATGTCCTCAAGTACGCGATCCAGGAGTCGGAGAACGACAAGCGCGCCCGAGCGATCCTCTTCGACCACCTTGGAATTCCCAGGAACGCGAGCACGGAACCCCAGTTCGACGTGCCGCCGCACCCGTTCCCGCTCACGCCGGAGAAGCTCAAGGCGACCTTCGGTGGACGCGCGTTGGCGTCCGTGATCGCGGACTCCTGAGGCCCATTGGGAGGCGGTCATGTGCATTGCGTGGCCGCCGCCCAGGCTCATGGGTTCGTGACTCCGAAGGCTTCTCATCGGACGGTTTTGCATTACAAGGCATATACTTCCAGGGCAAGTACATCGATCTGAAAGAAGCACCGTGACGTTCCCCGAACAGCCCACAAACTCCACCGCAGTCCTGGTCATCGACATGCAGAACGACACCGTGCACGCGGACGGCGCGTACGCGAGCACCGGCGCGGCAGACCACGCGAAGGCGCAGAACGTCGTCGAGAACGTGTCAGCCGTGATCACTGCCGCACGCAGCAGCTCGGCCCCGGTCTTCTACAGCCGCATCGTCGTGCACCCACTTGTCGGCGTCGGCGGCGCGAACGCCCCCATTTTCAAGATGCTCGCGCCTGACACCTTCAAGGTCGGCAGCTGGGGCGCCGAGATCGTGGATGCGCTGAAGCCTGAGCAGAACGAGATCGTCCTCGACCGCACGCGTATGAGCGTGTTCAACGGCACCGAGATCGACATCATGCTCCGCAACCTCGGCATCACGAAGCTGCTCGTCGTGGGCGCGTGGACGAACATGGCCGTCGAGCACACCGTCCGCGACGCGGCCGACCACGGGTACGAGGTCACCCTCGTCGAGGACGCCACCTCGAGCCTCAGCCCCGAATGGCAGCAGGCCGCCACCTCGTTCGCGCTCACCAACATCGCGGTCGTCACCGATTCCGCGACCGTCATCGCCGCGCTCGGCGCCTGACACTGCCATCACCCTTGTCTGAATCCAGGACCCAGGAACACGAAGGAGTGGGAATGAACATCACCGCAGCAGTCGCCAGAGGCGGCCAGGAACTCACGATCGAAGAGCTGACGCTCGACGAGCTCCGCCACAACGAGGTGCGCGTGCGCCTCGTCGCGACGGGCATCTGCCACACCGACGCCATCGTCCGCGACGGCGTCTACCCGACCCCGCTCCCCGCGGTCCTCGGCCACGAAGGCGCCGGCGTCGTCGAGGCGATCGGCGACTCGGTCACGTCCGTCACCGTCGGCGACCACGTCGTCCTCGCAGCGGCCTACTGCGGCCACTGCAAGCGCTGCCGCCTCGGCCAGATGGCGTACTGCGAGAACCTCTTCGCAGCCGACTTCGGCGGTCGTCGCCTCGACGGCACGACGGCCCTCAGCGCGGCTGACGGCGAAGTCATCTCCTCGCACTTCTTCGGCCAGTCCTCGTTCGCCACCCACGCGAACGTCGTCGAGGAGTCGGTCGTCAAGGTCGACAAGGAAGCCCCCCTCGAGATCCTCGGCCCGCTCGGCTGCGGCTTCAACACGGGCGCGGGCACCGTGCTCAACGAGCTCAAGCCCGAGATCGGGTCGACGCTTGTCGTCTTCGGTGCGGGAGCTGTCGGCAGCGCGGCCATCATGGCCGCCCGCATCGCGGAGTGCACGGCCGTCGTCGCCGTCGACATCCACGATGACCGACTGACGCTCGCGAAGGAGCTCGGCGCGACCCACGTCATCAACTCCCTGACGGAAGACGTCGCCGCGCGGCTCACCGAGATCACCGGCGGCAACGGTGTCGATTACGTCGTCGACACGACCGGTCGTCCTGAGCTCCTGCGCACGGCCGCCGACGCACTCGGCGTCCGTGGCACCGTCGCCCTCGTTGCGGCCGCGAAGCCTGGCACGGAAGTCACCTTCGAGGTCGGTGCCTCGCTCGTCAAGGGATGGACGTTCAAGACCGTCGTCCAGGGCAGCTCCGTGCCGCAGGCCTTCATCCCGCAGCTGATCCAGCTGTGGCGCGACGGACGGTTCCCGTTCGACAAGCTCATCAAGAGCTACTCGCTCGATGACATCAACCAGGGCTTCGAGGACTCCAAGTCGGGCAAGACGACCAAGCCCGTCATCGTCTTCTAACCGGCCGAGCCAAGAAGCAGACAGAGCGAAGAAGCAGAGCGCTGTAGCCGACAGAGAGCAGAGAAGAGGGGGGGGGGGGGGGGGGGCCCCCCCCCCCCCCCCCCACCCCAACGGGGGGCCCCGCCGCGGGGGGGCGCGGCGCACACCGCCCGAACCACCAACCCGGCCCCCCCCCCGCC
>JBQDTF010000004.1:45841-64712 GCA_052099095.1 Pseudoclavibacter sp.
CCTCATGGTCTTCTACCCGGCGGACCCACGACGCCCCCTTCGCGAAGACGCTGGGGCCGGTCCCCCACTCGTCGAAGATACGGGGGGCTTGGCGGGGGCCCACCCCCCCTCTTCTCTTTCAGCCGACGTGGCTCCGCGGCCGGTCGTGGCCGCTCAGCTCACGTCGATCACAGCCAACCGGGCGCCACGACGTCGACGCCCTCGTCGAGAAGGTGCCCGCCGCGGCCAGAAGCCCACGCCACGATGGCGGGGAGCTCCCCGACGACCGCGGGTGCCGCACCCGGGGCGTCCACCCCGAGCTGCGGCTCATCCGTGACGCGGATGCTCACCTCGGGGCTGGTCCCCTTGCGTTCCCAGAACCCGAGGATGTCGGCAAGCAGCCCACGCAGCACCTCGCGCGGGATCTCGGCGAAACGGGCGCCGTTGTCGAGATCGATGGCGTGCAGCCACACCTCGCGCGTGCGCATCCACACGGTCTCCGAGAGCGGCACAGTGCGCCCCTGCGCCGTGCGGACCTCAGCCCGCCACGACGCGTCTGGGGTGTCCCGCCACTCGACGTTGAGGCTGATCGCCGCGTGGTCGTTGAGGTGACGAAGCGCCCGCACGGGCAGCGTGGAGCCGAAGGCGATCTCCTCGGCTCGCGCCGTCGGCGACTCGTACATGGGGGTCTCCACGCCCGTGTTCGCCCACTGCACGAGACGCGTGATGGCCCTCGCGTTGTAGCCGACGTGGGCGATCAGCTGACGCCGCGACCAGGCAGGCAGTCGGCTTGGCGCGTCGAAGTCCGCGTCGGAGAGCTCGTTGAGCTTGCGGTTGTAGAACGAGGTGCCGCGGCGCACCTGCAGGAGCGCCTCCTGAAGCTCAGGGTCGGTGGTCTGGTCATGCCTCGCGACCATGGGCCGGCTCCTCACTGACGACGGAGTTCCGCAGCGCGCCGATGCCGTCGATCTCGACGGTGACCTCGTCGCCGGCCTTCAGGTAGACCTCCGGCTTGCGCGCCCGACCGACGCCGCCTGGTGTGCCCGTGAGGATCACGTCTCCCGGGTTCAGCGTGATCATCGTCGAGACGTAGGACAGCAGGTAGGCCGGGGTGAAGAGCAGGTCGCCGATAGAGTGCTGCTGCATGACCTCGCCGTTGACGCTGGTCACGAGCTGCGCTGCGCTGAGGTCGATCTCGTCCGGCGTGACGACCACTGGACCGAGCGGCGTAGAAGACTCCCAGATCTTGCCCTGGAGCCACTCCTTCGTGCGGAACTGCCAGGTGCGCATCGAGATGTCGTTGGCGATCGTGTATCCGCCGATGTAGTCGGGCGCATCCGCTTCGCTCACCGCGCGTGCGCGCTTCCCGACGACGATGACAAGTTCACCCTCCCAGTCGAGGGCGGGGTCCTCGGACACTGCGACGATGTCGTCGAACGGCCCCGTCAGGGTCTCGGTGAACTTCGCGAAGAGCGTGGGGTAGTCGGGCAGACCCCTGCCCATCTCGAGGATGTGGCTCCGGTAGTTGAGCCCGGCGCAGATGATCTTGCCCGGATCCGTGACGACCTGGAGCAGCGTCGCCTCTTCCCCGGCGACGCGAGCGTCTCCCGCCAAGGCACGCCCGGCTGCCTCCTGCCAGTCGGGCGAGGCCAGCAGCGCCCCGACGTCCGGGATCCCATCGATCGGCGCGAATCCGTCGCCGTCCTGCACCGCCGCGGTCGTTCCGGCGGTGGTCTTCAACGTTGCCAGTCTCACTGTGCGTCTCCCTCTACGAAGGTTCGGTCGAAGCTGAGCTTCTCCATGATCGGTCGGTCGCTGAACGCGAAGAGGTCGAGCTGCGTCTCAGCCTGGATCTGCACCGCCGCCCAGGACGGCGAGACGACGATGTCGCCCTTCTCCACGACGCGCTCCTCGCCGTCGATGATGAAGCGGCCCCGCCCCTCGAAGACCTGGTAGATGTCGGAGCCGACCCGGCGGGTCTTGGCACTCTCCGCACCTTCGCGGAAGCGGTGGAACTCGGCCCGGATCGTCGGCATGACGTCTCCGCCGGTGGTCGGGTTGATGTACCGCACCGCGGCGTGGCCCTGTTCGACGGTTGCCGGCTCGCCCTCGTCCTCGAGCAGCAACTGCTCCGTGAGCGCACGGTCGGTGTGCTCCCACCGGTACGCGCCGATCGGCGAGTTCACGGTGTTCTTCAGCCCGGAGAGCGGACGAAGCCCGGGGTTCGCCCAGAGTCGCTCTGACCTGGAGATCGACGGGGTCGACTCGTCCGTGACGCGGTCGATCCCGAACTCGAAGAAGCTCGTGTCGGTGTAGTGCACGAACGGGATGTCGAGTCCGTCGATCCAGGCCATCGGCTGGTCGGTCTCGTTGTGGTGCCCGTGGAAGTTCCAGCCGGGGGTCAGCAGGAAGTCGCCGCGGCTCATCCGCACCGGGTCGCCGTTGACAACCGTCCAGACCCCTTCGCCTTCGACGACGAACCGGAACGCGTTCTGCGAGTGGCGGTGCTCTGGGGCGATCTCGTGCGGTCCGAGGTACTGGATGGCGCACCACAGCGTCGGCGAGATGTAGGGCCGACCGCCCAGGCCCGGGTTCGCGAGCGCGATCGCGCGCCGCTCCCCGCCGCGGCCGACGGGCACAAGCTCCCCAGCCTCCTCGGCAAGCGGGAGAAGTTCTTTCCACTTCCAGGAGTAGGGGATGGCGGCGGGCTTCGGCTGGGTCGGCATGAGGTCGCCGATCTCCGTCCAGAGCGGCACCATGTTGTTCGCCTCGAACTTCGAGTAGAGCGCGTCGAGGCGCACCTGCTCTTCTGCCGTGGGCGGGGGGACTGCGGGGATGCTTGGGTCGTCGTGCGCTGACATGGGAGCCTCCTTTGGCTCGGTGGACGGGTTCTTGGGTTGGTGCGTGTGGGGTGACTCGGCGGCGGCGAGGTCAGGATTCGGAGGCGGATGCCATGCGGGAGCGGATGTCGTCCCTGAGCGCCTTCTTGTCGATCTTCCCGACCTTGGTGAGGGGGATCTCCTCGACGACCTCGAGGCGTTCCGGGAGCTTGAAGGTGGCGATCTTCGCCTCTTCCATGGATGCGCGCACGCGGTCGAGCGTGAGCGTGCTCCCGGGGTGGAGGACCACGTAGAGGCAGAGCCGCTCGCCCATCGCCTGGTCCGGCATCGCGACGGCGGCCGCGAGCTGCACTTCCTCGAGCCGATAGCTGAGGCTCTCGATCTCCTCGGCGGAGATCTTCTCCCCGCCGCGGTTGATGATGTCCTTGTCGCGACCGAGGACAACCAGGTTGCCGTCGGCGCGACGGCACACGATGTCGCCGCTCGAGTACCAGCCCTCCAGGAAGGCGCGCTCGTTGGCGGCGGGGGCCGCGTAATAGCCGCGCGGCGTGTACGGTCCGCGGGTGAGGATGAGCCCTGGCTCGTCGACGCCGCGGTCCCGACCGTCTTCCTGGCCGACGACTCGCACCTCGTCCGCCTCGCAGACGGGCCTGCCCTGCGTGTGGATGATGGCCTCTTCCGGGTCGTCGAGGCGGGTCATGTTGATGAGCCCCTCGGCCATCCCGAACACCTGCTGCAGCGTGCATCCGAGTACCGGACGGATGCGACTCGCGATCTCGTCTGGCAGGCGCGATCCTCCGACCTGCAGCACCTGCAGAGTCTCGAGCGCGGACGAGTCGCCGGTCTCCTCGACGACTTCGAGCCACCGCTGCGCGACCGCGGGCACTACCGCGACGTGCGTGACCCGTTCTTGCTCGATGGCCGCGAAGGCGGCGCTGGGAGACGGGCTCGGGAGGAACACCGCCTTGCCGCCGACTGCCAGTGCCCCGAGGAACCCTGGGCAGGCGAGCGGGAAGTTGTGGCCTGCTGGGAGGACGACCAGGTAGACGGAGTCCTTCGTGAGGGCTGCGACGGCCGCGCACTCGCGGATGTTGAGCTCATAGTCGTCGTGAGTGCGGGCGATGAGCTTCGGGGCCCCCGTTGTGCCTCCGGACTGCAGGAAGAGGGCGACAGCACCCGAGTCGGGGAAGGTGAGAACGCTCGTGTCTTCCTCCTCGGACGGCCGGAGAAGGTCGTCGAGGGACACTTCTCCTTCCAAGACATCGCCCGAGACGAGCAGCATCTCGACAGACGGCGTTCCGGCGGCGACGGTCTGGGCAAGCGACCGGAAGTCGACGTCGCGGAAGGAGCCGGCGACGGCGATCGCCCTCGCCTCTGCGTGGTTCGCGACTCCGATGAGCTCGCTTTCTCGCTGGGCCGGCAGCGCCATGACGGGAACGTAACCGGCGCGCAAGCAGGCCAGCACGAGGATCGCCATCGCCCAGCCGTTGGGCAGCTGCACGAGAATGCGATCGTCTGGCCTGAAGCCGAGGTCGTGGAGACGGACGGCGGCGGCTTCGGCGCGGTCGAACGCCTCCCGGTAGCTGAGGCGGACCTCGCCGTCGACGATGGCGGTGTCATCAGCATGCTCCTTCGCGCGCTCCGCGAGCACGTGCCAGAGCGAATGTCCGAGCCAGAAGCCGGATGCCCGGTAGTGGGACTCCGCCTCGGCGGGCCACGGCACCGTTCCTGCAGAAGTTGGCAGGGTGAGCTGTGTCATCGCGTGTCCTCCTTGACCTCGATGATGACGGCGTCGAGCGCGATCAGTCCCTGCGCGGTGACGCGCAGCGGGTTGATCTCGATCTCGGCGATGTTGGGGGATCTCTCGAGCAGCCCGAAGAGATTGGTGATGACGTCCGCGAGTTCGCTCGTGTCGAGAGCGGGGAGCCCTCTGAATCCGGTCAGGAGCTCTGCGGCCGCCAGCTGTCCGGGCATCGCCTCGAGCACCGCCTTCGACGCCGGCAGTCCGCAGATCGCGGAGTCTGCGTAGACCTCCGCCTCGATCCCGCCGAGGGCGAGTGCGGCGACTGGTCCGAAGACCACGTCCCGACGGATCCCGAGCAGCAGGTCGACACCGGATGGGGCCATCTCCTCGAGGAGGAAGCGCTTGGCACCGGCCTCACGGAGCTTCGCGACGGCGGCCGTGAGCGATGGCTGGTCGGTGATGCCGAGGACAACGCCCCCGATCTCGCTCTTGTGCAGCACGTTCGCGTCGAGCAGCTTGGCGGCGACCGGCGACCTCAGCTCGGAGAGCGCGGCCGCCGCTTCCGCGTCGGAGCTGCCGACGACGTGCGCCGGCACGCTGACGCCGAGCGAGGCCAGGAGATCTTTGGCCTCGGCTTCGTCCCAAGCACCCGGTCTCACGGGGCCAGCCGGGGTCTTGCCGTCCGAGCGGATGCGCTCATCGGTCGCGCCGGTCGGACGCACTCGCGCGTCTTCCTGGAGTGCCCAGAGCCCTTGGGCGAGAGCGCTTGGGCCGACCAGAACAGGAACGTCCTGGCTTGCACCGGTCCTGGCCTGCTCGACCTCGGCCTGCGGCCCATCCACTGCGATGAGAACGGGAAGATGGTCGGCGGCCCCCGAGGCTGTGACCGCCTCGGTGAGGGCCACGACGGGTTCGGTGATGCCGTAGATGCCGATCGCCGTGACGTTCTCGTCGCCGGCGACGGCGCGCAGCACGTCAGGGTACTGAGGGCCGGGGCGTCCTGTGTCGATGGGGTTGTCGAGGTAGGTGAGCGGGGGGAGGAGTTCGCGCAAACGGGCGCGCGTCGTCGCGGCCAATGGGGTGAGGTCCACTCCTCTGGCGGCCAGCTCGTCCGCGATGATGAGGCCTGGCCCGGCCTGGCCCGTGACGAGCGCCGACGGTGTCGACGGGGCAGGCTCCGCGCGCCGACCGCTGAGCGCGGAGGCCGCGTTGACGAGTTCGGTCTCGTTGCCGACAACAACAGCACCAGCCTGCCTGAGCAGGGCGCGGGTTGTCGCCCACGAGGTCGCGAGGGCACCCGTGTGCGACTTCGCGAACTCAACGACCGTGCTGCTGCGTCCGACAACAAGAGCGACAACCGGCTTCACCGCGGCGGCCGACCTGACTGCGGCCAGCAGCGCCGGGCCATCCGCGACGCTCTCGAGGTGGAGGGCGATCACACGGGTCTGCTCGTGGCCTGCGAGATACTCGACCAGCTCCGCGGCTCCCACGTCGGCGGCTGCGCCGAGACCTACCCCGACGCTGACGCCGGCACCGACGCGGTCGAGCTGGAACGAGACGGCATGGTTGACGCCACCGCTGGCGGCGACGACTCCGACGGCGCCGTGGCCGAGGTGCGTGACCCCAGGCACGAAGCTGGCGAGCACGCCATCCCCCGGCACGAAGAAGCCGGAGGTGTTCGGGCCGAGCAGTCGTATCCCGGTCTCGGCGACGATGGCGTCGATCTCCGCCTGCAGCGCCGCGCCCGCCGCATCCACTTCTGCGAACCCGCCGGCGCAAATCACGGCTCCAGCGACCCCCGCCGCGGCGCACTCACGCAGCACCTGGGGGCAGGCGGCTGCCGGTACGCAGAGCAACGCGAGGTCAACCGAGCCGGCGGACTCCGCCGCCTGGGCCACGGAGTCGAACATCGTCTCGTCGCCGGGGCTCACCGGGAGGAGCGTGCCGGGGAAGCCCTCAACCGACGCCATCATCGCGGTGCCGAGCTTGTTGGGTTTCCGGGATGCGCCGATCACGGCGATCACCTTCGGTGCGAGCATGCGCTCTAGTCGAGTCGCCGCCCCATCCTCGCCGATCGCGGAGCGGTTGCCTACTGTGCGGGGCCGAAGTGCGAGCCCCTGCGGCTCAGACACGCGCGTCACCGGCGTTCGTGACCACGGCGTCCGCTCGACCGGAGAGCACAAGCGTCTCCGGGTCGAGGGGTCCGCCGGGCTCGACCTCGATCAGGCTCGTGCGCCCGAACGCGAGGCGGGCCTGCTCGCTGACCCGGACACGCTGGAGCGGGTCTCCCCCGGTCACCAGCACGGTACCGTGCTCAGCGGCGGCAGCCAGCTGCTCGATCTGCTGCTCATCGAGCGGCTCCCTCGGGACGCTGATCACCGACACGTCGCCCGTGACCGAGACGCGTGCTTCTGCAGAAGTCAGGTGGTCTCCCTCGACCTCGAGAACTCGCCCATCGAAGCGCGTGTCGCCGACCGTGAACGGCGTGCTGAGCGCCGGGCTGCCGTGCTTCGCCTCCCAGTCGGCGCGGACTTCCGCGACGAGCTTGGGGTCTCGGGGTTCGATCCTGTCGATGTTGATGGAGCGCGAGAAGAAGTGGAACGCGAGCTGGGCCGGCTCGAGGGTGCGCCCGTAGAAGCCGAAGTGCTCCCACCAGCTGAGCCCACCGCGCGCAGCATCCTGGATCTTCTTCACGGGCGGCTGGCGGTCGGCCTCGTAGGCGACGAAGGCGTCCTCGAGTGAGGCGTGGCCTGCCGCCAGCTCACGGGCGAGGGCGATGCCGTCCTCCATGGCCATCTTCGTGCCTGACCCCACCGAGAAGTGTGCCGTGTGCACCGCATCGCCGAGCAGGACTACGTTGCCGCTGTGCCAGGTGTCGGTGCGTCGAGTGCGGAAGTTCGCCCACCGCGAGTTGTTCGCGATGACGGTGCCACCCGCGAGATCTTCGGCGAAGAGGCGCTCGACGAACTCCCGAGTCTTCTCGTCCGAGGCACCGGGCGGCTGGGTCACGTCGAACTCGTCGAGCCCCGCAGCGCGCCAGGTCTCCTCGTCCGTCTCCACGATGAACGTGCTGATGTCGTCGCTGATCGGGTAGGCGTGCGCCGCGAACGCGCCGAACTCGCTTGTGCGGTGCACGAACGTGAGCCCGTCGAACATGTGGTCGGTTCCGAACCAGATGAACTTGGCGGTTGCCGTCTCGACGGTCTGGCCGATGTCACCCTCGATGGCCCGGCGCACAAACGAGTTGGCACCGTCGGCCCCGACGATGACGTCGAAGTCGGCGAGATCTTCGAGGCTCGACACGTTCACGCCGAAGCGCAGCTCGACTCCGGCCTCAGCAGCACCGGACTGCAGCAGCGGCAGCAGGCGACGGCGGTGGATGGCCGCCATGCCGTTGCCGTCGAACCCGATCTTCGCGCCCCGGTTCCAAACTTCGATCCGCTCCCAGTGGCGACCGTGCTCACTGAGCCCGTCGCGCAGCACGGGGTCAGCTTCGTTGATCCGCTTGAGCGTCGAGTCGGAGAAGACGACGCCGAAGCCGAACGCATCCTCGGGCTGGTTGCGTTCGAAGAGGACAACTTCGGTATCCGGAGACTGGCGCTTGAGCTGTGTGGCGAAGAAGAGGCCGCCTGGCCCTCCACCGATGCATGCGACTCGCAGTGACATGTTCATTCTCCCTTGAATGCATTTGGTCTACCGCTCCGAAATATAACAAATATTCGACGAGCGTGTTACAAGTGTAACGCCAGGCCCTGGGGAGCACAACAGACCAACCACATCCGGAGCCCACTCACGGGATACGGGGCGAGGACCACTCCTTGACCGACAGCCCGACCACGGACTCGACAAACGCCTCAGCCCCGGGCCCGAGCGCGGAGTAAACCCGGCGGAAGAACTCGAACGCGCGCCGGCCCGACCAGTGCTCGGGCAGGAGCTCGATCGGAAGGTCGGGGTCACTGAAGGTCAGGCGCCGAACCTCGGCGATCAGCTGCGTCCGCACAACAAGCGCCTCACTCCCTGACAGCGCCGCGATCGCCCCATCGGCAGTCAGATACGAGAAGCGGTCGATGAACTCGCGGTACTGCCCGTCGAGCCCATCGAGATCCCAGCACCGACGCGAGATCTCCGCATCCCCCGTCAGCGATGTCGACCTGACACGCAACACGTCGACGGTGGCCTCTGGAAAGTCCAGCCGCAGCTGCGCGAGCTCCTCAGCGTTGTCGTGCGGCGAGATCCAGATCGAGGACGCGAACTGGCCGAAGCCGTGCCAGAGGAGCTGTTTCCGCACCGCTTCCCTGGTTCCCCGCGAGCTCTCCGGCACCTGGTACACCACCTGGGTCCAGCAGCCATCCCACTCGTCGTCGGCGCGGGTGAAGATGCGTGAGCGTCCGTCGTCAAGGATGTGCAGCATCCGCTCGGAGAGCTGATACGTACTCTCGCGCCCGACTCGCGTCGTCGCGAACCAGCCGTCCTTCTTGAGCCGCGAGAGCGTGACTCGAGTTGTCGTGGCCTCGATGCCGAACACCTCGAGCAGCTCGATGAGCGCGCCGAGGCGCACACGCCCCTCGTCGATGTATCGGAAGTACCCGCCGTAGAGGTCGAGTACAACGGACCGCGTGTTCTGTGCCATAAGAGCTCCCCATTCCCGCCGCGCACGGCATACACAGAAGCGCGGCCGGACGCTGTACGCGTCGCGACCGCGACTCTATCTCCCGCGCCGCCGACCGATGCGCCGGCGCGGGAGGAACCAAGCGGCCTCAGATCGGGTACTGCTGATCCGACGGCTCGATCGTGATCCACTTCAGCTCGGTGAACTCGTTGATGACGGCCCGCCCGTCGAAGCGGCCGTACCCGCTCGCCTTCATACCGCCGTATGGCGCCTGGGCCTCGTTCTGGACCGTCGCGCCGTTGACGTGGACGTGCCCGGCGTCGATGCGGAGCGCAACCTGCATGGCTCGCGACGAATCCTTGCCAAAGACAGCCGCAGCAAGACCGTACTCGGTGTCGTTCGCGACTCGGATCGCCTCGTCCACCCCATCGACGCGGACGATCGTCGTGATCGGCCCGAAGGTCTCCTGGTCGTAGATGTCCATGTCGGGTGTCACGTTGTCGACGATCGTCCCAGACATGGTGGCGCCGTCGGCGTGGCCGCCGACAACAACCCGGGCCCCCTTGGCGACGGCATCGTCGATGAGCTTGTTGATGCGGTCGCCCGACTCAGCTCGGATCATCGGCCCGATAACGGTGGAGGCGTCCGCCAGCGGGTCACCGACCGCGAGCTGGGCGGTGCGCGCAGCGAACTTCTCGACGAACTCGTCCGCGACGCTCGCATCCACCACGAACCGCTCGGTCGACATGCAGATCTGCCCCTGGTACATGAACGTGCCGAACACGGCGGCATTCACCGCCCCGTCGATGTCCGCGTCGTCGAGCACGACAAGCGGTGCCTTGCCGCCGAGCTCGAGGAGTGCCGGCTTGAGGTAACGGGCAGCCTTCTCGGCGATCTTGCGCCCGACACCGGTCGAGCCAGTGAAGTTCACGCGGCGGACGGCCGGGTGCGCGATGATCGCCTCGACGACCTCGTCGGCGTCGCCCGGTGTGGTCGAGATGAAGTTGAGGACACCGTCAGGCAGACCAGCCTGCTGCAGCACCTCGGCGATGATCTGATGCGTGCGCGGGCTGAACTCGGATGCGCGGAAGACCACGGTGTTCCCGCAGACGATCGGGTAGGCAAGCGCGCGAGCCGCGAGCACCCCGGTGCCGTTCCACGGTGCCATGCTGAAGACGACACCGGCTGGCTGGCGAACCGTCATCGAGATGGTCCCCGGCTTGTCGGTCGGAATCGTCTCACCCTGGATCTGCGTGGCCAGACCGGCGGCCTCGCGCAGAAGCTGGGTCGTGAGGAAGACATTGAAGCCAGCCCAGAGCTGAGCAGCGCCGACCTCCGTCATCATGCTCTCGATGAACTCGCCCGCACGCGATTCGAGGAGGTCCGCAGCCTTCAGCATCACGTCGCGACGGGCAGACGGGCCCACCTGGGACCAGCTCGCGAAGGCGGCGGATGCCGATTCGACTGCCTCGATCGCATCGGCCTTGGTTCCCGCAGCCCCGGTGCTCACGACCTGCCCGGTGAGTGGATTGCGCCGTTCGAATGTGCCGCCGCCGCTCGCGTCTCGAGCGGAATTGTCAATGATCAGCTGACTTTGCATGAGTACTCCATCGTCGTTGATTCGAGTCCTGATATTTGGGGGTGCATGCTAGATGCGCTCGTGTGACACTCTAGCAGTGACCGTGTTCGAAGTGTTAGATCTTCTGGGGACCAGGGCGATCGCCGCAGCGCCGAGCACCGCAGCAAGCGACCAGACGGCGAAGTTCGCGAAGTTCCCGAGCTCGGCCGCGATCAGCACACCGCCGCCGTAGATCGCCACCACCGCGCCGATGCGCCCGATGCCGAGCGTCACGCCGAGCGCCGTCGCCCGAACCCGATCCTCGAAGTACGTCGCAACGTAGCCGTTGATGAGGATCTGGACACCGACCGAACCAAAGCCGAGGCCCGCGACGAAGAAGTACATGACGGGCTGATCGAACCACCCGCTTGCCATGAGGAGCAGCGCCAGGGCGGCCGCTGTGAAGCCGACGAGCGTCAGCGGGCGAGGCCCGAAACGATCAGCGAGCCTCGCAGAGATGAGCACACCCGCCACCGCACCCGCATTGCTCGCCAGCAGGAAGGTCAGCGACGAGGTTTGCGTGTAGCCCGCGCTCACCAGGAGCTGCGGCAGCCACGTGTTTAAGCCGTACACGAGCGTCTGCCCAGCGATACCGGCGACGCAGAAGAGGACCGTGCCCCAGATATAGCGGCGCGAGAACAGCACACGGAAGCGCCCCTCCCCCTTCGTGATGGGAACGTCAACCTGACGCGGCGGAGCAGCGACCGGCTCGAGACCGTAGGCCGCGACCAGCGCATCCGCCTCCTCGACCCGACCTCGAGCGCGAAGGAATGCCGGGGACTCGGGGAGCAGGAAGTAGATGAGCGGAGCGACGGTGACAAGCGGCAGCGCACCGATGAGCAGCATGCCCCTGAACCCGATCGCCTCCAGCAGCACGATCGCCAGGAAAGCCGACAACACCCCGCCAACCGCGTAGCCGGAGAACATGAGGGCGTTGTTGAAGTTCTTGCGCTTCGCGGAGGAGAACTCGACCGTGAGGGCGATGGCCGTCGGGATCACTCCTCCGAGCCCGAGCCCGGCCAGGAAGCGAGATGCACCGAAGACCAGCGGGTTCGGTGCGAGCGCCGAGAGGATCATCATGAGTGAGAAGAAGACGATGGAGAGCAGCATCACCTTGCGCCGCCCGAGGACATCCGTGAGGTAGCCGATCAGGATCGCACCGAAGAACATACCCATGAGCGCGTAGCTGCCGATAGCACCCGTCTGGACCGGCGTGAGCCCCCAGTCCTCGTAGCCCAGCAGCGCTGGCGTGATCGCGCCGTAGACGACCAGGTCGTAGCCGTCGAAGACGATGGCCACGAAGCAAAGCGAGATGACCAGGCTCCTCGATTTCGATGGGAGCACTCCTGCAGTTGCTGACATGTGATTCCTCACGTTCGCCGCTACGGCGAGCTGCACACAGGACAACGTCGCCTGCCACCTCGTTGTGGCGGGTCAAACATAACAGAAATCAGACGTTCACCAGATAATAGTTACCCGTGAGGTTCCGAAACGGCGCCGGGGCCGCCCGCATCTCAGCGCGAGAGCACAACAAGCTCCGCCCGATTGCGCGCCCCCGCCTTCCTCAGCAGATTCGAGACGTGGAACTTCACCGTGTTCACACTGATGGCGAGTTCCGCCGCGATCTCATGATTCCTGCGCCCCTCCACAACGAGTCGCAGGACATCTCGCTCTCGAGCACTCAACTCGACGCTTCCATCCAAGTGCGCCACCCCCGAGGGCGGATCGAGCGGCAACGTCACACTCACGTCCGACCCCCAACCCGGAGTGGACGCAACACCAAGTACACCGTCGAGCGCCGTCACCCTCTCGGCGATCGGCCGCAGCGCGTCATCATGCACGGTGAGCTCGCCCGCACCGTCGTCCCGAATGCCGATCAGCAAGTTCAAGCCGTCGCAATCCCACTGGATGCGCACCCGACGAGCCTCACCCGCATCCACATAGGCGAGCACAGCGGTGCGCACGATCGCCCGCGCAGCGTGGGCAACCTCGCCAGGAAGCGCCCGACCCGTCGCAGGAGGCTCCACGAACTGCACATCGAGGTCACCGAACCGGACCAGGGGACGCAGGTCGGTCCTCAGGCGCGCGAACGCACCCACGACCGGCTCCAGGATCTTCCCGCGCTGCTGGTCGGTCTCCGTCCTGAGCCCCACAAGCGCCGAGGCGGCGACATCGATCGCCATGGACCTCGCCGCCTGGTCCCCAACACGCGATGAGCGCAGGATCGCGAGCACCGATTCGAGTGTCACCGCGTGCCGGTCCGCGAGTTCCGCGACGGTCTGCGCGAGGTCAGCGGCGCTCTGCCGAGAAGCCGATGACGGAGAGTCAGTCGTTCCATCCATACCGTCAACCTACCCGCACTCCCCCACCCATCCTTTCAGGTAGGTAGAACCCCACCAGCGGGTGGCTGCCCCTTGGCGCCGCGAGGCGAAGACTGAGGCCATGGCAGCAACACGCGTCACCGAATCCCTCGATATCATCACCGGAGAGCTGCGGAAGTCAGCGGCCTCCATCAGCGAGATCGAGCTCGCCGTCACCGCCGCACTCCTCGTCAATGCCGGGCGCGTCTTCGTGCACGGCGCCGGGCGATCAGGCCTCGGCCTGCGCATGACGGCGATGAGACTCATGCACCTCGGGCTCGACGTGCATGTCGTCGGCGAAGTCACGACCCCGGCGATCCGCGAAGGCGACGTGCTGCTCACCGCAAGCGGCTCCGGCACGACCTCCGGCATCGTCGCGGCCGCGCGCACCGCCAAGAGTGCCGGCGCCCGAGTCGCGGCCATCACCACGGACGAGAAGTCGCAGCTCGGGGAGCTCGCCGACACGATCATCATCGTCCCCGCCGCGACCAAGCTCGACCGCTCAGGCACCGCGAGCGCCCAGTACGCGGGAAGCCTCTTCGAGCAGACGGTAGTGCTCATCGGCGACGCGCTCTTCCACGGCCTCTGGCTCGGATCCGGCGCGACCGCAGACGAGCTCTGGCCGCGGCACGCGAACCTCGAGTAAGAGGCACCACTCCGCCCACGAACTGGGCACCCAAGACCCACACCACAGAACGAGAAGGAAGATCACCATGAAGCTGCAGTTCGCAATGGACACCCTCACCACAGAAGCCGCACTCGAGCTCGCGGCCGCCGCCGCTCCGAGCGTCGACATCCTCGAGCTCGGCACGCCGCTCATCAAGAGCGCCGGCCTCTCCGCGATCACCGCGATCAAGGAAGCCCACCCGGACAAGATCGTCTTCGCCGACCTCAAGACGATGGATGCCGGCGAGCTCGAAGCCGACATCGCCTTCTCCGCTGGCGCCGACCTCATCACCGTGCTCGGCGTCGCTGGCGACAGCACCATCGCGGGTGCTGTGAAGGCAGCCGAAGCACACGGGAAGGGCGTCGTCGTCGACCTGATCGGCGTGCAGGACAAGGCAGCCCGCGCCAAGGAAGTTGTCGCCCTCGGCGCCAAGTTCGTCGAGATGCACGCCGGTCTCGACGAGCAGGCGGAGGACGGCTTCACGTTCGAGACGCTCCTCGACGCCGGCCGCGCGTCAGGCGTGCCGTTCTCGGTCGCCGGTGGCATCAAGATCACCACTATCTCGTCCGTCCAGGACGCCGGAGCCGAGATCGCCGTCGCCGGCGCATCCATCTACGCTGCGGACGACGTGGCAGCAGCCGCGGCGACACTCCGCGACGCCATCAAGTAGCGCCACGCAAATCAACTCGGGCATGCCGCTCATGGAGCGGCGTGCCCGACCCGCGAGAAAAGGCGGGCGCAGGGTCACCCCTGCGCCCGCCTTTCGCGATGGTCGACCCGTTGGCCACCCCGCGCCCCGCCGGGTGAGCGCTCGTGAGCGTCGGACCGCTCACACGGCGGAAGCCGCGAGGCGGTCAACCGCCGCCTTCAGATACGTCGACGTCGCGCTCCCCTCGACCTCGGCCACTTCCTGCGGTGTCCCCTGCGCGACGATCGCTCCACCCTCGTCCCCCGCACCAGGGCCCATGTCGATTACCCAGTCGGCCCCGGCGACGACGCGCATGTCGTGCTCGACCAGGATGACGGTGTTACCGAGATCGACGAGGTCGTGCAGATGCCCGAGCAGCCGATCGGAGTCGGCAGGGTGCAGGCCGGATGTGGGCTCGTCGAGCAGATAGAGCGTGTCGCCCTGCTGTGCACGCCGCAGCTCGGACGCGAGCTTCACCCGCTGCGCCTCCCCTCCCGAGAGTTCCGGCGCGGGCTGGCCGAGCGAGACGTAGCCGAGGCCAACGTCGACGAGCGCATCCAGATGCTGGAGCACCTCAGCGTGCCCCGCGAACTTGTCGCGGGCCTCGGTGACGCTCATCGCGAGCACGTCGGCGATCGAGGAGCCTTCGAATTCGATCTCGAGCGTCTCCGCGTTGTAGCGCTTGCCGCCGCACGTCGAGCAGGGGGCCTGCACCGTGGGGAGGAACAGCAGCTCGACCTCCATCGTGCCCTCGCCCCGACACGTCGGGCAGCGGCCGCTCGGCAGGTTGAATGAGAAGCGGCTGGCGCTGTAGCGCCGCCGCTTCGCCTCATCCGTCGCCGCGAACAGCGAGCGGATGCGGTCGAACAGCCCCGTGTAGGTGGCGACGTTCGAGCGCGACGTGCGCCCGATGGGGGCCTGGCTGACCTGCACGATCCGCTTGAGACGGTCGGCGGGGCCCGACGCCCTGCCCCGAGTCGCCGCTGCTTCGACGGCGAGCATCGGATCACTGCGCTCCGGCTCGTCGGCCGCGGTCGTCTCGCCGACCTCGCTCGAAAGGCTCGCCCGCAGCAGGTCCGGGAGCGCCTGGTTGACGAGGGTCGTCTTGCCGGACCCCGAGACGCCCGTGACGGCGGTCAGACAGCCGAGGGGGAACTCCACCGAGAGACCCCGGATGTTGTTGCGCACCACTCCCTCGAGCCTCACGTGCTGGGTGCGCGGCCGCGGCTCGCGGTGTGTCGGCTGCGGCGAGTCGGCGCAGTCGAACAGGTACCGACGCGTCACGGAGTCCTCAGCGCCCTTGAGACCGTCAAGCGCTCCCGAGTAGACGATGCTGCCACCCGAGGCGCCCGCCCCTGGGCCGATGTCGACGATCCAGTCGGCCTCGCGGATGACGTCGAGCGAGTGCTCGACGTAGAAGACGGTGTTGCCTCGGTCGCGCAGGCCCCGGAGGATCCCGAGCAGCGCCTCCGTGTCCGCGGGGTGGAGCCCAGCCGATGGCTCGTCCAGCACGAACACGACGCCGAAGAGGCCCGCAAGCAGCTGGTTCGCGAGCCGCAGCCGCTGGAGCTCGCCGCCTGAGAGTGTGCCCGTCTGGCGATCGAGGGAGAGGTAGCCGAGCCCGAGGTCCGCGAGCGGCGCAAGGCGGGCGCAGAGCTCGCCGGCCAGGCGGCGCGCGGCGAGGAGCTGCTCGGGCGCAAGGGACTCGTCGCCTCGCCCCTCCCGCGCCGGGGCCCAGCCGGGCTGAAGCACCCCTTCCATGAGTGCGGCCAGCTCGCGAAGCGGCATCGCGGCGATCTGCGTGATGTCCCGCCCCTCGAAGGTCACGGCGAGCGCATCCGGCTTCAGCCTCGTGCCACGGCAGGCGGGGCACTGGACGCTCTCCATGAACGCCGCCGCCTTCTCGCGCATCCGCTCGCTCTTCGAGTTGGCGAAGGTGTCGAGCACGTAGCGCTTCACGCCGACGAAGGTGCTCATGTAGGACGGCTCGTCGCCTGCAGCCACGGCTGCGCGCACCTGGGCGGGCGAGCGGCCCGTGAAGACGGGCACCTGCGGCTTCTCGGTCGTGTGGAGCAGCCACGACCGCTGCTTCGCCGGGACGTCGCGCCACGGGATGTCGATGTCGTAGCCGAGCGAGACCAGGCTGTCACGCAGCTGCTTGCCGTGCCAGGCCGTGGGCCAGGCGGCTATCGCCCCGTCGCGGATCGTCAGCGATGCATCCGGGACCATGAGCTCCTCGGGCACTTCGTAGACCCGGCCGAGCCCGTGGCAGTTCGGGCAGGCGCCCTGCACGGTGTTGGCGGAGAAGTCCTCGGCGAGCAGCATCGGAGCACCCGCCGGGTACTCCCCAACTCTCGAGAAGAGCATCCGCACGACGTTCGCGATCGTGGAGGTGCTCCCGACCGTCGAGCGGGCACTTCCCCCGCCGCGCTGCTGCGGGAGCGCAACCGCCGGTGGCAGGCCCTCCACCGCATCGACGTCTGGCGGGGAGACCTGGTTCATGAGGCGACGCGCGTAGGGCGCAACGGACTCGAAGTAGCGGCGCTGCGCCTCGGCATACAGCGTGCCGAAGGCCAACGAGCTCTTGCCGGAGCCGGAGACGCCCGTGAACGCGACAAGCGCATCTCGGGGAATCTCGACGTCGACGCCCCGGAGGTTGTGCTCGCGGGCGCCCCGCACGATCACCCGGTCCGGCGCTGCAGCTGACGCGTTTCCTACGGCGGTGTGTCCCTCGGCAAAGCCCATCAGGACAGCATGACGCCCGAGCTGACGCGCAAGCTGAGCGCTTCAGGTAACGCAAGGTTACGCAAAGCTACGAAGCCCCAAAACCGAGTAGAAATGTCTCGTTGTCCGAACATATGACAGCTACATCCTGGACAAAGGAGTTCCCATGACCGACCAGACCACCACCGCTCCCCGCACCATCGGCGTCGGCCTCATCAGCGTCGGATGGATGGGCCGCCTCCACTCGCGCGCCTACCGTGCCGTCCCAGACCACTTCCCCGAGCTCGGCATCAAGACCAGGCTTGTCGTCGCGGCCGACCCAGTGCCGGAAGCTCGCGCCCAGGCAGAGGAGCGCCTCGGCTTCGAGCGCACCGTCGCCGATTACCACGAGGTGCTCGCCGACCCCGAGGTCCACGTCGTCTCGATCTGCTCGCCCAACTTCCTGCACGCAGAGATGGCGATCGCCGCAGCCGAGGCCGGGAAGCCGTTCTGGATCGAGAAGCCCATGGGGCGGTACGCCTCCGACTCGCGGCGCATCGCATCCGCCGTGGATGCAGCCGGCATCGTCACGGCCGTCGGGTTCAACTACCGCAACGCCCCCGCGATCGCGCACATGAAGCAGCTCATCGAAGAAGGAGCGATCGGCCGGGTCACGAACGTGCGCGGCGCCCTCCTCGCCGACTACTCGTCCGACGCGCTCGCCCCGCTCACCTGGCGCTTCGAGCGCGAGCGCGCGGGCTCGGGCGTCCTCGGAGACCTGCTCTCGCACGGCCTCGACCTCGCCCAGCACGTCGTGGGTCGCATCGGCAGCGTCTCGGCGACGGCGGAGACGTTCATCACCGAGCGCCCGGCCCCCGGCACCGGCATCGTCGACCGATCAGCGCCAGGGACCGGCGAGCTGAAGCCCGTCGAGAACGAGGACTACGCAGCCCTCCTCATGCGCTTCGACAACGGTGCCATCGGCATCATGGACTCGAGCCGCATCATGCGCGGGCCGCGCGCCGAGTACGCCCTCGAGGTGTACGGCACCAAGGGATCGCTGCGGTGGGACTTCCAGCGCCTCAACGAGCTCGAGGTGTGCCTCGACTCATCGAACCCCTACGGCTACACGACGGTCTACATGTCCCCCGGCCACGGCGAGTTCCATCGCTTCCAGCCAGGCGGCGGAACCGGCATGGGCTTCGACGACCTCAAGACCATCGAGGCCGCTCGCTTCCTGGAGAGCGTCGTGACTGGCGTGCAGGTCGCGCCATCTATCGCCGACGGGCTTGTGGCCGCGCAGATCGTCGAGGCAGCTGAAGCATCCATCGAAGACGGCCGCTGGCACGACGTCCCGGCCCGCGCGTAGCGCCCGCCGTCGCCCCGCCCCGCCGCGCCCTCCGAGCCGCGCCCCTCCGAGCCTCGGGATGGGAAAGTCACTTCGTTGCGGGAACTTCTCCAACCCGAAGCGACTTCTCCATCCCGAAAGAGACAACCCGGTGCGCTTCACCCCATCTGCGTGCGTGAAAGCCATCCCGAGAGTACGGGAGTGAACGTGGCACACCGCACGCGGACGCAGGGGCCGCACGGGTCGCCGAGCCGCCCCGCGCAGGCCCCTCGAGCCTCGGGATGGGAAAGCCACTTCGTTGCGGGAACTTCTCCA